>CAVXIM010000017.1:0-321412 GCA_963761945.1 uncultured Acidobacteriota bacterium | reverse complement strand
ACACCTATAAGCAACGAAAATTCGCCATCTGGACTTTCTGCATCGGCTTCATCGGTTTGTGGGTGGCCATGATCTCCATCGGGACTTTCATCCGCGGTCCCGGATGGATGTGGTTCTGGCCGGGCTCGACGTGGGATGCGGCCCGCGTCGAGTATGCAGTAAACCGCAATCTGGACGCGATCTTCGGCATCAATGGCGCGTGGCTCGCCCACTTGTTGCCCGCGGCGAACCGCGCCTACTCGCCGATTCTCGCGCGCATCATTTTCGGATTTTTCCCCATCGCCATCTATTTCATCCTGGGGAGCTACCTTGTTTATCTGGTGATGAACTCCACCAGTTTTTCGCAGCGTATTTTCCGCCGCATGACCCTGCTGCAGATCGTCACCACCGACCTGCTTCTGGTGCTGATGCTGGCCCTGCCGGTGAAAATCCTGCTGCGCCTGGTTTTCCGGGTCAAATACATCTGGGTGACTCCATGGTTCAGCATCTGACCGTCGTAACAGCGATGGTTTTGCGGGTGCCCCACCCCCTTGGTTTTCAAGGGAGCTCGAACCTGTAGCCCAGGGCGCCCGCCGCAGTTTGGCGGGGCCCTGGGGAATTTTGCTGCCGCGCGCAAGCCAATGCTGTCATTCCGAGGAGTCCGCCTTGGGCGGACGACGAGAAATCTGCTTTTCGCCCCGGCCCCGTTGCGAATTGGTCCCGCGGTAATGGGGTTGTCGGGCGCCAAAAGTGCGTTCTTCGCGCGAAAGTCATGGACATCAGGAGCTTTCGCGCGTTCACAAAGTGCAAGCGGCTTTTGGCGCGTAAAAAAGTCTCAGGAGGAACGCGTTGCCTGATCTTCCCCCGCAGCAAGACGATCCCATCGTCAGCAGGCCCTTGAGCGGCCTGATCCTGATCTCTGCTTTTTTGCTGCTGCTCACTGTGGCGTGGTCTCTCTACACCGAATTTTTCGGCCTGCGCCCCTGGCGTGATTACCAGAATCGTTTCCGCACTCTTTACGCCGGCTATCTTCAGAAACAGATCGACCAGCGGCGCAAGGCCGAACAGGCCCTTTACGCCACCCCCGATTACCAGAAGCTGAAAGCCGCCGCGGACAACGCCGCCCGCACGGTGCTTCCCGCCGATCGGCAGATCACCGATCAGATTGACTTGCTCGATCGCCAGCGCGCTATTTTGACTCCCGATTTCCAGGACGCGCGCGGCAAGGTCGGCGCCTTGACCTATCAGCTCGAACAGATTCCCGAAAGCGACAAGAGCGCCAAAGCTTCCAAGCTGAAAGAGTTGAACGAGGCCAGAGCCTTTACCTATGAGCTCAATTGGCCCACCGCCAATGGCACCGCGCCGCGCAAATTCAATTACGACGATCTGAACAATACGTTCACCGGCATCATGAGCGAAAAGGCCACGCTGGTGGGCAAGCGCGGCGATCAGGATAAATCCGCCAAAGACGCGCAGACCACCCTCGACGCCTTCGTCAAAGAACGGCTCCCGGGCCTGGGCTCCGCGGATATGGAAGGCTTGCAGCACAGCGCCCAGGGCTTGGACGTCAAGCTGCGGCAGATCAACGTCAACCCGCCCGGCACGCAGATCAATTACGTGGGCGGTGTGGGCTTGGTGGATCGCTGCCAATCCTGCCACGTGGCCACCGATCCGCTGCTCGTTCCCCCCGTGATGACGCTCACCAAAGCCGATCTCGGCGTGCCCAAGGATAATGACGCGCCCTTCACCAGCCATCCCGATCCCGATCTGCTGAAGTTTCATCCGCTCGAAAAGTTCGGCTGCTCGCCTTGCCATGGCGGCAATGGCCGCGCACTCGATACCGTCGAACGCGCGCACGGCCGCTATGAACACTGGCTCTGGCCCATGTATTACCCGGCCAATTACGATGCCGGATGCCAGCAGTGCCATGCCGCGGACGCCATCACCGAACATGCCGACGTGCTCAACATCGGAAAGCAACTCTTCCGCCAGAAGGGCTGCATCGGCTGTCACAAATTCCAGGGATTCGATAATCAGGATGACCTGCTCACGGCCACCCGCCAGCAGATTTCCCTGCTCGAAAGCAGCCGCAAGGCCGATCAGGACGAAATTCCGCGCCTCAATAAGCTCGGCGATACGGCCACCGACAACGCCGTCGCCAACAATTTCTATCAGCAAGCGCAGAACCTGACCGTCACCGTCGCCAATATGGATTCGCAGGAAGAGCAGCTCGAGGGGAAATCCCACGACCTGCTCCAGGAAATCAAGAAGGTCGGGCCCGACCTCAAAGAAGTGCGCATGAAGATCCACAAGGAGTGGATCCCTTACTGGCTCGAACACACCCATGAGTGGCGGCCCACCACCAAGATGCCGCAGTTCCGCCTGCAGACCGAGGAAGTGCAATCGATCGCCGCGTTCATCTGGCAATCCGCGCTTACCGGCCCGGCGCTGCCCAAGCAGACTCCCGGCAACGCCATGCACGGCAAAGAGCTTCTCGAATCGCGCGGCTGCCTGGGCTGCCATTCGGTGGGCGAAGGCGGCAGCATGATCGGCGGCACGTTTGCCGCGAATCTCAGCCGCGTGGGCGAAAAAGACACTTACGATTACCTGGTCCGCTGGGTGCAAAACCCGCGCGAACGCACGCGGCCCTACAGCCCGTTCGAAAAGCGCGATCTCGGCCCCGAAGACTACTCCAAGCACGGCATGCCCTTTGTTTTCGATCTCGCGCACTCGCGCAGCCCCAACGACGGCCACGAACTCGTCGTACAGCAGCCCACCGTCATGCCCAGCTTGCGGCTGAGCATCGAGGAGTCGCGCGACATCGCCAGCTACTTGATCACCTTGAAGCATCCCGACGCGCAATTCCCGGCGGCCGACTTCATGGATGATCCCAATCTCAAGGCCAAGGGCAAGGCGCTCGTGCAGTTCTATGGCTGCGCGGGATGCCACGAAATCTCCGGCCTCGAAGACGAGGGCCGCGTCGGCACCGAACTCACCAACGAGGGCAGCAAGCCCATCGAGCGTCTCGATTTCGCTTTGTTCACCGAAGACGCCAAGCGCGGCATCGAGCCGGACGGCAAAAAGACGCCGCGCGGCCAATGGTATGACCTGAAAGGATTCTTCGAACACAAGCTGACCAACCCGGCGGTCTACGACACGGGCAAGTACAAGCCGAATCCGCTGGACCGGCTGCGCATGCCCAAGCCCAACGTCAATAACACCGATATCGACGCCATCACCACCATGCTGCTGGGCAGCACCGATCCTTCGCTGCCCGCCGATTACATGTACAGGCCTTCCGACGATCGCGCCAATATCCAGAAGGGCTGGTGGATCGTCACCAAGTACAACTGCATGGGCTGCCATCAGATCGATATCGGCCAGAAATCCGTGCTCATGGGCCTGCCCATGTATCAGGGCGAAGACAAGATCAATCTGCCTCCCGTGCTCACCAGCGAAGGCGCCCGCGTCAATCCCGACTGGCTCAAGGGTTTCCTGGCCAATCCGGCGCTCAGCACCACGGATTTGAATCGCGACGGCGTGCGCAGCTACCTGCAAGTCCGCATGCCCACGTTCTCCTTCTCCGACGACGAAATCCGCTCGCTGGTGCTTTTCTTCGAAGCGCTCTCGCATCAGGCCGAGCCCTTCATTCCGCAAAAGGTCGAGCCGCTCACCGCAACCGAGGAGAGTATGGCTCGCGCGCTCTTTACCAGCACCGCCGCGCCTTGCCTGAAGTGCCACGCCACCGGAGACCCGGCGCACGACAAAAACGCTACCGCGCCCAATTTCCTGCTGGCCCGAGACCGCCTCCGTCCGGCTTGGACCGGGCGCTGGATCACCAATCCGCAGTTGATCATTCCCGGAACGGCCATGCCTTCGGGACTCTTCAAGCGCGACAATGACCACTGGGTCTTCTCCGGCCCCATTCCCGAAAACATGCGCAACTATTCCGGCGATCACGCGGATTTGCTGGTGCGCTATATGTTCACCTTGACGCCGGAAGAGCAGCGGCAACTGCTGGGCCGCACTCCGGCCACCACCGCCCGCAGCAATTAACCATGTCCGTCGAATTGTCAGCAGTCTCGTGTCATTCTGAGGAGTCGTCGAGCGGCGAAAATCCTCCTCGGCTTCAATGGCACCGCGTCGGAATAGGAATTACGGTTTTGCGGGTGCCTCATCCTTCGCGCCTCTTCGCATCAGCGTGCTTGGCCGCTCTATAAACGCGCGAAGGGTGGGGACCTTGCGCCGCGAATCTTGCGTTGTAGCTCAGGCCTTTAGGCCTGACAATAAGAAATGATCAAAACAGGGGCTCAGCCCCTGACGGGCCCTCGAATTTCTTGATAGGAGGAAGTCATAACGTCATGAATAAATCGCGCAGTTTGCGTCCCGGATCTTCCCGGACGCTTTGGTACTTCGCCGGGGCCGTCACACTGGCCGTGGTGATGATCAGTTGTGGAGGCAAGGGAAGTCAGCCAGCCGAAACCGGCGCCCCCGCCGGGAATACCGGCGGCAAGCCGGTGGATGCAGCTACTGCCGGCACCGTGACCGGAAGCATCAAGCTCGACGGCACGGCGCCCAAGCCCCGGACCATCAATATGGCCGCCGAGCCCAATTGCGCCAAGCAGCATACCGGCAGCCCGGCGCAGACCGAAGACGTCGTCCCTGGCGATGGCGGCACGCTGCAAAACGTGGTCGTCTATCTCAAGGGCGACTTCAGCCAATATTCGTTTACTCCGGCCAGCGAGCCGGTAATGATCGACCAGAAGGGCTGCCAGTATCATCCTCACGTGCTGGCGTTGCAGACCGGCGAGCCTCTTTCGGTGGTCAACTCCGATATGACCACGCACAATATCCATCCCGTCCCCAAAGACAATCGCGAATGGAACGAATCGCAGCCGCCGGGATCGGCGCCGATCATGCAGAGCTTCGCGCGCCCCGAGGTCTCCATCCCGGTGAAGTGCAACGTCCATCCCTGGATGAAGGCCTACATCGCCGTGTTCAATAATCCTTACTATCAGATCACCGGCAAAGACGGCTCGTTCACCATCAAGAATGTGCCTCCCGGGACCTACACCGTAACGGCCTGGCACGAATCCCTCGGCTCGCAGGACCAGATGGTCACCGTCGGCCCGAGCGAATCGAAAACCGTCACCCTTACGTTCAAGGCCGCTTCCGCCGGATCCGACTAGTGTCTGCGTTCGGGTCTGCCGTGAATGTCTGGTGTTGTCGTGCCGAAAAAGGCGCTTCGCGCGAAAGTCATGGACATCAGGAGCTTTCGCGCGTCAACAAAGCCATCACGGCGCTTTTTCGGCCTTAAGAAGTTTTGTAGCCCAGGGCGCCCGCGCCCGGCGCGAAAGCGCACGCATTTGGAAGAAGGTTCGCGGGGCCCTGGGGCTTTCCCTGTTTTTGTAGCTCAGGTGTCCCGCCGATGCCCAACGCGTGAAGCGCTTGAACGTATTGCCGGCGGGAGACCTGAGGCTTTTGCGCATGACTCAAGCTTCGTCGGTAAGAACGTCATGACCACGCCGCGCCCAAATCGGCCCCTTCAAAACGTTCACCGCTTCGCCGTCTTCACCGCCGTCTGCACGTTTGGCCTGCTGGTCGCCGGGGCGCTGGTCACCTCCAACGATGCCGGCCTGTCGGTTCCCGACTGGCCGCTCTCTTACGGCTCGCTCACTCCGCCCATGGTGGGCGGAATTTTTTACGAGCACGGCCACCGCATGATCGCCTCGTTCGTGGGCATGCTCAGCATCGTGCTGGCGGTGTGGTTGTGGCGCGTCTCGTCGAGTTCGCCGGGCCCGGCGGGCCCGGGCACCAACAATAAACAAATGGCTGCGCTGGCTCGGCGTGGCCGCGCTGGGCGCCATCATCGCGCAGGGATTGCTGGGCGGCCTCACCGTGCTGTTTTTCCTTCCGCCGGCCGTGAGCTCCGCTCACGCCACGCTGGCGCAAATCTTCTTTGCCACCGTGGTGAGCATCGCGCTGTTTACCAGCGCCTGGTGGGAACGCGAACCCCTGCCCTGGCTTCGCGACTTCCGCACTCCTTCGATTCACGCGCTCTCTATCGCCGCCGTGTGCGCCGTCTTTGTGCAATTGATTTTGGGCGCCGCCTTTCGCCACAAAGCTTTCGGAATCGTTCCGCACCTCGCCGGAGCCGTCGTGGTCACCGGCCTGATCTTCTGGCTGGCCGGAGCGCTCAAGCGCCGTTTTCCCGGCGTTGCTGAATTGCGGTTTGCCGCGCGCGGCCTGCATATCCTGATCGGCTTGCAACTGCTGCTGGGCGCGGCGGCCTGGTGGTCGCGGGTGTACGCGGCTTCGTTTCCGCAGCCCATTCCGGTAATGGTCGCGCTTACGGTGACCCACGTGGTCACCGGCGCGCTGGTTCTGGTGAGCACGGTTTTGGTCACGCTGGTCTGTTTCCGTTTGGTGCGCCCGGCAGGAGAAGTTGAGGCTTCCGCGCAAAAGTCCACGGTGAGATGGAGCTTTTGCGCGTTAAAAAAGTCGGCCCGCCGAGCCGCGTCCGAGCGCCGCGGATTAATCAATGAACACTCGCGCCATACCCGTCGCCGTGCCCTCGCGCTCGCTGTCCTATCTCGCGCTCACCAAGCCCGACGTCTCCTTCCTGGTCGTGCTCACCACGCTTGCGGGCTACGTCCTTGGCGCCGTCGGCCCGCTGGATTGGCTGCGCCTGGCGCAGACCGTGATGGGCACCACGCTCGTCGCCGCCGGCACTTCCGCTCTCAATCAATATATTGAACGCGATTCGGACGCGCGCATGCGCCGCACCGCCTCGCGCCCGCTCCCGAGCGGCGCGCTCGCTCCGGCCGAAGCGCTTTGGTTCGGCGCGGGCCTGGCCGTGGCCGGCGCTCTCGAGCTTTTGCTGGCCACCAATGTGCTCGCCGCCGGCCTGGCCGTGCTCACCAGCGTCATGTATCTGGGAATCTACACTCCGCTGAAGACGCGCACCACCGCCGCCACGCTGATCGGCGCCGTTCCGGGCGCGTTGCCGCCGGTGATCGGCTGGGCTGCCGCGCGCGGATCGCTCGGCGCCGGCGCCTATGTCCTCTTTGCGATTTTATTTCTCTGGCAGGTGCCCCACTTCCATTCCATCTCCTGGATTTATCGCGAAGACTACGCGCGCGCGGGAATTCGTATGCTTCCGGTGGTGGATCGCGATGGCCGCGTGACCTTCGGCCAGATTGTCTTTTGCGCCATTGCCCTTATTCCGGTGAGCCTGCTGGCTTCGGTCACGGGCCTTGCCGGCGTCACCTATTATTTTTCGGCGCTGGTTTTGGGGCTGCTGCTGGTGAAGGTATGCTTGTGGGCCGCGGCCAGCAAGACCAACGTCCGCGCCAAATGGCTGATGCATGCGACAGTCGTGCATCTCCCGCTGTTGCTCGGCCTCATGATCTACGATAAATTTACTCGTTAAAGGAGTCGGGCAGACTTAACGATGACGAAAACACACGGCGTCTTGGGTTTGGTGGGAATCTGTTTGCTGGTCGTGGTGCTTTCCGCGCTCGGTCTCGTTTCCGATTTCATTACGCGGCTCGGCTTGGATCTCGATGGGCTGCTGCTCATTCTCTGCAGCCTCCTGATGGGTCTGTTATTCCTGATCATGCTGTTCGTGATTGCCAAAGACCAGGGCTGGATTCCGCAGCGACACAAGGCAGAGTCCGCCCCGGCGCCCGCGCCCAAACCGCCGGCAGTACGCGCCGCTCCGGCGAAATCGCAAACGCAAGAACCCGTCTCGGTGCGCCCCGGAGAAGGGAAGTAGGCTCGCTTCCTCACCAGCTCATCGCCACGCTGGACTTCGCGGTTCACCCGAAACAGGTTGTCGGGCGCCAAAAGGCCGTGCCTTCCGCGAAACGACGTTTCGCGGGGTTCTCAGAAAAAGGGCACGGCGCTTTTGGCGCATAAAAAATCAGCGTGATTTCTTACACGGAAAAGCCCGCCAGGGCGGCACATCTTTTGCCCGATTCTCCCACTACCGCGCCCGCCAAACCCGGCCTCAAACGCCGCTGGCTCTTCATCATCCTGGCGCTCACGTTCCTGTTTGTGCTCATGCCGTTTCTGTTTTGGCAGGCCACCTGGTTCGGCAAGCCGCTGAACGACGCGCAACTCCAGAAATCGCTGGCCGACCGCGAGCATCCCCGCGAAATCCAGCACGGTCTCGCACAGCTTGCCGGCCGCATTCTCGCGCGCGACGCCCTCATGCGCGATTCCGCGCGCCAGTTTTATCCGCAGGTCGTGCAGATCGCCCAGACCGGCCAGGACGAATTGCGCCTCACCGCCGCCTGGGTCATGGGCCAGGATAATTCCGTCGCCGATTTCCACCAGGAATTGCTGCGCCTGTTGCAGGACCCCAATCCCATGGTCCGCCGCAATGCCGCGCTGGCGCTGGTGCGATTCGGCGACGCCGCCGGCCGCGCCGAAATTCGCTCCATGCTGAAGCCTTCCGCGATCGCCGCGCCCGTGGCCGGCGCGTTGGACGAGCGCCTCAAGCCGGGCGACGTCATCAATGCCGGCACGCTCGTCGGCCGAATCGACGCGGACGGCCGCTCGCGCACCGAGTTGCGCTCGCAAATCCCCGGCGCCATCGATCGCTGGCTCGTCGCCGATAAAACCGCGGTCGCCGCGAGCCAGCCCGTGCTATCGGTTAATCCCAGCACCGACGAAATCTGGGAATCGCTCCGCGCGCTTTACCTCATCGGCGAAGCTCAGGATTTGCCCGCCGTCGAGGAATTCGCTCGCGGCGCCGGCGACGTTCCCGCGACCGTGCGCCAGCAGGCCGAACTCACCGCCAACGCCATCCGCTCCCGCCAGCCCCACTGATCGCGCGCTGTCTCGCTTTGTAGCTCAGGTCGTCCCGCCGCGCGCGCGCGCGCGCACCTGACGCTGGTCATCACGAGGGCCCGCTTCTTCAGCGCGACTCGTCCATCCCGCCCGAGTTCGCTCAGAATGGATCTCGAGGCGTCCAGGCGGCTCCTCCTCGCGTCGTCTTTAGCTCAGAGTCGTGCGCCGAGGGATCTGCTTTTCGCCGGAGCTAGGCTGCTGACGCAATTCCGAATCAGTCCCGAAGGGACGACACAACGTAGCCCAGCGTGGAAACGCTGGGAAGCGTGATTTCTTACATGGAAAAGCCCGCTAGGGCGACACATGCGCCCGCCGACAATCGTGCGTCCCCGATGCGCGCCGTTGTTGTGCGTGTTGGTGCGATTGGGCGGGCGCCCTGGCGCTTTTAGGCCGCCGTCTGTCGCAACGTCTCCGAATTCAAAAATAAAAAGGGGAGGCATCACTTCGCCTCCCCCGGTACATCGCGTTTGTTGCTGCTGTTAGTTCTTGCTCAATTCGCTGCCGCTCACCACAAATACGCTGCTGTCGCCGTGCAGGAAGATTTCGTCCACCTGCCCGTTTGTGGTCTCAAAACCCGTGGACTCGGCCTTTTGTTTGCCCTCTTGCCAATGTCCGGCGACGCTGGCGACAGGCTTGTTGCCGTTCTCGAGGGTGGCTTTCTCGTTGTCGATCACGATCTTGTACGAGCCGGCCTTTACCATGGTGCTCCCGAACTTCACCGGCGCGTCCAGCGTGAGCGTGGCGTTCTTGGGCTTGGCGTCCGTGGCCGGCTTATCCGACTTCGCCATTACCGGCAAAGTCAGTGCCAACGCCACCAGAGCCAGACCGATTCGAAATGCGACTTTCCTCATTTTGTGTTTCTCTCCTTTTGGGGAACTCCAGGTTCCTTGCCGGTCGCAACGCTGCCGGCAAGCGCACGCGGACGCAATCGCCCGGCCCGGTGATAAGTGCCCTAGATATATTTAGGATTAGGGCCTGCACGGCGAAGCCGTGCCTAAGAATCCGGACTTTGATGGGGCTTCCGGTATGCGCGTTTGCCGCTCATGCCCGGATTGCCCTGACGCTTCCCGTGAACTTGCCGCGAACTCATCTGCCGCAACGGGCCTCGAGAAGGCCCTTCGCGGAGCAAGCCGCATCTGCGACCAGCCACTATCTTAGACGCAGCAAGAGGCCGATTTGTTACACATTTTTGACGACGTTGTCAGGCCTGATAACACCCGGCAACGCGGATCCGGCGGGAAATTCCTGCGGTTCCTTTAACTCTTAACTTTCAACTCTTAACTCTCGACTGTAACTAGTAGGCTCCCGAGGTTTTCCTTTTAACTCTTAACTGTCAACTGTGAACTGATCTAGTACGGCAGCGCTCCTTCGTTCCCCTCGAACTCCGCCAGCGGAATCATATCGATGGCGTCCCAGGGACAGCCCTCGAGGAAGGCCCCGTCGGGACCTTTGCTGGTGCAAAGCTTGCAGCCGATACACAGCAGCGGATCCACGATGATCCGGCCAAAGGGCGCGTGATCGGGATCGGGACTCCAGTACATGCAGTCTTCCACCGGGCAATACTCCACGCAGGCGGGCGAGCCCGAGCAGCCCGTGCAGTTTTCGTTGATCACGGCCAGGATGTGCGGCTTGCGCTTGCGCTTGTTGGTCGTGCCTTCGGACTTCGGCGCGTATTTGACGACTTCGCCTGCGACGTATTCTTCGATGCTCGGTGCTGTGTAGGCCACTTTCCTCCTTTATGGCAGTTTCCCCGTCGTTGTCTTCCGGGTTGTCGCCAACGCGCGCGTTTGCGCCATTGGCGGGGCGACGAGGATCTGCTTTTTCCTCTTCTCTTCGCTATCCATTTTTGCTGACGCGCGCCGCGATGTCAATGCACATCGCGCGCTCGTGTGGCACCGCTCGTTAGGCTTGCTTCCGCTGTTCCAGCCGAATCAGCAGATAATTCACCACCTCCATGGACGAATTCTCCATCTCGATGTCGAAGCCTTCCACTTTGCTGGTGAAGTAGTTGTAGCACCACACCGCAGGCACCGCGACCAGCAGTCCCAGCGCCGTGGTCACCAGCGCCTCCGCAATGCCTCCGCCCACAGCCGAAAGGCCGGTTTTTGCCGAGATCGTGCCGCGAAACGCGTTCATGATGCCCACCACGGTGCCGAATAGCCCCACGAACGGCGCAGTCGAGCCAATCGTGGCCAGCCCTCCCAGCCCGCGTTTGATCTCCGCGTGCGTGGTGATCGCCGAACGTGCCAGGCCTCGCTTGGCCACCTCGATGCGCTGCGTATCCGAAGCCGTCCTCGGCGCGGCCTCGAAATCCGCCAGCCCCGCCGCCACGACTTTGGCGATGTGGCTTTCCTTGTTGCGCTTGGCCACGGAGATCGCTTCGGCCACACTTTCCTTCCGCCAGCGATTCCGCCACCTGCCGCACAAACCTGCGCGACGCTCGCCGCGCCGAGCCGTAGCGCAGGGCTCGATCCAGGGTAATGGCCACGGAAGTTACCGACATGGCCAGCAGCACGATCACCACGCCTTGTGCGGTCGCGCTCATGGAATGCCACATACCGAATAGATTCCAGTTCATCGTCGCCTCCTCGCGTGGCCAGCAATCTTTTGTCTGCTGTTGTAGACACCGCCGCCCTCCGGTTTGTTCCGTGCCACTCGCTCGGCGCCAAATACTTTTGCGGGTCTGCTGTCCACGGGGAAGTGCCCCGTTGCGTCGGAGGACACAAATTCCTAAGTAAAGGGAACACGACAATATCTAACGGTGTCTAACTCGGTAGGGAAGTCCGGCGAAAAGCCCTGTCAAGATCTGCCTAGGGCACGCTTCTTTTTCACGGTGAACATATGCGCGTCGTCACACTGCAATGCAGGTCGTTGCTCCTGGCGCTCGGCTTCTTCTCAGCCTGTTCTGCGTTCGCGCAATCGCCGGCACGAGTCGTCCACGTTTTCGTCGCCCTTGCGGACAATCAATATCAAGGCATCGTTCCCGTTCCGGCAAAGCTTGGCGACGGCGACGCTCCGTTCACTAATCTCTATTGGGGCGCCGCTTTTGGCGTGAAGTCGTATTTCCGCGCGAGCAGCGACTGGCAGCTTCTCTCTGCGGGCCGCGGTCCCAAGCCAGGCATTCTGGAGCGTTGCGTATTCAAATATCGAGGAGATGACGTTTACCTGATCGCGGACGCGTATCGGTGCAGCCAGATTCGCGAAGCCGTGACCGATTTTCTTTCCGCCGCATCCGGCCTGAGCCCGCAAATACTGTCATTAGACGATCATGGAGCCAAAGTGACGGTCGCCACCAATGGCGGCGCCGATCTCGTAGCTTATGTGGGACACGACGCATTCATGGATTTTCGAATTGGGCCGCTTGCCGCGGGAGCGGAAACGGTAACTAAGCCGCGCGCGGCCATTATCCTGGCCTGCGCCAGCAAACCTTATTTTTCCTCTTACTTGCGATCCGCCGGCGCAAAACCTCTGCTTTGGACCACCGGATTGATGGCGCCGGAAGCTTACACGCTGCAGGCTGCCCTCGACGGCTGGATTGCTCACGAGGACGACGAAAGCGTTCGCCAGCGCGCCGCGGTAGCCTACGACAAATACCAGCACTGCGGCCTGCGCGCCGCGCAACGCCTTTTCGCTACCGGCTGGTAGCCGCAGCTAGCGGAGCCCTCGCGCAAGCTTACTTCCCCGGCCGCATGTGCTGCGCCTTGTACACCGCCGCCGCCTCCGGCGACGTCAGATAATCGAGCAGCGCCTTGGCCGCCGCGGGATCCTTGGCGTGCGCGGACACAAATCCCACCAGCGAAGTCGGCGTGGCCACCGAACGCGGCAGCGGCCCGACCACGTCGATGCCCGGCTCCTCCATCTCGCTGAGGAACGTCATGCCGATCTCCGCATCGCCCTTGGCCACCATCTGCATCGCGCCCGCGCCGCCCTGCGCGCGCTTGACCTTCGATTGCACCTGGTCCGCGATGCCCATCTTCTTGAACATATCGTCCACGGTCACTCCCGCCGCCGCGCCTCCCGCGGCGTCCGGATAACTGATGGACTTCGCCGAGGCGAACATCTTCTTCACCGCCTCCGGCGATGAAATATCCGGCTTGGGCGCGCCCTGTTTCACCGCAACGCCCACGGCCACGGTGGCCAGCGCCTTCTCGCTGGACTTGACCACGTTGCCCGAATCGATCACGTCCTGATACGGCGGCTGCACGATCGGCACGTCAAACGGGGCGCCCTGCACCACCTGCTTGTGCGTGCCTCCGCCCGATCCGAAGGTCGCTTTCACCTTGTATCCCGTTTTCTTCTCGAATCCGGGGATCAGCTGCTCGACCGCCGCGCGGGCTCCGCCCGGCGCGATCAGCGTCACTTCGCCCTTGCTTTCCTGCGCCCGTGCGGCCAGCACCTGCGCCCGTGCGGCCAGCACTTGCGCGCGCGCCGCGCTATGCGCTCCCGCGCCGTACACCAGTCCCACCACCGCCGCGGCCATCGCCGCCACTCGCATCGCTTTTCTCATATTCTTCCCCCCTTCGGGTGGCTAGAGCCTACCCGAAAACCACAGGGAAAGTGAAGCTTACGGCTAGCGCGACGCCCTTAATGCCAGGGCGACAGCATGAATACCAAAGCGGCAGCATTAATACGACAGCATTAACACCCCAGCGATAGCATTTAACACAACGATGCGGAATTATCCGCGGCTGGAAACATCTCGCCCGCGTTCGTCTTCGATTTTGCCATCAGCCTGTAAAACAACTCGTTGGACCACAGCACAACGTCAAAGAGACGAGCGCGATCTATGTTTTGCAGCCCTCGTCCAATGAGCAGCAGCTTCGCGGCTTCTGTCGCGCATTCTCGAAGAAAGCTTCGCCGGGAATCCAGACGCTGGCTCTCGCTCAGGATCTTTTCACAGTCCGCCAGGCGTTCATAACAATAAGCAACGAAGTGCTCCACACAAAGGAATCGCAATTCCACCAGGCACACGGCAGCTTGTTCGGAGCCGCATGCATCGCATCGTATGACCCTTTGAGTCTGGGCAAGCGAATGCGAACTTTCCGCGGACGGCACGATTTTATCCAGCATGACTTGGCCTTCTTTCTGATTCGCAGCGAATAACGTAGCGCGCCCCATTTAGCCTCCTTAGCACCAGGGTGCTCATTTCTACTGCCCTGAGCTTCCCTACAGTGGCTAAGCGTAAAATCGTGACGAATTGGCTCAGCCGATTTTCGCGATTTGCGAAAGCGAGCTGCGAAGGCCATTTGCCGAAGGCATCCTGCGGTGGCTTGCGACTCTTCTTCGCCACGGCCATCTAATCGGTTGAACGGGCTAGCGGCCGGGTTGACGCCGGGCTAATAGCCGGGCTCATGGCCGGATTAGTGCCAGGTTGATGCCAGACTAATGCCAAACCAGTGCTTGTCCGGCAAAATGGCCTCGTAGTCGCCTGCGCGCCGACCCGTATCTTTTGCTATAATCAACCCAGCCCGCCTGGCGCACGACGCCGGCGGCCTAAAAAGGGGAGGGAACTACTCAATGGTTCAACTGACTGAAGTGGCAGCCAGTAAGGTCAAGGAAATCATGGCCCAGCAGAATCCCGCGCCGGCGGCCCTGCGCGTAGCCGTGGTTGGCGGAGGCTGCTCCGGATTCAGCTATCACATGGCTTTCGATAATCAGGAGAACCCCTCCGACAACGTGTACGAATTCGAGGGCGTCAAGCTGTATGTCGACCAGATGAGCGAAATGTATCTCGACGGCGTGCAGATCGATTACATCGAGTCGCTCGAGGGCGCCGGGTTCAAATTCAATAATCCCAACGTCAAGAGCACCTGCGGCTGCGGCAGTTCGTTCACAGTTTAAGCGCGCGGGCGCCGTCTAGGCGCGCGGGCACTTCTCGCGCTTCGCTTTTGAATCGGCCATTCTGAGGGAAGCCGTCACTCCATGAGCAGGTGAGGAGTGTATGTGCTTGGATGGCGAAGTGAAGGAACTCTAGCGGGGATTTTTTCCTATCGGGGTTGGTAACTGGATCTCATCGGGGCTCCCAGGTCACTGGGAGCCTTTTTTTATGCTCGCGCCAGTTCCGAAAAAATCGCGCCAATTACAAAACATAACCATAGCTGCCGCTGCTGAAATCAGGCCGTCTTTCTTTCGTCCGTCGGCACTGCGTTACGCCCATTGAGACTTGTGTCGCAGCTCAAAACTTGCAGCATCCGCCGAGCATCCTCCAGAGCGGCCCTCTCGGGGTGATCCATACTGCTTAATTGTTTCAGCCGGTCCTGGATGGCTCGCTCCGCAATACTCACCTTGATGGGCGTCTCCTGCGGGGGCGACAGGAAAGCATCCAAAACAGTTCGCTGCCAGGCATACTTTGTCCAGGCATAGTTTGTTTGGTCTTCCATCTAGTCCAGTCCTCCACGAATTTCAGAATCGCCCTTCCTCGGCTCAGACCTGGTGAGCCGAGGAAGGGTGTTGCCCCTGCCCTAACCTTCGACTCCTGCGATCCCCTCCGACCTGACCATCCGGCGGCGCTCAGACAACTTCCTCGACCTCCGGCTTATCAACGGCCAGTGCATCGCCATTCGAATTTTTCTTCGGCCGCTTGAGCGGCGAGTTTGCATGTCCGTTCGATTCCGCCTTGGCGGCTTTCTTGGCGATCTCCACGGGCACCTGGGGAAAATGCGTCTTCAGTTTCGTCATCGAAACCCTCCTCGCCGTCCGCGTCGACGTCGATGCACCCACCGTAGCAGGCGTAAATGGATACGGGTGAACTCCTTTTGAAATTCTTAGGCGTTCTTCCTTGCATTTACTACGTCGATGAGCGGCGTTTAAACGCGTAGCCCGCTCCGTATGGCTCGATGCTCGCAGCTTACGGAAATGAATGGCGCAAATTGCCCCGCTATTTTTTACTTGCACGAATCGCTACGCTCTGATACGATTCGGTTACGTTAGGTTAGGGTAGGTAAGTTAAAGTAAGTTAAGACAAGTTAATTTACTTTAGTTTATGTGTTCGTTAGCGGAGGAAAGTTCCCATGAATACGCGCAAGGCCAAAAACGGCTCCGTCAAAAACGCGCCCATGCATTTCAAGACCATGGCGCAAATCGACGTGCCCCAGGGCCGCCATGGAAAACACAAGGAAGTCGTTACCATCATCCTGAGGGACCTGGACCGGCTCGACGAGGGGGCCGCTCTCAAGGTGCCCTTGAGCGGACTGGCGGAAGGGAAGGCCAAGGTGCGTTCCGCCCTCAACCGCGCCACCCGGAAAAACGGCCATGCCGTGGCCACCGCTAGCGACGCCGAGTTCCTTTACATCTGGAACACGCCCAAGAAAAAGCCGGCGCCGCGGCCTGACTCTCAGGGCACCAATTCCGAATAATAGCGGTAGGCATCGCTTTCGCCGGCCACCAGCCAGCCGTCGCCTTCGAATTTTCGCATCACCCGAAAATAGCGAACCGCGCGGCCGTCCGGCGGCGGGCCTCCGTCCACGGTGACGTCCGCGCGCACCATGATCGCCGCTCCGCCCATCCTGCCTCGCGCCGCCATCGACGTAAACTCCACGTCTCTTTGCACCATCGGCGGCACAGGCTCGACCGGCTCGCCTGCGCGGGCCTCGGCCAGAAAGCGCGTCACGTCCTTCGGACCTCTCCCGGAGTACTCCTTCAGCAATTCCGCGCGCACGGCATCCCGCATCGCGTCGTCCACTGGACGCACTCGCAAGTAGATCTGCACGCCGGTTATCCCGGCCAGCAACACGATTGCCGCCACCGCCTGCCAGCCTCGCAGTTGAAAAGTGTATTGGG
The DNA here is from genome assembly GCA_963761945.1 of uncultured Acidobacteriota bacterium. Lineage (GTDB taxonomy): Bacteria > Acidobacteriota > Terriglobia > Acidiferrales > UBA7541 > Palsa-189. Next base: position 304,798 of record CAVXIM010000017.1, on the reverse strand, counting down.
CCATTCGCGTCCTCCGTGCCACCAATGAAGCTCGCATCGCTATTTTCGCGTGCCCGGCGCGAACGGTGGAGGCGCACCGCGACTCAAGCGCCGAAAAGGTCACCGCCCGCCAATTTGTAGCGGCTTGTCCCGGCGCATCTCAATTGCTGCCGCCTGTAGCCCACGTGTGGTATAAAAATGCGCCGATCTTTTGCGCGACTACTCTGCAAATCCCGTGACGCTGGAGGCCTGAAATGAAGCGCCAAACGAAAAGCAATATCGAAGATCGCATCATCCACTTCGCGGCGGCGCCGCTGCTGCTATCGCTGCTCGTTATCGCCCTCGCGCCCCTGCCGTCCTCGTCCAATCTGCGCGCCCAGGCAAAAGACCAGGCCAAAGCCCCGGCCAAAGGCAAATGGGTCACGCTTTTCGATGGCAAGAGCATGGCCAACTGGAACCCCACCGGCGACGCCAATTGGCGCTTGATGGATGGCGCCGCGGTGGCGGATAAAGGCATGGGTTATCTGGTCTCCAAGGGCTCTTACACCGATTTCGAGGTTCGCGCCGAATTCTGGGTGAGCAATGATGCCAATAGCGGCGTTTTCATTCGTTGCGGGGACCCGCAAAAAGTCACCGCCGACAATTGTTACGAAGTCAACATCTTCGACCAGCGCCCCGATCCCACTTACGGCACCGGCGCGATCACCAATATCGCCAAGCCGTCCGTTTTCCTCAAAGCGGGAGGGAAGTGGAATACCTACGACATCACGGCGCAGGGTGCGCACATGATCGTGATCCTCAACGGCACCAAGACCGTCGACGTCCAGAATTCCAAGCTCCCCAGCGGCCCCATCGCGCTGCAAGCCTTCGCCGGCACCGTCAAATTCCGTAAAGTGCAGATCAAAGCGCTATAGCCAACGTTGGGGAGGGTGGCCAGGCGGGATTCCCGGGCGGTTGGGGATTGCCTATGGTCACCCTTGGCGCCTTCGGCGCGAATCCGCTGCCAGACTACAGTACAATACCGCGCTGCGCGCCGCGATCGCGCCACCTTCGCGCGTCGCCCTGGGAGGACGAAATGGCTAAAGGCTTCTTCGAATCTCTGTTCGATTTCTCGTTTCGCGAATGGGTGACGCCCCGCAGTCTGGCTCTCATCTATGGCTTGCATCTTCTGGCCGGACTGATTGCCGCCGTCGTGCTTGTGGCCAATGGATTCCGCGACTCCACTTCCCAGGGCCTTCTGATGCTGGTCATCAGCATCGTAGGTTTCTTTTTCTGGACTCTTTACGTGCGTATCGTCCTGGAAACTCTGCAGGCCATCTTCCGTATCGCCGACGCAGCCTCGCCCCAGGACCGCCACTAGGCCCTATCCCGCGTGAAGCCAGTTCTCAATGGATCTGGATCTGTCCTTGTAGCCACAAGTAACTTCAGCCCACAGATAAACCCGATAAAGAAGGTGTCATCACGTGGGCCAACCCCAGCCATGCTTTGGCTCTAAAGAACTCCGGCCCGAGGGATCTGCTTTTTACCTTCCTGGAGGAAGTTCGCCCATCGTAATGGGGTTGTCGGGCGCCAAAAGGCCGTGGCCATCACGGCGCTTTTGGCGCATACAACGACAGCGCTTCCCGTAATTTGCGGAGCAGCGCCTCGCGTTTGAAGGGCTTTGCCAGCAGGATGGCGTCCGGCTCGGGCAGGTGGGATTGGCGGAATCCCATGTAGCCGGACATATACACAACCTTCATCTCCGGCCGGATGGCCGCGAGGGTCTGCGCCAGACGAGGTCCGCTCATTCGCGGCATGACCACGTCCGTCAGCAGTAAGTGGATCGGCCCGCGATAATGGCGTGCCGTTTCGATCGCTTTCTCCGGCGAGCCCGCCTCGAGCACTCGATATCCGCCGCCCCTGAGCAGATCCCGCGTCAGGTCGCGCAGGGCGTCCTCGTCTTCCACCAGCAGAATCGTCTCCGTGCCGCCCGCCGCGCCATCCGCGCTGACGTTGGGCTTCTCGTGCCGCGCGCTCTCCTGCACCATCGGCAAATAGACTTCAAAGGTTGTACCCCGCCCGGGCTGGCTATCCACCCAGATGTGGCCCCCGCTCTGCCGTATGACGCCGTAAACCGTCGAAAGGCCGAGCCCCGTGCCTTTGCCCACTTCCTTTGTGGTGAAGAAAGGCTCGAAGATGCGCGCCTGCGTTTCAGCATCCATTCCGATGCCTGTATCGGTGACAGTCAATCGTACGTAGGCGCCCGGCCCTTGAGGATGGTGCCGCCGCGCGAAGCTTTCATCCACCGTGATGTTGGCGGTCTCCACGGTCAGCCGGCCGCCGTTGGGCATGGCGTCTCGCGCGTTCACCACCAGATTCATGATCACCTGCTCGATCTGGCCTCGATCCGCCTTGACCGATGCCAGGCTCCGATCGAGGGAAGTCCTTAACTCGATATCCTCGCCGATGACCCGATTGAGCATCTTTTCCAGGTCCAGAACCACGGCGTTCAGGTCCAGAATTCGCGGCTCCAACACCTGCTGCCGGGTAAACGCCAGCAGTTGCCGCGTCAAGCCGGCGGCTTTTTCTCCCGCCTTCTTGATCTGCTCGCAATGCCGCTGCAGGGCGCCATTCGGAGGCAGTTCCGGTTCGAGAAGCTCGCAATAACCGCCGATGACGCTCAGCAGATTATTGAAATCGTGCGCGATGCCGCCGGAGAGCTGGCCCAGCGCTTCCATCCTTTGCGCCTGGCGGAGCTGCTTCTCCAGAAGTTTGCGATCGCTGATGTCCCGGTAATCGCCGCGGCGCCCGCGATCTCGTCGCTCCCGTCTTTCACCGGAGACATGGTCATCGAGACGTCGATGCGCTGCCCGCCCTTGCGCATGTGTACGGTTTCATAGCGCTGGATTCGCTCTCCGCGTTTCAACGTCCCCACGATTTCGGGCAGATCGTCCGGCTTTTCCGGCGGCAGCAGGACGCTTCGCGGGCGGCCCAGCACTTCGTTGGCGGAGTAGCCGTAGACGCCCTCGGCGCCCGTATTCCAGCTGACGATCGTGCCATCCAGCGTGTAGATCACGATGGCATCGCTCGAAAGTTCGATGATGGACGCCAACTGCGAAAGCCTCTCCGCCGTGCGCTTGCGTTCGGCGATCGCGCTTTTCATCTCCTGATGTGTGCGCACAAGCTGGCGTGTGCGCGTGGTCAAATCCCGGTTCCCGTTCTCGCCCGGCGCGGAGCCATCCGTTTGCAGGCGTAAAAAATGCACGAAAGCTTTCCAGGAGTTGTTGTCCAGCAAATGCGGAAGGATCACGTTCGCCGTGGCCGTCGCCGTATCGAGACGCCTTTGGCCCTCGATCTTTGGCTGAGACTGCCCGTAGCTGACCGTCCGCGACCACTGCGCGCTGGCCGCCTCCAGTAGATCCCGTTCCTCGTCGGACTCGATACCTTCCCGGATCTTCCCAAGCAGTTCGGCAATCGCGGCGCTGTTTTCAGCCTGCTCCTTCACCAGCGGCTCGATCTCTTTTCGGCCTGCCACCAGAATCTCCATGGAGAGTTCGAGATTCCGGTTGGAATAATCCAGGATCTGCTCGGCAAGCTCGAGCTTTTTCTCGCGTGTGCTGCACTGTCCGATTTGCTGTTCCGGCACCGTTTTTTAACCCCGGAAAGCGCTAGGCCAGCAGGCGCTAGGCCACCAAGCGCCAAGTAAGAAGGGAAGCAGTCCCGGTGTAATTGCGAGCGAAACCGGACCACCTGTACGCGCCTCTCGTGCGCATCCTTTTCGCGAATTCACGCCGGCTTTTTCTCCGCCAGCAGGCTTTCGATCTTTTGGGTCAGTCGCGCATAGTCGACGGGTTTGGTGTCATACTCATCGCAACCCGCTTCCGCCGCTCGCGCCCGATCGCTCACCAATGCATGCGCCGTCAGAGCAATGATGGGGATGTGCCTCGTACCCTCATTCGCCCTCAGCAGTTGCGTCACCTCCCAGCCATCCATGGCCGGCAGGCTGATATCCATCAGAATGAGATTGGGATTCTCCGAACGCGCCAGCGCATACCCCTGTTCGCCGTCCGGGGCCGCGATCACGCAGTAACCGCTGCGCTCCAGCCTTCTGCGCAACATGTCCCGGTTCGTTTCGTTGTCTTCCACTAACAAGATCTTCGGCTTCATCCCGCTCTCCTAATCAACGCTCGCCTCGGAAAGCATTAGCTGTCATTCCGAGGGCGCCTTAAGCGAAAGCCCCTTAGCTTTCGCCGTTTCAAAAAAGTCGCCCGAGGAATCTGCTTTTTTCAGAGTTTTTGGGCGCCGAATTCCGTGCGTCTTTGTGCGAATTCCTCCTTCTTCTATATAGCGCGCGGAGGTTATGGAAAATGGAACCTTAGTACTCTTTCGCCCGCGCCGCCCCCGCGACTATTAATGCTTTGCATACACCCGCCGGCTGCCCTCTGACGCAGCCCGATTGCCCACTGAGAGCGGGTAACGCCTCGCAGCCCGCTTCCGCCGCGGCACGCATTCCCGCATCGCGTTGCAAACCGCCATCCCTCCCCGTATCCTTTATCTTTACCCATGAAAATTGCCCTGTGCCAATTCGACCCCACTGTCGGCGACTTCTCCGGCAATTCCGCCCGCATCCTGGACATGGCCCACGAAGCCGCCCGCCGGGGCGCCGATCTGGCCGTCTTTTCCGAACTCTGCGTCTGCGGCTATCTTCCCCAGGACCTGCTCGAACGCCCCGCCTTCCTGGAACGCAATCGCGAAACCATCGCCTGCCTGGCGCAAAAAACGCCCTTGCCCATCCTGGTCGGTTACGCCGCGCGCGCCGATTCCCATACCGGCAAAGCCGCCTGGAATGCCGCCGCGCTGCTGGCCGGCGGCCGCGTCGTCTTCGAACAGCACAAAATGCTGCTGCCCACCTACGACGTATTCGACGAATCGCGCTATTTCCAGCCCGCGCCCAGCCAGCAGGTTTTCGCCTTTGGCGGCGAAAAGCTGGGCATCACCATTTGCGAAGACATCTGGAACGACAAAACTTTCTGGGCCAAGCGCCTCTACGAAGCCGACCCGGTCATCGATCTCCTCGCCCAGGGAGCCGGAATCATCCTGAATATCTCCGCATCTCCTTACACCATCGAAAAGCGCGCCGTGCGCTTCGAGATGCTTCGCGCGCTGGCGCGTTCGCATCGGGCGTCCCGTGGTGTACGTGAACCAGGTGGGCGGCGACGATACGCTCGTCTTTGACGGCTCGAGCGTCGCGCTCACCGCCGATGGCCGCATCGCCGCGCAGGCGCGCGCCTTCGAAGAGGACGTGGTCCTCTTCGACACCGCCACCGGCGAAGGCGACCTGCGTCCCCAGCCCGCCGACGAAATCTCGCTCGCGCTCCAGGCGCTCGTCACCGGCACGCGCGATTACGTGCACAAATGCGGATTTCAGAAAACGCTCGTCGGATTGAGCGGCGGCGTGGATTCTTCCGTGGTCGCCTGCATCGCCGTGGCCGCGCTCGGCAAAGAAAACGTCACCGGCATCTCCATGCCCGGCCCGTATTCTTCCGAAGGCAGCGTGCGCGACGCCCGCCAGCTCGCTTCCAATCTCGGCATCCAGCTTATCGTTCTGCCCATCGGCAATATATTTGACGCCTATCGCAAAGGCCTCGCCGACGTTTTCTCCGAATGCGCCGAAGACGCCACCGAAGAGAATCTTCAGGCGCGCATCCGCGGCAACCTGCTCATGGCGCTTTCGAATAAATTCGGCGCGCTGGTTTTGAGCACGGGAAATAAATCCGAAATCGGCGTGGGCTACTGCACTCTTTACGGCGATATGGCGGGAGGCCTGGCGGTAATTTCCGATGTGCCCAAGACGATGGTCTACGAACTCGCGCGCGCGATCAATCGCGAAAGGGAATTAGTGCCCCGCGCGAGCATCGAAAAGCCTCCTTCGGCCGAGCTGCGCGCCAATCAGACCGATCAGGATACGCTGCCGCCCTACGATGTGCTCGACCGCATCCTGAAAGCTTACGTCGAGGAAGTGCGCACGCCCGAGGAGATCGCCGCGCACTTCGGCTTTCCCCTCGATTTGGTCCGCAAGATCGCGGTGAACGTCGATCGCAGCGAATACAAGCGCAAGCAGGCCGCCCCCGGAATAAAAATCACTTCGCGCGCCTTCGGCTTCGGCCGCCCTTTCCCCATCGCCCAAAAATTCGTCCCATGACGATGCGACCAGCATCGTCATCCCGAGTTTTGTAGCCCAGGGCGCCCGCGCCCGGCGCGAAAGCGCACGCATCCGCAAGAAGTTGCGGGGCCCTGGGGCTTTTCGCTGTCATCACGAGGTCGCCGCAGCGCCGGGGTCCCCTGCACACGTCCCCTTTACGCGTGCAAGGGTGGTGGCGACCGAGGGATCTGCTTTTCTTTGCTTTTACGGGTGCCCCACCCTTTCTGAAGGGTGGGTCCTTGCGGAGCCCCCCTTTGGGGGGCGACAGAATGTAGCCCAGGGCGGAAGCCCTGGGATTCTATCGGCAAATTCATCCAAGCCCCTTCAGGGGCGACACAACCTTACCCGCCGAGCCGGGTCCCCAACACACGCTGATCTTGCGCCGTTCCTTCCCGCATTTCTGGTGTTGTCGAGCCCGAAAAAGCGCGTGCCGAATCACGCGGCTTTTGGGGCTTAAAAATGTACCGCCCGAGGGATCGGCCTTATCATCTTGGCCTTTCCTGAGCCCGTGCGGCCAGCACCATAAAAATGTCCGCCCTCGCGCCCCTCAAACGTATTAACGTTAGAAGTACCCAAAAAGGAGGCTCACAATGAGCGAATTTGTTTATCTTTATCGCGGCGGCCAGACCAATCAGTCGCCCGAAGCGAGGCAGCAGAATATCCAGAGATGGATGGCCTGGTTCAAGGATCTCGGCGACAAGGGTCACGTCAAGAGCATCGGCCAGCCCCTCGAACGCACCGGCAAGCTCGTAAAAGGGAAGCAGAAAGCCATCACCGACGGCCCCTTCGCCGAAGCCAAGGACGTCATCGGCGGCTATTCCCTGATCGAGGCGCGTGATCTCGACCAGGCCGTCGAACTCTCCAAGGGCTGCCCCATCTTCGAGTTCGAAGGTGCCGTCGAAGTCCGGCCCGTCATGAAGATGAATATGTGATGCAACCTGACGACCATCTCTTTCGCCGCGAATCCGGGCGCATGGTCGCCACGCTGACGCGCATTTTCGGGGTCCACAACCTCGCGCTGGCAGAAGACGTCGTGCAAGACGCCTTCTGCCGCGCGTTCGAGGTCTGGAAATTCCGCGGCGTGCCCGAGAATCCCTCCGCGTGGCTGATGACCACGGCCAAAAATCGCGCGCTCGACGTGCTCCGCCGCGAGCGCACCGCGCGCACCTTTGCCCCCGAACTCGGCCGCCTGCTCGAAAGCGAATGGACGCTCGCGCCTGTGGTCGAGGAAGTCTTCGCGCCGCAAGCCATCCAGGACGATCAGCTCCGCATGATGTTCTCCTGCTGCCATCCTCGCCTGCCCGAGGAAGCTCAGGTCGCGCTGATGCTCCACATTTTGTGCGGCTTCAGCACCGGTGAGGTTGCCGCCGCGTTCGTCAGCTCGCACGCCGCGATGGAAAAGCGCATCACGCGAGCCAAAAAAGTGCTCGCCGCATCGAAGAAGCTCTTCGACATCGCGGACGCCCGCGACTTCGCCGCGCGGCTTCCCGCCGTGCATCGCGCGCTCTATCTTCTTTTCAACGAAGGCTACCACGGCGCCTCCGCCGAGTCGGCGGTGCGCGCCGACCTCTGCCGCGAAGCCATGCGCCTTGCGGCGCTGCTTCGCGAACATCCGCTCGCCGCGACTCCCGCGACCTTCGCGCTTTCCGCGCTCATGTCCCTGCACGCCGCGCGTCTGCCGGCCCGTCTCGATTCCTCCGGCGAGCTGCGCACGCTTTTCGACCAGGACCGCTCGCAGTGGGACGCGCATCTCGTCGCGGAAGGGCAGAAGCTGCTCGATCTCTCGGCCAGCGGCCCCGAGCTCACCGAATATCACCTGGAAGCCGCGATCGCCTGGGCTCACGCCACCGCGCCGCGCGCCGAGGATACGGATTGGGCAATGATCGTTTCGCTCTACGACAGATTGATGGCCATTCGCCCTTCGCCTGTCGTGGCGCTCAACCGCGCCATCGCCATCGCGCAGCACGAAGGTCCCGAGCGCGGGCTCGAAGAGATTCGCGCCATCGCCAATTCGCAGCGTCTCGCCGGCTATCCCTTCTACCATGCCGCGCTCGGCGAATTTGAAGCTCGCGCCGGCCGGGCCCAGCTCGCCCGCGAGCATTTCCGCGCCGCCCTCGCCCTCGCCCGCAACCCCACCGAACGCACTTTCCTCTCCCACCGCCTTCGCGCCTGCGAAGAGCGCCGCCGCGAAGTCGCAGCTCAGCTGTCATCCCGAGCCGCCCGCCGCCCGGCGCGAAACAGGTTGTCGGGTCGCCAAAAGTTGCCGTTTCTTCGCGCGAAAGTCATGGACATCAGGAGCTTTGCGCGTCAAGAAAGTCAGGCGCTTTTGGCGCATTATATAGCTTTGTGCTTTTTGTGTTGCCTTGTGCGGGCGCCTCACCCTTACTTCACGACTTTTCGCCGTGAACTGATAAACTCGTCGCGACAAAAACCTGAAATCACGAGGCGCAGAATGGAATCGCAGAAGCCCACACCTACAGATACTTGGTCGAAAGAGCTTGGTGGCGGAACGCTGACCTTCACCTCGGAAGTCCTGGGGAATCCTGCGGCTGCTTACGTTTATGAAGCAAAGTTTGAGAGAGGAACGAGCAGCTACTCCATGAGCCGCCAGAGTACCGAGCCTCTAACGCGCGCCGAAGTCGAGACTCGCTTCGCCGACTTCATCTCCGAAATCCGCCACGGCCAATAAGCTCCGCGCGGGTGGCGTCTCAGGCGCGCCTCCCGCCTTAGAGTATGGAGCTCCACGCTAAGAAAATGCTGCGGCCAAGTTGCTTTGCCCGGCCCGCGAGGGCTACGTGCCGCGCCAGTGTGCTATAATTGCAGACTCCGCGAATACACAGAGAATCGGTGATCTGACAGGATTAATTCCATGGCTAAAGCTCGGAATGACGAAGAATCCCACGGGAAGAAGGGCAGCATCCGCTTCCGTTACATGGACTCGGAGAGAGTCTGCGATTTCAGCGTCGACAATGTGACCGGAGAGTCCGTTACGGATGGTCTACGGTCAATTGCTAATGCTCTCGCTGGACGCAATATTGCCGTGAATCCCATCCCAAAGCTGCTAAAGAAACCCGGTGCGTCTACGGAACTCTTAGAAGTAAAAGACGAGGAGACTCTCCCAGGCGACGCTTTACCTTCGGAAAAAGACTCCGGAGGCGCGTGAGGACGGAGAGCCGGAGGACACAGAGACCGCTACGAAGACCACAAGACAGCGCAGGGTCAAGGCACCCAAGCTGCTTCCTGAGCCGAATCTTACGACAGCCACGATGTCTCTGGAAGCATTCATGAAGCAGAAGGACCCGGCTGATATGTACGACAAATATTCTGTCGTTGCGGTCTGGTACAAGCAGCAGTTTAATATCACCGAGATCACGATCGACCGTATCTTCAGTGCGTTCAAGCTGCTTGGCTTGGAATCACAGTTGCCCACCGATGTGGAAAAACCGCTGAAGAACCTGACCTATACTAAGAAGACGTTCGAGAAGCTCGAAGCGCCTGGAGCCTACGCGATTAACTGGAGTGGCGAAGACATCGTCAACAAGATGGGCGCGGCTAAGTCAGCGTCAGCATGAGCGCGGAGGAAGACCTCCGATCATTTGTCGCAGGTATAGCTGGCTTCTCTGAATGGGGCCCCACGAACAAGGTTCGGCTCTTCGCGTGGCTCCAACATCACCTATTCCAGAAAGAGCGGTTCAACACCAAAGACATCAACTGGTGCTACGACACCCTTTCCTACGAGCCCGGGAATACGAGCCAGTTTCTAAAGGAGCTGGAAGGTAAGGACCTGCTGAAAGATGCCGGCGGGTATCGGTGCCACGGCAAACTTCGAGACAAATATGACAGGATGTATGGCGTGCATCAGGTCACACTGAACGTGCGCCAGATGGTGAAAGACCTCGTTAATGTCCTGCCTGAGCTGGAGGAAAAAGATTTCTTTCATGAGGCCATGGTCTGCCTCAAATACGATGCCGGCCGTGCGGCCATCATCATGGTCTGGAACATCGCCTTCTATCATCTATGCAAGTACATCCTGACGCACGAGCTGGCAAAGTTTAACAATCAGATCCCGGTCAGATATCCTAAGAAGTGGAAGCCGGCCGATATACCCCTGATCAAGAAATATGATGATTTCGGGGACGAGATGTCCGAACGGGAGGTCCTCGAAGTAGCAAATTCGGCTGGGATCATCAACAGCACGATGTTCAAAGTGTACAAGGCAAAACTGGACGACCGCAACTCCGCTGCTCACCCTTCGACCGCCCATGTCACGCAGGTTCAAGCAGAGGGCTTCATCGACAGCCTCATCAACAATACGATCTCCCTCCTGAAGATTTGAGAGATCCTGGTTGTACCCGAATTGCTCGTTTTGTGTTCTGATCCCATCCCGCCTCACGCCGCCTTCCACTCCCGCTCCACGTTTTTGTGATGCAGTTCGTTCACGAACTTCACCGTAGCCACCCACACCACGCCCACCGCGTAGCCCGCCAATACATCCGACGGATAGTGAACCCCCAGGTAGATACGCGACAATCCGATCCCGATGATCAACGCGACCGCCACGGCCCAAAGCGCAAGCTTGGCCCCCCGGCGCTCCAATCGCGGCGAGAGCAGCGCGGCAATCCCCGCAAAAAAGCAGAACGAAAATAGCGCATGACCGCTGGGGAAACTGAAAGAGGCCGGCGCCGGAAGATCAAAAAAGGGAACTGGCCGCGGCCGATGAAAAGCCCATTTCAGAAGAAATTCGAGCATCAGAGCGCCAACAAAAGTCGCCGCGAGAGTTTTCAGCGCGTGGAACTCACGCCGCTTGTAGCACACGGCCAGCGTCAGAATGGCCAGCGGAGCCATCACCAGCGAGGAGCCAAAAATCGTCAGTGCCTTCATAACGCTCGTCAGCGGAGCGCTCGCGTATGCGTGGATGGCAGCCGTCACCGTCGAATCGAACTGCGCCGTATCCCCTTCGAGCATCTCTTCCGCGATCCATGCGAAAAACAGCAGTGCCCCCAGCGCCGCCAAAAATCCCGCTGCCAAAAGAACGCGTTCCGAACGTCTATGACGTTCGGCCGCCTCGGTTTGCGGATGCGCTCGCCGTGTCTTCACTGCCGCGAAGCTTCCCCTCTCACGGCCATCATAAAACGAAGTGGCACAAAAAAGTGGCAAGGCATTCCTGCCTGTACGAAGGCCAGAATGAGACAATCATAAACTGGAGAGCCTTCATGCCAGATCAACGTGACTACCAGCGCTTCCGGCCCCACGAAATCGCCCGCTCATTTCCAGATACGGCGGAGACGCTGTTGCTGGATACCTACCTCACCGACGAACCCGCTGCGAGCGCCCGAGTCTTCCGCGTCTACCGGGAGACGCCTCCGCATTATCATGCGGGCTCCGACGAGTACCTCTATGTTCTTTCGGGGAGAGGTACTTTCTGGATGGGCGACGCTTCAAACGGCGGGGAATTCGCTCCTGGCGACCTCCTCTTCTTCAAACGCAGGATCGTTCATGCCCTGCCCAAAATTCTTGAGGCGCCGGTGGTCTTTCTCGCGTTCGACACACCGAGACGCGACCCGAAAGACATCATCTTCGTCAACCCTGAGGACGGCACGCCGGAAAGCTTTATCCGGCCAAAAACAAAATGAAATTCCTAAGAAGTTGCGCGGCCCTGGGGTTTTCGCCCGTTTGTATTCGCTGGCTTTCCGAGAGCCGCCCGGGGCGGACGCGAGATCTGCTTTTTCTTTTCGCTTTTAACGTTTTCGGAATATTGCCGGGCGCTGAAGACAGTCTCCAAGACTCCCGTTTATCGGGACCCGGAAACAGGTCGAGCGTCGCTCACGTCTTCGCCTTTAATTGACGCGCGATGAATGCCTTCACCATCTCCCGCGCGCGGTCGGTTTGCGGCCCTTCGTTGGCCACCCACTCGTGTTCGGCGCCTTCGAAGATCTGGAATTGGACCTCGCCGCCGGCCGCCTTGTACGACGCAACGAACTTTTTCTGAATCTCAGGCAGCACGTTGTCGTCGAGCGCGCCTGCCATGATCAGCAGCGGCGCGAGGCTGATTTTCTCGTGACGATCGAGGATCTCCTGCGGATTGGACTCGTGGATCGTGTCCCAGGGAACGAAGAAAAGCGTGTGATTCTTCATCATGGCTTCGCGCTTGTGATTCTCAGCGTTTTTGTAGCGTGCTAATGGATCGCTCACCGGCGAGCGCATCGCCGCGTAAGCCACCGTGGCGTCGACATTCGGGGCTGCCGCGAGTGGTATCGCGTTGTAACGCGGATCGTGCGGGCGCATGACCAGAAGTTCGGCGACCTGGCCGCCGCTCGAACTCCCGTAGACGCCGAGCTTCGACGGGTCGCCATTCCACGAGGCGGCTTTCGATTTCAGCCAGCGCACGCCATAGTTTGCATCCTGAACGCAAGCTGGGTACGGGGCTTCCGATGCCAGCGTCATGTCGATGGCGACCACCAGCAAGCCGCTGGAGGCCAGCGAGCGGTCCATCGGCTCCTCCGCGTGGCGGTCTTTAGCATTCCAGGCGCCGCCATGCAGATCCATCACGGTTGGGAACGGCCCTGCTCCTTTCGGCTGATAAATGCGGGCCATCAGCATGCGTCCGGCCGAGTTGCGCCGCATCTCGACCTCGCTCACGGTGATCTCGAACTTTGCCGCAGGATCGTATGCGGTGTTGGCGCTCCTATCAACCGCCCAAACGAGGCGCGATCCCAAGTTCGACACAAAGATCGACGCAACGATCGGCACAACGGGTAAGCCGGCGCCGGCCGCGGTTAGCGTCTTAAGAAATTGCCGGCGTCCGAGGGTATGCTCGTTCATATGACCTCCGTGCATAAGCGAATCGCGAACTGTGTCCGCGCAGCCGATACCCGGGCCCATACCCAGGCCCATACCCAGGGATGATTCCAAGGGCCCAGCCATTCCAATCCCCAGCGACTGCGTCTGACGGCCCGTATGAGCATCCTTATACACCAGAGTTCTCCGCTGCGTGAACGAAATTGTCCTTGCTCGCAAACCGCAAACGAGAGGCCTGCAAATAATTCCCCCCGACGCCAGTTACCGAGAATCCCGTTCTTGGGGAGTTAGGGGATATTCAGCAGAGTTCCAGAATCGTAATTGGCAAACAGAAGCCAGAATCTAAGGAGAAAGAAAATTAATATAGATAGGACGACGAAGAGGGCTGATTCCCGCTTTTGAGCCTCTTACGCCTACCCGGCTAGCAAGGAACACGCGGGAATAGATTGAGTCAGTCTTGTTAGGTCGTCTTTTCGGAATGTATGGTCCGCCAATTCCCAGTTACCGAAAATCCCGTTTTCCAGGAGTTGGCATTTCGGAGTTCGGCATTCTCACAATTGCCGCTCGGCACCCGCGATGTAGTACGCTTCGGTGAAGGGGAGCAAAGATGAAAGTACGGAAGGGATCGGCAGCGCCTTCGGATGAATCGCGCGCCGTTTTTCGAGCCGATAAACTTACGAGTGAAAGAATTCTTTGGAATGAGGCTCATCTTCTCGAAATTCAGTATGACATTGCGGAAATCGAGCGGTTCCGAAATTTCTGGGGCCTTTACGAAGTGCAGAACGTTGGCTCACTCGGGGAACGGAACTACGAAGTCGAAGTGAGACTTGTCCCACTGACTTCTGACTTTTCTCTGCTAACTCCTGACGGACATTTTCGGCAAATAGCACCTACTGCCCACTAGCAACCGGAAAAATCGAATTTCCGGACACTGCCCCTGGCTCGGAATCCCAAATTCCGGAAAGGCCGTTTTTTCGGGACATGGGTAAGTGGGATTTGGCAGGCCACATCTCCGAAAAGTCCGCATCTCGGAATGTGTAAATGGAATGTGCTAGCCAGTGCTTTTTTCTGATGCGATCCCCTTCATCGCGGCTGCCAGGCAATACGCAATCCCCTCATATACGACCCAGGACCCAATCGCAAGCAAGGCCATAACGATAACGTTGACCAGTACGGGGCCAGGAATAGCCATATATGAATCGAATCTACGCATCTGATAAGCGATGAATGCGTCTCGTCCGCGCAGGTTCCACGTCACGTAGCCATGGTGGACATACCAACCAAATAGCGCTCCAAGTAGGGTGGCCGACATCATCTTGCTAATGAGATCGCGTCTCATCGCTTCCTGTCTCCTGCCCATGTTGACTTCGTTTATTACCGAGAGCTTATGCCACTGAAGGTGCCAAAGTCACCTGACTTCCAGCCAAGTCCCGACAAGTCGTCTTTCCGGAAAATGGGTCCTGGCAAGCTTTCCGTGGTCGGGCTTATCGCAAGCTATGCTGGCGGAGTTCCAGTGGACGTGCCAAATTGTGCCCTCGTGGTGCGCCTGTTCAGAAACCAGAGCCAGAATGCGGCGAGCAAGATCACTACGGCCTCAAAAACTTCCGCTGCGATACGGTTGGAGCCTGACCGCCTGAACACATCAGGAGCTAGGGCCATGAAGAGCAAGGAGCGAACGAACATTAGCAACAGAATGCCGCTCAATACGATAAGCGAGATTCTGGCCCACTCTCGTAACCGAAGCAAACCGATTGCGGTCACCATGCCCCAACAACTAAAACCAGCACTGACGATACTGATTACGTAGTTGAGTGTAGAAAGCTGCAGAGCATTGGATTGGCTCACGGGCACGGGTGCCGAAGGAAACTTCATGAACAGTGTCAGGGCGACGAATAGATTCACACCACTCCCGATCAAAACTATAACAGCAGATGTTGTTATGAAAGCGGAGCGCTTGCTGGTCATGGCAGTTGTGCCCTGACTATACGATTGAATTGGACGCCTCACCGGATAGGGCCTGGTAAGTCGGGTTATCGGAAAATGGCCGAACCCTCTTCATGACCATGTGCACCGTGGCGGGGTACTTTTGGCCATGTTCATCTCCTACCCCCCGAAACCCTCGATACCCGCCTGCGCCGCTACTAGACTCGCTGCGCACACGTTCAGCACTTACCCGTCGCCGTACGCCACCCCACTCCACCAATGACTTTCTTCCATAACCTGATAAACTCACCGAGAAAAGAAGCCTTAATCCGCAGGAGCCTTATGCGATCTCGAACCGTTTATTGGGCGTTGCGACTGCGCCGAGCGCTTCCGAGCAACGCGTTCCCCATCAGCGGCTTCGGAATCCTACTTTGGATAGCCCGGTGACGCCTGAATCTCGCGAATCTGCTCCAAGTGCCGCAACGGATGATTCGCGATTAGGATAAAACCCTCGTGGCACGTCAGCGCACCGGCGGTGGGATGCACAAACAGCCGGGCGTGCAGATCGTCCTTACAGTTTTTAAGATAAGCGATCGTTTCGTCGCGATTAGCTGAAAACTGCTGGAGAGCTTTCGCCAGCAAGCCAAACCTCCCCGTGGGAACCACGCGCTCGGGGGCTTGCCGCTTCGAGGCGCGATTCAGGGCGAACTTTCGCAGCTCGCCTTGTTTTTCGGGCCGCAGAACCCGCTCCGAGGCGCTGCACTCGTCGGTGATGCGGCGCAACAGTCCCTTTTCGACCAGAGTCACATGTTCGACGCACTCGGCAATCGACCACCTGTCGGACGCCGGGCTTGAATTTCTCCTGCGCCTCGCTGATACCGGCGAGCCCTTCAAGAAACGTGGCGCGTGTGGCGCGAAGCTCATCTATGAGTGCCGATCGATCGTCTGCTTGCATATATGTTCACTCTCCAATAAGAGTTTCAACCAATGCCTACGACGGTGGTGAGCCTCGTTAGAAAATTAGCCCCAATCGCCTTCTTCGTCTAGCCCGAGTCTTGGCCGTCGAACAACAAGTTTAGTCAGGTTGGAGTAGTCAACATCGTTTGTTCGCCATGATCGGGTGTGGCCTTGCGTTTCTTCCTGCGTGGTGGGCGATTCCTACGACGCTCTTGAGCCGTTCTGCTGCCGCCGCCTTGGTAGGATTCATCAACTCCGTCGCCTCTATAGCCGTCGCTGTACATGAGTCGGATGCGAGCCTTCGGGACTTCATCGAGAGGGTAACTGCCAAATGACGGTGGTTCAGGGCCAAGTCCCGAAAAGTCGTCCCGGAAACTGGCCGGACGCCGATTCCCAGTTAACGAAAATCCCGTTTTTCGGGAGTTGGCTATTTATGTTGGGCGGGGTAGGGCGGATTTCGATTGATGTATGACACGCGCCTGAATCCTGAAGGGACTTCGAAGAGCCCGGCATCGAAGATCGCCCTTTCAATCGTGACGACTGTCTCGGATTCTCGCTCGATTTCCCTCGTACTTCCATCTGGCATTTTGACGCTGCTGCGCGATCTCATTAGCTCCTGCACCGCAAAGCCGGTCTCAGGCTCTCCAATATCAACAAATTCTGGTTTCTCGGGAATATCCGAACCATCACCAAGATAGGCATGAACCCGGCCCGATTGCGTTTGGTTGGTTCGATTTGGTGGCTTGGGGGAGCGAGGGTAAGAATAAAATTCCGGTTCGAGGTCGATATACCAACCATCTCTCGTCATTTCTTGTGCGGCACGGCCTGAACCTTCCAGAGGAATCTCTTTTCTTGTGGTGATGACGTGCCGAGCGGTGTATCCGAACATTTGCTTGCGCTCGCCCGTGTCCCTGGTGACCGTCTCAATTCGAAACGTCGGTTTGATCACTTCGCCGGGCGACGGTATCTTGATTCCTCGCGCCTCCATTTGTTCTTTCGTGAGTGGTTGCCGCTTCTGTGTAAGGGGATAAGTCATTTGGGTGTATTGCGAAGCGTCGAGGTTAAGCTCGAATTGCTGCCCGATGTCCGGCCTTGTAATCATGACAATTTGAGGGCCGTAATTTCGCTCTGCTTTCGAGTTGCCTCCCCACGTTCGCGGAAGTTCGAGCCAACGCCATTCACCCTGTACGTACAAGACCTGCGGCTCCATACTCAAATCACTTACGGAGCCGGAAGGATGCCGACTGGTCGTGTGATTAATAGTCGTAATTTTGATACCGGGTTCGTTTTGACTGGGCGATGCTGTCTGAACACGCGTTGGCCGTCTCCACCAGGAGGCCGGACTAACGCTGCGAGCAATGCTCAGAATAGTTCCAGCAATTCCTGCCAGGAGGCCCAAGAATGTTCGGCGCTGGAGCACGGGTGCATCCTTCTAGACGACATTGGAGCGGTTGCCAGATGATTGCATAAGACGCGGCAGTCGAGAAAGTTGTCTCTTCGGAATCTGAGGTACTAGTTCTCTACATTCCGACAATCCCGTTTCTCAGGACTTGGGAATACAATGAACGGCATTAGCAGGCGCTATGACGATAGAGACTATCTTTCGCAAACCGTCAGACGAAGAACAAGCTTTACTCAATCGCCTGCTTGAGGCCGAGTTCCCCGGAAGGGGCGGGTTAGCCCATTTGCTGCGTGAGGTCCTTGTGAGAACCATTGACGATGATGGCGGCCTGGAACTTCAGAGCCAAATCGAGGGCAGGGCGCCTGTCGTCCAGCGAGTCCCGGTTGAAGCGGAGGGGAAAGACGAGGACGGCACTGTGATCCACATGTTGCTGCATGTAATCGAAGGCAGACCTGTCGGATTAGGGTTCTACAGAGACGGACTTGGAAATGTTAGGAAAATGCCTCGTCCTTCCGCGTTTGAACTGATCGTCCTTCCTCCGATGCCGAAAGATGGCTACTTTGCGCGGAAGCGGGGCTAATCCCAGTCTCCGATAATCCCGTTTCTCAGGACTTAGGCAGCAACCTCTGGCCATCGCTCAAGAACCAAGTCGAGCAAATCCCGTTTTATTTTTTCGTCGTGACTCCGCAAAATCGCCTGATGGCATCTTTTCGCATACCGTTTTGCAATTTCAGTTTGGCCTTCTTCCATCGCAACGTCAGCCAACCAGTACAGCGCCCTGGGATTCTCCGGATTATGAGTCAGATACTGCTCGAAGTAGCGTTTCACAACAGATAGATCGCGCTTGACGCCGTTTAGTAGGGCGGCGTGATCGATCAACACAACCAGGCTCGAATAATCGCCTTCTGTAATTGCTTCAGCGATTACCTCGTCCATAAGTCGGAAAGCCTCTTGATATTGTCCCGATATTGAAAGACGGAGACTATCCATAAGTGCGTTATGTTCCCGCTCGTCTTTCACAGTCCGCTCCCATGTAACTAGCGCTAGTGTCTGCCCAAAAAGCATACCGCTGCGGTGGATTGAGCCTGATAAGTCGGGTTTTCGGAATCTGGAGTACTGGTCCTCCAGTTGACGATAATCCCGTTTCTCAGGCACTGAGCCCGTGCAGACTCAGACTTTTGTGAAACCTTGCCAACTCAATGCTAGGTTCTTAACGGAGTCGTATTCAGGAAGTGCTTTGGGTATCCAGATATATCCCCAAAACCAGGTTCCGAACGGCCCATACTTTGAAATGCGAAGTGAAGGTGCGGTCCAGATACTACCCTCAGATTCGGCAACTGTTTTCACTTCGTTTTTTCGGACTGACCGCTTGAACCAAGGGTGTAAGGCGCTAATACAATCTTCGGAGACCACCACTTTGTAGTTGAGATTTCGCTTGATGAGCGCTACGGATACAAATGCGAAAAAAACCGAAGAAATGATCGCTCCAGGAATGTCAGGATGCCCCGACGAGAACCAGGAAGGCCCGAGCACGTTGAGCGTTATTTCGGAGGCGGCAAACAATCCCCCCATAAGCAGGCCCCTCAAGACCTTACGGTTGCCTGAGAATCCAGCAAGCTCGGGTGTGACATGATAGGTCTTCACGGTCCTCGTTTCTTTCCTTATACCAGAACCCGCGCGGCTTCCGAACGATTGACCTAACTTCTGATAGTCAGCTTTCGGAAAATGCCTAAGATGTAGGAGCATACGCGATTGTGAACAGCGGCTTGCGCCGATTCCCAGTTACCGAAAATCCCGTTTGTCAGGACTTGGGCATTCAGCCTAGTTATCGGCAAAGCGGTTTGGGACAATCTACCGTTCGGGAGTTAACGTGAGTTCATCTGGAATGAATTGGAAGGAATCGAGGAACTTCTTTTCATCCGTATCTACGTACCAGTCAGTTCCGATGATGTAGATGCTCGTTCGGTCTGACGTAAGCGCGCACTGTCGCGTAAGGACGGGTGAATTGATACTCCTTCCCTGATCGCCCCTGCACGTTTACGTCACGATCTACATAGATATATCGCTTCGAATTTTGTGACTGCAAAAAGCTTCTGATTTGAGCGAAGACCTTGCTGGGATTGAGGTCTGTCCCGTCTGGATACTGAAGAAACTCAACATAAAAATATGCGTCGTTGTGGATCGTGGTGACTTGGCGAGCAATCATGGGCTTCGTCGCATCAATGGCCAATTTATCGTCGTAGCCCCCGTATGACCAAACTGAGTTACCGGGTATCGATGCGCTAAACCGCCCAGCGTAGTGAACTGGGTGCCACTGCGAGGAATCGATTGAGAAGTGCTTCTCCAGATAGCGAGTCTGAAGCCCTGCGAATATGCCTAGACCAAACGCAGCGATGGCAGTGCAGACGGGAAACGCTGCGAGCAAAAACCCTCCCCATCCAAGAGCGTAGCCTGGTGCATAAGACTGCGATCCGGCACCTTGGGATTCGTTCAACGCCCAAGTCCTCGATGAAAGTCACTTCGGGAGTGCGCTGCACCACTGTCCCTCTTTGGCCGATTTCCTTCTTGAAGGACATTCCTACGCGATAGGCGACCAACGTATAGGAGGTATCTTGACCAACATCTGTATCGGTAAACGACCGTCTCCAGCAAATATTGGGTGAAGACTGGCTGATGCTACCGCTTTCAACTAGCGACCTTGCGCCCTCTTTGCCATTTTCGTGATCGAAATCGCAAGCCATTGTTCCCGGAGGAATGCCGAAGACGTATGGGAAGAGTCGGCCTAGCGCGGACGAGCCCATACTGGGACCGAATACTACAATTTCTGAACGCAGGTTGTCATCTACTCGTGCCCAAGCCCTGAGAAGTCGGGTGGTCTCAAGGGGTCGATGCAACACTGGCCTGCAATCTATCCGCTGGAGTGTGAAATCCCAACGTTTCTCGTGGCCGTTGATTTAGCCGCAGAGCGATCTTGTCCAACTCCGATTGAGTGAACTGAGATAGATCTGATTTCTTCGGCAGATATTGCCGCAATAGCCCGTTGGTGTTTTCGTTCGAGCCGCGCTGCCAGGGACTTTGCGGATCGCAGAAGTAAACCTGTACGTCGGTAGCCATCGTGAAGCTTTTGTGTTGGGCCATCTCGTGTCCGCGGTCCCAGGTCAGCGAGCGCCGCAGTGCCGCGGGCAGCCTCCGTACGTGTCGGCTCAGAGCGGCGACGACGGTAGTGGTGTCTTTGCCGGATACCTTTAGGAGCATGACAAAGCGCGAGCTGCGCTCTACGAGCGTGACCACGTGGCTGTTGCGCGCCCCGCGCAACAGATCGCCCTCCCAATGGCCGGGAATAGCACGATCTTCGACTTCCGCAGGTCGTTCCCGGATGGAAATGGCATCGACGATCTTACCTTGAGAGTGCCCGTGAACGCTGGCGTGCCGCGAGCGACGGATCCGCCGCTGGGAGCGCAGATGCCTCACCAGCTCCTGTTTCAGCGCCCCGCGCGCTTGGATGAACAGGCTGCGATAAATCGTTTCGTGGGACACGCGCAAGCTCTCATCATCCGGATAGGACTGCTTCAGCCATCCGGAAATTTGTTGCGGCGACCAGTCCTGCATCAGTTTACTCGCGACTATCTCTTGCAGCTTGCGGTTGGTGGCCAGCACGCACGGTTTGGGCCGCAGGGCCGACTCCCAGGCCTGCTGATCGGCTTGGTTGGCGCGATACGGCGCGCGCCCGCCATGGCGGGCGACCTCTCGACTAATCGTGGATGCCGCGCGACTCAGACGTTTCGCGATCTGTCGAAGCGAGCCACCGCCAGCGATCCCTCGCGAGATGTCTTCGCGTTCGGCCAAGGTGAGTACCCGCCGCGAACGGCGACGAGCAGCCGGAGCGATTCCTCCGTGACGCGCCAACAGGAAATGAATGACCAGTTGGTCCTTGCCAAGCGCTCGACCAATCGCATGTAAGGACTGCCCCGCTTTCCAACGGTTCCACATATCGGCCCGCTGGGCCGCAGAAAGCTTCCATCGTCTCGCGTGCAACATGAACACCACCTTTAGAGGAAAGATTTATACCAGGTGGTGTTGCATCGACCGGTTGAACCGGCACCGCTTCTCAGGACTTGGCCACCGGAGCAACAACGTGGGACCTCTTTGGGACTTGCCCCGGGTTGGGCTTGCCCTTGGAATTTTAGTCTGCGGCGTTTCGTTTTAAACTTTCGACGTGCAGAATCTCGTTCGTCCGATGAGGCACCGCCCACAGGTAGAGCTGGCGATAATCCGCATAATGCGGATGGACGGGCTTCCACTCTTCGGCCGCATAGCCAAACTGTTCGAGGTAGTTCCGAATCTGACCCATCTGGTCCGGATGATGAATTTCACAGAGGAGCTTGGGTCGTAATTCCGCGAGCAACCTACTTGCACCCTGCAGCGCGTCCCACTCGGCACCTTCGACATCCATCTTGATCAGGTCCGGCGCACGGTATCCCTGAGAAAAGACCAGATCGTCCAGCGTCACGCTGGGCACCAGAATCCGGCTGCCAGACGCGTCCGCGGCATCGCAGATGTGGCCTTGGGTGCCGTCCGAGGCCGCTGGCGCGAGTTCGAAGGTTACCTGCCCGGAGGAAGACCACACCGCGAGGTCCAAGAATGTGACTTGCGAGAGTCGGTTCCTTGAGAGGTTGGCCTCAAGAATCGTCCTATTCTTTGGGTTTGGTTCGAAGGCAACAATCACGCCCGACGGTCCCACGGAACGCGCAGCGATCATCGCAAAAAAGCCGAAGTGCGCTCCCACGTCGTAGTAACAGTCGCCGAGGCTCAATTCCGTTTGAAGAAGATCTTGTAGCCAGGGTTCGTGGTCACCGATCGTGTAGGCTAGGTCAGAGCGGAGATCCGCATAGATCCATTGTCCCTTTGCGGCACCAGCCGGAATGCGTACCCATATGCGACTTCCTTCTGGCATGGCAGTCCGGACTAACCGGCCCAGCACGGAGCCGAGAACGGGAGCGGAGCGTAACACTCCGTACGTGCGACGCACGAAATCCGAACTACTCAAGCGATGCAGAACTCTGTCTTTGGGAGTCATCCACTACTACGCTTCTTCTCTTTAACCAGTCTTGCCATCAGTCTGCTGGGCCGCACCATCGACCGAATATGGTATGGCAGGCCAATTTTCCTAACTAACAAGAATGCAGGCCCATGTTCGTAATTGGCACCAGCAAAGACGTACCCTAGTGTTTCCGGTACGGCCTATCAGCATGCTCCTTAAACCGCCCACCCCAAGTGGAGCGAGCCAACACCCGAAAAGTCGGCTTTTCGGAAACTGGGTTTGGTACCACCGTTTGCCAATAATCCCGGGAAAGCTTTTAGGATTCGGCTGGAGCAAGCGGGCGGGATTTTCCACGCAAAGTCATCCATGCGCGGTAAAGAATTAGAACGCCAGCAATATGCACCAGAACCGTGAGCGCCTGCCAAGCAAGGGAAACTACAGGAACGTGGGAGCGCACGGACACTCGAAACTCATATGCGAACACAGCAGTATCAGCCAAATAGACACAGAAGCTAATTATTGCGGCAGTGCGGGTACCATTCGAAATTTTCCTGGCGAGCTTTAGTAACACCAGCACGATCAGAACATCGATAACGAGTGCGGCTCCTATTTCAAAGGATGGAAAGACACCTGGAGGTTCCACTGACCTCATGCCGACCCATAATGCGTCGCTAGCCTCCGTAAACCAGAGTCCCGCGAGTAGGTCAACAAAATGAGAAAACAGCTGCACAAGTAGGGAATTCATCAGGGTTGCCGCAGCAACGAGATACAACCAAAAAACAGCGATTCTGACGTTTGTGGGCATTGTCTTTCCGCGCAGAGTGCGTGGAGATTAAATCACAGCAGGCCAAGTCCTCATAAGTCGGTTTTTCGGAAACTGGGTTTTGCGGCTCCTACGGTCTTGGACGCAGATGCATTGAACAGTTGAGAGGCTTATCGGGGTCCGTGGCACCTCGAATTTCCACTTCACCTGTGGCTCAGTTTCAGCAAGCGCCTCCTCTTACCCCCCCGAAACCCTCGATACCCGCCTGCGCCGCTACTAGACTCGCTGCGCACACGTTCAGCACTTAGCCGTCGCCGTACGCCCCCACTCCACCAATGACTTTCTTCCATAACCTGATAAACTCACCGAGAAAAGAAGCCTTAATCCGCAGGAGCCTTATGCGATCTCGAACTTCAACTCTTAGCCTCTCGGGCCTGGCGCTTGCCGGCGCGATCCTGGTCGCAGCCTTATTCACAGGCCCGGTCTTCGCGCGAAAATCTCTCGCCGCGAAATCATCCGGGCAGACTGATTCGAAGTCGGCAGGGAAGTCGTCGCCCGCTCCAGCGCCCGCTGCATCGGGTTCCATCGAAAAACGTGTCGAGGATTTCCTGAGGAAGTGGTACGCCTGGGGCCCCGAGTTTCAGCTCAAAATTGGACCCGTAAAGCCTTCCGCGGCTGGCGATCTCTACGAAGTCTCCGTGGAAGTGACCGCGCAGGGCGGCTCCGATACGGCGATCGTCTACGTCACCAAGGACGGCCACTACATGCTTCGCGGCGATCTCCAGGACCTCAACGGCGACCCCCTCGGCGACACCATCCGCAAATTGAATCTGCAGGGCGCCGCATCCAAGGGCCCCGCCGATGCAAAGGTTGTTCTGGTGGAATTTGGCGATCTCGAATGCCCCAGTTGCCGCCAGTTAGACTACGTCCTGCGCGCCGTTCTGCCCAAATATCCCCAGGTCCGCCTCGTCTTCAAGGATTTCCCCCTCGAGACGATTCACCCCTGGGCCATGAGCGCAGCCATCACCGGACGTTGCGCACTGCAGCAGAGCTCAGACGCGTTCTGGAAGTATCACGATTCGGTCTACGATAATCAGGACCTGATTTCGCCCGAAAACGCTTATGACAAGCTTCTTGGATTTGCCGTTCAGGCAGGCGCAGCCGAGGACAAACTGAAGGCGTGCATCGCGGATCCCAAAACCCAGGAATTAGTGCGGCAGAGCATGGCCGAGGGCCACGCGCTCGACGTAACCAGCACTCCAACCACCTTCGTCGACGGCCGCCGCATGGTCGGCCCGGACCAAACCCTGCTGGAGCAGTACATCCAGTTTGACTCCACCCACTCGGCCCCTTAGTCGAGGGAGTTTTCATCGATCAGTGCCGCAACATAGACGCAGACGTACAGTCGCACTCCACCGCCGCTCTTGGGGTCCGCCACGTTCACTTCGACTCCGCCCGCCCCAGCGTCACAAGGTAACATAATATACATTATCCGCCACGAGGTGTCAAGTGGAAAAACGGGTGATCCCTGCGACGGGACAGCGATGGCCCCGGTGGGGACAGCACGAAATGGGCAGCAGGCCGGGCCGGGACAGTAACTGGGTCCGAGGACACCGCAACGGGACGTAAATCCGAGGGGGGCCTGCAACGCAGAGTGCGGCGGCTTGATTTCTCTCCAGGGCCATATCCTGTCGAAGTCGAATCGCCGTACTTCCAGAAGATATCGCAAGGGCGCGCACTGGTTCCGTTGGTTTAGCGCGCGCTCAGCGGCGAGCGCCAGACGCGGCGATGGCTCCCATCGCGCCTCCGATAGCGAACCATTTTGCTCCGGTGCGGAATCGTGACCAGAATCCGCCGCCTCGCGCCGCCTTCACGGCCGCATCCCGCTCGATGGTCAGCGCGGAGACTTTGGCGCGTTCGTCGGCGAGGTCTTGTTGGGCGGTGGCAAGCTGTTCCTGACAGGCGCGGCATTCTTCGAGGCGATCGAACAGCGGCTTGAGATCGGTTTGGGGCACGTTAATCACGGCAGGAGGTTCAGGAACATCGGAGGTGTGCGGAGCGATCGCGATCGAAAGCGGATGCGGCAAGAGAGGGAGCGCCGCCGGCAAGCGTCTCACAAGATCCGCAGGTTTGGTTGCCGCATTCTCCTCGTGCGAAATTCTCGCCAGACTCTTGCCGAGCACTGCGTCGCGCTGCGCCTCGCGTTTGTTAGCCTGATTGAGCACGGGCGCCTGGGCGCGGAATACTACACGCATGTCGCTGGCTGCCTGGCGCGAGGCCTTCCAGTAACGCGCCACGATTATGCCGAGACAAACAGCGGCCAGCCCGGTGATAGTTACGAGAATGAAGATTGCGCGATGAAGCAGGGCATTTACCGGTGACATCGTAATTCCCTTCCGTTTTGCGCCGCTCGGTTTTGCGTCGCGTGCGTGAAGCTTTGTGCAGTTTCGTCTCCGACCGCGCTAAAGAGGAAGCGGTTCCCACGCTCAGGATTCAGAATCCTCGACCATATCAAGCGCTTCGGCGGCGGCACGTCCGGTGAGGTAAAGCGACTCCTCGGATGCGCAGCGCAGCGGATACTCCCGGCCGCGAAGCCGGCCGGAGCAGCCGCGGCACACCGAGCGTCCCGCTTTTTCCAGCGCGGCTCTGCGCGCACAGAGATTCCAGAAAAAACACGGCCGGAGCGTGCCGGCTTGCCGGACTCCAGGTTGCATTTTCATTTCTCCTAGGAGCTTTACGAGCAGAGGTGCGAATCGTGGCTTCGAAGATCGAGTTTGGCGGCGCTTTTGCGAAGGCTAATGCTAATGGCGCGAGATTCGGGAGCGCCCGCTACGCGTAGCGCGCAGTGCGGGCCAGGACGGCCGCGGGGTAATCCTGATTCCCTGCCCCATTCCAAAGCAGCAGGGCGCGCGTGACGTTGCCTTCGGCCGCAGCGAGCTTCGCGGCAAAGACGCGGCAGCCGATCTCCAGCCCCACGGCGGGATCGCAGAGAGATGCGAGCGCGCCCGTGAAGCCGTGTTCGCGCGCGACCTGGCCCATCACCTGCATCAGGCCCCAGGAAAATGCGCGAGCGCGCGATTCGGTCGGATCGTCTGGTATTTCCGAAGAAGTTAAGGCAGCCAGGCGCGAGGCCTGGCGATCAGGCCGTCGCGCCGTCAAAGAAGTTGCAATGTACTTGTCATAGAACGCCGGCTCATATCGCAGCGCCCAGGGATCCCAGGCGGATTCCTGTTCGACGATGGCGCAGACCAGCTCCGGCCAAAGCGCGTGCGCTTCGGCCGTGCGGTGCGCGACGGCAACCAGATCTTCCATCCGGCCGCGCGCAGCGCGCGCTGGAGGCGATGGATCTGCCAAAGGTGACGACGGATTCATACCTTCGCTATCAGCGCCCATCCCGCTCTAATTTCTCGCGGCCATTCAGCTCGAGGAAACGAACCGGCGGTGGGTCCTCGATTTCCACGCCATGGTGATCCGCGATACGCCGTAGCGCATGGTAAATATGCGGCAGATGATTGATGGCGACGTCGCGGATGAACCCGCGTTCGATGGCGGCGTCACGCAAGCGCCGATGCAGCCAGCGGAAGAAAACGAAGAGTTGCGTGACGAGCGTAAAAGCTCCAATCAGCCAATAAGAGTTCATCGGTGCCGTTCCGAAACGGATTTGTTAACGGCTTTTGCGATTCAGAAGAGATTTAAGCAAAGCAGAAAGCTGGCGGCCGGCCCGTGTTGAAGCGGCCGGCGAAGATGTGCTAGGTTTCGCCGCATGCGATACGCGCTGATTTCGGCGCTGGCGCTGTGTGCCGTCGCGGCGCAAGCCATCCCGCAGGCAACGGCGAAGCGCAAAATTCCCTGCAAGACGCCCGAGAACGCCGCCTCGTGCTACTGGACCCACGGCCGGCTGTCTATTTACAACGGAAATCCTTCACTTCGAGTCTGGAAAATAGGTACCAAGCACCTTCTCGGCATTTACAGTGGGCCCTCGACCTTTCCTCCTCGGACAAGCGAGGATAGTGAAAGCCCTGAACTCCCGCCGAACCTAGAAAACCTCGGTGGTGCTCTCGACGGCGGTGAAATCTTTGCAGATTTTGAGCTGTGTCCGCTCAGGCCGGAACACCCGCACCAAATGCAGCCAGCGTGCATCGAGTCGGCAAAGAATATCTTCGTGCAACGGTTTCACCGTTAGGATTTGGCTCAAGTCTCATAGGTGTTAAGCCACACAGCGGAGTAAGGTGTGTCACCTTTGGTGTAAGAGTTATTGTAGGGACCTGACTGCGTTTTTAGAGGTTTTCCCGGCGGTTTCATGCGCTTTGGCAGCCAATTCGCCGGCCAGCGTCTCCGCGTGCATTGAAATGAGCTGCACCGTACGTGGGATCAGCCCCACTGAGATAGGCCTCACGGGCAGCTTTCATGGAGGACTCGTAGGCAGTTCGCGTCGCTGGATCATTCAGAGCATCGGCTGACGGCTCTATTGGTAGGGCCGTTTTGGCGTTACTCATGCGACTGAAGCCGTATGTTTGGTCGGCATTAATGATGCAGTGAGCGATCTTTTGGCGAGCAATGTCGAGCGGCTCATTGGAGTCCGGGCGATCCGTGTATGACCTTGTCTCGTTGAAGATGATGAGTCCGAGATCGTGCACCGTCCCAAAGAATCGCTGATCTTCGCCTGCTCGACGGATTTTTCCCAGGCATTTTGATCCACGGGCGGCGGCTGCGGCGGAGGCGGAGGTGGCACCTGCTTTTGCGATAGCGCGCCGACAAGGTCGTCCCACCACGATGTATCGTCCGGCGAACTGGGTGTTTGCATGGCCGTCCTCTGTCTTTTTGAGACGGCGGCGGGAGAGCCGATCAGCGCGGTATGGACCCAGCGAGCTTCCCAAGCCCTATGCCGGCGAGTCCGCCTCCGAGCACGCCTCCGAGAGCTTGCGCGAACGAAGTGCCGAAGCCGGGGGCATTTGCCAACTGCGTGCGCGTATTCAGGAGCTGGCTGGGGATTCCCAAAGTTCGGCCGAGCAGCGAACTATTCACACCGTAGAGTCCCGAGAGTCCTTGCAACGCCGTAAGCTGATCCTGTTTGGCCTGATTGGCGAAGCCAAACTGGTTCTGTTGGGCGAGCGAAGCCGTCTGCTGCCCTTGCTGGCGGGCCAGGTCGTCGAGCAGATCGCTATAACCGGCGGAATTGTTGGTGCGCGCCACGCGATTGGCAGCGCTCTGAGCCAGCGCGCCGAATGCGCTGGAGAGCGCGCCCATGGACTGATTCGTGATTGCCGATTGCTGTGCCGGCGTATAGCCCGGATTCGACAGCAAATTCTGATACCCGCCCGCCGCGGTATTGGAAAGCGATTGGCCCTGATTGGAGAGCGCCTGATTCATGGCGTTCTGATTGGCCAGCTGCTGATCGGTCATCTGCATCGTTTGCGTTTGCGCACCACGTCCCATCGAGCACCTCGCGAGAAGGCGAAAAAAGTTGGCAGTTCAAAGTTCGAAAGTTCAGAGTGAAAAACGATTCGGAGCCGCAACCTTGAACTCAAACGGACATTTGCCGGCAGGATGCCCTTCGAGACCCCTTCGGCAAGCTCAGGGCAGGCAGGACAGCCCTTCGTAGCCTCAGGACAAGCCGACGCTTCAAAAAGCGCGGCATCCAAACGGCGGCGCCTCGCCTTCAGCGGCGCGACGGCGGAGTAAGGCCCTTCGATTTGCTTCGGGCATCTCAGGGCAAGCCCTTCGCAGCCTCAGGACAAGCCGGTGGCGAGCTCGACGGGCTTGCCGTGCGGCGTGCGGCGATAAGCTTCCGCCCAGGCTTCCTTGCGCGCAGCGAGCGCCGCGGGATCGGTCAATCCTTTTTCCGCCGCCAGGCGTTCGAGAGCGGCGAGCCAATGATAATAGTAGCGCGAGCCATCGTCGGGCTCGCCGCGATCGGCGGCTGCTTTGAGTTCCGCTGCCAATGCGGCAGCCCATTCTTTCCAGGTGAAATAGCCTTGTTCGGAAAGCCGGACGGCGAGCGCGAAAGCCTGCGCCTGCCAGGGTTCCGCGAACACGGGGCCGCCCGCGTCGCGAGGCAGCGAGGGTAAGTCGGCAATTCGATCGGCGTCGGGCGCCCCGCCAGCTGTGATCAGGCCGGCTCAAGATGATCGTCCCAAAGATTGACGTAGACGGCATCGTGCGCGGCG
The DNA here is from genome assembly GCA_963761945.1 of uncultured Acidobacteriota bacterium. GTDB lineage: Bacteria > Acidobacteriota > Terriglobia > Acidiferrales > UBA7541 > Palsa-189. The sequence continues at coordinate 275,587 of CAVXIM010000017.1, read as the reverse complement.
GCTTGCTCGCCCCAGAGCTCGCGCGCCGCAAAACGCACCGAGTAGAGGTGCTGCGGGTTCTCGCCGAGAAAGTGCGCGTTCGTGTCGGGAAAAACAAAGATGCCGTGATCGCGCTCGATGGTGCCGAGTTTGCCGCGCGCGTAGCGCGGAAGCCGCGTGTGCCCGGTGGGATTGCTATTGAGCGCGCGAACGCGATGCCCCGCTTGGAACCGCGCTGCCACAGGGACAGCCCGGGTCGCGGGATTGCCTCGCGCGATCACGGCGGGCACCATCTCCGCCGTCAACGCAGGCGTTGCCTTCGGCGAGCCCGCCTCGGGCCTGCCACTTTCGATTTCGGCGCGTGTCACCAATCCCCTGTTCACCAGCAGCTCGCCTAGCGCCGCAAGCCACTTCTCGTAGTAGCTCATGCGCAAATAGTCGGCGGGCGCGATGCTCTCGATCGCCGAACGCATGGCGTCGATATTCCACTTGCGCCACGCGGCGTTCGCCAGCATCAGCGCAAAAACGCGGCCCTCCCAGCGCTGGCGGAAGACGGGCTCGTCCTTTTCAGGCTGTACGGGACCCATGCATTGCATGCCGCCCATGTCATGCACGCCATTCATGCGCGGCCTCCGGGCTGCGCCGATTGCGCCAGCGTCACTTTAGCCACCCCGATCATGGCATCGCGCGCGACAAGCGCGGCAAGCTCTGCCTCGCTCAATTTTTCGCTGCCGGCCGGGCGCTGGGGAAGAACGAGATAGCGCAGTTCCGCGGTGCTGTCCCAAACGCGGATCTCCACATCGTCAGCCAGCTCGAGCCCAAATTCGCGGAGCACGCCACGCGGATCGATGACGGCGCGGGACCGATATGCCGCGGACTTGTACCAGACCGGGGGCAAGCCCAGAACCGCCCACGGATAACACGAGCACAAGGTGCAAACGATAAGGTTGTGAACGCGCGGCGTATTCTCGACGACGACGAGGTGATCGCCGCCTCGCCCTCCGAAGCCGAGTTCCGCGATGGCAGCAGTGCCGTTGGCGAGCAATCGCTGTTTGTAACCGGGATCGACCCAGGCCCGCGCCACGACTTGCGCGCCGTTGCGCGGCCCGATTTTATGTTCGTAGGCGTCGATCAGCGCATCGAGCGCAGCGGGATCGACCAGGCCTTTTTCCACCAGCAGCGATTCCAGCGATTTGACCCGCAAGGCGGGATCGGAAGGAACGAGGGTATGCTCGTGCTCGTGGTCATGCTCATGGTCGTGTTCCCGATCGTCCTGGTGCGAGTGAGCGGGTTTGTGCATGGCTCCTGCGCCGCCATTCGCACTCGCTCTCGAATCACATCATATGTTTGCGCGGAATGCGTCGCCTGGCGGCAGCGCGATTATAACAAACCCATTCCACCCAGGTTGAACGCGAGAATTTAGGTAGTGGGTCAGTTTGAAACTGACCCACTACCAGAATTTACAGTCGCCATTCAAATTGGCTTTCGCGGAAATCCGTCGAGTGGTAAAATCCCGCCCGGCCCTTCCCCGGAATTCATGCGTACCCAATTAGCCATCATCTACGTCGTGCAAAAGGGCAAGGAAGCCGGCGCCATGCTGGTGCCGCATCGCTATCGCGACGGCAAATATCTTGCCAGCAAGTGTAAGCAGGGCCCGCACCTTCGCGTAGAGTCGACGGAGGAATTACTGACCCACATGGTCAGCGGTTATTCCATCCACATGAGCAATCCGGAAACCCGCAACCATCGCGCTCCGCGCCTCATCCGTCCCGAATCCATTCGCGTCGAATGGGTTTCCTAGCGTCGACCAATTCCCCCTGGCTGTCATTCCGAGGAATCCGCGCATTCTGAGCGCAAGGTCACGTCAGTGGAGCTTGCGCGGTACTAAGCGCGGATGAGGAGGAATCTGCTATTTGCGATGTGACAAAGCAGATCCCTCACCCGCCGCGACGGGTTCGGGATGACAACAAAACCTCACATCTGTGATTGATCACACCTGCCGCGTGTAGCAGGTCCACGGATCGCGCCGCCAGCCCAAACAATCGAGCCGCCGCCCAAAAGCGCGCGACACGCGCGGAGGCAAAAACGCCTGCACGTCGGCGAGGCCGCGCGCCGCGGCCTCTTGCCGCACGGCTTCATGCAGCGCGAGCAGCCAGCGCCAGCGCTGGCCCGGCGAGCCTTCGCCGGGATCAGCCAGCAGATAAGCCTCCGCGGTGAGCCGCAGAAGCGCGGCCATGCGCGGCCGGCCTTCGTCTTCCACCACGCAGCGAACGAGAAACAGAGGATCGGCGAGATCGGGAAAAGCGTAACCGAATCCCTGCGCCGCGTGCATCGCGCGCAGCCATTCGAGATCGGCGTCGGTATACGCGCGCACTTGCATCGAGTTCGACTGATCCTCAAGCGCACAGCCGGGACTACACCGTCGTTGCGTTCGTCACCAGCGTCAGCGCCGTGCCGAATCCGCTGCCGCCCTGCTGTCCGGTCGCGGTTCCGCTCCCCGAAGAGGCTTGCAGCGTCGGACCGGCAGACCCGCCGCCCACCACCGCGGTGGGCGGTGAGCCAAACGTGACCGGCGCCGAGGGCATCGAGCCGATGTACTGGCTATAGCCGCGCCAGTAAAGCGTGAGGTTGCCGAGCGAAACGCGCAGATTGCGCGACGACCCCATGAACCACACTCGCGGCGCCGTGAAGTTCGCCGATGTATCCGACTCCGCGAAATAATAAATGCCGCGATGCACGGCGGAATTGTCGGTGATGGCGATATCGAAAATGCCGTTCGCCGCCACCACCGAGATGCCGCCAATCACGGCCGGCTGCGCGATGGAGCCGGACGGATCGACACCGATGGCGCGTCCAAGCAGATTGATCGCGCTCACGATCTGCTGCAGCGATTCGTATACGTACGGATCGCGCGCCTTCACCTGCGCGAGTTGTGGGATATTCAGCATGCTAGTTCCCGCCTCTGACGGGACTCCACGGATCCGGCCCTAGCGAAGCCACCAGGCGCGAAAGCCGGAACCAAGAGCCGGCCTGATTCGTGCCCACCTGAAACGCGGCGCGTTCGGCCAGCAGGTTAATGGTCAGCTCGAGGTCCTTGCTTCCCGGAGAACTGAGCGCCAGCGACGGCAGCGCCGCCGGAAACGCCTCGTTCGCCGCAAACGAGCTCAGATTCAAGTTCCCTGCCCCTTCGCCGTAGCAAGTCAGATACGAGAAAAGCTTGCGATGCGCGCGCACTCCCAATTCGTCTTCCTGATCCACGCTGGGGAAAAAATACGTCGTGTAGTAACTGGCGATGGCCGCGCCGTCGTCGGAAAGCTGCGTATCGCTGAGCTGATAAATCTTGCCCGTGCCTGCGCCGTTGCCGATAAAGAATTGTGCCGTACCGTCGCTGCGCTCGATCAGCGCGCCGGAATTCGCGGCGATGTTCCAGGGCGCCCACTTGCGCGAACGGCTGGTGCAGATCAGCCGCCCGGTCATGGAGCTGCTGTGCACCGAAGCATACGTCGCGATGTCGGAGGCCGTGGAGAGGCCCCGATAGTCGAGCACGAGCACGCGATTGGGCTGCGTGGCCGGCGCGATCGGCACGCTCACCAGAATGCGCTTGGCGCGCGTATCCACGCGCACCCAAAGCGTATAGCCGTATTGCCAGTTGATGGTGTCCCAGAGCGGCTGAATTTCCTGCGATATTTTTACCGGCTCGCCGCCGTCGAAAATAAAGAGGCCCGAGCGGTCGGCGATGACGGCCCAGTCCTCGCCTGTATCCACGCCGTCCACCGAAGGCGTGCCCACGCTGGTGGACACTTCACTGAGCGTCCAATCGGCGGGTTCGTTGACGCCGTCGTCGCGCGTGGAATAAATGGAGTGCTCTTTCACGAAATAGAGCTGATCGCGCAGCACAAAAGCGGCGCGCACGGCCTGGCCATTGTTTTCGGCGACGGAAAGCAGGCCGTCGACTCCGTCATAGCTTTCGGGATCCTCGACGAGGCTGGCGCGCACAATGCTGGCGTTATAGGGCTGCTTGGTCGGATAGATTTCGATGTTGTCGAAGATCACGCCGCAATTCAGGTTGAGTCCATCGGCGTAAACGCGCAGCAGCAAATCCGAGGGAACTGGCGAGACGATTCCGCTCGTCAGCACGCCCGTGAATTCCTGGAATTTCGTTGTCAGCGACGTGGCTGCAACGTCGAAGCCCACGTCGATGCTCTGCGAAGCGCTGTAGAGGTGCACGTGCAAATTGCCTGAGCTGGGCGGCGAGCTCACGGGATCGTTCATCGCGCGGAAGCGCACTGAATAGCCCGTGCCCGGCTGGATGATAGGCACGCCATTGGAGTCAACATTGGCGGCCTGCGTGATCATGCCCTTATCGTTGGCTACGTTATCGCCGGCGATCTCCCATGCGCCGCCCCATAGCGCGCTGAAAGCGCTGCCACCGGCGCCGCCAAACGTGCTGTCCGAAGTCCAGCCGAGCGGCGGCCGCACGCCCGAGCCGCTGCCGACGAAACCGCCATCGAAACTGAGATTACGAAAGTTGTCGACCTTATTGCGCTCGCCCCACCAGAAAAGCCGCGAAGCGTACCCAATCACGCCCGCGCATTCCCCGAGTTCCACCAAACGAAACAGCGGATCGGCCAGCGTGCCGGCCAGCAAAGCTGTATCGGAGAAATCCAGCGTCACGCCCGTGGTGGTGGTATCCGCGATGATCATCTGCGGAGTGTTGTTGAGCCCGCTGGTGTAGTAAAAAGACCCGCCGCCTGCCGGCGTGAACGCCAGAATGCGCGCCACAACGTTGGCGTCATTGAGCGGCAGCGGAATTCCCGTTAATTGAACGCGGCGATTGCCCGACGCGGTCCAGGTCACCGGCGGCGAAGGCTGCGTGATGTAGCCTTGGCGCGTCTTGAAAAAGACGCACACCTGATGCAAGCCCGCCGAAAGCTGCGGCGCGAGCGTTGCCGTGGCGCTTCCAGAACTTCCTCCGGAGTTGCTCGCAGCGCCGAGCTGCTGATAGGTGAGCGTGGTCGCCGAGGGCACGGACTGCACCACGAATGTGCCATTAAAGGAAGTATCCACCACACCCGCGATCAAAACGGAGGCCCCCGGATAGAAATTGTGGGCCGCCGTGGTGGTGATGGTTACGACGTTGTTGTTACGCACCGCGCCGGTGGGCGAATTGCCGATCGTGTATACCGGCTCCGCAGGCGCATCGAATGCCGTCACCGGACCAGCGCCCGGTCCCACCTGGCTCACGCGATCGAAATTCGTGCCATCGTATTGGCGAGGAATGTCGATGCCGAATCTTCCATCGTGAAACGCGATGTATTCCCGCCCGAAGAGCGTTGTGGATTTGGCGCGGCAATTCGGCGCGACGAATTTTCCGCCCGGCCCAGTATTGATCTGCGCGAGAGTGCCCGGCGTGAATTCGCCCCACACCGATCCTGCCGAGTCGAGCGCCAGCAGAGTCTCCGTGAGGTTCGGCTGAATATACGTTTTGAGATAGTTGATGGTGGGATTGCCGGAAATCGCGGCGAAGACGGACAGAAGTCCCGGTCTCGTCTTCACCGCTCCCGGAACGAAAGCCACGTCGGCGCAATCAGGCGAAGCTCCCGCCGGCAGATCCGCCGGAGCCACGTCCGTCACGAGCCCGCCGAACATATCCAGCGGCGCATCCACTGTGCCTAGAACGCTCATGCGATCTTCCAACAAAATTGTCATTCTGAGTTCGCACTGCGAACGAAGAATCTCTCTTCGCTGTTCGTGACACACGAGACTCGCCGCAACTCCTAAATCAATTTGCTGAAGACGGCCTCGATCTGGATGTTCGTGTCGCCGGTAATGCGGCCGGGATAAGCGCCCGCGCCAAGTTCCGTATTGGAAGCCGTGTTGACCTTTATCTTTCCGTTGGCGAGAGTCGGCGAAGCGGCGCGAACGAATGCATAATTATCGCCAGTCGTTCCGCCTACCCACACCTGAGCCGGAGCCTGGCTCGCCCCAATTTGATTAGCCACCGTGGTGAAATCGAGCGTGTCGCCGCCGGCGCTATAACTGCCGGAAGGCGTCAGTGTGCCGAAGATATAAAGATCATTTTCCCCCGAATCTATATTCGTAATGTTGATCGCAAGAGCCATTTCCCTTCCCTCCCCCCAGTCAAAAAGAACGTTGTCCTGTGCGGAAAAGCAGATCCCTCGGCCCTCACCCAGCCACGTACACTGGACACCCGGGATGCGGGGCTCGGGATGACAGGAAAAACTCTCTCGTCACACGCCTACACAATCGGTCCGTAGCCTTGGCGCCACGTGTACGGCCGCCGGCGTCGTCCGCTGTGCTGCTCGCGGCGGCTCGCGCGCTGCAGCAAATCCTCCAGCGCATCGGTGCCGGCATCATCCCAGCGCCAGGCCTGTGGCGCTCCCCGCGCGCCCGCAGCCAGCGCCGCCGTGAAATAAGCGATGGGCTCGATGGAGTCGCGGATCAGCACTGCGCTCGTGCCATCCACGAACGCCGGATACGCTTTCTCGTAGCGCAGCCGGATCTGCGTGTCCTGCGTAGCGCCCAGGAAATAGAGCCCGTCGGCGCGCCACTCCCAGTATTGAAGATTCAGTCCCTGCGGCTGCGAAGGCAGGCCGCCATGGCCCGTAAGGTCCGTCATTTCCACGAAATCGTCTGTCGATCCGTTGGGGCGCTCCCACAGTTTCAGCGGCACCAATAGGTCGGTGGGCAACTGATTCGGCGGCGCCGTGGCATCCGTGATGGAAACCTGCAGCGAAGCATCCGCGGCCGCCACCGCGGGAACGACCAGCAGCACGTCATCGTTGAGGAAGCTGCTGGAGCCGACATTGGCCAGCGCGCGCTGCACTTTGCGATACGCCGAATTGGCATAGGGAATGAGAATCGTATCGGTGAAAAGATTTCCCGCCGCATCGTTGAGCAGCGAGCGCACCAGCGACGTTACTTGTCCAGCCGTGTTGTAAGCCGTCGATCCAACGATGGGCATGCCTGGCTCCTGGCCGCATTTGACGCGGCATTACAAACTTCCGTGAGAGTGCACTGCAGGAGGAGTTGTCATTACGAGGTCGCCGCGGCGACCGAGGAATCTGCTTTTTCAGTTTGCCGCCGTTCGCGACTCGAGCGTGACGATGGCTCGCGCGACACTAGGAGGATGTGCCTGGCTTCTCTTATTGCGCTTGATCGTCCGCCGGGAGGGGCGACTGCTTCAAATACGCCGCGACTCCAATGATGCCGCTCATGACCGCGCTCACGCCGGCAATCGCCAAGGTTGGTCTGAGGCCCGCCTGAAGGTTGAAATGCGCGGGATCAATACCCACGGCGGCAAAGCCGGTGATCACGCCATTGGCTGCGCCGGCAATCGCGGCAGCCAAAAGACCTTTGGCCCATAGTTCCAGATTGTGCATGGAATTCGTGGCGATTTCTTAGGAACGCGGAATCCTTGACCCACCGAACCCGCGACAACCGGTATGAACGTCGGTCACTTCTGCTGATACTCTCTGTGCATCTCTTCGTTTTCGATTTGCCGCATCATCAGCCCGCGATCTGCGAAGTAGGAATGCAGGCTGCCTGCGATGCGCTTCGGCACGACCACGAATTGGTTATGGGCCACCTCGCCCCAGGAGATGGGTCCCTGCGCCGCAATCATCTGAGTGCCCCACTGAAACATGAATCCAAAATTCCACACAACCAGAAGCGCGATGCCGCCCGCAGCCGTTGCAGGTGAGATTTTCCAGCGCTTCGCAAGACTTTCCAAGAGTGCCGCCAATCCAATGATGAAGACGGGCGTGAACGAAACGAAGAAACGGTTCCCGAACGACGAAATTCCGTCCCAGCTCACGTAGCTGGCGATGCAGTACAAGTACGCGAGAAAGGCCAGCATAAGTCCGCCGGCGAATAACGGATCGACGCGTGCAAACACTATGAGACCCGCCAGCGCCAACATCAATACGGGAGTCCACGTCAGCATTCCGTGGTCGGCGGAAAACAGCACCTGAAACAATTTCGGAGAAGTCCAAAACCACGTGCTCAGGGGAGAATACCCGCTCTCGAAAGCATGGCCATAAATGATCCATCGAGTCACCAGCGTGAACCCAAGCATGAGGAGCGTCACGAGCGCGAATAATCCGTGCTCTCGCAAACAAAGCAGTATTCGCCCGCCACGGTCTCCGGCCGAGCGAAATACTTCGCGGTACGTGACCACTGCTTCAGGCAACAGAACCAAAAGAAAAGCCGCATTCAGGTAATACACGTCAATCATCAGGCCGGCGATGGCTCCCAGCACCGCCCATTGAGCCCAAGTTCTCTGCACTCGCGTCCGATGCCAATACCAGAGAAATAGGCTGACGGCAAAAGCAGAGTGGGCATGGGACCAGGAAGGATTGAAGTACATATACACGGGAAAAGAGCTCGCAAACCAAATCGCGATCGTCGCCAGAAACGACCAGACCTCCTCGAAGTACTGCCGCGCCAGGTCAAAAGCGAGAAGCAGGCCCGCGAATCCATAGAGAGCCGTGCTCACAGCCATTGCGATTCGGTACGGCCTTGAGAAACCGTCTGCCAGGATGCCGAAGCCGAACCGGTCCGCCGCGATGACGATACCGTGGACCACCAATAGAAACGGCGACCAAAGCAGTGCCGGCCCAACCGAGAAGTGATTATCAAGATGCCCCGTCGAAGTGTATTGGCTCGCGAGTATCTGGCCCTGGCCATCAAGGCGCCCGCCAACGAAAGACGCATTGCCATGCAGCCAGTCTTGCTCGAAGTTCAGATTGTGGTCGATCAGCAGCGAACGGACATACGCATAGTAGCCGACGCCGTCTCCGCGAACCCAGGGATTGACGAAAGGCAGAGACACAACGAACAGAACGGTCAGCCAAAGAACCCACTGCCGCCGCTGCGACCCCCGCTCACGCGGCACCCTGGCTGGCGGCAGGCCCAGACTCGAGACGGTTTCGCGCCTAGCCTCGAAGACATTCGCCACGGCCTGATTGTATGGCGAGAAATCGCCGCATCACAATCAGCGAGTCTTTCGCCCGTGCCTGAATCGCGCAAGCCCTGAATCAAGCATCGAGGCCAAATCGCCTTTCCTTAACGCAGCACCTCCCAGTTGACTACGAGTCCTGATGGCGTTTGCGAGTTCGCGGTCGGATTGCACAGCTTCCAATTGACATTGCCGCTCGTTACATAAGGGCTGAGCGTCAGAAGGCCATCCGCGGTCGCCGGTGCGCTCGCGTAAGACCATTCAATCCGGTCGCGCGGTCAGCACTCCAGTTGCAGCCGTCGTGACCACGCTCGCGCACGCACCGGAGCCAACGGCCGAATTCCCCAGCGTCGATGTGCCAGAAGCAATGATCTTCGGAATGGTCACCCCGCGAATCCCACACAAGACTCCGCTGGCGCAATTGTCCCCATAGCTCGCAAGATTCTGCGCCCAATCCGCCGCTTCGCTGTCATTGCTCGGGACTGATGACGCAGCCTGTTGGTGAGCCCAGTCCGCTGGCCGAATCGTAAAACGAGAACGTCGTGGAAGTAACCGCACTGATAACGAACTCGCCGTTGTAGCCGGCAATGCTGCACTGAGACACATTGATCGGCATTCCAGCAGATAAGCTTGTGTGCAGCAGTTGTAGTGACTGTAGCCGTATTCCCGGATTCGGATGCGCTCGAAAACGTGGGCGGAAACCACATGCCAAACTCGATGCGGGAACTTGCAGGAACATCGGCGCGTAGAAATTGGTGGGAAACCCTGCCTGGAACGCTAAGTGAATCTTAATTTGCGCCACTGAGCCGGACGGTTGCGTAACTTTCGCCAGCGCCCAAATCCACTGCCAGTTTCCGTCAGTCTGCCTGAATGGCCCCGCTACGATTCCGCCTACGGAAGCTGTCTGATTGATAGGACCGCCCGCCACGATGCGAAGCGTAGAACCGTTATTGACCTGTTCAAGAGTTATAGGGCTTGCAAAAACTCCGGTACCCGAAGCAAATCCAGCCGTGGATGCCGGCTGCGCCCACACACCGACATAAAGATAGTCCCCCGCATTGAAGGTCAGATTGTTGTTGTAAACGTAATAGTCGCACCCACCCTGCCCGCCATTCCCGGTGCAACTGAGAGTGGCCGCATTGGTTATACCCGCGGGATCGCCAGGACCTTGAAACTGCACCAGAGAAGAACCGGTCTGGCCCGTTGGATTGGCAGTCCATGTGGCCGGGTTCTGCGGAGCAAGATTGGCGAAGCGCACAAAACTCGGCGCGAACGACCTGCGATATTCGTCCACTTGCGGTAGCTGCAACCCATACATGCCGTTACGCTGGTTTTTGGCTGCCGGGATAACTCCCGAGAACGAAGGCCCATTATCAGCGGCAGAAACACCCTGAGACGGATTGCTTCCCGGCTGGCAAGGCGTGTCTCCAACAGTCAACGGCCCTTCGAGTATGGGAGTCTGCCCAGACTGGTTTATTCCTCGCACACTGAGATTGCATGGATCGTTTCCGGATGCCACGCGCACGGCAGGTGGAGATATTCCACAATCCGAGAACCCTCCCTGCACATCATAAACGGCGCTGTAGCTGCCGCTGTTGATAACCTCTAATACAGGCTGGCAGGTACCAGTGCCCTCCATTTCTGTACCCGACATATAGAGGCTTGCACTAACGCTTGAGTTTGCGTCGAAGCGCACCCCACCCCCGCCGGTGAAATCATTGTTGCGGAGATAAATCAGGCCCATTGGGGCCGCCGAGCCCCCGTTGCTGATGTAGATGTTCGATGCGAGATTCGAGGAGGCGCTGATGCCGTTATTGATCCCATTGTTCTCGAAGAGATTGTTGTCGATCTCATCCCAAATGCTTCCGGCAATAGCTAGAGGTGGACCGCAAGAGGTGCCACAGTCGGTACGGACATTGTTGTACTGAAAAATGATGTCGTTAGAGGCAGCGTTCGTGTCGGTTTGCGAGCCGTTGGAATCGTAGCCGATCTGGATGCCACTTGATCCGCGCCAAGCGATATGCAGGGATGTGAAGTCTGTAACGCTCGATAGCACCAAAGCCTTTGTCGAGGAATTGCCGCAACTTACCGGCGTCGCATAACCAACCTTAGAAGCGGCAGGCTGAAAGGTTGCGCTGATGCCAATAATCGCGACCGTCCCGCTTTTTGCCTTCACCCACTGAATGTTGTTCAGAACTTCCGGCATCGAGTTGTAGTTAGGATCAAGCGAACCCGCGATGCCGAGCCCCTGTCCCCCTGTGGGCGTGCACTGCACTGGACTTGTGCCGCTCACGCCTCCCGATACGTAGATTGTTCCGCCCGTGGAAGACAAAGAGTTATATGCGCCGAGGATCGTGAGCTTGGCCGTGCCGATGGAAAGCCCATCATTGCTGTCATTTCCATTCGGCGAAACGTACTGCACCGCGTCAGTCGCCTGCGGCTTGAGCGCGAGTGTCGATGTGACAAGTGGGCCGGCACAGGACGTAGAAGATGTCGGAACACACGGGGCGCTAACCGTGATGATAGTAGAGGTCATGCCGGTCCCATAAAACTCGACGTCATACTGCCCCGGCAGCACGTAGAATCCCCAATTGCCTCGAGCGTCCGTCGTAGTCGGGTTCCCGGCACTTAAAACAGTAGCGAAAGTAATATCCGTATAGACCGTACTGAGATTGGAACAGGGATATCCGCCGGAAGCTGGATGGCCGCACACCGCCACATTGACGCCGCCCATCGCCCGCCCGAACGCGTTCACCACCGGACTTGAAGCAGAACCGAGGGTGCCGCTCTGCGCATGTGCGAACGTTGCGCCGAGCAGAAAAACCAAGGTGGTCAGCGCTGCGATTGTCGTTTTCATCTGTGTCTCCATGCTTCAGGCGCCTCAGACTCAGATAGTCGGGACTCCCTCGGCAACGGCGGATCTCCGTCTCCGCTAAATTGCGCGCGGTGAAGTCAGCGCCGCAGGAGCGAGGCCCAGCGTGGCCGCCTTCGTCGGATCGAGAATGGCCCGGCAGGTCCTGCACACCGCAACGCCCGGCTTGATCTTTTCTCCGCAGCCGGGACATTCGACGGTCTCGCGCGCCTGGTAAAACCATTCTTTCTCCAGCCCCAGATAATGCGCGGCGCGGCGTTCCACGTCGTTGATAAAAAGATACGAATGCGAACGCTCCCATTCCCGGTCCGCACCCGCCACCAGCCGTCTGTAAAATGCGGCGAGCTTATCGTGCGCTCGCTCCAGCTCGTGCTCGGTGGGAATTTCGCCGTTGGCCACAAATACGCCGAAATTGCTATCTTCGCCGCCGTCGGAATTGATCTCGCGGCAAAGGTCATCGGCAAGTTCAGCTGCCGAGATGTGAATCGGCGACGTGCGTTTGTCTCCAAGATCCATGTACGCCGTGCGCCGCTCGACCCGCGTGAGCGCGTAGTCTTCGCCCTCTTCGCGGCCGCGCACTCGGTACGTCCCGAAGCTGCGATGCAGGATCCAGTTCTGTTCCGTCAGATTAACGATCACTGCGCTGGTTTGGTTCGCCATTCTCTCCTCTTCTTCTAGCGCCGCAAGCTCGCCTTCTTTAACGCGCCGGGCTCCCCTTACCGGGGACACCGGCGCTACTGCACGGCGACGTTGCGGCGCCCGACAACACCAATACGGATTGCCTGAAACAACTCGAGCGCCAAAAGCGCGGTGCTTCGCGCGAAGACAGGCGCTTTGGGGGTTCGAGAATTCCATTAAGCTCCTAGAGCACATTCACAAACGGCAGCCCGTGAAACGCCGGGCAGCCGCTGTCGAGTACGTCCCAGGCCCAGTTATCGTAATCGCGATCGCTGCGGAGCTCGCGTTCCTCGATCGCCTTGCGGCGTTCGGCCGCGCTGGCGCGCCGGCCCGCTTCGATGGCGCGGGCGACGTATTCGGCGACGGTAGATGTGAGCTGCACGAATTCGCCTCGCGCAGTTTCCAGCGTGAAGCAGTGCTCGTATTCGCCGCGCTCGGGATAAGGCCCGAGCGCGGGCACGCCCGCCAGTAAAGATGGCGGGCCGTCCTCTCGCTCGATCGTCTGCGCATACCATGCGCGCGGCGAGCCGTAGGCTTCCGGCGGCAGCCATCGTTCGATGTGCCAACGGTCGTGCGGCTCGTATTTCGGCACGCGCCGCAGCTCTACGCATTCGCGAACGAGATCGCCGGCCGCGTTGCGGTCTTCCCATTTGCCGCCTACCCAGGCCAGCCGCGACCATCCCCATACCGCGCGATAATTCGCCTCGCCAAAGCGATTCCGTCCGCCGGCAATCTCCAGCCGTCGCCGTACCGCCTCCGGCGGTTCGTGCTGCTCCCGCAAGATTCTAATGAGCACGCACTCCTCGGTTTTTCGAGCCCGAAAAGCGCGTGGTGATCACGCGGCTTTTCGGGCCTGAAAAAGTTAACTAGTAGCCGATCGGGCGAGCCAGCCCATCAATGAAAGCCCCGCTTCGGGGTGAATCGGAAAACACCTGGAAGCCCGTGTCGAAATAAAAAATAAACGCCGCGGAGAGCCCTCCCGAAGTTCCGTAGATCGGAAACACCGTCTGGTCGCCCACCTCGAAGTAATCGATGTCTTTCATCACCGCGCGTCCCCAATGCGAAAGATCGAGAAAATCGACGCGCGTCTGGTCGGCATTGATGGAAGACTTGATCGGCACGCCGGACATCGTTTTGCGTCCGGAAAAGAGCAGATCCAGATCGTTGGCGCTGCCGGCGGCGTTTTCTTTGATCACCTGGCTGATGGTAATGCCCAGATTTTCCCAGGCGTGTTCCTGCTCCACCGAGGTGTAAGCGATGAGTTTGCCTAGCTGCCCGATGCCCAGGGCTTTGCGGACCTTATTGATGGCCAGGCGCACGTAACCGGGCACGAGCGCCGAATTTGCCGCGTTGACGCGCGGCGTCTGCAATTGCTGCGGATAAGTCGCGCGGTTCAGATTCAGCCAGGTGCCGGTGGTGGCGTTGTTTTGGTGATACTTGATGCCGAAAAGCGAGGTGGGCTGCGCGCCGGAAAGCCCATCGTGCACGATCACATCGGTCGCAATGGTCCCCGCCGGCAAAGAGTCGACGGTAATCGTCTGCGTGGTGCTGATCGGATCGGCGGCCACCACGTTGCAGGTCCCGCGGTTCGTGGTGATCGTCGTATCGTAAACCTGGATCGTCTGCCCAACGTAAACCAGCGCCGCGCCGGGAGGCGTGTTCATGGTCAGCGTGGTGCCGCTCACCGAACCGATGGTGCCCAGCACGCCGTTGCCGGCGGTCTGCAGGACCTTGTCCAGAAATGCGCGGAATTGCTTCATGCCGTTGGCTACTTCGCGCTTGGCGGCATTTTCGATGGATTTTTCGCGCGCATTGGTGGCGTAGTCGACGAGTTTGCTGATCTCTACCGCAAAGCGGAAGAAAATCGGCGAGATCTGCGCCACGTCGTAGCTGGTGCCGGAGCCGCGCCCCAGATCGCCGCCATCGGCGTTATAGGAACCGGCCTTGCCTCCGGGCGTCACCTGCAGCGGAATGCGCATGTTGCGCGAGCTGACTTTCTCCACGTCTCCGCGCTGCTGGATCATGCTGAGCAGGACGTCGTCGCGTTCGTACAGCAGCGGCACTTTGTCCCGCACCTTCTCCAGTTGCAGCGCAATGGTCTGCGTGTTTTGCATCTGGGCCATTGTGTTCTCTCCTTATTTGGGTTGTGCCGCTCACTGTGGCCGCACTGCGGCCATGCTTGCGGTGTTACTGCGATGAATTTCGGCGTGATTTAGTGACTGCCGAACGTGAAGACGGTCATTCATCCCGAGGCTGCCTCTGCGCGCGAGAGTCGTCGGCATCAGGAGATTTCGCGCATCAACAAAATCGGCCGAGGAATCTGCCTTTCGCCTGAGTTCAGACTGCTTCGTTTGTGCGGAGTTCTACAGCTCCAGAATCTGCTCGTCAGACATGCGGGAGTAATCGATCTTTTTTGGAAGAAGGCCGCTCGCCGGAATCGTGTCCGGCACGCGTCCGCCGCTGATGTCGTGCCGCGAAGCCGCCGCGTTCAGGCGCGCTGAGCGGGCGCGATCGGACGCGAGCACCGACGAAGTCCATTCCGCGACGACCCGCCGCGCCACCTCCGGCATTGCGGCGCGCGCGCGACCGGAGATCAACGACACCACCTGCTGCCGGGTGGCGCCATCGAAATGCCATCCGCGCAGGATTTCTCCCACTTGCCGGCTGAGTTCGCGATCGGCGGAAAGAGTTGTGTGCAGTTCGCGGAAGACGTCGTCTCCGATGCGGCGCCGCGCGCCTTCGCCGATGCCCTCGGGCAGCGTGGTGTTGAGAGTGCGATCGATCGCCTCGCGCGTGCTCCGCGCCACGTCGTCATTGGTGGCGGATTCAAATGCGCGATAGGCCTCGGCGGGAAAGGCGCCGTGATTATCGGCGCCCGTTTGGACCTGGCGCTGTAGCGCCTGGCTCGGGCGTACGCGCGGCTTGCGCCAGCGATTTCGCCGGTGCATTGGGCGCCTGCGCGTCGCTCACGCCGAGCTGCCGCGCCAGCTCGGCCAGCGCTTGCGGATCGCGCGACGCCAGCATGCGCGCGCTTTCGGCAAGCATTTCGCGAAACGCCGCAGGATCGCTCTCGTAAAGCCGGGCCGCCAGGCCCGAACGTGCACCGGGGTCACCCCTGTAATAAGCGGCATCCAGCGCGGCCACGTCTTTGGCCGCTTCGCGCCACTCGCGCGCCTCGGCCGCTGCCGCAGGTTGCGCCTCGAGCTGCTTCAGCCACGCGGGCTCGCCCTGAGCGCCCGCGAAGGGTTCGCCCCGAGGGCCAGCTCCGAAGGGCTCGCCCTGTGCATTTGCGGCAGATTTGCCAGGCGTAGTCGCAGCGTTTGTCGAGCCCGGAAAGGCCGTGGGCATCACGGCCCTTTCCGGGCTTAGAAAAGTCTGGGGAGCCTCGGCCGCTAAAGAAGTCGCGTCCAGAATAGCCATATCGTCTTGCGCCGCAGAAGCCTGCGGCGCGCTTTCCGCCGAGAATTGCTCGAGATCAAGATCCAGAATCTGCTCGTCGGTCATTCCTGCTGTGCGCGCGGCCAGCGCGCTCGCACTGCTTCCCTGCTCCATTCTGTCCTCCGAATCGACAAGTTGTGACGCTCAGGGCCGGCGCACCAACGGGATGCCGCCGGCCCGCTAAAAAAGTTGTGGCACCCTGGCCGAAGTCCTCGGTGAGCGGACCTTCGGCCGCTAAATAAAGCTGCGGCGCTCAACCCCCGGACTCTTGGGGTTGTCGGGCGACGCAACGTCGCCGGCAAGGCGAGCTTGCGGCGCTTAAGAAAGTCGCTACGATTTCAATCGTGCGGCAAGCGACGCGGCCTGAGTTTGCGCTTGGGCTTGCGCCTGCTGCCGTGCCAGAGCTGCGGCGTGTTCCGCGGCGTGTGCGCGTACGTTTGCGAATCCCGCCGGATTCTGCGCGCGCGCGATCTGGCCGGCATCGGAACTCGCCCAGCGCCGGCACTCCTCGAATTCCGTGGCGTGATCGTCGAGCAATTCATCCACCGGCACAGTCGACTTCATCTCGGGTGCTGGGATTGTCGAGTCCGCACCCGACCCCGCATGATTGGGATTGTCGGGCGCCGCAACGTCCCCGGTAAGGGGAGCTTGCGGCGCAAAAAGAGCTTCGGCCGTCAAAAGAAGTTGTATCTCGCGCAACTGCTTGTTGCGCGCGTCGTCCCCTGGCACCACCAGTTCGCTCAGCCCCACCAGCGATTTGATGAATCCGAGATTTGCCGGCTCGCGCAGCGCGGCTTGAATAGCCGGATCGGGACTGGTCATGAGCTGTTGCAAAACGGCGCGCTGCTGCGATTTCAGGCGCGGGAATGTCTCGTCCGACTCCGGATGCGCCTGGATATTCCCCTTCAAATTTGCCAGGCGGATGAAACTCGCCTCGAATTCCCCGCCCGGCCCAAGGAATGGCATCTCCACATCGCCGGGCCGGTTCTTGCGGAAGCAATCCACCGACAGCAGCATCAAATCGCAGTAAAACGACTTGAGCCGCCGCCAGACCAGCCCGAGCCGCCCAAGCGCCTGATCACGAGCCATCGCATAGCCGCTGGCGGTCTTGACGTTTTCCATCTCGCCGCCGAAGACGGCGGGAAAAAGCCCGGTGAGAAATTGCGCTATGGGGCCGATGAGGTCCTGCTGGTGGCGCAGCATGTCCGGCGGCACCTGCGCGGGCGCGGGCTGGAAGAATCCGTCGGCCAGCGACATTCCCGGCCGCGCCCGCGCCGGATAGTGCGCCGCGGGCTCCGCGGTTTGATTCGCCAGGGCGTCGAAATCGAGCACCTGCGGATCGGCATAGATCGGCGGAATGCCGTAGTCATATGTTTCCGCCTGAATGTTGGAGAGGGTGTTGTAGCGTTCCTGCAACTCCATGAGCGAATCGCCCACGCTCGGGCGATTCTGGCCGTCGCCGGGCAGCGCGTGCATCACGCGCCAGCAATCGTCCATCGATTCATTGCGCGATTCGCAGTAAGTTTCGCCGGCAAACGCCACGTAGCAGCCCTCGGGAAACAGGCGCAGAAGTTGATCGCGCACAGCCACATCTTCGATGGAATAGAAGGCCCACGGCCGAATCCACGTCCGTGAAAACGTAATGAGATTAAAAAGCGCGTCGCCTGGATGAATCGTGGGCATGCCTTGCGAGACGGCGATGCGCGTCGCCCGTGCGTAGATATCGTCGGCGGCTTGCGGACCGCCCATCTGGATCTTATCGGCCGCGTGAGGAAAAGCCGCCTTGAGCTTCGCGCGATGCACTTCCATCTGCCATTGCAGATAGGGGAACTCGTACTGCTCGTTGGCCCACACCGGCGTGTTCAGCTCGAGGCCGCCGACAATGGACACCACTTCCTGGCCGTTGGCCACGCGCCGCGTGCCCACGTTTTGCGGCACAGGCACCACCGGCGCAGGACGAAAGTCATTCGCGCCGAGCGCCCCGCCGCATTGCGGACAAATCGTTCCAGTGAGAAAACCTGGCGCCGCATGCTGAGATTGTTGCGACGGGCTGTCATTCTGAGGGCTGCCGCGCCAAAGCGACGCTTTGTCGCTACTCGAAGTCAGGCCCGAAGAATCTCTCTGTCGGTTCTGCTGCGCATTTGTCTCCCAGGGCGCCCCGACGCTTTCGGTCGCGGGCCCTGAGGATTGTCCCCGTACATTTGCGCTGATCGAATCGTCACCAATCTCGGTTTCGGCGCCGCACTTTGGGCAAACGTAAGCGTCACGCCCCAGCCGAACCCAGCGCTCCTCGAGCAGCAGTTCGTCCCGCCAGCCGAAGCGCTGCCCATCCGCAACATAGCGCACGTACCCGCCGATCTTGCCGTCCGTCCACAGGTAGAATCCCACGCCGGTCAGCAATTGCTGCACCCGGTTGTTTTGCTCCACCAAATCCGCCACCTGCGAAGCCGCCCTGGCCGTTTCCATATCGGCTTCGCTCAGCGTGGATTGCGGGTAAAAGCGCGTGGCCGGCACGTCCTGGCTGATCACGGAAATGAACGACAACCCGAATGCCTGATAGAGATTCGTCACGAACTGGTAGCGCGGCATCTCCTCCAGCGCCGAGTCGTCATAAATCTTCGCTTCCCACGGCAAGTGCCAGTTCATGTCCTGTGGATTCCACCAGGCGTACTGCAGTCCCTGCCAGAAAAGACGCGCCTGGCGAATACGTCGGATTTCGTGCCGCCGCGCCACCACTCCTTCCTGGCGAAACTGCACCACGAGTTCGCGCAACGCGTTCACCAGCCGCGGCGCTACTTGCTCCAGACGTTCGTTATTCGGGCCCAGTCCGCCTTCGGCGGACGCCTGCGGATCGTTCTGCGAATCGAGTCCCAGCGAAATTCCGGCGCCTAATTGCACCGATTGCGTCGGCGCATTGCCGTCGGCCTCAACGGCCGCCCCGCGCTGCGTATCCTTCAGAATCGCGTTTTGAGTTTGGGTCATATATCTCGTCCGCGAGAAAGACTAGGTGCCTGGTTGTTTTTGCGCCGCTCGTTCCCTGGCGCGCGCTTCGCGTGCCGCCTCGATCTCGCGCGCTATAGCAATCTGCGGCCACGACCGCCGCCGTATCGGCGCGATTTGCCCCGGATGGGCCGGCGGCGCTTCGATCGGCGGCGCGCCCGCGGTGCTTAGCAGCGAATTGAGCAGCGCGCGGTTCTCCGCGCGCAGCCGTTCGACCTCCGCGCGCTCCCGCGCGACTTGCTCCTCGAGCACGCGCACGTAACGGCTCCGCATGCCCTCCCGCAAGCGCGCGAGCCAATCCATTATTTTTGTGAGCATCGTCGGTTAAGCACGATTGTTGACCTACAGAGTTCCACTAGGTGTCTCGCCGAGCCGATCTTCAGCGCGGCGAGTTCCAGCGGTGCCGCCCAAATTTTGGAGGCTGGGCAGCGCGGCGCTCCTCGGCGGCGAATTTCTCCGACCAGATATGCCGCGAAGTCGGGTCGGTGGCGCTGATGCGCTCCGCGACGCGCGCCTCGATGGGTGGGCGCGCAGACGCCAGACGCGATTTCAGTCCGTAGCGCGCGCTGTCCCCCGGATCATCGCCTTCCATTTTCTGCACATCTTCCACATTCACCGGATCGCGCACCAACGTCGGCAGGCAATCGATCAGCCGTTCGCAATTGTCAGCGATCAGCCATTTCCCATCTTGCAGCATCTGGTACATCAACATCCATCCGCCCACGCGATCACTATCGGCGGGAGTCGGCCGCGGCAGCTTGTTTCGAGCCAGCACCTCGCCCATCTGGTGGGCGATCGTCAATTCCGACGTGTGGTGCGCGAACGCATCCGGAGAGAGATACACCGCGGCGATCTTCTCGTCTCCGGGATCACCGTCCTCAGGTTGTTGAGCGCCCGAACGTCCCCGGTAAGGGGAACTTCCGGCGCCCAAACAAGTCCGCTCCGCAATGGCCTGCGCCAGCATTCCCGGCGTGAGATGGTTGGCCACATATTCCCGATACGTGACCACGGTTCCGTCCGGCCGTGCGGTGTGCCAATAGACGGCGCTGGGATGCTCATACCCCCAGTCAATCGAGATCCATCGCGGCCACCAATTTTGCAGACCAATCTGTTCCGCGCGCGCGGTATGGCGTCGCATGTCAAAGACGTCGAAGTACTGCCCCGCAAAAACGTTCCAATCGCCTTCGAGAAACGCCTGCCGTAGATGCCGCGGCAGGGCGTTCAGCGTTTTCAGATAATCCGCGTCGTTTCGATAGAGCGGATTATCCGCGATCGTGGCGCGAATGAAGGCGTAGTCGCCGGGATCGTATTGCCCCGGACGATCCATTCCCGGCGCCGGCCGTTGCTCGAGCCACAGCGCCTTCACCCAGGCGTGGCCGATATTGCCGGGATTGGTCGCCCCAGCCATATTCGGAGTCGTTCCCGGAACCGCGCAGCGATTGCGGCTGGTGAGAAATTGCCACTGGCCGAGCGTGAAAAGCGTCAGCTCGTCGATCCCGATAAAAAGAAATTCCGCCCCCTGGTATTGGTAAATGTCGTTTTCGCTGGCCGAATAGCCGAACCGCGTGGTCGAGCCGTTGTGCCAGGTAATGATGTGTTTCGATTCGTTGTAGCCCTGATAGAAATAGCGCGGCACGTCGCGCCGAAAATAGGTGATCAGCGAAGCCTCGAGTTCCGGAAATGTGCGCCGCAGCAGCAGCGTATCCACGCCGGGAAACCTATTGGCCTGGCGCATCGCTTCCCACAACAGAGCCTTTGTCTTCCCAGGACCGGCGGCGCCCCCAAAGAGCCGGTATTTCGCCCCACAGGTGTGAAACTCCTTTTGCCGCGGAAAAGGATTGTAAAACTCGGAAGCCCTGATCGGCGGCCGTTCCGCTTCCGGCGTTTGCTCGGGAGATTTCGGCGCGGCACCCTCGGGCGCGCGAGCTTCCGGCCCGATTTCCACGCCCGGGTCAGGCAGCCCGCAACTTCTTGCCCACGGCGTAGGCCGCCGTTCCGCCCAGCAAGAGCGCGCCAATGGCGTAGTGCTGTACGCTGATGATCACTCCGGCGGCAAACGCCAATACGCCGGCCAATTCCACGACCTCGCCGATCTTTTGTTTGCTCCACGATGCGCTCACTTCTTGCCTCCTTCCAATTTCTCCAGCTCCGTTTCCAGAGGATCGACGGGCTCATACGGCGGCCCGGGAATGTCCCAGATGATGCGAGGCGGCTTCCCTTCCGCGCCGGGTTTCTCGAACGCCCAATCCGCGAAGGTCTGTAGCGAGCGCAGCCGCGTCGGTGCGCCGCGATCCTCACTCGTTTGCTTGTTGAGGAGTTCACGGCCAGCCTTTACCGGATCCTCGGCGGCAAAGATCGCTTCGCCGAGTTCGCGATGACTGCGTGGCATGGGATTCTCTTTTGCCCTTGCCGGCGCCGCACACCCTTCGACTTCGTCCTTGCGGGCGCCGATCAAGGGCTGTGCTGCGCCACCGCCGGGTTCGTGATCATTGTCCCCAGTCCGTGCTGCAGGCGAGCGTTCTGGCGCCGGCGAATTTGCGTCAATTCCATTTTTTCGCATTGCGATTCTCCTGATTTGCCCAATCTCATAGTTCGACTTTCGCTCATGACCCTGAGCTTGCCGAACGGGTCACCCGCATCTCCCCACGCCAACCAGCGCCATCGATGGGAAGCAGGAGCTAGAAGGAGCAGCTTTGAAAGCATGGAAAAGTTCCACGTATGCGCCGACGCCAGTTACATTAGTGGTGTAGGTGAAAGACTGCCCGGTTACGGTGCTGCCGTTGTACCAAAGAACGTCGAAATTGTTTTGGTCAGGTTCGGCAAACAGGCCCGGAGAAACCGATATGCCATTCTGCGACTGGATTCCGGTGACTCCGAAGATTACGCCGTTCGCTGCACAGGGAGTGATGGAGGCTGCGCCGGTCCAGGAGGAAACCCCCGCCCCTAGTGATGCGGTGTTGGTGACCCCCGCCCCGCAAGATGGCGACGTAGCCGCCCCCTCGACGCTATGAATGTAAACCGTACCAACTGTTGGGCCAGCGATATTGAATGAGGCGGTAACTTTCAGCGTGGAATCGGTTGTGGCATTCCCCGCCCAGCACATCGTTTCATCGCCAGAGCCGCCTGTCCCTACTTCCAGCGAGTCGCAGCTGTAGCTATTGCTCTTGCTGTCAACCTGCGCAGCGGTGCATCCACTAGGGCTAGCCGCCGACACGCACAGGTCATTGGTCGCCTGCGCGTTGTAGTCAATCACGATCAGGTTCCCATCGGCCGGAAACTGGATCGGCTCCGTCTTAGTCGAGAATTGCCCGTTAACAGGAACCACCAGCGTATGTTCCACATAGATGCCAGCTGGCGGTCCTGAGCCTTGCGTGCTGCTCGATGCTTTCAGCGCGAAGGCGTAGCCCACCCACGGCTCAGAAGCACATGACCCGCCGATAGTGCCGCAATCGGTAAGGTCTAACTGCGGATTGATTGCTGCTGCGGAGGTTTGCACTCCCGCTTGAGTGGCGAAAGATTCGTCGAGGTTGGCAACAGTGAATAACGACAACGGAGCGGCATGAGCAGCAACAGTCATGGAGTCGTGATTGTCATTGGCGCAGGCCATAAAAATCAGGTCGCCACTGGTTCCCGGCGTGAAGCTCCCGGAAGTGCAGGCCGCGCCGGTTCCAGTGTTTGAGCTACTGCCATCAACCAGGCCAGTGAACGAAGTTGGCAAGTTTCTCCACTCGCCATTGGCTACACTCAACCAGTGCGCGGCATCTCCGCTACTGGCTATACTGGTAGTCCATGTGAGCGTGACAACTTGTGTGTTGGCGGCAATGTTTTGAGCAATGAAGCACTGGATACCTTCAAGACTTCCAGCAGCGAACGCACGTATGGAGTTATATGTGTTGCTCTGATCGTCCGAGATGGAAAGGGTTATGCCGCCGCCGCCGCCCGCAGCGTTGGCTGCCGTTGGCCACATGGCGCAAAGAAGGATGGCGTTCCCGGCCTGAGTTTTATTGTCGAAAACACATTTGTAGTGTGTCGCATTCGCCCACTCAAACACGGCGCTATTGCTGATCCAGTTCTCGCACGTCATCCGCTGGACCTTGGTGGGAGTGGCTACGGCGCTCGCGGTCCCAGCGCAAACGAACAGCACGGCGAGACACATTACGACCGAAGCGCAACGTAATCTCACATTCATTCCCTTCGACACTGGCGATGAGTTGCGCCAGTTCCGCAGCCTTAGCCAATGGGTCATCCGCTGGTATCCCGTCATCCACATCACTTGTTGAGTACAAATTCCCCGAAGTAGTCGAGCGTCACGCTGGCGCATCCCGTCACCTGCCAAGCCGTATTCGAGTTGGCCGCAGGCATGGGAGTTGGAGGATTCCAGTGCAGGCCCGCGCCCTGCTGATTGGCAACGTTTACTTTGTACGTGTTGGTGCCATCGGTCAGCGAAATCGTGCAGGCCGTCGCGCTCTCCGTGCTGATGAATAGATCGACCAAATCCGCGAAAACGCCTGAGCCCTGGGCCGCAAGCAGTGTCGTCTGCGTGGCGTTAGTGGTCTGCACCCCGCCTGTCGTCTTGATGAGGTCCCGCATGGCGTTGTTCAGGACGACCTGTCGGCCAAATTTATCCGCCATCGGCGCAACCGTATCGGTTGCCGTGTTCGCTGAAGGCAGGGCGGTTGCCGCTACGAATCCTTGAAGGATAGCGTTCGCTGGCGGTGCCGCGTTCGTCGCGCCATCCACCGCCGCCCCGGCATTGCCGACGATCCCAACTTTCTGCACTCCCGTTGCCGCCGTCGAGACGGCGTTGCTCCCAATCTGGTTCACGTTGACGGACTGGTTGGCTGTGAGCGCACCGATAACGTTAGCTCCGCCAGGAATCGCGCTACCCAGAGACACGGTAATCTGCGGAACGAAATCGAGCGTCAGAGTTCCCGCCGTGGGATAGGTCCCGCAGGCAAAGACCGCCGCCATCTGTGCGGAAGTCTGAAGTCCGGCCGCCGGCGCGAAGGCTTGGCTCGTGGTTCCGTTCGATGGCGCGACGGAAATCGCAGAGCCATTGTTGATAAGGTCGCCGACGCTATCGGAGCTCTTAATCTGAATCGTGCACGTCGCGGGGGAGCCGGTGATACCGGCCCAGGTTAGATAGAGCGTACCGAACTGGCTGAAGGTGGAGACACGAACCGTCGCGCTTGTGCGCGTCGTGGTCACATCCTGCGTGGTCCAGAGATTGACGTAGGCATAGGAGACAATGGGGTCTTGGAAGCTGGGGTCGGCGCCTGGGCCATTGCTCTCGAATACTTGTCCTGCATTGCCAAGCGCCGGGCCCGTCAGCGCGTTGCCGTTTCCCTGATTCAACGCCACCGAATGCGCCGCCGCGCCCGCATTTACGTTGCAAGTCGACCCGATGGTGCACGTCTGCCCATTGGCCGTGATTGAAAGCGTCGGCAGCATCGCGGCCGTCAGCGCGCAAAATGCCGGCGCGCCCGTCGAGCCGGTGCAATTCCCATAAACCGTGTGGGAGCTCTGATTGATCGTCGCGAATGAAAACGCCGGCGTCGTCGTATTCGTCGCCACGCTCACATTGAAGAGTGGCGGGAAATTCCCCGACGTGACCTGCGT
Source organism: uncultured Acidobacteriota bacterium (assembly GCA_963761945.1). Lineage (GTDB taxonomy): Bacteria > Acidobacteriota > Terriglobia > Acidiferrales > UBA7541 > Palsa-189. The sequence goes on along the minus strand of CAVXIM010000017.1, from coordinate 251,021 downwards.
CACCGTGGCCGACCCGCCACTCCCCGATCCATTCACCTTGTTCCACGACGCGCCGTTGCAATCGTAAAGGTCGCCCGTTGTCGTATTCACGTACAGCGACCCAACGCCGCAATTCCCCGCCGGCGCGCCCGTCCCCGTCAGCGGCGGAGTCGAGCTGGTCTGCCCGCCCTGCTGGGCCTTCCCAGACGAGGGCAGGAAAAGCATCGGCCCCACCGCCAGTAACGCCAGCACCCATACGTGCGCCCCGGCTATTCCGCCACGGAATGAATGGTGCCCATGCCCTCCGGCGGGCGGTGGTGGTTGGACAGATTTCGACATAATCTCCGGACACGCCCACAAGATCAGACTGCGAAGCAATTTACGCATTCGTTGTTTCATTTTCTTCAAGAGCCCGTGCGGCTAGTACCTCACGCATGCGGCCGGTGATGGCTTGCGAAAGCGCCCGAAGCGTTTGTGGTTACTACCTTATCGGTTTGAGTCGGACCGCTTTTGGCTGGTGGAACGGGAGCCGGATGTCCGCCATTCGGATTGTTGGTTGCGATGTTCGAGACCCCTGGATCGGGCAATCCGCCATTCACACTCATCTTTCAACTCCGCACTTGTGAGATCGTCGTCCTCGCCGCGAACGTCATTCCATGGAATGAGCTTCGCGGCGCTAAAGAAGGTATCGGAGCCCCGCCTCCCGGAATCTCGGATTCAGCGGGACATTCGCGCATAGACAATGCCCTGACGGCGCTCTTTCGGCTTAAGAACTCCCGTCAGGCCGGTATGTTCTTCATGAGCACGTGCGGCAACCGCTCAGAGCCGGCGTATATCCGCGCTTATGTTTACCGCGTTCGTGCGGCTGCGCATCAGCAGGCGCACAAACGTGGCCAACACCGTCGAGCCGTCGAAATGAAATGTCTGGTTGGTGGCGTCGACCGAGGTAATGTTGCCGTTTGCGCAAGTCTGGAATTGCGCATCGACATCCACATCGGACACCTGCACATCGATCTCGAATGCGCCCGGCGCCCCGGAAAAGAACCCGGTAACAGAAAATCCTCCCGGACCTCCCCTTTGAGATCCCAGCGCCACGCGCTGGCTGGCAGCCGCGCCACCGTTTCCTGGCGCTGGCTGCTCCCCGTTCCAGACCTGCGCGAAATCGCCGGGCCAAATGGCGCTCGGCGGCAAGGCATTGCTATAACTTGGCATCTAACTCTCCCCCAAAATAAAAACGGCCGCCCATCTGCGGCGGCCTATAAGCGCGCAATTCTTGAGGTTGTCGAGCGCGAAAAGGGCGTGCTTAGTCACGCGGCTTTTCGCGGCCAGCAAAGTTGAGCTTGCCGGCAACAAAGTCCGCTTGTAAGGTGAGCTTTTAACTCTTAAGAAAGTCCGTCAGAAACAAAAACGCCCGGAAGATTTCTTCCGGGCGCACTTTCTTACAAGAAAGAGTATACCACACCCGTCAACTTCTTTTGTGTTTCACCGCTGAGTTCGCGATCCAGCACGCATTCTTTCTTCGTATTCACGAAGAGCCAACTCATCTCGTGTCCGGGTATCTCCTGTTTTGGAATCGCGTGAGCCGCATTCTAATGGACACGAGGCACTCCGCTGAGCATTTTCCCAATTGCTCAACCGAAGTAGAATGTTCGCGTCGCGCCGATCGCGCGAACATTCGATGCGAGCGATCGCCTCTGTCCGAGCCACTCTGCCGTATCGCTTTGTCGATCATCCATTCGACAAGCGGCACGGCCTCGACACCGCTGGCTACCTGAGCAAGCGCGACCTCGTCACCGGCCATCCACACGATGCGTATCTCACCGGCTACTCCGCCGTGGCCCCTTCGGTTTTTCGCCACATGTGCCGCCGCTGGATCGATACACTCGCCGCGCGTCGCCGCGTGCAGGCCTTCAGCTTCGTTGACGTCGGAGCCGGCAAAGGCCGCGCCTTGTTGCTCGCCTCCGAACTTCCTTTCCGCAAGATCATTGGCGTGGAATTGAGCAAGGAACTGGCGCACATCGCCGCGCAGAACATCGAAAAATGGAAACAAGAACATCGCGCACGCTTGCCCATCCGCGTGGTCCATCAGGACATTCTCGATTTCCGATGGCCGCGAACGCCGCTGCTCGTTTACCTCTACAATCCCTTTGAGCGCGAGATGATCGAGCATCTGATCGTGCGTCTGCATTGGGCCGCCAAAGCGGGTTCGCGCTGCGTCGACGTGCTCTATCTCAATCCTGTCTTCGGACACTTGCTGACGCGCTCGCGCCTGTTCCGCCAGCTATGGAGCGAACGCATTAACATGAGTCAGGAAGATCAAAACGCCGATCCCTACGCCACCAGCACCGATGTCGTCTCCGCGTTTCGCTTCAGCCCGCCCTAGGTGCCAGCCGCTCGGGATTGTCCTACTGAGCGAATCCGCGTCTTCGTGCAAAAGTCGAAAGCGAGCTTTTGCGCGTTAACCAAGGCGGATACATCTGCCTTGTTTTTGCGGGTGCCCCACCTTCGCGATTTGTGCGAAGGTGGGATCTGTTCTTCATGTTCACGCAACCTCAACTGTAAACTCTAAACTGTGAACCAATTCCCAAGGAGCCTTCATGCCAGACGACAATCGCTATGAGCACGGCCGCGCCAAGATCAAACAGATGCTGGGCGCGCCCGGTGAACAAGCCGTTGAAAATATCGCCCGCATCTCTCCCGACATGGCCCGTTATGTTGTCGAATTCATTTTCGGCGATATTCAGTCACGGCCGGGCCTCGACGTAAAAACGCGCGAACTGGTCGCCGCCGTCTCAATCGCCACGCGCGGTGGCGCCGAGCCGCAGCTTCGCGCCCATCTTCACGGCATGATGAACGTGGGCTGGTCCGAGCAGGAAATTGTCGAGCTCATGATCGAATTGGCCGTTTACGCCGGCTTCCCTGCCGCGCTCAACGCCCTGTATGCCGCCCGCGACGTCTTCACCGAACGCGCCGCGAAAGCCCCGCGTTGAGCGATTTATTCCTTCTGGGGATATCCCACCAAAAATGTAATTGGCAGCCGCAAAAAGCTTCGCTTCGTGCACCCGGCTTGCCAGCAGTAACCCGAATCCGAGAGCCCGCTGGTGAGTTCCCGCAATTCCGGCGGTGAATACCCCCGCAGGCAGGAGACGATGCCGTCGAAAAGCAAGACCAGCGGAACAATCGGAATCAGCCATCTCCAAACCAGCCTCCATACCGCGCGCCCGAGCGGCTTCGGCCGCAGAAATGGCACGACCGCAATATCCGCGACCAGCACAAGCGGCAGAAGCAGCAGCGTCAGCGGACGCCGTCCGGGAATCTCGAAGACGCCGATGCCCTGCCGGTTATCGACGGCATCCTTCAGAATGGCGCGCGCCTGCTCCGGCGGAAAATGGTGAAATGAAGTGAAGAGAGTCCGAAATCCGACGAGCCCGCGCGGCACGCGCGTGGCGTCCACGGCCTCTTCGCGGTAACACAGCTTCGCGGAATCGTTCCGCACGCGCTCGCGCGCCGCGGCATTCGGATATTTATCGCTCAGTTCAACGCAAATGCGCGGTCCGCTTTTCCGCAAAGCGTCTGCCAGCCAGGGCCACGGCCCTCCCGCCCCCGAGCACAAGTCGAGCACGCGGTCGGCGCCCGGCCGCTCGATGCCTTCGCGCAGTTGCGGCAGGATGTCACCGTAGGGCTTGCCTATATTGAGCAGAATTTGCAGGTCGTCGGTAACCACGTCGCGCAGAAATGCCGGAAACCACGGCTGGTCGTGTATCTCCATGAGCTGCACCCTGCGCACGGTTCACCCCGAACTCCCCGGTGCACTGTAACGCAGGCCACGTTTTCAAAGCCAGCGACGTTGGCGGGAACTCTGTAGCTCAGGGTGCCCCCACGCGGCGCGAAAGCGGCGTTATTTAACAGAAGGCGTCTGGCCCTGGGGCATTTACGTTGATTTATTCCGCAATTAGGAGGCGGCGAAATACGGCAGGCGCTGCGGCGCTGCCAAGCGCGCCCGCAGCGGGCTCGCCAGCAAATTCGCCACGTCGCGGCGTTGGATTCTGCTGTTCAGGAATTTCCCCATGGTGCGGCGCAGCCACGGCCCGCCGTAACACAGCGCGAAGCCTTCCTTCAGCAGCCCTTCGAGGCTTCCCGGCGGGCAATTGGGATGGTGCCAGACCAGGTGCTTGGTATCGTACTTGGACCAGTCCTGCTCGAAGATTCCGTATTTCGTCTCCAGCTCATTCCACAATTGCGTCTTTGGATGCGGAGTCACGATAGTGATCTGCGTCACGTCCAGCTCCAACGAAGCCAGTGTGTGCAGATCCTCGCGAATCGATTCCGGCGTCTCACTCGGAAAACCGATGATGTAATAGCCTTGCGCATAGCGCTTCGCGCGGTTCAGCTTCCGCGCCAGTTCCAGCACAGCCTCCACTTTTTCGCCCTTGTGAATCTGTTTCAGCACGTCCTGGTGAAAGCTTTCGATGCCGAAGAGCGCGCCTTCCATGCCCTTCGCCAGCCATTCATCGAAATGGCGCAGAAAAAGGTCCACGCGCGACTGCACCAGCCAGCGAATGCCATAATGTGCCAGCATATCGATCACGGCTTCGGCTTGGTCCGGAATGTTGCCGAAATTTTCGTCCAGGATCAGCGCGTAGCGAATGCCGCGCGCCACGTAAAACTGCACCGCCCGCTCGATGGCCTCCAGCGGAATGGCCTTCGGCCGCGGCGCAAACGCCGTGGTTTGGCAGAACGTGCATGTAAAGCTGCAGCCGCGCGTCGTGAAAATCACGCCCACCGGCATCGGCCAGCCTCCCGGCAGCCGGAATTCGGAAACCAGCGGCGGGTGTTGCACCGCGCCGACGGTCGTTCCGAGCGCCTTCGCCACTGCGTCTTCGCTGTATCCGCTGAAGACTTCGTCGAAGCTGCCTTGCATCGCGGGCGTGAGCGCGCCATAGTTCCCCGCCCAGAGCCGCGCCGCTCCGGCCGCGCGCGCCTCTGCCGCCATGCGCAGAATCTCGTTGCTTTCCTCGAGATAGAACGAAAATCCCACCACGTCCCAGCCGCGCGCGAGCACCCGTCGATATTCCGCATGGGTTGGGTACTCGAGAATTTCGATGCCGGGCACATTCTGCCGCAGAAAACGCAACCCAAATGAGATTCGCCGCGGCATGCGAAAGCGCCACGCAAATCCTTCCGGCGCATTTTCTCGGAAATAATCGTAGAGCCCGAAATCCCTGTGAACTGTAGTAAGCAGGATTCGTGTCATGTGCTCACGTCCTCGCGAACGATGCGGGGATAGGCCAGATCGATTACGCCAAAAATCTCGTCTGCGAGCTTCGATGGTATACCAATACGTTCTCGTTGCTTGAAACATTCATTGAGCGGTTCCCGATGGTGTCATCCCGAGGAAGTTCACGGCCTTCAGTCCAATTTGTGCTGGACTAAAGCGCGAACGTCGAGGCATCCTGGTGTTTCGGTTTCTGCCGGAGCTAGAAACCAGTCCTCGGCGCCCACCTGTCCTAAAGTACAGGTTCCCGCTCCGCAACGCTGTACAAATTTCGCGTCGCCAGCGTTCCATCTCGCGCCTAGAGTGAACCTACATCGCTTCGAGGAACGACGCCCGCCCGATCGCTCCCGGACGAATCGCCTTCAAGGAGGATTTCGCATGTGGACGAAGCAGCAGACGCCAACCCAACCTCAGTCTCAAGGGCAGCCGCAATCTCAGCCGCAAAGCAATACTCTCCCAAGCTCTTCCTTTCAACGTAGCTCCGATCCTGTATCCGACCCCAACGCCTACTCCAGCCGTTCGGGAACGCCCGCCGCGCGCAGTCTCGCCTGTATCGGCGCGAGCCTCGAAATTAAGGGACGCATCACTGCCGATGAAGATTTGCAAATCGATGGCAAGGTGGAAGGACCGGTGTCTGTCCGCGGCCACCGTCTCACCATCGGCCGCAGCGGCCAGGTGAATTCTGAAGTTTCCTCGCGTGAACTGGTTGTCTTTGGCAAAGTCACCGGCAATATCAATGCCGCCGATCGCGTGGAAATCAAAAAGGACGGCGCGGTGATCGGAGACATTCAGACGGCGCGCATCAGCATCGAAGACGGCGCTGTCTTCAAGGGCCGCATCGAAATCGATCGCCCTGGCTCCAAGCCCTCATCCGTTCCGGCTCTGAAGCCCGAAGCGGTTACCGCCTTGGTCCCGGCCGGCGCAGACTAAGAGCAAGGCTGCGAGTCAGTCGCGGGCTGGACTGCAATCAATCGGCGGGCGTCAAGCGTCCTGTCATCCCGAGGGAGTTCGCCCGCCTGTCCTCATGCGGGCGAACAACCCGGAGTTCCCGACGCGCGCCTCCCGGGCGCGAGGAACTCGCGCGGTAAAAAAAGTTGCGCGCGTTGGGGTAGGACGAGGGATCTGCTTTTGCATTATTTCGCCGGCGCGTTTTGCGTCGTCGCTTTTGGCTTCGGCGCCGCCGTCTGCTTGGCGATCACCATACCGGCAATCTTGCTGTAAGTCGCTTGCGGAACGATGTTCTTGCGCGCTAAATCCGTCTTCACTCGATACGGACGGCCCGCCACGATCTTCTGCGCGTAAGCGTCGCTGATTCCCGGCAGCGTCTTCAATTGGTCCACCGTCGCCGAATTGATGTCGATCAGCTTCGATGCCGGCGTCTTGGCCGCGGATTTTCCCGTCTGCGACTGCGCTTGGGCCGTGTTGCCAGTCGAACTCGTTTGTTGGGCCTTCGTGTTTGGAGGCGGATCGTCGCCGTTTGCGCATAGGACGCCGCAGGCCCCCCGCCAAGCATCGCTGCCGCGATCGCCACCAGCACCACCGTTACCAACGACAAGACCTGCAGCTTGCACACAATCGTTCTCATCGGATTCTCCTTCTTGGGATTTCCACCGCCGTTGCACCATTATATCCCGCCTCGTCATATCCAACCTCCGTCCGGCTTGACGCCGTGGCGAGACTCGATGTAAGAGCATGGGCGCACCCAACAAGGAGGAATGCGATGCGTTCGATTCGTCCGGCAGTCGCCCTACTGGTTTCCGCCGTGCTGCTTTTTGCGGCAGGCATGCTCACCGGCAGACTTCGCGCCCAGCAGGCTGGCGCAAGTCCATCCCCTTACTACGTGATCACCTTTGTGGACCTGATTCCCCCGAATAAGGATGCCGGTACGGCCCTCCTGAAACAATACGTGGACACTACGCGCAAAGAGCCCGGCAACCAGACCGCTCTGGCGCTTACCCAGATCAGCCGCCCCAATCACTTTTTCCTTTACGAAGTCTGGCAGAACGAAGACGCCTTCAATAAGCATGAAGGCAATGCGGCCACGCGCGATTTTCGCACCAAGATTCAGCCCGATCTGGGTGCGCCTTTCGACCAGCGCGCTCATTCCAAGCTCGAGTAGCACAGCTCTCGAGTAGCACTGCGGTAGAGCGGCAGTCCTTGCTATGCGCCAGATCCGGCTGCCTGGCTCGAAGCAGCTACCAGGAGCACGACTTTGCCCACCGTCTTCCGGCTCTCGAGCAACTTGTGTGCTTCGTCCGCTTGTTCCAGCGGCAATACGGCGCCGATATTCAGCTTCAGCCATCCCTCCCGTATTCCGGCGATCACGTCATTCGCTCGCCGCAGAAGTTCTTCGCGCGTGCGGATGAAATTCTGCAAGCTCCCTCCGGAAACCGACACGGCACGCCCCATCAGCGCATTCGGCGAAATCGGTTCCGCCGGCCCGCTGGATGCCCCAAAAATCACAATTTGCCCGCGAATCGCCACCGCTTCGAGATCGCCTTTGAACGTGCTCCGGCCCACGCCGTCAATGATGAGATCGGCGCCGTGCCCGCTCGTAATGCGCTTGGTTTCCGCGACGAAATCCTCATCGGTATAGACGATCACGTGTTCGGCGCCCGCTTCGCGCGCCGTGCGCGCTTTCTCTTCGCTTGAAGTCGTGCCGATCACGGTCGCCCCCAGGTGTCGCGCCCACTGCACGAGCAGTCCGCCCACGCCACCCGCCGCCGCGTGCACCAGCACGAAATCGCCCGTCTTCGGCTTGCGAAATTCGTGAATCAAGTAGTGCGCCGTTATTCCCTGCAGCGGGAATGCAGCGCCCTGCTCAAATGTAAAGTCATCCGGCAGCGGAATCAGCCGGCTGGCATCCACAACGATCGCTTCGGCATACGCGCCCGGCACCCCCGTAAACGCAACGCGATCCGATGGCTTCACGTTGGTGGCGCCTTCGCCCACCGATTCCACCACTCCCGCTCCTTCTGCCCCGGGCGTAAACGGCACTTCGCGCGAATAGCTCCCGCGCCGCTGGTTTACGTCCATAAAATTCACACCTGCCGCCACCACCCGCACCACCGCCTGGCCCGGTCCGGGTTCTTCGATCGGAGCGATGTCCTCGAGCTTTAATACTTCGGGCCCTCCAACTTGTTCCACTCGGATTGCTTTCATCTCGCTTCCTTTCTCCCGCCGTGCGGTCGTCTGCTCTGCCAAGCATGGGCGCGAATGTGCCTTCTCTGCAAGAGCAAGCAGTCCTCGGCTCCAATGCTCCGCGCTCCCTGCCACTCTGTGTATCGGGTGTCTAAGGTAGCCGGGATGCGGCCACTTCGTCTCTGAAAGACCCGTGATTCCGGTGATGACCTTGGGATTGTAAAATCGGCGCGGGGCCGCCGCCGTCTGCGCCCGGATGTGTCAGATGCGACAAGGAAGTTTTTCGCAGCTAAAACCGAAGGCCAGCCCTCAGGTACAATAGCGCCACCGCCCGGCCAGAGAGAAACAGAGAGAAGAGGATAAACTGCATGCCAAAGGCGTGGAAGGAGTGGGAAGGTCGAGTCGTCAACAAGGAGTTTCGCCTCGGAGAATATCTGGGCGGCTCGGAAGGCGTCGGCGTCTTCATGACGCAGTACGGGTCTGATTCGCTGAAAGCCGCCGTCAAGCTCATCCCGATTGCAGCATGGGACCAGCCGACGACCGAGGCCGAGCTCTCGCGCCTGCAATCCGCACGCGGATTATCCCACCCTCATTTGCTCCAGATTTTTGCAGCCGGACGCACGACGCTGGATGATACCGAAATCATCTTTATGGTCATGGAGTATGCGGACGAGGACCTTTCGCAGATCCTGCCGAAGCGGCCGCTGACGCCTGCCGAAGTTCGCGAGATGCTGAGCCCCGCTCTGGAGGCCCTCTCGTATTTGCACAGCAAGGGTTTCGTGCATGGCCATTTGAAGCCGTCGAACGTAATGGCCATCGGCGATCAACTGAAGCTTTCGAGCGACGGAATTTCTCCCAGCGGCGGAGGGCGTTCCGCGGCCCAAGATCGCAGCGACTACGCCGCGCCCGAGCTTGCGCAAGGCGAAATTTCAACAGCGAGCGACGTCTGGTCCCTGGGAATGCTGCTGGTGACGGCGCTCACTCAGCGTTTGCCGGCTTGGGACGCAACCCGAACAGAGCTCATTCTGCCGGCAAATGTACCGGCGCCCTTTGACGATATTGCCCGCCGTTGCTTACGCCGCGATCCGGGCGCTCGGATCAGCGTGGAGGAAATTGCCGCCCGCTTGGGCTTGCGGGTTGCGGTTACGGCTGCGCCCGCGAAACCTGAGTTGCAGCAAAGCCCGGCGGTGCCTCGCGCCGCGATCGGACCGCAATTGTCTTCGCCCCGGCCGAAACCAGTTCCGGTGCCGGAGGGTTTTCCCTACAGGCGGCGTTCAAATAACGGAGCCTATGTGGCCGTGGCCGTGGTGCTCGTGATCGTAGGGATTCTTGTCATACCGCGTATGTTTAGAAGCGGAAAGATCAATTCGCAATTGACCAGTTTGCAGGCGGATTCGACGGCGCAGCAGGAGCAAACGACTCCGGCGCAGGCGCCAAGTACGGCTTCAAAGATCGCGCAAGTCAGCGATCAGGGGACGAGCAGCGAGATCGGCACCGGCACGAACTTGGTCCGCGGCGAACAACCGGCGCGGGCCTCAGCTACGCGGGCCAAGACGCCGCGGCGGGGATTGACTGCGGGCGAAGTGGCGGACCAGGTTGTGCCCGACGTCCCGCAGAGCGCCAGGGACACCATTCATGGCACCGTGCGGGTCAGCGTCAGGCTCAGCGTGGATACCGCTGGAAACGTTACGGAAGCGGAACTCGATCTCCCCGGACCAAGCAAGTATTTCGCGCGGCTGGCGCTCGAAGCAGCGCAGCAGTGGAAGTTTGACCCGCCGAAAATGCAGGGCCAAAACGTCTTGAGCGATTGGTTGCTGAACTTCCAGTTTACGGGACAGGGGACGAAGGTCGTTCCGGTGCAGAGTGATCCCTGAGAAGTGGTTTCGGGAACGCCCTCAGCCTTAAGAGCTAAAGCCGTTCTCGGCGCAAGAGTTGTGTCGTGGCGGAAGCCACGGCTCCCGCCCTCGACACCCTAGAGCCTGCCTCACCGGGCTCTTATAACTGGAAGATGCCGCCCATGCTCCTTCGCGATAACCGCCTCAGCCAAAAGGGCCTCGAGACATAGCGGACTCTCGTTTTAGTAATTTGCCCCGAACGAATACGCCATTCCCTGTATTTGCCCCCTACGGGCGGGCTGCTAATTTTAGGTCAACTTGGTATAAGTACGCGCATTCGGAGGCATCGTTTGGCCGGGCAAGGCAGGCCACTCGCATGCGGCGGTCAACAACCTCAGGTCGGAGCGATGAAAATTACTACAGCGTTGCAAGAACGTCTGATTTGTCCTCATTGCCGGGCGCGGCTCTATCCGCTGGGCGAATCCTTTGTTTGTAAAAGCTGCGGAAACGATTACCCGGTGATCGCCGGCATTCCCATCCTGATCGATGAGTCTGCATGCGGATTTCGCATCAGCAGTTACGAACGGCCCAGGGAGCTAACTAAAGCGGAACGCGCCAAGCGCGTGCTCCGAACTGTGCTTCCGGCCATTAGCCTGAATCTGGCCGCGCGCCGCAATTACCGGCAATTTCGCGAAATGCTCTTTCGCTTGAATCCCAAGCCGCGCGTGCTGATCGTCGGCGGCGCAACCCCCGGCGCGGGAACGAGCGAACTGCTGGCCGACGAGCGCATCGAGTTCGTCGAATCCGATATCGCCATTGACGAACGCACGACCCTCGTTTGCGATGCTCACGTGTTGCCCTTCGCGGATGAAACCTTCGATGGCATCATCTTTCAGGCCGTCATGTTTTATCTCCAGGATTATCCGCGCTGCATCAGCGAGATGTTTCGCGTGCTGAAGCCGCAAGGCATCGTCTATTCGGAATCGGCGTTCATGGAACAAGTGGTCGGCGGCGAGTACGATTTCTACCGCTTCACGCTGCGGGGGCACGAGTATCAGTTCCGCCAGTTCGAAAGGATTTCCAGCGGAATCAGCGGCGGTCCCGCCATGGCTACCGCATGGTCGATTCAGTATCTGCTCATGAGCTTTACTGAAAGCCCGGCGGTCCGCGCAGCCATCCGCATTCTTTGCAAGTGCACGCTTTTCTGGATGAAGTATCTCGATCTGCTGCTGGTGCGCAAGCGCGGGGCCGTGGATGCCGCAGCGGGCACCTTCTTTATGGGGCGTCGCCCGGCCAAGGTGACCGCGCCCGAACACGTCGCAGCGCTACAGCCGCAACCCGCGCAAGAAAAACCGTCCCAGGAGCAGCCCGCGCAACCGCCATTGGAACCGGTTCCCGTGCCGCAGTATCAGGGACTGATTCAAAGCGACGTCCGCGCCTACCGATAACCGCCAGTTCAGTTGAAGTTTAGTCTCTGGCAGTCGTACCCGTCGGCCCCCAAGTCCCCACAAAGGCCGTCTCTCACCTGCAGATCTCACGCACGCATGAAAAAAAATCGTCTGGCCGCTTGCAGCCGCCGCGAAAGCTATGAGTGGACGTGGTAACATCGAGGCGGTATGGCCGAATCGATTCACGTTCCGCTCGCTTCCCTTCTCGGCGCATCGGCCAGGGAAGATTACCCCATACCCCGCGCAGTCGACTCGCATGGCGGCCGCACCTTCTACATCGAGACGTTCGGCTGCCAGATGAACGAGCACGATTCCGAGAAGGTGGCCGGCGTGCTCCTGCGGCGCGGATATCGCCAGGTGGCCTCGCCGGACGAAGCTCGCCTCGTCTTCTACAATACCTGCAGCATTCGCGAAAAAGCGGCGCAAAAAGTTTTTTCGCGCCTCGGCGAATTCAATCCCAAAAATAATTTCGGCCGCGAATCCGGCAAAGTGATCGGCGTGCTCGGCTGCGTGGCGCAGCAGGAAGGCCAAGAGATTTTCAAGCGCGCCCCCTGGGTAAGCCTGGTGTGCGGCTCGGCCAGTTATAGGGAGCTTCCGACGCTGCTGGCGCGCCTGGAAGCCGGAGAGCACCGCGTCACCGGCCTTGACACCGACACCGACGAGACATTCGAAACTGAATTGACGCGGCGCGATCATCCCTTCCGCGCCTACCTCACGATCATCGAGGGCTGCGACAAGGCTTGCTCGTACTGCGTGGTGCCCTACACGCGCGGACCCGAACGCAGCCGCGCCAGCGATTCGATCTTGAGGGAAGTACGCGAACTCGCCGACGTCGGCTACACCGAGATTCAACTCCTGGGCCAAACCGTAAATTCCTATCGCGATCCCTCGAATCGGCATCTAAGCTTTTCGGAGCTGCTTTTGGCCGTGGCTGAAGTCTCCGGAATCCGCCGCGTGCGATTCATGACTTCACATCCACGCGATCTTGGCGCGGATATCGTTGACGCGATCGACGCATCGCCGGCGCTTTGCGAGCACGTGCATCTCCCGGTGCAGGCAGGATCGACGCGAGTGCTGCGCGCCATGCAGCGCACTTACACGCGGGAAGAGTACCTCGAGAAAATCAGCCTGATTCGCGGCGCGCGCCGGCCCATCAGCATCACTACGGACTTCATCGTGGGCTTCCCTGGAGAGACCGAAGAGGACTTCGACCAGACCCTGACCCTTTTGGACGCGGCGCAGTTTGACGGCGCATTCTCATTTCAATATTCGCCGCGGCCTCATACGCCGGCCGCATCGATGCCTGATGCTGTGCCCGAACCTGTAAAAGTGCGGCGGCTCCAGGTGCTACTGGAGCGCCAGCGCGTTATTCAGTTGCAGCGCAACCAAATCCTGTTGGGCCAGGTGTTCGAGGTATTGGTGGAAGGGGCGTCGCGGCGGGAGACGCAGTGGACCGGTCGCACATCGAGCAACCGATCCTTAAATTTTACTTCGTCGCGCACAGACCTTTTGGGAAAATACGTCCGTGTTCGCGTGACGGGTGCTGGTCCCAATAGCCTGACCGGCGAAGAGAGCATCGAATAAGAGCCGAGGGAGGCAGCCGATGGAAATTGAGATGAAGATCCGCGGCTTGATGATGGACCCCGTTACCAACATGCCCATCGTGGTCCTGAAAGACGCCAATGGCAGCGCCGTGTTGCCCATCTGGGTGGGCGTCTACGAAGCCAATGCCATCGCCCTGGAAATCGAAAAAGTTCAGACTCCCCGGCCTATGACCCACGACCTGCTCAAGAACGTTCTCTTCGGCCTCAAGGTGCAGGTGCAAAAAGTGGTGGTGAACGAACTTCGCGACGATACCTTCTACGCGCTGATCTGGGTGGAACGCAATGGCGAGCGCATGTCCATCGATTCGCGTCCGAGCGACGCGCTGGCGCTGGCCCTGCGCGTCGATTGCCCCATCTTCGTCGAGGAAACCGTGCTCAAGAGCTCCAAGATTTCGAGCGCCGTGAACGAAAAATCCACCAGTGAAGAACTGCGCAAGTGGCTCGAAGGCCTCTCCGACGACGACCTCGGCCGCTACAAGATGTAGGTTCCGAGCCTAGCGTCCCGCCTGACCTTTCGATCTTCCTCCTGACTCCACTGCGAACTCTACCGTCCCGGTAATCGAACCTCGGAGTTTGTCGCGCCTGCTTCTTTGTCCCTTCGGCAAGTATTTTCAGGCGAGCTTTCGTTCGATGCGCCGGTCGGGAATTAACCACATCACAGCCACCGCGACATAGAGGCCAATCGCCAACCATCGGTTCGCGAATGCTAGCGGCACGGCGATCGCATATAGAAACACAGAGACTTTACCTTTTACGTCCTTCCCAACAGCGGCACCTAGCGGAGAGTTCTGGCCATGGTGGCGAATCAAGGCCCGCGACAATATGTAGTAGGCAATCCCGGCCATCAGCAGCACAATTCCGTATAGCGCAACCGGCAGAGCCGCAAAATGATTCTCTCCCATCCAGTTTGTGACGAATGGAACGAGCGAGAGCCAAAAGAGCAGATGGAGATTCGCCCATAGGATGCTCCCGTTTACTTCCCGCACGGCATGGAGCATATGATGATGATTGTTCCAGTAGATGCCGACTAAAACGAAACTGAGCAAATACTTGCCTAGCTCAGGGATGACACTTTTGAGCGCCGCCCAGTCCGTACCGCTCGGGATCGCCAGTTCGAGCACCATGATGGTGATGATGATGGCGATGACCCCATCGCTGAATGCCTCCATGCGGCCCTTTGTCATTCTTCGCGCCCCTTGCTTTGGTTTGTGAGGGTTAGGCGGACGCGGCGTCTGACTATTCCAAGGTTTTGGAAGAGCAAAAAAGTCATCACTTGACGCGAATTCGTGAGCATCGCAGCTCCCCACGTTTTCTCTAAGGTTTCCGGATCGATGTTAACGGAATTCCTCCAATTAAGCCTGCTTCGTTGGGCAATCCCGCCGTCCTTTACGCGTTGAAAGAGTTCCATGGCTGCCTGGTTGTTTATCGATTGGGCATTTTTTGCTTGCGTTGCAATGCGCATGCGGTTAGATTTCTGGCACCCGAAGGGTTTTGGGCCGGGAAGGCGAAACGGAGCGAGGAAGTAAGCTGGAATATTCACAGCCTATCGGCCCGGGGAGGCGCGGGCCCTGCCCGCTGTGGCGGGAGCAGGGCAGTCTATGACGGCCATCCTGACTGTAGCCAACCAGAAGGGCGGCGTAGGCAAGACCACCACTGCCATTAATCTCGCTGCCGCTATCGCCCAACGCCATAAGAAGACTCTGCTGATCGATCTCGACCCCCAAGCCAACGCTACGATCGCCTTCTTTGATTCTGCAGACGTGCAGATTTCCATGTTTGACGTCCTCGGCGATCATCGCGCGGAGATGGCGGCCGCTATCAAGCCCACAAAAGATCCCATGCTTTTCGTGGCTCCGGCCAAGCTGGCATTGGCCAAGCTCGAGCAGCAGCTCGCCGGGCAATTCGACGCTCCGTTCAAACTGAAGGACGCTATCACGCCGGCGCTCAAAGATTACGACTACGTGGTCATCGATACGCCTCCCGCGCTCGGGATCCTCACCGTGAATGCCATGGTCTCGTCCACGCACCTCATCGTGCCCATTCAAGCCGCTTACTTCGCCATCGAGGGCACCGATGACCTGCTCGAGACTTATGAACGCATCCGCGCGCGGCCCAATCCCGCGCTGAAGGTTTTGGGCGTGGTGATCACGCTGTTCGATAAGCGCACCAATATCTCCCGCGATACGCACGAGCAGATTCGTTCGGTCTTTGGCCCGGTTTTGTTCAAAACGCGCATCGGCAAAAACGTGCGTCTGGAGGAGAGTCCCGCCTACAAAGAGACCATCCTCACGTTCGCGCCCAAGTCGCCCGGCGCTCAGGAATACCGCAAGCTTGCTCTGGAGGTCATTCAACGTGTCGAAGAGGATCGGGTTGCCAGTCACACTGAAGATGCGGCATGACGCCCACTACGTCGAGCAGCTGACCAGCTTCAGCGGCGCGGCGGTGGGGCGGATGGTCCCCATCGACAAAATTCGTCCCAATCCCGAGCAGCCCCGCAAATTCATCGGCGATATCAAAGAGCTTTCAGACTCCATCAGGGAAAAGGGAGTCCTCGAACCTTTGCTCGTGCGCTACATGCCGCGCGAAGACTCCTACCACATCATCTCCGGCGAACGCCGCTATCACGCCGCGCGCGAAGCGGGACTCAAGGAATTGCCCTGCATCGAAAAGATCGCCGACGATGCGGAAACGCTGGAACTCGCCCTGATCGAGAACTTGCAGCGCAAGGACCTCACGCCGTTTGAAGAAGCCGACGGCTTGCACCGGCTGGCCGAGCAATTCGCCTACACCCATGAAGATATCGCGCGCAAGATCGCCAAAGCGCGCTCATCGGTGACCGAGACGCTTTCGCTGCGGAGCATTCCCGAAGCCATCCGTCACCAGTGCGTCGAACACGGCATCGTCTCCAAATCCCTCCTCCTGCAGATCGCCCGGCAGCCCAACGAAAAAAAGATGGCCGAAACGCTGGTGCGCATCATTCAGGGCGGACTTACCCGCGACGAGGCGCGCCGCGAACGCCGCGACGAAAAGGCCGCCGGGCCTCGGCCGCAGCCCTTCATCTTCAATTTTCAGCCCGACAACGAAGCCTTCCGCCTGCGCATTCAGTTCCGCAAGAGCAACGTCTCCCGGCAGGAGCTGATCTATACGCTGCGCGCCATACTCGAATCGCTCGAACGCGAGGCGCCCAGCGCCGCCAGCGATCCTGCCGTCGCCTGAACCAGCGACAGCCAACCGCAACTACTGATCTGCTTTTTGCTTTGTGGAACTCATCCCTCGCCCGCCGGATCGCTTACGACGACGGCAGCGCGGATGAGACGCTCGCCGCTTTTGGAGCCAGCGATTGGCGGATCGCTTGAGCCGCAGCGTGAAATACAATTCGCCTATGCCTGACCTGGCGCTCGGCCCCGCTCACATCGCCATTCTCGAACGGCTTGTCGCGCATGGCTTTACGCCGGTGGCTTTCCCTCTGTATGCCAGCGCCATCGGTGTGCGGTGCGGCTCGTTTGCGGCGCTGCTCGTGCCTGCGGGCGAGGCGGCGTTGAAAATGATGGGCGAGCCTTGCTACGTAATCGGTTCGAATCTAGCAGTCCGGGCGCGCCGCGAGGGCCGCGCGGTTTTCGTTTGGAAAGACAAATCGGTCGACGCCACGCCCGAACTATTGGAAGAACTCGAACGATTTTCCGCTCAGCTCGCCCACCTGCTCGGCCCCTGACAGCGAGGGATCAGCTTTTGTAGCCCAGGGCGCCCTGCTCTAACCCGGGCCGCCAACGCGCGCCGATCTTGCATGTGTTGGGCGTGCGTTGGGGTGGTTAGCAGGAGCCCTGCGGAATTCTCGCCAGCTGCCGGCGCCACTCGCGTCGATTCCGCTTTACCTCTCGAAAAGGATGTGGTGTGATCCCCGAAGTCGGCTTCCGGCCGAGGGTCCGCCTATGCCCAGGTTTCGTTCTGAACGGGTTTGCGCCGTACACCCGTCAAATCTCTGTTCATGAAATTGCCATCACGAGTTGCCATCACGAGGAGGACACAATGCCATTTTTAAGGGGACACAATGTTTGACCGGCGTTCCTTCATTACGGTTAGCACTCTCGCTTCGGCCGGCCTTCTGCTGGACGAAACCTGGCTCCGCGCCGCCGATACAGCGGCGGGCCCGATCGTCTCCACCACTGCGGGCAAAATTCGCGGCGTCACGGCCAACAAGGTGCACTCCTTCAAAGGCGTCCCCTACGGCGCCCCCACCGACGGCCCGCGCCGATTTCTCCCGCCGGTCGCCCCCGAGGCTTGGACCGGCGTCCGAGACACACTCGACTTCGGCCATCGCTGTCCCCAAGCGCCTTCCACATTGATCCCCGAAGTCGCGGCCGGCGATCGTCAAGAGCCTGCCGGTGAAGACTGCTTGGTCCTGAACGTCTGGACCAACGGCCTCGGCGCCGGCGGCAAACGTCCCGTCATGGTTTGGCTGCACGGCGGCGCTTATAGCAACGCTTCCGGCAGTCAGATCCCTTTTGACGGCACCAACCTCGCGCGCAAGCACGACGTTGTCGTGGTCACGCTCAACCATCGCCTCAACGTTTTCGGTTTCACCTATCTCGCCGAACTCGGCGGCGAAAAATATGCCGATTCCGGCAACGTCGGCATGCGCGACATCGTCCTTGCCCTTCAATGGGTGCGCGACAATATCGCCTCCTTCGGCGGCGATCCCGGCAACGTCACCATCTTCGGTCAGTCCGGCGGAGGCGGAAAAGTCGGCACCCTGCTTGCCATGCCGGCAGCCAAGGGCCTCTTCCACCGCGCCGTCGCCGAAAGTCCCGCCGGATTGTCCGGCGTTCCCCGCGACGACGCCACGAAATCAGCCGAGCTTTTCCTCGCCAAACTTGGCCTCAAGCCCGCTGACGTCGACCAACTCCAGAAGCTTCCCACCGAACAGTTGGTCAGCGCCTTTATCGCCTCCCGCAATTCATTGCGGCTGGAGCCCGTCATCGATGGCCGCTCTCTGCCCGCAAGGCCCTACACTTCCGGTCCGCAACTCTCGGCCAACGTCCCCCTGCTCACCGGCTCGGTTGAGACCGAAGTCACCTTCTTCCCCAATCAGCAACTCGATCCCATCGACGATTCCGGCCTGCACGCGCGCGTCAAGCAAGTCGTTCGCGCTTCCGATGCCGATGTGGATTCGCTGATCGGCGTCTATCGCAAAGTGCGGCCCGGCATCAGCAACATCGATGTGTACCTGATCCTGGCTTCGGATAATTTTCAGTCTGAGGCTATGGCGCAGGCCGAATTCAAAGCCGATGCGCATCAGGCGCCTGTCTATACCTATTACTTCACCTGGAGATCGCCCGTTCGCGATGGCAAGCTGAAGTCGCTACACACCGTCGAGATTCCCTTCGTCTTCGATAACACGGATTTGGCGGCGTCCGAGGTCGGTTCCGGGCCGGAATTGCATCCGCTCGCGGATAAGATCAGCAGTGCCTGGGTGGCCTTCGCGCGTACCGGCAATCCCAACCATAAAGGTTTGCCCAATTGGCCCGCGTTCACTACTTCCGAACGCGCCACCATGATCCTCAACACCGAATGCAAAGTGGTGAACGATCCCTACGGCGAAGCCCGCCGCGCCCTCGCCGCCCTCCGTCAAAAAACCTGACCGAGCGCGCGGCAGAAAATAGCCATAATTTGTCATTCTGAGCGGAGCGGCACGACCACTTTGTTCTCCGGAAATCGCGCCCTTACGATTTCCGATCGTGACGCGGAGCGAAGAATCTCTCCTGGTAGCGGCTTTCAAGAGGAAGCCCTGACTACTGTACCCGCTGCGGTTCCGTAATCGTGTAATCCGCTGGCGGCCGGAAAAGCGCCGGATCGGGCTCCGACCGGTCGATATTGATCAGCCGATCAGTCGTGTCACCGTTGCGCGGATCGCTGTGCTTGCTGAGAACGACTACCCTCAAATCCTCCGAGAACCAGTTTTCGTTGACCATAACAATCGGCCGGTCATTCCCTTCCGAATTCGCCGGGATGGTCGTGGTGGTTCGCGTCCCCTTCGCCCATACGCCTTCAATCATCTGCGTACCGAGATCCTCGCTCTGCGAGTGTGGCATCAATTCTCGGGGCGGCGGCGAAGGCGGCCGCACATTGACCGGCGGCTTGGGCGGCGGCTGCGGAGGATCGGTGCGGCGCACGCCAAAGGGATTGCGCATCGCGGTGTGATTGCGCGGATTCAGGGAGTATTGCACGCCTTCGACGGGATCCGTGATGTTGATCGTGTTTGGCTCCTGGGAACCCTCGCGAGCCTGTAAATAATCCGGAGCAAACATTTCCCTGCGCATGCGCCCCTGCGAATCGCGGTACATACGTGAACGCGTTTTGCTGACGATGTGCGTTCCGTCGGCCAGCGTGCGCGTGGTTTCGGACTCTTGATCGGCGGAATATGGAACGTTCACTTGTCCCTGTGGAAGTCCGGGACCAAGCACCGCTACGGCCCCGCCGCCAACCGTGACCACTGTGCTGTTTTGTGTCCGCGCTGTGAGGCTAAAAACGAGTGGAACCGCGGAAAATGCGAGGATGACCTTCACTGAAATCTTCATGGCCCGCGCTCCCTTCTGCGACCCATGGGTCGGACATAACAGTCCTTATTGCTGAGTTCGATTCAGCTTCCGCCACTTCGGTTGGAGGTGACGCACGACGATCAAGCTGCCGCTGTGGGCTTCGCCCCGATCGGCGCAGACACCGGCACCGGCGCCTTCGGTACGATCACCCACGCCACCAGGTAGGCCACGATGCCGCCCACGATCCCGCCCGGCACCACGGCAAGAATGGCCCAGAATAGCCGGACAATCGTCGAATCCACTCCAAGGTATTCCGCAAGACCGCCGCACACTCCCGCGATCTTCGAATCCGTCGCCGAGCGCATCAGGCGCCGGTGCGAAAACGCTGGCCGCATCCGCGCTCCGCAGTAGGAACAGAAATTCCAGCGTTCGTCAACTTCCCTGTGGCATTCCGCGCAAGTCATATTCTCCTCCCCAAACAATCTCCCGGCCCACCGCCATTATCCGGCAATTCGCATGATCCGGCGCGATTTTCTTCTCCATCGCCAAGCCAGACCAGCCCCATCCTCGCGAGGCCCGGCCCGCGTGAACTGCCGCCTAACAACGATGGGCATAAGTAACAACGTACATCGCGTGTGCTCGGTTAACAGAGCCGCCCGGTTAACAGAGTCGAGAGATCTGCTTCTCACCTTCGAGATGCCTGCATTGCCTCGAGTTCACATTCGCCCGTCCCCGCGAGCTCGCCCCGCGCCGAAGGATCCTGCCGTTTAGTACCGGGACAATGGGTTGCCTCTTTAGCAACATCGTTTCGAACTTGGAATCTGAGTTCAGGTTCAGCTTGACTTAGGATGTCCGGCTCATTAGTCTTTCCCCCTAGGGTGGGGTGAGGTTTTTCACGTATTGACATTCTCGGTAATGACATTCCTTCGGAGGTGCGTCTTATGAGGTGCAGTGTTTCCAACTGCGCAAACTCCCGTACCTGTCTCAGCAGGTTCCTGGGAGTATTGGTTCTGAGCTTGGTAGTTCTGCTGGCCTGCGCGCCGGCATTCTCTCAAGGTACCGCCGGCCGTATTCTCGGCGCCGTCACCGACCAAACCGGCGGTGCCATGTCCGGCGCCACCGTGACCGTCATTGATACCCAAAGAAACACCACACGAACTCTGACTGCGGATGATTCGGGCGAATACAACGCTCCGAACCTGCTGCCCAGCACGTACACCATTCGCGCCGAAGCAAAGGGTTTTAAGACCGGTGAGCGCACAAATGTTCTCCTGGAAATCGGCCAGGACTTGCGCGTTGACCTGACCCTGCAGCCCGGCGAACAGACCGAGCGCATCACCGTCACCGAGGCGTTGCCCATGGTGGAAACCACCAACGCCGAGCTCGGCGGAACTTTGCAGAGCCAGATCATCGCCGACTTGCCTATGAACGGCCGCAACTTCGCCAACCTCTTGCAACTCCGTCCCGGCGTCACCATCTATCCCGGCGGCTCCGGCTGGACCCAGAGCACCAATGGCCAGCGCGCGCATGACAACGTCTATCTGTTCGAAGGAGTGAACGGCAGCGATCCCTGGATGGCGCAGCCGATCATCAGCGCCGTCATGGGCGCGGGCGATTCGGGAACGCTCCTCTCCATCGATGCCATTGACGAATTCAAGACCGAAGAAAATCCCCGCGCCGAGTATGGATGGAAGCCTGGCGCGATCGTCAACGTCGGAATCAAGTCCGGCACCAACGCCATGCACGGCTCAGCTTTCGCTTACGGCCGCGATGGCTCTTGGGATGCTCTTCCTTATTTCAACACCGCGGGGCTGAATGGCGGAGTGGCACAGCCGCCGCCGCCCTTGGCCCTTGAGCAGTTTGGCGCCACCTTGGGCGGCCCGATCAAGAAGGACAAACTGTTCTATTTCCTCAGCTTCGAGGATCAGCGGTATTCGGTGGGCAGCACGGGCCAGATTACAGATCCAATAACCGCAGCGGGCGTTGGGCCAGCTGCGAACAACATGATTGCCTCGTGCCTGGCCGTCCCGACTGGCCAGCGAGCGCCTCTCAGCTTGCAATTGGCGGGCTTGAAGCCGGATTGCTCACAAGCAGCGAATTATCCCGGTTTGTTCCCCACGGTCAACTCCGCCAACGCCACCATACCGAATGCCCTGAACAACACCAACCGCATCGATTCCGGCATTGCCAAGATTGATTATCACGTTTCGGATAAACATTCCCTTAATGCCATGTACGAGATTAGCCCTGGCAACGGCATTCTCAATGACGGTCCTGGCACGCAGACCAACAATATCTGGCTGACCGATCAATATGCCCGTTCTCAGGTATTTGCTTCGAACTGGACCTGGACTCCCAGCTCCACCGTGGTCAACGAAGTTCGGGTCGGCTATTCCCACTATTTCCAGGATTTCGAGACCAACGACCGCGCCCAAAATCCTGCCAGCTACGGATTTAACGGCTCCACCTACAACGTCTACACAGGGCAGACGAACCCCTTGTACTTCGGGTTCCCTGTCATTTCGTTCGCAAATCTGACGGGACAACTAGGCGGCGCGAACTGGCCCAAAGTGGTTGGGCCAAACGGCGTGTTGCAACTCTTGGATCATGTCTCTTACCTGAAGGGCAAGCACGCCTTCAAGTTCGGCGGCGAAGTTCTGTACAACCAAAGCACTTCTGACGTGACCTCGAACAGTCGCGGCACGCTCGTGTTTGGTTCGGTTACTGACTTCTTCTCCGGCGTTCCGGATTCCTCGATCGACAATGCTGGCGGTGGAAGTGCTGCCCTCCTGGTGGGTAACTTGGTGCGGCACTTCACTTACACCGGCTACGCCGCCTTCATCCAGGACGACTGGCGCGTGACTCCCAAACTCACTGTCAACCTCGGACTTCGCTACGAAATCACCACGGTGCCCAAGGAGCGGAACGGCCTGCAAGGCAACTTTGATCCCATCCTGGGCTTGGTGCAGACAAATACTCCCTTCAACGGAGATCACAATAACTTCTCCCCGCGATTTGGCTTTGCCTACGATGTCTTCGGAAATGGCAAAACCGTCCTCCGTGGTGGTGGCGGCATCCTTTACGAACAGCTGAGCTTGGATGTATTCCAGGGCATCGGCAACTCGTTTGGGCTGCGCGTCGAGCCCACGGGCGACCTGCTCTGCTCAGGCGGAGTCGCTGGCGTGGGCGGCTCGTGTAAACAGGGACCCGGCAACATCGCCGTGGCCAACATCAGTCTGAGCCCCGGCTTGCCTCTTGACGGCGCTGCTGCCGCACCCGCCACTTTTGCCACGGCGGCTCCCGGCAGCCTTGCCGCTAATTGGGGTGCCAACTCTCCCACCGGCAGCATTTTCCCATTCGTATCTGCTTGCGGTGATGGCAATACTGCAGTTCCGGGAACAGCAGGTATTACACCGGCCCAGTGCAACGCCATTAACGTGGACCCCAATCTACGGACGCCCTACGTGGAGACCTGGGACCTAGACCTCCAGCGAGCTCTGGGCGGCAATCTCTCTTTGGACATCGGCTACGTTGGCAATCACGGCGTCAAGCTGATTGGCGCTCGGGACATCAACCAGCCCACGGCGGTTACGCTGAACGTCCCTGGCGTAGGAACCGTTGTCACCGGTCCGGGATGGACAGCAGCCACCCTCAGTAAATGTGCGGCTACCCCCAGCAAGAAGAACTGCACCCCAAGCTCGACTTCGGAACAAACAGGACGTCCTTTCAATGGCCTGTTCCCCTACCTGAAATACATCGACAGTTTCGGGAACCTGGACACATCTACTTACAACGGACTCCAGGCCGTCCTAACCGCGCGGAACTATCATGGGCTGACGCTCACCGGCGGCTACACTTATGCCCACGCCCTCGGTGAATCCTCCGACCAGGGCACAAGCGGCGGGCTCCAGATCCCTCAAAACAGCTACGGAAATTTCCGCAGCCAGCTTTACACCAGCACGGCCTTCGACATGCGTCATCGTTTCACCATTTCTGGCACCTACGCGATTCCCGGAAGGAAGGGCTTCGGGCAGTTGCTCGAAGGCTGGTCCATCAACTCAGCGGCAATTATTCAAACGGGTACGCCTTGGGGCATCAACGACTCCACCACTGACTTCGCGGGTGTAGGCGAGGCCAATGGGCGCAACCCGCAAGCCAACCAGGGTATGCAATGGGATTTCTTCGGCAACCCTTCTGATTTCGAGGCCGTTCACAACTTCGCAGGGGTAACCCCAGGACCTACGGGCGTCACAGGTGTTCCATACTATCCCGGCACCACAAACGCCAAGTGCCTGGCACAATCGCAGGCGATGGGCCCGTTGGGGGTGGCCTCCTTGACCAACCTCGGGTGCTATGCCCTGGGCAGTTCCGTGCTCGTTCCTCCGGCTTACGGCAGCTTCGGCACGATGCCCAGGAACCCATGGCGCGACCAGGGATTCCGCAACTGGGATGCCTCTATCACCAAGGCCTTCAAAGTCAACGAGCGGCTCTCTTTACAGTTCCGTGCGGAGTTCTTCAACGTTCTCAACCACGTCAACTTTGTCAACCCGTTCGGAGGCCCGGGCGGCTCCGGCACTGCCAACAATATCAATCCTTCGAAGGCATCCACGGCAACAGGACTTGGTTACGTCCTCAACACTCCGGACGCCGCCAGTTCCAACCCGATCCTCGGGTCCGGCGGCAACCGCGATATGCAACTCGGCTTGAAGATTTTGTTCTAGCCTAAGCCGTCTTCTCTAACCGAAGGGGCCGGACTCAAATCCGGCCCTTTTTTTTGCCTCGAATCTTTATCTCGAATTGCCCGCCGCCCTGTTCTCTCCAACCGGCCTCCGCGCCGGGTTCGAAACGTAAGCGGCTTCTCCCATAAACACCTTATTTTCGGCCACTCTCGGTTTGAGTATTTTTTTTCAGCTGGTGTAAGCTATACGGGCATGTATTGTGGTTTGGGACCAGGGGCGAAGTTCTTAGGGCCAAGTCGGGGTGACCGCTTTAGGACCTTGCCTTTATTCTCAGTTAAATTCCCGGAGGTGTGCCTTATGAAGTTACTCGCTCGTGCGGCTCAGCGATTTTCCCCCTCGCTGTTCAAAACAGCGATTGGGATCATCTCTCTGAGCCTCTTTATTTTATCGGGAAGTCAGCAGCTCTTTTCGCAGGGTAATGCCGGCCGTATCCTTGGCAGCGTCACCGATCAGACCGGCGGCGCCGTCGTCGGAAGCACTGTCACGATCGTCGATACTCAAAGAAATCTGACGCGCACGGTAACGACCGACGCGGCGGGTGAATACAATGTTCCCAACCTTCTACCCAGCATCTATACCGTCCGAGCAGCGCTTCAAGGCTTCAAAACTGCCGAGCGCTCCGGCGTCACCCTCGAGGTCAATCAGGATTTGCGCGTCGATCTGACTCTGCAGCCGGGTGAGCAGACCGAAAAAGTCACCGTAACCGGTGAACTACCGCTCGTCGAAACCACCAACGCGGAACTCGGCGGCACCATTCAAAACGTCATCATCAATGACCTGCCCCTCAACGGCCGCAATTTCGAAAATCTCCTCTCTTTGCGTCCCGGTGTCGAGATTTATCCCGGCGGTGGCGGCTGGACCCAAAGCACCAATGGCCAGCGTGCTCATGACAATGTTTATCTGGTCGACGGCGTCAACGCCGACGATCCCTGGATGGCGCAAAGCATCATGAACGCCGGCATGGCCGCAGGTGACGCCGGAACCATTCTCCCCATCGATGCCATCGACGAATTCAAGACCGAAGAAAATCCTCGCGCCGAATTCGGATGGAAGCCTGGCTCCATCGTCAATGTCGGGATCAAAGGCGGCACCAACAATATGCACGGCACGGCCTATGCCTTTGGCCGCGTCCGATGCTTTTGACGCCCGCGACTACTTTAATCCCGCGCCCCCGTCTCGATCACTCCTTTGCAGTTCGAGCAGTTCGGCGCCAGCCTGGGCGGCCCCATCAAGAAAGATAAGCTTTTTTATTTCTTGAACTATGAAGATCAGCGATACACCGTCGGCAACCCAGTCACTCACAACGGCGTGCCCATGAGCGGCGTGGGACGCGTCGGATCCGCAGGACGGCCTTCAGGGCGCTTGCCTTGCCGCGCTCTCAGGCACCGGAACCGATGCAAAGGCGTGACCCTCGGTAAGGGGGTCGCACCGGTCAGCGCTCACTCGCGGGACTTAGCCCCACCTGCACCCCGCTGGGCAATTATTCCCGGCCTCTTTCCCGTGAACAACAATCCGGCTCCCACCTTGAATACCTCGATCAACACCACCAACACCATTGACGCCGGAATGGCCAAGATCGATTATCACCTTAACGACAAGCACTCCATCAATGGCATGTATTTCATCAGCCCGGGCGAGGACTTCTTGCCGACAACAACCTGCTCCAGTTGAATCCATCGCAACTCACCATCCAATATGCTCGCGCGCAGGTCGTCGCGGGAAATTGGGCCTGGACGCCCAATTCCACTTGGGTAAACGAAGCGCGCATCGGCTATTCTCACTACTATCAAACCTTCCTGAGCAACGACTCAACAGAGAATCCGGCCAGTTATGCTTTTAACGGGGCCACGTACAGCTTATTTACCGGCCAAACCAACCCGGCCTATTTCGGGTTCCCGCAGATACGCTTCTCCAGCTTTTCCAATTTTTCTATCGGGGCAAGCTGGCCCAAGACCGTCGGTCCGGATGGCGTCTTGCAGATTTTGGACCACGTTTCCTACCTGCGTGGCAGGCACGCCTTCAAATTTGGCATCGAGTATCTGGATAATCACAGCACCAACAACGTAACCTCCAACGCCAAAGGGCCGGTCCGCTTCGAGGATTTACCCGCCTTCTTCGAAGGTGTTCCCAACCGCGCGCAGTTCCTTACCGGTAATCTCTTGCGCCACATGTCCAGTCAAAACATCGCCGCCTTCGCTCAAGATGATTGGCGCGTCACTCCGCGGCTCACCGTCAATCTCGGCTTGCGTTACGAATATGACGGCGTCATGAATGAGCGCGACGGATTATTTGGCAACTTCGACCCCACCACGCCCACCGGGCTCGTGCAATTGGGCAAAGGAGTCGGTTCGATCTACGACCGGATCGCAATAACTTCGCCCCGCGCCTCGGGATCGCCTGGGACGTTCAAGGCAATGGCAAAACCGTCGTTCGCGCTGGCGCTGGAATCGCTCTACGAGCAATTCAGCTATGACATGTTCAATGCCATTGGCAACCTGCTCGGTCTTCGCATGGTGCCCACCGGTTGCGCTCTTACGCCAACGGCGCGCAGATCCCCAGCCCCGGCAATATCAACGTCTCCGCTATCAACTTCACCGGCCCGGCTCTAAACGCGAACCACAACTCCCGGCCAGATCGCCTTCGACTGGATCCATAACAGCTCCGCCGTCCCCCTTTACAACTCCACCCCTTCTTGCGGAGATGGCAGCATCACTCTGGCGAGCGGATCTCACGCCTCAGCCTTGCAGCATTCTGGCGGTGAATCCGCACATCTATAATCCTTACGTCACCACCTGGGCTCTCGACCTCCAGCGTGCGATCACCAACAATCTCTCTCTCGATATCGCCTATGTCGGCAATCACGGCACTGGGCTGATCGGCATAACCGACGTCAACCAACCCGCGCTTGGCGCGGGCTACCCGGGCGCCGGAACATTGGGCGGTACTGCCCTGAGTGAGATCGCCTGGTGCAATGCCAACAACGTCTCTACCGCCGCCGTCGCTCCGACATTTGCCGGCGCGCCGATTACCTGTACGGCTGCCGACGCTTCGGGCGATCTTGAGCAAGCCGCCCGGCCCTTCAACGCCAAGTTCTCCCTTACTTAGGCTTCATCGATATGCTGCAGAACCTGGAGCATTCCAACTACAACGGCTTACAGACCACCATCACCGAGCGCACCTCGCATGGACTTTCCTTCACCGTCGGCTACACGTTCTCCCATGCGCTGGATAATGCCTCCGATAATTGGTCCTGCTGCATACCGATCTACGGCACGATGTGAGCTGCCGCTCTACGGCAACAGCGTCTTCGACATCACTCACCGTGGCACCATCTCGATCACCTACAATATTCCTGGCAAGAAAGGTCACGGCCAGATATTGGAAGGCTGGGCGCTGAACTCGGTCGTCACCTTACAATCCGGTTTGCCCTGGGGTGCTGACGATACCGGCAATGACTTCAGCGGTACCGGCGAGGTGGGCCAGACCAATGAAGACGGCCAGGGCGAACAATGGAATTTCTTCGGCAATCCGAAGGACTTCAAATCACTCCACGGGTTTACTTCCAACCCGGTTAACGGAGACATCCTCTCCGGCGGCACCGGCGGTGTTCCCTTCTACGCGGGTAGCGGAGACGCAACAATTCCGGCGCTGAGACCGCTAATGCCGCGTGTAACGCCAAAGCGGAGGCCATGGGCCCAGCTTCCCAGGCCGCGCTTGCTGCTTCTGGTTGCTACGCTCTGGGTGGCTCAATGATGCTGCCTCCCGCCATCGGAACCTTTGGCACCATGGGCCGCAACATCTTCCGTGACGCCGGATTCCGCCAATGGGATATGTCCTTGTTCAAGAACTTCGTCTTCAAGGAACGGCTCACCGCTCCAGTTCCGCGTGGAAGGATTCAACATCCTCAACGCCGTCAACTTCTCCAACCCTCGGCGGCCCGGGCGGCGGCTCCGGCACAACCGATCCTTCGGCTGGTGCCGGATTCGGCGGCGCCACACTCACGGCCGATGCCGGCGGATCTAACCCCATACTCGGATCGGGCGGGCCGCGCGTCGTTCAGCTCGGTCTCAAGCTGATCTTCTAAACCGAAACGCTGCTGCCCTTCTCCCCGGGCTTCCCTCGGGAATCGAGAGCAGCTAAAACGAAAAGGGGCCGGAGTCATTTCCCCTCCGGCCCTTTTTTATTTTCCCCTCTTTATTAGCTAGAGAGGCATGCCCAGCCCGCACGCACCGTTGTCACCCCGAGGTCGCGTTGGCCGTGGGATCTGCTTTTATAGAGCTATTAGTCCAGGCATGTCTCCCAATGACTGTGCGGCCAGCACTATTGGCTCCGCAGTTCCGCCGACAAATCCCGAAATACCTCCTCGATCTCCTTTTTGCCGTCACCGAAAAGCACTCCGTGCTTCACTGGGATGCGCTCTGCATCGATCTGCACAACCGAGCCTGTGCCATCCGGCTTCACCGTCAGAACCATTCGGTAGCCGATATTGGCGAGCGTTACTTTCGTCTGCACGTGCAGTTCGAGATGATCGTCGTCGCGAAGAGTGATCCAGTGGTCCTTGGGATGCCGTTGCCCAATAGCACGATTGGCGGCTTGGTAGACGGCCTCAGGCTTCGCGGGAAACTTCGCGCGGTGAAAATCTTCGTCCTGCGCCGCCGCCGTCCCGCTCGCCACGATGATGAGGAAGAGCGCCAAGACTGGCTTCATCCGCACGTCCCGGTATTGCATCTTGGCGCCTCGCTTGCCGCGCACTAACGTTATAGCTCAGCGCGCGCTTTGCGTGACGAATCTGTTTTTCGCGCTTTCGGGTGCCCCACCCTTCGTTTTTAAGGGTGGGTTCCTTCCTTGTAGCTCACTCGAAGGAGTCTCGAAGGGCATCCTGCCGGCGTCAGTTTTCCGGGTGCCTGTCCTCCGCCGCGTCTCAGCGCATGCGCCGTTCGGGCATCTTCTCCTGTGCCCGTGCGGTCAGCCCTCACGGCAGGAGCAACAACTTCCCCGTCGTCTTGCGAGCCTCCAGATCCCGGTGCGCCTGTGCCGCGTCGCTCAGCTTATAGACGTGCGCGATGCGCAGCTTCAGTTTTCCGGCGCCGATCTGCTCGAACACTTCGCGCGACCTCCACTCCAATTCCTCCCGCGAAGCCGCATAGTGCCCAAGCGTTGGCCGCGTCAGGAAGATCGAGCCCTTCTGCGAAAGCAGAATCGGATCAAAGGGCGGCACCGGCTCCGCTGGAAGCTCCAAACAGAGCGAGATAGCCTCGCGGCCGCAGCAAATTCAGATCCTTGTCGAAGGTCGTCTTTCCCACCCCATCATAGATGACGTGTACACCCTTTCCTTCCGTCAAGCGTTTGGTTTCCGCCTCGAAATCCTCCCTCGTGTAAACGATCACGTCGTCGGCTCCGGCTTCGCGCGCCAATTTCGCTTTCTCGTCCGAACCCACCGTGGCAATCACGCGCGCGCCGATCTGCTTGGCCATCTGCACCAGCAGCAGTCCCATCCCGCCCGCCGCCGCATGGATTAGCGCGATTTCGCCTCTCTTCAGCGGATACGTGCTGTTCACCAGATAATGCGCCGTCATGCCCTGCAGCAGCGCCGCAGCCGCTTGTTGATCGCTCACGCCTTGCGGCACGCGCACCGCGCGCTCCGCGGGGATGGCCGCATATTCCGCGTACGACCCCAGAACCATGCAGTAGCCCACGCGATCGCCCGCTTTCCACGATTTCACGTCGCTCCCCACTGCGTGTACCGTCCCCGCCGCCTCCGAACCGTCCACGAATGGCGGCGGAACCGGATAGCGTCCTTCCCGGTAATAGACGTCGATAAAGTTGATCCCCGCGGCCGCTATCTTGATCACGATTTCGTTTGGCTTCGGCTGTGGAATCGGAAGATCGACAACTGTGAGCACTTCAGCGCCGCCGTGCCGCGGCACCTGGATCGCTTTCATAACGGTTCGCAGTCTCCTGATCTGAATTGCGTCAAACCGCGCTTCGCCGGCTATGCCGGATTGAGCGCGCAAACGGCAAAAATATTCGGCGCGCTAATATACACTGCCACAAACCCCCGCTGAAACCACCTTCGCTTTCCCGAGGACTCCGCGGGAGCGGAGTCCCTGCTGTGCGAGTTTTGTAGCTCAGGTCGTCCCGACGCCTCCCGCGGCGAAAGTCTACCTACATGATGAGCTTTCACCGCTTCACAAAGTTGTCGGGAGACCTGAGGCTTTTTCCGATCTCAAGGGCACTGATCCTTGGTTTCAAGAGTGGAGCTCAAATTCCTCTTGCTCGCACGCCATTAGCGAGAATTGTCATCCCGAGCGAGCGGGACACCGGCGCGCGCTCTTGCGCGCCCGGTGTGCGAACGAGGGATCTGCTTTTTCCGTTGGCCCACGTCGTTTGCACCTGTAGGTGGCTGCCCGTCGTGGTCTTGGCAAAAGCGGTGCTACTAGATTTCCTCATCACTGACTACCACTAACTTCCTGGTTTCCTGCGGCCCGTCGCCGTATAGAATGACCACTTACAAAACCCTCCCAGGGGTGATCACATGGGAACCGCCGTCGGCGTCGACCGCCTTCATTTCGCCTTCACCATCACCTTCCACTACATCTTCCCCCAGCTAACCATGGGACTCTCGCTCCTTTTACTGATCCTCAAAACGGCCGCGCTGCGCACCAAAGACGAACGCTACAACCGCGCCGTCCGCTTCTGGGCCCGCATTTTTGCCATCAACTTCGCGCTCGGTGTCGTCACCGGAATCCCCATGGAGTTTCAATTCGGCACCAATTGGGCGGCCTTCTCGCGATCCGCCGGCGGCGTCATCGGCCAGACGCTGGCCATGGAAGGCGTGTTTTCCTTTTTCCTCGAATCAAGTTTTCTCGGACTGATGCTCTTCGGCGACAAACGCCTGGGCCCGCTCGGCCATTGGTTCTCCGTGTTTCTCGTCTGGCTCGGCTCCTGGCTCTCCGGCTACCTCATCATCGCTACAAATGCCTGGATGCAGCATCCGCTGGCTTATTCGCAGGACCCCGGCGGCAATTTTGCTCTCGCCAGCCTTTGGGGTTTGCTCCTCAATCCCTGGGCGCTCTGGCAATACGCCCATAACATGCTCGGCGCTGTGCAAACCGGATGCTTTGTCATGGCTGCCGTCGGCGCGTTTTATTTGCTTTGCAACACTTTCGAGGGCGACGCGCGCATTTTTCTGCGCACCGGCGTCATCGTGGGAGTGATCGCTGCCATTTTGCAGCTGTATCCCACCGGCGATATGGAGGGCGTTCTCATCGCACGTTATCAGCCCGTCACGCTTGCCGCCATGGAAGGCCTCTTCGTCAGCCAGGAAGGCGCGCCGCTCGCCATTCTCGGCCAGCCCGATATCCCCAATCGCCGCCTCGATAACCCGCTGGTAATCCCGCGGGCGCTCAGCTTTCTCACCTACCGTGCTTGGACCGCCGAAGTCCGTGGGCTCGATCGCTTTCCCGAAAGCGATTGGCCCGACTTTATTTCTTTGGTTTACTACAGCTACCACGTCATGGTCGGCCTGGGCACGCTCTTCATCGCCATCATGCTCGTCGCCGCTTTTCTTCTCGCTCGCGGCTCGCTTTATCGCTCCCCCTGGATGCTGTGGATCTTGCTCCTCGCGCTTCCCTTCCCCTACATCGCCAATACTGCCGGATGGATCGCTGCCGAGGCCGGCCGGCAGCCTTGGGTGATTTACGGCTTGATGCGCACGCCGATGGGAATCTCCCCGCGCGTTTCCGAAGGTAACGTGTGGTTTACGCTGCTTGGTTTCTTCGGCATGTACCTCGTCCTGGGAATTCTTTTCCTCTTCTTGATTTATCGCGAAATCGATCGCGGCCCCGCGCCCTCGGATGAACGCCCGCCAGCGGTCGGTGTCGCGGCGCGGCGCCCGGCGCCCCAATCGGCAAAAGGCTGAGGAGCGAATCGATGCCCACTCTGTGGTTTTGCCTCGTCGCCTTTATGATCGCCGTGTACGTGGTGCTCGATGGATTCGATCTCGGTGCCGGCATTATCCACCTGGGCGTCGCGTCCACCGATCCCGAACGCCGCGCCGTCATTGGCTCGATCGCGCCCGTCTGGGATGGTAACGAAGTTTGGCTGGTCGCCGCCGGAGGCACGCTCTTCTTCGCTTTTCCCGTTCTCTACGCTTCGAGTTTCAGCGGCTTCTATCTGCCGCTGATGATCGTTCTCTGGCTCCTGGTTCTGCGTGGCATCTCCGTCGAATTTCGCAGCCTCGTTGCAGGACCCGTGTGGTCGCCTTTCTGGGATTTGACGTTCTGTCTCTCGAGTGCGCTGCTGGCCATCTTTTTCGGCGCCGCCCTCGGCAACGTCGTCCGCGGTGTTCCACTGGACGCGCAGGGATATTTCTTCGAGCCCCTGTGGACCAATTTTCGTTTCGGCGCAGACGCCGGCATTCTCGATTGGTACACGATTCTCGTCGGCGTCGCCGCATATTTCGCGCTCGCTTTGCATGGAGCGCTCTGGGTCGCGTTCAAATGCGAAGCCGAACTCGCCGCGCGCGCCCGGCGCATCGCACGACTCAGCTCGTGGGCCGTTCTAGCCACGGCCCTGCTCGTCACGCTCATCAGTCTGCGCATCCAGCCGCAGATTCTCCTCAATCTCAGCGGTCATCCATGGGGATTCGTCTTTCCGGCCATTGTTCTCGCCAGCCTTGCCGGAATCTTCTATTACCTGCGAGGAGACGCCGCACCGCTTAGCGCTCGCCGCGCCTTCGTGCATTCCTGCGGTTATTTGCTGGGCATGCTCACCAGCGCCGCATTTGGACTCTATCCTTATGTTCTTCCCGCGCGTGCCGGCCCGGCGCTCTCGCTATCGATATACAACGCTCGCACTTCCGATCGCGCGCTTCGGCTGGGCCTGGCCTGGTGGATCGTGGGAATCACCCTTGCCGGCGTCTATTTCATTTTTCTATATCGCCGCTTCGCCGGTCCGGTGGGTACCGGCGAAAGCCACGGCTATGAGTAGCGCGTGCCGGCCTTCAGGCCGGCATCTTTTTGTCCTCTTTCGATTTTCGATGTGGCGCCGGATAATCCTTCTGCGCTCTTCTAAATTGGGGGAACACGGTTGGGCAAACTTGACTCCAAATTCGCACTCATCACCGGCGGCAATAGCGGCATCGGACTAGCCACGGCGCGCCTGTTCGTCGACGAGGGCGCACAGGTCGCTATCACCGGCCGCAACGAGCAGACCCTGCGCAGCGCTGCCGGATCGCTGGGCCCCGCCGCGTTCGCCATTCGTGCGGACATCACCGATGCCGCCGAACGCGAACGCATCTTCTCCCAGGTGAAGCAGCGCTTCGGCGCTCTCGACATTCTGTTCGCCAATGCCGGCCGTTCCGCCTCCACGCCGCTGGGCGGCACCGAAGTCGCCGCCTTCGAGAAGCAGGTTCAGCTCAATTTCATTTCCGTCTTTTTCACCGTACAAGGGGCGCTCCCGTTGCTGCGCGATGGCGCGGCCA
This sequence comes from uncultured Acidobacteriota bacterium, assembly GCA_963761945.1. GTDB lineage: Bacteria > Acidobacteriota > Terriglobia > Acidiferrales > UBA7541 > Palsa-189. Next base: position 216,980 of record CAVXIM010000017.1, on the reverse strand, counting down.
TCGTGCTCATCAGCTCGCTCACAAGCAAGATCGGCTTCCCGGGCACTTCCGCCTATGCCGGCAGCAAAGCCGCCGTGCGTGTGATGGCGCAATGTTTGGCCGCGGAGCTCAGCCCGCGGGCCATTCGCGTCAACGTGGTCACGCCCGGATATACGCGCACTCCGCTCTGGGAAGCCACGCGCACACCACAGCAAATCGCTGCCGTAAACGAGCGCTTGCCGTTCGTCGTGCCACTGGAACGATGGGGCGAAGCCGAAGAGGTCGCCCGCGCCGTGCTCTTTCTGGCCTCCAGCGATTCCTCTTACATACAGGGCGCGGAAATCGTCGTCGATGGCGGCACCAGCAACCTCCCCGCCGGCACCCGCGCCTTCCGCGGCTAATTATTGGTCTAGCGTTGCTCCCCGCACGGCGTGTCCGCACGCATCGCCCGCTGTCATCACGAGGTCGCCGCGGCGCCGGGGTCCCCCGCGCGCGTCGCCTTTACGCGTGCAGAGGTGGTGGCGACCGAGGGATCTGCTTTTGCCTCTAGCTTGGCGCCTCGTTGCCCTGACCTGTCGGCGACTTGTCCCAAGGAAGGAAGGCGCTTCGAGGGGAGTCTCGAAGGGCGACTTCAAGGGTGCGGTTTTCTCATCCGGAACCTGCCGGTGTCACAGAAAGCAGCTTCCGTTTCATTCGAGGCCGAGCCCACAATATTTGCCAGCTCCCCGGTTCTTTGCAGAAACCGCAGGCGCGTTACAATGGCCATGCGCGGGTTCGGAGGCAGAAATGTATGCGGCGGCCATCGCCATCGTCATTTTCGCAGCGCTGCTCTTCTCCTATCTCTATATCATTCGCCCTTGGCACTTGCATTGGGGCGCCACGCATCTGGACCGTATCGCCGTGCTCCCCGGCGACGCGCTTTCCCCCTACGCCTTGGCCGTCGTTACGCACGCCATCAATATCGATGCGCCCGCCGAAGCCGTCTGGCGCTGGCTGGTGCAGATCGGCCAGGACCGCGGCGGCTTCTACAGCTACACTTTCCTCGAGAATCTCGTCGGCTGCGACATGCGCAATACCTTCCGTATCGTCCCCGAATGGCAGCAGCGCTCCATCGGCGATACGGTCTGGTTCGGCTCACCCAAACGCTTCGGCGGACGCGCCCGCATGATCGCGGCAGTCGTCGAGCCCATGCGTTCGCTCGTGCTCGCCATGCCCGGCGATTGGGAATTGATCCGCGCGGGCAAAGAAGGCCTGGACACCACGTGGGCTTTCGTCTTGCAGCGCAAAGGCGTGAACACTACACGGCTGATCGCCCGGCTGCGTTCGGCCGCCAACATTTCCATGTGGCAGCGCGCAATCAATTTCCTCTTTTGGGAGCCCGCTCACTTCGCCATGGAGCGCAAGATGCTCCTGACGATAAAAAAACTTGCCGAAGCCAATCCTCAGGTCACCCTGAACGCCGCTTAGCGTCTCCAGCTGCCAAAGCGAAATTCCAAACCGATGTCGGCCTGCCCCTGCTGCGCATGATGGGTGATGGGGGTGGTGAAGCAACCAAGAGCGGGATCGCAGAACGTCGTGCTGGAAGCCGTGGTGCGCGAAGGCGACCAGCGTACCTCCGCCCGCAGCGCCACTTCCGGCGCAAATAGATATTTAATGCCGCCGCCGAGGTTATACGAGAAGCGATCCTCGAACGCGAGCACTCCGTGAGAGTCAAAGTGTGTGTCGCCGATCCCGCCCGCCACAAAAGGACGCAGCTTCCAGGGCACCCAGAATTCATAGAGCAAGCCGAAATGATACAGATCGATATGCGCGTGGGTGGTGAGCGGAAGCGTTTGGTTGAGTAAGGTATCGTGCGCGCTGAGAGTAGTGGTTTGCCGGTTGAACATGAATTCCCCGAACAAATGCCGGATGATGCCGACGCCGGTTGTAAAGCCCCAGTTGAGGCTCGTATCGATCGGCAGATAATCCACGTCGGGCGTATTGATGGTGATGCGTCCGCCAAAGCGCGCGCCGACGAATGGCTCGATCTCAAATCGATTCTGGGCGTAGGCCCCGGAAGCAATCGTGGTCATCAGGAACGTAAGCAGGATGATCTTGCGCGACAACATCTCTTATTCTCCTTTGGGCTGGGCTTCTGGGTGCTATTTGCGGGCGCCGTGCGGCGCCACGTCGCGATTGAGGCTCGCGTAACTAACTATTAGAAGGGGGCGTTCGGTGTCCGGATACCGGGGGTGACACCGCCCCGAGCGATCTTACGGGATTGCTCGAACTAATGACAGACCAAAGGTGCTTGTATCACTCCTGACTGCGTTTACGTAGCCATCTGGGAAGGAATGGCCAAGGGTGCGGCACCCAACTCAGACGAGGGTCGGCCGACGGCTTCCATAACTTGAAATGCGGCACAAGTTAGGGTGATTGCCCCATGACGGATAAGTGTCCGGCATTCGTCACTATAGATGTGAAGCTGCGGGTTCAGCACAAAGACGGGCGCATGGAGACCATGGATATCATGGAGCCGGTTTCGATCCGGGAGGGCGCCGAACTGGACCGAATCGTCGCTCGAACGGGACGGAGCACTTTTTCACGAAGGACGGCTATTACGACGGCTGGGGTAAGGCCATGACTGAAAGCGAGGAATCCCGCCGCGAGAAGAAATCCTGATCAATGGCCGGCTGCCCCGATTGAGTTATTGCACTTGGGCGGCTTCCTAAACTTGGCCAATGTGAGCCCTGTGGAGTTCGCGTTCGCGGTTTTCGTATTCGGCCGTGTACTCAATTCGGTATTGCGTCGCGTTTTGTCGAATGCACGAGTACGGCTCTTCGCTCAAATGCTCCGTCAGTCTTTGCCTCAGGTCATCCGAACTTCCGATATAAACCACGATGCCGTTCTCGTCGCCTAGTTCGTACACGCCGGGTTGGTTTCGGTCGATGCCCACCACGCTTTCGACAAACGACCACCAGTGGGTCCGGATCGGCATTAAGAAAACACCTCCATCGATCGGGGAACTTAGCATAAAGCCTCGTGATTCAAAAGTTCAACTGCGTGCGGACGGAGTTGCTAGGCGGGGCCGGGAGCGGCGTGGCGTTCGGCGACGAGCGTCTTCAGCATCGACAGCAGGCTTGACCCGGCGTCGGTTTTGGTCAGGCAGCCGCGGGCGCCTGCTTTGAGCGCCTCGCGCAGGACCTGTTCGGACTCATCCACGGTAAAGATCAACACATCGGTTTGGGGATGCGACTTCAGAATCGACCGCGTGGCCTGCAAGCCGTCCATGCCCGGCATGCGCAAATCCATAATCACGATGTCGGGCCGCGATTTATCGGCTTCGCGAATGGCTTCTTCGCCGGTGGCCGCTTCGCCGCACACTTCGAAGCCCTCCACTCCGCGCAGCAAACTGACCAGACCCTGGCGCACGATTTCGTGGTCGTCCACCAGCAGAAGGCGCGCTTTGGTTCTAACAGCGCCGTTAGCCGCCTTCTGCCGTCCGGGGATGGGCACGGTGGCGCGCACGGTTGTGCCGCGCGGGGCTGAGGCGATCTCCAGATTCCCGCCGAGTTCTTCCACTCTTTCGCGCATACCCTGGATTCCGAATCCCTCGGCGAATGGGCCGGCGCTCGTCGCTGCTGGATTCCCCTTCCCCTGGGATCCTTTTCGTTGATCTGCTTTGGCTTGGGCGCCTTTGCCTTGATCGGACACCTCGAGGGTCAGGGTGTGCGGCTGGTCTTTGTGCTGTGGGGCGGCGATATGCAGGCGCACCAGCGCGGTCGAGCTATTGGCATGGTGGTGGATATTCGTTAGGCATTCCTGCACGACGCGGAAGAGGGAAATCTCCATCTCCTCCGCAAAGCGGCCAAGATCCTCGGGCGCTTCGAGATGGGTGCTGATGCCGGTATCTTGCGAAAATCCATCCAGGAACCACTGCACCGCCGCGGCCAAGCCCACCTCGTTGAGCAGGGGCGGATGCAACAAATAAGACATGGTGCGAATGTCGCTCGAGCAGCGGCGCGTCAAAGTTTCCGCCTGCTGCAAGGCTAGGCGGCTCGTTTCGCTCAACGCCCCGGCGTCCTTTTCCACGACCGCCAGGTTCATCAGGATGCTGCTCATCACTGGCCCGGTCATATCGTGCAACTGGCGGGAGATTCGCCGTCGTTCCTCGTCCTGCAAGCGCAGGACGCGGGCGGAAAGCTCCCGCCGGGCCTCATCGGCGCACATGCGTTCGGTGGCGTCGCGGGTAATCTTGGCGAACCCCACCTGGGATTCGGGGTTTGAGGGTGGCGGCGTCGATGGGAGATCGGGAACCGGCTTTCCTTTGTCTGTGGGCAATGGGACGTCTCCACCTCCTGAATGCTGCTGTGACGGAGGCTGATTGGGTTAGCTTAAATGCTTTTGGGGCGGGGCGGGCCACAACCTACCCACCCCGCCGCGTGCGAGCCATCCGTGAAATCCTGTATGGCCCTGCGGCCGCCTGAAGGCGGACGCGCGACAGGGCTGGTTGGTCGAGGCTCACTTTTGAGGCGCCAGGTCGACGAACTCGACCCGCCAGGGGCTCGGCGTGACATCGACGCGGGCGATTGTTACGGGCAGTTTAAAGCGCCGCGGTCCGGCGCTGCCCGGATTGACGTAAATGACCCCCTCTCGCTCCTGCTGAGACGGCTTGTGCGAATGGCCGCTCACGACCATCCTCATGCCGGCGGCCTCGGGTTTCAGGTCCAGCTTGCTTATGTCGTGCAGGACGTAAATCAAAGCGGAGCCAGCCTGCGCGACGGCCGTTTCCGGCAGGTCGGCGCATGCGCCCGTATCAATATTTCCCCTCACGGCAACCACCGGCGCCAATCTCCGGAGTTCCTCCAGTATCTTCGGATCGCCGACGTCCCCGGCATGGATGATCAGGTCCGAACCCTCCAGCGCCCGCAACGCCTCCGGTCGTAGTAGCCCGTGCGTGTCAGATATCAAGCCTATCAGGCCTATCAGGCGCCCCTTGCGGATGGTTTTCATTCTGCTGGGAACAATCCTGTTTTAAATGGCAGCCGCAACTGTAACCATATGTTCAATTTTGTACAGACGCGCTGCAAGTGTTTCAGCAAACTACGCCTTTCGCTCGCACAGCGAAAGCGCAGCGAAGGGTCCTTGGACCTGTAGCTGGCTGGGCACACAATCCACTTTGGGATAGTCCCCGTGAAATCTAGAGACGCGCAGAGTGTGGGCAGCCGAAGCGCCTTTCTGAATCTTTTGCCCGCAAAGAAGGTGGTGAAATACCGTCCCGACGAGGTGATCTTTTCCCAAGGCGCTCCTTGCTCCGAAGTCAATTACATTGAGGAGGGCTTGGTCAAGCTCACCACCGTCTCCAACCGCGGGCGAGGTGCCGTATTGGGAATCCTGGGCCACGGCGACTTCTTGGGCGAAGAATGCCTCAGTGGCGAGACCCACCATCAGACCTCCGCAGTTGCTCTCGTTCCCACTTCGATTGTGGTGATCAAGCGCAGGGCCATGCTGCGCCTGATCGAGCAGGATCGCGGCGCCGCCGCCCACTTGATTGACTTCCTGCTGCACCGCAATCGGCGCATCGAGGAGGATTTGATCGATCGCGTCTTCAATTCCAGCGAAAAACGCCTGGCCCGCACTCTGCTGTTGCTCAATGAGCACGGCAAGCGCACCAGCAGTCCTTTTATCCTCGATCGCATCAGCCAGGATACGCTGGCCGATATGGTCGGCACCACGCGATCACGCGTGAATTTCTTCATGAACAAATTCCGCAAGCTCGGTTTCATCCGCTATAACGGCGGCCTCAAGATCTACAATTCGCTGCACAGCCTCCTGCAAGATTGATCTCCCCGCGCCATCTCCCCTTTGGTTGCCCTTAAAACTTGCTGTCGAAGTTATGTACGCTCCTTTCAGGTAACCCGTTGCCTGCGAGGTACATTGGTAACTCAAGCGATCACGGCGGTTTGGAACGATGGCCCCCGCCGCCGCGGCGACAACCGTCGCGTTTTAAATTATTTGCGCATACCCTTCCAAATCTCGCCCTTGTACAGAGATAAACTCACCTGCACTACGGTGGCTGTGAAGTTCGGACTCTCGCCTCAAGCAATCCTTAAGAGTAGAGGTCGGTGGCGATCGGATTCCATCGTCCCGTGCGACGAACCGCAAAAAATGAGGTTTGTGCCTTCGCCGCCCGAACTCGAAAAGGTTGGGCACATGTCCACAGCGAATACACGACAAATCGATCCGCGGGAGGCGGAGCAGTTGTTTCCCATATTAATTCGCGCTGGCTCGCGCTTCACGTACGAAGCCGGCGATCGCATCTGTTCGCAGGGCGATGCGTGCAACGGCGTTCATTACATCCATAACGGCCTCGTCAAGATCAGCACGGTTTCCAGGCGCGGCCGCGCCGCCATTCTGGGTTTTCTCTGGCCCGGTGAGTTTTTCGGCGAATCCTGCCTGGCAGGGAGAGCGCGGCGCCAATTCTCAGCCGAAGCGCTCACGCGCACTTCGGTAATCTTCATCAAAACGCGAACCATGAAGCGGCTGATCGCGGAAGAGCCCGCCGTGGCCGCCCATTTCGTAAAACATTTGCTCGAACGCAACCGTCACATCGAAGAGGATTTGCTGGGGCACATTTTTGATTCCAGCGAACAGCGTCTGGCCCGCACCTTGCTTTGGCTCTCGCACCACGGCCAGCACGGCAAGACGCCATCCATCCTGGAGACGATCGATCAGGATACTCTGGCCGCCATCGTCGGCACCACGCGGCCGCGAGTGAATTTCTTCATGAATAAGTTTCGCAAAATGGGCTGGATCCACTACGCCGAAGGCCCGGGCGTCACCGTGAATCCTTCGCTCGAAGCTTTCCTGCAAAAAGAATCGTCCGAAGTCAGTTAGCGCCGGCGTTCAACGCCACCGAGAGCACCAGGGCAAAAAGCTCCTTGTCATTCTGAGGGCGGCCCTAAGCGAAAGTCTCTGGCTTCGCCGCCTTTCGAAAAGTCGCCCGAAGAATCTCTCCTCAGGGGCGCCCGGCGCACCGATGCTTCGGGATTTATCGCTCCGCGCCGCCACTCGCGAGATCAGCTTCGCTGACGGGCGCCGGAGCCGTTGCCGTGCCGGCCACGCCAAGGCGATGGCGCGCCGAGAACATCGGCCCGCTGGCCGCGCGCGCCGGAGCAAAGCTCAGCAAGCCCAGCGGCTTCGGCAGGTCGTCGTAGATGGCCTCGAAACCGCCGCGGATGAAGTAAGTTTCGTGCCAGAAGCCTGTTCCGCCGCTATCTCGCAGAAAATTCTTCCACCATTCGCGGTGCGGCTCTGAACGCGCCCAGGCTTCCAGCGATGAGAAGTCCTGCCAGTACTGCCTCATTCCCACATGCACGGGGAAAAGAGAGAAGATCAGCGTCTCGTGGAGCAGCAAACCCGCCGGCTTCTGCCCTACTGAATTCGAAATCCTGGGCCCGAATCCCAGAAGCGTCTTCAGTCCCATCAGCCGATTGACGCGCATGCCCAGATAGATGACCACCAAGTCCGGATAGCCGCTAAGGTCCACGGTGCGCCGCTCGACTCGTTTCGCCATCGCATTGCTCCCCTCAACTTTCGCCGATATGCGCAAACTGGCGGCACGTCAGGGCCCCGGCTTCGTTCGCGATGCTAGCTCTCCTGTCTTCGCCGAGCTACCGACAAAGCCGCGCATCAAATTCTACGCCGGGATGCTCGCGCGCACGATAGTGCCGCTATGCGATGACTCGACGTGGAGCTTGCCCCCGAACTCGGCCAGGCGCTCGCGCATTCCGGCGAGGCCGACGCCCGAGGCCATGCCGGCCTCGAAACCCTCAATCGTGCCCGCTGGCAAACCTCTGCCGTTGTCCTGAATGCTTAGCACCACCTCATGATCGGGGCGCGCCAGCCACACGTCCACCGAGGTCGCCTGTGCGTGGCGATGCACGTTCGTGAGGCTTTCCTGCAAAATCCGGAAGAACACCAGCTCCGCTTCCTTGGAAGGCAATCGTAGCTCGTCTCCAAAATTGACTTTGACCTCGATTCCGCTACGCCGCGCGAACTCTTGCACGTAATTCTGCGCGGCGGCGGCGAAACCCAGAACGTCAAGCAGCGGCGGATGCAGCAAGTGCGAAAGCGTACGAACCTCTTTCGCCGTGCGCTGCACCAGTTCCCGGCTTTCCTCAATCAGCTCGGCGCTGGCGTTTTCACCCGCCGCCACCAATTGCTCCAGGCTCATCTCTATGGCGGCCAAAGACTGGCCCACGGTGTCGTGCAGTTCCCTGCCGATCCTTCTGCGCTCCATATCCTGCAGGCCGATAACTCGCGCGCTCAACGCCCGGTACGAATCGGCGCTTTCGCGGATATGCTCGGTGGCAATCCGGCCCGAACGAACGTCTTCACGCAACAGGTGCATATTGGTAAATAGCAGCATCACGCAGGCGCCTACGGCGAACGCCAAAACGATAATGTTGCGCTTGAACTCGCGGTCCCAAGCCGCCTGGCGCACGCCGAGAAGTTGCGTCTCTTCCGCATTGATATCGCCGATGATCCGGCTGATGGTGGCATCCTGCGGCGCATTACCTTCGTCGGCTGTTACGGCGACGCCGCCGGGTCTTTCAGCCGAAGCCGTCTCGAGCTGTCGGACATGCTGTTCCAGAACCGGCTCGAGCTGCTCCAGCCTTTCCTGCTGGGCGCCATTGTCTTGTGTTAATAGCTTCAGCCGGGCCAACGATTGCCGGATTGCTTCAACCGCCGAGGCTACGCGCGTCGCCGCCTCCGCGCTCGACGTTGCAGCGTTTGCAGCCTGGTGAAGCATCGCGCGATTGAGCTCGAGATCGGCGAGTTCGGATTTTACCTCGTAAGTGTGCCCCAGCCAGGCGCGGCTGGTGGCCATTCCTCGCATGGTGGCGTATCCGGCCAGGGCGATCACCACTACCAGCGCGGTGCTCGCGTAAGGAAAGAACTTACGAAAACGGGTCGCGGGATTAGTCAGTCCGATGTGAATGGGCGGGGTAGTCGATGAGGCCTCAGCTAGAGAGGCCCCGATGGGCATCCTCGTCATCGACGTCGCCTCTCGAACAGCCGTACGAAACACCTTAACATGTGCGCTGTAAAGCGAAATCCGTAGCTTAGCTTAGTTGCTAACGGGGTTTATGGCAGAATGTCAGGCGAAACTGCTTACCCCGCTGTGGCCGCCTCGAAGGTTCGCTATGTAACTTAAATACGCCCGTAAGCATCCCTCCATTAGTTCGCCGTGTTCCCTCAGGCTGCGCCTCGATGGACGCGCGAGCGTGAGGTTCATATAACCGTTTTCAGGGTTCCACATCTAACGGCGCGGGGTACGAGGGGTCTGCAAATCGAAGCACAGGGGTGTCGCGCGGTAACGGGGGGTGTCGCGCAATAATATCCGCACGCTCGATTCGGCGTTCTCCTCGAATACCCCGATAAGCAATAAGATTACTGCTCGCTGAAATGCCAGAAAAGGGGGTAAGCAGTGGCTTCCGCGGCTAAGTTCCGAATTGATGTTGCGATTCACGATCTCCTGATGAACTCCAATCCTGAGGGACCCGCTCCCGCTCTCGTCAAGGGGCTGGAGCTTCCCGAGCCCGTCTTCCCGCTCCATCCCGAAAAGCTCACCGATCCCGGACCTGAAACTCCGCCGGAGCGGCGTCACTGGAACCGCGAAGAAATCGTCCGCAAGATGCGCGGGTGGCTTGTTCCCTATATGCGCTCGCGTGTGTTGCCGGGCGATTTCCATCCCATCACGGCTTATCTTTTCCTGGAATACAAATGCAATGTCGATTGCTGGTATTGCTGGGCCTTCAATAACAAAGTCAAGGGCATGACCGAAGACGTGGCCCGCCGCTCCATCGATTGGCTCCACGATCACGGCTGCCGCGTGCTTGCGCTCATGGGCGGCGAACCGCTGCTTCGCCCGCAGTTCGCGCACAAAGTCGTCAATTACGCCGCGAAAAAGGGCTTCTGGATCTACATCGGCACCAATGGCCGCTTGCTTCGCCCCGAAGTGGCCGACCGTTTGGCGGACGCCGGGACAGCCATTTTCAATTTTGCGCTGGACTCCTGGAATCTGCAGCCCAGCCTGCCCAAAGCCGTCGAACCCGTGCGCAAGAATCTCGAGTACCTCTTGCGCAAGCAATACGTCTACGGCTACATGGTTTTCTGCAACCTCAACATCTGCCGCAATAATCTTGAAGACGTGCGCAAGATCACCGAGTTCGCGCACGAGAATCGCATCGCCACCGATTACCACATCAATGAAACGCCCATGATCCAGCAGGACGAGCACTTCCGGCATCTCTCCGAAAATCCCACTTATATCCGTCCGGAGGATTGGCGCGAAGTCGACTCCCTGATCGATTGGCTCATCGACCGCAACAAAGCCGGCTACCAGATGGTTAATTCCGTGCGCCGTCTTCAGGAGATGAAGGCTTTCATGCGCATGTCTTCGGGCCTGGACCTGCGAAAATACGGCTGGAATGGCGACGGCACGGGAACCAACGGCGAAACCAGCAAGATGCTCGCCTCCATGCCCGGCATCGTGCAGGGCGAGGATGGCGACATGCGCTTCAGCGAATGGAATTGCCGCGCCGGACAGAATAACGTCATCATCCGCACCGATGGCACCGTCGCGCCTTGCTTCCCCATGTATGCCGCCACCTACGACTGGGGAAACATCGATAAGGCCAATTTCGATCGCAAACAACTAGGGCAGATGAAACAGACCTGCCAGCGCCACTGTTTCTCCACGCTGAACCATAACCTGGCCTATTGCTACGACGACGCGCGAGTCATCAAGTTCCTGTGGAACCTCATGGTGACGCACCGCTTTCAGGGCGGCCACGCGCACAGCTTCGAGGATTGACGATGCCCATCGTCAATCCTCCCGCCGCGCAAGGCCACGGTCAGTGGGGCTTGCGCGGGTAAGCGGGTAAAAAGAAAGACTGACGACAACTCGAGCCTCATTCCTCGTGGCGTGCGGGAGTTTGGCCTTTGTAGCCCACCCTTTCCGCTCTCAGCGCGAGTAACCCTCGCGCGCTAAAGGAAGTCGGAAAGGGTGGGGTTTTCCTCTTCGCGTAACTCTTATTAACCCCCAGCGCACGCAATCTTGATCGCCATTCACAACGAAGTACGATACTTGCATGGCGACTCACTCCATGCGGGTTTGTGTGCTGATCTCGGTCGGCCTGCTCCTCAGTTCCGCTGCCAGGGCTCAAAAGCAACCTGTAGCCGCGCGTTCTTCCGGGGCAAACAAATCGATCACCCAGGATCTCTCTTACGGCGGGGGCTTCGTCGTCAACGTCGCGCCCAATCTGCCAAAGTTCACGTTCAGGATCATTCCCGACGTGCAACCCAACGATCAATTTGGCAACGCGACATCCATCGTTCGCGATATCGAGGTCTATTCGGCAGAGTCCACTGTGCCGATGCAGCACCTGCAAGGCTGCGAATGGTTCGGCATGGAAGCTCCACCGCGCGGCGAGGATTGGTTTCGTCCCGTGGACTTCAATTTCGATGGGTACCAGGATATTTACGTCCTCACGAACTGGGGCGCCACGGGAAACGAGCAGGGATGCATCTGGCTTTATAACTCCGAGACGCGGCATTTTGACTACAGCACGGAATTCAGTAACCTTGGCGCCTTTACGCTTGATCCGGCCCACAAGACGATTATTACCTGGGGAAATGGCGGAATGGCCGGCGGCGTCCATTCAGCGGAGAAATACAAAGTCGAGAATAATCGGCCGGTGCTGATCTACGAGGAGAGCCAAAACTGGGACAAGGACAAAAACGAGTTCCACTGCCTCGTGAAGGAACTTCGTGGAAAAGGGATGGTGACCACCCACGATGAGTGGGGCAGAAGCGCGGCCAACTCGGGCCCCGCGCCTTGCGAGCATTCCAGCAAAATCTTTTAGCCTCCTTTTTTCAATTTAACTCGCCCTTGATCGAGACTTCGGCCTTTTGTAGCCCATCCTTTCTGCATTTCAAGAAAGGATGGGGATTTTGTGAAGCCACTCGTGCGTCTAGCTGTGCGCGCGATCTGCAGCTATTCGCCCTTGGTCACCGGCAGTCCGGCATTCACCCAATTTGCGCCGAAGTTATCCGCGATGTGCACCACCTTCACGTTGGTAAATCCCATGGCGTGCAGCGCTTCGTAAGCGGGCTTGGCGTTGGGGCACTTGTCCCACGGACAGCAGCCGCAATACAGCACGATCAGTTGCTTGCGCTGCAGAGAAGAGACGCGATTGCGGAGCACCTCCAGGCCCTCGGCCGTCGAGCCGGGGCCCGCGTAGTCGGAGCCCGGAATGCGCGCCTGGGCGTAAAAATTCTTGAAGCCAACGTGCAGAACCACAGGCTTCTCGCGCTTGGATTCTCCGAGCATCTCGGCCAGTTCCTTGGGCTCGATCTGCACCGCTGGCGAAAGTTCCGCCGCCTTGCCGGCGCCCGGAACCTGTGCCGTCTGCGCCGCAGGCGTTGCGGGCTGCGCCGCCCTGCCCTGCGCGGTTTGCGTCTGCAAACCAAGCGCGATGCAAGCCGCGAGCGCGCCCAACGCCAAAATTCCAGAAATCGCCAAGCCCAATCGCCTCATCGTTTTTCTCCTTTGCAAGCGCACCCGCGGCCCCTGTCATTCTGAGCGGAGCGTCCCGACCTCGTCTCTGATTTCACAATCCCTGCTGGCCGATTTGCTGGCGGCCCGGAATCACGCCCGGCTGCTGCTGCGGCTGAATCTCGCGTCTGGGCGGCGCGGTCGAAGTCGTCGGCGGCTTGGGAAAATTCCCCTGCGGAGGCGCGCTGGGATGCTTCTCCCAGGTGTCGATGAACGTCTCGAGATACGCATTGAACTCCTCGGGGTGCTCGCGATACATGAAGTGCCCGCCATTGGTGATGATGATCATCTGCACTTTGGTGTTTTTCGCCGCGACGATATCAAACAATCCCCTCTCGCCCCGAAGCTGCGCCGTTTCGTCGTTTACGCCCCAATCGAGCACATCGTTTTTGCCCGCCACCAGGAGCACCGGCATTTGCAGCACGCCTTCGTCGCGCACCTTATCCAGCATCTTCTGCTTGAAGGCGGGAAAATCGAACGAGCGTCCCGCGCCGGCGTTCAGTTTCGCGCGCGCTTCTTTTGACTTCGGCAGCGTGGCCATGAATTTGTCCGCGCTCCAGTAATCTTCGTCAAACGCGGTCGGCAGCCAGGCCAGCATGGCTACGCGGCATTGCAGTCCTTCGTACTGCGATTGGTCCGGACACTTGCTCAAATCGAGCCGCGTCTTATTGTCCGGAGCCGGCGAAGGATTCTCCGGACCCATGGCTAGAATCGTCAGGGTTTTGGCCGCATCGGGATGCTCGATGGCCAGATACAGCGCAATTGCGCCGCCCGCGGAATGTCCCACCAGATGCACGGGACCCAGGTTCAGCGCCTGAATGAAGCCATAAATAAAGTCGGCGTCGCCCTGGTAAGTGTAATCGTCATCTTTCAAAGGATTGCCGCTCATGCCGCTCGCCAGGCGATCCACCGCGAATACGTGGAAATGCTGCGCCAGGCCCGCGAGGTTTCGCGAGAAGACATTCGCGGTGGAGGAGCCCGCCGTGAATCCGCCGTGGATCATCACCATCGGTTCGCCTGAGCCCGCTTCGTAGTAGCGCGCCTTCACGCCGTTCACGTCCACGAATTTGGAGTGCAAGTTGCCAATCTCCGACCTCGGATCGGGAGTATCCTGTGCCGCCGCCTTTATGCCTCCGCCTGCGAGCCCCAGCACTAGCGCCAGCGCCAAAGCGGCCGTCCGTAACCCGGAAATACGCGGAACTTGCGCCAACATCGCCTTCCTCCTTCTCCCCAGTCCTCTCCCCAATGTGTGTTTATAGCCTCTACCCGGCTCCCCTGGCAACTCCAATCCGAGCATCCGATCAGGATGCTCGTCCCGAGCGACGAACCGGAGTCGAGGGACCTATCTTCGAATCATTGCCTTACACGGCGCGAACAATCTGACGGTTTCCGATTCGCTTTCGAGAACACCGCTCCGCGACTTGCGGTATACTCCGGCACAAGTGCGAAGCCGCATTGATTCCAGCTCGAAAGCGCCCGATCTGGCCCCTTTGCGCTACTAGGGAGCCCATTGCGTTACCAAGGAGGAGGTACCGTGAAAAACGCCAGGTTTTGCTTCATCGCCGTGATCCTGCTGCTATGCCCTTTGGCCTATGCGCAGAAGGTGCCCGAAATTCCTTTTGACTCCGTATCCGACTTCCTGAAGCTTCCCGCCAACATGTATCTCGGCGAAGTTTCGGGTGTTGCCGTCAACTCCAAAGGACACATCTTCGTCTTCCAGCGTGGCAACACCAACGGCCCCGCCTACGCGGCGTCCGCGGCTCAACTGCTGGAATTTGGCCCCGACGGCAAATACATCCGCGAGATCGGCCATAACTTGTACGCATGGTCGTTTGCGCATACCGTGCGTGTCGATAAGCAAGACAACATCTGGGTCACCGACAAGGGCTCCGATATGGTCATCAAATTCAATCCCGAGGGCCGCGTGCTGATGGTTTTCGGGCGCAAGCAGGAAGCTTCCGACGAAGGCACCGGCCCGCTCAAGCATCCCAAGCCGCCGCTTCCCGCGGTAGACGGCATGTTCCGGCAAGTGACCGACGTGACCTGGGATCCGCAGGGGAACACCTACATCAGCGACGGCTACATCAATTCGCGTGTGGCCAAGGTGGATCCCAACGGCAAGTGGCTGAAATCCTGGGGTGATTTTGGCGATGGTCCCGGCCAGTTCAATACGCCGCACAGCATCGCCGCGGATGCCCAGGGCAATATCTATGTGGCCGACCGGGGGAACCGCAGGATTCAGGTATTTGACGGCGAGGGAAAACTTCTACGCCAGATAACGATTGATGTGCCCTTCGATCCCAACGCACAGCCGGCCATCGGCAATAAGCCCGGCCCTAACGTAACCGGCACCATGGCGCCCGGCGCTCCCTGGGCCGTTTGCATAACGCCTGGGCAAACGCAGTATCTCTACACCTCCGATGCTTATCCCGGCCGCCTGTACAAACTCACGCTGGACGGCAAAGTTGTCGGCGTGCTGGGCGAGGCGGGCAAGCAACTCAAGCAGTTCGGGTGGATTCACGAAATCGCCTGCCCATCCGAAAACGAGATCTACGTCGGCGAGTTGCTGAATTGGCGCGTGCAAAAATTGATCTTGCATCCCACGGCAACTCAGATCTCGAAGCGATAATCGGGCGGTCGGCGTCTGCTGAAAGCGATAGAGTCCGGCGGGATGCGCCCGAAAAGGGCGCTCCTGCCGCCTGTATCGACGTGCGACTGGCATCGTCATTCTGAGTGACGTGGCCGCGACCTTTTCCCGGTCTGTTTTCCGGACCACGCGGCCATAAAGCGAAGAATCCCTCTTCGATTCATGCGGATGTTGCCCCGTTTCTCCGTAGGCAATCCCGCGCCAGGGCGGCGCACCAATTGGTGTTATATCCGCGGGCTGCGCCGCTAACCGGCTCGTTTTCCAAAGGGTTATCTACGGGTTTCTGCGTATGGGCGGCATTCGCGCAGCGATGTTATACTAGGGTCGCTTTTAATACACACCTGCCGCCGGGCCTTACCGACGATCCCCGGCGACCCTTGTGCTAAACGGAAGGCAAGCACTTGGGGGTCGGCCCAATGGCTAAAGTCGCAAGTCCTGTATAGCGATAAAAAGGGCGAGGTGTTTCATGGATTTAATGTTCCCTACCTGGCAGGTGCCTTATCTGAACGCCATTTCAGAGGTTTCCGTGGAGAGCTTGCGCGAACGCATCGACCTTGCGGAAAGGGCCATTCTTGTACGGCTTGAAGTCCTCTCCAGGAGTTCGGGACGTGAGTCGGAAAGACTGGCAATCAGAGAAGCGCTGGATGCTCTGCACGTAATCAAGAAAGACAAGCTCGATTTTCCCCATTGGCGACAAAACTAGCTTTCGCTGCTCTAGATGCTCTAAAGGAGATTCACATGAAGGCGATTCCCGAAGGGCAGTACATCAAGCACTACCGCTATGGCTTGGGAGTGGTCACCGAATCGGATGACCGGCAAACTTCCATTGACTTCGATCTTCACGGCTTGAAGCGATTCGTCACTACGTTGATGGTCGTCGAGCTTTCCAACCTCACGCCTCCTCCGCGCGTGCGCGCAAAACACGGCGATAAGGTCTATGCGCGGCTTGCGACCAAGAGCCCTGGCGCGAAATCCAGGCCGGACGCAACGACTGGCCCGGCAAAAGGGAAATAAAATGAAAAGCGTTTTTGTCGGCAACATCAATTTCGACACCACCGAAGCCGGCCTTCGATCCTTATTCGAGCCCTTCGGCGAGATCGGCAGCATTCACGTGGTCAGCGATCGTGAGACCGGCCGGCCCCGAGGTTTCGCCTTCGTCGAGATGTCTGACGACGTCGAAGCCGCCAACGCGATCGCCGACCTCAATGGCAAAGAACTGGATGGCCGCAGTCTGCGCGTCAACGAAGCGGCTCCCCGGCTCGAACGCACCCGGCCCCGCGGGCACCTTGGCCCAGGCGCCAGGTAACAACAGGCAACAAAAGGATAAGGCTGAAAAGGTTTCTTAGCGGTGATGGCAAAGTTCAAATCTCATGCGGGGAGGATGCGTGTTCGCATACTTCTGCAGACGGTGCCCGCACTGCAAGATCGGTTTCATCTTGCAGTTGCTCCTGGACCCGGGGAGCAGCACGCCTGTAATGCCCTTCGAAACCTCGCAAGGTAATTCCTGCCCGCTTTGCCATGCTGTCTTCCAGCCCGGAAATTACTTCATCGTACAAAGATCCTCGCCCCTCGGCGATTGGTTCGGCGCCCGCAACTGACGCCCCTTCCCACGCCGATTCGCCCAAGGTAATTCGCCTGCACCTCTAGCAGCCGCTCAGCGCAGCGGCGAAAACGCCGCCGGCACCGCCAGGCAATTCTCCATCCGCAGCAGCCATTCCGCGGTCACCGGCGGCCACATCTTTCGCTCCACCGCTTCGGCGCGAATGCGCTGGCGTTCGGCGGCATCCTGAAACGGCCAGATGTGCACCCACTGATGCTGCGGGCCAATGTCCGTATACCAGCAGCCGACCATCGGCGACATCTTCATCCGCGCTTCGATCAGCGGAATCCACGCCTCGATCACCTTCGGTATCGTCCCGGCTTGATAGATGTACTGCCGGATTTCATAAACGTTGCCCAATTTGCCCGCCTTGAACGGCGGCGAAAACGGCGTGGGCTTCAGAATTTTCGCCTCCTGCTCGATGGCGAATTCGCGAATATCCGGCGGCCAGCCGATTTTCGCCGCGCGCGCCTGCACGTCCTCGCGCTGGGCGATGTTTTCGTAGGGCCAGAGTTCGATGATCTGGTTGAGCGTGCCCACGTCGGTGTGGAAGAAGCCGCCCAGCGGCGAGAGTTTCTGCCGTTCCGGCAGCGCCTGCGCGAACCGCTCCTCCACCTTTTTCTGCGTCATGGGCTTGACCAACGTCGTGCGCATCTCAACGATCATGTCGTCTCTCTCCTCGGTTTTCCCTTCGCTGACGTACAGGCAGCGAGTGTATTAAACGTCGATTTACAGTTGTCGCTCGCTGGCCGCGGACGACGCCGAAGGCAGGCGCGTGAAGCCCAGGTCTTTGCCCCGCTTCAGCTTGGTGAAATAAATAATTTGCCCCAGATGATACGCCACGTGTTCTTCCACCTGCGCGGCAGCTTGGTAGCCCGTGACGTCGTACTGCTGGATGCGATATCGGCGCGTGAGATCGCCCGGCTTCAGGCGCGCCAGCACGGCGCAGGATTCTTTGACCGTCCGCTGCAATTCGTCGCGCAATGCGTCCCGCGCGATCGGCCCGCGCTCGGCAAATTCCTTGTCGCGCTCGCGAATATCCGGCACCCCGCCCAGCCCGGAGATAATCCATTGGCGCATGTTGCCACAAAGATGCAGCAGCAGGTTGCCCACGCTATTGGAGGCCGCGTTGGGCCGCCACCAGATCTCCTCCTCGGAGAGCTGTGCCAGGCACTCGATGATCCGCGGCAAAAAGCGCTCCTCCAGCCGCGACCTCCACTGACGCAAGCAGAGTTCCGCGAGTCGCGCCTCCACGACGCCCCGGCGAGCCCCAGCCGTGGCTGCTCTCCGAACCCGTTCGCGTTTGCGTTTCGTTTTTACCGTCTTTACCGCCATCGCCCTCGTGCTCCGCGGAAAGCATAGTCGTTGAGCGTTTCCAGCGCAATCTGGCCCCTGGAGGGGTCAGTCATTTTGCCTCCCGACGCAAGCAATGGTGGCTCCAGCGACTCCTGCTTTTCGGTACATCATCTAAATCTAAACGCGCACCCGGGAACGGGGGATTCAGCCGCAGACTACGGGGCATTTCCATGGCCCGGCTAAAGTGAATCTGGGAGAAACCCCTCCCTCGCGACCCCAATACCCCTCGATCTGCATCCGATTTAACGGGCACCGGTTTTCTCTTCACCGAGCTCCGTTTGCAGGCCCATCGCAGGCTGGGGTGTACACCATTATGCCAAGCTGGTTGCGTCTACGAAGAAAGTCCCAGAACTCGCCCGCTGCCGAGACTCTCATTCGTGTTTGCGTTGTAAGCCGCGATCCCGCGCTCGTCGAAGAAGTGCACAAGGATCTGATGGTCGGATTCTCCACGCGGGACGGTTACGATTTCGCGGGCGGCCATCCCGATTTCCGTCAATATTGCGATGTGCTGTTTGTCGATTTGCGGGCCGCCGGCCTGCAAAAAGAGGCGCCCGGCGTCGGAGCGCAAGAAGGCCTTGCCTTCATCGATGAGATACGCGCGAGCGTCTCGCACCCTCCCATCGTTGTGCTCTGCGACGCCGATGCGCCGGATTTTTGTCGGGAGGTGATGCGGCGCGGCGCTTACGATATGTTGACTGCTCCGCTGAAGATGCCGCAGCTTCGCCTGGCCCTGCAGCGCGCCTACGAATTTCGCCTGGCCGAAACGAAGCTGGAGAGTTTCCTCACCGAACAGACTGTGGCTAAAGAGGGCCCGCGAAAAGTGCGCAGCCGAAAAGTTCGCGCGCTGGCATCGCCGGTGCGCGCGGCGGTTGTGGCGCCGCGCCCGGTGCGCCGAGTGCGTCCGCACGCCACGCCCTCTCGGCTCGCCGTCGGCTTTGTGCTGGGCTGCGTGCTCTTCTTCGCCGGCCTGGTGGCCGTGCGCACCATCCTTACGGGCATGGGCGACGCTCTGGCCAGCGCCGGCTTTGCCGCCGATTCCGGCGGAGCGCCTGACGGCACCGCAGCCGTTCCGGGGACCGAATCCGGCACGTTCGCGGCACGCCGCGTGTGGCCGCTCACTGCCACCGCTGATTTCAGCCACGGCGGTTTCGATTCAGATTCCCCACGTCGCAGGTTCCGCCCGGACGCGGAACTGGGCGCGCGGCCGCATTCTTCCCTTCCCGGCTACGAGCCTGCCTACCTTATCGAACGCGTCTCGCCCCGCTATTCGGCCGACGCGCGCGCGCGTCACCTGCAAGGCACGGTGCAAATCCGCGCGCTCGTCGGACCCGACGGAGTGCCGCGCGGGCTGGCCCGCCTCAGCGGCGATCCTACGCTCGCCCAGATCGCCATAGACGCCATTGCGCTCTGGCGCTACGCGCCCGCCACGCTCGATGGCGATCCGGTGGAATCCGAGGTCATCGTCCCCGTCGATTTCCAGTTGCCCGATTAGCCGCCGATTAGTTCCTTCCCAAAGCGGCGAGCCGTGAAACCAGCGCCCTAAAAATCTAAAATTGATTCGTCACCGGCGCACGAACCGGCTTGTGCTGCGTTCCCAGACAACCGATAATGAATCCCGTGGCGTTAATGCCCTCTAATGACGCGCAGCTGCCCATGAAGAACCGCGGAACTTTGCTCCTTCTGACCATTGGCCTCGTTGTGGCCGCCGCCCTGGCGCTGGGAAGCTCCATTTATCTCGTGCGCCGCGCGCGCTCGGCGGCGGAAGCGAATGCGCAGAATGCCAAGGTCATCCGTTTTGCCAAGGATCCCGAAACGGCGCCGCCGTTTTTGCTTCGCGATCTCAACGGCAAGATCGTCTCCATCGCGGATGGCAAGGGCAAAGTCGTGATCCTGAATTTCTGGGCCACCTGGTGCCCTCCTTGCCGCGAAGAGATTCCCGAGTTCGTGAAACTTCAGCAGGCCTACAAAGACAAGCTGCTGATTATTGGCGCGTCCGAAGACGACGATGGACCGCAAAAAGTGCAGCAGTTCGCGGAGCGCTTCGCGATGAATTACCCCATCGTGATGGCCACCAAGGAGCTGATCGACAATTATGGCGGTGTGCCCGCGCTGCCCACTTCGTTCCTGATCGATCCGCAAGGCCGCGTGGTGCAAAAACATACCGGGCTCTATGAATACGAAGTCTACGAACGAGAAGTCCGCGCGCTCGCCGGCCTCCCCGTGGACGCGCGCATCGAAACCTTTGCTGACACCGGCCAGATCTTCCTCAAGAATGCCGCCAATGCCACTGAACTTCCCGACGTCGATCTCTCCGGGCTCACCGCGGATCAGAGAAAAGAGGCTCTGCACCGGCTCAATGCTGAAACCTGCACGTGCGGCTGCAATCTGACGCTTGCCGAGTGCCGTATCAACGATTCCTCTTGCCCGGTCAGCAAACCCGCCGCTAACGAAGTCGTCAAGCGCGTTCGCGCCGGCCAGCCCGAGCCCCCACCGCCGCCGCCCTCGGCTCAATCGCCGCAACCCTCAGCTCCCAAGACGTAGACTTCCAGACGGCTCACCTCCCCTGCCTTTATTACGTACAATTGGCACATGCACAGTTATACCGTTTCGTTGCGAATTGCATCACCGACATTAGACACGGCACAAGTCACGAAAGAATTGGGCCTGTCTCCAACGCAAACGCGAGCAGTTGGTGGAAAACGGGGCGCTCAAAAGCTTTGGGAGCAAGCATTGTGGGAGCTGGAGGTATTTCCGGACGGTCCGGAGCACTGGGAATCCCTGGAAGCGGGATTGTCGACGTTGATCGATACTTTCTCCGCTCGCAATGCTTTGCTTCAGAAGTACCGTGCGAGGCACGATGTTTATTTGTGGGTGGGCCATTTCTCCTCTAGTTTCGACGGCGGCCCACGATTGTCTGCGGAGATGCTCAAGGCTTTAGGAGATTTCGGAATTCCGATTTATATAGATACCTATTTCTCCGACGATCAAACCCAGGGATGATGCATGAACGGGTTTGGAGGTTGGGTGCCGCACCCTTCGGTTTCAAGGGTGCGGTTTTTTCTTATGCGCAACCCCTTCGGTGGACGGACACCATTTCTGCCAGCGGCGCTTTTAAGACTTCAATATGTAGTTCCGAAGGCCGGGGGCATCTCGCCCTTACCGCCACCGCTGTCATTCCGAACCCGCCGGTATGTGAGTGCGCTTATTCGACCCTACGGTGGGTGAGGAATCTGCTTTTTCTCACGATGGCGAGCTAACTTCCCCGGGTCGCAAGAGGCATCAATAAGGGGCAGGTCTCAAAAAGAGGGCGGGTTCCGAAGGCCGGCGGGCATCTCCGGCCTTCGGAATGATAGGTGAGTTAGGGTAAAGGGGTAGGTCCCGAACTCTTTCAGTGCTTCTAAACGGTCCTGCCGCGCGAGGCATGACCGATCAGGGTCACGACAAAGAGCACCAGGAAAACGAAGAACAAAATTTTCGCGATTCCCGCGGCGGCCGAAGCGATCACGCCAAATCCCAGTAACCCGGCGATCACCGCGATAATGAAAAATACGAGCGCGTAATAAAGCATCTTCTTCCCTCCTCCAGGCTTGTTCCGGTTTTCTCTGCCGGGCTCCGTTCAATCGCATTCAGCAGAGGGCCCGGGCCGATGTCCCGCTTCTAATTCCTGCTCATCATCCACCAACTACTCTCTGGTGCCTTGCAGCCTGGACTGTGGCCGAATGGTCCCGGAATCCTGGAATCAAATTCCCTCCGAGGGGAATGCGGTTCCCGAGTGCCCGGTCCATCCGGCCGCAGGCAGTTGGTTGATCGTTGACCCCTTTGAGGATCAAAACGATGAGCAAAACGCATTTGCACACTCACCATATCGCCGGCCCACAGTCGGGGCCATACTCCGAACGTGGTAAATAAATCGGGAGCTACCCCCAGGGGTTTGTTGTTGAATCGCCTAAGGTTGGAAGCGGTTTGGGGTCCCTCGTCCCTGAAAGTGGGCTCCTTCAGGCAACGGTCGCTTGGACTTGAGGATGTTTCCTCTCGTCCGCAACGGCCCGCGACGGGTCGTGCGCAATTCCCCGTGATCGTTTTTCTAGCGTCGACAGTGAGCATCGCGCCACCGTTGTTTCGCGACGCTCCCGCGACTAAGAAACCTATCTTACTGTGCTGATTGCCTCGAGTCGCGCGCTGTTCGTAGAGGCGCGAAGTCCTCGGCGATACGCTCGACGCTTTTCGCGTCGAGCACCTTCGACGCCGGCTTATCCGGCGATTTCTCCGAGAAGATTTCCAGCGTCACACTCCCGCAGTCGGGCGAGATTGCCTCATACGGAAACGAATAGAATCCTTCGTACGCGGCGTCGGTCACGCTCACGAAGGGATTGCGTACGTTGACCACGGTAGCAATCTTCCCCGGCTGGATGGCGCGACTTCCTTGTCGCCGCAGAGCAACCTCATGCGGTAAAAGTCGCTCCTGAATCTCAGCGTTACCGGAGCTTTCTCCCCCGTGTAGGGCGCGATACTGCGGGCCACG
Organism: uncultured Acidobacteriota bacterium; assembly: GCA_963761945.1. Lineage (GTDB taxonomy): Bacteria > Acidobacteriota > Terriglobia > Acidiferrales > UBA7541 > Palsa-189. Next base: position 194,272 of record CAVXIM010000017.1, on the reverse strand, counting down.
ATCGACTTCGATGTCTCGCGAAGCTGCGGGCTTGCCTGAATGATGATCAGCGGCTTATAGGCGCCGACGTATTCCTCCCAACTCTTCAGGTCTTCCAGCGGCCGAAACGTGGCTTGCGGCGCATCGGGGTCCGACCCTTCGCGTCTCTCTTTCGCCCTCTCTGCCGCCACTAGACCACCCTCACTCAATTGATATTTAAGCACGGGCGTTCCGATGACCACGTCATAATCTCCCTCGCGAAATATGTAGGGGCGGGCGCTAAACTTCCCTGCTCTCAACGCTCGCTTTAAATCATCCACGGGATATCTCTCCACAGGCTCGACCGGCAAGAGTGCCGCCTCCGGCAGGGTCAAGTCGCGCATCTTTGTGTGGGCCCGGTCCAAAAGAATCCCGACCTCCTCGATACGCACGATCCCCGAGATGCCCGGTCCCGAAGTATCCTGGTCCGCAAACGTCGTGATGCCCACCACCGTTCCCGCCATGGTGAAGCAGCGGGCCGCCGGAATTTCCGTGGTTGATTTTGAGGTCCGACAAAATGGCATGTGCTTCCACTTTGCTCACCACTCCGGTCGTCAAAATCTTCTGCTGATTCAGGGGCTCCCGATGGTGAACACTCGTTCGCCCTCTACCACCGCCGCTTCGGCCGCCTTCGTCTTGGCGATCGGCGCCACTACGACTTCCGGAAATGCCGCCAGATTCGCCCACAGCACGGCGATATCTTTCTCCGCATCGAATGCCACGAGTTTGCCTTCCACCTTGCGCTTCTCATCGAACTGCACGGCAATGTATCGCGATGGTCCGATAACGTGCTGATTTGTCAGGATCAACCCATCCGCGCCTATAACGAAGCCGCTTCCGTGCCCGAATTCGCTCCATACGGTCACGACGCTGTTCTCATATTTCTTGAAAAGCGCCGCGAGATCATCCCCGCCTTGCGCCCGCTTCTCTGAAGCGGCTGCCGTCCGCTGCGCGTTGTCGTTGCTCAGTTCCACCGTAAGGCCCGCGGCAGGGACTGTGACCTCCATCTGCCAGGAATACTTGCTGTCCTGAAATTCGACTCCTTCCGGCGTCGAAAGCCGATATCTTCCCGGTGTCACACGCATTTCCGCCACGCCATCAAAACTCGTTCTCGCGCTCGCCGGCGCTGCGCCGGCGTCTTCAAGCGAAGTCAGGTTCACGTTCAGTCGCGGGACCGGCTTCTGATTTAGATCCTTGTCCACCAGCACGGCGCGAATTCTCACGCTGGCGGGTTCGCCCTGGCAAAATGCGAGAGAAGAAAGCGAGGCAAACAACAAGATCGCAGTCGCACACTTCATGGGAGCACCTCGCGGGGGAACGCGGAATGCGCGAGAGCATCTATCGGGAGCGGTTAATTGTCAAGATAGATCACGGACGGGATGGGCCGGGCAGAATCGGCAACGCCCCGAATCAGCGCTGCTATTGTTCGCTTGCATTAACCGGCCACAGGTTGGGGCTGCGGCTGCACTGCGGACTTCGCGCGCTTGTTGGCATAAAGCTCGGCATCGGCGCGCGCCAGTAATTCCTTGGCCGTTTCGCCGGGAAGCAGCTCGGCCCAGCCTGCGGAAAGCGCGAGAGGCAGGTTTCGGCCGTTGACGTCGGCGCGAATTCCTTCCAGCCGCTTGAGCACGGCCTGCACGTTTTCCGGTTTGCATTCCGGGAGCACAACCAGGAATTCGTCTCCGCCATAACGCCCCGAGGCATCCGAGCCGCGCGTGGCCCTGCTCAGTCGGTCGGCAAAAGCCTTCAGCAGAGCGTCTCCGGCGCCGTGGCCATAGGTGTCGTTCACCAGCTTGAATTCGTCCAGGTCAAACATGATTACCGAGAGTGGCCGGCCATGCCGTTGCGAGCGCGCAATCTCGTCTTCCAGGCGCTGTTCGATGTAACGGCGATTGAAAAGGCCGGTGAGCGGGTCGAGGAGTGCCATCTTATAGACCTCCTGGGCCAGCACCTCAACTTTGTCCACCGCAAACACCTGATCGGTCAGCTGCCGGCGAATGCGGGTAATCTGCAATTGCTGGTAGATCACATACACATTGAAGATCAAGACCAGGCCCACCAGCCCGCGCACCGCCTGATTCAGAAAAAAGGAATAGAAGCTGTCCGCTCCAGAGAGTAATGCCGGGAAAGCAAACGAGGCGATGCCCGTGAGCAGCAGCATCGTGACCATGATCGCATAGGACCATAGCCACCATTCGCGCCGGTCCATCCGGCGCATGGTGATCTGAATATCTTTCGCTGGGTTGGCGGTGAACTCTACAGCCGTACTCTGCTCGTCCATTGCCTCTGGCGACCGTTCAGATGAAAAGGCGCTCGAGTTGGGAGCCTAACGCTTGCGCGGATTATATGACTCGAGAAACGCTGGAATGCCCCACGCGTTTTCCATGATGGGCGTGGGCCCCGTGTAAGGCCATAGTACTTACGCTTCTACATGCCCGATTAGTTATTGCCGCCAGCGCTGCCGCGCCGCGGGGCCTATTCCTGGAGTTTCGAGTTGGAAGATTCCTCGGGATAATCGTTCAGAACGAGAAGCTCGCAGCGCGGCGCGTTCATGCGAGTGATATCGCGGTGCTCCACCAGCTTGTGGCGGCAGCACCCCCGTGAGCAGTCAACAGCTACGCAGCCTTCACGCGCTTTCTTCGCACAACGCGGAGGTTCGCTGCCGCTCTGTTCTTCTCGTAGAGGGCGGCGCGGCGCAGAAGTTCCTCGAACTCGCGATCTTTCGCGGAGATTTTCCCTTGGGTGGTCTTTGGCTCGCGAGACATACTTACCTCTCTTGCTTCCTTCGAAGCCGCTATTGGGATAGGGTAAGGACCCTACGTAGCGGTTTCGTCACACCCCGAAAATAGGCTCGCAACGTAACGATTTCGCTCTTTATTGTCAATAGTTTTCCTTTTTGGGAGGGTCAGAGACTTCGTGACAGCCATTTGCACCAATATAGTGCAAAACCTGTACGCAGATTTTTCCTACATTTTCCACAGGATTGACGCTTTTCCACCGTTCGCTTCCAATTAGGCCCGCTATTCACCTTGATTTTGGGTGGCACTCTATCGATGATCGCCGCCATCACAATTCGGAGCCTTGCATGAGTCCCCGATTCGCGCAGCAGTTGGAACAGGTGCAGAGCGAGCTTGCCCACAAACTCGCGGAGGCCGAGCGAATCGGAGATTGCCTCGTGGAACTCGGACTTCGCCTCCAGCAAGAACCTTGGCATTGGTCGCTCGGCTGGCTCGAAGACGCTTTTCCCTCGCCCAGTTCTATTTCACCCGTCGAGACCGAAATTGTTGCGGCTCTCGACCGCAATCGCCTCGAATGGCTGCTGGAAGATATCCGCATCCTGAAGCGGCGCGAGGCCGAATTGAAAAGAGTCGCCGCCGCGTAGCAGCTCACTTTTCGGTTCTCACCTGCCGCCGTAGTGCCATTGTCATTCGAGGGATCTGCTTTTGCCTTTCCACACCAATCGAGTGACAATTCTGGTTCATCATACTGAGAGGTGCGCTCGTGACTCGCTCTGTCAGGGAGGTTTTCTTCGCATTCGCCGCGTCCGCCGCGCTTATCGGCGCCGCAAATGTACCCGCTGCGCGCTCGCTCGCCGCCGCTCCAAGCGACGACCAGGCCGTGATCGCCGCCGACCGCGCATTCGAAAAGGCCGTCGCGCAGGATCCCGTTGCGCTCGCCATGCAAACCGATCCCGCCTTTACCTGGATCGATGCCACCGGCACGTTGCAATCGCGCCAGGAAATCCTGGACACCTTTGGCGCCGGCAGCGCGCCGCAACTGGTCGTCTTGACCACTGCTGTCGATGTCCAACTGACGACGCGCGTCTATGGCCAACTGGCATTCGTGCAAGTACACGCCGGCCGCGGTTATTCGCTGCGCGTTTTCGCCAAAGGCAAAGACGGCTGGCGCGCTCTGCATGTCATCGAACTCACGCAGCCCGCGCAAGCCGCGGCCGCTTCCGCCACCGGCGCAGCCGTGCCCAGCGAAGAGGGCGTGATCACCGAGTGCGTCAATCCCTGCAAGCTGGTTCCCTTCAAGCCCGCGACTCCGGCGGCCAAAGCCGCTTTTGCCGATTGGCGTGAAATGGAGATGGGTTCGCTTACGCGAAACATGGACCTCTGGGGCCGTCACGTCCTCGACGATGTCCTTATCGTCGATTCCGGCGGCAGCGGCACAATCAGCAAGGCGCAACGCATCGCCAACACACTCAAGCAAAAGCAAGCCGGCGTGCGCACCAACGAAGTCCCTCCGGTGCTCTGGGCGCGCACGCTGGATTTCGGAGACGCGGTGCTCTTGCTCATGCTGCAGCAGCCCTACAAGGGCCAGCCCTACTATGCCGCACGCATCTATGTGAATCGCGACGGCCGCTATCAGATGGCCGTCAGCTATCACACCGCCATCGCCAGCGTCCCCGACTTCGCCCTCTCCAAACAGCTCCCCGCGAGTAGGACTCGATAGAATCAAGCCCCGTCAGGGCGCCAGAACGTAGCCCAATGCGGCAGCACTGGGAAGCTCAGCGCAAGCAGCCTAAGCCCCGCCAGGGGCGACACAACACGACCTAGGTCAGCGCCGCAAATCGGCGCCCGCGGCGCCGTCTTCCACGTGGCTCGCCACGGAACCACTTGACCTCAAAAAGCATCTTGACTAGCATATGCGCATGATTAATCGCACCTGCGCTTGTTGTCGCGCTTGCTGCCGCGCTTGTTGTTGCGGCGGCCTGCCGGCATGCGGGTGCGTTCCTAAAGTGACCCCTTAAGTAATCGCAATCGAAAGAAACGCCCGCTCGTCGGCCCCAAAACCGGCGAGCGGGTTTTTTGTTTCTCGCGGCGAAGTCACCAACAGGATGAGCTTCCGCCGCTCAACAAAGTCGGCGGTTTTTTGCAGGCAGGTGTTGCGGGTCGGTTGTTGCGGTTCAAAAAGTTGTTGCGGTTCAAAAGTTGTTGCGGTTCAAAGCGAAGGAGCGGCAAAGATGGCGAATCCAATTCCGCACGAAAACGTTTCCGAAGAGGCACGCACTCTCGCGCATAAGGCCGTGCAGAAATCCAGGAACAACGGCTCGGGCTGGCGCATTTCGCTGGACACCTGGGCGGTGACGCTGGCTCTGGCGCTGACGGCTCTGGTCTGGGCCGGCTGGATCAAACGCATCCCCTGGTAGCCCGGCTCAAAAGCGCGTTGTCATTCTGAGGTCGCCGCAGCGACCCATTTCTGGGGTTGTCGGGCGCCAAAAGGCTCTTCGCCGCGAACGTCATGGGTATCAGGAGCTTCGCGGCGATAAAGAAGTCATCACGGCGCTTTTGGCGCATAAAAAAGGAGCGAACGTTATGGCCACATCATCCGTAGCAATACCGGCGCCGTATTCCGAGAATCTCTTCAAGCGCGCCGCGCGCCTCGTCCCCGGCCTCTTCCTGCTGATCGCCGTAGGCTACGCGGGAAAATTTGTGGAGCAATCCATCGCGCGTTACGGCAAAGCGCACCACCTCACCTTGCCGAATATCGAATATGTCCTCTGGGCCATTCTTATCGGCCTGGTGATCTCCAATACCGTGGGCATTCCCGCCGCGTTCCGTCCCGGCCTCGCGACGTATGAATTCTGGCTCAAGGCCGGCATCGTCCTGCTCGGCTCGCGCTTCATCTTGGGAGACGTCCTCAAGCTCGGTGTCGTGAGCCTCGTGCTCGTGGTCATCGAAATCTCAGTCTCGCTCGTCTTTATGACCGCGCTCGGGCGCGCCTTCGGCCTGACGCCCAAGCTCACGTCCCTGCTGGCCATCGGTTCCTCGATCTGCGGCGTCTCCGCCATTATCGCTGCCGAAGGCGCCATCGAAGCCGACGAGGAGGATACCTCCTACGCCATCGCCGCCGTGCTCGCGCTCGGCGCCGTCGCGCTTTTCACCTTTCCGCTGATCGGGCATTGGCTGGGCATGAGCGACACGAGCTACGGACTCTGGGCCGGCCTCGGCGTGGATAACACCGCCGAAGCCACCGCCGCCGGCGCGCTTTTCTCAGACGCCGCCGGCAAGGTCGCCGTGCTGGCCAAGACGGCGCGCAACGCCATGATCGGATTCGTCGTGCTCGGCTACGCTATTTATTGGGCGCGCAAATCGGGCGCGGCGGGCGTCGGCAATAAAGCCGCCTTCCTCTGGAAGAAATTCCCCAAATTTGTGCTCGGCTTCCTGCTCGTCTCCGCGCTGGCTACGGCAAGCTTCTTCAACGCCGGCCAGATCACCAGCCTGGCCAATCTTTCGCGCTGGGCTTTCCTGCTGACGTTCGCCGGCGTGGGCCTGCGCACAAACATCGCGGACATGCGCAAGCAGGGCTTGCGGCCCTTTCTCGTCGGCGCCATCGGCGAAGTAGCCGTGGCGCTGCTGACGCTCGGCCTCGTTCTCGGCGCCGCGCGCTTCCTGCACTGACGAACGCCCCTGTCGTCCCCCTATCGGCCCCTATCGTCCCTCAGTTCAGGGGAAGTTGAGGAGAAGTCAGGGGAAGTTCAGGGCTAGTTGAGGAGCAGTCCAGGGGTTCATGTTCCGTTACAGGAAGTGACGACCACGGAACTAGAGCTACAGGGTTCGCTACAATTGCCCTGTGGCGAAACACCCTTGCACAAACCGGGCGGAATGGCGCGTCCTGCGGGGCAAAGCCGCCGCGCGTCTTTCCCCGCACTACCATCTGCCGTGCGATTTCGGAAGCGCGGTGATGTCTTCCTGGGAAAAGGGTGGAGTCGCTCCGATTTATCTGTGTGAAAGCCATGCTGCCGAGATCGGCAAACATTCCCCCGGCGTTGTGGCCATGGCGCCTCAATCCGTTCATAGCAGTCATTCGGCAGAACAGCCGAAGAGTTCCGTTGCCTCGGTTGGTCCCGCCAATGCCCACGCCCGTTTTGCAAACCAGGACGAAGTGACAAAGGAAGATTTAGCCGTTGTCCGAGCCCCGGTGCGCGACGTTGCTTCCAGCGATTCCGCAAAAGCTTTGGCGACTGAAGCCATTGGCAATGTGGCACGCGAAGACCTCGCGACGTACAGGCCCGCCCTGCAGGGTGTGACGCCCTCGACGGCCTCGGAAGAAAGACAAGCGGACAGAGCGGACCTGGAGCGCGTATGCGTATCGCGTTATGGTGAGCGGTGTGCTTGTGACGCAACGGTGCACTGCCCGAAATGTGGAAGGTGGTTCTGTGATGCCCACGGCGAAGACGAGAAGTGGCACAACTGCGCCCTGCCGATTTAGAAAATAATCATCATGCTGCCGATGGATCCCAACCGTTATTCTTAGGCCCTCTGATCCCTCTCCCTCCGCCCTCACGTCCCCCTCACGTCATTGTCTCGGTGTCCCACTCGGGTGTAAACTCTCGCTTATAGAATTCGGCTAGGGTGCGAAGAACGCGACGCTTCCGGGGACCCCCGGCGGAGCGAACTCCTAGGGAGGCGATCTTCGCACTAGCCTTTCGCGCCGCATCGAGAGGCCTTACAGCACCAGCACCTGGATCAGGGAGGATCATATGAACCGATGGTTCACGATTTTGGCCGTGACCGCAATCATTTCCGCCGGTGTCCTCGCCGCGCTCACCACGCGCCCGGCGGCCGCTGCCGATGATGAAGTCGTCAACGCCGACCGCGCCGTTACTGCCGCCTTCGAAAAAGGCGACAAAGCGGCCATCAACAAGTGGGTCGATCCGGAATTTACCTGGATCGATACCGACGGCGTGATGTGGATGCTGCGCGAAGCTCTCGAGTCTCACCTCAAGCCCCTTGTCCCCAGCGCCGGCGACGTCAAAGTCGTCGAGCACAAATACGGCAACGTGGTCTGGATTCAGGATAACGTCGGCAAGGATTACTCCGCGCACACTTGGGTGAAGCGCGATAAGGGCGGATGGAAACTCCTGCAGACTTCGGAAATCTCGGTGCACCCGCGCGACTACACCGCCGTGCGCCCAAACTATGCGGTGCCCTGCATCAACCCCTGCGAATACGTGCCCTACAAGCCGCAGTCCGAAAACGAAAAAGCCTCCTTAGCCGCCTGGGCGGAGCAGGAGTCCGGCAAGCCCGGCATGTGGGCCAAGCACATCGCGGATAATTTCGATCAGCGCGCCGTCAGCAGCTACGGCGGCCCGCGCGGGCCGAAGCCGCAAATGGTCGCCGCAATCGCCAAGGCGCAAGAAGAAGCCGCCGCGAAGCATCAGCCCGAAGTGGCCACGGTTCCTTTCCTGTGGTCGCGCTGGTGGGATTTCGGCAGTGCTGTGGTGATGATCTCGGTGCAACCAACCTACGGCGAGCGCGCCTACTGGGCCAGCCGCGTATTTGCTCCGCTCAACGGCACCTGGATGATGATGGAGAGCTATCACATCTATATCGACGCCGCTCCGGTGATGACCGCCGTGCCCCTCGATCAATCCAAGGACCCCAAGGGTCTGAAGATGATCTAGCCAGAAATGACGCCTATCGCGACCATGCATCGTCATCCCGAGGAGCGAGCGAGCCGTGCAGCGAGAGGAATCTGCTTTTCGCTTTCACGTGCCCCACTCTGCTTGCCCTGAGTTGCGAAGGGCATTTAAGGGTGGGTTCTCGTTTGTAGCCCAGGGCGCCCGCTGCTGTTGCGGGGCCCTGGGGCTTTTCTGTATCGCGTAGTACTGACCTTGTCATTCTGAGCGAAGTGGCCGCGATCATTCCTCGGTCCGCCTTCCGGACCCCGCGGCCTCGAAGCGAAGAATCCCTCTTCGCCTTAATGGCACTTTTGTAGCTCAGGTCGTCCCGACGCCGGCGCGCAAGCGCCTTAGAATTTAAGGCGGCGGGAGACCTGAGGCTTTTTCTTCTATCCCTTTTGCCCGCTCCGCCCTACATCGTGAGCACGGCCCGGAACCGCGCCTTGCCGTCCACCACTCGCTGATACGCCTTCGGCGCCTCCGCCAGCGGATACGTCTCGACCATCGTCTTCACTTTTCCCTGCGCCACATAGTCGAGCGCCTCATACAAATATTCCGGCCCGTTCTGTTGGCTTCCGATGATGCGCAGCCGTTTTATGAGCAGATCGAAGAGCGAGACGGTGATCGGTTCGGCGTCTACGCCCATGGTGACGAGCCGCCCGTCGGGCCGCAGCCCTTGAATGCTGTCCACCATGGACTTCGTTGAATTTGAAGTGCTCAGGATGATGTCCGCGCCGCCCGCGTCCGCCAGGCTCTTGCCGTCGCGCACGATCTCATCCGCGCCCAGCTCGCGGATCAGTTTGTCCTTATCGGGAGAATGCGAAATCGCGATGGTCTCGAATCCCGCCGCTTTCGCATATTGCACCGCGAGATGTCCCAGCCCGCCGATGCCGAGCACGGCGACGCGCTCGTGCGGTTTGGGATCGGCCCAGCGCAGTCCGCTATACACCGTGTAACCGGCGCAGAAGATCGGCGCCGCTTGCTCGTAGGAAACTTTGTCGGGGATCAGATAAGTGGCATCCGCATACATGGGCATGTACTCGGCGTGACCGCCCTGCAAGTTCACCCCAGTGCTTTTCTGATAAGGGCAGAACATCCTTTTCCCGCGCTGGCACCATTCGCAGCGCCCGCAAGTTTCCTGAATCCATGCGGTGCCCACGCGATCGCCTACTTTTCGAATCGTTACATCGGGGGCTACCGCGACGATCTCGCCCACCGGCTCGTGCCCCAGGATGCGCGGAAATTCTCCGGGAATGTGTCCCAGCGTTTCATGCACGTCGGTATAACAGATGCCGCTGGCGTGCATCTTCACCAGCACTTGATTGGGCCCGGGTTTGGGCTGCGGAACGTCTTTCACTTGCCACGAACCACTCACAGCAGGTACGACTGCAGCTTGCATATGTCTTCTTCCTCCCAGACGGTGTCCCAACGCTCGCCTCTCTAGCGCGAGTGCTCTCGCACGATCATAACGATGCGAACGTTGGGATTGTGCGATTGGATGCACACGCCCTCGGCTTTGGCGCATTTTTCTTCCGCCCGGGAACGCTGCAGGTGCAATCAATCTTCATTTGCTCTCTGTGCTCTCTGTGTTAAGGTCTCCGATCTCTCCGACGGTTTTGCCTTTCCGGGTGCCCCACCCTTCGTATTTAAGGGTGGGTCCGGCGCTTCCGGCTCTCGGCTCCGCACTCTGCGCTCTCTGTGCTCTCTGTGCCCTCTGTGCTCTCTGTGTCCTCTGTGTTAAGTTTTCCGGTCCAACGTTGAGCCATGCACGCGATTCGCATTCACGAATACGGCGGTCCCGAAGTCATGCGCCTCGAGGCCATGCCCACGCCAATTCCCGGCCCGGGCGATACGCTGGTGCGCATCCACGCCGCCAGCGTCAATTTCCTCGACGTCCAGAAACGCCGCGGCGAACTCTCCGGCCAGGCCTTCTATAACCGCTATAGCGGCGCCCAGCTTCCCGCATTCATGGGCAGTCAGGGTGTCGGAACCATCGAGGCGCGCGGCTCGGGAGTAACAACCGTCCACGTCGGTGATCGCGTCAGCTTCTGGGGAAGCTCTTACGCGACGCACACCATTCTCCCCGCCGAGCGCATGATTCGCCTGCCCGACGAGCTCAGCTTCGAGATTGCCGCCGCCGGATTGAACCAGGGCTTCATCGCCTACGCCTTCACGCACCACGCGTATCCCGTCAAACCGGAAGATTGGTGCCTGGTGCAGGCCGCCGCGGGAGGCATCGGCCTTCTGCTCTGCCAGATGGCCAAAATTCGTGGCGGGCGTGTCATCGGCGTGACTTCCAAAGAAGAAAAAGCCAAATTCGTCCGCGAAGCCGGTGCCGACGAAGTGATCGTCTCCTCGCGCATGGATATCGCCCCGGAAGTCCGGCGCCTGACGGATAATCGCGGCGTCAACGTCGTCTTCGACGGCGTCGGTAAAGATACCTTCGAAGCCAATCTCGATAGCCTCGCTCCGGCGGGCTATCTCGTCATCTATGGACAATCCAGCGGCTATGTGCCGCCTTTGGACATCATGCGCCTGCAGGAAAAAGGCTCGATTTTTCTCACGCGCGCCAATGCCCTTCCCTGGATCGCCGAAATTCCGCGCTACATCCGGCAATTCGTCGAGTGGATTCAGCAAGGCCGCCTTTCGGTGCGCATCGATCGCACGTATCCGCTCGCGGACGCGGCCAAAGCCCACGAAGCCTTCGAGCAGCGCCAGATCAGCGGACGCGTTTTGCTGTTACCCTGAGCGCCGCCGTATCGCAAGCATTTGTAGCGCAGGTCGTCCCGGCCCCCGGCGCGAAGCGCACGCAGAACAGAAGTCGTCGGGAGACCTGAGCTTCTGCGCGGCTGCCCTCGCGCTCACCGTGTCATTCTGAGGTCGCCCCAGGCGAAAGCTCTTGGGCTTTCGCCGCTTCAAAAAAGTCGACCGAAGAATCTCTCTTCGTATTCCGTCCAACAAAGAAGAGATTCGCCCCCGAGGCTTTCTATGATGGTTTCGTTTTCGGTTTTGCGGGTGCCCCACCCTGCTTGCCCTGAGCTGCGAAGGGCTTGCCCTGAACTTGTGAAGGGCGTTTCTAAGGGTGGCTCTGTGTCACGGCATTTCTTGCTTGGCTTCCTCTGTGTACTCTGTGTCTCGGTGCCCTCTGTGTTAAATTCCTTTCCGGCGAAAAGAGGCGAAGCATGCGAGTGATTCGGTTTCTGCTCAAAGGCCTGGGAGTGATCGTCGGACTCATCATCCTCGGCATCGTCGGTTTCTATATTTACCTGTCAACCCGCCCCGCGCCCAAAACCATTAAACCCGTCGCCATCATCACCCCGCCGCCGCAATCTCGCTTTCCACTCAAGTTCATCGACTACATGTTCGTGAACGGACCGAGACTCTACGCGGGCTACACCAGCCAGGGCTTCGTCGCGGTAATCGACACCGCCACCAACCAGGTAGTCGCCGAAATCGGCGCCTTGCCGCGCACCCACGGCATCGCCACCGCCGGCTCCAACGGCTTCGCCACGGCCAGCGGAGACGACACTGTCGGCATCTTCGATCTCAGCAGCAATCGGCTGGTGAAAAAAATTCCTGGTGGCGTCGATCCCGACGCCATCATTTACGACGATAAGCTGCGCCTGATCTACGCCGCCGATCACGACGGCAAGACCGGCACGCTCATCGATCCCGTCGCCATGAATGTGGTTGCCACCGTGCCGCTCGGCGGCGTGGCCGAATATGCGCAAGCCGATCCGCAGTCCGGCTTGATTTACCAGAATCTTCAGGACATCAGCGAACTGGTGGTCGTCGACCCGCAAAAGCAAACGGTCGTGCAGCGCTATAAGCTCGGCGACGGCACAAATCCTTCGGGGCTCGCATACGACGCCGCCAACCGCCGTCTCTTCTCCACTTGCGACAATAAGAAGCTCGTCGTCCTGAATGCCGATACGGGAGCGGTCGTCGCCACCTTGCCCATCGGCTCGGGCGTGGATGGCGCTGCCTACGATCCCGATCTGCGCCGCGTGTACACCTTCAATGGCTTTGGCACCATGACGGTCATTCAGCAGGACTCCGCTGATTCCTATCGCGTGCTCGAGCAGGCCGCCACTCATTTCGGCGGGCATTCCGGCGCCGTGGACCCGGCGACCCATCGCATCTACGTCGCCTACTTCGGCTCCATCGCCGCCTACGACCCCGTCACGTCTCCCTGACCCCGCGCGCATCCGTCGCCGCGGCAAGGTCTTGTAGCCCAGGGCGCGCCGCCCGCGCGTAAGCGCCATGGAAATTGGCGGCGGCCCTGGGGTTTTTTGTAGCCTTCAGCGGCGTTCTAGAACGTTGTCATTCCGAGGAGCGCCAAGCCGCTTCTTGCGTGTCGAGGTACTTTCGGCGCGACGAGGCAGGGTCCCCAACATGCGTCGGTGTTACGCATGTTGGGGTGCAGGCGAGGAATCTGCTTTTCGGTTTTGCGGGTGCCCCACCCTTCGCTTTTAAGGGTGGGGCCGACCGTGACGGCGCTGCCCACGAAACTCGGAGAGATCCCTCGCTCGCTGTTCGCTTGGGATGATGATGCAGGTCGCATTCCTACAGGGCCCGTGCGGCTAGCACCGGCCAGCACTCATTTCTCTTCCGCCGCCACCTGCGTAGCCGGGCCTTCGCCCACAATCTCCAGGACCACGTCTCCATCTTTCGCGCCGTCGTAATGGATCTGCTTGCCATAATGCGTGGCAAACGTGCCCGGCGGCAGCGGCACGGTGTTGTCGGGATCGTATTTCGTTCCCGTGCCCACCCACCACGTCCCCGAAAGCACCATCACGAAGCGATCGTTGGGATGAAAATGCGGACGGCTCATGTGATGCGCCGTCCATTTCGTCAACACCATGTAAGGACCCGGCTTCGACGGATCGCCCCGCAGCACCGCATTGATCGCGCCGTTCGGCTGCGTCACCCACTTGAGCTGGTCCGGCAATGTGTAGGAGATCGCCGCAGGATTCAGGTTCGCCGGATTGCCGTCGGCCTTGGCCGGCCGCACAAATACGAGCGCGGATACGAATCCGAGTACGAAAATAACCACTGCCGCGCATCCCAGCGCCGCCAAGCCGTAGCGCCGTCCAACTTCTCGCTCGAAGTGCCCCTCAACATTTCCCGTGTCTGCCGCAGTGCGCATATCTCCTCCTGTCTCTTGCGTCAGCGCCGATTGTACTCCCCATCAGCCCATTTTCCGCAACTGCGGGAGCGCAACGATTCCAATTGGGCGGCAAACGATGCCGCACCGTCGGCAGCTTCCAAGCGCATGTCCTGCCTGCACGAAAGCAAAGTGTCGAAGTGTCGGCCTTTTTTCCAACTGCGGCGATCTCGCCTCACATTACGTGCGGCTATCCTCGAGAGCACTAGCGGAGAGCACCGTACACGAGTGTGCGCAGCGATGCGAGTAGTGTGCCGTATGGCAAGCGCGGCAAAGTTTGCAGGAAGATTCATATCGACCAGCCGACATTACATCTGAGGAGGGTCCCCCAACTATGGCAGAAGCAAGAATGGCCAGACAGTCTCCCATCGTGAAGGCGAATAAAGAAGTGATCGGCCGAAAAATCATCAATCCGCAGGGAGAAAACCTCGGAAAAGTCGAAGAGATTATGATCGATGCCGCTCCCGGCCGCGTAGCCTATGCCGTCCTGTCTTTCGGCGGCTTCTTAGGTGTCGGCGACAAACTGTTTGCTGTTCCCTGGCAGGCCCTCGATTGGAATCAGCAGCAGCAGGCGTTCGTAATCACTGCGGATAAGAAATTCCTCGAAAACGCCCCCGGCTTCGACAAAAATAATTGGCCGGACATGTCCGACACAACCCTGCGAACCAGCATCTACAACTACTACAAAGCCGAACCCTACTGGTAGCCCTGAAGTATGTACGCCGGCTTGCCCTAAGTTAGCGAAGGGCTTGCCCTGAACCGAAGGGGCTTCAACCCGGCAAAACGTTGTCATCCTGAGGCGCGCCGATCTTGTGGCGCGCCTACTCTTTTGCAGCGCCGGCTTGTCCTCAGTCTCGAAGCCGGCTCTTTGCCTGCTTGTGCCCTCGCCAAATAATCGCGCCACGTGAGCCTCACGCGGTACACTTCAGGACCGTTGCGACACCTCGATGCCACTCGTCCGCTTGATCGGCCGTTGGACGATGACCGCCCTGGTCATCAATACCATCATCGGCAGCGGCGTATTCGGTCTGCCGGCTGAACTGACTCGTCTGCTTGGCCGCGCCAGCCCCATCGCCATCATCGTTGGCGCTCTGGGAGTGGCGGTCATTATGGCCTGCATGGCCGAGGTTGCCTCACAGTTCTCCGAACCCGGCGGACCCTACCATTACGTTCGCACCACGTTCGGCCCCTTTTTCGGCATCCAGATTGGCTGGTTTCATCTTCTTTCCATAATTGGCGGATTCGCGGCTGTCTCCCATCTTTTCATGGACTATCTGGTGACCTTCGTCCACCTGAACACCTTGGAGCGTGATCTCCTCCTGGCGATCGTGATCGCGATTCCAGCAGTGGCCAATTATTTCGGAGTCCGCAGCGGCGCGAACCTGAGCAACATTATGACTGTCGCGAAGCTGTCGCCGCTGGTGCTGCTGATCCTTTTTGGCGTAGGCCGGTTAGTCCACCAGACGCAAATGATTCATGCGTCCGAAATCCTGTCCCCTGGCTCATCAAATTGGGTCCGTGCCCTCGTATTTCTGATTTTCTTATATGGCGGATGGGAGGACTCGCTGATTGTCTCCGGTGAAGTTAAAGACCCTCGCCGAACGATCCCCTTTGGTCTGTTACTCGGCCTATTGGTATGTACGGCGTTTTATATCTTGCTGCAGTTCATCACCCTCGCCGCAATTGGTACGAATGTCACCGAGCGCCCTCTCGCCGCCGTGGCATCCGTGCTGATCGGACGCGGCGGCGCGGCAGTGGTCGCCATCGCCGCTATGGTCTCCACCTACGGATGGATTTCAGCAACCTTATTGAATGGTCCACGGCTGATCTACTCCCTTGCCGCGGAGGGTGATTTCCCCGCGGTCTTTGCAAGACTTCATCCGCGTTTTCAAACGCCGTCGATAGCCATCATTTTGTATGCACTCACCGGATGGTTGCTGGCAGTGAGCGGCACCTTTCTCTGGATCGTCGCGCTCAGCGCCGCTGCGATGATCGTTTATTATGCCGCCACCTGCGCATGCCTCGGTCGATTGCGAAAGATGCGTCCCCGGGCCGACGCCTTCAGAGTGCCCTTCGGACGCACGCTGAGTATTGTCGCTGTCGGAATCGCCTTGCTCCTGATGACCGGCCTCAACGCCACTGAAGCTCTCTTGATGTGCGTTACCGCCCTGATTGCCACGGCAAACTGGCTTTGGGTACGGCGGCGGCATCTTGACTCGGTATTGTCAGTGAAAGCTATTCCATAAGGAGACGTCTCGTGCCTATTTATCAAACCGGTGGCTATCAGGTGAAGCCGTTGGCAGTAGAGAAGGTCAAGCAGGCAATCAAGGAATTCGTCAGCTATGTGCAAGCCAATGAACCCGGCACCCGCATGTATCTTGCCTGGCAGGAAAAAGATGATCCCACCCGTTTCCTGCATTTATTCATCTTCGAAGACGAAGCCGCAGCCCTTCGTCACAGCCAATCCGAAGCCGTAAAGCGCTTCGAATCGATTTATTCGCCCGAACTGGTCGGCGGCGACGTCGTCTTCACCGATTACGAGATGGTCGCCGGCAAACCCACCGCCGAGCAGTGGATATCGCGCTCGCGCGTGTCGGTGTGAAAGTCGCAGGTCCTGGTTTCAACACTCAACTGTCGCCGGAAACACTATGCTAGACTCGGCGCACGATTCGCCTGCCAACATGGCATGCGTATGCATGCCTGGGAGGAAGGAACCCCATGAACAGTCTCATCGGCCTGCTTGACGCGGCGGCGCTTGTCTTGATGGGGCTTGCCCTGACCTTTCCCGCGCGAGCGCAAAACGCCGATACCCTCCTCCTCAACGGCAAAATCCTCACCGTCGACAATCAATTCTCCACGCGCGAGGCGCTGGCCATCCGCGACGGCAGAATCATGGCCGTCGGCGCCACCGCGGACGTAAAAAAACTTGCCGGGCCGAAGTCCCGCGTCATCGATCTCCAGGGCCGCACCGTAATTCCGGGCCTGATCGATAATCACATCCACGCCATCCGCGCAGCCCAGAGCTTCAGCACGGAGGTGAACTGGATTGGAGCTGCATCGCTCGCCGACGCTCTGGGCCGAATCCGCGATGCGGCGCAAAGGATGAAACCCGGCTCTTGGCTGATCGTCGTCACGCCGCCCGCAACTCTCGACACCTTTCCCGAGAAACGCCGGCCCACGCAGGCGGAGCTCATCGCCGCGGCGCCCAACAACCCCGTGTATGTGCAGCTTGGCTACGGTTGGGCCATGATGACGCCGCGCGCCTTCGAAGCCCTGAAGATCGCAAGCGACGCTGATCTGCCGCACGGCGCAAAACTCGAAACAGATGCCGCGGGCAAGCCCAGCGGCGTCGTCACCGGCAACATGATCGAACTATTCGACCGTCTGCCCAAGCCGACCTTCGAAGAGCAAGTCCAAGGCACAAAAGAATTCTTCCGCGAGCTGAATCGCCTCGGTTTGACCGGCTTCGTCGATCCCGGAGGAAATAACGTCACGCCGGAAACCTATCAGGCGCTCTTCACGATCTGGCGCGAGGGCCAGCTGACGCTTCGCGTGGCCTACAGCCTCTGCGGCATGACGCCGGGCCACGAGTTCGAGGAATACAAAAATTATCTGGCCATGATGCCCATGGGATTTGGCGACGCCATGTTGCGCTTCAATGGCGTCGGCGAGCGCGTCACCTGGGCCATGAACGGCATCACCGGCCAAGCGCCGCAGGCCGACATCGACAAGTATTACGAAATCGCGCGTTGGGCCGCGCAGCACAACCTCACCCTGACCATGCATTGGGATAGCGAAAAGAACGTGGACCAGCTCCTCACCATCTTCGAGCGCGTCAATAAAGAATTCCCCATCGCCAATCTGCGCTGGACCATCGCCCACCTGAACGACGCCTCCGCCGCCACCTTCCAGCGCATGAAGGCGATCGGCGTGGGCTGGACGATGCAGGACATGATGTACAACGACGGCGATCAGGTGGTCGCAAAAGAGGGCCCCGAAATCGCGCGGCGCATGCCGCCGGTGATGACCGCGAAAAAGATTGGCATCGTCGTCAGCGCGGGTACGGATGCGCACCGCGTCTCCACCTACAATCCTTTCACGGTGCTGCAGTGGCTGCTGGATGGCAAGACCGCCGGTGGCCATGCCCTGCGCGGCCCCGAAGAGACACCCACCCGCGCCGATGCGCTGCGCTTCTACACCATGGGCAGCGCGTGGGAAACCTTTGATGAAGATAAGCGCGGCTCGCTCGAAGTCGGCAAATTCGCCGATCTCGCCGTTCTCAGCCAGGACTACATGACCGAACCCGTGGAAGAAATCGGCAAGAATTCCTCGCTGCTCACCATGGTCGGCGGCAAAATCGTTTACGCCGCCGGCCCCTACGCCCATCTCGAAACCGAGTCCGCCACAGCCAAACCTGTGACCAGCGCGAGGTAAGTTAGCCCGTTCGGAACGGCTGTGTCCGCTATCGCAAATGCGGGTTGATAAGCGCGCCGATGTAGTAGGGCCAGACTACGATAGCGAGCACGCCTTTCCAGAACGTCAGCTGCAAAAGGCCGATCGTGAAGAGCCAACCCGCTATCCAGAGGCTTCCGGTGAAGCTATGCTGTTCGATTCTGATTTTCTCCATATTGTCTCCCGGCGCAATCACTGACTGCCGCTCTCGCTTATATATCTTTGAGGCGTGAGCATAGCCTTATATAAGTGCCGCCGGCGGGAAGGCGCTGTGATTCAAATCACTGCGGCCTTTCGGCAGTTACAGCCAAATTAGTCCGGAAAAGGCGCCCTGAAGCGCGCTGGACGGGAGGAAAAGATGTTGCGAAATCGATCGAGTCGAGGATTGCGCTGATCGGTGACGCTCGCCGCCCAAACGGGTGATGGTGGTCACTGCGGAGATTCCGATTTGCGGTCACATTGCACTTACCAGAGTTTTATGAAAGGCCTTCGGCCGAAGGTGAGTATCTGAAAGGAGGAAGGTCAATGAAAAAGTACGCGCGGGTCGTGAAACCTGGTCTGGCATTCTTGGCGCTCGCAATACTGGCTTTCGTCCCGGCAGTCGCATCTGGCAAAGCCGTCGAGGATTCAGAGGAATTTTCGGGGTTCCTTGCGCAAGCCAAAACCGAAGCTCTGCTGCTACAGCAGAGCGCCGAAGAGATGAACAGCTTCGTGCACTTGACGACAAGCCGCGAAACGCAAGCCGCCAAAATCGAGGAAATCAAAACGCACCTCAACAAGCTGGCCCAGTTCGTCACCAAGATGAATAGCGTCGAGGCGGCGTCACCCTGGCAGCGGCAGGCAAGTCGCGACTTCACCCCCATGGTGGGCGAACTGGCCGCCAACGTCACCATGACCATCTACTATCTCGGCGAATTCCCGGATCGGTTGGTATTCACTTCGTTTCCCGAATACGTGGCCGCAAACGCCGAATTGGCGGCCAACATCGCGGAAATCATGTCCGAGTATGTGGAATACGGCCAAGCTAGGCAGAAGGCGGAAGTTCTCTCCTACGAGCTGGAATTGCCGGAGAGCTAGTGTTTGACATTCACTCAGTTTTGAATCGAAAGAAATGGGGCGCGGCTGGAGGACGCGCCCCATTCGGGTTTGTGGCCGGTGTTTCGCCAGCCTAATTCTGCCCTTTCGATGCTACTCTTTGCCTTCGATGTGCGATTGCAGGTGCTTGGCGCAGGCTTCGGCTGTGGTCTGATCGCCGTGCCACGTATTCTTCTTGTTCACCGCGTACGCAAACACGACTTGGCTGGTCTTCGTGTTCACCACGGAGATGCTGGCCTGATCGTCGGAATGGATATCGTGCTGGAAAGCCACTTTGGCCCAACCCGCTTTTTCGTGCTGTGAGCTGCCCGTAATCACAAAGTCTGCGGCATCGCGATCCGCCACCACCGTGACCTGCACTTTCTTCTTCTGCAGCGCGGCGGCCAGATAGTTTTCGAATCCATTCATGGGCTCGATATAAACGCTCGAACCGGCGGGAAGATTCACGGCCACGTTGTGCTGTGCGTAGGCTGCTCCCACCATCATCAAGATCAACACCAGAATTGCGGTCAGTTTTTTCATTCTGCCCTCCGCTGGCCAGCTTCCGGTATGGCCACGCACGCGGGGAGCGTACGACAGTACTACTGTGCCGATAGCGTAACCTCTCGGCCGCGCCACAGGCTCGCGGGCCTTACAGATAGGGCGCAACTGTCCCTCGGACCAGCATGGAACCGAAAGCAGATCGAACTAAACTCTTACACATGAGCTACGAAGCCGGGCATGGAAACCGAGGCGATTCCGCAAAGTTGGTCACCTTCATGGTCTTCGATTCGTTCGCCGAAGCGCCCATGGAAATCGTTCGCGGTATTTTGATGTCTAGGGGGATTCCCTTCTTCTTTTTTGAGCACACCAAAGGCAAACCGGCGAGCATTAGAGTTCCGGCGTCCCGCCTTGATGACGCCATGCGGGCCGTTGCGGAAGCCAAAAAGATCGGCCTCGAGATTGAACAGCAGGGCCTTTTTCAAAGCTGACATACGCTAAATGCTGCTTTATCCGCGTCTGCCGATGGATTCGGCCCACATTCGCCCGCACGTCCGGTGAGTGCTGTATTGTACGGACGGCTGGCTTTCCGTTATCTATACTGAGGCATTGCCGGGCCGCCCGATGACTCGCCTTGCCCCGGTGAAGCTTGCCCAACCCCGCAAAAATCCTTATCGCAGACGACGAGAAGTTGGTCCGCTCCACACTGCGTTCTCTGCTCACGGAAAAACCCAATTGGAGGGTTTACGAGGCCGCCGACGGCCAGGCGGCCGTGGACGAATCCAAGCGGCTCAGGCCGGATTTGGTCATTCTCGATATCGTCATGCCTGTGATGAGCGGCATTGAAGCGGCGTATGAGATGCGGCGCCTCCTGCCAGACATAAAGATCATTCTGATGAGCAGCCACTACACCGTGGAGGAAGCGGCGGTTTTGGCGCGGCTCTTTGGCGACGGCAATTTCATTGCAAAATCGGAAATGGGCACGGACCTCGTTCCGGCAATCGCCCGCCTTCTGCCCGGGGAGTCGCAAATCGTCTGACGCGCAACGCCTCGCGCGCCCAGCTGAGCTCTCCCACGGCCTCTCGGCCACCTGTCCAAACTTGTCATTCTGAGCTAAATGGCCGCCCTTTTTTCTTCGGGCCGTTTCGTGCCCCGCGCTGCCACAAAGCGAAGAATCTCTTTTCACTACAAGCAAACTTGGCGGCATCCCGAGGCCATTTTCTTTGGCCCAGGGTGCTCTGAGAGCACCCTGGTTAGGGTCTACTCGGCGAATCGCTTCCCTTCTCCAGCACGATCTTCATGCGGGATTTTTCCTGGGCGGCCGGGCTGATGTCGGTCTCGTAAGGACGATAGCCGTCCAGCGTGACCTTCAGCCGGTGTTTTCCCGGCGCCACCAGCATGGAATGAAACCTGCCCCCAAAGTCGCCGCCATGGCCGGCATAAGCGTCATCGAGGAAAACGGCGGCGCGTTTGGGCTGAATGTCCAGGCGCAATTCGGCCGCATCGCCGCCGGGATAGATGGATTTGGGATTCTCTTCCATCACCACATCGACGGTTTGCGTCTCGCCCGGCGCCACCACGATTTTCTTGACGAAATCTTTATATCCGTCCGAGCGAATGGAGATTTCGTGTTCTCCTGGCGCAAGCAGCACTTTCTTGTTGCCTTTCAGCTCCTTCACGTAACCGAAATACTTGCCGTCGATCCACACGCCCGAATCGCGTTCTTGTTCGTTATCGGCGGAAAAACGCACTTCGCCCGATTGCTGACCCGTTTGCTGATTTGTTTGCTGATTGGGCTGCTGGCGCGCGCCGCGAGATGCCGGCGCGGAGAACAAATAAAACAGCGCGGTTGCCATAGCCGCAAAGCGCACGGGGAACCTCCCTCTCTACATCCGTCTCTACATCCGTCTCTGCATCCCTCTCTACATCACCGACCAGGAATTTAACACACAGAACGCAGAGGCGCAGAGCGCGCAGAGCAAGCCCGGCGGCGAATCAGCAACTCTTCGAACTGAGTGCCTCTGTCAGCTCTTAAAATGTCACGAATCGATGTCGCGGAGAAGTTCGGCGGACTCGGAACGCGTGAGGATTCCCTTGCGTTCGAGGATTTGCACCAGTTTGGCCGCAAATCGCGCATTCGCGTTCGGGCCGTCGGCCGCCGCATTCGCCGCGGCCGCCGTCCGGAAAGGGCTTTCGTCGCGATCCGGACTTCCCTCGAGCCATCGCAACAGTACGAAATTCTGTTCGGCCGTGAGATGCTCGAACATCAAGCCCATGCCGGAACCCATATGGCAAGCAGTTACGCGGGCCTGCAACTCGAGGCTCTGGCCGTTTTTCGCTAGCTGCAAGCGGACCCGCGTGTCCACCGGGAAGGGATTGAGCGTGTCGATAAAGCAGCCATGCAAACTTAGATCGCTGGTGCGCGCGGAAATTCGTGCGCTTCCGCCCAAATCCATCAGTTCCGCCGGACAAATGAAGGGATAGCGCCGCGCGTCACGCCGTTCGGCGGTAGCTGCTTCCGGGGCCTGGGAAGAGGAGAGTTCGTCGGACATGGAGTCGGTGCCCGACGCGGCGTCTAGCGTTTAGCGAACGTAATGTGCCCGCGTGTAGGCGAATCCGTATACATTCTGCTCGATGCTGTAGGTCTGGGGCAACCACCAGAGCTTGCGCACGATGCCAATGTGTGACGTGCGCATTTTGTGGCCCAGCCACGCCGCGCCCATGGCGTAAGCCGCGCCGTAGGCGTACATAGCTGCCGGGTGGCCCAGCATCGGCCGCAGCATTGCGTTGTGCTCCTGGAATCCGCCCAGCATGAAATCCCGTTCGGTCTGGCGGTAGTCCATCACTTTGGCGGTGAGGTCGATCGCCGCCAGGGTCATCACCGGCCGATCTTTGAGGACCGCGACAATGGCGTTCTGCTTCCGGGGCAGCGTTGGGGTCTTGGCCGATTTGTTGGCTGCCTGGCAGAGCGAAGAGCTGATCAGGATGCATTCGATAAGCATTGTCGTTTGGCCTCTGCCCTGGATAAAGCAGGGCAGGGGCCAATCGGGCTTGAGCTATGTCATTTTGAATCAGTTTCATAGCGGTACACTAGGCGGGATAGAAATTCCCCATTCGGGACTCAAGTGTTCAGATTGAAACGCACTGTACGCGCCGGCTACAGATGCGAGGGCGCTCGCGCGTTGAAACGATGTTCGCGTGTTGGGGTGGGGAGCGCGAGCGACCTGCTTTGGCCTTTTTCGTACCGCCGCCTTCCAGGCGGCAGGCGCGGCACAAGTGTTGGTCGCTTTGTTCCGCCCTCGACGCATTCGTAAGACGCTGTCATCACGAGCGCCGAAGCGCGAGGGATCTGCTTTTGCTTTAGGCGGGAACTCGCACGGCGGACCTTCGGGAAATGATCCGGCGGAAGAAAATCAAGCCCCGGTGAGAAACTTGTACTGCTGCGGCGTGAGCGGCACGACCGAAAGTCGCCCCTGGCGTACCAGCGGCGAATCCGCGAAAAGCTTATTGGCTTTGATCTCCGCCAGAGACACCGGCTTGGCCAGCGGCTTCCCTGCTTCGATCTCCACGGCGGGATTCTTGGGATTGGAAAGATCCACCGAAACCACTGACGCCGTGCCCACGGCGCTCTTGCGGTCGCCCGTCTCGTAGATAACCAGACGAATTCCCGGCTTCATCTGCCCGAGGTTCCTCAACGCCACCGGATTCGACACGCCGTCCCACACCGTGATTTTGTCCCGCTGCAAATTCTCAAAGGAATATTCGGAAGGCTCGGTTTTGAGCAAATAATCGCCAGCCATGAGTTCCTCGGTTTTCATCTTTGTGGCCGCCCGCCATTCTACACCGCCTGCAATTTTACGCTGCCCGCCGTTCTACGCCATAATCGAGCGCCCCTGCCCGCTTGCACTCACGACACCAGCCGTTGTCTGTACGCACAGACCGAGATATGCTGCGCTGGAACCGGCACAAGGGAGGATCCATGAAGCGATTGGTTACCGCGGGAATTCTCATCGCGATTATCTGGATCGGTATCGCAACGTCATTTTCCACCAAACCCGCGCGGGCCGCGGAAAATCCCGCCGCCGCGGCGGACGACCCCGCGGTGCTGGCCGCCGACTGGGACTTCGCGCAGGCCGCCGCCAAATCCGATTCCGCGGCGCTGGGCAAGCTGCTGGACCAGGATTTCGTATGGATCGACATGAATGGAAAAGTGTCGGATCTCACCCGCGTGCTCGGCACCGTGCCGAAGATCTCGCCCACCGCGGGCGGCGCGCCGAAGGTAAGCTGGCACAATTATGGCCAAGTGGAAGTCACCCAGACCGACAGCGGCAGAATGCATGTCTTGCGCGTATGGGTGAAGCGCCCCAAGGGCTGGCGCGCGCTGGTGTACCAGGAAGTGCAGTCGGCCGCGGTGCCGCCCGTAGTCACGCCCAGCGCCAGCAAAGAGTGCGAGAATCCCTGCAAGAGCGTCGGCTACACGCCCAAAGATGATACCGAGCGCGACGTCATCACCGCTTACGAGGGACTCGAAACTTCGGCCATGACCCACGATGCCGCCAATTGGGACGCGCACACCGGCGAGGAGTTCGTCGCCGCAAGCTCCTATAGCGACCGCCTGCTCGACAAACCCACGCGTCTCGCCGAGCTCAAGCGCGCGAATATGGCCGGGCTCGCGCCCACTCCACTGGCCTCCGGCCAGTTATTCGAATTCGGCGACGCTGTGGTCATGCGCTCGCGCCACGTGCCGGATCGCGGCAAACCCCTGCAAGTCACCCGCGTGTGGGTGAAGCGCGACGGCAAATGGCTGGAGACGGTCAGTTACCAGACAGCTATTCAGGGCGGCGGCTCCTAGGCCGGCAGTACACGCACTCCCTAGCTACTTCCGTGCGAGGGCTAATCCCGTAACTCGCCCCCGGGCGTGGGTTTTCGGATCGGGCCCTCGGTAGTTATCCATAAAGCAAGTACCATAAGTTGAAACAAAGGTACTATTCCGCGGATCCGCCCAAAGCCCCAAATTAAGTCTGGCCGCTCCCCGCGTGCCAGAGGGAGCTTTTGCTCGAACGGCGGCATATGACCCGGTATGACTTCGGCGCGATCGCCGAGATCGTCGATTTGGATTCACGCGAAGACGTCATCGTCGTTACGCGTGACCTCAGCCTGTCCGGCTGCTTTGTCAAAACGCGAGCAACTTTTCCGCCGGGAACTGAAGTCCGCGTCCGCATCACCTATGCCGGTTCAGACTTCGCAGCCATCGGCAGCGTGACCGAAAACATAACCCGCGAAGGTATGGGCATTGAATTTGTCGAGATCGAACCCCAACACCAGGCGATCCTCGAAGCGTGGCTGGGCGTTTCAGCCCGGAATGCGGATGGCTACGTCGCGCCGAAACCCATTCGGCTCAAGAATCGCTTGAGCCGCCAGGAGCAACCCCGTCCCCTCCCGTCGCAAGGCCCGGCGCCCAAAACAGACCGGCCCGCTCCCATCGCGCATCAGTTCCTGGAGTCAGCCCGCAATTTCTGGAAGTCTCGCGACACAAGCGAACACTGAATTCCTGGCTACGACCTGAGCTCTGCCCGCTGTCACCACGAGGTCGCCGCGGCACCGGGGCCCCCTGCACGCGTCGCCTTTGCGGGTGCCCCACCCTCGTTTTTCGAGGGTGGGTCCTGCTTTGGCCTTTTTCGTAGCGCCGGCCTGCCCTGAGCTTGCCGAAGGGCTTCCAGGCGGCAGCCGCGGCACTAGTATTGGTCGCTTTGTTCCGTCCTCGACGCATCTCGTCAAGTCGCTGTCATCACGAGGTCGCAACGGCGCCGGGGTCCCCAGCACGCGTCGCCTTTACGCGTGCTGGGGTGGTGGCGACCGAGGGATCTGCTTTTCTTCATTCGCTTTTACGGTGCCCCACCCTCGTTTTTCGAGGGTGGGTCCTGCTTTGGCCTTTTTCGTAGCGCCGGCCTGCCCTGAGCTTGCCGAAGGGCTTCCAGGCGGCAGGCGCGGCACTAGTATTGGTCGCATTGTTCCGTCCTCGACGCATTCGTCAAGTCGCTGTCATCACGAGGTCGCAACGGCGACCGAGGGATCTGCTTTTCTTCATTCGCCTTTGCGGGTGCCCCGGACTGAATCATCCTGGCACGAACGGCATGAGTTAGGGGCTTCTCGCTGAACGCTATGAGTTAGGGGGTCGGACCTTCAGGTCCGACAATTTGCGACATGCAATCCCGGGGCTTTAGCCCCTGAATCCGATATGGACGTTGTGTGCCGCACGCTTCGACTAGGGTTTGGATGCCCTACCCATCGCCATGTTGTCATCACGAGCGCCGAAGCGCGAGGGATCTGCTTTTTCTTCATTCGCTTTTGCGTGTGCGTCTATTTAAGCGATGTGGTTTTTCTGCTCGCAAAAGGCGCCCGCTAACCTGCAGACGTAAATTGCGGCCGCATTTCACGCTGAAACCGCGCTGCTCTTCGAAGACCGGCTCATCGGCGTTCCCGAACGCACCATGCGATATTCGTGCCAGACGAGCCACCACACCACCGCATCATAGAGCGTCAGCAGAACCAAAAGGAACACGTGCGTATGCGTGAAGCGATAAAGTTGATAGGCCATGAGCACCGCGATGGCCGTGAGCGCCGCGGGATAAGCCCATAGCGCGTTCGCGAATAAGCCGATCACCACCACCATATTGATTACCCCGATGACCAGCAGATAAATTCCCACGAACTCCTGGCCGCCGCGCAGGCTTTGGTCCGCCAGGCGCACCAGAAAATTGACCAACCAGACGTGTCCGCCCCCCAGCCATTCCCGCTGCGCCAGCGCGAAGAAAAAATCCGACACCGCCACCGGACCTACCGCCAGCGTTGCCGCGCCCGTAATCAGTTCGAGCAGCGCGTGAAAACCTTTGAGAGCTACGCCGGCCTCGAATAACCGATGAAAATTGTGATCGCGCATCCTGACCTGGTGCTCAACCGCCGCCGCCACCTGAACGGCCCGACACACGTCGTCCCTCGCTCTGATTCTAGCGAGAGACGAGCACACATCATAGCAGCCGTTTTTTCATAACCATCCAGTGGCCCGCGTAGGCCTTTTCTTTTTTCGAACTGCTTCTACCGCTGTAAGCCTGGGCATCGGGGCCAGTATGCGGCCTAACTTGTTGCAGCAATGTGAACTACGCCTTACATCCTTTGGCCGATGGCGCCCTGGCACCGGTTGGATGCAGGCTGGAAGCAGCAAGGGAGCACCAGAGGATCGACCGAAACTGCAAGTAAACGCAAGTAAACCAAAGTATGCGAGGCTGAAACTGGTCTCGCGTAAACAGCGGTGATCGGAGGAAAAATGCTACGTGAAATGCCGAATCGAGAAGTCAATCCGCAAAATCCGCAAAATGAGCCCGAAAGGCGAAGGCAGGATAGGCGCCAGGAGCGTCAACCTGAAGGATGGCCGAACGACGAACGCCGGAAAGACCAAAGGCGCGACACCGTTCAAATGAGTGCCAGCGGTCAGGGCGGTACCGGCACAAGCCGCGCCCCTCAGCGCGGGTCCGAGAACCAAAAGATGAACCAAAACAGACCCATGACAGAAGACAGCGAAGACATGACGCCTGATTCCCTGCCGTCAAAGGACAAAAAAGATAACTCCTCGAGACAAACGCCCGAAAACTGGCAGGGCGAGAATTTCCAGAGCGGAACGAGCCAGGCGCAAAAGGGCGAGGGCCAGTCGCCGAAACAACAGACGGTTCCCGGCGATCGCCACGAACAAAAGGGCGGCCAGCAACAGCATGGTCAGCAACAAAATGACCAGAAACGCCGCGAGCAGCAGGGCGGCCACGAACAGCAGGGCGCCCGCAACCCGCAAGGCGAGGGCACGGATTTTGGCTCGCAGAATCCTCAAAAAGGTTCCCAGAACCCGAGCTTCCAGAACCCGCAGAAGCGCGAGTCTGGCGAGAAGGGAAACCAGGGAAACTTCGGCGAGAGCCATGATCGCGGCTTCGGCCAGAATCAGGGCAACCAAGGTGCCGGAGGCCATCAAGGCGCCGCCGGCAAGACCGATAGCAGCCAGCGAGACACCGGCCAGACCGGTCAGAGGAAATAACGGCAGTAGCGATTGAGTCGCCGCCCGGTAAGTGTTCGGCGCTCACTAGAAGGAGTCGGCCCATGGCCGACTCCTTTTTATTTCAGAGAGGAGATCCGAGCGACATTGGGTCGGAGGCCGCGCAATGTTGCTGGGTGATTTCCTCCATGACACTTCCCTCAACTGTGGTACGATTCGCTTGCCCATCCTCATTTTCTTGTAAGGAACGCATGCCCGATCGGCCGCCACCTACGCGTTCGTTCGCACTGCTCCCACTCGAAGGAGGTACGCTCAAACGCTACGCCGTCGCCCTGCTGGCGATGACCGTTGCTTTAGCCCTGCGCTCGGTCTTCCAGCCCGTTCTGGGCGGAACGATGCACTGGGTGAGCATCTCCGCGGCGACTGTCTTTGCGGCCTGGTATTGCGGCGCCGGGCCGGCGGCGGTTTCCACAATTCTGGGAACGCTTGCCGCCAATGCGCTGTTTCTCACTCCCTACCGGCCGCTCGGTCCATCCTCGCAAAAAGACATCATCGGCGAGCTGCTCTTTCTTGTTTTCTGCGCGGCCATCATTGCCGTCGGCGAAGCCGGCCGCCGGAATTACCTTCGCCTGGGCCGCGCGCATGAAATGCTCCTGAAATCCCGCACCCAACTCAAGTTCCGCGTGCGCCAAAGAACCGCACAGCTTCAGCAAAGCAATGGGGACCTGCGCGATCTCTCCGTCCGGCTCCTGCACGTGCAGGATGATGAACGCCGCCGCATCGCCCGCGACCTGCACGACAGCACCGGACAGGCGCTCACCGCGCTGAAGCTCGATCTTGCGGGAATCGAACGCGAGCTGGCCGTGCGCAATCCGCAAATCGCCCGCCGCTTGTCTTCCGCCATCGAAACCGCCCGGCTTATCTCGGACGAATTGCGCACCATCTCCTATCTGCTCCATCCGCCGTTGCTCGATGAACTCGGCCTCGGATCCGCGCTCCGCTGGTACGTGGATGGCTTCGGCAAGCGCAGCGGGATCGCCCTTCATTTGGACTTTCGCGGCGAGGGCCGCCTGGCGTCGGAGTTGGAAACCGCTCTCTTCCGCGTCGTGCAGGAGTGCCTGATCAATATTCACCGGCATTCGGGCAGCTCCACCGCCTCCATCCGCATCTCCCACGGAAACAGCCGCATTGTTCTCGAGGTGCAGGATGAAGGCCGCGGCATAAGCGCCGAGGAGCTCTCCGAGATCTCTTCGGGCGGCGCGCTCGGCGTTGGGCTGCGCGGAATGCGCGAGCGCATCAAGGATTTGGGCGGCGAAATGGAGATTCTTTCCTCGGAGCGCGGTACCACCGTCAAAGCCGTCATCCCCATCGACGCCAGCCGATCCAAGGCCTTTGCCGCTCCGTCCGAATCCGCCGCCTTGAGCGATGCTGCCGAGAAAAGCGCATCCCTGATCGACGCTATTGCCAAGCGCGCCACCGTAAATTGAGGATCCGGTCAGGATCCTCATCCCGCCTTCCGGCGAAAGTCACCATCCTCCACGAAAAGGCTACCTACAGGATGCGCTTTTCGCGGCTGAGAAAGTCGAGCTTTCGCCGGTTCATAACGTCCATCGTGAGCGAGGGATCCCTCTTGAGCTTTTCCTGTCCTGAACTTTCTTCGCTTAGCAACGTCCATCGTGAGCGAGGGATCTCTCCTGTTATTTCGCCCGAACTGTAGCTCAGGTGTCCCGACGCCGGCGCGCAAGCGCCTCATCTCTCAGGCGTCGGGAGACCTGAGGCCTTTTCATAGCGTGGGTGTCTGCTGACCACTCGGCAGGCCTGAGGCCTTTTGACGTCTCGCCTTACCCCGTCATCGCTTCTGTGATGTACTTGAATACATATGATCTATATGCCATATTATACCAGTGAAGTAGGCGGTCGAGATGGCCGACGAGTTTGAGCCGGAGTTCGACGCACTGCATACAAATGTGCAGACGGAGATTTTGGCATTGTCTCTGCTTCTCGAACAATTTGGGCCGCAGTTGGGACGACCGCGAGTCGATACCCTCAATGGTTCCCGCCATGCGAATATGAAGGAGTTGCGATTCGCTGCCGCGCAAGGCGAATGGCGAGTGGCTTTCGCTTTTGATCCCAATCGGAGAGCGATCTTGCTGGTCGCCGGAGATAAAACCGGCGTCAGCAAGAGAAAGTTTTACCGCCGATTGATCGGAAAAGCGGATTCGCGTTTCGAGGCTCATCTCGCAAAGTTGAAAAAGACGAGGGAATAACTATGTCTGTGAACATCCGTACCAAGATCGCACAGTTGAATCGCAATCAGCGCAGGAAGGTCGAAAGCCGTGCGGCCGAACTCATTGCGGAGGAAATGAGCCTGCGCGATCTCCGGAAAGCCCGCAAACTTACGCAGGTTCGCATCGCAAAAGCTCTCGGCGTCACGCAGGATAGCGTTTCGCGACTGGAAAAGCGTAGCGACCTATTGCTTTCCACGCTCCGAAAAACGGTCAAGGCCATGGGAGGGGATGTACGCATCGTCGCTGAATTCCGCGACCGCGCTCCCGTCGTGCTGTCTGATCTACCGCAGGACGCTCCGCCACGCAAGTTGTCGCGGAAACGAGCCTATTCCTCGAAGCGCAAGGTCCCGGTTCGGACATAGAACTGTTGGTTGCATCTTGCCGTTTAGCGTCCTCTGGCCGCGTACAGCTCGCCGCGAACCGTCCCGAATAAAATCAGATCCCCGGCGGGTATCGGCGTGGTGGTGACTTCGGTCTGCGCGCCAAATCGCGAGCGAATCTTGCCGCTTGCCCCCTCCAGCACCAGCACCGCGGCGCCGCTGGCGGCATAAAGCTTCCCGTCTTGCCAATAGGGCGCATACGTGCTGCCCTGCGTTTGCCAGAGTTCGCGCCCGGACTCGAGCGCCAGCGCCGTGAGCGCGTATTTTTGCTCATAGACATTCACAAACACTTTGTCGCCGGCAAGCAAAGGCGCGCTCAAAAGCTTATTCCAATGATGGCGCCACATGACTCTTCCCTTCGCCAGATCGAAGGCGCGCAGGTTTCCCTCGTCATCTCCGAGCAGCAGAATGTGGCCATCGCTCGCCACGCCGGTCGGCCGCCCGGCGGCTTCGCCGAGCGCAGGACCAGGATCGGTCGCATCGCCATCGATGCGCGAACGCCAGTAAGATTGCCCGTATCCGAAAATTGCCCCGCCCGGCACACTCGCCACCCAGAGACTCTCCGCCGCCACGCTGAGGTCGGCATCGATGTCGAAGCTCTGCACCGATCCGTCACGCGCGTCGATGCGCAAAACGCTCCGCGATCCCGGCGCGAAGAAGATAAAATCGCCGGCCAGCGCCGGAGCCGGCGGATGCGGATTGCCCGGCAGCTCCAGCTTCCAGTTTTGCCGGCCGGAATCTTTATCCAGCCCAAACACGACGATGTGGTCGCCGTGCCCCGCAAAGGTAAAAGCCACCACCGTGCCGCCGGAGATCAACGGAGGCGAGCCACAACTGCCGGCGTTGAATTGCCACTTCGGTCTTCCCGTCTGCAGCTCCAGTGCGTAGATCTGCGAACGCTCCTTTTCCTCGTAGCCGCCGCAGAAGAAAACCACATTGCCGTCGATTGCCGGAGTCAGCGCCTGCGAATCTCCCGCCAGCACCAACGGCCTCGGCGTCGCAAAGGTCCAGGCAATATCCTTTGGGCGACGGGCGCAACCGCAAAGAGTTGCCACCGCCAGAATGGCTGCCCCTGCGCGTCCTCTTACCAGAGCGAGCATTGTCTTGAGCTGATCGAGTCTCTCCGCCGGTGTTCCCGCCGGGCTGTTATCCGACTGGACAAAACCGCGCTATTATAAAGGCAGCCCCCGCATCTAAATTATCAGAATGGTCTAGCGGTAGAGGCCCGTACTGTGGCCCTATCGTTCCGGCAATGCCCCGCTTGGAGGCGGCCCCATATGAGTGGGAAACAGATGCGCGTGATCGCGGCGGCAATATTGTTCTCTACTCCGGCTCTCCTGCTTTGCTTCGCGCGGCCTTTGCGAATCCTGCGCCGCGGGTCCGCAAGCGGCAGGACAGAATGCCCCAGTCGGCTTCACGCAATCCCTACCAGCCCGCCGCGGTGTTATCCGCTGCGGATGTGCCCTTTCCGTTTCAGACTACCGCCGACGGCGTTGTGGCCTTCAGCGTCCCGCTAGGGGCAGGCGGCGAAGTCGGAAAAATCAGCGTGTTGCAGGACCTGCCCCCGTTCACCGCGGCAGCCGAGGATTCGCTGAAGAACTGGAAATTCTCCCCAGCTTCAATGAATAACAGTCCGGAAGATTCCCAGATGTTGGTCGCATTTGTCTTTCGCCATGCCGTCTATATTGCCAATCCGCCGCCCTTCACGCCTATAGTTCCGGCTAAAGAATCCGCCGATACGCGTCGTGGCTTTGTGCCTCCGGGGATTCTTTCCATCGCCTACGCCGGCTATCCCGCCAGCACCATCGCCTTCGGCGCCGTCGTCGTGCAGGCAAACGTCAGAGCCGACGGATCCACCGGTGGCGTCAGCATCATTCGCGACCTCCAGGGAGGCTTTGGACCGCTAGCCATCAATGCCGCCAAGCACTGGCGCTTTCAACCTGCGATGCGGGATGGCCGCGCCGTGCCCAGCAAAGTGGCCATCGCCTTTGTCTTCTCTTCCCGCTCGCTGAATCCATTCTGAAGCTTCCGCTTTTCGTAGGCCCGGGTTGTCTTGTGTAGCTCAGGTGTCCCGCCGCTGGCGCGTGAGCGCCTTAGAATTTAAGGCGGCGGGAGACCTGAGGCTTTTCGCGCCTTCGCGTTTTCGCAGCGCCGGCTTGCCCTGAGACCTCACGAGATTTCATCGCCGCCCGCCAAATTTTAGGCACGATGATTGCTCCTAAACGCATAGAACCGGCCCAGGTAACGCAAATTCGGCGCCCCGGATTACGCAAGTTGCGCCGCAAGCGCCTGATAAATCGAGAGAAACAGTCGTTCGCGAGGCAACGTGAGAGGAAACAAATTACCACTTTTAGGCTTTTCAATCGCCTTGGCGCTCACCGCCGTCATACTCTATGCCCGTTCCGGCGGAACGGCGGCACAACCTTGGAACTCCAGCGCCATCACTGCGACCTATGTGGGCGCGCAGCTTAGGCAAATCGATTCAGGCAATGCCGCCCTTTACCTCGCTTACGAAGTCCAGAATCATACCGATTCGGATTACCGGCTGGCGGACGGCCCCCAGGCCCTGGTCATGACCCGCCTGCGAGCCGATAGCAGCTTGAGTTCGCAGCAGCAGGTTCGGCTGAGCTATCCCACCTTTCTTCCTGCGCGGCAGCGTGCTCGAGTGGCGCTCGAAATCCTCGTCCCCTTCGGCTGGCCGGCCGAAAATGACGCCGCCTATCAGGATAGGCTCAGGGATTTCGTGAACCAGAGGCTCGTGGACGCGCAGTCCTTTGTGCTCTTCGATCAAACCGATCGCTTTCAGATCGAATTCCCCAGCGGCTGGCAGGAACTAAAACTGGCCTCGGCCTTGCCGAGGTAACTGCACGGAGAACGCCTATCATGTCGTCCGCAAACGCTCTTTCGACGCCCCGCGCAATCTAGACGCAGATATCACGCGCGCCGCAGAATTGACGGCCTGATCTATGTCGATTTCGGCCCGGATAATGGCGCCATCCTCATCGATCTCGGCGAAGGCGGACTCGGTTTTCAGAGCGTTGTGCCTGTGAGCATAGAACAGGCCATCCTTTTGAAGTTCAAAGTGCCCGGAGAAACGAATCCCGTCGAAGGCTATGCCGAAGTAGCCTGGCTGAACGAATCGGGAAAGGGCGGCGGGTTGCGCTTTGTCGAGTTGGGCGAAAACTCGCGGGCCCAGATTCGCGGCTTTTCCGGCGAACTATTGCCCGAGCCTGGCGCGCTCCAGTCGGTCGACGCAGCCGAGCCCGATGCCGGCCCGGAAACCGCAACCGGAGACTCTTCCGCGAATGGGCTGCACGCAAGTCCAGCGCCGGAAGCCTCCACCACCGATCGCGCTCCGGCACAAGCCTCCCAAAGTTTCACTGCGGCGGAAAACACCCAGCCCCCCAGCCCTCACGCCGCGCCACTTGGACAGAACGAAGTTGCCCACAACGAAGCCGCGCAGAACGAAGTTGCGCACAGCGAAGTTCCTGCTAGCCCGGGAGCCGCGGCTGACGCATTGCTTACCGAATTTATGGTTGAGATCGACGCGGGAGCGGATGCCGCCGATCCCCTCGTTACACCCCTGGTTACATTTGACGCGCCGCTGCCCGAGACTCCCATCGCTGCCGCCCACGTAGTCGATAGCCCCGCGTGGGAATCCGCACTGCCACCCGAGGAGCAAAACACGCCCGAGGAACAAAGCGCGCCCCAGGAACAAAACTCGCCCCAGGAACAAAACTCGGAAGATGTCGCAGCCTCCGACGATTCCGCTGGCGCCCCCTCCGGCATTCCCAAAGCTACTGCGAACCTTGAGCCAACTGTGGCATTCCGCCCGAATTCCGAAATCGCCGCGCCGCCACACTCCGCGGCCGCCTCCTCGGAACTGTCGGCCAAACCGGCGGGCATTCCGCGAACGCCTCAGCACACGCCGCCTCTCGCGCCAGAAGTCCCGCGGCATATGGCCGCGCCGCCTGCCAAGCCCTCGCGTCCGCCATCCTCGGATGCCAGAAATTTGCCGCAGCCTCCAAAGCGCCAGCGAAAGCCGGCGCCTTCGAAGCCCGAGCCTTCGGCGGCGTCAAACTTTGACTCTTCCCTCTCGCCTGCATACCGCCAAGACTCGATGCCGCGTGGAAGCTTTGCTCGGCAATCCGCGAAGCCCGCGCTCGCCGGTGCCGAATGGGACAACTCCGTCGACGGCCCGGAAGACGACTTGAAGCCGCAAGCGACGCTGGCGTCTCAGGCGCTCAAGGTCGGCATCGGAGCCGCTGCCGGAGCTGCCCTCGTCCTCGCTCTGGTTTTCGCCGTGCCTTCCCTGAGAACGGCCGTGCAAACCACGGCGAATGCACGATCCGCCGGTTCCAACCTGGCAAACGCCCCGGCATTTCAAGTCGAAGTCGCGGACCTCAATAACCGGCGCTGGATTCTAAAGAGTGGCGGCGATGCCGGTTCGCCATTCGGCGATACCCCTTCGCGCGCGCAGTCCGCCGCTTCCAATTCCGCTCGGAAGGACTCGGCCAAATCATCCCGCTCTGACGAGTCCGACGATTCCGCCGAGACCGTGGCCGCGCCGCAACCCAAGCTGCCGAAACCCGCCGCACTCGCGCTCTCTCGGCCTCTTGCCAAACCCGCTGATGCGCCTGCCGCGCAACTTCTCGCGCCCTCGATTTTTGACGGCATCACGCCGCCCGTCGGCTCGTTAACAGACCGCCTGCCCGACCAGCGGACCGGATATGCCTGGCGTCGTTCAGCCTGCCAGCCCGGCCGGCGGCCGGCCATCGGCGCTGCAGTCCGCGGTGCTTTTGCAACGCGTCGCGCCCGTCTATCCGCCCACTGCCTTGCTGGCGCAAGGTGCAAGGCGAAGTATCCGTCAATGCCACCATCGGGAAAGACGGAGTCCCCAAGGATCTCAAGCTGATCAAGGGCGACGAGCGGTTGGTTTTGGCGGCATTCACGGCCATTCGCCAATGGCGCTATCGTCCGGCCACACTCGGTGGAGTGCCCATCGAAACCCAAACCGTCGTCACCGTCGCCTTCGAACTCAAATAGCGCCCCGCTTCTCATAGCCATCGCGAGCGGCGAATCCCCTGCCTATAGTTTGACGCCCTCACCCCGGTCGCCTTCCAGCATCGTTGTCATTCTGAGGGTCGCCCGACGAACGCCTCTGCGCTTTCACGTTCGGATGGGTCCTCGAAGGTTCGTCGTCCTCGTCTTGCCGGCGTGTTTCGGAATTACCCGCGTGCCCATTTCCCCGTTCGATCCGCTCTTCCCTTGCGCCATATCCCTGCGCTTGAAGGGGGTTCGCAAACCCGCCCCCTAAAGCAAGTAAGGTATGGCCGCCTCTCTTGCCGATGCGCACACTTAGCACAGTGGAATCTACTTACCAGCGAGGGTGCGGTCTGGAGAAAGGCTTACGTTTGCGGTCGGCCGGACTGAAAACCATACGGGGGGGCAGCTTACCGGCCGGACCCGCACGAATCAGCAGTCTTGGAGGTACTGAAATGAAAAAGGCTTTTGTAGCAGTGGCACTATTTGCTCTCTCCGCGGCCATTCCGATGCGCGCGGATCAATCTAAGAATGAAGTGCAAACGCGGCTGGACGCAGCCACCGCGACTTTGCATGAATTGTCGGCAACTCCCGACAAGGGAATTCCCGACGAGGTTTATAAGAGCGCCAAATGCATCGCCGTTGTTCCCCACCTGGTCAAGGGCGCGTTCATTTTTGGCGGCAAGCACGGCCGCGGCATGGCTACCTGTCGCACGCCTGACGGTGGCTGGAGCGCGCCGGCATTCTTCACCATCAGCGGCGGAAGCTGGGGCTTGCAGGTGGGAGCCGAAAGCATCGATCTGGTCATGATGATCATGACCGATGAAGGCGCCAAGCATCTGCTCGAAAATAAGTTTCAGGTCGGCGCCGACGTGTCCGGTGCCGCCGGACCGGTAGGCCGCCATGCCTCTGCCGGAGTCGATTGGAAACTGGACACCCAGATTCTCACCTACTCGCGGTCGAAGGGGCTTTTCGCCGGTATCGATCTGGACGGCTCGTGGATCGAGCACGACACCGATTCCACCAAGGCTGTATACGGCAAGGATCTCACCAACGAAGAGTTGTTGACCGGCAAGGTCCCCGTGCCGGCCGAAGCCAAAACGTTTATCGCCGAAGTTGCGCGCGTAAAGACCGAGGCCCAAGAACGCACACGATAACGTAATTCCCTTCCCCTGGGGTTCACCGCGAACCCGAGCCTCGATGGCCGGGTCGCGGTGAGCCAGTTCGCAAACCAAATGCGAACAGCACTTGTAGCCCAGCCTTTGCGCCCCAGCGCAAGCGGAATTTTGCGCGCTAACGATAAGGCGCAAAGGCTGGGGATTTTACTTGCTCCTGCCGTGAAGCTGTCATTCCGAGGTCGCCGTCACGCACGCCTTTTGTGCGTGATTCCTTCTCCGGCGACCGAGGAATCTCTCCTACGCTGGCGCCGCGCCTTGTAGCCCAGGGCGCCCGCCGTCGTCGCGGGCCCTGGGGCTTTTTGTTTTTGTGTTTGCTTTTGCGGGTGGGTCCTTCTCTTCCTGCCGCCCAACCTTACTCGATGCGCCACGGCGAGCGTTCCGGCCAATGCCGAAGCGCGTCCGTCGCCCAGGCCGTGGTCTTATCGGCATGGCAGGAAGTGCAGGCATTCGGAATTTTGTATTTCTCCGTCTCGGCCGGCGTGATGAATGCAAACGTGTGCGCGTGCACATTCACATTGGCGATGGTTGTCTCGATGGCAGGCATGTGGCAGCTCACGCATTCGCTCCCAGGCGTGCCCGCTCGATGATGCGTGTGCTCCTCTAACGTTGCGGTGCGCGGCCCGTTGGGCATCCCTGGACCGTGGCAGCTGAAGCAGACCTGATTCGGCGGCAGCCGCAGCTCCGCATAGTTCGACGTGCCGTGCACGTCGTGGCAACTGAAGCAGGTCACGCCGCGCCGATACATCACGCTCTGCACGAAATCGTTGCCCTGCATGCGGTTCTTGTGCGCCGTGCCGTCGGCAAAATGCGTGAAGCTCGTCTCACCAAGCTTGTGTTCCTCGAGCTGCCAATAATCTTGAAGATTCAGTCCCACGTGAAAGCCCACCGGCCAATCGTAATACTTCCCCCCCGGGTCTTCTAAAGTCTTGATGGGATTTGTGAGCGGACGTCCCTGCGAATGGCACTGGATGCAGGTGTCGTTCGCGTGAACGTAATCCATGCGCGCGGGATTCTGAATATTCGTACGCGAGGGCCGCGCCACGTGCTCGCTTCCGGGACCGTGACATCGTTCGCAGCCGACGTTCCATTCCGTAACGCTATGATCGCGGATATTGAAGTTCACCGAATGGCAGCCGTCGCAAAGCGCACTCGTGGGGCGCTTCGTATTGTCGGGCGGATAAAGCGGCGCCCACCAATCCGCGTCGTTGGGAACGAAATAGGCGCGCCAGACGCGGTTCATGATGTCCCATTGCGATGGCTGCGGATAATAATCGTCGCCGATTTTCGTGAAGTAGCGCTGCTTCCAGATGCTGCCGTAAACCAGCCCTACGTCATCGCGCGTGAATTTCTTCACGTTGTTCGTGTCCAGATCGGGAAGGATCGCCTCGGGATGCTCGCGCGGATCGCGCACCACGTTGGCCATGGGCGTCTTTTGCCATCGCGCATAGATATCCGCATGACAGCCCTGGCAGGCCCGCGAACCCACATAACGCGCAGCGAGCTGCGTCTGGTTTTGTGGCGGCGCCTGTGCGGAGGCTTGCCCGGGCGCTTGTTGCCCGCGCAAAAGCACCGCATTTCCCGTCAGCAAAAACAACAGCAGCAAAAAGATTTGTGTTGCGAATCGCGCAGCCGTCGCACCCTCCCTCACCGGAAAATCTACTCTACCGCAATTTTCCTCGGTGCGACTGAATTCTTCGTCTACAATTTGTAATTTCTGCTGAGAATTATTTCGGATCGGCCGGTTGTAACCGCGTCTTGACGTCGTCTTTATTTTGCAGAATGTAATCGTAAAAGCCCGCCGTCACCAGCTTGATTGTTACCGGTCCGCTCGATTCGTTGTCCCAAAACCACCCCTGGATTCCCGTGCTGGGCGAGGTAAACGTCCCATGCGATTCTTTCTTCCCTGCTGCATCGTCTTTGTCGTAGCTCTCGAAGTAATCTTCTCCGGCCCCCGCGGGCTTCACGTCAGGTTCCCCATGCAATTCGTATTGGACACTGCGATTCGCGCTCCACGAGTACACCATGCCGGCGCCCTTTTGCATGTGATACTTGATTTCCATGCCTTCGCCTGGGTCGAGCTTCAATTCGCGCGAATCGACCTTGTAACCGTTGGATTGCGCCACGAATGTGCCGGTGACGACCGGAGCTTCGCCCGCCGCCCCGGCCTCGCGCACCGGAGCTGCCGGACTGGCATCAATCGTAACCGCCGCGGAGCCTGCCGCGGCGCTAGCTGACTTTGAGAGATTCATCAGACCCAGGGCTGCTCCAGTGTGGAGCGGGTCCTTTCCCAATTCCGCGGGCATTACGATGGTGAAAAAGATCACTGCCGCGATCAAGGCGGCCAGGCCCGTAGCTTTGAGAATCTGTTGCCGTGATGGAGCTTCAACCGCAGCGATGCTCGTTCCGTTTGTCATTGCGCCACATACCCCGCAAGCTGATAGCTCAAAAGAATGAATCCGCCCGTCATCAAAGCGGTATTCGTCGCAAAGGCATGTTTGAGAAACCCGCCCTGCATCCTCCAATAACTCAAGCCAATCAGCACAGCCGTTAGCGCGAGCACCTGGCCGATCTCCACGCCCACGTTGAAGCTGATGATGTTCGTCACCAAGCCGCTCTGCGATAGAGTCAATTCCTGAAGCTTCGTAGCCAGGCCAAAGCCGTGGAACAAGCCGAAAACGAGCACGGCGACTTTCGTATTGGGCTGAAAACCCAGGAAGCGCTGGAACCCTCCCATATTGTCAAATGCCTTGTACACCACCGAGAGCGCGATCACTGCATCGATCAGGTACGGGTTCGCGCGCACGTGTCCAAAAACTCCCAGCAGAAGCGTCGTGCTATGCCCCAAAGTGAAAAGACTCACGTACTGAACCACGTCCTTCAGCCGATAGAGAAAGAAAATCACGCCTACCAGAAACAAGATGTGGTCATAACCCGTCACCATGTGTTTCGCGCCCAGGTAAAGGAACGGACCAATCGCGGCTCCTTTGTTCGATTGCACGAAGGACGCGTCGCGCTTGGATACGTTGTGCGCCATCGCCGCCGCCGGCCAAAGCGCCAATGCGAGGAAAGCGACGAACACCCCTATCATCAAATTCCGTTTTGTGCGCAATGAAATTCCCCTTTTGCGATCCTGACTCGTGGGATCGGTGCAGTATGTGGCATAGTGGCTCCAACTCAGGAGTAAAATCCTCGTTAAGTCGTTTAGGCCGCGCCGCGAACGGAGTCGATTATGCGAATCATTTGGAGGAAAGTATGAGAAAGGTTTTTGGCATCGGCTGCCTCTTGGCGCTCACACTCACCGCATGTCAGAGCAAGCAAAGCAATGCTCCCTCGGCTGCGCAGCCCGCGGCCGAGAGCACACCTCCACTGGTATTGACAGGGCAAGTTCCTCTCGAAGGCGTCAAAGGACGTTTTGACCATTTTGCTTCCGGCAAAGGAAAGGTATTTGTTTCGGGACTGGGCAACAACACCGTCGAAGTGATTGACCTCTTCCAGGGGACGCGGGTCCATGAAATCACCGGCGTGCCCAATCCTCAGGGCGTGGCCTTTTCTCCGGAGGCCAATAAGCTTTTCGTAGCCAGCGAGAAGGGCAAGGTCTACATCTACGATGGCGACTCTTTCAAGCTGATCACAACCTTGAATTTCGACGGGGGCGCCGACAACATGCGCTACGATGCCGCCACCAAGCGCGTCTACGTTGGCTGCGGCGATGACGAGAAGAGCTCAGCGATCGCCGCCGTGGACGCGATGACCAACAAGCGGCTGGGTGAGGTCTACAAAATCGGAGGCGAGCCGGAATCGTTTCAACTGGAGAAATCCGGCCCGAACATTTACGTGAATATCCCCGATTTGAAGCAGATTGCCGTAATCAACCGCACGACCAAGGAAATCACACGCTGGCCTTTGACCGTGGGCCAAAATTTTCCCATGGCCCTCGATGAGGCCGATCACCGCCTCTTCGTAGCCTCGCGGGAACCGGCAACACTTTCGGTCTTTGACACGACCACCGGCCGTATGGTCGCTTCCCTGCCGGGCGTCCAGGACTCGGATGACTTGTATTACAGCGCCGAGCATAAGCGCATTTACATGCCGGGAGGGGAAGGATTCATCTACGTTTTTCAGCAGAATGATCCAGACCACTATTCGTTGCTCTCCAAAGTTCCAACTGTTTTGGGCGGGCGTACGGCGGGTTATTTTGGCAGACAAGGGAAGGGCTTCGACCGCTTTTATCTGGCCATCCCGGCCAGCAGCAGCGCGGGCGCCGAGGTCAGGATTTATACGGTGCAGGACTAAGTATCCCGGGCCACGCTCCTGGATCGCTTCAACATTGACAAAGGAGGGTTGCTGACTATGCGTCAAAAACAAATTGCAGTCATCACAACAGTATCCCTGGCTCTCGTTGTCTTCGTCCTTGCCGCTGTGTTTGGCTGGGCGACCCCAGCACTCCCCGGCCCATCCGGCTATCACATCCTGAAAACGATTCACCTCCCCGGCACCGAGGGCTGGGACTATCTCACCATGGATAGCGCGGCCCGCATCCTCTACATCAGCCGCGAAAATCATATCGACGCGCTGAACATCGACACCGGTGCTCTCGTGGGCAAGGTCACCGGCTTGGACGGAACCAACGGCCTGCTGCCCGTGCCTGAACTTGGCCGCGGCTTTGCGACCAATGAAGACAAAAGCGAAGTGGTCATCGTTGACCTCAAAACCCTGAAACAAATCGGTACCGTGAAAACCGGCAAAGCTCCCGATTCCTTCGCCTACGAACCAATCACCAAGCGCGTCTTCATCATGAATAGCGCTGGAAGCAGCGCCACCGCGATTGACGCCGCCGCGGGGACCGTCGCCGGCACGGTACAACTCGAGGGCCAGCCGGAATTCGTAGTGGCCGACGGCAAGGGCAGCGTCTTCATCAACATTACCGACAAGAATCAGGTCGTCGAAGTAGATGCCAAAGCGCTGAAAGTGCTTCATCGCTGGCCGCTGGCGCCCGGCGAAGGCCCCTCCGGCATATCCATGGACCGCAAGAATCGCCGGCTCTTCTCCGCATGCGATAACCAGAAAATGATTGTCATGAACGCGGACACTGGCAAAGTCGTCGCCGCTCTGCGCACCGGCGCAGGCACCGACGCCAGCGTCTTCGACCCGGACACCATGAACGCCTTCGCCCCCGCCGGAGGTGCCGGAACTCTCACCATCATCCACGAAGATTCTCCTGATAAATTCAGCGTGCTGGAGGAGATTGATACGCAATCGGGCGCCCGCACGGCCACCCTCGATACGAAAACGCACAGCGTAATTACTGTCACGGCGAGGCACGGCCATGGGTCAACGCACAACGACGTGCTGCCCGATACTTTCGTCGTGCTGGTCGTCGGAAAGTAACTTCCGCCCCGCCGGGCCGGAGCGCGCGCGAGCGCGGCATTATTGCAATGCTGGAGGAATCGAGATGAGGCTTCGGATCTGCACCGTGCTGTTGTGGTTTCTCGTGGTTTCTTGCGTCGCTGTCGCGCAGGATTCTCCCGCCCTCATGCCCAAGGACCCCATTCGCCTTTCCAAGGTCGAGGGGCGCATGGATCATATGAGCGTCGACGTAAAGGGTCAGCGCCTGTTTGCGACAGCCTTTGATAGTCACACGCTCGAAGTGATCGACCTGCGGACCGGCCGGCAGATCCACACGATTTCGAACTTGGACGAGCCGCAAGGCGCGTATTACGACGCCGCGACGAATCGCCTCTTCGTCGCCTGCGGCGGTGACGGCACCGTGAAGATCCTTGACGGCACAACGTTGCAGCTTTTGCAGACCGTGACGCTCGATCTGGATGCCGACAATGTGCGCTATGACGCGCGGGGCAAGCACATCGTCGTTGGCTTCGGCGGCGAGAAGTTCCTCGCGGGCAAAGTAACGCGGCCCGGAGGTGGCGGCGCGCTCGAGGTTCTGGACCTCATGGGCAAGAAGATCGCGGAGATCCCCACCGATGCCCATCCGGAATCCTTTCAGATCGAAAAGACGGGAACGCGAGTCTTCGTGAATGTTCCCGATAAACAAGAAGTGGAAGTCGCGGACTTGACCAAAGGCACGGTCCTCGCGCACTGGAAGGTCAGCTGCACGACGAATTTCCCCATGGCGCTCGACGAAGCTCACCATCGGTTGTTTGTGGGCTGCCGCATTCCAGCGCAGTTGGCTGTATTCGACACGGAATCCGGTAAGATAGTGGCCTCGCCCTCCATCGTCGAACATACCGACGATCTCTTTTTCGACGCGAGCAAGGGCCGCATCTACATTCTCGGCGAGGGCTTCGTCGATGTCTGGCAGGAAAAAGATCCCGATCACTACGAGCGCGTTGGCCGCTTTCCGACGCCCGCGGACGGCCGCACAGGTCTGTTTGTACCCGACTTGGGAGAACTCTTCGAAACCATCCCTCACCACGGCCAGCAGGGCGCCGAAATTCTGGTCTACGCCACAAAATAAAACGCCATCGGGCGAGCGCCACGGAAAACCGTTAAAGAGCAGAGTGAATCGAACTCCTTGCCTGGGACGCGTTCTGTGCGCGCGCGTTTCTGCGCGCCAGGACTGCGCACTAAGGACTCTGGCGTCAGCGAAGACGGAAGTCGCTGCCAGAGGCAAATCTCCCACCGCGCCTTGCAGTTTCGCGAACAAAGTTCCTTGAATGTTTCGCGATGTTTCGCGTACACGCAAGTCCCTCGCTAGAGTCTCTTTTCTCTGGCAAGCCCGCCTACGCGGAATTTCGTACGCCGGCATCAATGATAGGACGCACGCCACACCGTGAAAAAAATCGCTATTTTAGGAAATTACTTCACAATTTAGTGACCACTTCGTTAGTGCGGAGCATCAGTTTATACAGAGTGTGTCCGGTTCAAGCTGAAAGTTTCACGTTAGTCGGGTTTCAGGGTCCGTACAGCAAAATCTGTATGGAAAAGATTTTCCAAAGGCGAGATGCTGTAAGCCAAGCTGGGGAAAAGTTTCAAGTTACAGCAGCGCTCTCCTCAGGTTCGCCGGTCCGGCCCACTACCGCCCCCGCTTTAGAAATTTAGAATCGGTGTGAGGGCTCTCAGGAAACACAAGTAGGGCACGCAGCCAATCGGTAGGAGGTGATGATGGCGAACCTTCGTTTATTGGTGGCGGACGACCATGATGTCGTGCGCAAAGGTGTGCGCACGCTGCTCGAGGAGCAACCAGGATGGGAGGTTGCTGCCGAAGCGGCGGACGGGCGCGAAGCCGTGGAAAAGGCCAAGCTCGTGCAGCCTGACGTGACCATTCTCGATCTCAGCATGCCGGAACTGAACGGACTCGAGGCGGCCAAGGAGATCCTCAAGACCGTTCAGACCAAGGTCTTGATCCTGACCATGTACGATTCCGATCCGCTGATCCGGCAGACGCTGGAAGCCGGCGCCCGCGGATATTTGCTGAAATCCGACGCCGGCCGGGATTTGGTCTCCGCAGTGGACGCGTTGCGCCGCAATAAGACCTTCTTCACGCCCAAAGTCGCGCAGATGGTTCTGGAAGGTTATCTGGGGCGCCCAACCAAAGAGAACGACGAAGACAGCAACAACCGCAAGAACGGCCTGCGCCTTACCGCGCGCCAAAAGCAAATCCTGCAGTTACTCGCCGAGGGCAAGAGCAGCAAAGAAGTCGCCGTCGCGCTCAATATCAGCGTGAAAACCGCGGAGACTCACCGCGCCAATATCATGCGTCGCCTGGACTGCCATTCGGTGACGGAGCTTGTGCGCTACGCTATTCGCAATCACATTATTGAAGCGTAAGCTGCTGCCGTCCTGCCCGAATTGAGCTTGTCTCCAGCGCGCAGATCAGCCGGAAGATCACCCGGAATCGCCTGCGCCGCTCTT
Source organism: uncultured Acidobacteriota bacterium (assembly GCA_963761945.1). Lineage (GTDB taxonomy): Bacteria > Acidobacteriota > Terriglobia > Acidiferrales > UBA7541 > Palsa-189. The sequence goes on along the minus strand of CAVXIM010000017.1, from coordinate 149,851 downwards.
TCGGATCGAGCGTTCTCCGCAGCGGGTAACGGAATGGCCGCCCGAACGACCGTGCTTCCCCGGCTGGATTTGATCTCGAAATCCCCGCCCAACTGCCTGACCCTCTCCCGCATCCCCTGGATGCCGACGCCGGGCATCGCCGGTCCGGAGGCCGCGCTGCCGCCGTTGGCCGTCAGCCCACGGCCCTGATCCTGAATCTCGAGGGTCACTCTCTCTGCATCCCGCCCGACGCGCACCTGCGCCGTTTTACTTCCGGAATGCCGGTGCACATTGGCGAGCGATTCCTGCACGATGCGGAAGACGGCGATCTCCATCTCGTTGGAAAGCCGCCCGAGTTCGGGGGCAAGCTCGAGGTTCACATCAATCCCGCTGCGCTGCGCAAATCCTTCCACGAACCAGCGCAGCGCCGATTCCAGTCCAGCCTCGTCGAGCAGGGGAGGATGGAGCAGGTGAGACATGGTGCGGAGTTCCTGCGACAGCTCGCGCACCAGACGCAAGGAATCCGAGAGGTTTCTGCGCGGGCGCTCGCTTAACTTCTCGGCTTCTCTCTCCACCATGGAAAGGCACATGCTCAGGGCCGCCAAAGCCTGGCCGGAACTGTCGTGCAGCTCGCGCGAAATCCGCCGGCGCTCTTCATCCTGCAGCTGCATGAGCCTGCCGGAAAGCATACGCAGGCCGGCTTCCGCGGCGCGCAGCTCGGCGGTTCGCTGGTTGACGCGGCCTTCGAGCTCGTCGTGCACGAGCTTCAGCTCCGCCTCGGCATGTTTGCGTTCGGTGATGTCCGTGCAGGCTCCGACCAGGCAACTCGCTCCGCTGCTGGGGTCGGGCATGAGCTGGCCGCGGTCGTAGAGCCAGCGCACGCGTCCATCCGGCAAGATCACTCGATACTCGAGTTGAAATTCGCCGCGCGCCCGCGAACGGGCGATCTCGCCGCGAACGGCGGCCACGTCATCCGGGTGCACATGCTTCAGAAAATCCTCGCAGGATGACAAACTCTCCCGAGGACCCAACTCGAGGAGATCCCTGAGGTTATCCCCCAGATGCAGAAACATGCCTGTTTGCGCATCCACGCGATAGGTGCCGGTTCGCGATGCCGCCAGCGCGATCATCAGGCGCTGCTGGCTGAGCGATAGCGCTTCCTCGGCCTTCTTTCGTTCCGTAACGTCCATCACCACGCCGTAGGCCTTTTTCCACTCGCCAGCCTTACCGGTCGCCGTCTTTACATTCGAGGGGCCATTCGCCGCGTCGGAGCCCTGCATCTGCCCTTTGCAGCAAAGCCACCGCAGTCCCGTCTCAGGATGGTGATAGCGGTACTCGAAATTCATGCTCCCGGAAGTTTCACTTTCCCGCATGCGCTCCAGGACCATGGCCCGGTCGTCTTCGTAGACCCGCGCGAGCCACGGGTCCATACTTCTGGCCTTGGGAGGACCTGCCTCAAAGCCAAAAATCTCCCGCAGTTCAGGCGTCAACTCCGATTCCCCGCTCCGAGGATCCCACACGAATCCGCCCACGCGAGCCGCCGAGAGCGCCATCACCCGCCGGTGCTCGCTGGCTTTCAGTTCCTGCTCCACGCGTTTTCGTTCCGTGATATCGACGCTGGCGCCGATCCATTCCCGCACCGCGCCATTGGGATTACGCACGGCCACGGCGCGCGACTCGAAGTATCGATAGCTGCCGTCCAGCAGGCGCATGCGGAATTCATCATGATATTCGCTGCCGATTTTCACGGCCTCTTGCCAGCGCTGCGTGACGCGGGCGCGATCGTCGGGATGGACAAAATCCAGCCAGCCGCGGCCCTTGGCTTGTTCGGCATCCCGGTCCTCCCAGGCGCTCCGAATTCTCAGACGTCCAAACGTTATTCCCTGCGGCGTCAGTGCGCCACACCACCTGATCGGTCGCCGTGGCCAGAGCGCGATAGCGCTCTTCGCTTTCCCGAAGCGCCTGCTCCAGCGCCGCCTCGCGCTCGAGGATGGACTTGGCGTCGGCCGGACGGGCAGCGGACGTCTTGGGAGCGACACGCGCATCGAAGAAAGAGTCGCCGCGCTGCGCGGCCTCCACCGCATTGAGCAGATCGTGCGCCACCGAAGACTTCACCACAAAGCCGCGCGCCCCGGCATTGAGCGCCTGCCGCATCATCTCCTGTGAGTCGTGCTGCGTGAGAATCAAGATCTGCGTGCCGGGAAGGCTGCGGCGGATCATGCGCGTCGCTTCCAGCCCGTTCAGGTTTGGCATGCTGACGTCCATGATGATCAGGTCGGGATGAAGCTGATGTGCTTTTTCCACGGCATCCTGTCCATCCACGGCTTCACCGCAAATTTCGCAATTCGGTCCTGCCGCCAGCAGCGCGCGAACGCCCCTCCGGATTACCTCGTGATCGTCAGCGACCAGAATCCTCAATGTTGTTCGCCCCTTTTCGACTAATCCCTTTCGTTTGAAAAATGCAAAATGCTTCCCTCTCCTAATATTAGCCAGCCAAAACAGAATGTGCGGGGACTTCGCTCGAAAAGCGAAAAGTGGTCCGGCGCTGAAAGGACGCTTTTCGCGCCGTGTACGTTAGCCAATGCACCGGAACGAAGCAAGTACAGTAAATGCTGTACAAGTGTCTACAGCAGCAAAACCTGGTGCAATTCCTGTGCAAACGTACGCAAATCCCCCGCAACTCCGTGCTCCCCAGAACGCGCCGCGCGAGCGCGGACACCGCGCGTCAAGAAATCCTGCGTGCTGCAGCAACCACCGCTCGCTGTCATCCCGAGGAGCGCTTTCGGGCCCAGCAAGCATCGGAGATGCGTGCTGGCACGCGACGAGGGATCTGCTTTCGCCGCGAGCCACCTTTCACAAATTATCGAGCGCGAGCTTCATCTCCTTCCAAAGCTCTTCGAGCGGCTCGCAGCCCACCGAAAGCCGCACAAATCCTTCCGGAACATTGTCCCCCCAGCGCGCGCGCCTCTCCGCGGAAGTGTGCACGCCTCCGAAGCTCGTAGTCGGTCTGATGAATTTGCAGCCATTGATGAATTTCTCGGCGGAGCTCTTATCGTTCAACGTCACGCCGATAATCATGGCGAAGCGCAGCATTTGGCTCTTTGCCACATCGTGCCCAGGATGCGACGCAAGTCCCGGGAACCTCACCTGCCGCACATTGCGATGTTCCTCGAGACGAGCGGCCAGCGCCTCCGCATTGCTGCACATACGATCGAAGCGCACCTCCAGAGTCTCCAGGCCGCGATGAACGAGCCAGGCCTCGAACGGGCCCCGGTATGGCCCCGGAGAGCTTCCTCCAATCGCGCACCGCGGCGATCAGTGCTGAGTCGCGCGAGGCGAGGTGGCCGAAGACGACGTCGGAATGGCCGTTGATCGCTTTTGTATCCGATGAAACCACGGCATCGGCGCCGAGTGCGATAGGCCGCTGCCCGAGGGGCGTCGCCGTGGTGTTGTCTACGATCACGGTCGCTCCGGCTTGCCGGCCCTTGGCGGCCGCCTTGCGAATATCGCAGATATCGAGACCCGGATTCGACGGCGTCTCGATCCACACCAGGCGCAATCCGGCGAAATCCTGGCGGTCGAAGTCCGCCGACGGGCAGGTGACAATGCTCACTCCGGCGGGCGCCAGATATCTCTCTGCCAGAGCGCGCGTGGTGTAATACGCATCCGAAGGCAAAAGGACCCGATCGCCCGGCTTGAGCAAGCTGCAAAGAATCGCGGCCTCGGCAGCCATTCCGGAAGGAAAAATAACGCTCTCCGCGTCTTCGAGTATCGAGAGCGCTTCTTCGAGCGCGGTCCAGGTGGGATTGCTCCAGCGCGCATATTGATAGGGCCCCGCCGGATCGCCGGGAAGAAAGAAAACGCTCGAAGGGACGATGACAGGTCCGACCGGATCGTTCGCGCGCCCGGCTCCGTTGACGCCGGCGCCGGCGGCAGGCGCGGCGGCGTCTTTCTGAGGCTGAGCGCTCTGGAGCGCGGCCTTGTGTTCCGCGGTGCGGTGATGGAGCGCGCGGCAAAACAACCCCTGCACATCGCGGACGCCGAGGTCGGAAGCCTCAATATTTCGCTGCGCCATGTTTCCCTCCTGACCGCCGTTCACTGACCTTGGCCGACTGTAACCGAATGGGGAGCGAAGCGCCAACGCGCACTCGGGCAAGAGCGAAGCGCCAAATCGGAAGGAGTCGCAGCCCCGCGTAGGTACCCCCTCCGGCCATTTTTCTGCAAGTGCTGATTCCAGTAGACTTAAACTTCTTTGTTTCGGATCTGCTGATTGCAAACCGACTTGCGCCGTGATTTTTCGCAAGTGCTGATTCTAAAGAAATTCGTAAAAACCGCGGAAAAGCCGATCCGCCGCTCGCTCTCGGCCGCGCGCAGGAGCACGCGCCGAGAACCGTGGTGACACCCTCTTGGAATGACGTCGGACTCCAAGCCGCCCCGACGACGGCGCAATCGCATGCGGTGGGAAAAGGAATGGCCCGCGGTACGCGGCAGCCAATGCGGACCTGCGGGATTATTTTTCTGCAAGTGTTGATTCTAAGCGGCTTTAAATCCTTAAAAATGGAAGTGCTGATTTTAAAGAGATTACTGAAATACGCCCAACAGCAGATCCCTCGGCCCAAACTGCGGGCCTCGTGATGACAGCACTCGCGATTGACGCTGTACTCGATTCAGCGAGAAGCGAAGTGCCAACGCGCTGCGGGCACCGACTAGAGTTTGACGCCGCGCCCTGAGCTACAAAGGATCTCCCGATGGCATGATTTGTTCGAAAAAGATGATTTTGTTCGGCCCCGCAGATCGGGAGGGTTAATTTTTTGAATGCGGCCAACAAGGGCCATTAGCGCTCGCGGGAGAAGACGGACGCTTCGCGAGCGGTAGATATATTTTACCGCACGAGTAAAGCGAGGCGCCTCTGTCGGCATCCGGGGAGCGATAGGCGGCGAGTATAGACCTGTTATGTTGACGCAGTAGTAATGCAGGCGTAGGATGCCGCGAACCGCGCGAAGGATTGTGCCCTTCACAATCAGGTCAGACGCGATGGCCACTCAGGTGTGCGCGCTCAGGCAATCATCGGAGTGGTTCATGGAGAGGAAGTCATGAAAAAAACAGTCCAGCAAGCCACGCCAAAACGCCCCGGCCAGCCGCTTCGATTTGCCCATCCTTTCTTCACCACGCAGCCGCCAGCGGCACGAAAACCGGTTCCTGGGGTAGGAACCCGGCTTCTCGACCACATCAAAGGAAACCTGGAACCGATTCCAGCGCCGTCGAGAACACCGCTGATGAACCTCGCCGACATAATCGGAGCGCAGGGCAGCCAGGAGGTTCAAAGTTCCGGCAGCATCAAGTTTCATGCGGCAGGAGATACCGGGCGCAGCGCAGAATTCGCCGCAAGGGGACGTGGCCGAGGCCATGGTGACGGATTTCGACATCAGCAAACCGGGCGCCTCGCCGGCATTCTTCTTCCATCTGGGCGACGTCATTTACGGACCTCACAAGGACCAGCAATACCGCCCAGAATTTTATGAGCCTTACGTGCACTATCCGGGGAAGATCATCGCCATTCCCGGCAACCACGATGGCGAGGTGTTTGCTCAGACCGATCCCAAAACTCTGAACGCGTTTCTAGCCAATTTCTGCGCTGCTTCGCAGAAAGTGCCCGCGATCGCCGGAACGATCTATCGCGAAACCATGAACCAGCCAGGCGTGTACTGGCTGCTGGAGGCGCCCTTCGTGCAGATCGTGGGCATGTACTCGAATGCGGCGGAAAATCCGGGTTTCATCTCGGGCACCATTCCAGGCCCGGCGCAAAAGACGTGGCTCACCAAAACGCTTCAAGGCATCGCCACAGACCGCAAGGGCGGAAAACGGAAAGCGCTGGTCTTCGCGACGCACCATCCTCCGTTCACGGCGGGAGGACACTCACCCAGCACGGAAATGCTGGCGGATATCGACGGCGTCTGCCAGCAAGCGGGAGTGATGCCGGATCTCTTTCTCTCCGGGCACGCGCACAGCTACCAACGGTACACGCGGGAGTTGAACGTCGGCGGCAAGGCCATGCAGATTCCCTACGTGGTGGTGGGAACCGGCGGCATCAACGACCAGGCGGTTCCACAGGCGACGGGGCAAAAGACGGGCGATCACACGTTTGTAAACTCGATGAAGGGATATGGGTATCTGCTGATCCAGATCGACACCGCAACGATCACGGGTACGATGTTCGCCGTCGATCCGAATACCAAAGCAAAATCGCTTTTCGAGAAGTTCACGGTCACTCTGGCGACGAACCGGGTTAGTTGAGACTTCGTCGCGTCGGTCCGAAAAGCAGATTCCTCGCCGCTGTCATTCATCGTCTGGAGGCAACGGAGGCCGCTTGTCGTCGATGAAATGCTTGGCGTCGTATTTCGCGGCCACTGCCTGGAAAGGAAGCGCAGTCTGGTTCAGGTCGAAACAATCCGCCAAATCGTCGGCACGCGCGTCCGCGTATCCCAGGGAAGGCAAATTGAAATCTTCTTCGATGAACTTCAGGATGCTGCCGAAGTCGTGGGTGACGTGAGAGACGTATCCCACACGCGCATAGGGGGAGACCACAATCAACGGCACCCGAAATCCGTATTCATAGGAATCGAAGATCATCGGTGCGACATGGTCGTACCACCCGCCCCAATCGTCCCAGGTAATAAAGATAGCCGTGTCTGGCCAATAAGCGCTGCTGCCGATGGCGTTGACGATCGAGGCTACCCAGGACGGACCCGATCCATCGTTAGAGAGCGCATGATCGGAAGCCTGGCCGGTGGGTATGATCCAGGAGACCTGTGCCAAATGACCGCTGGAGATGTCTGAAAAAATTTGTGCCTGGCTCACGGTGACGTTGTTTGTCCAATCCGGACCGAAGCGAAGGTGCTGAATGGCATTGGGTCCTGTCCAGATCGAGCCGGGCGAGGGCGTGTAGTACTTCCAACTGACGAGCGCGGTGTCCAGCGAATCGACTAATGTGGAGTGCTCGAAGCAAGGATACTGCGTCGATGATTCGAGCCCAGAAGGATCGAGCATTTGGACGATCGTGCCGACCGGAGCGTCGCATCCGACTTCGCTATTCGCCGGAGCGCTCGAAGGCAGCGTTGGATTTTCGGCCGCGAACAAAGTGCTCGTTGCCGTGGGCGCCGAGGTTCCGGAAATAATGAATTGATGCGCCGGGAAGCTCGGTCCCTGGTTGGTTTGGAACATGCGATCCGCGAACGCGTACTGTTCGGCCAACTGAAAGTACGGTGTGACCTCGGACGGATTCACATATTTGAATTGCGGATTCGGCGGCGGACAGTCCGTCGCGCCTTTGGCACACGACACAGCGATCTTATCGGCTCCGTCCATCCGCCCGCCGTCATACATCTTCACGAAAGCTTGATGGGCGTGACTGAGGTCGTAATCATTGGCCAGCGTTATGGGAGTCAACGGAACGATCTGGCCGGCGGAATTTACTCCACTATCGGCGATGTCGGCATTCGGCAGGCCGTGAAAGAGATTGTCCGGCGTGCGATTTTCCTGGAAGATGACCACCACATGCTTGATTTTTTGCGAAAACGTCACGGGTGGCGGAGTGGAAGGCGGCGGAGTTGAATTCGTGCCGCCTCCGCAGCCAACCAGGCTTATGACAGAAATCACCAGCCACGGGAACAATGCTGCATGCCAAGCAGGTCGACTCACGGCATTCTCTCCTATTGGCTGGTCCGGTTGGCTGGGCGACGGGGGATCAAACTTAGCCATCAAACTATCGAACACGGCGAAATGTTCCTAGTTGCAGGCCCACGTCTGCGTCCATTCCTGAAGGGCGGTTCCCGAAGCGCTAATCGACTACTGCACCAGAGTCTGCTGGCTGAAGGCGAGCTGCCATTGGCCGTCGCGCTTGGCCCAGATGCGGGTGGTGCGCAGCATTTCCCCCGCGGGAGACTCCTGATCGGCGGCCATGACGCCGGCATTGCCAAACACCCAGAGAGCCATGGAGTCCACGGCCGGCGGCAACGTTTGTCCCGGTCGTTTCGCGGCACGCATCGCGGCGATGCGCTGGACTTTGGTGACAGGCTGCACATCGGCGGGCGTGACGATCAAGACGTCATCGCCAAGAATGCGGTTGGCTGTCTGCGAATCGCCATCGAAGACCGCTTTTTCGCCGGCCATGAACGAAGCGACGATCTCCTGGGCCTCGGACGATAGCGGCTTATAGGGAAGCGAGCGGCAGGGATTATCGCAAATGGGTGGCTGCGCGCGGGTGTCGTAGCGCGCGTCTTTTACTCCGGCATCGGGCGGAGTCGTCTCCTGATAAAGCAACAGGCGCCAACCCGAGGGCTGGCGTACCCACACGCGCGCGAAAAACGCGGGGACATTGTCGGGCGTGAGAAGGTGTGTGCCGGTGATCACGGCGACGCGGCCGTAGGGCTGCAGCGTGACGTTGGCGTCCGGACCCGCGGCAAGCAAGATCATCCGGCTCACCAGATCGGACTTATTTCTGCCGCGGCCGTCGCGATCGATCCAGGTGAATTCGGAATGCAGCAGGCTCGCCGCCGCCAGGCGGTCGTTGGCTGCGATGGCTTCGATCAAGGCGCGGTCGGCGGAGCGCAATTCCGGATCGAGCGCCACCGGGGAGGCGCTCGCGTCGACTGGAATAATTCGCGCGTCCGCCGCAGGCGGCGTATCTAATTCGCCGGCGGCCAGCAACAAGCTGGCCGGCATGCAAGCGGCTGCGGCGAACGCCACAAGAATAATCCGCAGGAAAACGCCACGCCGCAGGATGGATTTTGCCAAGTACGCCAAGTATGAAGGTTTCATATCCCCACGCCCGATGGTTTCCGCCATGGCCACAACTCTAACAATTAGATTGTGTCGCGCGTATTACGGTCAGCCGCGGGGAGAGGCCGAGTTTACTGCCCACTGTCTTGGAAATGCAGGGCCATCTTACACGCCATTCGTGCCCAAAAGCAAAAGCAGATCCCCCGCAAAATCTTCCGGGGCGCCAACGGCGCGCCTCGGCACAAAAACGGTGCCTCGTGATGACAGCTCTTGGACATGGCCGCGGCCAGGAATCTCGGGCCGCGCACACGCCAGAGAGGTGATAGGATTTTCAGCCGCTATGAAAACAGTGCTGCTCCTGATTTGCTCCAATATCTTCATGACCATCGCGTGGTACGGCCACCTGAAATACCGCCGGGCTCCGCTGATCACCGTCATAGTGGTGAGCTGGATGATTGCGTTCCTGGAATATTGTTTTCAGGTCCCCGCCAACCGCATCGGTTACGGCCAATTCACCGCCTTCCAACTGAAGATCATCCAGGAAGTGATCACGCTCTGCGTGTTTACTGGATTCGCGTGGATCTATCTGGGCGAGGAGGTCACCTGGAATTATGGCGCGGCTTTTCTTTGTCTGGTGGGAGCCGTGGTGTTTGCCTTCTGGGGGAAACTATAAGGGCTATAAGGGCGGCCGCAATCCTCCGAGCCGGTATTTTCCCCTATCGCGAAATCCCTCAAAATACAGGAAACCGGATTGGCAGCGACGCACCGATTCGTTATGCTATTGCGTGCCGGGTTGCCGCCCAGCGCTGCGACGGGCGCGCGCCGATTCGAGGGGGGACGCTAAACGCGCGTGCTGTCGTGCAACCCGTGTAACGGGAACCTGCTCTAATCCCCAGGGGTAGATACGAAATAAAAAAGCGGAGCTCAAAAGGAGAGTTTCTTGTCCAAACTGACGATTGGAACAATTCTGCTGCTATCTACACTGCTATTGGGAACAGTGAATTTTGCGCATGCGCAGGGCGTTAGCCCGTACTTCGGCCTAGGCTCGGCCAACGACTCCGCGGGAACGAGTGTCAATGCGATCGATTCCGTGACGGGCGCGAGTGTGACTTGTCTTCCAGGAAACCTGTTCGATGACTTCACCGGCAACTGCGAGCCCGGACCGACCATCGGCGGCGTCTTCGGCGTGTTTGGCGTGGATTTCATGTTCAAGCCGCACTTCGGCGTCAATGGCGAATACGCGTTCCGCTTCGCCCAAGCCAACTATCTCCCGGCAGCAGCATTGAAGTTTCGCCCTGGGTTTTACGATTTCAATGCCGTTTACGAGCCGGTCTCCGGCAAGCGCATCGTTCCTCTTCTGGTAGGGGGAATCGGCGGCGCCAGAATTGCGCTCTATCAAGCCCAATCCGTTTCGATTACGGGCATCACCAGCAATTTCAGCTACCCGGCGGGAATAAACGCCAATCACTTCCAAATCCATGGCGGTCTCGGCGTGAAGCTCTACATCAAACCATCGCTTTTCATCAAGCCGCAATTCGATATCCATTATGTGACCCACCTGACGGATCAATTCGGCCGCAACTGGGTCCCGGAATATACCGTGGCTGTCGGCTACACCTTCGGCGAACGCTAAACGCGACGGACTTGCGGCAAAAAGCGTTTCCGGTGCCCACGATTCGGGAAGAACCCTGGATTGCGGAGGGAGCCGGGAGCATTGCGCGGCGGCGCTTTCAGACGAGAGGCTGAATTACAAAGTTTACGAAATTCTCAAGGGGGGAGAATTTCTTGTCCAAACCTTTTTTGTCCAAGCTAGTCTCGTCCAAACTTTTCGTGTCCAAACCTTTCTTGTCGAAATTCGGGCTTCGAACCCTTCTGCTGCTCTCGATGGCGCTCCTGGGAAGCGTGGATTTCGTTCGCGCGCAACGCGTCAGCCCCTATTTTGGTCTGGGCAGCGAACGAGACAGCGCGGGAACCACCACCAATAATTCCGCGAACACTTGCCCCGCGGGCCAGCTTTTCGATGGCCTGATCTGCGAAAACGGGCCCACCATGGGAGGATTATTCGGCCAAGTCGGCGTGGATTTCATGTTCAGGCCGCATCTCGGCGTGAACGGCGAATATGCTTTCAAGTTCTCCCGGCCCGATTTCCTGCCGGCGGACAGCTTGAAGTTTCGCCCTTCCTTTTACGATTTGAACGTCCTGTGGCAGCCATTCGCCAGCAAGCGCCTCATTCCGTTTTTGGAAGGCGGGGTCGGCGCCGCCAAAATCAGCCTCTATTCGACCGGAACTTCGATCACCGGCGTCACCAATCTTTCGAGCTTCCCGGCAGGGTCGGACACGAATCATTTTCAATTGCATTTTGCGGCCGGGGTGAAGTTCTACATCAGGGGCAAGATTTTCGTTCGGCCCACGTTCGATCTCCACTACGCAAAAAACCTGACCGACCAATTCAACAGTAATCAGGTAATCGGATATATGATCTCCGCCGGTTACACTTTCGGTGGACGGTGAACCCGGCGCCTGTTTCGCCCCTTCCCTGCGGCCGGTATCATCACTAGAATTGAAGCGCGCAGCAATCCGCTCGAGGCCCAGGCGACTGTTGGCCCCGAGAAAATAGCGAAGCCGCTCAGGAGAGCAAGCATGCCTCCCAGACCGATTCCCGAGGGATACCACAGCGTCACGCCGTACCTGATCGTCACCGGCGCGGCCGGCGCCATCGAGTTCTACAAGCACGCTTTCGGAGCCAAGGAAGTGATGCGCATCCCTCATCCCGATGGCCGTGTGGGTCACGCCGAACTGCAGATGGGCGATTCGCGCGTAATGCTGGCGGATGAGTTCCCCGAAATGGGCGCGCGCAGCCCGATGTCGCTGGGCGGCACTCCCGTGCACATCCTGCTCTATGTGGACGACGTGGATGGCGTCACGGCCCGGGCCCTCGCCGCCGGCGCGAAAATGCTGCGTCCAGTCAAAGACCAATTCTATGGCGACCGCACCGGCACCTTGAGCGATCCTTTCGGCCATCAATGGACGATCGCGACTCACAAGGAAGACGTCTCCCCGGAGGAAATGCAGAAACGCGCCGCCGCGGCGGCGGTAAGCCAATCCTAGCCGACCGCGAGCCAGCCCTAGCCCAAATTACCTAAGCCGACATACATCCCGAATACCAATTTTTTGAGGCTCCGCTCCAGTCTTTCCCCCATCACATGGATGGCGGGAAACATGGCTCACCTGAAACGAATCGATGTTCCGATCAGCCCCACCGCTCCAGTCACTCCCCGACGCATGGCTGCTCACGACACTCCGCAGCGCTGCGCAGACATTGAATCGAAGTCAGTGCCCTGGATGATCATTATCGTGCTGCTATTGATTGTGGTGGTCATCTTCGCGCTCTGGGGCAAACTCCCTCACCGCCTCCGCTTCCCTCGTGAAGCTCCTTCCGGGAACGCCCCCGGTGCTTCGATTCTCTTCTTTGATCGTTCGCTGCGGAGTTAGTCGTCAATCTCGCGTAGGTTGTCGATCTCGCGATACCCCATTCGACATAATCTAGAGAGCAGGCTGGAGCGGCACAAACGTTGGCTTGGGCGTCGGCTTGGGCGTCGGCGATGGGCGTCAGCTTGGGCGCACGCTTTGAGCCCAGTTCAATACAAGTCCAATAGGAGATAAAGCCTATGCAAAAAATCACTCCATTTTTGTGGTTCAACGGCCAAGCGGAGGAGGCGGCCAACCTATATACGTCGCTTTTCAAAAATTCGAAGATCGGGAACGCTGCGCGCTATGGAGAAGCCGGCCCCGGACCGAAAGGCAGCGTCATGTCCGTGACCTTCCAGATCGATGGACAGGAATTCATCGCCCTCAACGGCGGGCCGCAATTCACTTTCTCGCCGGCCGTATCGTTCCTGGTGAGCTGCGAGACGCAAGAAGAAGTCGACCGGTTATGGGAAAAACTCTCCGAAGGCGGACGGACAAACAGGTGCGGCTGGCTTCAAGACAAATTCGGTCTGTCGTGGCAAATCGTTCCGTCGGTTCTGGGCAAAATGTTGCATGACCAGGACCCGGAGAAATCGAAGAAAGTCATGAGCGCCATGCTGCAAATGGAGAAAATTGACATCGCCCGCCTGGAACGGGCCTACCAGGCCAGCGCGTAAGTAAATCGGGTGCGTGGAAGCGCCGCCGCGCTGGGTTCAGATCAGGCTTTGGCGCCGCTGGCGCCGCGGCGCTGTTGCAGAGCGCGGCGGTAGATCTCGCCGCGTTCGTAGCCCTTACGGAAGGGCTCGCGGTCCCACATTTGCGGATAACGATTGCGCAGATCGTCCCGGCATTTATCGTAGGATTTATCGCGGCAAGTGGGAAGCAGGGCGGCCTCGAATCCGTTGCGGAAATACGGCTCGTCCTGCTCGAAGTTTTTGCCATCCGCGGAGTAGCGCTCCTTTTCGACGTCGCGCAAACCGATCCACCACATTTCGCGAGCGCGATCCACGCTTTCCGCCCCGGCATCATCGAAGGCGCCGCGCGCCGCTTCGGCCATTTTGTCGTCTACTCTGGCTATCGTGAGGCTGCGGCCGTGCCGCAGCGCATCTTCATAAAGAAAGAACTCTTCCTCGGGCAATGAGGCAAAAACCGTCCTTTCGGCTTCGGCTCCAATTTCTCCGCCTCCGATTGCTCCCAGCAGCGCGCCGCCGGCGAGACCCAGGGCCAGCACAAGGCCCACTCCGGGCAAAATCATCGTCGCAATCATCTCACCCACGCCCGCGCCCAATGCACCGCCCGTGAGCGCGCCCAGCACCTTGACCATTCCCGGCTGCTCGCCTTGCGACGTAGGTATGGCGGCCAGTTCTTTTTCGCTCGCGTGCGGCGTCAAAACATTGATCCGGTCAGTTGGGATTCCGATCTCTCTCAGTTTGGCGACACCGCGCTCCGCATCCGAACGTGATTTGAATACTCCCACGACTGCTGGCATGAGTTCCCCTTTCCGGCTTTGCCGCTGCACAGGCGCTTTGCGGCGTCTCTTGCATGCATCTTTCGAGCGCGAGGATGCCCGCGAAGCTGGCGCATGCGGGCGCCCTGCCGCCGGCCCGGCGGTTCCATCCTATCAGATGGCGGACGCAGGCAAACAGGCATATGGAGCTTTGAGGTCGAGTGTACCGTTATGCAAAGAGCTCGTTTACTTTTGATATACGCGACATCAAACTGGAAGGAAAATGTATCCGACGAGAGAAAAGAGACGAGGGAGATGCTGTTTCCGATCTTAGTGTTTAGCGCAGTGTGCGCGGCCCTGATTTGGATGGGCTTCCGCGCACCTTCGTCTCAGAAACACTCCGCAAAAAACCCTAAGAACACTTAGTTTTTGGCAGCATCTTCTCGCCTTCTCAAGCTTACCTCTGGTCTAAAGCGAATCGTTTAGAGCGAGGCGGCGTCGATTTCGATGGGCGCTGGCGGAAGCGCCTTGCGCGCGGCGGCGGGCTGCGGTGGCGCGAGGCGGATCTCCGCGAGTTCGCTGATGAGATTGGCGGCCCAGCGGTAGATGTTGTGCTCGCGCACGGTACGGCGCATCGTTTGCATGCGTCTTTCGATCTCGGCGGAAGGCATTTCCAGGGCCGTATTAATGGCGTCGGCGATCACTTCGGTATCGTAGGGATTCACGATGAGGGCATCGTGCAGCTCGCGGCTGGCGCCCGCGAAGCGGCTCAGGATGAGCACTCCGCGCTCGTCATCGCGCGCCGCCACGTACTCTTTGGCCACCAGATTCATGCCGTCATGCAGCGAAGTGACCAGGCACAAATCCGAAGCGCGATAGAAGCGCTCGATCTCCTGATGCGTGTGGTGGCGCTTCAGCAGCACGATCGGTTTCCATAGATTGTTCTGGAAGCGCCGGTTGATGCGGTTGGCTTCGGCTTCCACGTCGGCGTAAAGCTCCAGGTAGCGCTTGATCTGCATGCGGCTGGGCGCGCCGATCTGCACGAAGGTGAACTTGCCCTGGTAGTACGGATATTTATCCAGGAAGCGTTCGATCCCATGGAAGCGTTCGAGAATTCCCTTGGTGTAGTCCACGCGGTCCACGCCCACGCCCATGAACTTCGCCTGCACACCAACTCCGGCCAGTAGCGCGGCGCGATCCACATAGGGCGATTCGCGTGCATCCGTCTCGCGTGCGTCGGTGAAGTCGATGCTGATGGGAAACGGCCGCACGCGCGTCAGATGGCCGCCGCGATTCACGGTCAAGCTTTCCCACTCGATGCGGCACTCCACGGCGCGATCCACGGTCTCGAGAAAATTGTTGCAATGGTTCTGAATGTGGAAGCCCACCAGGTCCGCGCCAAGCAATCCGTCCACGAGCTCGCGCTCCCAGGGACAAATTCCGAAAGCCTCCGCATTGGGCCAGGGGATATGCCAGAAGATGGCTACGCGGGCGTCGGGCCGTTCCTTTTTGATCATGCGCGGCAGCAACGCGAAGTGATAATCCTGCACCAGGATGAACGGTTTTTGCGTGTCGGCGATCTCCGCGAGCACGGCATCGGCGAATTTGCGGTTCACCTGCTGGTAATACTCCCAGTTCTCGGAACGAAAGATCGGCCGCGTATGCGCGATATGGCAAAGCGGCCAAAGCCCTTCATTGGCAAAGCCGAAGTAGTAGCCGTTTTCCTCTTCCTTATTGAGCCACACGCGCCGGAGCGTATATTGCGGCTCGGCCGGCGGCACGCGCAGGCGATCGTGTTCGTCCACGGTTTCCCGATCCGCATCGCCGCTGGCCTCGGCGATCCAGGTGCCATCGCAAGCGCGCAGAATCGGCTCGATCGCGGTGACCAGGCCGCTGGCGGGAATCATGATCTCCAGATTGCCGTTCTGGCGCGTGTGAATGTAGGGCTCGCGATTCGACACTACTACGAGCCGCCTCTGTTGCAGCCGCTTGCGCACGTGCACGGAGAGCCGGTCGGAAGTCCAGAGCGACTCGGCGGTCTCGCGCAAATTCGCTTCGCGTTCGGCGGCGGCACGCGCCTCGTGCAGGGACTTCACCACGCCTTCCATTTCCTTGGCCAGCGGCCCCAGCAGCTCGCTTCGCGGAGGCGCGGCGATCTCGCCAGACTTCCCGCTGCGCAACGCTTTCAGCCACTGCGCCGCCTTGGTGATCGGGCTCACCAGGCTCCAGCGAATCACCAGAAACGTGATCAACACGATCAGCAGAACTTCCAGCGACAGGTGAATCAGCGTCTGGCGCCAGATTACCGCGCTTTGTTCGCGGATAAAGCCGGCGTCGTGAAAGACGATGAGCCCCATCGCTTTGCCGTCGGCGCGGCGCATGGAAAGCGTTTCCGCGTGGTAATACCTCGTACCAACCGTGAAGAACGTCCCGCGGCCGTCCGGGCTTTCCGGATCGATCTTTGGCGTCAACGCGGGAAGGGCATTTTCCAGCGACGCGGGCAGACGGTCTGTCAGGGCCACGGTCTTGCCGGAATCATCGAAGATGGCCGCGCCCACGGTGCGCTCGCGCGTATTGAGGCGATTCAGCGAGCGGCGCAGCTCCGTTGCGGAAGCGTTTTTATCCAGCAGCGGCTGCAAATTGTCGGCCAAGCTCTGCGCCGCCAGGCTGGCGCGCTGATCCAACTCTTTGTGCAGCGCCAACTCCTGGTCCTGCGCTTGATAATACGCAAACAGGCCGGAGACCAGCGCGATGCACGCGATCACCGGAAGCATCAGCCGCAGACTAAATCTCATGGCGTGTCCTCGCCCCGCGCATGTCTCGCGAATTGCCTTGTCTCATGCGCGTTCGCCGGGTTTGAATCCAGCCGGCTCGAATGACGGGCTTATGCAGCGAATCAAATTCCTGCCTCAGATATGAATTTGCCGGCTTCCTCAGGAGCTGTAGCTGGGATCGTGAGTGGTCGCGGTGCCGGGCTGGTAAGCGGTCACCTTTGCGTGTCGGTCGTTTTGGCTGGGTTCAACCTCTTTTTTCCTGCCATCCTGAGTATCAAAGAATAAACGTCTCCCATGAATACCTCAGCGAGTCAGGCGAAAACCATACCGTGAACAGTGTAAGTGCGGCGAATGGCCATGGTGAAGCCGTAAGCAAAACCTAGCTGACCTGCGAGGATCGCGCAATTTGCTCTGAGGGGCATTTCTCTATCGCCGGGTGGACAGGAGCCGTTGCCCCTTGGGACAGGTACGGAAAAACTGTCCTTCCACGGTTCGCGCGGACAGTAGAGAGCAAACGCCTCCACGGCTTATCCTGAAACGCTCGCGCTATCCCCCTGGAGCGTGAACCGTATGGGCTCGATTGCCGCTTCGGTTGACGAAAACCTCTTTTGTGAACGTTGCGGCGAGGTCTACGCGCCGAAGAAACCCGTGTGCGTGGGCTGCGGCTCGGCGCCCGCGCGGCACTGGCTTCAACTTACCAGCCTTTTGACACTTGTCCTGGCGACGTTTTGCAATTCGCTGGTCTGTTGGCTTCTGCTGCCGCGCCTGGTGAGCCGCAACGACGCGCAGATTTTTCGCGGCTGGCTCTGGCTCGATGAGAAAGCTTCTATCTACGGCTGGGCGCCCATTATTCTGGGGATTTTGGCCTGGGACTACTTCATCTGGCGCAACTCGCGCCGTGCCAAACAGACCGGACACAAGATCAAGGGCTGGATCACGCGCAAGCTTCTGACCTTCGTTCTCGTGACGGCGGTGGCACCGATCATTCCGTGGTGGGTTCCCGCCGGGCAGCCGCCCGATAGTTTTCTGGCGCGCATTTCGCGCTATCCGGGATTGCCGTCGAGCCTCGCCTGGCTCACGGTGACGCTGGTGCTCGTTCTGCTCTGCTGGAATCCGACTACGCGCGATTCCCTGCTCGGCCACGGCCGGATTCTGAGCATTATCAGCATCGCGACGCTGTTGGTCCTCATGGCGATGACTTTCCTCGGCTGGTCGCTGACCTAGCAGCCTCCGAAAAGCTTGCCGTCGCAAAAAGAGGACCCACCGACATTTTTGGGACGCGCGCAAGCGCGCTCAAAAACAACAAGGGTGGGGCACCCGCAAAAGCAGCAACAAAAGCAGATCCCTCGCTGCGCACCTCCATCACGCGCGGGAGCGCGTGCTGGAGGCATCGCTCGCTCGTGATGACAACCGCTGCCAGTGTATTCGAAACGAGGAGGTCTGGGGTTCGTTGCCTGCGCATGAATCGAAGACGGATTCTTCGCTTTGTGGCCGCGCGGTCCGGGGAAAGCGGACCGAGGAAAGGCCGCGGCCACGACGCTCAGAATGACATCCGGCAGACACGTCTACTTCGGCCTGTTCTCGCGCACGCCGCCGCGCTAACATCTCGCCGCTGCACAACTCGCAACCATGCCTCGCCGGCGCACAATTCAAAAGAGCCCTGATCTTCAGAGCCCTGATCTTTGTCCATCGCTGGATGGGCGTTTTCTTTTGCCTGCTCTTCCTTTCCTGGTTCGCCTCCGGAATCGTCATGATGTACTGGCAGTATCCGCAGGTATCGCCGGCCGATCGCCTGAGACGCGCGCCCGCGCTGGATGCCTCTCAAATTCATCTATCGCCGGCCGAGGCCTACTCGCGGCTGCAACTCGATAGCCCGCCCGCCGCGGCGCAACTGGTCACCTACGACGGACGCCCCGCCTATCGCTTCCGCTTCGGCATCGACGACGCCGCCATCGTCTATGCCGACGACGGCAAAACCCAGGACGAATTCCCTCCGGACCTTACGCTGCGCATCGCCTCGGCCTGGACCAATCAGCCTCCCGGCGCCGCGAAGGAAGAAGACAACACCGAAGCGGATCAGTGGACCGTCTCGGAAGAGTTCGCGGAGCTGCGTCCGCTGCGCAAATATAGCTGGCCCAATGGTGAGCAGGTCTACGTCTCCACGGTGACGGGCGAAGTCGTGCAATACACCACGCGAGGCTCGCGCCTCGCGGCGTATTTCGGCGCCATTCCGCACTGGCTGTATTTCACGCCGCTGCGCAAGCGCGGCCAGCAATGGAGCCGCGTGGTCATCTGGGCGTCGGGACTCGGCACAGTCGCGGCGATTCTGGGGATCACCGTCGGTCTGTGGATGTATTCGCCGTCCAGGAGTTATCGCAACGCAGGCGCGCCCGTCAGCTTTCCTTATCGCGGAAATAAGCGCTGGCACGCCATCCTCGGCCTGCTCTTCGGACTCTTCGCCTGCACCTGGGCTTTCAGCGGGATGCTCTCGATGGACCCATTCCCGAAATTACAGGAAGGCGATTCCGATGCGCTCGGCGCGCGTCTGGCCTCCGCGCTTCGCGAAACGCCGCCGCTGGAAGTCTTTGCGGCGAAGCCTCCGCAGGCCGTCGTGGCCGAGGCCCAGGCTGATTTCGGTTCTGGGGTGAAGGAACTGGAATTGACTTCCTGCGCAGGCGAGCCGGCTTATTTGGCCGTTCTGCGCACGAACGAGACGCGCGTGATTCCCCTGCTCGGCCGCCCGGCAAACGAATTCGAACACGAACGAATCATTGACGCCCTGGACAGGGCGGCGAGGCCGTTTGCCTTCACCGAAGTCCGCCGGGTGACGCAATACGAATCCTACTATCTCGATCGCAACAACGAATTGCCGCTGCCGGCGATTTTTGTGCAACTGAACGATCCCGCGCGGTCGATGTACTACATCGATCCCAAAACCGCGCGCATCGTGCAAAGTTACAATTCGAATTCGCGCTGGAATCGCTGGTTCTACCACGGCCTGCATTCGCTCAACCTGCCGTGGCTCTACAAACATCGGCCGGCGTGGGATGTCGTGGTACTCCTGCTGCTCATCGGAGGCGCTTCGCTCTCGGTCACGGCGCTGCTGCTGGCGTGGAACGTGCTGTGGCGCAAACTGGCCCCGTGGTCGGGGTAAAGCGGCAGAACGAGATTGCGTTTAAAAAATGCCCCAGGGCCCCGCCAAACGGCAGGCGGGCGCCCTGGGCTACAACCGGTCTCGTAAAGCCAGTACGCCGGGATAACGCCCGGCTCCGG
Organism: uncultured Acidobacteriota bacterium; assembly: GCA_963761945.1. Classification (GTDB taxonomy): domain Bacteria; phylum Acidobacteriota; class Terriglobia; order Acidiferrales; family UBA7541; genus Palsa-189. The sequence goes on along the minus strand of CAVXIM010000017.1, from coordinate 130,132 downwards.
CGCTACGAAAACCTGCCGCACAGCAGGAATGGCCGTGCCGCGAAAAAGCTTCGGGCCTCCGGCCGCCAGTCCGGAGGCCCGAGCGGCGAGGCTGGGTCAGGATCCTTCGCCAAACACGAGTGCTTGCTTCATACCGCCGAATCGCAGTTCCTTGAGTGTGTGGGTACCGTCCGCATTGTTGCTATAAACCACCGAATCGGCCGGGGACTTGCTATCGCGGTCGACCCACTTGCCGGCGGCTGTTGCCACCACCTGTCCATTCCTTCTGAACGTTACTGTCGCCTCGGGACTGTGCGAGACCCATTGGACCTCATAGAATCCGGGCATCATTTCCGCCCCGTTCAGCTTGACGGGGGTCCTGAAGGACAGCGTTCGTGAACTCGCCGCCGCTGCCCAAAGGCTGGCAGTCAATAGAATCGCCAGCGCCACCCAGATGTTTCCGCGATATCCATTCCTATTCATTTTCTCCTCCTCTTGCTGCTTGTCGATTTCGGGCGGCCGGGAAACGCTAAAGACCCGCTGAACTTGCTTACTCCCGCCTCTTTGCCCGCACCGGCCCTCAGCCGGCGTGCGAAAAATGCATTCAGGGAGCGGGTACCTCAATGCAGCAAAGGTAAAATTTAGGTAACGCGCTAACTCCCGCCACTCCAGCGAAATAGCGGACGAGGTAACGCGACAATCGAGGGCCTTTTGTTGACTAGAGGTGCTAGAATCTAGCGATCCCGGAAAGTTAGAAAATGCAGTCGACCTCTACGCAAAGTTCCAACCGGCGCCTGATTCGCTTTGGGATTTTCGAAGCGGACCTGAGCGCGGGAGAACTGCGCAAGGGCGGCTCACGTATTCGCCTGCAGGAGCAGCCCTTCCAGATTCTGACCATGATGCTCGAGCGGCCGGGTCAGGTGATCACGCGGGAGGAGTTGCGGGCCAAACTTTGGCCCAGCGACACCTTTGTCGATTTCGAGCACGGGGTGAATTCGGGCGTCGCCCGGCTTCGCGAAGCCCTGGGCGACTCGGCCGATAGCCCGCGTTATATCGAAACGCTGCCGCGACGCGGCTATCGCTTGATCGCCTCGGTCGAGGGGGGCGCGACGCAAGCACCTCCGCCGCCCACTGAAGTAAACGGCGGAAACGGCGGCACCGCGGTAAGTACGAAACCCATTCCCGCCATGTCCCCGGACAGCGCCTCGCCTGCCGCGCAACCGGACGCGGCAAGTCCTGTATCACCGGGCCTTGGCGATCGGGCAGCCCGATTCTCCTGGCGCCGTTCGCTGGCCTTAGCCGGCACGGCCGCGATTCTCCTGGGTATCGGCGGTTACTTCTATTTGCGCCCGGCGCACGCGCTGACGGAAAGCGATTCCATCGTTCTGGCCGATATCGCCAATTCCACTTCGGACCCGGTTTTCGACAATACGCTGCGCCAGGCGCTGGCGGTCAAACTGATCGATTCCCCGTTTCTCAATATCCTTCCCGACGACCGCATGCGCGAGACGCTACGCTTCATGGGCCGTTCGCCGGACGAGCGATTGACCAGTACCACAGCCCGCGAAGTCTGCCAGCGGCTCTCCGCAAAAGCCATGCTCAGCGGCTCGATCACGCAATTGGCGGATCACTATTCCCTGCTTTTGGAAGCCACCAATTGCTCTAGCGGCGATTTACTGGCCCGCACCGGGGCCGAAGCGGTGGGCAAAGGCGGCGTTCTCAAGGCGCTGGACACCACCGCCGCGGAGATTCGCCGCAAGCTTGGCGAGTCGCTAATGTCCATCCAGAAAAACGATGTGCCCATCGAGCAGGCCACCACCACCTCGCTCGAAGGCCTGAAGGCCTTTTCGCTGGGCCAAGCCGCGCGCAATCGCGGCATGGAACAGGAATCGATCCCTTACTTCCAGAACGCCATCGAGCTCGATCCCAATTTCGCCATGGCGTACGCCGTTCTCGGCCAGGTTTACGCGAACGCCGGCGAAAACGCGCTCTCGGTCGAGTATACGCAAAAGGCTTTCGATCGCCGCGAGCGAGCTGGCGAGCGCGAAAACCTCTACATCTCCTCCCATTACTACGAAAATGTCCTGCGCGACCTCAACCGCACTGCGCAGATCTACCAACTCTGGAGAAGCACGTATCCGCGAGACGTTGTGCCGGCCATTAACCTGGGCTCGCTTTACAACTCACTTGGCCAGCCGGACAAAGCCGCCGCCGAATTGATGGACGCCCGGCGCCTCGATCCGGATAGTGCTTTCGTTTACAGCAATCTCGCTCTGGCCTATCTCGATCTGAACCGCCTGGATGAGTCCAAATCCATTATCGACGAGGCCCGCGCTCGCGGAATTGATGGCGACGACTTTTACGTCGTTCGTTATCTGGTCGCCTTTAACGAAGGCGATTCGGCGACGATGAAACAGCAACTGGCCTCAGCCGCCGACAAGCCGTTCGACCATGATCTGCTGGCGCTCGACGGCGCCACCGCGGCGTACTCCGGCCGCCTGCGCGCCGCCGAAGAACTCTTCCGGCAGGCCGAGGATTCGGCCCGCCGTTCTGGCCGCCTGGAATCAGCCGCGGAAGAGCAAGCCGCCGCCGCTCTCGTGGAAGCCGATTTCGGCCGGCCCGAGGCGGCGCGGCAGTTAGCCAAAGCGTCCTTGAATGGCGTCAAAGGCACCGGGGCCGAAACCACCGTGGCATTGGCCCTGGCCCGCTCCGGAGACGCCGCGGCGGCTGAGACCATCGCCGCCGATCTGGCGCAGCGCTTCCCCTCCGATACCCTGCTGAATGGAGTTCATCTGCCGGAAATTCACGCCGCCGCCGAATTGGCCCGTGGGAATGCAAACAACGCCATCCGGCTTCTGCAAGCCGCTCTACCCTACGACCTATGTAAGGACGAGCATGTCGCCGGCGGTTATGCCCCGTATCTGCGCGGCCAAGCCTACCTCAGCGCGGGCGACGGCAAAGCGGCCGAGGTCGAATTCCGGAAGCTCGTGGATCACCGAGGAAGCCAGGCCAACCGTCCGCATCGCGCTTTGGCGTTGCTCGGCCTGGCGCGCGCCCGCGCCTTGGCAGGCGACTCCACGGGAAGCCGCATGGCTTATCAGGATTTCTTAGCTCTGTGGAAAGACGCCGATGCGGACAATCCCGTGCTGCAACAAGCCCGCGCCGAATACGCCCGCCTGCGCTAGCAGTCTCTGGGATCAGCCCGAAACCACCGATAAAGCTCCGTGATCCTTACGAGCAGGACGCACGGTGATTTCGACGTCGTGACGCAGAGCCGTCAGAAATTCCATGAGGCGCCCAACCGAGAAGTTCCCCGCGCGATTTTGCATCAACAGCGAAACCTGAGGCTGTTGAATGCCCAGAACCTGAGAGGATGACATTCGGGATTTAGCGGTACTTTTAGAACGAAAGCAGATCCCTCGGTCGCCGCGGCGACCTCGGGATGACAACGGGGGATGTTTGCCGGGTTAGGCACAGCGACCGCCGCATTGTCCGCCACGGCAGAGTTGCGGACTTCGTTGTTCCTTGATTCCATATTCACCGGTCGGTGTGACCCCGAGGAAGTTCGCCGGCAGCTCTCGATGCGGGCGAGCGATGAGGGATTTGCTTTTAGCGCGCTTAGCGGGTGGCGCCGCACTGCGCGGTCACTTCGGTCGCCAGCGCATCGTCCAGCTGCGCCTGCCGCGGATTGGCCGCGGCGCAGAGTTGCGCCGCGCTCAATCCCACCACGCCGCGCAGGTCCGCATTCTGCAGATTGGCGCCGCTTAAATCGGCGCCGCTCAGCACCGCGCCCTGGAAATTGGTGTTGCTCAGGTCGGAGTGCCGCAGATCCGCGCCCATCAGAATGGCGCCGCCCAATTGACTGCCTTCGAGCCGCGCGCCCGCCATTTTAGCGGTGGATAAATAAGCCTCGCGCAAGACACTCATTTTGAGATTGGCGCCTTCGAGCTCGGCCTGACGCAAATCCGCCTGCTCCAAACTGGCTCGTTCCAGCGAAGCATTGCGCAGATCGGCGCCGTAGAGGATGGCGCCATCCAGCTTGGCGTCCTGCAAAAGTGCTCCGGCCAGCGTAGCGAAAGAGAGATCGGCCTTGCCCAATTCGGCCCGGATCAGGTTTGCTCGTTCAAGATTGGCCGATTGCATGAGCGCACCGTTCAGCTTGGCCTGGTCGAGCATCGCCGATCGCAGGCTGGCCTGACGCAAATTCGCCTGCCGCAAATCGGCTTCGGAGAGATAGGCGTAACTCAGGTCCGCCTGCCGCAATCGCGCCTTCACCAGAAATGCGCTGTAGGCCTGCATGTACCGCAAGCGAAAGCCATTCAGGCTCGCGCCTTGAACGTGGCCGATCTCGGCTTCGCTTCCCGTCCACCCCGGGGGCTTGCGCGAGATTTCCGCTTCGTTCACTTGCGCGTAAGGAATGTAGCCGACGAGCCACAAGGCGTCCGCAGCCCAGGTCCACGGACTTCCCGAGCCGACTCCTTCCGCCGGGCTTCCGCCGTGCGGCGCACCTCCGACCGCCCCGATGGAAATCAGGCACAGGATCAAACCAAATCCCGCGCCGATGGGAATTCGAATTCGCCGCGATATGCGACCCCATCTCTCCTTCTTCTCAGGATCGCCTTGCGCATTGCCCCGCGGCTGTGCGTCTGAATCTGCCGCCAGGCTCGCCGGGAGCACGGGAGCAGCCAACGCCTGCGCCAGCATCGCATCGGCCGAAGCCGCCGCCGTCTGCGGCGAATCGGCCGGCGGCTTCGCAACCGATTTCGGAAACGATCCGAAATCGTCGCTGCGGAAGGCCTTCGCCGCCGAGCGTGGAAAATGAATCGCCGCGGCCGTGGCCGCCGCGATCAGCACGGCATGCAGCATCGTGCCTCGCAAATCCTGCAATGTGAGATAGCGGGCCCAGAAAAGAGTCATGGTGGCCGGCGCCACCCAATAGAGCAGGACGATGCAGATGGCTTTCTCCACGCCGGCCAGCGCCGAGCGCCGCTCGCGCAGCCATTGAAAATAATTGCGCGCCGGCCAGCTCACCAGCCAGGGCAAGCTCTGGTCCAGCCGCCGGCCATTTTCGAAAATGGCCGGCAGGGCTGCCGTCGCTTCCCAAAAGCGCTGCAAATAGACGTGCAGCCACAAATAGAGCGCGCCAATCAGTACCGGAGACAACAAAAAGAATTGCACCAGCGGCACACCATTGCGCAGCACCGGAAGCGGGAGCAAGGAAACGTTTCGCAGGATCTGCGCGTCGGAAACGCTGAGGATTCTCCAGCACGCCAGCCCGCTGAGCAGCAGCAACGCGCTGATCAGCCATTGTGCGTGCCTGCCGCGGCGGGAGATGTATTTCAAATCTTCCGCGGTAGCCACCTCGGCGGGCAATTTCGCAAAGGTAAGATTCGTACCCGCGAGCTCCGCCGCGAGTAATCCGGTGGCGCCTTCCAGGCTCGCACCTTGCAGATTGGCTTCGCGCAATCGCGCGCCCAATAAGTTCGCGCCCTGCAGATTTGCCTGCAGCAGGCTGGCGCCCTGCAAATCGGTAAGGAGCAGATCGGCGCCCTTCAATACCGCCTCATTCAGCAGCGCATTCCGCAGATTGGTATCCGTCAGGTCCGCGCCTTCCAGGTTAAGGCGGGAAAGATCGGCTTGACGGCCGGTCTCTCCCTGCGATTTCACCCAATCGCGGTGCTGCTCGAGGACGATTTCGAGATCGACCTTGGCCGCGCGCGCCGCAACGCGCCGGGACGCCGTCTTATCGCCTTTTATGATCTCCAGATCCATAGCCGCAACCTTCAGGAGCAGGCCATCCCGCTCCGATCCGCTTTTCGCCTGGACCGCGACTTCTTTTTACGATTTGCAGGAGGGCTGGCGCATCCGCTAGGCGCCCCGGCCATCACGAGGGCCGGAAGACGGTCGCTCGGACCACTTTAGCTATAGCGTCTGAGGAAAAACAATCCTGGCGTGCGGCAGGTTTCCGGATTGGAAACTGACCTTGAGGCCAGCAAGAGCGCCGGCGAGGCGGCTCGATTGCTGGCCCAAAGCTCAGTGGGGGAATGTCGATGGGAATGCCGCGGGGTCGTTAGCTGGCAACGAGCGGTCCAGGCATAAGCCTTTGTTTTCCAGTGACGTAGCGGGGGCGGGGCCGATGCGCGAACCGAGGTGTGCCGGGCGAAGCGCAGTTGGCCTTTCCAACTGCGCTCGCCCCTCTTGGCCGGCGCGTGTCGCGATATGGCGACCGCTGGGCGTTCCCCGCACGCGCCTCTCGAACGCGATCATCTCGCGCCAAACGTTAAAGAAGATGGCGCGTGCTGGGGCACACTCGGCTTATGCGCGAGCCGCTTTCGCCCTATACGCCGGCACAAAGACTTCAGCGACAAAGGTTTCTATGGTGGTGGGAGTCGTATTCTGCGCTGAGCGCGGTTCGAGCGCCCGCATATATCCCGAATTCAGCGCTTCGCTCATCTCCAGCAGCAGGTCCGCCATATTGGCAGACATCCCCATCTGCATCAGCGCGGGTTTGATTTGCGCAGGGGGAACTTGCTGATAGGTCAAGTCTGGCTTTCCGATGGCCGCGCCCACGACCCTGGCGACCTGCGCATAGGTGACGTCGCGCGCGCCCAGCAGTTCGCGCCGCTGCTTTCCCTGGAAGTCGCGCCGTTGCAGAAGCTCTGCCGCTGCCGCGCCGATATCGCGGCTCGCGATCATGGTCAACGCCAGATCCGAGCGTACCGGGCCGGCCATGTGTCCGAGCTGTTGAATGATGCCGACCTGCGGCAGGATATTCTCCATGAAGTATCCGGCGCGCAGCAAAATCGCGTTCAGGCCGGAGATGGCGTCGAGCCTCTGCTCGAGGTTGTGCAGCCCCAGCACGGGACCGGTCCTATCCGATTTCTCCGCGCCAATACTGCTGAGGGCCACCGCGTGACGCACGCCGTTTTTCTCCAGCGCCGAGGCCAGCGCGTCAACCACGCGCTCGGTATAAGCGAGCACGTTGGGTGCGGAGATATTGGGCGGCAGCATCACGTACGCCGCCTCCGCTCCCGAGAATGCCCGGGCCATGGCGTTCGCATCGGTGACGTCGCCCACGAAGGCTTCCGCGCCCTGCTGCTTGAATCGATCCAGTCGTCGCTCGTCGCGGCCGACGACGCGTACTTTTTCTCGCTTCGCCAGCAATTTCTCGGCAACTATGCTTCCGGTGTGTCCCGTTGCACCTATGACGACATACATGACGATCCCTCCTTGCGGACCATATCCGCTGTATTCACCCCTACTCTAGCCATAGATTCGCTGGGGGTGCCTAAGGGTCCCAATCTTCCTTGTGGAAAACGCGCATCCGGCCAGGATGTGAGCTCGGGGCGCGCAGGGATCCCGCGAATCGAAACTTCAGCGGCTAAAGCCGTTCTCAGCTCAAATCAGCTAGTGTCGCGGCTGAAGCCGCGACCCCCTACGTCGAGGAACAAAGCCTCAGGTCTCCCGCCTTTGTTATGCGGAAAAGCGGCTTGATGCCCAAGCCCTTTTGCCGCTCGACAAGGCGAACGCCTTCTTGCTGGCGTGAGCGGCGGGACACCTGAGCTACAGAGGCAAAGGCAGGCGGGGTTTTGCGACGACGGGGGCGACGTTAGCCGCCGCGCTCCAGGGCCTTGCGATCCCAGTGCGCCAGATTCGCGCCGGCTTCATACGTACTCTGACAAAAATCCAGGATGGCCTGCTCCGGCGAAGCCGCCTGCCGCACGTCGTCGTAGTTCAGCAAAAACTCCCCCAGATTGGGGTCCCAGTGCGCGGCGCTGGGACGCACAGGCTCTTTTTCGATCCCCGCGGGAGCCGGCATGGTATAGGAATAAAAAGCCGCCTGCTTGTAGCGCCGGTCGCCCGGCCAGAATCCGCAACTGCTTACTTCGTGAGAGTAGGCTTCGCGGGTCATGTGATCCGCGTCTTTCGGCGGCGAACCCCGCCGGCCCGAAAAACGCGTCACCGCCAGATCCATGGAGCCCCAGAACAAATGGACCGGGCTGCACTTGCCAATAAAAGGCGCGCGAAACTCCTTGAAGATGCGGTCCGCGTTCAGCAGGATGCGCCAAAAACTCTCCACGTATTTTTTGTCGTAGGAGGCGTGCTTCTGGTCGCGATCGAAGGGGGTCTTGTCGTCGAATTCATCCGGCGTGGTGTGAATGGTCACTTTGATTCCCAGCGATTGCAGGGAAGCCATATACTCGCGGTAGAAATCGGCTACCGACCGCGGCCGCAGCTCGATGCTGCGCTCCGCGCCAGTGTTCATGGCGATGAGCAGCCGATGTTGCAGGAAATCGAACTCCACCTCGAATGCCTGGCGTCCGAAGTGAATGATCGAAGTCGTCAGCCCGCGCGGCGTAACGTACAGCGTCACGTTCCACCAGTGGTTCACCAGCGGAGTCAGCGCCGCGCGCGTCTTCCCCACGATCTGCGCCACATGTGCAGTGTGTCGCAGGTGCTTTCCCATTCGTTGAACGGCAGCGCCGGCCACTCAAGCGAAGTCAAGTTCGATCTCATCGATGTAGCACCAGCCCCAATCCTCGCCGGGTTCGAACGACTTCATGATCGGGTGTTTGGAGGAATGGAAATGCTTGGTGGCGTGCTTGTTTTTTGAGGAATCGCAGCAGCCCACGTGGCCGCAGGTCAGGCACAAGCGCAAGTGTACCCAGGTGTCGCCCATCTTCAGGCATTCCTCGCAGCCGCGCGTGTGCGGCTGGACGTCGTGAATCTGATTGGCATGCGTGCATCCGTTCAGGACTTTCATGGCTCTCCTCCGCCGAACCAATCCATCCTATACCAATACCAACACTGAGGGCGAAAGGTCATCTCCGGTGTCGGGAGTCCGGTGGATTCAACCGGAGTCCGAAAACCGGGCCTGTCGGTAGACTTTCGCTGCGGGATGACAGCTTAGAATGTCTGCGCTGCCTCGGCGGGGGTTGCCTTCGCCGCGGCGAGAGATCAGTACCAGCGTGTGGTGGGCCGTACGAGGTGAATCTGGATTGTCTGCTCGGGTTCGGTAATATCGTGATACTCGCCGTAGGTCTTCCAGCCCGACACGACGATCTGGATCAGGATTTTGCCCTGAGGAATTTCAGGCGAACGCGCGATCCCCTCTAGATTGGTTTTCAGGTCGAGCTCGACCTTCTTCTTTTCCGGGAAGCGGATATAAACACTGGCGTCGGAGACAGGCTTATTGGCATCGCCGCCCGTTACCTCAATGCGCAGGCGGCTGGTGGCATGCTTGTCGGGAACCGCGGGCTTATCAGACTGGGCCGCCAGCACTGGTAAAAGTAAGGCCACGCAAAACAACGCGAGCATCACGGCAAACGAGGAGCGCAGGGGCGTTCTCTTTAGCATGGCTTTCGTCTCCGACATCCGCGGCGAAAACTCTCCATTCTTTACTCCTCCGGCAGCAATTTGGCAAGCGACCGCCGGACAGTCTGGGTTACGCTAGAGCTTCTGAACTTCGTGTTTGCGCGTGGGAGGCCACGCGAGCTTCGTGCTTGCGCTGGGAGCCACGCGAACTCGTGCCTGCGCGTGGCAAGCCACGCGAAATGAGGAGGGGATTTCATGGGATTCGCCACCGACGCGATCCACGTAGGGCAGGAGCCGGAACCGGCCACGGGCGCCATCGTCGCGCCGATATTTCAGACCTCCACGTACGTGCAGGAGGCTCTGGGCAAAGATAAAGGTTACGACTATGCCCGGACGGCGCACCCGAATCGCCGCGCGCTGGAGCGCTGCGTGGCGCGCCTGGAAGGCGGGCAGGCGGCCTACGTCTTTACTTCGGGCATGGCGGCGATCGACGCCATGTTTCGCCTCTTGCGTCCCGGCGACCACACGCTGATCTCGCGCGCCGTATATGGCGGCGTTTATCGGCTGACGACGCAGTTCCTTTGCCAATTCGGCCTGGAATTCAGTTTCGTGGATACGTCGGATCTCGATCTGGTGCGGAAATCGCTGCGCCCCAATACACGGATGATCTACGTGGAGACGCCCACCAATCCCACCATGATCGTGAGCGATATCGCGGCGATTGCCGATATCGCCAACGAACGACATATCACCGTGACGGTGGACAACACGTTTCTCAGTCCCTATTTGCAGCGCCCGCTCGAGCTTGGCGCGCACATCGTGGTGCATTCGATGACCAAATATCTCAACGGGCATAGCGATGCCACGGGAGGCGCGGTGATCCTCACGCGCCCCGCCGACGCGGAGAAAATCTATTTCCTGCAACGCTCCACGGGAGCGGGGCTGGCGCCGATGGATTGCTTCCTGGTGTCGCGCGGAATCAAGACGCTGGCCGTGCGCATGGCCCAGCACGACGCCAACGGCATGACCCTCGCGCGCTACCTGGATAAACATCCCAAGGTGAAGCGCGTGCTATATCCCGGCCTGCCTTCGCATCCGCAGCACGAGCTGGCGCGCAGGCAGCAGCGCGGCTTCGGGGCCATGCTCTCGTTCGATGTGGGCACGCTCGAGGCCGCGCGGCGTCTGCTGAACCACGTGAAGCTATGTTCGCTGGCGGAAAGCCTGGGCGGCGTGGAGACGCTGATCTCGCATCCCGCCATGATGACGCACGCTTCCATGCCGGCGGAGGTTCGGCAGCAGACCGGCATCACCGATGGCCTGGTGCGCCTGTCTGTGGGAATCGAGGACGCGGAAGACCTGATCGCCGATCTCGACGCGGCGTTGGAGAAAGTCTAGCCCGCGGCAAAACCCGTAGTGGGACAGTTTTAGCCGTTTGGTCATTACGCCACTTTCCGAGAACACCGTTTCTCAGGAGTTGAGAGCCCCAATTTGCGGAGTTCCTCGTTTCCAAATTGCAAAAATACTCGTTCCGTTTTGGAACCGAGTTTGAAGCTCGGTGATTCCTACGGTGAAGAAGTCGCCAACTCGTTCATTCCGTGCAGCGAACGATCAGAGCGAAACGATCAAAGTGTGGTCCATCGGGTGCAACTAGGTAGAGCCGGTTGAGAACAATGAACAAGAACAGAATGGTTGTAGCCAATGGGAGTCTGATCGTGGTGGCGAACACATCCTTCAGGTCGTTGGGGGAGGCTATAGGGGAACCAAAGGGTTCTGGAAGAGTCTTGTCGCACCTGTCTGCTTGGCCGGTGGTTCGACGAGTACTGATCTCGTTTTTGCTTTCTCTTCCTTATTTCTTGAACTCGGCGCCCGCGCTGGCTCAATACACACGCACCCCTCCAAACTTTGTGGACATGAGTCTTGAGGACTTGATGTTGATCAAGGTTGATTCCGTCCAGGGCGTCTCCGGGTTCAAGCAAAAGGTGACCGAAGCGCCCGCCTCCGTCACCATCATTACATCCGAAGAAATCCAAAGATATGGCTACAGGACTCTTGCCGACATCCTAAGGAACGTCCGGGGCTTTTATGTCACTTACGACCGGAATTACAGTTATTTGGGAGTGCGCGGCTTTGGAATTCCGGGAGAATACAACAACAGTATCGCCTTGCTGATTGACGGTCACAGGCTCAACGATGACATTTTCGACGCGGCTCTGATTGGAACCGAGTTCCCGATCGACGTCGATTTGATCGACCGCATCGAAGTCATCCGCGGGCCCAACTCCTCTCTTTATGTCGCTAGCGCCTTCCTGGCCGTCATCAACATCGTTACAAAACGGGGGCGGGATTTGCCGAAGCTCAGCGTAACGGGCGCGGCGGCCAGTTACGGCACCTACCAGGCCCGGGTCAGCTACGGCGATACGTTTAAGAATGGTTTGGAATTTCTTCTTTCCGGCTCTTTCTACGATTCCCATGGCCAGGACCAGCTTTTCTTCCCGGAATTCGACAGCCCCGCTATCAACAACGGCATTGCCGTGAACGCGGACGACGACGAGTTTCATCAGGTGTTTGGCGATGCCTCCTGGCACGGGTTCACATTGCACGGAGTGTTCGGCTCCCGGGATAAGGGCATTCCCACCGCTCCCTTCGGATCCGTCTTCGATGTCACCCAAACACGGACCATCGATCTTCGCGACTACCTCGATCTCGAATACGATCGCACGCTTGGCCGCGGGTGGGACTTTACCAGCCGCACGTATTACGACCAGTTCGATAACGATGGCACTTATGTTTACGACTACTCGGCCTCCGGCGGACCTTCCGACGTATTGAACAAAAACTTTGCGCACGGCAAATGGTGGGGCGAAGAGGTGACTCTCTCGAAGCAGCTCTTTGAGACGCAACGCGCGAGGGTGGGCTTTGAATACCGCGACAACTTCCAGGAAGATCAGGGCAATTATGACCTTCAACCGTTCGTTCAATACTTTAGTAACAGCACAACCTCAAATATATTTTCCGTCTACGCTCAGGATGAAATTCACCTTCGCCGCAACCTCATATTGAATCTGGGCCTTCGCTATGACCACTATTCCACATTCGGCGGCACCACGAACCCGCGCGCCGCTCTGATCTACAATCCCTGGCAGAAAACAACGTTCAAGCTTCTTTACGGCCAGTCGTTTCGCGCTCCCAACGCGTTTGAGCTTTACTACGATGCGCCCGGAAACGAAGCCAATCCATCTCTCCAGCCGGAGACCGCCAAGACCATGGAGTTGGTGTGGGAGCAGTACTTTGCCGATCACTTCCGGACGACGGCCTCGGTATTCTATTACCCCATTCATAGCCTGATCGCCGAGCAAGTAGACCCCGCCAATGGAAATGCTTTTTTCACCAACGCCGGGGCGCTGGACCTGCGAGGCGTGGATTTCGAATTAGCCAGAACATTGCCGCTTGGCCTGGAATCCACGGTTAGTTATAGCTTTCAGGATGTGACCAACGCGACCACTCCAATGCCAGTCACGAATTCTCCGAAACACCTCGTCCAGGCAAGCCTTAGCGCGCCCCTCATCAAGCAAAAGCTGTTCGCCAGCATGGATCTCCAATACGTCAGCAAGAGAGCGACTCTAGCGGGCCAATATTCGGCAGCCTATGCTGTTCCTAACTTTACCTTGTTCAGCCGCAACCTCTTGGCGAGATGGCAAATTTCGGCAAGCATCTATAACGCGTTTAACCAGAAATTTGCCGACCCTGCCGGCGACGGCCTGGCGGAGGACGCTATCTTTCAGGATGGCCGAACTTGTCGAATCAAGGTCGGATATAGATTCTAACGATGAATATTCTTCTACGGAAACGTCATGACAGGTGTCTCGGAATCAGGATCCGGCAAGCTTCCTTCCTCATCGTCGCCTGCTGGCTCCTCTTGAACGCTTCTACTAAAGCCTTTTCGAATACGGAAACAGTGGAATACCCGGTCAAACTCGCTTTTCTGTATAATTTTACCAAGTTTGTCGAGTGGCCCCCTGACTCCTATCGTGATCCGGGTGCGCCCTTGCCGATATGCATCGTGGGCCATGATCCATTCAGCCCAGATCTTGAGGGCGATCTACGAACTCGGACAGTGGCGGGCCATCCCATCGAGATCAGAACGCTCAGACTAACCGACACGTTGAGTGTGTGCCACATGGTATTTATCCCTGTCACGGAGAAGGACCAAGCGGACAAGATTCTGAAGGGCCTGAAGGGATCAAGCATCTTGACTGTTGGCGAAAGCGAGGGGTTCGCCGCGATGGGAGGAATCATAAACTTGACCGTCGAAGGAGACACAGTCCATTTTGAAGTCAACCAACTCGCCGCCGAGCGCGCCGGACTTAAGATCAGCTCAAAACTCCTCAGCATGGCGAGAATTGTCAAAGAATAAGATCATGATAGGGAGCGGAACCTAGTGCAAAAATGGCGCACTTGCAAACGGAAGTCCTGAGAAGTCTTGTTCTCGAAACTGGCATGACCAGCGCAGAGCCAGTTGCCCAGAATCCCGTTCTCGGGAGTTATCCCTGGTGACCAAGATACGCGCTCCTTTCTGAGGTTCTTGCCCGGTTATTAATCATGGTATTTTCTCTCCGTATGCCCAGGCCGACGAACGGCAGGTTGGTCTCCGGCAAAGGCTGGAATTGGAATGTCATGAGACTCTTGGCGCTTTCAGTGCTTCTCTTCTTTTCCGGCTGTCAAAAGCCGTCCGCGCCCGTTCCACCTGTGGATGTAGCCACGTTTCGCAGTCCGACTGCTACCGAGGTTTTTAATTTGCGATCGAAGTGCGCTGAGCTCGGCGAGAAGATTTTGAAGAATACCGCTATCGGCGATGGGCTGAAGAAAGATCAAGTGTCGCACTACGAGCCGAAAACGAATCGTTGCTACGTTCAGCTGACCGCCTGGAACGCCAATCCAGACAAGGGAGACGACAACTTTCAACAGTATTTGTTTGACGGGCAGACCGGCCAAGTGCTGGCGGCGATACACCGTGAAAAAGGAGTGAGATCCGGCGATATCTCCATCGATCCCTCTCCTCTCAATGGTAATTCTGACGAGCTTTACCTGGACGCCTCTATCTTTATCAGCAAAATGATGGCAGATGACAGACAGCAATAGTGGCGGATGGGAGTAGCGTCTCGACGTCGAACCCTTCGCCAGTGGTACACGTCATCCCGCACCTGGTTCGCCGGTTTACGATTTCAGGAGTGGCACGGGCCGGCCGCAGGAGCAATTGCCGCAAACGGCCGGTCAGAGTTTCAATAATTTGGCCAGGTTGCCGCCGAGGATGGCTTCCTTTTCCGCATCCGTTATTTGCGCACCGAGGATCGCATCCACACTGTCGGGCCAGCTCAACGCGGGCAAGTCCGTTCCATAAACGACTTGGCTCGCTCCCATTTCCGCGACCAAGTGGCGGATGCCCTCTCTCGAAAAAACCATCGAATCGACCAGGATTTGCGTCTTGAGATATTCGCTGGGCTTTTTCTTGTTTGCGCAATCCGCGTTGGGGCGCACCTCGCAGGCCGCTTCCGTTCTTCCACTGTAAGAAGGCAGATAGCCGCCGCCGTGAGCCGCGCAGATTTTCAGTCCGGGGAAACGATCCAGGGTGCCGTCAAAAATCAGGTGGGTGAGGAAGACCGTAGTTTCGAGCGGCATTCCGACAATATTGACGAGGTCGCCGCGCACCTTCAGGCTATCTTCCGTGACGACGTTGGCGGCGTCCCACGGATGCATGAAGACCATCACGCCAAGTTCCTGGGCCTTGGCCCAGAAGGGATCGTACTTCGGTATGGTTATTGGCT
This sequence comes from uncultured Acidobacteriota bacterium, assembly GCA_963761945.1. Lineage (GTDB taxonomy): Bacteria > Acidobacteriota > Terriglobia > Acidiferrales > UBA7541 > Palsa-189. The sequence continues at coordinate 115,016 of CAVXIM010000017.1, read as the reverse complement.
CACCGGCAACGTGGCCGCCGACCGCCGCTCCACGCATATTCAGATCTTTCACCGCGTGCTCCAGTTGCCGGACTGCGAGATCAGGAAACTGCAACGCCGGCGAGGTCAGCGCGACAAACCGATCCGCGTGCGCAGCGCACCACGCCGCCAGGCCTTTGTCGTGAACGTCGACAATCCTGGTGGCCAGATCGCGATCCGCGCCGTACCACCAGAACACATTCATATCCAGTACCTGAACATCAATGCCGCGTCTGTCCAGTTCCGCGATGCGATCGGGCCCTAATCGGCCGCCACCCTGCGCATAGCGGGCGAATGGAGTGCCCTTCAGTACTTCCGCCACCTCCGGTATTCCGGCGTGGGCATGAATGTCGATCACCTTCACGCGTCGCCCTGCGATGGTGATTTCTCGGCGCTTTGCGGGACTCGCTTGCGGCGCCTGCGCGAAAGCTTCCGCCAAGCCATCGCGTGTAACCAACATTCCCGCGGTGGCGCCCGCCATGCCCCTTATGAAATCTCTGCGACTCGGCATGCCCGCCTCCTTGGTTTGGCACACTTCTTGTCCGAAACGCGTGGCCGGAATGCGTGGCCCAAACGCGCTAAGTAGACCTCCGTACGAGTCAGTACGTCAAGCGGACGCAAGTTGCCGCCGAATCCCGAGAAGTTTCTTCTGGAATGTGGGCCTGGGCGTGAAATCCCACTATCCGATCAGGCCGTATCGCGGGAGTTGGCCGCCAGAAACGCGCGATTCGTTCTGTGCCCGCGCTGGCAGGGCATTCGTTGTGTCCAGGAGAGGGGAAGCGGTACGATGTAAGAACAAGAATCCGAGATCGCGAATTCCATTTGAAATGTCCGCGCGGAAAGCCTTGCTTTAAAGGAGCCTGAAAATGCCTGGCCTTTTCAAAACTTCCAATCCCGCTCTGAATGAAAACACGTTCCAGGGTCGAGTGGCCGCCGTTGCCGGCGAGGCGATGACGCTTCAGGGCACGGTCAACAAAACCGGGGTCTTGCTCGTCTGCGTCGTCGGCACCGCCGCCTGGACATGGGGGATGGCGCATTCCCAGACACCGCAGGCGGGCCTACCTTGGATGCTGGGCGGGCTCATCGGTGGCTTGGTGTTTGCGCTGGTGACGGTCTTCAAAAAAGAATGGTCGCCGATCACGGCTCCCATGTACGCGCTGTGCGAGGGTCTCGTGCTGGGTGGAATCTCCGCCTTGCTGGAACGGACCTATCCCGGGATTGCGATTCAAGCGATGGGATTGACGTTCGGCGTGACCGCGGTGATGCTCGTGTTGTACAGGACCGGTATCCTCCGCGCGACACCCAAATTCACCGTTGGGGTGGTCGCGGCGACGGGCGGCATCTTCCTCGTCTACATGGTAGACCTCGTCCTGAGCATCTTTGGCAGGCATGTACCGCTCCTCAATAGCTCCGGGCCGTTGGGGATCGGGCTGAGCGTGGTCATCGTGATCATCGCCGCGCTGAATTTGATCTTGGATTTCGATTTCGTGGAAACCGGCGTTCATGCCCGGGCGCCGAAGTACATGGAATGGTACGGCGCGTTCGGCATCATGGTTACGCTGGTCTGGATGTACCTGGAGATTCTGCGCCTGCTCGCAAAGATTCGTGAACGCTAGAGCCGACCGTGGCAGTAGCCCGCTGCCGCCTGCAGGGAACCCAAAGAATCCGAAGGAGACGCTACCCTCCCCGCATCATCCGAGTAGGTACTTCGGCTAGAAATTCCGCCATGCGCTTTTTCAAGGCTTTCTCTTCGGCCTCGGCTTCTACCGTGTCGTGCGGTGAGCGGTCGAGCCGGACCCATTCCAACCTCAATGCATCGGCCGCATCCGATTGTTTGCGATCGGCGGAACGGTTTTTAGCAACGTTTGCACACAGCAAGGCCAGTCCCGATAAATCCTGCTCACGGAAATTGTTTGGGTAAGTTTCATCTTGGCGGTCCATAGACTCCTCTGGGAAAGCGCTTACGTTCCGCACTCTGCTTGATTCCGTCCCCCGCGATCCTATCTTCTCGGTGACGCCGCGCATCGGTGACCCGCCAGGGATGCGGCGTCTCGATTCTCGGAGGGAGAGCAATCAAGCTCTCCCGCCTCGAATTGCGGATTGGGCCAGCGCCCCTTCTTACTCCTGCACTGTCGCTGTCAGAACCACTTGTTCGGAGGGAATTTTCGTCTGCGAGTCAGTCTCGGCGGTGACGAAAACATTGAAGGTATGGAAAGTAGTTGCCGCCTTTAGATCACCCTTGTGATTGTTTCCGACCTTCAGTTCTCCCTGACTTTTCGCTTGGGAGCCTTCCTGCTGCACCCAGACAACGTAGGTGTTTGCCGAAGGGGTGAGCCTGCCCGGTTTCGCCATACCGTTCGCTTTCACTTCAAGCTGGATATTGCCATCCTTCTCCTTAGCGACCTGAAGCTGGGCCGTCGCTCCCGGCAATACACTCGAGGCGGTCATGGGATAGGTTTTCGCGTAACCGGCAGGGGCCAGAGCTAACACGGCTGCGCACACAAGCACGGGAAAGTAGAATATTTTTCGGTTCATTTTTGGAACTCCTTTAAGAACTATCTTGTGCACCCATGCTAGAGCACGCGAGGATGGGTATCTGTCCTATTGCGCACACATTGGCATTTTGTGAAAAACAATATCCGAGCGTGGCTCATCCCTCCGCCAAATAAGGATGCACAAACGTCACGGCCATGGCGGCTTCGCCCACCGCGGACGCGCAGCTAATTCAGCAGTACCTGATCTACGTAACACCAGCGCCAATCTTCGCCGGGTTCAAAGGACTGGATGATGGGGTGCAAGGTCGCGTGAAAATGTTTGGTGGCGTGCTTGTTCTTGGAATTGTCGCAGCAGCCGACGTGCCCGCAGGTGAGGCACAATCTCAGATGGACCCAGTCGTCACCCAACTCCAAACATTCTTTGCATCCGTCGCTGCTGGGTTGGACGTCATGGATCTCCCTGGTGTGTGAGCAAATCCTTGCCATGGGTATTTTCCTCAGATGCGCCGCGCTAAGGAGGTGCGGCGCGGTTCACTTTCACAACAAGGTTAGCGCTCCGAAACAAAATAGCTCTACCAAGTACGCCGTATCAGGCCTTACACAGAATGCTCTCACGGGGGTGATGGAGGGATGGACCAGCTCGGTCTTTTTTCAGGCTTTGCGTTCGGGGGCGACGCAATCGGTAAACCACGCGAGATATTTCGGCGAGCCGTAGAGGATCGGCAGAGCGATGAATTCGGGAACGTCGTAGCTGTGCAGCCGTTCGACTTCGGCTTGCAAGGCCCCGAGGCGCGCGGCGGAAGTTTTGATCAGCAGCAGGAACTCGCGGGCCTTTTCCACTTTGCCCTTCCAGCGATAGACCGACTGCACCGGGGCTTCGAGCAGATTGGCGCAGGCGGCCAGGCGCTGCGCGACGATCTGGCGCGCGATTCGCCGGGCCTCGGCCCGCGAACCGCAGGTGACCAGCACGACCACGTGCTTGCCGGCAACGCTTTGTCGTTTCGGGGATTTCGGCATTAGCGCTTCCCGCGCCTCTTAACTTTTTGCTCGCGGCTATCGCACTTTGCTGTAGCGTATCGCGGCGCCAAGATACAATACGGCGCGACATAAACCAATGGCGGCCCAATGGCAGCTTGTCCGATAAAGTTCGGCACTTCCGGATGGCGCGGCATCATCGCCGAGGATTTTACCTTCGGCAACGTGCGCATCGCCGTGGCGGCGATTGCGGAGCATGTTTTGAGCCGCAATCCGCGTCCCACGCTGCTGGTGGCGCACGACACGCGCTTTTTCTCCGAAGAGTTTGCGCGCACGGCGGCCGCGGAACTCGCGGAGCGCGGCGTGAAGCCTTTGCTTTGCAAAGGCGCCACGCCGACTCCGGCGGTGGCCTGCGAGATTCGCCGGCGGAAAGTCGACGGCGCCATCAACTTCACCGCCAGCCACAATCCGGCGGAATACCATGGCGTGAAGTTTTCGGCAGCGGACGGCGGGCCGGCGCAGCCGGAAGCGACGCGCGACATCGAGGCCCGCGCGGCCAAGCTGTATGCGCGGCCGGCGGCCAAAGCTTCGGCCTTCCCTTCCCCGCACAATGGGCGCGATTTCGAGCAAGTCGATATCGCTCCGCCTTATCTGGCGCGCCTCGGGGAGCTCGTTCGCTTCGCCGAGCTCAAGAAACCAAGCGCGCCGCGCATCGTTTACGATGCGCTGCACGGCTGCGGCGCCGGGTATCTCGATCGCGCACTCGCCGAGCACGGCATCGCGGGCCACGAGACCATGCGCGCCGAGCGCGATGTGCTCTTCGAGGGCTCGGGCCCGGATGTCTCCGAAGAAAATCTCAAGCAACTCTCTGACGCCGTGAGGGCACGCAAAACGCAAATCGGCCTCGCCACCGACGGCGATGCCGACCGCTTCGGCATCGTCGATGACCAAGGCCGCTGGATTTCGCCGAACCATATTCTCGGCTTGCTCTACGATTACCTGATCGAAAGCCGCGGCTGGAATCTGGACGCGGCCCGCAGCGTGGCGACTTCTCATCTGCTCGATGCCGTCGCCGCCAGGCATGGCCGCAAAGTGCGCCAGACCCCGGTGGGATTCAAGTATATTGGGCAGCTGATCCTGCAAGACGCCATCGCGCTCGGAGGAGAAGAGAGCGCGGGACTTTCGATTCGCGGGCACATTCCCGAAAAAGATGGCATCCTGGCTTGTTTGCTGGTGGCGGAAATGATCGCGGCGCGGCAGGCGCCGCTCGAAGAGCAGTTGCGAACGCTTTTCCGCCGTGTGGGCCGCGAGTTTTGGCCGTTACGCACGAATCTGCACATGCCGGAGGATGTGAAGGCGCGCGCGGTGGAACGCCTGAAGAGCGATTTCCCGGAATTTCTGGGAAAGCGCGTGGCGCAAGCGGACCGCACCGACGGCCTCAAACTCATTTTCGGTGACGGTTCCTGGATTCTGCTGCGGCTTTCGGGGACCGAGCCGCTGATGCGCGTTTATACAGAGAGCGCGACGCCGGAAGAATCCGGGCGGCTTGCGGAACAGGCGTGCGCGTGGGTTTTCGCCGCCGCCGCGGGAGGTTAACAACGTGGGGAAAGCGAAGTCACAAGACACTAAGGCACAGCAGCCGCAGTCATTTTTGAGCCGCCATGCGCTCACCATTCTGGGTCTTGCGCTGCTGCTACTGGCGATTCACGACGTCTTCGGAAGCCACGGATTGCTGGCCATGCGCCGCACGCAATCGCAGGTCCAGGAACTGCGCGGAGAGATCGACCGGCTGAATCAGGAGAATGGCGATCTGAATAAGGAGGTCCACGCGCTGCGCAGCGATCCCAAGACCGTTGAACGCATCGCGCGGGAGGAGATGGGCCTGGCACGCCCGGGCGAAATGATTTTCAAGCTGCCGGATAAACCTCAGGACTCCGACGGCCCAGCCAAGAAACCGTAACGAGGTTCCGGCAATTCCGCTGTGTCGCCCCTTCCGCCACCGCATGCGCTGTGGCGCACGCCGGGAACCGGCTAACGGGGCTTATTGTCGTATCACCTTCGTTCCCAGTGCTTCCGCACTGGGCTACGCTGTGTCGTCCCTTCGGGACTGCAGAAAATCCCCACTGCCAAGTAGAATGCGTCGGCCATGGGCTATAAGGCACGACTACCCTGCTGCGACGTGCGCCGGGCGGCGCCAGAAGGCCAGGGCGCGCAGGCCGCGGCCCTTCATGCGATTGCGAATCGCGGCAACCGCCACCATGGCGGCGAAAATTACCAGAATTCCCACGGTGGCCGAGAGAATGCTTTGCGAGCGCTTGGGCAAAATAGAGAGGCGTCCGTAAACGAATTCGATGTGCAGCCAGTAGACGAATAGCGAAGTCCGGCCAAGCTCCGTCACCGGAGCGAAACCCTTGAGAGCGGCCCCCCAGCGGCACCACGCATACGCGACGAAAATGATCGCCAACAGAACGCCCGCGCGGATCAGGAAAAAATTCGGGCTGGTGTGCCAGAAGTCATAAACGGCATAAAGCTGCCGCGGCTGCGCATCGAGCCACCGGCCAAGAATCACGAAGAGGACTCCGGCCAAGCCGGTCAAGGCAAAGGCCGCCGCTTCATGTACGCGCGCCCAAGCGGAGAACACACAAAAACCAAACGCCAGCCCGGCAAACGCGAAGGCCACCCACGGAAATATCGGGAAAAGCCAGGACTGCGGCGCGCCGAGGTTGTGCACGCCGTTGATATACGACTCCAGATACCACGGCAGCCAGCGCGGCTGGTGCGTGGTCCAAAGCGGCGGCGTACCCAGCACGATCAGTACGGCTGTGGCGATTGCGGCGATGACGTATCGGAGGCGCGGCACCCCTCCGGGGACGGCATCGGCCGGAGTGTGCGGATTGCGAATGCGCGGCGCCACCAGCCAGCACACCAGGCCCATCAGGATGATGGCGACGCCGATGATGTTGAGGATGTCGACGCGGAGCAGATCGGTCCACGGAGCGTAGGGCCGGCCCAGCACGAATTCCTGCAAGCGAAAGAGCATCCCGAAACCCCAGATCTCCGCTCCACGCAGCATGGCCGTGCGGCCGGCCTGCGCGGGCGTGATTCCCTTCTGCAGTGCGCGGGCCGTGACGAGCGCCAGTGAAATTCCGGACGCGAAGAGAAAGAGCGGCGCGGGAAGCGTTCCGCCCAATTGCGAGAAGCGGAAAAGCGTTGTGCGTCGCGCGGATTCGCTGAGCCAGGAATCGTAGCCGTGGGTCTGGAACATGAGGACGCAGGCGAGTCCGCGAGTCCAGTCGAGGAAGGCAATGCGATGGGGCGCGCCGGGCACGGGCGGCAACGTTACCACAGGCCGCGAGCATTCTCGCGCCGCCGGAGGAAAACCTCATCAGGACGACCTGAGCTACCAAATCCTCGTAAGCCGATTGGCGAGCAGCAACTGAAGACGAAAAGCAGATCCCTCGCTCGCATCCCCAATGCGCGCAAGAGCGCGCACTGGGATAAGCGCTCGCTCGTGATGACACCGGCTGCGAGGAAGCACAGGAATGATTGGCTGTGGCACAGAGGGATGCGTGGGCGTGCGCGGCTAGCGCACGACGCCCGCGAGGGGGCTCGAGGCGCTGGCGTAAAGCTTCTTGGGAATGCGGCCCGCGAGGAAAGCCTGGCGGCCGGCCTCGACGGCGTGGCGCATGGCCTCGGCCATGAGCACGGCGTCCTGGGCTTCGGCGATGGCCGTATTCATGAGTACGCCGTCGGCGCCCAATTCCATGGCGACGGCGGCGTCGGATGCGGTGCCTACGCCCGCATCCACGATCAGCGGCACTTCCGTGACGCGTTCGCGAAGGATGCGCAGCGAAGCGTGATTCTGAATGCCCATGCCCGAGCCGATGGGCGCGCCCAGCGGCATCACCGCGGCGGCGCCGGCGTCGATCAGGCGCCGGGCGACGACGAGATCGTCATTCGTATAGGGCAGAACCACGAATCCCTCGCGCACAAGCTGTTCGGTGGCTTTCAACAGCTCCGCAGTATCGGGAAAAAGCGTTTGCTGATCGCCGATAACTTCGAGCTTGACCCAATTCGAGAGCCCCACTTCGCGGCCCAGGCGCGCGGTGCGGATGGCCTCTTCCGCGTTGTAACATCCGGCGGTATTCGGCAACAGAAAATATTTGTCGCGATCAATATAGTCCAGCAGCGATTCCTTGCTGCGGTCTGTGAGATTCACGCGGCGCACGGCCACGGTGATCATGTCCGCGCCAGAGGCTTCATGCGCGCGGCGCATCTCGCCAAAGCTGCGGTATTTTCCCGTGCCCACGATCAGCCGCGAATGGAATGCTCGGCCGGCAATCACCAGTGAGTCGTTCATCTTGTTTCCCCCGCGGGTTTCTTCAGGGCCTTCTAGCGCGAATTATTGTACTGCGCCCATGGCCGGTTGGTAAGGCGGACGCCGCGTCAGCGGGCGACGGGAGAGGGCTGTGCGTAGAGGCGTTCGATGATGTCGGCGTAGCGCTGTTCGACCACGCGGCGCTTGAGCTTCAGGGTAAAGGTAAGCTCGCCGCCGTCGAAGGTGAATTCGCGGTCGAGAAGGGCGAAGCGCTTGATGGTTTCGAATTGCGCCAGATTCGCGGTGAGCCGCTTGATTTCGCCTTCGATCAAGTCGTGGACCCACGGGCTCGACATCATCTCTTGAGGCGAACCGAGCTTTACTCCGGCCTCGGCAGCGCGGGCCTGCACGGTGGCGAAATTCGGCACGATCAGCGCGGCGATATAGGGACGGCGATCGCCCACCAGAGCCGCGTTCAGAATGAACGGGCTCGACTTCAGCGCATTTTCGATCGGCGCGGGGGCAATCATCTTGCCTCCCGCCGTCTTGAGCAACTCCTTCTTGCGATCGGTAATCACCAAGAAGCCATCCGGATCGATGCGGCCAATATCGCCGGTAGCCAGCCAGCCGTCGGCCGAAAGCACGGCGCGTGTCTCTTCGGGCTTTTTGGAGTAACCCTGCATCACGCAGGGGCCGCGAACCAGGAGTTCGCCGTCCTCGGCGATGCGCGCCTCCACGCCGGGAATCAGGCGTCCCACGGTGCCGACGCGGCTCGATCCGGGGAGATTGGTGGAGATTACGGGCGAAGTCTCGGTCAGCCCGTAACCCTGATAGAGAGGCAGGCCCACGGTGACAAAGAATTCGGCGAGCTCAGGCGCCAGCGGAGCGCCTCCGGAGATGAATTCGACGATTCGCCCGCCCACGCCCTCGCGAAATTTGCGATAGACGAGCCGGTCCGCCAGCCACCATTGCCAGCGCACCGCCGCCGACACGGGGCGGCCGTAAGCGCGCCAGGGCGCGGCCTTGCGTTCGACGCGAATGGCCCAGTCAAAAATTCGGCGTTGAATTCCGGTCAGTTTTGAGCCGCGCTCGAGGATATTGCCGTAAAGCTTTTCGAAAAAACGAGGAACCGCCGCGCAGATGTGGGGCCGCACTTCGAGCAGCGCCTGAGGGACGTCTTCCATGCGGGGAACGTAAGCAACGGACAGGCCCTTGAAAAAGTATCCGTAATCCACTTCGCGCTCGTAAACGTGCGCGAGAGGAAGAAAGGAAAGCGCCACGCTCCCGGCGCCTACGTCAAAGCGCTCGAAGGAAGCCTGGACGTTGGAGGTGAAGTTCGCGTGCGAAAGCATCACGCCTTTGGGCTCGCCGGTCGTACCCGAGGTGTAGATGATGGAAGCGAGCAAATCCGAGCGCAGAGCGGCAACGCGCCGGCGATAAGCGTCAATTTCGGCATCTCCGGCGCCGGCGATGACCGCTTCGTAGGCGAGGGGCGCGCTCGGCCCGCCGCCATTGGCAGCGCCGCCGTCCGCGAGCGACGGCGTCGTTCTCGCCGCAGCCGCTCCAGCATAAATGACCTTCTGCACGCGTGCGGACACCGGCTGCGATTTCCGACCAGCGCCGGACCTGTTCTTCCCCGGCGACGAAAATCGCCTTGGCCTCGGAATGCGCGAGGATGTACGCCATGCGTTCGGCGGATTCGCGGAAGTAGATGGGCACGACCACGGCGCCGAGGCCGAGCGCGGCAAAATCGGCGACGTGCCACTCGGGGCAGTTTGGCGCGAAAAGCGCCACGCGATCGCCCTGCGCGATCCCCAGTTTTGCCAGCTTGTCGGAAAGGCCCGCGACGCGCCGCAGCATTTCGGCGGAGGAGATGGGCAGCCATTGCCCCTGTTGTTTGTGGAGTTGAGCGCTCGGAGAGGGATAGCGAACGACGGATTCGAGCAAGCGCTGGGGTAGCGTGGGATATTCGGAGGGCATCGTCCCGAACTCTACAGCAGTGCAGGAGTGGCGGCAACTGCGGGAGCGCTAGAACGCAAACCGGGAACGGCCTCAGGTCTCCCGACAAAACGGCATCGGGACGACCTGAGTTACAACCTTCAGCCTTTCACGTAAGCGAACTTGGCGGCGACTTTGCCGTCGCGCACGGTAAAGACGTCCACTCCACGCAGGTGCCACGGCTGGCCATTGCGCATCTTGCGATAAACCCAAAGCACCGTGGCGCGGCTGCCGCCGACGATGATTTCCTCGGCGTCGAACCGGGCGTCGGCATTGTGTGCGAACCATGCGCGCCAAAACTCGACCACGGCGGCCTTTCCCTCGATTCGCCGTCCGTCCGGAGCGGGCGAGGTGTTTTCGAAGACGGTGTCTTCGGTCAAAAGCGCCGCCAACGTATCGACGTCGTGCCGGTTGAAGGCGTCGTTGAAATTGTCGATGGTGGTGCGCGTGAGTTGCTCGTGTGACTGCATACTTGATTTGTGCCTCGCAGTTTTCAGCGAATCCTACCGAGGTAGAGTCGGGATTATCGGCGGCGCGGATGCGCGTGCGCAATCGTTATGTTATTGTTTTCGGCTTGCCCTGAGGCCGCTGTGCGAGCCGAAGGGCGTGCCGTGACGCCGTTCGCGGCGCGAAGGGACTCGCCCCGAACCGCAACCGGGCCGAGAAGGACGACGGCGCGACGCGGCATGCCTGAGGCTTGCCGCAGAGGCTTCGACCAACGAATACGAGGTGCAGTGCATGAAATCGTCGTACAACGGGCTACCCGTGCCGCACGATGGCGAGGCCATCCAATATTCCGGCGGCCAATTCCGCATTCCCGACCGGCCGATCATTCCCTACATCGAAGGCGATGGCACGGGCCGCGATATCTGGAAGGCTTCGCAGCGCGTCTTTGACGCGGCCGTGGAGCGCGCTTACGGCAGCAAGCGCCGCGTCGTATGGTTCGAGGTGTTCGCCGGCGAAAAAGCCTACAACAAATTCCAGGAGTGGCTGCCGCAAGAGACCGTGGAAGCGGCGCGCGATTTTCGCGTGGCCATCAAGGGCCCGCTGACCACTCCGGTGGGCGGCGGCATCCGTTCGCTGAACGTGGCCTTGCGGCAGATTCTCGATCTCTACGCCTGCGTGCGGCCGGTGCGCTACTTCCCCGGCGTGCCTTCTCCGGTGAAACATCCCGAGAAGATGAACGTGGTGATCTTCCGCGAAAATACGGAAGACGTTTACATCGGCATCGAATGGAGATCGGGCACGCCGGAAGTGAAAAAACTGATCGAATTTCTGAATAAGGAGATGCTCGGAGGCGGGCCGAAGCAGATTCGCACCGATTCCGCCATCACCATCAAGCCGATCTCGCCCTTTGGCACCAAGCGACTGGTGCGCCGCGCCATCCAGCATGCCATCGAAAACAAGCGCCGTGTGGTCACGCTGATGCACAAGGGCAACGTGCAGAAATTTACCGAAGGCGCCTTCCGCGACTGGGGCTACGAATTGGCTCGCGAGGAGTTCCGCGCGCAGATCGTTACCGAACGCGAGAGCTGGATTCTCGACAATCTGGACAAGAATCCGAATCTCAGCGTGGAGCAAAATGCCGCCATGATCGAGCCCGGCTTGCAACAGGGCACGGAAAAACTGCGCCAGGAGGTCTATGCCGAAGTGAAACACGTGATCGATTCGATTTCCGCCACTCACGGCAAAGGCCAGTGGAAGCAAAAGATCATGGTCAACGACCGCATCGCCGACTCCATCTTTCAGCAAATTCTCACCCGCCCGGACGAATATCAGGTGCTGGCCACGCCGAATCTGAATGGCGACTACATTTCCGACGCGGCCGCCGCGCAGGTGGGCGGGCTGGGCATGGCGCCGGGCGCCAATATCGGCGACGGCTACGGCGTGTTTGAAGCCACGCACGGAACGGCGCCCAAGTACGCCGATAAGGACGTCATCAATCCGAGTTCGGTGATGCTCTCGGGCTCCATGATGTTTGACTTCATGGGATGGAAGGAAGCGGCGCGGCTCATTGAGGATGGGATCGAGCACACCATCGGCCAGAAACGCGTCACCTATGACCTGGAACGCCTGATGGAAGGCGCGAAAAAACTGCGCACTTCGGAATTCGCAACGGCCATCATCGAAAACATGCAGACGAGCGTCGCGGCGGATTGACGATCCGCAGGAGCGCCCCGGCTGCCAGCGCGCGGCCGAATCTCGCGTGAGCGAGGGATCTCTCGGGGCTTTACCGCGCGCGAACATCCTCGCGGCGGAAATCTAAATCACAACTTCACGAAGGAGTTCATCAGATGCGGAAGAAGGTTACGGTTGTGGGCGGGGGATTCGTGGGCTCGACGACGGCGCAACGCATCGTCGATCGCGGGCTGGGCGACGTGGTGATGACCGATATTCTGGAAGGGGTGCCGGCGGGCAAAGCGCTGGACCTGCTCGAATCCACGCCCATCATCCGCTCCGACGCGCAAACGCAAGGCATCTCCACAGCTTCGGGAAATTATGAAGCCACCGCCAACAGCGACATCATCGTGATCACGGCTGGTTTTCCGCGCAAGCCGGGCATGAGCCGCGACGATCTGCTGCGCGCTAATTACGATGTGGTGAAAGGCGTGGTGGAAGGCGTGGTGAAGTATTCGCCCAACGCCATCCTCATCGTGGTCACCAACCCGATGGACGCGATGGCGCAGTCGGCCTTCAAGGTGAGCGGCTTCCCGAAAAACCGCGTCATCGGCATGGCCGGGGTGCTCGATTCGGCGCGCATGAGCACATTCATAGCGCAAGAACTCGGCGTGTCGGTGGAGAACGTGCACTCGTTTGTTCTGGGAGGCCATGGAGACGACATGGTGCCGCTGCCGCGCTATTCGACTGTGGCGGGAATTTCGATTCTCGAACTGCTCCCCAAGGAGCGCATCGATGCCATCGTTACCCGCACGCGCAACGGCGGAGCCGAAATCGTCAACCTGATGAAGACGGGTTCGGCATATTACGCGCCGTCGGCGGCCGTGGTGGAGATGGTCGAAGCGATTCTGAAGGACAAGAAAAAAATCCTGCCCTGCGCCGTGTATCTGCAGGGCGAATACGGAATCGACGGGCTCTTTATGGGCGTTCCGGTGAAGCTCGGAACGCGCGGCGCGGAACAAATCATCCAAATCAAGCTGACCGCGGAAGAAGAGACCGCGCTGCAGAAATCCGCGAATTCGGTGCGCTCGCTGGTGAAGGTGCTCGGGGTATAGCTGCCGCCCGTCGTAAACCGGGCCGGCTCCGCAAATCCCAAAAGCAGATCCCTCGCGGCAGAATGCGCCGCTCGTGATGACAGCATTGCCTTAAATCTATCTTCCCCTTTTGAAGAATCTCTGCGAGCCGCCCGGGCGGCCTGGGAATCGAATCGAAAAACCTCAGGTCTCCCGACGAACGGCGTCGGGACGACCTGAGCTACAACGATGCGCGCTATTGCTTGGCTGTTTTACTTTGCCGCGGGGGCAGACATGGCCTCGGGAGCATTTGCCGGCGCCGGGCCGACGCGTTCCACCACGACGTGCAGGATGTGCACGGGCATGATGGGCTTATCGTTGCTATCGCGCTGGACGCCCGCGATGGCTTTCACTACGTCCTGATTTTCGCACTGTCCCCAAATGGTATAGCCGCCGTTGAGCGAAGGATAAGCCGCGGCGGTGATAAAGAATTGGCTCCGGTTGGTATTGGCGCCGGCGTTGGCCATGGCCAGCCGTCCGGGGACATTGAAAGCCAGTCCAGGCGAAGTTTCATTCTGGTACGGAAAGCCGGTTCCTTCAGGGCCTCCGGTTCCGTTTCCCAGCGGATCGCCTCCTTGAATCATGAATCCGGGGATTACGCGATGGAACGTCAGCCCATCGAAAAATTTATTGCGGTTCTGCTGCCGGGTGCGTGGATCCATGTAAGGGAGCTTTCCGATCGCCAATCCGACCATCGTGCGTACCGTAATGGGCGCTTCTTTCTCAAATAGTTTGCAGGCGATATTCCCCTTGTCGGTCTGGAACGTCATGTAGAGTCCGGGGTCGCGCTGGGCAGCCCCAGGCGCCGTTTGGGCGTGCGTGGCGAGGGGCAATGCAAAGAACAGAAGCGCCGCCACGCTGACAACTTTTGACACTCGCATCGATGACCTCCTTAGATGAATGCGGAAGCATTTTACTGCGGGTTGGCTTCACGGGCACAAGCTTAACAATAGTTACACGGGGGCCAAAATATACGGCCGGGGGATTGGCTATAATTTCTCACACTGAACCCCAGGAGGCCGGAAATGGCTGCGCAGGTGGCCGCTGAGTTGGAGGAAATACTGAACCGGATCGAGAAGGAATCGCTTCCTCTCGATTCCAAGTCACTGGATCAAGTGAGCCAGCAGATGGCCAAGCGCTTTGGCGTGAAGGAAGACGAAGTGGCCATCATGGAAGTCGCTCCATCGGGCCGCTTCCTGCGCTTCGTGATCCCTGAAAAGCTGCGCGCGGTGGGAACGATTCCCCTTTCGAGCACCACGGCCCTGGCGGCACGAACCGTGCGCGAGCGCCGCGCGGACGTTGTCAATAACTTTCCCGTCGCCCGGCACGCCACCGTTTTCGAGGGCGTACCGCTCGGGCGGGGGACCGGCGAGAGCATCCAAAAAATCATGAGCGCGGTCATCCTGCGCGGGAACGTGGTGGTGGGAGTGGTGCAGATATGCCGCAAGGGCGCTTCTCTCACCGAAGCGGGTCCGGACTTCACTTCACGTGATCTTTCCGAATTGCAGAGCCTCAACCAAGCGCTCAGCAGGCTGCTGGCGCTGAACCCCACTGCTCAACCAGGCAGCTGATCCTGCCGAGCCGAGAATCCTAGGATTCGAGACTCGCGGGAAAGCAAAGTTGCGGGCGAAGTAAATTGTTACAAACGGGTTAAAGTTATTGACACTGCTCGATCTTCTTGCTACTTTTCGGCTCCGTGTTTTTTCGCTCGCGGCAGCTCTAACTCAGGAGGCACCGCAGACCGGCACCTTACATGGCGTTCGTCGCGAAGCGAATTTTCCTCACAAAGGGCGTTGGTAAACACCGCGAACGGTTGTCGAGCTTTGAGTTGGCATTGCGAAATGCAGGCATCGCGGCCTGTAATATCGTGCGCGTTTCCTCGATTTTTCCTCCCAACTGCCGGCTCATCTCGCGCAGCGAAGGCCTGAAGCATATCCGCCCTGGGCAGGTGGCGTTCACGGTGATCAGCGAAAACTCCACGCGTGAACCGCACCGGCTCATCGCGGCGAGCATCGGCCTGGCTCTTCCCGCCGACAAATCCATGTACGGATATTTGTCCGAGCATCACTCGTTCGGCGAAACCGAAGAAGTGGCCGGCGAATATGCCGAGGAGCTGGCGGCGGAGATGCTGGCCACCACGCTGAACGTGGAGTTCGATCCCGATCTTTCCTGGGACGAAAAAAAAGAGGTCTATCGCATCTCCAATAAGATCGTGCGCACCATGAACATCACGCAATCCGCGGTGGGCGATAAGCGCGGGCTGTGGACCACGGTTCTCGGCGCGGCCATCCTGCTGGGCACCGAAGACGACTAGAATCCCGACTTCGCTCATCTTGACGGGGGATTTTGCCCCCAGCCGTAGAAACGCTCCCACTTTAAATCGTCTGTGCCTGCTAGCGCGTTTATAGTATTTTCTATCTCTCGAACTCGCCCAGCGATTCGAAGAACTTGGCGTCGAGTTACCCGCCGAAAGACAACTGGCACACCCAAGAACAGTGCGAAGACCACCCAAAAAGTAGGGCCGATCCCTTTTGAGCCCAGCCACGACAACGCAGCAGTGAATAGAATTGTGCTTATACCAATGAGTTGATAGCCGCCGCTAGTGCGTGCGATGATTTCGGACCTAAGTGTGTCGTACTCCTTAAAGAGGATCCCTATTCTTTCTTTGGCAGAGAACGTCGCTGAGGCGTAATCGAACATCGACCGCTCCTTTCAAGTCATAAACAATCACATAAGGATACGTTAAGAGCCCAGTGTTTGGTCACAATGCTGCGGGACCCATCGCCGTCGATGGGCACTTCGTGATACAAGGACCCTTGCTTAGCCTGTACAATTTGAGGAGCCCGTGCGCAGTTTGAAGCCTGGCACTTTTGAGCGAAGAGAGAATCCGGAGCCAATTGCCAAGGAATTGGTGGCCCGTCTTTACGATGATATTTTGGCAGAAGGATGCGTTATTTTTGTAGGCGCCGGGAGCACAACGGAACGTAAGGGCGGGAGAAGTCTCTTTTATGATCACATAAAGGCGCTTTCGAAGTACCCCGAATCATCATCTCCTTCATTCCCGGAGTTGATGCAATTCTTCTGCGACCGCCAAGACGGTGGACGTCACAATCGTCTCATTCGCGAGGCGCTTTCAAGGGTGGAATCCTTTTGTGCACGCGGTGAACAGAATCGAGAGGCGACCATTTTTACAGATTCCCTTGCAGAAATTCCCTACTTCAATAGGTTTGTGACCACCAACTGGGATCCGTTCCTAGAGAGGTCCGTAGATGTTTTGGTTCCCATGGTAGAGGATCGAGATCTTGCATTCTGGGACGACACCAAGAGACAAGTACTAAAAATTCATGGCTGCATCACTAGGCCGTATTCAATCGTCGCCACACAGACCGACTATGACGCCTGTCTAAGTCACAACCCTTTAATTTTCAACAAGCTTAGAGATTTGATGGCTACGAAGACTTTCATCTTCGCGGGCTATAGCTTGCGGGACCCGGATTTTCAACAGATATGGGACTCGATAATAAGTTCCTTGGGCCATTTCGCGAAATTGGCATACGCGCTCGATCCCACTGCAACGCCGGAGCAGATGTCACAGTGGAAGGAGCGCGGAATCCACCTGGTAAAAGCCTCAGATATTCTGTTCATTAGGATGCTTCGTTCTCGGCTGGAGAAGAACGGTCTGATTCCATCCGAGCAGTTTCTTCGTTACCTGGATGCCCAGGCACAACGTATCACCTCCATACATATTCGTCTCAGGCAAAGCTCTGATGGTAGGTTAGCCTCAGCGATGTACCAAGATGGTTTATTGCATGCCTTAGGGGACGTTCTTGTCGCCACAAGGCTTGGAAGCAAGAAAAAAGAGGATTTCGAGACGGACCTTCGAGAAGCTGAACGAATTCTCGCGGCCATGCGTAGGAAGGGCGAAGTCATCGAGGTGGCATACTGGAGTGGAAGGCTCGAAGTGATCAGGAGGTTCGTAAACCGAACTAAGGGCCCTATCCCAGCATACTTCCACCCTTATGACTGGCGCCCTTTGGCCAAACTCGTCAAAGGACAAGCATTCGAGTTAAGGCAGCCTGCAGCGATCAAATAGTGCCTCTGGCATGCTAAAAACAGGATTACCCATAAGGTATGATTCCACTCCTTTTTCATTCATGAGCTTCCGTGTATCACATCGTTGAGGCGCGGATTCGCGCGGCGCTCGGCGAATTCCTGAGCCGGCGCGGCGTCCAGGACGTTCCCGTGGTTACGCAGCGGCCGCCGAACGTGGCCATGGGCGAAGTGGCCACGCCGATTGCTTTCGAGCTGGCCAAGCGGCTGCGGCGCGCGCCGCGCCAAATCGCGCAGGAGATCGCCGCTGAGATTGCGGCGATTCCGGGAGTGCAGCGCGTCGGAACTGGCCGGCGCGGGCTACGTCAATTTCTTTTTCGATCGCGCGGCGTTTTTCGAGGCGGCCTATTCCGATGTTGCCAAGGCGGGCGCAGGGGCTCGCGTAGAACCGGCTGCCGCCGAGCCGAAATGCGTGGTCGAACATACCAACATCAATCCCAATAAAGCCGCGCATATCGGACACCTGCGGAATGCGGCGCTGGGCGACACGTTTGTGCGCCTGCTGCGGCGCGCCGGGCGGCGCGTGGAAGTGCAGAACTACATCGATAACACCGGCGTGCAGGTGGCGGACGTCGTCGTCGCCTTCATGTACTTGGAGCGGAAATCGGCCGAGGAGGTTCGGGCGCTGGCCGCGGCGCCGCGCTTCGATTACTTCTGCTGGGACCTGTACGCGCGCGTAACGCAGTTTTTCGAGGAAGACAAAACGCGGGCGGCGGCCCTGCGCGGCGAGACGCTTGCGGCGATCGAGAAGGGCCACGGCGCGGCGGCCGAACTGGCGGAAATCGTCTCCGTGGCGATCGTGCGCTGCCATCTGGCCACGATGGAACGGCTCGGCGTGCAATATGACGTGCTGCCGCGGGAGAGCGAAATCCTGCACCTGAAGTTCTGGGACGCCGCGTTTCAGCAGCTCAAGGAACGCGGCGCCATCCACCTGGCGAGAACCGGGAAAAATGCGGGATGCTGGGTGATGAATCTCGATACGGAGAAAGCGCCGGCGACGCCGGGCGACGAAAACGATGGGAGCGGCGTCGCCGTGGAGGCTGACGACACGGCCAAGGTGATCGTGCGTTCGAATGGCACGGTCACCTACGTGGGCAAAGATATCGCCTACCAGCTCTGGAAATTTGGCCTGCTGGGCCGCGATTTTTTTTATCGAAGATTTCATACCTATCCGAACGGACACACCGTGTGGACCAGCGCTCCGATGGCGGCGAGCCGGGCGCGCCGGAATTCGGGCACGCGGCCGACGTCTATAACGTGATCGACGCCCGGCAGGCTTATCTGCAAAACGTGGTCGTGGCCGGACTGCGCGCGTTGGGATTCGAGAAAGAGGCCGCGCATTCGGTGCATTTTTCCTACGACGTGGTGGCGCTTTCGCCACGCTGCGCCGCGGAGATGGGCTACACGCTTTCGGAAGAAGAGATGCGCAAGCCCTACGTGGAGGTGAGCGGGCGCAAGGGGCAAGGCGTGAAGGCGGACGACCTCGTCGACGAACTGGAGTCCGCGGCGCGAGCGGAAGTGGATGCGCGGCATGCCGACACGCCCGAGGCCGAGCGCGTGCGCATCGCGCACGCCATTGCCATCGGGGCGCTGCGCTATTTTTTGCTGAAGTTTACGCGCACGGCGATTATTGCCTTCGATTTTAGCGACGCGCTGAGCTTCGAAGGCGAGACCGGCCCTTATTGCCAATATGCCGCGGTGCGCGCGCGCAATATTTTCCGCAAAATGGCCGACCAGCAGGCGGATTTTTCGCTCGCGCAACTGGATGACGCGGTCGATGAAGCCGCCGCGAAAGAGTTCCTGAAGGCCGGCGAGCGCGATGATCTGTGGGAACTCGCGCTGCTGGCGGGATCGCTCGATGCGCAGGTGACCGCTTCGCTCAGCGCGCAGGAGCCGGCGTTCGTCGCGAAATACGCGTTCGAACTGGCCCAGGGCTTCAATCTTTTTTACCACCGCCATCACATTCTTTCCGAAACCAACATCGCCAAGCGAAATTTCCTCCTGCGCCTCAGCCGTCTCGTCGAGCGGCAATTGGTGACCGCGCTCGACCTGCTGGGCATCGAAGCCCCCGAAAAGATGTAGTACCGCGGAAGGCAAAAACCCAGGGCCGGCTGGGAACCGCGGCGCCGTGGTGTAACCGAGGCCTTACGCAGCAGGAGCCCACACGTAAAAGCCACGTGTGGGCACCGAAAAAGCACTGCCTACTTGGCGGCGGGGGTGCGGCCGTCGAAATTCATGGCCAGATCGATCAAGGTGCGCACGGCGACGCCGGTGCCGCCTTTGCCGGCCCAGGGCTTGGCGTCGTCGAGCCAGGCGGTGCCGGCAATGTCCAGGTGCACCCACGGCGTGTCGCCGGTGAATTCGCGTAGAAACCAGGCGGCCACGATGGCTCCGCCGCCGCGGCCGCTGCCCACGTTCTGAATATCGGCGATGGTGCTCTTGATGAGGTCTCGGTAATCGTCATCGAGGGGCATGTGCCACATTTTCTCGCCGGCGCGATGCGCGCTGGCGAGCACGCGCTCCGTAAACGCCGCATCCGAACCAAAAACGCCGGTGTTGATGTTGCCGAGCGCCACGACGATGGCTCCGGTCAGCGTGGCGGCGTCGACCAGATGCGTGGCGCCAAGCTTCTTGGCATAGGCGATGCCGTCGGAAAGGATCAGCCGGCCTTCGGCGTCCGTATTGATGACTTCGATGGATTTGCCGGACATGGCGATCTGCACGTCGCCGGGCTTCTGGGCGCGGCCGCCGGGCATGTTTTCCGTCGAAGGAATGACGGCGATAATTTTTACGGGAGGCTTCAGGCGCGCGAGCGCGCGCATGGCGCCGAGCATGGCCGCGCCTCCGGCCATATCGAATTTCATCTTCTCCATATCGTTGGAGGGCTTGATGGAGATGCCGCCGGTGTCGAAGGTGATGGCCTTGCCCACGAAACCCAATACAGGCGCACCGGGCGCGAGTTTTTCCGGCGTATAGGTGAGCACCATCACGCGCGGCGGCTCGATGCTGCCGCGCGCAACGCCCAGCAGCGCGCCCATTTTCAATTCCTCGATGCGCTTTTCGTCCAGAATGTCGATGCCCAGGCCGGCTTCGCGGGCCATGGCTTCGGCGCGCTCGGCCAGAAGGCGCGGCGTAAGCAAATTGGAAGGCTCGTTGCCGAGCTCGCGGGTGAAATTCTGCGATTCGGCGATGATCCGGCCGCGTTCGAGGCCGCTCTGCGCGGCAGAATCGAAACCCACGAGCGCCGCCGACTCCACCGGCGGATTCTTCTTGTCCGTGCGGTATTTGTCGCCATCGAAATTGCCCAGCAGCAGCCCTTCGGTGACGGCCTGCGCGGCTTCGGGCGTCCGTTCGCCTTCGCGCGCGAGGAACGCGATCCGTTTCACGGATCGCGCTTTCAAATAGCGCACCGCGGCGCTAGCCAAGCGACGCAATTCGGCTGTGCCGAATTTTTCGCGCTTCCCGGCGCCCACGAGAACGATGCGCTGCGCGCCGATTCCGGGAGCAAAGTGGACCAGCGTGAACTCCAGCATCTTGCCGGTCATTTCACCGGATGCGGCGAGCTTGCCGAGAGCGCCTCCGGCAGCCCGATCGAGCTCGGCGACGACGCCCTGGACGACCGTTCCCTGCCCCTTCTCCGGCTCAAAGACATAGCTCACCAATGCTTCGGCCTCGACCTTTGCGGCCGGCCGCGAATCCAGAGTAATTTGCATGCTGGGTCCCATCGTTCGTCAACGCCTCCGATATTTGTACAGGGCCTCGCTCACCTCGCGCCGCGTCTCCTTTTCGCGTTCGGACTGGCGGCGGTCCCATTCTTTTTTGCCGCGCGCCAGCGCCAACTCGCACTTGGCGAGGCCTTCGCGAAAATAGATGCGCAAAGGGATGAGCGTTAAGCCTTTCTGCTGGGTCTTTCCGATCAGCTTCTGAATTTCCTGGCGATGCAGAAGCAATCTGCGGCGAGAGAGCGGCTCATGATTGAATGGGCCGCCGGGATTGTACTGCGGGATATGGCAATTCACCAGCCACACGCTGGTGCCGCGCACTTCGGCATAGGCGTCGCGCAGGTTGGCTTTGCCCTCGCGCAGAGCTTTTACTTCGGTGCCCACCAGGGCCATGCCGGCTTCCATCTTTTCGAGCAGGTGATAGTTGTAGGAGGCGGCGCGATTCTGGGCAACGACTTCTTGCCCGGATGCATCTTTTTTGCTGGTCTTCTTCCCGGCTTTGGCCACGAAGGGCTATCTTAACGAGCGGTTGCAAGTAGGGCAAGGCGCCTTGCTGGGCCTTCCATCGGATGCTAACATGCAAACCCGGCTCTGGCCCGGCCGATTGCGAAAAGCATTCGAAGTTGGGCGGGCGATGACAGAGCCAAAAACGGCCGGAATTGTCCCCACCGGAGTGAGGCAAATCTTGTTTTTCTTCTGCAGGTTGCGGCGAACAAACGAATCCCTTTGCCATTTAGTCCCGGCAGTTAAGGACCGCATAAAGTGAACTGGAATGAAGGAAAAGGAAGGGCCCAGGGCGTGGGCGACGACACGAGTCCACGTACGTTGGGTTGGGGAGGCTTTGCCACGCGCTATGCGGGAATTTTCGCCGTTTCGCTGGCCATGCTGGTCCTGGCCGGCTGTCCGAAGGGCAATAACGAGTACAACGAAGCAAAAAAGGCCGAGGCCATCGACGACTACGATACCGCCGTGGTGCATTACGACCGCGCGCTCAAAGCCGATCCGCTGAACAGCGAATACAAATTGAAGCTCATGCGCATGCGCTTCGAGGCCGGGCAATCTCACGTGGACCAGGGCCGCAAGCTGCGCGAGATGGGCAATCTGCAATTGGCTTTGGCGGAGTTCCAAAAGGCCCTGATGATCGATCCTGCCAGCCCCATTGCGCAGCAGGAAATACAAAACACGATGAACGCCATCGCCGCCAGGAGCGCGGCGAATGCGCCCGCCCCCGCCGCCCCGGCCGAGGAACAGCCCAAAGTGATGACGGGCCCGCCGGAATTGAAGCCTCTCTCGAAGACGCCGATCAATTTGAAAATGACCAATGATTCGCGGGTGGTCTTCGACACGCTGGCCAAGCTGGCGGGGCTGACGGTGGTTTTCGATCCGGATTTCACTTCGCGCAGAATTCCGGTGGAACTGACCGACGTCACGGTACAGCAGGCCCTGGACATCGTGTCGCTGGAGTCCAAGGCTTTCTGGAAACCCGTGACCAACGACATCATTTTCGTGGCGCCGGATCAGGCCCAGAAGCGGCGCGATTACGAGGAAGAGGTCGTTCGAACGATTTACCTGAAGAATACGATCCTCCCGCAGGATTTGACGGAAATCGTCAATGGCCTGCGGCAGTTGCTCGATCTGCGGCGCGTGCAGCAATTCAATGCGCAGAACGCCATCATCCTGCGCGACACCCCGGACAAAGTGATGCTGGCCGAGAAAATCGTGGCCGACATAGACAAACCGAAAGCCGAGGTGGTCGTCCAGTTCTCCGTTCTGCAGGCGCGGCGCGACCGCGTTCGCGATCTGGGTATTAATCCAGGCACCAGCGCATCGCTGGCCTTTACGCCGCCCGGCACGACTACCTCGACTACGACTAACAACGGGACAACCACAACGCCGACCAATACCGGCCTGGCTCTGAATCAACTCCGCTCGCTCGGCACGGGCGATTACAGCATTACGCTGCCCAGCGCCACGGCTACGGCACTGCTCACCGATAGTCAGACCAAGATCATCGATGACCCGCAAGTCCGCATGGTGGATGGGCAGGACGCCAAGCTGCGCATCGGCGATCGCGTCCCGGTGGCTACCGGAAGCTTCCAGGCCGGCGTAGGTGTGGGCGCGACCGGCGCAGGCGGAAGCATCGTGAATCCGCTGGTGAATACGCAGTTTCAATACCTGGACGTGGGCGTGATCGTGGACGTGACTCCCAGGATCCATTCCGATAATCATGAAGTCAGCTTGAAGCTTTCCATAGAAGTGTCTTCGGTGACGGGCAGCCAGAACATCGGCGGAATCAACCAGCCGGTGATCAGCACGCGTAAAATCGAGCACGACGTACGCTTGCAGGATGGCGAAGTCAATATCCTTGGAGGCCTGGTTGAGCGAACGAACACAAAATCGATTTCCGGCTGGCCAGGGCTCTCGAGTATCCCATTTCTGCGCTACTTTACTTCTCAGGAGGACGTTGAAAACGAGGAACAGGAAGTCCTCATCGTCGTTACGCCGCACATCATTCGGATTCCGAATATCACGGCGGAAAATCTGCGCAGCATCGCTTCCGGCACGGATACCAATCCGGAGATCCATCTGGAATCGGTGGTGATGACGCCGCCGCTTCCTGCCGGAGCGAGCGCCGGCCGGTGCCGCAATCCCCGCGGGAGCAGCCACGCCCGCACAGACGCCGGGCGCCGCCGCAGCGCAAGTTCCAGGAGCCCCGCCGACGGGTGCGCCGGCTGCTGGAGCGCCGGCGGCGGCAGTTCCGCCAGGCAGCACGGCGCAATTGGGCTTTGAGCCGGCAGCGGTTTCAGTGAAGGCGGGCGAGACGACCACCATCGGCGTGGTCGTGCAGGGCGCGCAAGACCTCTACTCCGTCCCGATGCTCATTCAATACGATCCGAAAGTCATTTCCGTGGAAGATGTCCGCCAGGGAGGTTTTCTCTCCGGGGGACAGCAGCCAATCGCCGTCGTGCAGCGCGTGGATAAGGAGCGCGGCCAGGCCATCGTGTCAGCCACTCGCATGCCCAACACGCCGGGCGTCAGCGGCAACGGCACGATTTTCGGCATCGTTGTAAAGGGTGTGGCGCCGGGAAGCTCCACGCTTTCCATCCTGCAGGTCAATGCGCGGGATTCGCAGCAACGGTCGCTGCAGTTCGTAACTAAAGAAGCGACCGTGAAGGTGCAATAGCCACCCGGAAATCCTATGCACAAAGAAGGTTCCCTGCGCGCCCGCCAAGTTTCCTCTCAAGCCGGCATGACCCTGCTGGAACTGATCATGGCCTGCGCGATTCTCCTGATTCTGGCATCGGCGGCCATGCCCGTGGCGCGCTATACCGTGAAACGCCAAAAGGAGGCGGAGCTGCGGCGCGTGCTACGGGAGATGCGCGACGCGATCGATCGATACAAGGATGCCGCAGACCGCAATCTCATTCGCGTCGAAGCCGGCACGGAGGGTTATCCGCCCGACCTCGCGACGCTGGTGAAAGGCGTGGATCTGGTATCGCAGCAAGGCGCGGGCATTCCCGGCGCCACGACGCCGGGGCAGCCGATCGCGCCGTCCACGGGAACCGGGGGCGGCATCGGCAGCTCTTTCGGGAGCTCGTTCGGCAGCTCATTTGGACAAACGCAAAATCAAGGGCAAAACAACGGTTCGAGTCTGGGCCAGGACTTGATCCGGCACGTCCGTTTTCTCAGGCGCATTCCCGAAGACCCCATGACCGGGAAGGCGGAGTGGGGCATGCGCTCGGTGCAGGATGATCCAGACTCCTCGAGCTGGGGCGGCAAAAACGTCTTCGACGTTTTCTCGTTATCCACGAGCATGGCGCTCGACGGCACGACGAAGTATTCGGACTGGTAGGCATGAATCTTAATTTTACAAATCGCTTGGCCGTGTTTCGCGGAGCTCGCAAGGGCACCCGCGGATTCACCATGATCGAGATGATGTTTGTCATCTTCATCATCCTGGTGCTGATCGCCATGGCCGGGGGACGTTACGAAAAATCGGTGCTTCGGGCAAAGGAGGCTGTACTCAAGCAAGACCTGGCGACCATGCGCAACGCCATTCAGCAATACACGCTGGATAAGGCCGCGGGGCCGCAGTCGCTGGACGACCTGGTTTCCGCCGGCTACCTGCGCGAAATTCCCACCGATCCCATCAGTCGCGAGCGCGAGTGGCATACCGAATTCGATAACGTCCTGCTGAGTACCGACCAGACCTCCCCGGGCATCTCGGACGTGCATTCAACCTCGGATTCGGTTTCGCCATTCGAAAACACCCCGTACAGCTCCTGGTAAGCAGCGCGTGCTGGTTGAGCGTGCCCATAGGCGCCCGCTCGATGTGATATCATGATATCATGTGATATCGTCTGATATAACGGAAGGCGCACGAATGGCTCAGCTGATCGTTCGTAATATCGAGAAAAAGGTAAAAGAACGGCTCCAGCGCCGCGCGCGGCGGCATGGCCGCAGCATGGAAGAAGAAGTGCGTGACATTCTGCGCGATGCCGTCAAGGAAGAGACCGGTGTTTCCGCTCGGGGACTGGGCACCGCAATTGCCTCGCATTTTAAGGGGATTGGTCTCGAGGAAGATATTCAGGAACTCCGCGGCTTTGAGATCAAACCGGCCTCGTTCGAGGAATGATCATCCTCGACACCGACGTGCTATCGGCTCTGATGCGCCCCGAGCCGGTTAAGGCGGTGGTGGCTTGGCTCGACAAACAGTCAGCTATCTCCATCTGGACAACTTCCATCACAATTTTGGAGATCCGCTTTGGGTTGCAGATTCTGCCTCCAGGAAAAAGGAGTTTGGAATTGACGCAGGAGTTCGAGGAGGTCCTCGCCGAAGAGATCGGCAATCGGATAGTTGCCTTCGATGCAATTGCCGCGCAGCGCGCCGCGGATTTGATGGCGTCTCGATACAGGCGAGGACGCCCAAAGGAACTGCGCGATACGATGATCGCGGGCATCGCTCTCGCACATAACGCCACGCTCGCAACGCGCAATACACCGCACTTTCAGGATCTCTCAGTCCCGGTTATCAACCCTTGGTCGCAGTAAGCTAAGCCCGCAAACCCACAGGATTTCAAAGAACGGATCGCTCGAGCTTCCTCTGCGTCTCTTCATACGAGCGAAGCCCTTGTTCACGTGCCGCTGGAACGCGTTGGTGATGGGATTCTGACTGTGGCATGCCATGCGTGCCCGTGCTTTGCTACACTTCGTGCCAATCAGGTGGGAGCGGACCAAGGCGGAAAATGATGACCAAAAGCAATGCGCTCAGAATAGCCGGTCTTGCGACGGCGCTTGGTCTGCTGATCTTCTTTACGTTGGCGCTCAGCACCGCCCGAACCAAGGCGCGGCAAGCAAGTGTCGCGCAAGGTCCGGAGTCCAATGACGGCGTCACTTACTTCATAGCGGATGGAGGCAAGAGCACGGGTTATCGTCCGGCGGACCGCGAACTCGCCCTGTGGGCGTTCCAATCCTGGCAGCGGAACGCGGGGAAGGGCCTTCGATTCGAGCCTGCCGGCGAATCTGCCGCGCTCATTCGGCTCTACTGGGCCGAACCCGGCGGCGGCGAATACGGCGAGACGCAACCGCTGCTGGTGCATGGCAGGCGCGGAGCCGCCGTCTTCATCCGGCCGGACGTGGAATCGCTCGGGCCGGATATCGCCCGGCGCGCCACGGCAGACGACCTGCTGCGAGACACGATTGTCTACTTGACCTGCCTGCACGAGCTCGGCCATGCGCTGGGACTCGCGCACACCCGCGATTTTCGCGACATCATGTATTTCTTCGGGTACGGCGGAGACATCGTCGAGTACTTTGGCCGCTATCGCGCGCAGCTTCACACCAGGAGTGACATTGCCATGGTTTCCGGGCTGTCGGATTCGGACGTCGCGCGCATCCGCGCAATCTATGCGCGAGAGTGATCGGAATTTCGCTGGCGCTGGCAGCCCTTGCCGGCAAGAAGTCGCCCGAGAATTAGTTCCCTAAGTCACGAGCCTCCCGCAGATTGGCGCCTCGTCCGCCTGATTTAATCTCCCCATTTGTCCCAAGGGACAAAGCATCACGCCTGTACCTCGGGCCATCTATACATGGTTTACCTTAGCTGATATCAAGACCCTACAGGATTCGCTGTAGCGGACTACAGGATTTTCTGTAGCCCCTAACCCCAGCCCAGGCGCGCCCTGATTCTCCGAACCGGGGGTTCACTTGGGGACAAAGCGGCTCGATCAGCAAGGCTTCGATCGGGGGAGTAAACGCAGCAAACCGAATTCAGACAATACGCACGCAAGCGCCCGCACTGCTCACGTTCTCCTCTCGCTCCTCGCTCTCGTGGCCGCTCTTTATCCAGCTCAAGCCGGCGCGCAATCCATTTCCGTGGTCCAGAGGGCCACGTTGAACAAGCAGCCAAGTTCTGGCGGCACGGTCACCCTTACGCTGCCCAAAGCTACCGGCGCGGGACATGCCCTCATCGTGGGCGTGAGTTTCTGGCCGCTCGACCTCAAGAGCGTGACCGACAGCTCCGGAGATTCTTTTAGCCGCGGCATCACCACTTCGATCTACCACAACGTCTCTCAGGGCGTGATGTACACCAACTTCTACTACGCCAGGAACACGGCAGGCGGTGCCACCACGATCACTCTAACATTTCAGTGGCGGCAGCACTTATATGGTTGCCGCGGTCTCCGAAGTTGCCGGGCTCGATCCTTCGGCTCCGCTGGACAGCTCCGCCTATCACGAATCGCTGAGCTCCACGACGCCCTGGTCTTCGGCGGCGCTCTCGACTGCTTCCGCTAACGAATATCTTTTCGCCTGGGCCGCCGACGAGTGGAATAACCCGTCGTGCTCGAATCCCACGTCGGGATGGACGGAAACGCAGAACACGACAGGAGCCGCGCTGTGCCTGCTGGATCGCACGATTTCGACAGCGGGAAGCTATCAGGTCTCGGTGACGCCCAGCAGCGCCTTCAACTACGCCATGGAGATCGTTGGATTCAAAGGCGCATCAGCCGCTCCCGTGCCCGCTCCGCTCGCCATTTCGACGACGACTCTGCCCGCCGGGACGGTCGGAACGGCGTACTCGGCGAATCTAGCAGCTACGGGAGGAGTTTCGCCTTATACCTGGTCGGCCAGCGGCCTACCGGGCGGCCTCTCGATCAGCAGCAGCGGCACGATCAGCGGCACGCCGACGACGGCGGGAAGCTTTAGCGCAACCGTTAGCGTTCTGGATTCCACGAATGCCAAAGCCAGCCAAAGCTACAGCCTGAGTATTGCTTCGGCGCCAGCGCCGCCGGCACCACCGCCGACGATCACGAGTTCGATCAGCGTGATCCAGAGGGCCACGCTTAAACGAGCAGCCAAGTTCTGGCGGCACGGTCACCCTTACGCTGCCCCAAGCTACCGGCGCAGGACATGCGCTTATCGTGGGCGTAAGTTTCTGGCCGCTCGATCTCAAGAGCGTGACCGACAGCTCCGGAGATTCTTTTAGCCGCGGCATCAACACTTCGATCTACCACAACGTCTCTCAGGGCGTGATGTACACCAACTTCTACTACGCCAGGAACACGGCGGGCGGTGCCACCACGATCACTCTGAATTTCAGCGGCGGCAGCACTTATATGGTTGCCGCAGTCTCCGAAGTTGCCGGGCTCGATCCTTCGGCTCCGCTGGACAGCGCCGCCTATCACGAATCGCTGAGCTCCACGACGCCCTGGTCTTCGGCGGCGCTCTCGACTGCTTCCGCTAACGAATATCTTTTCGCCTGGGCCGCCGACGAGTGGAATAACCCGTCGTGCTCGAATCCCACGTCGGGATGGACGAAAACGCAGACCACAGCGGGAGCCACGCTGTGCCTGCTGGATCGCACGATTTCGACAGCGGGAAGCTATCAGGTCTCGGTGACGCCCAGCAGCGCTTTCAACTACGCCATGGAGATTGCCGGTTTCAAGGGCGCGTCGTCTTCGTCGCCTACCCCTCCGCCGCCCGCACCTGCGCCCGTGCCGCTCGTGATCTCGACGACGACTTTGCCCGCCGGAACGGTCGGAACGGCATACTCGGCGAATCTAGCAGCTACGGGAGGAGTTTCGCCTTATACCTGGTCGGCCAGCGGCCTACCGGGCGGCCTCTCGATGAGCGCCGGTGGCACGATCAGCGGCACTCCGACGACGGCGGAACGCAGATGGCATCGCTGACGGTGAAGGATTCGAGCGGCACGACTACATCGTCCTCGCTCTCGCTGACCGTCGCCAATTCCAACAGCAATTCCGGGCTGCCGCCCAGACCCGCGACCACGTTCAGCCTTCTGCATTTTGGTAATGCGGGATTTGGCGGCGACGACACAAACGTCTTCCAGACGGCTCTCAACTACACAGCCGCAAATGGCGAAGCTTTGGAGATTCCGGCGGGAAGCTATAACGTCTCTCCAATCTCTTTGCCTGCCAATACCTACCTCGTCGTGGACGCGAACGTGACGGTCACGGCTAATTCGGGCTACGGAACAAACGACCACCTCCTCAACGCCAACGCGCAGAACATCACCATCGTGGGCGCGGGAGCGGCGACTTCCGTATTCCACATGCTCAAGGCCCAGTACACCAGCGGCGAAGAGCGGCACTGTCTGGATATCGAGAACGCCGGCAACGTCACCGTCAGCGGCATTTCCTGCAATGATTCGGGCGGAGACGGCGCTTATGTTCGCGCGAGCACGAACGTCACCATCGAAGACTCCGTCTTCAACAACAATCGCCGGCAAGGCTCCAGCATCACCGGCCAGGTGAATCATATCTATTACCTGCGCGACCAATTCACCAACACCAGCGGCACGGCGCCGCAAAGCGGCATCGATATCGAGCCCAACTCCCCGACCGACTTCCTGCTCGACGTCAATATCGACGACTGCTCCACCAATGCGAACGCCGGCGACGGGCTCATGGTCAGCTTGTGGCAGCTGACCTCCGCTTCCCAACCGGTGGGAATTACGGTGCTGCGCCATCATTCAACGGGCAACCAGCGTTACGGCTATTTTGCTAATAACAACGATCCATCCAACGCCCCAGGAACCATCCTGATTCAGGATTCGTTCAGCGATCAAAGCGGAAGCTACGGAGCGGCGGGGCGCTTCTATGCGGCCAATGGCGCGAGCCTCACGTTCCAAAACCTCACCGTCACCAACCCTCACGTCAACGGACCGGATCCGTCCTACGGAGATAGCGCGGCCGTCGATATCATACGCGGCGGCGGCGGGACGGTGCCGATCGGCAACGTCCATTACCTCAACATCAACATTGCCGTGACCAACGGAAAGGTGGACCACTACTTCAATTTCCAAGACGGCTCGGGCGTTGGAATTACGAATGAGCAGTTCGTTCCCGGAACGCTGAGCGGCGCGACTCAGGTTCCACCGAACGGACTGATGCAAGGGCAGGGGTACAATTCGATTCCCTAAACCCCGAGTTAATAGTCGAGAGTTAAGAATTGAAAGCCAGGACAGAATGGGGCGCTGCGCCGCGCAGCGCCCCATTCAGGCTAGCGGGTTCGAGAGCTTGCGCGCCTCGGCCTAATCTGAAGCCACGCTCTTGGTATATTTGTGCAAGATCATCCCGGTGGTCTGCCCGCCGTAGACGTTGCCCTTCTGGTCCGCCGTTATGCCTTCGAAGCCCGCATTATTGTTGGCGTTGGGGTCCGGTTCGACGAACGGAATCATCGCCGTCACTTTGCCGTCCTTGGCGCTCCCGATGTAGATGCCTCGCTTGAATCCCGGATTTTGCTTGGCATTGGACTGCGAATCGGCCACGTAGATGACATCTTTCTTATCGACATAAACACCGCTTGGGCGGCCGAACTGCTTCCATTGATCGAGGAACTTGCCGTCCTGATCGAATATCTGGATTCGATTGTTACCGCGATCGGCCACGAAGATGCGCCCTCGGGAATCCATGGAAATGGCATGCGGAGTGATGAACTCGCCCGGGCCCGAACCATTCTTGCCCCACGCCTTGATGAATTTGCCATCCTTTGAGAATTTCACGACGCGCCCATTGCTCATGGGATCATGTCCGTCGCTGACGAAAATATCGCCGTTGGGCGCGACCACCACGTCGGTCGGCCCATTGAACACGTCGGGACCTTCCCCCGCGACGCCCGCCTTCCCGAGCCTCATCAAAACTGTTCCGTCCGGACTGAACTTGAAAACCTGGTGGCCCTTGCCATCTTTGCCTTGCGCATCCGTGACCCAGATATTTCCGTCGGGCGCGACGGTCATGCCGTGTGGCTGCACGAACATATCCTTGCCAAAGCTCTTGAGCAGTTTGCCCGAAGAATCAAACTCGAGGATGGGCGGCTGAGCCCGATGAAACGCCCAGATGTTTCCTTTCGAATCGGAATCGACCGAGATCACCGCGCCCCATTTAATGTCGGGCGGAAGCGTCGGCCAGCCTTCGACGACGTGGTAAGGATTGCTTTGCGCACGCCCGACGGCGGAGACGATCAACATCGCCATGAGCGCGGCCATGCGCGCGAGTCTGACTTGTCCCAGGTGTGACATCGGATTACCTCCTTATCGCAGGTGCGGCTTCCGGTGCGCGCAAGGATATCACTTCCCTGCCCGGGTAGCGTACAATCGCAGCTAACCGCGCGCTGCAACTCAGCGGCATAAATCTGGAGGCAGACACCATGAAAACAAGAGTGGGAGAAATCCTGGCAATCGCGGTCCTGTTTGTCGCCGCGCCTCTGGCGATCGGCCTGGCGCGAGCTGCAGGAGATGAAGCGCGCACTTCCGGCAATCCCGAGGACGACGCGGCGATCCGCCAGGTGGTGGCCGGCTTCAGCAACGGTTGGAATTCGCACGATGCGCACGCGATGTGCCTATCGCTGGCCGACAACGTGCAATGGGTCAGCTGGCGGGGCGACGTCTCCCATAGCCGCAAGCAGGTGGAAGACGACCACGCGACGCTCTTCGCGGGACTGTACAAAAATTCGCACCGCACCGACAACGTGAAGGCGATTCGCTATCTGACGCCGGAACTGGCTTCGGTGGACAACTACTGGAGCATGACCGGCGCTAAAATGCGGGACGGCTCCGATTGGCCGTATCGGGCAGGCTACGTCAACTTCCTGATGGCGAAGCGCGACGGAAGCTGGGTGATCATCGTCTCGCACACCGCCGATTTCAACGCCAAAGCGCCCGAGGCTTCACACTAAAAATCCTTCTTAGTCAGGGACTGGTTTTCGAGCAAACCGAAGGCGTGAGGCACACGAAGGCTTCTGCCTCCTATAACGCAGGGAGGTTTCAGAAAGCTCGTGCGCTGAGACTGGAGCACAAAAGCGGATCCTTTTTTCTTGGCTGCTTTCTGAAGCAGCTTGCGCGCCTTCTGCACGTCGCGCGGCACGCCTTTGCCGTTTGCGTATAAATAGCCCATCGCGGCTATGGCTGACGGACAGCCCGTGTCCGCAGCCTCGCCGATCCAATGCGCGGCGTCACCGTCGCTTCGCTCCACGCCGGCGCCCCGTAGGTAAAGCGTTCCCAGATTGAATTGCGCGCGAGCGAAACCGGAAACCGCGGCTCGCAGGTACCACTTCGCGGCTTCGCCGGGATTCGATTTGCCCGCGCTGCCGCTTTCATACAAATACGCGAGGTCGGTCTGCGCCACCGGGTCGCCTCGATCCGCGGCCATGTGATACCAACGCATGGCTTGATCGAGGTCCCTATCCACGCCTTGCCCGAATTCGAATGCGACTCCCATTCGAAGCTGCGCGTTGGTGTCTCCTTCAAGAGCCTTCTTGCTCAAGTCCGCCAAATGGCCATCAACCTTGTGGGGAAGCATCCCTGTACTGGAAGTTTGGGCGAATACGGAGACCGACAGTAGTGCCGCAAGGCCTAGCACGCGTATGCCAACGCTGAAACTGCGCATGTTCCGCTAACTTTCTTCGGCGACGATGCTATCGGCCGAGACTGCTAGTTGAGGCAAAAAAGCAAAAGGAGATGTCCCGATGCCCTCTGGCCCCGCTGTATGGATACGTTCTCTCGCTCCCTGTAAAGATGGAAAACAGGTTCACACAACTGTAACGAAACAGCAACATAGCGTTTACACACCGTTAGCAATCAAGACACGCTACAAAACTGTGCGTCCACAGTTCCCTACTGAAGGCGTACCAAGATTATTCCCGCACAACGCATCTACGTATTGGATGTGGCTGTCCGCTCAGCGGACCCGTTGCTGCCGTTCTCCGGAGCGTTTTCTAAGGCTTCCTACCATGAGGAACTGGGGGGTTTTGCGTGGCGTGATCGGGCAGCGCAGCCTTCCTGCCTTGCGGCGAAGAGCAAATAGGAAGAGGACCTGCCGATCTTATCCGTGCGGTTCAAGGGTCGAGCCGTTCAGTGGCGGCTCGATGGCGGTTAAGGGCAGTTCAAGGTGGGTTCAAAGGCAGGGGCAGAAAGATATTCTGCCAATCGGCACCTCACTTGGCGCGAACTTCGAACTTATCTTTAGTCTCCCAGGTCCCGGCAGCTGCATCCGCCAGCCGGTACATGGTCGCGCGCAAGGTATCGGCTTCCAGCACGAACTTTACGTAGTGAAAATTCGGAAATCCCGAATCCTGGTAGAGGTCGAGCGGGGTGCGATCCACGGGGTGGGGCTGAGCGCCACCGCCGCCCGAGACCAGGTAGATCACGCCATCCTGGAGAAAACGCTGGTAATTGTGAATATGGCCTGCAACCACGATGAACCTGGCCCGGCTTCCCGCAGCGGCAGACTTCAGGAATTGCGCCAAGGCCACTTCATTGGCACGCGGATTATGGTCCACAATGGACCGGGTCTGCACGTCGGCCACCGGTGGGTGGTGCATGGCAATGAAAACGAATTCGACCTCGGGCGGCAGCGAGGCGATCTGGTTCCTCAGCCAGCGCAGTTGCTCGCTTCCCGGCAACAGCGAGTTGTTGCCATCGGTGTCGCTATCGAGCGCGATCACGTAGACCTTCGGCCCTAAACGCGCCGAGTACCACCGCCGGCCCTTCAGTTTCGGGAAAGCCGCCCACCAGTTCGCCAAACACCGCGGCACTTCGCATCCGGAAAACTCGTGGTTACCCAGCGCCGGGAAGACACGCAAGTTCTCATCGCGCCAGGCTTGGGTCTCCGCGCGATAAACGTCGTAGTCTCGGGCGTCCCCGCCGTGCCACGGCACATCGCCATTCAGCAGCAAAGCATCCGGCTTCTCTGCCGCGATGCGCGCGACGAGCGCGCGTCGCGCCGCCGGATTGGTCGCGGTTACGTTTGCCGGGTCGGTGAAGCGCATGTCTCCGTACGCAATCACCGTTAAGGGCGCGTGCAGGTCTTGCGGCTTGATGGTGAACGCAGGCCCCGACTGATCGGCCGCAGCCGTCGGGGCAGCGCCGGTCTGCGGCCCGCGAGCCAGGCCACGGTTCGCCGACGTGCCTCCGAACCACAGGCCGGCGGCAATCAATATGATGCCGGTAAATCTCGCGCCTGAACTCATAAGCCTCTGGGGTGATTCTATACGAATCGCAGCGCAAGAAACCGGGAGCGTCGCCGGTCACTCAGTTTGGTAACTGAATTTGATGACTCAGTTCGAAGTGGCACAGCCACTTAAGGCTGCGCACTTCGTTTAATCGTGTGGATCTGCGCGGGCGATGCCTTGTCCGCGCAGACCCATTCGAATCGTAAACTGAGTCACTACCGGAAGCGTCAGCTTCGATTACTTCTCGCGCAGCGGCGTCCAGCGGAAGCCCATGGCGACCGTCGGCTGGTAATACTCGCGTTGAATCATGTACTGCGGGCTGCCTTGATAGAACCCGAAGACTCCGTTGTTGAGATCGAGCCCATATGCCACAAACGTCAGCCCGTGCGTCAGCCGGATGCTGCCCTGCGCATCCAGCTGAATGTGGGGATAGAAGTACTGGTCGCTCAGCGGGCCTTTCACCCCACCCGCTAAGCCATCCGCAAACTGGTATGCATAAATGCTAGCCCCGTTGTAGGAAAGCCCGACGCGAAGCGAAACGCGACCGCGGTCGTACGTTGGGCTGACGTTGAAGGCGTTTGGCGATGTTCGCTCGAGTCTCGGGTGGTCGGATCGCCCCACCAACCCGTACGCACGCGAATCGGCATATCCGTAGTTTGCTGAAAGTCCCAGCCCCGCCCACGCTCCCGGCAAAAATGAGAGATGCTCGATGTATTCTGCCTCGAACCCCTGAATCCACGCGTGACCCGCGTTAATCGGCTGGGTGACCAGCCAATTGCCCTGGAACTGCGATGGAACGCCGGGGGGAAGAAAGTTCGTTGCGACGGTGTTGCTCTCCACGATCGGGTTCGTCAGGTATTTGTAAAAATATCCGACTGAAATCTCGCCGAACGGATTCATGTAGTGTTCCAACAACAGATCGACGTCATCCCCGATCTCCGCCTTCAGACCCGGATTGCCCAGGCTGACGTTCTGCCTCTCAGAGCCATTACCCGCGGTGGTCCAGGTTTCCGCTTGCGCAAGTTGATTGTAGTCAGGTCGCGAAATGCCTCGCCCATAGATGACCCGGAGAATCGTACTCGAGGTGATCGAGTAGCGCACCGAAGCACTCGGCAGAACGTCCAGATAGGAACCGTTCGTCCGGGCGGGTGCAATACAGGGAGCCGATTTGCTGCACCCTGGGTCCGACGTATTTATGGCAAAATTGTTTACATTATCGGTCGTCTCCTCGAATCGAACTCCTGTTACCAGCGTAAAGCGGCTCGACAGATCGATGGTGTTCATCAGATATCCCGCACCGACCTTCTCCACAAGATTGAACTGCTGGCCATCAAAACCTTGCGTGCTCGTCGAGGTGAACAAGTTCGCGTTCGCGTTGGCAAACGCGATCACATCTTCGTAAGACGGGTTGTACCCAAGATTGTAATTTCCGCCGTTGTAGTAGCCGCTGTTTGTCAGCCGGTTGGGAAATTGCGATAGCAGCGGGCCCAGTCCATTAGTAAACATCGAGGCATTGGGACTCAGGGTCAGCACATAACCTTCATCGTATTTGTGATTGTTCCGGAATTTCCCGCCGAACTCGAACGTCGAGGAATGCGAACCGAGGTGATAACGCTTGGCCATCCCTGCGCCGGCCTGCAGGTTCAGTTGCTCCGACGGACCCAGATCTCTTTGAATATTGTTCAGGTAGAGATTTGAGGGAGTGTTCATTGCCTCCGCGTAGCAGGCCGATGTCCATTTCGGCAAATACTGATTTGACGTATTGAGCGGATCGTATTGGCATTGGCTCGACGTGAGCATGTTATTGAAAAGTCGCTGTCTCGGACGGCGAATTGCCGATAGGTTGAGCGGCTCACCGAAATGTTCCACAAGTACATCGTGGTGGTCAGGTCGTGGGTGCCCCCAAGCAGCGATGCTGCCGAGCCCTATATCCGGATTCCGGAGCTGTGTGTTGAAAGTTGGCGCCGTCGTGCCGCCGCCGACGTTACCAGGATTGAGCACCTGAATGCCGGGCGTATTGTCGGTCAGCGTATAGGCCGCCCGGTCGCCGTAGTTATGAAAATCTGAATAGAGCCCGCGAATGTAAATGTCGGAATCCGTGCCCACCCTGTAGTCGAGACTGCCGGCCAATCCATAGCGCGTGCGGAAGTATTGGTATTCACGGAGGTCCATGCCGTCTTTCCAACTCGCCGTGGCGCCATTGGAAAACGTGGCTACGTCTGGAACAGGTTCGATATCGTCGATGGCGCGGCCATTCCAGTCGTAATGGCCACCGACCAAAAACCCGAACTTCTTGCTCGCTCCGAAGCGCTCGCCAACCGTGGCTTCCTCTTCGGTTTCTCCGCGCCCATGGATGATTGGCGTATAACCCCCCATGCTGCTCACGGAGATCGAAGGGCGATCCGTTGCGGTTTTGGTGATGAGGTTTACCGAACCTCCGATGCCATCGCCGTCCATATTTGCTTGCAGTGTCTTGTTTACTTGAACTTCCTCCACGATATCCGCCGGAATGCCGTCGAACTTGACCTGGCGAACGGTTGGCTCCTGCGAAGGAGCATTCACTCCGTCGATCGTGGTGTTTGTAAGCTCTGGCTGGGTTCCCCGAATCTGCACGTACTTTCCCTTCGCCCTCGTCGCGTTCCAGCGTCACGCTGGGCAACCGGCCCAGTGCGTCCGCCATATTCGCGTTGGGCAGGCTGCGAATGACTCCGGCCGGCAGCACCTCGACGAGATTTTCCGAACTCAAGCCGACGTTCACAGCCTCGACTTCTGCTGCAGCTCGCTCGCTCGTCACGAGCACGGTCTCATTCTGCGATTGCACTTGCAGCTGCGCATCGAGAGTCACGCGCTGCCCCGAGGCTACGTCCACCATCTTCTCGAACTTGGCAAAACCGACGTACGTAATCGTGACGGTATAACTGCCTGGATTGAGATCATTGATGAAAAATTGGCCTTGCTCGTCTGAAGCGACATTCACCGCCTGCGGCTCCACCGAAACCTGCGCGCCCCTCAGGACAGCCTTGGTATTGTCCGTAACGGTTCCTGCAATCGCGCCTTTTTGTCCTTGCGCGGCAACTCCCGCCGGCCAAAGCCAGCCAAGTGCAACCGCGAGCAACAGTGCGAGACGAGATACACGTGTCATTTAGCCTCCACCCCTCTCCTCCGTTTGGTGCGACCTGCGGCGGCAACATTGGCTGGCATATATGAACAGGCTATGAATGGCAGGTTAAATCGATGCGAACTGCTTGAGGAAAAAGCTGCGGTTGTTCGAATCCGTATTTGATAAAAGATCAGCCCAACGATGTTTTAGGTCTGGTGTAACCTGTAATGCGGTCGAGGCGGGTAAAAGGAGATTCACTCTTTGTGAAAACAAGATCGAGAATTGCGGCTCTCTGCGTCTTTCTCATGCTGGTGTTGGTTCCCTATGCGCACAGCCAAGGAGTACGCACGATTTTTCTGGTGCGCCACGCGGACAAGGTTTCCGATGCGCCCGATGCGCTGCTGAGCGAGGCGGGACATCGCCGCGCCGAATGCCTCGCCAAGATGCTCGCCGATGCCGATATTCAAAAGATTTACACCTCCGATTTGCAGCGAACCCAGCAGACTGCGGCGCCCTTGGCTCGACAGCGGCAATTAAAGCCGGTGGCAATCCCTTTGAGTACACCGGAAGCCTTGATCGAAGCGCTTAAGTCGGAAAAGGCGAATAACGTCCTGGTCGTGTGGCATGGGACTACTCTTCCTCACGTGCTACAGGCGCTTGGCGCGCCGGAAGTCCAGCCGATAGCGGAGGCGGAGTATGACCGCTTCTTTATCCTGACTTTGCCTCAAAATAAGGAACATTCCACAGTCGGCTTCACTGTCTTGCGTTATTGCGACCGCGAGGAATAGCGCATTTGACGGACGCCGCGAGGATCAGCCTGACTCTTTCGATTACGCACGCTCTTAAGTAACTTGCCATGCGCCATTTCGACATGAAAAGCGATTGGAATGTGCGCGCCGAGGAAGACGCGCATAAGGCCATCGCCTGCGACGATGCGCAGAACGAGGCTGCCTTCCGAGCCTCCGGCGAGCGGGATATCCCCCTGGTGCTGGACTGGCGTCACCGAGATACTCCAGGGACGCGAAAGCGCTCTCGAGATCGGCTGCGGAACGGGCCGGCTCCTCGAACCGCTCACCCGCCACTTCGATCAGGTCTTTGGCGTGGATGTGTCCGGCGAAATGGTCCGCCGAGGACGCGAGCGGCTCGCTCCATCTGCCGCAAGTGCGCTTCGTCGAAATCGATGGGCGGGGCAAATTGCCTTTCCCGGACGAGAGCTTCGATTTTTGTTTCAGTTACATCACCTTTCATCACATCCCCATAAAATCGGTCGTGCGTCGCTATCTCGACGAAAGCCATCGCGTCCTGAAAGCGGCGGGTGTCGCGCGATGGCACTTCTTTGGCCGTCCCGAGGGCGTTCTCGCTTCCATCCGCGAAGCGGTCACGCACAAAGATACCTGGCGGGGCTGTAAGTTCACTTTCCCGGAGATCAAGGAGGCTGTTCGAGCGGCGGGATTTGAAATTGTGGATGCGCACTACGTGCCGGCAAAATCCTGGCGGCTCTTCGGCAAAATACCTCCCGACGTCATCTGGATCACCGCGCGTAAGGCGCCCGCGGCGCGTGTTGGGCTTTCCGGCCCGAAGTAACGAAGGAAGTGAGGTAACGAAGCGAGGTAACGAAGCGAAGTAACGAAAGAAATTTCTGTCAACCCGCGTCCGGCTGCGCATGCGCTGGTTTGACGCTTCCCGGTGATTCCGCTAAGATGACTTCGCGGGGTGGAGCAGTCTGGTAGCTCGTCGGGCTCATAACCCGAAGGTCGCACGTTCAAATCGTGCCCCCGCAACCGGGCGCTTCGGGGTTAAACCCTTGAGCGCCCTCCACTTTTCAAGGCACAACTTCTAAACAGAATATTTCGAGCTGGGCGCAACCTCGAATCTCTGCGTGTCTTTTCCGAAGACCATCGAGCAAAATTCGCCGGACGGCTTTGCTCTCGCTATCGCTTAGGCGAATGTAGCCGCTCTCTGCTTCGCTCGATTTCGTTCGATCGCGACTTGCGCCTGCGTGAGGCCCGCCAATTCTCTTTCGCGTTTCATTTTTCTCGGTGTCTCCACAACACTTTCGTGGTCCTAGTCCGACCGTAACAGACAATGAAGCAGGGATTGCAACAAAAACTTCGCAATAGGGAGCGCTAGATGCACGCAATCGATTCGGGTAAGGGATCTCTTTTGACTAATACAAAAGTGCTTCCAAAAACTTTGGAACCTTTGTTAGCTCCTCATTTTTATGGCCGTTGCAAGCGATGACGCAATCGTGTTAGCCAATCGAATTCGAGGCGAACACAGACCACCGTTACGTTATCCAATCCCCCTGCTTCCCTGGCAAGTTCCACTAGTCGATCGGCGGCACTCTGAGGATTCCTGGAATTCTGGATTACGCCTGCAACAATTTCGTCAGAAACCATGCGCGATAGTCCGTCGGAACACAACAGAAAGGTATCGCCATTGGAGATGGAGTGTTCCTCAACGTCCAGTTCCACGCTGGGCTGCGCACCTACGGCCCGCGTAAGCATGGTTTGCATGGGGCTCCGCTCCGCCTCCTCCTGAGTGATCATTCCCATACGGACCTGCTCGGCCACAATGGAGTGGTCGCGCGTGAGTTGTTCTAGCACTCCCGCACGAAACCGATAAGCTCGGCTATCGCCCACGTTCACCAGACTGATCTTTTGATGATGAACCCAGAGTGAGACAACGGTGGTGGCCATGCCACGATGTGAGTCGTCTGCAACGGCCGCTTCGTGAATCAGCCGGTTGGCGCGATGCACCGCGCTAGCCAGACGATTGGATCGGCCCGATAGATCATGGCGGGCTTCCCATTCCAAGGGCAACGACGAATTGGTGATCGATTCCTGGCAGTGGTCTGCAATCGCTGCGACGGCCATGGAGCTCGCCACCTCGCCATGCGCCTCACCGCCCAGGCCGTCTGCAAGTATGAATAAATCCAGTTCGGGAAGAACCCGAAAGCTGTCCTCATTCGATTCACGAACGCAACCCACGTCGGTGCGCGCTCCAACATCTATTCGCACCGAATTACTCGTCGTGGAGAAAGCAAAGAGTCCCCTCCTTCCCTACGGGGCGAGCGACATATCTAGCAGGAATTTGCCGTCACAACAAGAGTCAACCAATACGTGCCCAAGACAGCGACGAGCGTGGGCCACAGACGGACCAGAAAAGCTCCATTTTGGCTGGCCGCTTGCGTCTCCCTTCTTCAGATTCACCTTTGACTTACCCCGGAAAGTATTGATAGGTTGACTCGCCACTATGAGACAACTTCGGCCAGTTATCTGGGCAAAAGGAACGTTTCTTACGCCGCAACACCTGCAGGCGCAAGATCGGTTCATTGAGAGCGCCTTTCAATTTCGTCTGGAGGCGCTGAATTTTGTTCCCTGGGGCTTCTCCGAACTTCGCATTCGGCATGAAGCGCTGGCCACGGGCAACTTTGCGGTTTCCCGGGCTGCGGGAATACTCCCCGATGGATTGTCCTTCGAAATTCCCGAAGCCGATCCTGCTCCGGAGCCAAAGCCTTTGGCGGCATTCTTCGACCAGGGACAAACCAGCCTTGATATCTACCTCGCCGTACCGTCGGATCGTGAGAAAGGGCTGAATATCTCAATCGCCAGACAGAACGTAAACACCCGCTATATCGCGGAAGTCTTCGAAATTCAGGACGAAAATACAGGCGGCAACGAAAAGCCGGTGCAGCTGGGGCGGAAAAATTTCCGTTTTCTCGCCGAAGGAGAATCCCGGGACGGAAGCACCAGCCTCAAAATCGCCCGCGTGAAGCGAACGACCGCCGGGGGCTTCGAATCGGACCCTGCGTTTGTCGCACCTCTGCTCAATGTGGCAGCCAGTGATTACTTGCTTTCGCTGCTGCGGAGGTTGGTGGAGATCCTGGCCGCAAAGAGCAGCATCCTGGCCGGAGCGCGGCGTCAGAAGAATCAGGGCCTGGCCGATTTCACGTCCGCGGACATTGCTAATTTCTGGCTGCTCTATACGGTGAACAATCACTTCCCCATCCTGCGTCATTTTTATGAAACGCGGAAATGCCATCCGGACAGCGTGTTTCGCGTCTTGACGTCTCTCGCGGGCGCGTTGACGACTTTTTCGTTGAAGATTCAGCCGCGCGACTTACCGAGCTACGATCACAATGGACTGGGGAATTGTTTCGGCGACCTCGACGAGAAGCTGCGTCTGCTTCTCGAGACAGTGGTGCCGAGCAACTACATCTCTTTGCCGCTCAAATTGATACAGCAATCCGTGTATGCCACGCCGCTTGATGACGACAAATATCTCGCGGGCACAAAAATGTATCTGGCGGTGAGCTCCGAGCTCGGCGACGCGGACCTAATCAAGCGTGTGCCGCAGTTCATCAAAATCTCTTCGGCGTCGCAGATCGAAAAGATCGTCCGCCAATCCCTGCCCGGCATCCAACTGACTCATCTGCCGCGGCCCCCCGGTGCCGTTCCCATGAAACTCAAATTCCAATACTTTGCGCTCAACCAATCCGGCCCCGCCTGGGACGCGGTGGGTCGTTCGCGGAATATTGGCGCTTACGTCCCCGGCGATATCCCAAACCCTCAGCTGGAGCTCATCATTTTGTTGCCGCAAGACCGCTGAGCGGAAAGAGCGCAACCACGTTCACGTTCCGCCAGGTTTGAAGCGCGACCAGAAAGCAACCGATCTGTTTCCTAACAGGCTGCTTTCCTAGCCAGTTTGAAAGAAAATGTAAGCGGGATTTCTTCAACAAGGTTATACATCCGAGGCACTTCCTGTAACCAAATTCCTCGATGGCCCGGCGTCTTGATCTCAGTACATCCTGCTAATCCGTGCTTCTCTCCAACTGCTTCAGATGTGTTGAAATACTTGACATTTAAAGGGGATAGCCCCCATAGTAACGCTTCAAAAATGGTTGCAAGTTCTGGTCCCGTTGTATCGGTTGCCTCATTGACCAAGCTTCTCTCCAAAGTTGTGTGGTCCGAAGGGATGTACCTGGGACCACAGCATTTTCAGGCGCAAAGACAGTCGTTCGAAGACCTGATCCACTTCCTGGTGGTGAACCTTTGCTTCGAGCCCTCTGGATTCACGGCTTACACCCTGGATCATGAGGCGTTGCGCAATGGCACAGTAGCTGTCAACCATGCGAGTGGCATCTTCCCCGACGGCCTGGTTTTTCAGATGCCCGAGGGAGACACTCTTCCGCCGGCGCGGCCGATCGGAGAATCATTCCCTCCTACGCAAGAGGTATTGGGTCTGGCGCTGGCCGTACCCTTGCGCAAGCCGGAGGGCCGAAACTGCGCGCCCGCAGATCAGGATTCGGGGACCACGCGATATGTCTCCGAAGAACACATGCTTTTCGACGAAAACACCGGGCACGACGGGCGCCCGGTCCGCCTCGGCCGAAAAAATATTCGCCTGCTTTTCGAAAACGAGGACTCCGATGGATCTTCGATCCTGCCGATCGCTCGTGTGACCCGCGACGGCGCCGGCAATTTCATCTACGACCCGAGTTTTATCCCGCCCTGCCTTAAGGTAAGCGCCAGCGAACGCCTGATGATGATTCTCCGCCGGCTGGTCGAAATTCTGGACGAGAAGAGTGCCACCTTATCTGCGTCACGCCGCGGCACCTCGAGATTTCGCGAAGGACTTTCTTCCGGCGACGTGGCCAGCTTCTGGTTCGTGCATACCGTAAACACGAGCCTCGCCGTTCTGCGCCATCTCTACCAGACCGAGCGCGGACATCCGGAGCAGTTATACGCGGAGATGTCTCGCCTGGCTGGAGCGCTATGCACATTCGGGATGGACTCACACCCGCAAATGCTGCCGGCCTACGACCATCTCAAACTCGATAAGTGCTTTCACGGATTAGACGAACACATTCGACAGCACCTGGAACTGGTTGTCCCGACTAATTGCTTGACCGTTCCCCTGAAGCAGACAGGCCGCTACATGTACGAAGGAGAAATCGTGGACCAGCGCTGC
Organism: uncultured Acidobacteriota bacterium; assembly: GCA_963761945.1. GTDB lineage: Bacteria > Acidobacteriota > Terriglobia > Acidiferrales > UBA7541 > Palsa-189. The sequence continues at coordinate 71,589 of CAVXIM010000017.1, read as the reverse complement.
CTGGGCCGCTCACATTGGATTCTGGCGATCCAATCCACGATTGGCGAAGCAGACCTGATTTCACGGGCGCCCCGTCAGGTCAAGCTTTGCTCGGCCGAACTTCTTCCTGAGTTAGTGAAGACAGCGCTGCCGGGCTTGGTTCTGACCCATTTGCCGGTTCCGCCATCGGCGATTGCGCCCAAAGTCGATTTTCAGTATTTCGGAGTGAGCAAGGCGGGTTCGCCCTGGGAACACATCGTCAAAACGCGAAAAGTCGGTTTGTATGTGCCGGGGGACTTCCCCAGCCCGGAAGTGGAATTGTTGGTTGTTGTGGAAACATAAACTGATCGCACAGGAACTGAAAGCACAGGCGATTTTATGGGAGCCACACTTTTCGGCGCCTCAAGCGCGGGCTTCAGGGCTCAAGTTACTTCAGGTTCGCGGCGAAGCGACAACTTGGCCCTAGCCTATCAGGAAGTCCTGACGGCCATTGTCCGCGTTCGTGCAAATCGCCAGGGTGTGGCGGATTCACAAGCATTTCGCCGCCAGATTCAGCTGGCACTGCGCGCCGCCGAAAAAGAAGGCGTGGCGAAGGGTTACGCGCCCGAAGATGTTCGGCTGGCAACCACGGCGATCGTAGCCTTCCTCGACGAATCCGTTCTGAACTCCAGCAATCCTGCGTTTTCTGACTGGTCGCGGATGCCTCTGCAGCAGGAACTCTTCGGCCACAATGTCGCCGGCGAATCTTTTTTCGAAAACCTCGAGCGCCTGCAGCGCCGCTCGGATTCTTACGACGTCGCCGATATTTTAGAAGTGCATTGCCTCTGCCTGCTTCTCGGCTTCAAAGGACGTTATGCTTTGTCCGGGCCCGAGGCCGTACGGCCGGTTACAGATTCCCTGCTCGAACGAATCCGCAACATTCGCGGGCCGTTATCAGCTTTGTCCCCATCCTGGGCTGTGCCAGAAGGGGCGGTGAAAGTAGCAGCATCGGACCGCTGGGTGCGCCGGCTGCTCACGGTGGCAATCGCTTCTCTGTTGCTCGGGCTCGTACTATTTGTCGGGTTCAAGGTTCTGCTGGCCATGGGAAGTAATGGGCTTCGTGCAATTGCTGTGGTGTTCTGGGGATAGGGAGCAGGAATGAAGCTTGCCTGGCAACACGTGGTGGCCGCTGGCGCCGCTGTCTTGGTCCTTCTGGTGGCCTGGTTCTCAGGCCCACTGCTGCGATTGTCTGGCTCGGATCGGATCATTCTCGGCAGCGGAATCCTGCTGATCGGAGCGGCGGCAATCGCCGGTTTCCTTTTGTGGGCGCGCTCGAAGCAGCCGGCCAAAGCGGCATCCGTGTCCGCAGGACCCTCCGTTGCACCATCTGGTTCCGAGTTGTCAGCCGAGGACCTTAAGATTCTGATTCGAGAAGCCGAGTCTCGAGTGTCCACCGCTCGTTTGGGACACGGCGCCAAACTAGCCGACCATCGAGCGATCTTTATCCTTGGTGACTCTGGGACCGGCAAGACCGCAACAGTCCTTCATTCCGGCCTCGACCCGGAATTACTGGCGGGCCAGGTTTTTCAAGAGAGCGCTCTCGTTCCAACTCCGGTAGCAAATTTCTGGTTCGCACGAAAGTCAGTGTTCGTCGAAATGGGCCGGGGGTTGGTGGCACGGCCCGACCTTTGGGCGCGCTTGGTACAGCGCTTTAGGCCAAGAGGACTTGCGTCACTTTTTGGCAGAAAGACGCAAGCGGAACGTGCCGCAGTGGTCTGCGTCGATTGCGAGAAATTCGCTCAGGGTACTTCCGAGGCAACCACCAGCTTGGCGCGAACCCTACGCGCGCGGCTCGGCGAAATGTCTCAGACGCTGGGCAGCGGCTTCCCTGTGTATGTCCTTTTTACGCGCGCGGATCGGCTTTCTTACTTCGATGATTTCGTTCGAACGATGTCGAACGACGAAAGTTCGCAAGTATTGGGCACGACTTTGCCCTTTGCGCCTGATTCGGACACCAGCGTCTATGCGGAGCGCGAAACAAAACGTCTGACGCAAGCCTTTAACGCGCTTTTCTATTCCTTATCGGACTGCCGGCCTGGCCTGCTGGCTCGCGAGCGGAATGTTGAAAAGCAGCCTGGCCTGTACGAATTTCCGCGCCAGTTCCGCAAGATTACAAAGCCGGCGGTTCAATTTCTGGTGGATCTGTGCCGCCCAAGCCAATTGCGAGCGGGCCCTCTCCTGCGCGGGTTTTACTTTACCGGGATACGCTCGATCGCCAGCAACAATCAGGGCTCTCAGACGGTCATGGCGACGAAGACGACGTTCGGTTCCCCCTCCCCGGTTGCCAATGCCAATGCGACCGTCATCCTCCGGCAAGACAATCTCGCCGCGGACCAATCCTGGCAGACCGGCACTCAGATTCAGGGGGCGGGCGAGTCCGCCAAAATCACTCAATGGGTTTTTCTGAGTCATCTTTTCAGCCAGATTGTGCTGCAGGATCGCGCCGCATTCGCGGCAAGCGGCGCGAATACGCGCGTGAATTTCTGGCGCCGTGCTTTGTGGGCCACGACGGCAGTCCTTGCCGTGGTGTGGATTTGCGCTTCCCTGATTTCGTACTTTTCGAATCGAGCGTTGGAATCAGATGTGCTCCGGGCCAGCCAAGCCATTCCGAATGCGGAACTGTCGCGCGCGCAAACGCCTTCGGCGGATGCCCTCGAGCAGCTCGATAATCTGCGGAAGCCTCTCGAAGAACTGGCGCGTTACGAACAGAACGGCGTCCCTTTGCATCTTCGCTGGGGACTTTACGCCGGCCACGATTTGTATCCTGAGGCCAGGCGAATTTACTTCAACCATTTCCGCCAGCTACTCTTCGGCCAAATCCAACCCGCGATACTGGACACGCTCAGACGACTGCCAGCGACACCGGGAGCCAATGACGATTACGCCGGCCCTTACGATGCGTTGAAGGCGTATTTAATTACGACCTCGGATGCAAACCGCAGCACTCCGGAATTTCTGGTGCCTATTCTGCAACGATATTGGACCGTAGGCCAAAATGCGGATAGCAACGTTCAGTATTTGGCACGCCAGCAGTTTGCGTTCTACGCAACCGAGTTGGCGTCCCAGAACGGGAATCCCTACTCGTCACAGCCTGATCTTCAAGTCCGGGACCATGCCCGCGACTACCTGAATCGCTTCGGCGCCGTGCCTCGGATCTACACTGCGATGCAGAACGCCGCCGCGAAGCAAAGCAGTCCCGTGAACTTTTACCGGGACCACCCGGATGCCGGCGACACCATCCGCTCAGTCCCCGAAGTCTCAGGCGCATTCACAAAGTCCGGCTGGGATTTCATGCGCAACGCCATAACGCACTCCGATCAGTATTTCCGCGGCGAGGATTGGGTCTTGGGCAGTGGGAGTCAGGCAATTTCGAATCGAGCAGATCTGGAAGCGCAACTTCGAACGATGTATCAGAACGATTACATTCGCCAGTGGCGCGATTTTTTGAGGAACGCCAGAGTAGCTCCGTACAACGGTGTGGAGGACGCATCTCGCAAACTGAAAAAACTATCGGCCAACGATTCTCCTCTGCTGGCTTTGTTTTGCGCGGTCACACTAAACACCGCGGGGCGTTCGCCGGACGTGGATAAGGCGTTTGGACCGGTACAGTTTGTCGCGCCGCCGCCTTGCGAGACCTACGTAACACCGAAGACTGTGCCGTATGTGGCTGCCCTGGCGAAACTCGAGAATTGCCTGGAAGGATTAGGCTCCGCGCCGCCCGACCAAAAGGACGCACAACAGCAGCAGTGCAGCGCCGCGGCGAATGAAGCCAAACTGGTAGTGGCGACCCAAATTATGCCGCCCATGCCTCCGGACCCCGATGGCCACATCGACCAAACTCTTCGCACGCTTCTCGAGCAACCCATCGCTCTTCCCAGTCCCCCGCCGCCCACCGGCAGCGGCGCCAAGGGATTATGCGATCTCTTTTCCCGGATCACGCCTAAGTTTCCGTTTAATTCAAACTACGACAGCACGGACGCGACGCTTCAGGAATTCGATGAATTTTTCCGGCCCGGTGATGGTGTACTTTCCAAATTCGTCCAGCTCAATCAGAGCGTGCTGGCGTTGCAGGGTTCTCAATACGTGATAAAACCCGGCGCCAAGGCAGATTGGGGTCCGGCGTTTCTTCCCTTCTTGAGCCGGGCGCATTCCATTCAACAGGCTCTTTATCCGCCGGGGGCGGCGCAAATCCAATATCACTTGAATGTCCGCGCCACGTTGCCCGAAGGAGGCATTACAGGCGTCACCTTCACCATGAATGGGCAGACGTTGAAGTATCCGGGCGCTCCGCAAACGGCTGCTTTTGTGTGGCCGGGCACCGGAGCACAGGAAGTGAGAATCAGTTACCGGGCTGGAGGCAGTGCGGATACCGATCTTCTATCTGCGCGTGGGCCGTGGGCGATCATTCGTCTGCTGTCGCTGCCCGATGCGAGAGTGACTAGCTCCGGCACTTCATTGAGCGCCGAATGGCATCCCTTACAGGCCGACCGCCGCACGCCGCTGACACTTAGCGGCAGCGGCAAACCCATCGTCGTCCATCTCGATTTTGACGGCGGCGCAATGCCGTTTATTCTACAGGGTAGCTCCTTCTCGAACCTCATCTGTCGGGTAACGCGCTGACTGTGTATAAGTTTTGAAGAGCTGTGGTTTTGCAGCCCTCCAAATAAGAACCTATGCGACAAAGAACAATTTGGTTCAATTCGAAAGGCCTCGGGTGTTATAAGTTTGGCCATCCAGGAGATTACGAGGGAAATCCCGGATTGAGGTGTAACCTGGTCTCACACTGGCGCGTGCTGAATTTTGTTTTTTGGGTGTTCTGTTTAAGCGCGGCGCCTCTTTCGGCAGACGGACATGGGCCTGCGTTCGGTTACTCCACAACCGTTCTGGGCGTAGGCGACTCCAGCATCGAAACGTCGCTCATGTGGCGCTCAGGCGTCGCCATGATCGGCCCCCAAGTTAGTTACGGATGGAGGGAGAACCTTCAAATTTCGATATCGGCACCCTTCCATCTAAATCACGGCGAGCACCCGGTGGGCCTGTTCTCCGCGACCATGCCTGGGAACCCCGAGGTAGAGGGGCTGCTGGCGTGGCGGTTCCACCACAAGTTAACTGGCGTCGGCACGCGAAATGAAAGCACATTTTATATCGGAGGGTCTGCTACGACTCAGCTCCTCCCCCGTGCCGATGGGCCTCCTCTGCAACGCGAGCCGAGCATATATGCTGCTCTTGCGACCGGCCATATTTCGCGAAGTTACTATTTATGGGCGGGAGCCGGCTATCAGCATTATGGACATTGGAGCAGTGGTGAACTCGATCATCAGAGCGATTCCGCCCTAGCGAGTTTTGTCGTCGGCTGGAGGCCTTCCTTTCTAAATCACGACTACCCGAAACCCGATTTGCGTTTTTTCGTGGAAACAACAGCGGATTGGATCGGTCGTGCCTGGCGAGACGCGGCGGACACTGCGGTCGCGGGCGCGGGTGGACACGTTCATGGCGCACCAGTATTGTTACCTCCTCCAAATTCGAGTGGCGTGATAGTCTTACCAGATTCAGGGCGCACTGGAGTCTATTCGGGACCGACGTTCCTTGGCACGTACCGGAATATGGCTTTCCAGACGGGAGTTCAGTTTGCGCTGCTGGACCACCGAAACGGTACGCAGCCGGCGGAAAGACTGAGGGCTATGGTTGGCGTGAGCTATTTTTTCCTGGGAGGACGGAAATGAGCTTTTCAGCGACAAGCCTGCTTCGAGGCGTGGCACTCGCCGGTTTGCTGCTTGCCGTTGAGCCAGTTCATGCGGAGTATTTGCGAATCCAACTGCGAGTTTATGGGTTAGATTGCGAACTCTGTGCCCGCGGCGTCACTGCGTCCATACAAAGACTGGACGGCGTGAAATCCGTCGACGTCAGTTTGAAGAAAGGAATCTTGGATATCACCCTTGCGCCCGGCAACAAGTTCAAGATGAGCGATCTGCGGAAGCGCATCCGCGAAAACGGTTTTCGTTCTATCGAAGCGACGGTTACGGCGCTCGGTCAGTTTAATGGCTCCAAGTTTGAGGTACTCGGCTCTGGCGAATCATATGATGTGAGCAGCCCCGATTCGAAGTCATCCACTCCTGTTGAACTCACGTTCGAAACGCGCAACGCTCAATAAAATCGGTCTTCCAGCGTATAACCGCAGTTCACGCTCCAGTGGAGCTCATTCTCGTACCTCAGGTGTCCCGTAAGCCGCTAACTGGATTCAACCGTAGCGAACGAGACGGAAGGCTTCTCTTCCCCCATAGATTTGACTTGACAATATCTCGCGGTTTTGTGAATTATTCCGCACCACGGAGCAGGCAAACCAGTCCCTCGGGCTTGCAGCCTCTGTTTCCGGGTGAGTTCTACTCAGTTGCTCGGCGGGCCTTGTTTCCAAGGCCTCTATCTTTGTCGCGGTCGATGTTACGTGGGTGCGGCGCGCCCGGGAGCATTGTGGCCAACTATTGTTCTGCTTTGCACTGCCGGAGCAGGTGTCACCAACAAACCTGGCCCGCGAATAAGTCTGCTGATCGTGAATCATTTCAGCCGCATTTCGATTCCAGGCTTGCCCGGTAAGGAGGAATGATGCGGAAGCTGCTGCTCCTCATCGCCGCTATTATCCCGACAGTCTTGACTGGATGTTTGAGCACAAAATCCGAGACGAGCTTCACTCCGGGAACCGGGGGCACCGTCTCCCTTTCCGTGTCGCCGTCCACGCCCCAAACCGTCAAGGCCAACCAGAGCCTGAATCTCGCGGCGACAGTCGTCAACACCGGCACCAGCAATTTCACGGTGAACTGGACGGTCGCCGGCACGGGCTGCAGTGGCACAGCGTGCGGCACGATTACCTCTTCCACGCAAGCTTCCGCATCGGCTCCGCCTGCCGCGTACACCGCCCCGAGTGTCCTGCCAACTCCGCCTAACGTCACCATCGTGGCAACGGCCGCCGCCGATTCCACCAAGACAGTTTCCGTGGTCGTCAACCTGGTTTCAAATGTCACCGTTAATCCCAATTTGGCTGCGGTGCAGGTGCTACAACAAAAGAATTTCACGGCGACGGTCGTGGGACCACCCGCGGGTCAAACAGGCGTCACTTGGAGCCTCTCTGGCCCGGCTTGCAGCGGCGCAGCTTGCGGAACATTGAGCGGTGCGACCGCCACTGCCGTCACCTACACCGCTCCTGCAACCGCACCCAGCACGCCGACGGCGACGCTCACGGCCACCGCGGTATTTGACGGCAGCAGCAACACCGCCACCATCAACATCGGCCCGTCCCCGGCGGACAAGCGATTGTCCGGCCGCTACGCCTTTGTTTATCGCGGCTATCCCAACGCCGCCTCAGGCGGCACTCCCACAGTCGAGGCAGGATCGCTCGTATTTGACGGGAACGGCAACGTAAGTGGAATTGAAGACGATAACAATGGCACCACGGTGCACACGCAAGTGGCGATTACGGGCAGCTATACAGTTCTCGAGGCCGATGGCAGAGGCGTCATGACACTCAGCGCGGGCCTCGTGACGACTCTCCAGATCGTCGTCTTATCGACCTCCGATTCCACGGTTGCGCAAACCGCATACCTAACAGATTTCGGCGGAACTGTCGCAGGCTCGGGCAGGATGGACCTGCAGCAGAATCCGAGCGCCGTCACACTCGCCTCGTTGAACGGCGGATATGCCGTCTCCCTCCGCGGCGGTAGCACGGCGCCTTCCGCGGTGGGGCGCTTCGACCTCACCGGCACTGGCGGCATTACCACAGCCGAGATTGGCCGGTCACTTGTCGACAATAGTTGTCCCAGTAATGTACCTGCTCTGCCTACTTTCAGCTCCCCCTATACCAGTTTTGGAGGCACGTACGGCCCCGTCGACACGACCACCGGCAGGACACCCTTCACTTTCTCTGCAGGGCAAGTCCGCAGCAACACGAACCAGACCTTGAAGTTCGCGGGCTATCCCCTGTCAACAGGCGAGTTGCTCCTCGTCGAGACAGATACCACGGGATTCACGTTCGTAGGTAAAGCCGCACCACAAAGCCCCAATCCCCCCAATTTTGGAAACACGAATTTCAACGGCCGCTACTCCTATCTCATGCAATCGAACAACGGGCCGGGTACGGGAAACACTTCGCTCGGACCTGTATCTGGGGACGGAAGCGGCTCCTTCCCCGTCGACACCATTCAATTCTTCGGGAACGCCGGCGGCGTTGTCGCTACGCCCGCGACCGGATTCCAGGATACGAATGGCGCCTACTCGATTCAGACCAAGGGCAATGGCGTGGGTATTTTCTGCGGTGGCAGCGGAGCTAATACTGTTCCGACTTTCAACTTGGCCCTCTACATGGCATCAACGTCCCAAGTGTTCGTTTGGAATGCGGATCAGGATACGGTCGGAGAGATCGATTTCCAGGCAGGAGGACCCTTTACTACCCTGTCCGGAACTTATGCTTTCGAATTCGAGGGCGTTCAAGGAAATTTCTCGGGCGCGCACACAGCGTCGAACGCCATCGCGGAGAGCGGTATTGTGACTTTCAACGCAGGCACTGCCACCTTCACCATTGACGAAACCAACGGCGTCTCCACCACGACAACAACGGTGACGGCCAACTATGCGTTCGGCAACGACAATGACGGCGACGGCGACACCGACAGTTCAGGGCTGCTCACCTTCCCCACGAGCCCGCCGTTTCCTGTACCCAATGCATTTGCGGTGGTTTCCGGGAACAAGATCTTTTTCACCCGTAACGCCGCCGATTCAAACATTGCAGGAGTTGCACAAGTTCAGTAGGGCGGATTCATGACCCGAGGGAGCACCCTAACCGGGCCGCTCCCCACTTCAAGGAGGAAGCCACATGCTCCGGCGCATCTTTTGGCTGGCTCTGGCCGTCGGCTTTTATCTCGCGCCGGCGATAGCTCAAGATTGTGGCAGCGCAGCGGATAGCAGTAAAGTGGGCTGCACCCTGGCCAACACGTACGGCGTGGGCGGGCTTTCCAACGGGGCGGCTCTGGCGCCAACCCCCAATGGGCATCAAGGGCACTTTGCGAACAGCTTCTTATCGAACTTACAAGCGCTGAATTCCTCCATCGGCAGCGAATTGGGAGAACTGCCGCAAGTGTCTCCCTCCTCCGGTATTTCTTTCGCCTTCAACCCATCGCTCGGTATTGTGGCGCCTTCTCAATATAATTTCGGCCCCATCCTGAGTGAGCCTGCCAGCACTCTTGGAAAGCATCGGCTCCTCGTCGGATTCAGTTTTCAAGACTTCGATTTTACGAGCCTGGACGGCATAAAATTGAATAGCCTTCCCGCCGTTTACACGCACGAAGATTATCAGCTCACTCCCTCTAGTCTTTGCTCCGTCAACGGGGGAACGGCGAGCCCCACCCTTAACGAGGGTGCGTGCGGCTTTGTGCGCGACACGATCGTCACGCAGGACAATATCAACTTTCGCTTGAATCAATACACAGCGTTCGTCAACTTTGGGGTGACGGATCGGCTGGATATTTCCGTCGCTGTTCCTTCCGTGAACGTGCGGATGGCCGTTACCTCTACGGCCCAAATTCATAACAATGGTCTCGATAACCTCCACCAATTCAGCGGTTGCTCGTGTTTTAACGGGACGTTTCTCAACGTGACCGGCGCAAGCGGTATTGGTGATGTGACCCTTCGGGGGAAATATGAAGTTTTCAGGGGAGAGCGTACGGGCATCGCCGTGGGTGGCGATATCCGATTCCCTTCCGGCGATGCCCTGAATTATCTGGGGTCAGGAGCGTATGCCATTCGGCCCTTCGGAGCCTTGTCTCACAATTTTGGCAGCCGAGTCTCGGCGCACGTAAACCTCGGTTACGAATGGAATGGCCGCTCTTATCTTGCCGGTAACATCACCCCGGCCCCTGGGACGGTATCTTCAAAAGCCCTCCTGCCCCAGCAGGTTTTCTACTCCGTAGGCGCCGAGCTCGGAGTATATCGGAGGCTCTCCGCCGCGGCCGATTACATCGGGCAATATTTTTGGCGCGCGCCCCTTATCGCGGCATCCACGTACCAGGAACTGCCTGGTTGCGTGACGTCTGCCTGTACTGCGTTCAACGCAGCCGGCGCTGTCGATGCCAATTTCCGGTCGTATATCGGTTCCTATACGACCGCGAAGACCGCCGTCGGCTTCCGCTATCGACTTTTCAACGAGTTTGTTCTCACGGCCAACGTTCTGATCCAACTGAACGACACTGGCTTGCGTTCGCATTTTGTGCCGCTCTTTGGCCTCTCCTACTCACACTAATATCCTAGGCTGGCAGAGCGCATCTCATCACTCTCGCGCGTAGTTCCGCCAGCCAGCGCGAGGAGATTCAGTTCGTGGAGACGATCATCCAGCGGCCGCCGATTCGCTTCAAGAGTTATGGCGTGCGCCTGGATTGCGAGCGCGCTGTCCGTGGCCTGGCTGATCACCGTGCAGCTTAGCGTCGCGTTATCGCCAGAGATCTGCGGAGTTGAACAATCCTGCACGGACATCCCAAATCCCTTTGCGCGTCTCAACTCTTTGAGAGTGTCCCTGAATTTCTTCTCATCATTTCCATTGAGCTGCCGGAGGGTTTTGATTCGATCTATATCCCCTTCGGTGAACGCAGCATAAAACTGGTTAACCACGCTGACGATGGAGACGATGTCGCTGCCGGAATCGCCCACTGCCGCGGGAGGCTTGGCTGCCGCAGCGGGGGGTTCGCTCGCCTTCGGTTTGGGCTCCGGTGCTGGCGCGGGCGATTCGGCGGGTTTCAGCCTGGCAATCGCGTCTGGCACGGTGGCCCTGACGTATTCTCGGGCCTGATCACTGTAAGGGCCGCCCGCCTCCGCTATTCTCTGAAACTCAAGCAGGACCCGCGAGCTTAGGGCGTTGCTGTCCTTGTTTCTCACGGCGTTGTTGAAATCATCTGTGGCTTGATTCGAATCTGGTCTGCGCCTCTTTCGCATCGGTGATGGATTTGAGAGAGTCCGGAATAACCCGCTCGGCCAAATCTCGGGCATCATTCGCCGCTGGGCTGGCACTGGTCTCAATCGAACGAAGTTTGCTTTGCAGGTTCGAAAGCGTGTTCGAATCTCCAGAATTTTTGGCCGCAGTCGCCTGCGATCTGGCCTGGTCTACAAAAGAACGTTCGCCCGCCTCGATGAGGCGCGCCATTTGGTCGTGATCGCTTCTCCAATTACTCAGGCCGGTTAATGTTTGCCTCGCCTGTGCAAAGTTTCCCTGACCAATCGAATTGCGGATCGAAGCCAGCAGATCCGCGGGTGCTCCGGCTAACGCAGTCGCAGGCTGGGCAGGCTGGGTGGGCGGCACTTTGCCCGTCGTGGTCGGAGGAACCTTCGCCTGTGGTTGCTCGATGGCGGGCTGCACGGGCTGCGTGGCCCCTTCATCCGTTCGCGGGGCAGCCGGCGTTACGGCAGGCGCTTCCCGTGGTTGCGTGATCGCGGGCTGTGTTGCTTTGCTATCCACCACTGCCTGAGTCTTAGGTCGAAGCTCGAAGAAAGCGACAGAAGCGACAAGCGCCGCAGCGCATACGCATGCTCCTAAGAGGAGCTGGTGGTTCCTTCTTTTGCGGCCGGACGCATCGGTAACAGCAGAAACAGCCTCGGCGAACGCGGCTGGCGGCAATGGTCGCGGTTCCGGGAGTTGCTCGACATGCCCCTGAGAGACTTGCGTCGCTTGACCCGGCAATAGAACGTTGCCGCCCGCCATAACCGTCGCCGACGAGTACGCGGTTGCGGCGGCGTCCTGGGGCGAATTCGAGGTCGGCTTCACTCCGCCCTGCTGATATACGTAATCTTTGGCCGGATCGCTCGTCGCTTGCGGCCAGGCTACACCTGCCTTTGCAGCACGCGCTTGGGTCGGGGCAGCGGGTTCCACTTCAGCAGGCGGCGGAGGCGGGGGCGCCTGTCTTTCTTCAATATCTTTAAAGAGCTGGGTCAGGCGCGCGTCTGAGGCCGAGAATAGCCTGGTCTCGAGCGCCTCTCGCAAAATTCGAGTGGCTTCGCGCGGGTTACCCGCATCGACAAGCGTTTGTGCCGCGAGAAAGGTTTGCTGCTGTTCCTTCTTTCTTTTCTCGCGCTGCTCGTACTCCAGTTGCGCAAATTGTAGCCGGCGGCTGACTTCCGGATCCGCTCGCACCGTTACCAGAGTCTGCCGGGCCAGACCGATCGCATCCGTGAACTCTTGGCGCTCGATCAGACTGTCAATCTCTTTCACTCGCTGCTCCAGCAGCGCGCGCGTTTCCTTTTCCTTTTGCTGCTCCTTGGCGCGCTCCAGCAGCGTCACGATTTCCGTGTTCTTTGGAAACTCGCTTAACGCCTTTTGCGCAGCTCCAATCGCCTCCCGGAAACGCCCTTCTCCTAACTCCTGCCTGATTTGCTCAATCGACTGTTCCAATCGCCGCCTCTGTTCAAGCTGAAGCTGCTCGCTGCGGGCGTACGCGATGAGCTCACTGAGCTCGAATTCTCCGGGGAATTCGCCGAGCAGGCGTTCGCCATGTATGATCGCTTCCTGATATTTTCCCGCTTTCAACCGCGCCCGCAGCTCCGCCATTTCCTGGTTGAGCCGTTCTTCGCGAAGCTTCTGCTGGCGCCCCTGCAGGGCATGCGCACGCAGGTTCCTCGCTGAGGAGTCGCCCGGATTCAATTCCAGAACGCGGTCCAGTATCTCCACGGCCTGGTCAAAACTTTGCGAGCCCACTAAATTTCTCGCCTGCGCGAGCAGTTGCTGTCTTTCCTGTTCGGCCAGATCCTGACGGGCGGTCTCCAGAAGTTTGGCGATTTCCGCCTCGGCCGGAAATTCTCTCTGCGCATCCGTAAGCAGCTGAATGGATTCGTCGTAACGCAAGTTGCTCCAGAGCGCCCGGCCGTTGCGAAGAATTTCGGAAAGCCGCTTTTGCCGTTCGCGCCGCGCCTTCTCTTCGCGTATTTGCTTCAGAAGTTCGTGCGCGGATGCATTGCCCGCTTCGATTTCCAGCACCTTGCCAATTTGCGCTTCGGCTTCCGTCAGGGCGCCCTCGGCGATTCGCTGCTTGGCGATCCGTACTGACTGGGCCAAAGCGCGCGCACGTTCAGCGGCCGCCTGCACCTGCTCGAGCAATTCCCGCGCCGGCTGGAATGTGGAGTCGAGTTGCAGCGCGGCTTCCGCCTCTGTTTTAGCTTCGTCTAACTGTCTGGCCGCGAGGAAATTCTGTGCTTTCTCCACGCGGCTCTTCATCTGCGGAAGAATCTGATTGCGGCGGACCTGAGTATTCACTTTCTCCAGTAGGTTCTTGGCAAGTGTATTTGCAGTGTCTATTTGCAGGACTCTGCGAAGCACGTCCTGCGCTTTCGTGAAATCCCCAACTTCGAATAATTTGTGGCCATCCTGAATGAGGCTCGATACTTCTGATTGTTGAAGGCGCCGCCAGACCGGCTCCAATTCGATCAGAACTTCTTCCATCGACTGGAATCGCGCTCCAATGTCCTTCTGTAGCATTCGAGCCACTAACAGGCTCACATCTTCCGGCATACCCGGGGCGGTTTCGGAAAGCGGCGGCACCTCCTGGGTCAGGATGTTCATCATCAATGCAGCTTGGTTATCACCGTTGAATGGCCGCTGATAAGCGAGCAACTCATGCAACATGACTCCAACAGCCCAGATGTCTGACCTCGCCTCCGCCCGGCCCCCGCGCAGTAACTGCGGAGACATGTAGCCCAGCGTCCCGATAATCAAACCGGATTGGGTTTTCGAGCTTTCGGCAAGGCGCGCGATCCCGAAGTCCACCACCATGACGGTTCCCTCTGTGGTAACCATCACATTTCCGGGTTTGATATCGCGGTGCACGACGCCTCTCTTATGGGCGTACTCCAGCGCGCGGCAAACGTATACGATGTAGCCAAGCTTCTGGGATAGAGGCAATACAGGCTGACGCTCGATAACCCTGTCCAGGCTCTCGCCCTCCAGATACTGCATGGCAATGAAGGGAGTGTCGTCCTGCTTGCCCAATTCGAAGATTGTGACGATATTCGGGTGTTGTAAGGCACCGGCGGACCGCGCTTCCTGATAGAAGCGCTCAAGCAAGGCAGGGTCGTCAGCCAAACCCGTGGTGATAGTCTTTAGAGCTACCAGGCGTCCTATGAAGGGATCGCGGGCCTTGTACACCACACCCATGGCGCCCTGGCCAATCTTGCCAAGGATCTCAAATTTTCCCAGCGACTTAATCATCGCCATTCAGCCTAAATCATTTCCATTTAACGGCAGAGAAAAGGCAAACCCTCCCCGAAGCGAGACTTCGGGCATAACGAATCGCCCATGATGCTCGCAAATCCAAGCACCACAGTCAACAAACGAGAGCATTTAGCCGTTTTAGTACCGCTCAAATCGCTCCCACCGCAATCTACATTTCGAACTCTCGCCAAGCTCTTGAATGACCCTTTCATATGCCGGAGCACGCGACGTGCCAAAAACGTTCGAAGAATCATAGCCCCACTCGGCGTCTCACGTTAAATCTGAGCCCCCGCCATAGGAGTGAAGCTCGCGCCCCTCAAGATAGCATCGAACTCAACCCGAACGTTGGCGAGTTCCGCCTCGAGGGTCGTGAACGTGACGACGCCGGCCACGCGGCCCGCGCGCGCATAAACTCGGTGGTAGAAAACGGCTTGCCCGTCCTTGGTCTTGTAGCGAACTTCGACGGCTATAGTTTCGTCTGCGCCGCCGATATGGGGCGGCAGCGCCGCCTCAATCTGCGGTTCACGCAGGTAATGACGCAGCATGCTCAGCTGCGCTTCCACGTAATCACGAAGCCCGATATTGTTTAGCGGCTCCTCGGACGCGACCGCACTACTCGGAAAACTATTCTGCACGGAACGCTGGATGCCATACTCGCCTTGAGCTTCCCACCCTTCCGGCAAAGAAGCGAAACTCCAGCCGCCAATCGTCAGGGCAGCATTTTTCGGAGGAACCTTCTTGCCGCCAGATGGAGCAATCGGCCCCGCCTCAGCGGTCTCTTTGCGCGTAGGAGTCGGTCGTTGTATGAGCGGAGGTGGAGCCAAGGGCGGTGTGGTCGATGGACGCGGCGGCCGTAACGGTTGTGTAGTCACAGACCGCCCGGCTCCGGCCTCGATGATTGCTGCCTCCTCAGCAACCATGCGCACGGCAAAAATAGTCTGGCCGCTGCGCACCTCATCTCCATTATTGAGAAAAATTTCCGTTACCCGATTGCCGTTTACGAAGGTTCCATTGCTACTCTTTTTGTCAATCAGCTTGCAACCATTCGAACCGCACTCCACCGCAAAATGCACACCGGACATAAATGTGTCATGTGGCAAGGCGAAGTTGGCGCGATCAGCCGCGCGGCCGACCGCCACCGTCTGTCCGTTGCTAACCGCAACGCGTTTTCCCGCGAAGGGCCCGGCTTTAATTTCCAGGATTACCGCCAACCCAATCTCCTTTAACCGAATTTGCCAAGATTAAATTCCGTTTCAAATGTGACAAATTCTATCAGCGATGCGGACCAGTTCCGATACTTCTCGCCTGAAATTATCAAATCGCGGAACCTTGCTAATGTAGAGCAACGTGGATTAGAGTCCGCCAGGAGGGATCGGCATGCGACCCCAAGATAAGTCGCTCTTTCTCGAAGCTGCCCGCAACTTTCAGGTCTGGATTCTCCTTCGGCGGACCAACGTGGAATCTCTCAAATACATCGGAAAGCCCGGCTACGCACCCAAGCGTATCGACTGCAAAGCCAAAACCGCGGACCTTGATGTATCTCCTTATACTCTCGCAGGGTTGGTAGTTGATCCCACTGTTCACGAAAGAGCCTTCAAGGCCAGTAAAATCCAAACCGCAAGGGACAGCTGGGCTAAAATGCAGCCCCTCTCCCGGTCCGGTTACACTGTGGATAAAAATCCGAACTCGCGCCACTACGGCTGTGTCCAGTTAGAGAGCCGTTACATTCACGGGGACTACGACCTCTACGACATCATTGACATCACGCAGCCGTATCGTAATCTCGCGGCTGTGGATACCTTGCTCGGCCAGCCACACCGCCGAGGTCCAAAGGTGCTCTCCGTCCAGAAGTTCATCAATTCCCGAATCGGATCGCCGATGATCCAACACGGCGGCGAAGCCCAATACAAGGACCATTCCGAGCAATCCATCGACGCCTTCGGTCCGAATGGCGAAGACGTCACCATCCTGAACGAATTTTCTGTCCGCAACTGGTACGCCAACCGCTTCGCCGACCGCCCCACCCTCGCCTGACGCAATCGCGAGGCTCTATGGATTATCAGGATGCTTCACGTACGTCCATTTCTTGCCATCGAAGAACGCGAGATGTTCGTTTCCGAAAGACCAGAGGACACCACCATTGGCGTGTAAACGATACCCATCCAGCGTAAAACCGGTATCGAGCGGCTCCAAAGCTTTGCTCTCCAATCGATAAAGCCCCTTGTCGCCCGCGACATAAACCCTATCCTGGAAAACCTCGACGGACCAAAGATCATCGGTTTTGTTTGCCAAGGAGAAGTCCTCCCATTGGCCAAGACTGCCGCGGAAGAAAATGCCGCGGTTGCCGCAGAAGTACGCTTGCGTGGGGGAAGCGCAAGTGACCCAATTTAAATCGGAAGCGACGGGAGATGGGAGTTGCTTCCATTGCGTACCATCGTGATGCCAAATTATGCCTGCTTGGCCAACGGCGTAGATATCTTCAGGCGAGGTACCATCCATGCAGTAAAGATTCCCGCGGCGTCCCTTGGAATTCCGATCGAGAACGCCGTCGTCGAAGTGAACCCAACCTGAGCCTTCTCTGCGGTAAATCTGACCGGAAACTCCGCAGACGTAGAGTTTGTCGGCGATTTCACAAATGTGGCGAACGTAACCAAGCTGGCCTTTTTCTGCGCCGGCCTGTGCTATTCTCTCTTGAGTAGGCGTTCCGGGGCGGCGCACGTGAACTGTGCCATCGCGCCCCAAACAAAAGAGGGTGCGGGCAGGCTTCTCGCTCCCACAGATAGAAAGAACGGTTACGCCATTGAGGTCAAAGGTTCCCCATTTGCCGTTCTGATAGGAAAACATGCGCGTGAGCTCAAAGTTCTCCTCCTCAACAGCTTCGACATAAGAAGATACGGTCACCAGATTCTTGTCGAAGACGTATCCGGCAGTGAAAACGACACTCGCGTCGCCTCGCCATTTTGCAACTTGATTTCCGCCCGGCATGGTCGAACCTCATTCTCACCAGTTCCCTCAGCCGAAGGGGCCAGAGCTGGTGATCGTTGATTTAGGAACCGTGGAAATTGGGCAAGGCCCGCCCGAACTACTGGCAATCAGTAGAGTATCGTCGTTCATGCCGCACTCGTCTTTGTGATATTTGTCTAGCTGCGGCCCAATGCAATCTTCGGGGCAGTTGCAAGGCGGACCCGACAGGCTAGCACATGCAGCGTTCTTTGCTTCTATATAGGGCCAGGCTCCGGGCCTGCCATTCCCCTTGAACGTATTTTCCATGGGATCGAAGACGTCATGGACTTTGCCATGATTTTTGACCTTCGTCTTTCCAGTCAAGCACACGCAGGGTGCCTTTCCCGGATTGTACTTTGCGGCGCCATTCACGCGGTCATCCTTACTGCCCGTGGGAATGAAGCAGTGCTTGGGAAGAACGTGGTGACCCGTTTTGTTGTTGGGGCAACAGTCGGGCCGATAGGAAAGGAGAATACAATCCGGCTTATCGTCGGGGCAATTGCCCTTCTCTCCGCACTGGCGACATGCGCCGAACTCCTGCTTGGACTTGGCCTTCTTGGCGGCGCAGTTTTCCCGGCTGGCCTTCTTCTTAGCGTTTCCCATAGCCCTGCATCGGAACAGCGCATTCCCAGGCCTTGGTATTGGACGCCTCCTCCGCCTCGTCCCAGTCGCGTTCGGAAGTGACCTCGAGCATCAAGTCCATCCGGTCATCAGGAGCATAGCGATTGTCGGTGAGCACCCGGTGAATGCTTTTCTGCTCATCGAAGTTCGGAGAAACGGAGAACATAGTGGCGATGAAAGCAGTCAGCGTCCATTCCAGCTTCAAACCGTACGAGCGAGCGCGCGCAAATCCATTGCGAACACGCCGCGTCAGAACGTCGTCCGAAAGACCTTCGATGAGTTCGGGGCGCTGCTCTTTCAGGTAAGAAACGGTCTCTGCCACGAAAGCGTCCTCGGCAACGGTCTTAAAGGCATCGAGCTGTTCCTGGCGAATCTTAAGCAGTGGAGAAGAGCCGCTGTTTGCGCGCGAGTCTCGGCTTCTCCACAACGTGGCGCTCTGTGATTTTTCGTCAAGGACGCCGAGCGATAGAACCGGCCCACTTAAAAAGGCCAGCTGCTCTTCCCGGCACGTGGGAAGGAAAATTCGAAGGACGCGCGGGTCATAAAAACGAAAATACCATTGCTGACCAGCAGGCGCGAGTACATACAGAAAGTGACGAAAGTGCTTGCGAAGCTGGTCGAGGGGAGACTTGGATTGAACGAGGATGCCCCAGGGATCCTTTGCGAGAGTCGAAACGATCCAATCCAGTGTGGACACATCGAGGCGCATCAAGTACGGTGCGATTTCCCAAAGCTCCTGCTGGGCCGTTCCCTGATACAGAGAAGCGGCTCTTTCGGTTCCCAGTTCCATGAATTTTTTCACAACTAGAGGCGCATCGCAGGAATCTAGAATCGCGTACAACTCTCCCTCATCGGCCATGACCCTGCATTCCTGCACGGGCAGGCCGCGCATTTGTAGGCCAGATATTGAAGTGCCCTGGGAACTCATTGGTCCCTCACTTGGAAACGAAGGGAGCGCCTCCTTGTTTGGCGGCCTTCATGCATTTCTGCGGAATTCCCGGCGGCGAGCCCATGCCGACGTCGCCGATCAGAACGGTAAAGCAGCCGAGAACGATATTGCCTCCGTGGGCAGTGATGTCGCCGATGCGCGCTGCCATGAGCCCGCCAATCAGCACGGTGGGCGATCCTTTCACTATCACGTCTGGCGGACCGACGCACGTAGCCATATCCGTGACGCGGGCAGCCGGGAGCATCCCGATGAGCACTGTCGGGCATCCCGGCGGCAGAATGGGGCCGCCGACGTGGGGCACAAGTACTGTCACCAGGGGGCAAACATGCATGTCGCTGACGCGCGCTGCCGGAGGCATAGTGTCTCTCTCCTGCCCAAAAATTACAATTTGTCGCCTTTGCTGCCGTCGTCCGCAGTGTCCGCATCCAGAGGCGTCTGCGGCGGATCGGGTGGCTTCGGTGAATCGGGAGATTTCGGGCTGGCTCCGCTGCCCGAACCCGCCGAACCTCCGCTATTGATCTTGACGAGCATTCCTTGAATGGTACGCCGGCCGGCCCGATATCCACGAAGCCGCCGGGTCCCACAAGGGAAAGCTGCATCCCGGCTTCGATAATCACCTTCATGCCGCCTTTCAGGTGAATCTCCTGGCCGGCTTCATGGGCAAACTTGGTGCCCGTTTTTTCGTTGAGCGCCTGGCCGACGTTGATCGACATCGAACCACCAATGTCCTCTTTGTGGTCCGCGCCGACTTGAATCGAGAGGTTGCTTCCAATATGCTCCATGCGGTTGGAGCCAACCTGGAGCGACATGTCGCTGCCGATCTTCTCCTTGCGGTTCGCTCCGACTTCTAGGGATATATCGCTGGCGACTTTTTCCATGCGGTTCGCGCCCACTTCGTGCGACATGTCCTTGTCGATTTTCTCCTGATGAACGCCTTTGACGTGGCCGTGCTTATCTCCTTCCACGAGTTCACGCTGGTTGGCATGGACGATGAGGCTGCGGTCGTTGCCGATGTACTCGCGCGAATCGTTTTCGACGCGGTGGTCCATATCCTTTTCCGCGTTGAGGAAGATTTGTTCGTTTCCTTTTTTGTCTTCGAAGCGAAGTTCGTTGTAGTTGCTCGGACCCGCCGCCCTTGGTGCTACGCGACATGAACGTGGTGCGCGTCATGTTGTCGGGCAGCTTATAAGGAGGCATCTGGTCGTCGTTGTACACGCGGCCCGTGATGATTGGGCGGTCAGGGTCGCCTTCCAGAAAGTCGACGATCACTTCCTGACCGATGCGCGGGATGTTGACGGAGCCCCAGTTTTTCCCAGCCCACGGCTGCGATACGCGCACCCAGCATGAGCTATTTTCATCTTTTTTCCCGAGCCGATCCCAAAAGAACTGGACTTTCACGCGGCCGTACTTATCCGGATAGATCTCTTCGCCGCTGGGGCCGACCACGACGGCGGTCTGCGGACCTTGAACCACCGGTTTCGGCGTGACCCGCTGCGGTCGAAAGGGCACGCTGGCGGGAATGCAGGTGAAGTGATTGCTGTACGTTTCTTCGGCATCGCCTCCAGTACCTGAATAGCTGTCTCCGACAGAAGCAGAATGGGTCACTTCCGTCAGGAGGTAGTCGCCGTTTTGGTCCGAGCGCGAATGCGCGTCCAAATGAATTTTGTATCCGGAAGCAAAGGAGCGGCAATTGCTTGATCCCGTAACCAGGTGATGCACCGCTTCCTCCTCTTCCATACGCAGCTTGGTCAGTGCGTCTCCCTCCGCCTTCTTGGTGTGGATCCCTGGGTAGTCATAAATTTCGTATTGGGTATTGCCGCCGATCTTGTCGACGGTCTCAACACTGGCCATGAGGGAAGTGTTGGGCGTTTGGAAGTTATAGTCGGTAAGCGCATATTTGCCCGGTCGCAGCTCCTCCTCTGCACCCCAGCTCTGCACGACATCCTCAGTCACGAGGGAAGTTCCGGAATAATCGAGGCGCACTTTGTACTGAACGGGACAGTTTTTGTGCACTTGCGGCTTATCCGCCAGAATCAGCTTGTGGCTGCTGGCGTCGTGCTCAAAGAAATAAAAGATGCCGTACTCCTCCATCAAGCGGGAGACGAAATTGAAGGCCGTTTCGCGGTACTGCACTACGTATTCCCGCTGCGGGTACGTAGCTTGCAGGCGGTCCTGAAAATCCTGAAAGCCGTGATCCTGGAAAACCTTCTTGATGATTTCGGGGATCGTTTTTTGCTGAAAGATCTGGCAATCCGCGGTGCGCGTGAGGAACCAGAGCCAGGGAACCACCTCAGCATGGTAGAAGCTAAAGCGCTTGTCGCCGCCCATGCAGGAAAAGCGGCTCACGAAACCATTGAAGTGCCGTTTCGATTTGTCCGGCAAAACGAGCGAGATGGCCACCCGCTGGCCGACAATTTTGTCGAAAGCGATGGAGGGGTTTTCCGACAACAAACGAAGTTGAAAGTTAAACAGGCGCGAAACCGATTCGACTCCCGAGAATTCCTGCAGAAGCAAAACATTCGCGCCCAGCGGACTATCGAGGCCGATCAAGCGATGTTCTTGAATGTGAGCCATAGTTCCTATTCCCTAGAATTAGTGCCACCGACTTATTGGTTTCGCTGCAACAGTTGATCGATCTCAGAATCCGCGTGGCGTGACTATTCTTCGGCACGCCGGTGTAAGCTCTAGGACACCAGTTTTCGGATAGAGAATCTTTGGTCCTTGTGCTTTTTTAATTTTGAATCGCTGGACTCTTTTAAGCCCAGCCATTCGGATATTTCCGTCACGCAATAGCCTTTCTCCATGCTGACTCGGTCTGTAAATTCGTGTACAACGCAATCTTTCACCACGACGACGTGTCCGTGGCTCCACATGATGTAGGACCCGCTCTTGTGTTCGCCGAAGAATTTCTCGACCGCCTGGGCGTTTTTGTGTTCCATATCGCAAGGCTCCGCCTTGAGTTCGTTTGCGATTGTCTCGCCCGTGCCGCCTTGGCCTCGTCCGTCTGCCATACCCAGGGCGCTTCCAACGTAGGTGGTACAGTCGAATCCGCGCCTCTTCGAATCAACCTCAAGCAGGCGGTTATAGATGAAATAATACTTGCCGTTTATTGGGTGACTGAGAAATGTGCCACCGCCCGAGCCATCTGGATTCCCCGTGTAGCGCAAGCCCTCGATTGCTCCGATTTCTTCTACGCCCAGCTCACGAATAGGCTCCAACGGACATTGTATGAACTGGGGAGTCGACAGCGTTTCTTGGAATATCCTCCCGCCGGAATACACGGCTACGCGAACCGGGACTTTCTTACCCCAAAAGCCTCCTTGATCCATGAGCTTCAATAGATCTTCGAAATGAGAGGAATTACGTTTCTTGTAGCCGCCCGTTATATCCATGGAATAGAGGGCGCTGCTACCCAGCAGGAGTCTTACCGAGCAGCCGTGCGGAACGGCCCCATGGAATTCGATCTTGTATCCCCCATGTCTGAATCGATCCAGCCGAATCGGCCTCAGGTTAAGCATTCCAAGCGATTGTTTCACTGGTCCGGGCATCGAAGAATTCGATCTGTGATGATGATGGTGTCCGAGGATCATCTCGCATCCTCATCTTCCTGCAAGCGACTCGTGGCGGCCACCAATTTATTCAAATCCGCTAACTCGAAGCGAGGTTCGAATGGGGAATAAGACTTGGGGCGTGCCCACGGAAGATACGCCGCACATCGTACTGCGAATGTTTGCGTGAGCACAGTGTCTGCCGTGCCGTTATTCCAGTCAGACCGGAGAACATCCGACAGGGTTTCCCACGTTAAGCCTCTGTTCGTATCCACCACCAAGGCACCCATTCACAAGTCGTCGTGTGTTTGTTCATCCAAGCCTCAAAACAGGAGCGCGGTCGTTTAGTGCCGATGCCCAGACTCACGCATAGGCAAACGAGCCATTCTCACCGACGCTGACGTGGATGGCCGCGGCCTTTTGGCGTTCCGCCATGCGGCCCAGCAGATAGCGCGAGACGTCAGGCAACATCGTGTTGGTCAGGATGTTATCGACGTTGCGCGCGCCAGATTCGACTTCCGTACAACGCTTGGCAACTTCGGCGATGACAGCCGGATCGTAGCTCAGCTCGATCTTGTGGCTTTCGCGGATGCGCCGCTGGATCTTGCCGAGTTTCAGGGTGACGATTTGCTTCATGGCTTCGTCGCGCAGTGGGAAATAGGGAACAGTCACCAGCCGGCCCATGAAGGCCGGCTTGAAGATTTTATTCAGTTCGGGTTTTAGGGCTTTGACCAGCCCTTCGGGACTGGGCGTGGTTTCCGGATCTGCAGTGAGCTTCATCAGCAGATCGGTACAAGCGTTAGAAGTCAGAATGATGATCGTGTTCTTGAAGTCGATTTCGCGGCCCTCGCCGTCTTCCATCATGCCCTTGTCGAAGACCTGATAGAAAAGCTCGAGCACATCGGGGTGAGCCTTTTCCACTTCGTCGAGCAGCACGACGGAGTAAGGCTTGCGGCGGACGGCTTCGGTGAGCACGCCGCCTTCACCGTAGCCGACGTAACCTGGAGGAGCGCCTTTTAGGCTGGAGACGGTGTGGGCTTCCTGAAATTCCGACATATTGATGGTGATCAGATTGCGCTCACCCCCGTAAAGAAGATCAGCCAGCGCGAGAGCCGTCTCGGTTTTGCCCACACCGCTGGGCCCCACTAGCATGAAAACGCCTACGGGCTTGATGGGATCGTCCATGCCGGCTCGATGCGTGGCAATGCGTTGCGCAATGGCGTCGAGAGCGTAGTTCTGTCCGATAACGCGCTCCGCCAGCAGGTTTTTAAGGTTCAGAACGGTATTGATTTCGTCCTGCCGCATTTTGCCCACCGGAATGCCGGTCCAGGCGGAAATCACTTCGCCAACGATCTGCGTGTCCACACACACGCGCATTAAAGGAGACTCGCCTTGTAAGGTCTCCAGTTCGGCATTCAATTTTTCGAGCGCTGCGCGAAGTTCCGCCCTATCCATCACGGGCTGTACAGCGGCGCCGCCTCCGTCGCCCACGGCTATCGTCGGCCCCACAGCCGATTCCAGCTGCGTGCGGATGTCTCGAACGCGCGAAACCAGAGACAGTTCTTTATCACGGCGTTCTTGCAGACCCTTCAGCCGAGCGGACGCTTCGGCCTTCTGTTTGGCGATGGAAGCAAGCCTCTCGGAGTGATCTGCCCCCACAGCGGCCTCGCGCTCCAGCACGCGCCGCTGAACCTCCAAATCGTCCAACTGGCGCACGGCATCCTCGACCAAAGGAGGAGTGGCATTTTGCCCAAGCGCGAGCCGCGCGCAGGCCGTGTCCATCACGCTCACCGCTTTGTCGGGAAGCTGGCGCCCGGCGAGATAGCGATGTGAAAAGCGCGTGGCGGCTTGCACGGCTTCATCCAGGATGCGCACTTGGTGATGTTTTTCGAGCGAATCGACGATGCCGCGCAGCATAACCATGCATTGCTGTTCGGTCGGCTCTTCGATCTTCACCACCTGAAAACGGCGCGCCAGTGCCGCATCTTTTTCGAAGAATTTCTTGTATTCGGACCAGGTTGTAGCCGCAATGGTGCGCAATTCACCACGAGCGAGCGCGGGCTTCAAAATATTGGCTGCATCGCCCTGTCCGGCCTGGCCGCCCGCGCCGATGAGCGTATGCGCTTCATCGATGAAGAGGATGATGGGCGATGGTGAAGCTTTGACCTCTTCAATCAATCCTTTCAACCGATTTTCAAATTCGCCTTTGATACCGGCTCCGGCCTGAAGAAGCGTGAGATCGAGCGAGCGGATGCTCACATTTTTCAGGGAGGGCGGGACGTCACCGGCGGCAACGCGCGCGGCAAATCCTTCCACGACGGCGGTCTTTCCCACGCCGGCTTCCCCGGTAAGGATCGGATTGTTCTGACGGCGGCGCGTGAGAATGTCGATGATTTGCCGGATTTCGAAATCGCGGCCAAGAACAGGGTCTATTTTTCCAGCCCGCGCATTTGCGGTAAGGTCAATCGTGAACTGATTCAGGTTCTGAGCCTTGCCCGTACCCGGCATACCGCCGCCCTGCGGCAACCCTTCGAGCCCTAGAGGAGCAGCTTGCGCCGTTTCCTGGTCCTCATGGGATCCCGCGACGATATTCCAGAAATCCTTGAGCAAAGTCTCCGCGCTGATTTTCTGGAATTCGCGGGTGGTTTCCCGCATCAGGCGAGAGAGTTCGGCAGAGCTAACGATGGCCAAAACCGTGAAGCCACTGCGCACCTGGGCCGCGCCGAACTCCAGTGAGCCGATGGTCCAGGCATCGAAGAGCATGTCTGTGAGCGTTGGGCTGAACGCGGGCGTCCGTGCGTTGCCGGACTTTAATTTGTCCAGACTGCGCGTGAGTTCGCCGGTAAGGCGTGACTTGTCGACCCCGAATTGCTTGAGGATGCGGGGCAGATCGCTATCGGTGAGATCAAGCAGCTTGAGAAGATAGTGCTCGATCTCAATGTCATAATGCGTGCGCGACAGACAAAAGCCTGCGGCCGCTTCCATAGCGTTCCGCGTGGTGTCATTGAGTTTTCCGACCAGAGCTTTGAGATTTGCAGCCACGTAGACCTCGCTTCCCTAAACGTCCAGAATCGTATCTTGTGGATCGCGATCCATCGGTATGGACTTCATCCAGGTTACCCAGCCAAGCTGGGGCATGCCCGGCCCTTCCCCGCCCAACTGGCAGGCCGGCACTTCCTCGCGCTGGAGAACAAGCTGCAGTTCGAAATCGATTTCCTCGTTGGTCCAAAAGCGCAAAAGCGCTCGTAGCGGCTGGTAGGCGGAGCCGTTGGGCAGAAAATCCAGATATTGATCCAAATCCACCGGCCCTATTCGAATCCGAGCGCGGGCCTGCTGGTTCCAGACTTCGTCGCCGACCACCGAGCCGATGCCAAGCTGCTCGGAAGCAGTCTCCCGCTCTCCGAGGCAGCAACCGGTGATTTCGTCCAGCCGAAACCATCCGCCGACGAGCTGAACGACTTCGACGGAAACATCGAAGTAATCCATAAGCAGCAACTCGAGAGCGCGGGCTGAACGAGGTCTTTGACCGAGAGTGCCGGCGAAAAAAAGAAACGCGTCATCGGGCACGTCCAGGCGGTTCTGCAAGCCCGGAGTGCCAAGACCTATTAAATCGAGCAGATGATGCGAGAAGCGGTCCCGTTCGCCGCGCTCATAAGAAATGGCGAAACGGTATTTTTCCCACGCCTGATAAAAGAATGAAATCATGCGGTGATGAAAGAGGTCCAGAAAATCGCGCGGTGTTTTGTCGCCACTCCGAAGACGCTCGAGAATGAACGTCGTGTAGAAGTGCGGCAGGGGCCCCTGCGGCCCCGTTGTTCCCATGAAGTTGACGGCCACGAAGGGAGCTGCATCCTGAGACCAATCCACGTACTGGATTTCGCTGGCGGGGAATCCGAGGGAAGGATACGAACCCGTGCGCGCGACTTCTTCCGAAGGATGAGTGAAGCGCCCGATGGGTTTGCGGTCCGGCAAGAGCCGTTCGAGCAAACGAATGGCCTGGAAGAATTCGAAGCGGTACGGCTCTGCTCGAAGCAACGCTTCGATTTCCGAAAGATCCACGTCCGCAAGACCTACAGGAGAATCGCTTCTCCTGCCCGGGGGGGCCATTGCCGGAGAACCTCCTTTCTTTGCTGAGTGCGCGCCGCCAGCTGGCTGAAACTGTTCAGCGAGGCATACTGACCGAGGAAGCGCTCCAGGACGCTGGCAAAGAGAAAAACGCCGCCACCGACGAACTGTTCTTCATCAAACTCCATTTCCACGCGATGACCGCGCACGAAGCCCACGCCGTTTTCGGAAATCACGCGAGCAAAGTGACGGCTGCTTTTGACACTTTGAATTCCCGCTACCTGCCTCTCGTTGTACCCCGACTCTCCAAACGTATAGAGCCGCAAGATCTCCTGGAGCGCTTCTCTGCCCTCTTCCACGATGGAAAGATAGTTGAGAGAAAGATGGGAAATCAGCCGCCAGAGCATGCCTTTCCCCGTCGGCGGCCGCACGGAGGCGGTGGGTTTGCGCAACGCTACCACGCGCTTGATCGAAGACATTCCTTCGAGTTCGAAATCGCCGCTCTCATTACCCATAGATAGGCGGTGAGGCAGATCGCGATTCGAACAGGTGCAATACACCGTCACCGTGTCCGACTCCGGATGTAAGGGACGGCCGCTCATATCCAGAAACGATATGTACACTTCTGTGCCTTCATCGTCGCGCCGCGTGGAAGCCTGCCGGCACGAGTGCCAGAAGCCTTTGGGGCGCTCGCGACGACCCGCAGGGGTATGGCGAAAACGGTAGAAAGGTTCGAACTTGATGACCTCATGGGATTGCGGATCGGGCGAAATCACTTCATCGATGGAGAAAATCTCCAGCGCCCGGCGGCGCCGGACGTCCGGAGTGATGAGATATTCCGTGCGTGTGTGATCGAGAAGGATCGGCTCGGCGGTGTGCGGAAAGAGGTTGATCGCTGGGGAACAGCCGAGTCCTATAGTCTTTTCCGAGATTCCCAACTCGAGAGATTGCTGCCGCTCACCGCGTTCGAAACCTGAAATGAGAAAAACCAGCTCGGCCCGCGGCCCGAAACCGGCCGAACGTAGCGGCTCGAGGCCGTTCAGCGCGACAAAAAAGAACTTCTCAGGAAAATGAAAATATTCCTGAAGAAGTCGGTAGCCTGAGAAAGAGCGCCGCGGATAAGGTAGGAGCGATTCCTCATCGCTGAATCCTGCCGGCTGCAGATGACTCGCCGGAAGATAGAAGGAAGGCTTGCGCGAATTCGGCGTGCGATCGCGAACTAGAATTTGAGTACAGTTATTGCACAACAATTCATAGAGCGAGTGGATGAGGCTGCTCTCGCCATTCAGATAAAACCGCAAGGAATTCAATTCGAGCTTGTCGAAGCTCACGTCGGGAAAACATTCGAGTTCGAGACTCAGAGCCGCCACGGCGTCTGGCGACTTCACAGCTGGGCGCAGGCGGTCCGGAGTCAGCCACTGTGCCTGGACGACTCGGAAGGGCCAGAGCGTAGTGTCATAGCAGCACTGGAATTTGCAGGGATAACCATCCACCGGCTGCGAATAGAGCATCGAGCCCTTGGGAATACTCAAACCGGTGCTCACTTTTCCCTGCTCGGGGTCGAGATGAAATTGCACGATGGTCGCCGAGGGAATAGGGCGCACGTAATGCGGATAGAGGACGCTCAGCAGCGCTTCGGTAATCTCGGGAAATTCGTCATCGATCTTCAGGTGAATGCGCGCCGCGAGAAAGGCAAACGATTCGATAAGCCGCTCCACATGAGGATCCTCGCAGCGCGTGGGTTCGAGCAGGAGACGAGAGGCCACCTTGGGATACTTCTCGCAAAATTCCGCGCCCATCTGGCGCAGATAGGTCAGCTCGCGTTCGTAATATTCGAGAAGCTCATCCCGCACGGTTTTCTCCGGAAACCTGAACTTGCAGGCTGGTCAATTCCAGCGACGCGTCGTAAACCACGTGTTCGGGAAGCGGATCGATGCGCAACATGCCTTCAATCGAGAAGCGCAGGACGCGAGACATCCCGGTCATCGGCGAGAGAGAAATCCTCACTCCTTCCAGTCTCTTTTCGAATGTGGATATCGCCGACTCGATGGCCTGGAGCAATTTCGTTTGCTCATGAAGAAAGTTGGCAGGGAGCGAAGTGATATCCGGCAAGCCGTAGACATAAACCGACCGGAGGATTTCCACGCACCCGTCGGGGAGGATGTCGGGCGTGCGACGAGTGTTCAGGAGATTCTCGAGGTCACGCCTCACGGAGACTTTAAGCCTGGCGAGCGAAGCGCTTCGCGAAAGAGGCACCTCGGATTTGGTCTTGGGCTCATCATCCTGCAAGCGGTCCAGAACGGATAACCGCATGGGTGCGTTGGAATCGCGTTCCGCCATCGTTTACCTCAAAGCCAATGCTTGCGCGGGATCGAGCCTGCAGAGCTTCTGATAAATCTTTTCCTTTTCCGCATCGTTCCGACCCAATTTCTCGGCGCAACGATAGAGAAGAGCCAGCGGCCGGGCCAGCACCTCTGGTTCTTCCCAGTCCTCGAGTTTGCGCCGCTCGATTTCCTCGGCTAATTCCGCCAGGATCGGATACGCAATGGCCTCATGCTTGGTGGCCAGGAAAATGTTTGCGAGCTGGATCTGACGCTGGAAACGCCCTCGGCCAGAACGTTCCTGCCCGACCTCGCGGGTAACCATGCCTATGGCTTCCTGTACGCGCCCAGAGCGCGCCGCTTTCATGGCCAGCTCGATCAACTCAGGCCGCTTTTCCCCATTCGTCTTGGCGGGCTCAGGGACATGGGCGACGCGAAGAGCCTGGACGACTTCTGGTTCAGGCGCCGGAGGGGTGGGCTGTGGCGGCAGAATGCTCTCGCGGAGCCACGACTGCGTTTCCGCATTTGCGGCTGGCGTGTCGTCCATAAGCGAAGCGCTGACCATCTCAGGATAATCGGCGAGAAGCGACTTCAGCTCCGAACGGATGGCTGCAGCGATAAGAGCGAATTCGCTCCCCAGCGATTCGCAGGCGCGCACGGCGTAGCGTTGCAGGTCGAGCCAGCCCCGGCCGCAAGGCATGCCCATGATGGATTCCGTGGTCTCCAAGACTTCCTGCCAATTTCCTTCCATCGCCGATTTTTTCAGTTGCGTGCGCTTTTCCGTAGGCGGCGCCTCGAGTATCGCCGGATCGAGCGAGGATCCCGCTTCCCGCAATTCGCCCCAGCGCATGGCTCGCAGGAGAAGGTAGGGCACCGGATTACGCGGATTTTCGTGACGCAGGAAATGGGCAACGATCGTCAGACGCTGCATAGCGTCGTTGCGGTCGGCAGGTTCGGCACTTACGGCGGTTACGGCAGTTACGGAACATTTCTCCACAGCAGGAATAGGAGCCCCTTCCCCCTGTTCCGCGTCAGCAGCTTCAACAGCTACTTCTTCGTCAGCTTGTTGCGCCCCTCTCGACTTTTGGCGCCGGCGGCCGGTAATAGTGCTTGGCCACTTCCTGGACGTCTTCAAGTGCGAGCCGAAGATTGGCAAAATTCGGAGCTTCCCGGCCGAATTTTGCGTCGCTTAGCATTTCCAGCGACTGGAGAGAGTCGAAGGCCGACACAAGATCGTTAGAGAGTTTTTCGTAGAACGCGTTGCCGGTGGCACGAGCAGCTTCGTCAAACTCCTCGGCCGCACATTTTTTTTCTTCGATAGCGGCCGCGCGCGCCGCCGTCTTCGCATCGTTGCCCTGGCAATCGGCTTCATAGCCGACTCGCCGCGATTCCTGGAATTTAAAGACGTCGAGTTTGTTTTTGGTTAGCGGGAGGCGGCGCACAGCCAGGTCGAGTTTCGAACCAACCCAGACCAGCGGCGCCGCGCGGAATTCTGG
The DNA here is from genome assembly GCA_963761945.1 of uncultured Acidobacteriota bacterium. Lineage (GTDB taxonomy): Bacteria > Acidobacteriota > Terriglobia > Acidiferrales > UBA7541 > Palsa-189. The sequence continues at coordinate 41,338 of CAVXIM010000017.1, read as the reverse complement.
ATCGCCGTCTTCCATTTCGGGATAGAGCGTATCCCAGAAATTCTCCATGAACGTGCGAAGCAAATCGAGGCCCTCGCGCAGCCCCGCGACGTGCTCGCGGCGCAGATGCGCTTCCACCAGCCAAACCGCCAATTGCAGATCTTTGGTCTTGTTGGTCAGTGCGTCGGTGGTCAGCTTGAAAACTAGTGGCCAATCTGCTTTTTTTATATCGCGGGACCAGTCGCCTTGAGGAAGGTCTTCCTCCTCGCGACGCGCTTCCCGCACCTTGTCGTAGAGGGGATCGTAGCGCAGGTTCCTTCCGCTGGGATTGTCCCCCGGAATGGGATCGAGGAGAGTATCGGGAAGCGGCATAAGCGTCAGGGGGCCATCTGGGCGATGGCAATTCGTACGCTCCGCAGCTCCAGAAGCGGCCACTCCTCCTCATCGGCAATCAGGATCTTCTGACCGGCCGGCAAAGCCTCTCCTTCCACAGTCTCTTCCCAAACAGTGGCCCGGCCAAGCCGGACGGCAGGATCGGGATATTGCCATGCAAAGGGCGTTAAAACAGGGAGGAGGATTTCGCCTAAGTCGCGCTCCTCGAATTTGTCCGAAGTGCGGATTTTGGCGGGAAGCCAGCATAGATCGCGGAGATGCTTGGGAGGGGCGATCTCGATGGAAGTAATCATACCGAAGGGAATCCACATGTAGCTGCCCGCGGCGTAAACCTCGAGATTCGAGCCGATGCGCGGATCGCCATCGCTGATGGAACGATGCGGCTTTCCATTAATACTGACGGAAAGTGTCCCTATTGCGGCCGTCTTGGGCATCGGAAATTGCTGTTTAGTGAAGAGATCGCGCCGTGTTCTTTCCGCGTGCAAAGCTGCATGGTAAAGAAGAGCGCCCATCTCGGCGCTCTGGCTGCCCTGAGCGGCAAGATCGAGGTGCTTTTCGGCGCGGTCGAGATCCCCGGCAAAGCAGAGCAGTTCGAATAAGAAGGTACGGCGCTTGAGATCCAGGGGATTGTCGCGCACTTCGGCGCTCAAAGCCTGAATCGCTTCGTCAAGCTGACCGGCTTGAAACAGTTGCTGTACGGTCATGGGCCGTTCCTAATTCCATTTCGAACGCAAGCAATCCTAGCGATGGAGAGTGCCCGGCCCCGTCGGCGAGGCCGGGCTCAGTCTAAACAGAATCAGAATCTCGAGACGCTTTACGCCGCGACCGCCTTCGCCAGATCGTAGCTGACAGATCCGGTCGAAGAGACCGTCCCCTTGGAGGCATCTTGGGCGAAGTATTCGTAGGTGACCTTGCTGAAATTTACCGCGATCGCGTCAATCAGCTGTTCGACGCCCTGCGAGCCACTGGTGTTGAAGCTGGAGACCAGACAATGCTCGAGGGTGATTTTTAGAAAATCGTACGGCTTGGTGTCGCCGCCGGATTTACGGCAGCTTAGAATCATCTTATCGAAATGTGTACCCTTGGTGCAGGCCTGAAAGAGTTTCCCGCTTGCCTTGCTGATCGGAATATTGACCGAAAGATCCTGGCTGTGGAATTTACCGGTGCCGCCGCCGGAACCATGGGAAAAGCTTCCGTCGTTGCTGCCCCCCCAGGCCCAGCTGACAACCTCGATTTCCTTCTCGTGACCCTGCTTTTGTGATTCCCCCTCGACCTTTGGACCATCTGTTGCCAGGTAATAATCAGTCGCCATGATAATCAATCTCTCCTTTTGTGATATGTCTAAATTCCGCAAGCGGAGACTCGAGCGCCTCGGAGAAAGCGAAGTCCCCACCTCCCAAAACTAGGCCCGGGCCGACTTCGGAAGCTCCGCAACCAACCGCAGAGAAACCGTAAGCTCATCCAATTGAAAATGTGGTCGCAAAAACGCTATGGCGCGGTACACACCAGGTTTGCCGGCCACTTCTTCGACGTCCACGCGGGCCTCGCGGAGAGGATACTTCGCCTTGGCTTCCTGGCCGGCGGCATCGTCCAAAACAACATACTGGCTGATCCAACGGTTGAGGAATTGTTCGCAATCCTTGCGAGACATGAAACTGCCGATTTTGTCGCGCATGATCGCCTTCAGGAAATGCGCGAACCGGGAAACCGCCAGAATGTACGGCAATTGCGCCGATAGCCGTGCATTCGCGTTGGCCTCCGGCTTGTCGTATTTCTTGGGCTTGTTCGCCGATTGCACGCTGAAGAAGGCTGCATAGTCCGTGCCCTTGCAATGAACCAAAGGGATGAGCCCCTGATCCGCCAGTTCCTTTTCGCGGCGGTCTGTGACGGCAATTTCGGTCGGGCACTTGAGAGCGACATCGCCTTCATCGGTATGGAACGTGTGTGCGGGAAGGCCTTCCACCAGCCCGCCGCCTTCCACTCCCCGAATTGCCGCGCACCATCCGTATTTGGCAAACGCTTGCGTCAAGCGGGCGCCCAAAGCGTATGCCGCGTTCCCCCAAAGGTACTTGGAGTGATCGGTACCGTCCACGCCCTCTTCGAAACTGAACTCGTCAATGGGCTTGGTTTCTTTGCCATATGGCAGGCGCATCAACACACGGGGCATCGCCAGCCCGACGTAGCGCGAGTCTTCGCTGGCGCGGAAGGACTTCCACTTCGCATATTCCGTGCTGTCGAAGATTTTCGCGACGTCCCGCGGATCTCCTAACTGCGCGAAACTCTCCAGATTCAAAAGATCGGGAGACGCCGCGGTCAGAAAAGGAGCATGTGCGCCCGCGGCAACTTGCGAAACGCGCTCGAGAAACTCCATGTCCTCGGGATGTTTGCCAAACTCGTAGTCCCCGATGAGCGCGGAGAAAGGCTCGCCACCGAAGATGCCGAACTCATCTTCGTAGATCTTCTTAAATAGCGTGCTTTGATCGAACTCCGCCGCGCGTTGAAGGTCGCGCAGAATCTCTTTCTTGCTGGCATTGAGGACCCGGATCTTGAGCATGGTCCCGGTCTCGCTCTGATCCAGGAGGTACCGAAGGCCTCGCCAGCTCGCCTCCAGCTTCTGGAAAGCGGGATGATGAAGCACCTCGTTCAATTGCAGCGAAATGAGGTGATCGATCTGGGCGATGCGGGCATTGATGGTGGCCTCGGCATCGCGGGAAAGCCTCATCTCCCCTTCGACCACCTGAGCGACAAACTCTTTAATCATGTCGCGGCCGCGTTCTCTCGCGACCTGCTCTTTGCCGAACCGTCCCTGATCCACGATTTGATCGAGCAGGCTCCCTTGCGTGGTCTTCGCCTCCGCTGCCGACTGAACTGCGGTTGCCTTGTCCGCGCTACTCATTGGAGCCTCCCTTGCCCTTCTCACCCTCGAGTTCTTTCTTGAGTTGAGACGCTTTTTCGGTGTTGCCGAGTGCCTCCATCAGCAGATCGTCGAGTTTGTCATTACCCTGGAGGGCGCCTCGCAAATCCCCCAGCTTGGTGCGCAAATCCAGCAGCTCGCGCAAAGGCTTGACTTGTTTGGCGACATTCCCGGGTTCGAAGTCATCGAGCGTCTTGAAATCCAAGTCTACATGGATCTTCCCGGCGTTGGCGTCTTCGCTGAGTTTGTTGTCCACATCCAGTGAAAGATGAGGTTTGAAGCTTTCCAGGACGGAGTCAAAATTGTCGGGATTGACCTCCACGAAGCGACGGTCCTTCAACCGTGGCAGAGGTTCAGTCGGCTGGCCGCTGAGATCGGCCAATACGCCCATCACAAACGGCAACTCTTTTACCTCGATCGCATCGCCGACCTCCACGTCGTAGGTCACGTGTACGCGTGGCGGACGAACTCGTTCGAGCTTCTTGTGTACGCTTTCTTTGGCCATTGTTAATACCTCGAATTTGGAATGCGGGAGGCGCTGGGGACGCCGATACTCTTTGCTACGGACCTAAGAGATGGGTGCATTTATCACCTTAGTACGGCGGTTGTCAACACCAAATAAACGGCTTACGTCCCCCAAAAGCATTGTTTTCGACGGGGAATCCTCGCTCTTACCGAGCAAACGGGCTGCCAAAATCGAACCAGTTCCCACGCGTGCGTATTCTCAATTGCCGGTGCGATGCGGTAGGCTCTGAGCTACTCTCGTCCGTCTCAATCCTTCTACGGCTGGCTCGTTCTGGGGCTCACACTGAAGTATCGCGTTGTATTCTCGTTCTGCATCGGCGTACTTTCCGTTGGCACGATTGTCGTCGGCCATACCTATGTAGATTGGGATATCACTTGGAAGCAGTTCGCATTTGGCGCTCTTGGAGTTCGGGGGCCCGGTCACCACGAGTGCCTGTGGTTCGAGAGCCTTGGCCGGCTCAGGAGGGGAAGTTTTCTTCCTCTCCTGAGCAAACTTCTGCCTTGCAGGTTCCGCCGGAGGTGTCAGGGCATCGAGTCTCGCCACAGCGTCTCTGGCCTGCTGTTCTTTGTCGCCCTCCAGGCTGGCTGCCTGGGTGTACAACTCCTTCGCCTGGGAGATATTGCCTTTGGCCTCAGCGTCATTGGCCTTATTCATCGCCAACTCTTCCTGCCCTAGCAAACCTCTTAATCTCGTCGCTCCCTCGTTCCCGATGGCTGCGAGCCGGCCTTTGCGCAGCGCCAGTCTCTCGTATTGGATCAGAGCTTCCGGCCAGTTTTTGCTCTTTTCAAGCTCTTGCGCGCGGTCCCGCAACGCGATCTCGGCCTGATTCCGCGCGTGGAGAATCAAAACCGCTACACCGATTAATACTAGCACCCCTAAGGCAATTCCCATGACCACGAGTCGCGACTCATGGAGTATGTTGACGAAAGGCCGGCGGCTCGGAATGGCCTCCTCGTCAGCGTGGAAGACTTCCGAGGTTACCGGCAGATTCACATCCACAGGAGATTGCTCTGCCACTAGAGATTGCTCTGGTTGATATGGTTTGTCGCTAACACTACCTGCGGGCAAGGGATTGGATTGCAACTGGTTATCAACCACAACAGTAGCCGATAAGGCTACCTGCACTGAATCCACCGCCGACGGTTGTTCCAGAACAGGCGCTGTCTGCTGGACAACGCTAGTGCCTGCCTCAATCTGGACACTTGGCGCCTCTGCCTGGGGACCGATAACCTCGCCGCTAGGCACCGGGTAATTTGTCACCTGTGAACGTAATTCGGCGGCCGCGGCGCTCGCCGCTGCCCTTCTTTGCTCTATTTCATTCAACAGTTGCCGGACTCTAACATCCTTTCGGGGTAAGAGGTGCGATTCAATTGCGCCCCGCAGAAGCTCATCGGCTTCCTCGAAGCGATCTTGTTGGAGAAACGATTGAGCTTCCGCCAACTGCCTTTCCTGCTCTTCTCGTTTTTTGCGTTTCTGCTCCAGTTCCATCTCCGCAGCTCGCAATAACTGAGCGACCTCCGCGTTAGGTCCAACCGTGCTAAGAGTCTGCCGGGCCAAATCCACCGCATCGGTATGTTGCCCCCTTCTGATAATTCTCTGGATTTCTCCAATGCGCTTGTGGAGCAACTCACTGGCTTCTTTCTCCTTTTGTCTCGAGCGCGCTTCGCCGAGGATCGCTTCGAGATCGGGATTGCCCGGCGCGCGGATCAGTGCCTTCTCTGCCGCGCCAATGGCATCCTGGAATTTCCGAGACTGCATTTTCCTTTGAATCGCCTGCAGGGCCTCATCGATTTGCCGCCTGCGCTCGACCTGCTCTAGTTCATTGCGCGCGGACCTCAAGAGACGCTCGGCCTCGCCTTCGTCGGGAAATTCCTGTAGCAGCTCTTCGCTTTTCGATACTGCTTCCGCGAACTTCCCCTCACTTATCAGCGACTGGATTCCTACAAGTTCCCGCTCACGTGTCTGCTTGCGGACCAGGGCTTCCTTTTCCTGGCGAATGTAGGAATACAGTTTACGAACTGCCGGATCTGCCGAGCGTCCCAAAAGCGTCTCAATCAATACGAGGGCCTCGTCGAAGCGCCGATCGGCGGCAAGCCTCCTTGCTTCCGCAAGGCTCTGCTGTTTTTTTTGTTCCGCCAGGTCTTCGCGGGCGGCTCCCAGCGCCTTCGCAATTTCGGGATCGGCGGGAAATTCTTTGTGGCCATCGGACAGGAGCCGGATACAATCATCCAGCTGCTGCTCGCCCCAAAATTTTCGAGCTCGGGACAAGAGATCCTCGCGCCGCGCTTGTTCCTCTCGACGAGTCAGTTGCTCGCGAATTCGCCTCTGAAGTGTGCGCGCCTCTGTATGACCCGGATCAAGCTCCAGGACCTTTTCGACCCTCTTTGCGGCCTCCGCGAGCGCGTCTTCAGCGAATCGCTGTTTGGCAGCTTGTAAGTTCTCTTGCAACAAACGAGCAGTCTCGGCCGCCTGCTTGGCGGTTCCTAACAATTCGCGGGCCGGGATAGAATTGGAATCAAGTTCCAAGGCTCCTTCCACTTCCGCCTTGGCTTCCAGGTAACGACCTTGCTCCAGCAGTTCGCGCGCTCTTTCCAGCGCTTTCTCGATCTGGGCTCGATTCTGGATTCGCCTAATCTCTGTGTTCACCTGTTCGAGGAGCGGCTTGACCCGGCCGTGGCCGCTATCGATCTCAAGCGCCTTCCTAAGCACATCGCGGGCCCGCGGCAAATCGTGCCCTTGAATGGCCGCTTCGGCATCCGCGATCAGATTCGAGATGCTTGCTTCCTGCATGTTCTTCCAGAGCGGCTCGAGTTCGAATCGAACCTCTTCCATCGTCTGGAACCGGTCGGGCACGTCTTTCTGAAGCATCTTCTCGACGATCCGCTCCAACGCTGGAGGGCAATCCGGCAACAGATCTCGCACCGGAACCGGATTTGCTGCAATCGTGTTTAGCATTAGCGCGGCCGCGTTCTCACCGTCGAACGGGCGCCGAGAGCACAGCAATTCGTAAAAAGTGACGCCCAAAGCCCAGATATCGCTCCGAACGTCCGCTCGCTGTCCCCGGATCTGCTGCGGAGCCATGTAAGCCAGCGTTCCTATCAAAACATCGGTTCGGGTCTTCGACATGTCGGCGATTCGGGCAATTCCAAAATCGACGACTTTGACCGTACCGTCTTTGGTGAGCATCACGTTCGCCGGCTTAACGTCACGATGCACGACGCCCCGGCTGTGTGCGAATTCCAAGGCGCGGACCACTGGAACGATCAAGCCAACTTTGTGCGATAAACTTAGATTGGCTCGGCGCTCGATAACGTTCTCGAGACTCTGGCCTTCCAGAAACTCCATGGCGATGAAGGGGGTTTCCCCCTCCTGTCCTAGCTCATAAATAGTGACAATATTGGGGTGTTGCAGTCCGCCGGCGGATTGTGCTTCTCGATAAAACCGTTCGAGCAGATCGGTATTGCCGACCAGGGAGGTCGAAATCGTCTTTAAGGCTACAAGACGACCTATAGACGGATCATGGGCTTTGTAGACCGAGCCCATGGAGCCGCGGCCTACCTCTTGAATTAGTTCGTACTTGCCCAATTTCTTGAGCACGCTTCACCTTCGTCCTGGGTTACGAAAGCGCGCTGACGAACGGCGGAGACGATGTCGTGTGCGCAGCCGACTCTGCCGGACCTTCTGAGTTATGGCGACACATTCTACGCTTCGCCCGGGGAAAGGCAAGGCATACGGCGAGACTGCGACGGACCTGTGGGCGCCCTTCTCATCGCTAAATCAGCGGTTCCTTCAGATGAACGCTATGTATAGCCATCGCCACAAATGCGTTTGTTGACTTGTACAGCGATCGCTGTATTATATGGCCCTCTGAAAACCTGACGTCTAGGTCTTCTCCCCGGTCCCGGAGACAAGAAATGCGAATTTCCTCGTATTGCCTAGGAACATTCTCCTTCGCGTGTTTCGTGCTGTGCTTCGCGGTCTCGCTCTTCGCGAAAAACATCTCGCTTACCGCCATTGAACTGTACACCGGGCCAAATGGCCCAGCTTATGTTCACCTTACGGACGTCCTGATCAACGGCAAATTTGAATTGCGCGCTTGCGGGTCCAATCCAAAGATCGACAAGTCGGCCTATAGCAAATTGCCCAAAGTCACTCTAACCGCCGGAGCAAGCATCGAGTATGGATCGGACGGCGTCCTGACCTTGACCAAGGATTCGACTCCCGCTTGCGTCGTTCCTAGCGAACTAAAGTTTGAGAAGAATGGCCCCTTCACCCCGGCCGATCTTGCTGCCCGAGCCGTTCTCCAGGGCAAAGTGCTTTCAACAGCTGGCGCTGTGAGCGAAGGCCCGCCCCCGTTAAAGAGTGGCGTCAAGATCGTGTTTGTGGCCACTCCGGATACGGAGTTGGCTGAGTACCTCCGTGCCGAGCGAGCAGCCACCGTCGTCTGGTGGAAGGATTATCTATCCAAGTATCCCGCTTCCGTGCACAAGGATGCTGCAAAGCAGTCCCTCATCGCATTGCTGACAATGCAGGCTGAGACGAGCCTTCAATCGTATGAAAAATCCTCGGCGGGTCAGCCTCAAGCGTTTCAGGATTTGACGAATGCGAGGCTTTTAGCAAATCAGGCCCTGGCAGTAGTGGCAACCAACAGTTCGGCGCTAGAACTTAACCAAAAAGTTCACAGCGCCATCTCAAGTTTGATCGATCAAGGCCACGCGGAACTACAAAGTTACAAGGCGGCTCTGAGCGCGCATACGCCTGGTTATGTTCACCTCACGGATGCTGTCTCGTTGGCGGACTCAATAGTTGCCATCGATCCGAGTTTTGATCCTGTGCTCAGTTTACAGACGGAGACTCGCAACGAGAATGAGAAGTTCGAATCGGATTTGCGTTCCGCTGAATCCCTGATCGAGGCCAAGCGATTTGATGAGGCCTTGGTCTCGATTTCAGCTTACGAATCCTTTGCTACGGAACTACCTCGGCTGGCTTCGATAATCGATAGCGCTTATCAGTCTCACCTTAGTCGGGGTCAAAGCGCAGCGGCTGCGGGAGATTGGGAAACGGCGGTCAATGAGTTTCAACAGTCCTTGAAAGTAAAGCGAACTGCGGAGGTCACAGAGGCACTCAAAAGGGCAACCACGGAATTAGAGACTTCCAAGAACAAAAAAGCTGCGAACGAGGCACTCGGCCGCAGCCAAATCTTTGAACAACAGCATGACTATATCCAAGCGTTCGAAGTGTTGGCCAATTTGCCTGAGGCGCAGCGGTCCTTCATCTCCGGAGACATGGAGCGGCTCAGCCCGGCATACATTGACAGCGCCTCTCAAACGGCTAAGGAACTCCAGCAGGCCCATGATCCCATCGGTGGCTTGGCCGATGAGCTCTCCATCGAGCGTGCCCACGGTTATCTCCAACGCGCGTATGCCCTCGGAAATGATCCGAGTGTGAAAGATAGACTGGATGACCTCGCCAATCGATTGAGCGAGTACTACCTCCAGCAAGCGAAGCGGTATATGGACAAGCCTCTAGGATCGGGCGCAGGTCTCGGCTGGTCTTATCTCGACAAAGCTCTTCAGTACAAGGCGTCGAACCTGGAGGCGGTTCGCGATGAGATGACCATGGCTGCATCGGCCTACCAACTTCGGTCCAGATTATCGATCCGCGTGGTCTTTCGTGACCAAACCTCGCGGCGTGACAGCGCCGGATTCGCCGACCAACTCGCGGATGCGATCGCAACTGGACTGGAAGCTTCCGGGCTGCCGGTCAGGGTTATCCGGCCGGGCGAGACTCCCTCGCTGGAACCAACCTTTCAGCTGATTGGTGACGTTATTCAGCATGCGCGGACAATAGCTTCGACATCCACGCCTAAGGATTCAAAATATCGTGCCGGCGAACAAGAAGTACCGAATCCCGAGTGGAACGCCGCGAATCGAGATTATGAGGCGGCTAATCTGGAACTGCAGAGCGCCCAACAAGCGCTGCCGGCGATCGTTACTCGTGGCAAGAAGAAAGAAATTGCGGACGCCAATGAACGAATCACGGAAGCACAAAAGAAAGTGGTAGAAGTCCACGCAAAACTGGACTTGATTCCCAAGACCGTGCCGGTCGATATCGTTAAGCCATATACTTACACGCAGAAAGACAGCAGTCTCGGCGCAGTCGTGCAACTTCAGTTTCGAATTATCGACGCTTCGGGGAATCAAGTTGAGAGTAACGTTTCCGTGAGTCGAGATGCTAACCAGAAGTTTACTCAGCTGGAGAACGTCAAATCGGAAGATACCGAAGGGGTCAAGCCACAGGGCACCGTCCCGGACGACATTCAATTCCTCACCACTGTGGAGAACACTGCGAGAGATAGTCTGATTGAGGCTGTGGAGCAGGGGGTTGCAAAGCTTCCACAAATCGTCGTGGCGCAAGCACGAACTCGCGTGCAAGCGAGTGACTTTGATGGCGCTGCCGAAGATTACATACTCTATTTGAATTCGACACCTGACGTTGAGAATCAGGAGCGCCAGGGAGCTCAGAGTTTCTTGCGCGAAAAATACAACATTACGCGTGTTTTAAGCTCTTCCTCGCGGTAGACATGGGCTCCCAAATATCTGAGTGGTAACACGAGTTATTTAACTACTGCTATAGCGTAATCACTTGGTATATATGCACCGCGTGGGAATATCACACAGCCGACACGTCCGGAACTCTTTTTGGTACTATACCCGCCTCGAGGTTCCCAGCCGTGCAGCGCCTCGGTAAGTACGAAATCCTCTCCGAAGTGGGTCGGGGCGGGATGGGTGTCGTATACAAGGCCCGCGATACCCTTATCGGCCGCCCCGTCGCTCTAAAAACGATTAGCCGCAATGTGGGCGAGCGCGCCGACATTCTAGCGCGCTTTTATCAAGAAGCTCGCTCCGCTGGCAGCCTGCAGCACCCCAACATTGTCACAATCTATGAACTCGGCGAGCAAGACGGCGCTCCATTCATTGCCATGGAATACCTCGAGGGCGAAACGCTAGAGCGGCTGATCCTGCGCCGAGCCGCACTTCCACTCTTGATGAAACTTGGCTACATCGTTCGCGTTAGCGAGGCGTTGAGCTATGCGCATAAACACGGGGTCATACACCGGGACATCAAACCTGCCAATGTCATAGTAACTACGGAAGGGGTGGTGAAAGTCGTCGACTTTGGCATCGCCCGAGTCGCGGATATGGCCGTCACCCAAGCCAACTCGGTGATTGGCTCGCGAGGCTACATGGCGCCGCAACTCTACAGCGGCGAACGCGCCGATGCGCGCTCCGATATCTGGTCTTTGGGAGTCACCTCTTACGAGCTTTTGACTTATCAGCGGCCTTTCGTGGCTGAGTCGGAAGCGGAGTTGATGTTCAAAGTCCTCCATGAGGAACCGCTTCCGCTGCGGGCTCTGAGTCCTGACTGCCCGGAGTTGCTCGAGAATGTAGTCAAACGAATGCTGCAAAAGTCGGTTGCAGGTCGCTTCCAAAACGTGATGGATGTGATTCATGATCTCGGACCACTTTGGAAACAAGTGCAAGCCGACGCTGTCCAGGAATTTCTGGCGGAGAGCCGCCAATTAATCGAAATCGGCGATTTGCATAGCGCGCGGGATCTGCTGAATAGAACACTGCAGATTGATATCACCAGCACGGCGGCCAAGAGCCTGTTGGAGCGGGTATCGGTGGAGATCCGGTTGCTGGAGACCGTGCCGCGGATCAACGAGCACCTGAGTCGCGCGCGGCAATACCTAAGCGCCGCGAAACTGGTGGAAGCTCGAAGTGAAGTGGAATTGGCTTTGGGCTTGGACTCGCAGCACCAGCCCACGCAGCAATTGCGGACGGAAATAGAAGTTGCAACGAAAGCTGCGCAGCAGTTGGAGCAGCAACTTCGACTGGCGTCCGAGCGACTGTCGCAAGGCGCACTGACCGAAGTGGAGGAGATGCTAAAGAACGTCCCCGGCGCGGGTGCGGCGGCAGACGACCGCATAGAGCGTTTGAAACGGCAAGTTTTGGAAGAGCGAACCAGGCGGGAGCGGCGTAGGCGGTTGAGCGAATTTGTGCAGAGAGCGCGTGGTTTGTGGCTGGAATTGAAACATGAGGAATGCCTGGGAGTGCTGGAGGAAGCACTAGGAGAGTTTCCTGCGGAGAAAGAGTTGCTGGATTTACAGGCGACGGCCAGCGAGGACTGGCTCGACCAAGAAAAGCAAAAGAGGGTCGAACTAGCCCGGAAGCTATTGGGACAGCAGCGGTTTGCCGAGGCTCGCGAGGTCTTGGAGACGTGGGCAAACCAACATGGCTTTGATAGTCGGCTAAAGAACCTGCGGGCGCTGATTCAACAGGCCGAGGAGGAGCAGCAGAAGCGAATGCGGCTGGAGCGGGAGTTGTCGGCCTTGCGCGAGCTAACCGCCAACGCGAAATATGTTGACGCGGTTACAAAGGGAGAAGCCCTTCTCTTGGAGTATCCGCAAGAATTTCAACTGAAGGAGGTGGTCGGTTATGCGAGGGGAGAATTGGCGCAAAACCTGCGGAGGCGAGAGGAGCAGCCGCCAGAGAACCCGGTTCAAAGCCGTTTAAAGCCTGGCCGCTATGCAGAGGCAGCAGCGGCTGCGAGGGCGCGAAACAGAACAGAACTAAAGCTGGACGCTGTCCAGGCGCTCGTCTCAGGCGGCAGGTACGATGAGGCGACCCTCATGCTGAACGACGCCTTTGCTACTCAGATCCTGCAACCGAGCCATCCGCGCGCCAACTACCTCCTTACCCAGATCGCCAACATGCCGCGCGCCCTCCCCGCACAATCCAATCAGGCCGTTGCGTCAATAAATGTGGAGCCGGCCCAAGCGGCGCCCGCCGAGCCAAGGCAGAACGTAATAAGAGTCGCCCCGTGGCGGAAGGTCGATCTTGCTAACATCAGAGCTGGACTGAAGCGTCATTCGGTGGCAGCCGCCGTGGGTGTGAAATTCTGGGTGGCGAAGGCAGGACCATCCCTGAAACGCCACTTGGCTCCCACTCGCACGCTGCTAACTCGCCGCGTAATAATGGCCAGCGTGATTGCCTTGACGCTCGTGGGCACCGCTTCTATCGGGATCATCACCCTGAGAAGCCTCCGGAAGGCGCATCTATTGTTGGTCACTCAGACCCAGCTTCGCGACGAAGCCGAACAGTTGTGGAATCAACACGAGCTGGATCAGGCCGAAGCGAAGTGGAAGCAGATCGAGGCACTTGGTGGAGCGCTTGCCACTCGAGCAAAGCAAGAGATTGGCTCCATCGAGAAAAAACGAAGCGACGAGCAGCAACTCTTTTTAGAGGGCGACCGCCTGCTCCAGCAGGACAAGAACGACGCTCAAGGTCATGACGACCTGCAGCAAGTCGTCGATATGCACTTATGGCATGCTGCCGATGCAACGAACGAATTGGAGAGCATTCAAGCGCCGCAAAGCGGCGTGGACAACTCCAGACAGGAGCAGCGTCTGTTTGACGAAGGCGAGCAACTCTTCCAAAAAGGAACCTACGATGCTTCCCAGCGACGATTCCGCGATATGCTCAACTTACAGGTACCGAATTCCACTCTACGGCCGAAGGCCCAGGCGTATCTGAGCAAGATCAGGGCGATGAATGACGATAAGAAGAATTATGACCTTGCTTCGGAAGAGCTCCAGAACGAGAACTGGGACGCGGCCAACGATAGTTTTCGCCACATTGCCGATCGCAAAGGTCCCCTCGCTGAAGAAGCGAAGAAGGAGATGGACAAGATCGCCTCTGCCCAGCGGGCCATTGACACCCTTGAGGATCAGATTCGCGCGGGCTTGTATATGGCCGCGAAGAATAAACTCGATAGCGTCAGGCAGTGGCCAAAGTCGTTCGACCGATTGCAACAACAACTGCTTGCGGCTCAACAGCAGGAATTCAATTCCCTCAGGTCTCGTTCCCAGTCTTTGCTGAAAAGTCAAGACGCCGCCGGACTTGAACGCCTGCAGGATGAGCTGAACATCTTTTCGAGTCGTGTGCAGGACTCATCAATCCGCGAGGCTGCCAATGGACTCGGAAGCGAGTTGAACAGGCAGGTACCGATTTTGAAAGAGCAACAGAGCAGCGATACAGCGATATTTGAGAAGGCAACGAGCGACTTCCAGCAGGCAAGGACACAGGGCAACATCAACCGCCTCAAAACAGACGTGTTGCGCGAGTTCGAGCAAATTGTCCGCTTGAACGGCTTTCATCACGACCTCGCGCAGCAATATGTGAACGGGGGGATCCCTGATGCGATCAGGGAGTTGACCCAAACTCTTGCTGGAAAAGGAAAAGCCGTAGTACCTCCGATATCTTGCAGCCGGGGAGCGGTGGCGCCTCCGACAGGCGGTACGACAGACACGGTACCCTGCACGCAACTGGACGCAGAGCCGTCACTCCAATGGATCGGGACACCGACAATTGACGTGCCCAGCGGTGCCAAGCAAACTGGAAAGCTGCCCTATACGCTGCGTCTGATCGTTTTCGTAGACACCCACGGCAATGCCAAGCGTGTAGACAGAGATGGACAGGTAGACCAGGATTTTCTCAAGAAGGCTAAAGATGCCGCTCGTCAGTGGAGGACCACGGAACCGAAACTAAACGGAAAACCGGTAAGCGCTAGCTTCCCGATAGAGATTACGTTTCAACCTTAGGGACCTCGCCACCGAAAATAGCGTAGTTCACTTCATGGAGTTTCGGGCAAGCGCCGCCTGAAACTTCTACCGTAGAGCTTTCGAGCCCTACCAGCTCACGTGTCGGTTTCCAGAGCCGGGCATCAGTACGGCGCACGCTCTCGGACCGCCTATGAGGGGGGGGCAATTCTTGTGGAGCCCCTATCTCACCACGTACCAGTGATGGCGCAGTTCAGGGAACCTTGTTGCTCGGCTCAAATAAGGGATGAGGGATGCCTATGCGGATTCGTTGCCATCGCCTGCCGGCTCGCTATCGTAAAAACTTCCTTATTTCCACAAGCCGACTTCGCAGGACAAATCCCGTCGTGGAAGCCGGATAGCTTCCGGTTAGACGACCATACATCCACTATCCAGCCAACCTTGCCAGAAGTGGGATTGTTATCAGAGATTCAGTCGCCGCCGCGGCTGTATGCCCTGAACGTCATGATGAGGCCACAGACGAACAGAACGCCTTCTAAGACCATGAGCACTGTCGCACTCGTGTCGGCGGCGCTCCGTTGATAGCGACGTGCAGCAAACATTCGGAACAGCCCGAGTACGATGCCAAACCAACCGGAGAGTGTGATGAGCACCGTCCAGTCACGCGCCCAGCGATTGTGCGCACGGACGATGGCAAGACCCGCCACAAACGTCAAGACACCTGAGAGGTACACAACAGGCGGAATTTGTGCGTCGTAGAGATGCGGCTGCACTAGCGGAAACTCCGACACGATCATCGCCATGATAGTGGGACCGAACAGGCTCGCAATGCTTTTTGAATTCGCCATTTCGGCCTCCATTCATTCAGGCGCCTTTCAGGCGGCCCTCAATGCCATCGACTATCAGGGAAGAGCATCCACCCAACTGAGGATGTGCACGACCGCCAACCCAAGATTGCCGGCTTGGCAATGTGATTGCGCGTGATCTCTTCGAGTGAATATTTGGCCAGTGACTGACCTTGCGTTTACCAGAAGCCGCAGCTGGCTAAAAAATTGTTCGAGGGGCGCGAAATGGTCTTCTGCTCCGGCCATGATAAGAACGTCCTGGGTAAGTCGCTCGGAGATCGCCCGGGTGTTGTATTCCTTGGCGCTGAAGAAGTATTCGGAGGCCGTCCGGCATCCCATGACGTGCGTGCCCTGCTGGATGCCCCATCTCGAATAGAGATCCGATTTCATCAAGATGCGAGCCACCCTGTCCAGAACCGTCCTCAGCCTCAGGCGAACCAGAGAGTCGAGAATGATTTGTGTAGTCTTGTCTCGTCTAGACGTGATGCACTGGAAAAAGTCGAGCATGACGTCGTAAGCGATCACTCTCTTGACCCTGGGCTCGAAAGCCGCGGCTCTGAGAGCGAGACACCCTCCCAGGCTGATACCAATCAAAGTCACTTCTTTCAGCGAGAGCTGGTCGAGCACTGCGGCGACCGGCTTTTCCCACTCATGCGTCATCGGTATTTTTTCGCGCATGATGTGGATCCTTGCCGAGGTCCATCAAACAGCACAACCTCATAGCCGCAAAGCGCAATTGCCTTGGCGAATGCGTAAAACTCTTCGATATAAGCATCATATCCGGCGTGAACGACAATGGTCCTCGCGGATCATGGAAGCTTTCCAAACGGAGGCAATTGATCGATTCTTCCCAGCCTCCGGAGTTGCCAGCCTGCTTGAGATCGGCTGTGGCTCCGGCTTTTACATCAAGTACGCTGCAAGCAGAAATCCGTCTCTGGCGGCCCTGGGTTTGGAGTTACAGCCAAATGTCGCCGATGTGGCTCGCCGGAACATCTCAGAATGGGGTCTGCAAGGGCGAGTGAGAATCGAAGTAGGAGATATCCGGCTGAAGGCTCCGGACGAGTGTTTCAGTATCGTCACGCTTTACAACAATATCTACTATTTCCCAGTCGAGAGCCGAGTTTCGCTGCTCCAACATATCAGGCAGTTCATCAAGCCGGGCGGCTTTCTATTGCTGATCACATGTTGTCAGGGAGGAAGCCTGGGGGTGGAAGTTCTCAATCTTTGGGGTGCTGCAACATTGACTGCCGGGAGACTGCCCAGCAAGCACGAACTCATCAGCCAGCTGCATCATGCAGGCTTTCAGGACGCTCAAACAATTCGCTTGATCCCGGGCGAGGAGCTCTTTGCGTTCAAAGCGCTCCCTGGGGAAAACGCCTGAATCACGGCTCGCCGTTGCGATGGAATGGGGGCAGGCCTTGCCACTCACGAGGCAGAGATGATGAGCAGAAGCCTGGACGGTGAATACGAATCGCTCCGACGCGAACTCCGGGAGGTCTTCCGGATCGATCCCCTGCACCTGCGAAGAGTCAGTAACCAATCAAATAAATATAAAGACGTATCGACTTACATTCGCTGTAGTATTGTGTAAAATAGAGTTCCCCTTTCACGAGCCGGTCCTCTTTGGGCGGGTTCTTCCTTCTCACCCCGAATTGAGCTTTGGCCATCCCCCTTCTGGAATCTATGTTCTTGGTGCTGACGAGGTCTGCGCATGATCCGGAGAAATAGGTTGGCTCATTCCTGTGTTCTTTTAGTCGTTGCTGCGCGAATTCTTTGCTCTCCGGACGTTGTAATCGCTCAAGCATCGAAGACCGATCCTGAACCACACATCGTAGAACCGATCATTACCGAAGAGACTATGCCCAACGAACCCGGAGACTGGGACCTTCGATTCTCAGGATCCTACAGATGGCGAGGGACCGAGGGATCCGGGTTTCTTCCTCGGACACAGCTCTTCTTTGGCATTGCCAACCGCTGGGGAGGGGAAATCGAGGTGCCGTTGGCATTCGCAAAGGCGGCGACAAACCACTACGGGGTCGGAGATATCTCGGCAACAGTGAAGTATCTGGTGCGAAAACCCAGCGTGCGAATGCCAGGCTTTGTTGTGGGCTTGGAGACGACTTTCCCAAGCGGTAACGCCGCCCAGGGGCTTGGCGAAGGCGCTTTCGAAGCGGCGCCTTTTGTGGCGACCGTGTACGCCTCCCGGCGGGCCGTCTTGCAAGGCAATTTCGGATATTCGGCTGTTCACCAGATCCGCACGACGGACGCAAGCAATGAAATCTTTTATAACGGCGCCGTCGCATTTCCCTTTGAGCGGCTCAACACATGTCTCGTGTGGGAGATCAACGGCACCCATGCTTCCCGCGGGAATCAAGTCGCATTTTCCCCCGGTCTGAAATACAACCTGACTCCGGACCGATATTTGGCAATCGCCTTCCCTACCGGTTTGAACTCTCAGACCCCGCGCTTGGGCATCGTTTTGCAATTGCAGATTGCTTTGCAAAGCGCGGAAACAAGAACGACAGGGCTAAATAATGTTGCCACCAAGTAGACTTCGATTGGGATTGATTGCAGGCGCGGCGTTCCTGGTCGCCATCTCGGGGATCATCGGTCTGTACGTTATCAGCGAGTCTAACGAACGGAACCGCCAAACCGAAACGTTCTTGTATCAACTGGAGGCGAATGCGCAAGGGCTAAACTCGAATGAGTGGGAGGCAATCGCCAGCATGAAGATCGATTCCGAGTTGCATGCGAGCTCGGAGGATTTCCGTCGCGGAATCCTGAATGCACTGCAGATGATTCACTCGCTTCAACATCAGGAAGGATTTGCGGACATGGTGCAACCGGCTGCTTCCACGTATCTGAGCGCCATGGAGGAAGAATTTGCGCTTATCTCAAGCGGCCAACTCGATGAAGCGCGAGAAGTGGATGAATCGCGTGTGGATCCGGGTTTTGCGCGTTTAGATCAACAAATCCATGAAGCGCTCGCGAAATTTGAAACCGAAGCCCAGCGTGGCAGCAAGACAGCACTTTTGGCTTCCGTAGCAACATTGTTGGGATGTCTGGCCTCGGTTCTATTCTTGGCCTTGCGTTTCGAGCGTGGGCGAACTTTGCAGAAAACCAACGTACGTCTCCAAGAATTGGTCGCTCAACTTTCCCTATCTCAAGAACGGGCGGAGGCGTCCAGCCGCGCCAAGAGCGAGTTCCTCGCCAACATGAGCCACGAAATCCGCACGCCGTTGAACGGCGTCGTGGGGATGACCGATCTAGCCCTTGGAACCGAACTAACGCCCGAACAGCGGGAATATCTGGAGACGGTCAAGCTGTCGGCGGATTCCCTGCTCACCGTGATCAACGACGTTCTCGACTTCTCTAAGATCGAAGCGGGGAAAATTGACATGGAGGCGGTTAATTTCAACCTGTACGATTGTTTGGAAACGACGATGAAGACCCTGGCGCTCCGGGCAGACGAAAAGGGCCTTGAGCTCCTGTGTGAGGTGGCTCCCGAGGTGCCGGAGATGGTGCGGGGAGATTCCAGCCGGCTGCGCCAAATCGTCATCAACCTCGTGGGCAACGGCATCAAATTCACAGACCAGGGTGAGGTGGCCTTAAAAGTTCGATCCGGGGGCAAGGAGGGCCAGGACCACATTTTGCAATTTGAGGTTGCGGATACGGGAATCGGCATCGCCCCACAGAACCAGAAATTGATCTTTGACTCCTTCTCCCAGGCCGACAGCTCCACCACGCGCAAATACGGCGGCACAGGCCTGGGGCTGACCATTTCGAAGCGTCTGGTAGAGATGATGGGCGGGAAAATATGGGTGGAGAGCGAGGTGGGCCGGGGATCTCACTTCCATTTCACGGTGCGGGTTGGAGCAGTAGATACGCAGGTGATCGAAGTGGGCACGATTGCCCCGCCGGAGATCTTGCGTGGGGTGAAGGTCCTAGTGGTGGACGACAATCGCACCAATCGACGCATACTCGAAGGAATGCTCAAGCGCTGGGAAATAAAGCCGGTGTCCGTGGAGGGTGGGGAACAGGCGTTAGCGGAACTGTTAGCAGCCCACAAGGCACAGGCTCCCTACGGCCTGATCTTGCTGGACATGCACATGCCTCAGATGGATGGGTTTACCCTGGTGGAACGAATCCGTCAAAGCCCGGAATTATCCACGGCTATTGTCATGATGCTCACCTCGGCAGGCCACAGCGGCGATGCAGTGCGTTGCCGTGAGCTTGGTATCTCCGCATACTTGTTAAAACCCATCCGGCAATCGGAATTGCGCGAGGCCATTGCTCGGGTGCTCGGGGCGGGGGAGCAGAAAGGCGCGATTCCGCTGATCACTCGGTACTCCCTCCATGATGCTCGCGACCCCGCGAGCGTTTTGCGCGTCCTGCTTGCTGAAGACAACCTGGTGAATCAGCGGCTGGTGGTGCGTTTGCTCGAGAAGAGAGGCCACTGCGTTGTGGTGGCTGCCAACGGTCACGAGGCACTCCAGGTACTCGATAAAGAGAGTTTTGATCTGGTGTTGATGGACCTCCAGATGCCCGAGATGGACGGATTGGCAGCCACTGTTGCTCTTCGCAAAAAGGAGATGGAGAGAGGCAGCGGACGCCACCAACCGGTAATCGCCCTGACTGCCCACGCCATGAAAGGCGATCAGGAGCGGTGCATGGCGGCGGGCATGGATGGCTATCTTAGCAAACCAATCCGGCCTCAGGAACTCTACGAGGTCCTTGAGAAATGCCTGGCGCGGAGGATGGAAGCCGCGAATGTGTCTGAAGGCGTTATGCGGAGCGAATGAGCGACAAATACAGTATCGATGGGGGGACTGTGAGGCCTTTCTTGTTTACGCAGATGCGGCTATTCGCCCGTCGGGCCGGGATTATCGGAAACTGGCCCACAGGGCTGCCGCCAATTGATGTGTGCAAAACGGTCACACGGCGAGAAACTTCCACTGGCCTGGCATGTCATTAGCAGCTAGCATGAACATGCTGACCTAAAGCCTCTCCGCCTCATTTTCTGCGCTTACCCCTTTCAGAAAGCACGTGAACAAATGTTGTCCATCTCAGATCGGTATGCGTCGTCCTGTGTCTCCATGGCAGGTTCGAAGTTTCCCGCCCCATCTTTTCGAGCGAGGCCGAATATTCGGATGAACATCAAGGCGCTTCTGTTTGTCCTGTTGTTCAGTGTTCTGCCCCTGGCAGCGCAAACACAACAAGTGCAATTCTACGCTCGGTTCGTGTGGGACGACGGCACTCCGATTGTCGGCAACCTACACATCTATCAACCGAATGGCACGAACGTCTACGGAATTACCCTCGATGCGAATGGGCGTGCGCAAGGCAGCATTTCGATTGATCCGACGCTGCAATACTACGGTGTCTTCGACTACACGGATCCATCTGGCCATCCCGCAACCATCAGCGCATTTGTGCC
Organism: uncultured Acidobacteriota bacterium; assembly: GCA_963761945.1. Classification (GTDB taxonomy): domain Bacteria; phylum Acidobacteriota; class Terriglobia; order Acidiferrales; family UBA7541; genus Palsa-189. The sequence goes on along the minus strand of CAVXIM010000017.1, from coordinate 20,620 downwards.
ACCTTTTTGTAACTCTGTATGTTCACAAGCAGCCCTGGAAACTCTTCCGACCGGTGAGGTGGTTACCACTATAGCCAAGGCGACAGGCTTTATTGTTAGTTTCACGCTGGGCCCGCTTCCCCCAGTTTTGGGGAAAGTTAGCCATATCCAGCAAGCCTTTAATAGTGATGTTACCGGAACCAGGTACACATCCTTTGCCGCAGCATTTAAATCCGCCAGCACGAGTGGGAATGCCATCATTCTGGGTATCACCTATGGCGATACGAACCCGACGATCACCGCGACCGACACCGAAGGGAACACCTACACCCAAGCGATCCAAACGTACGATTCAGGGCACCGCCAGGGATGCGCGATTCTCTACGCGGCAAACATCAAAGGAGGCGCTTCGAATCAAATCACCGTGACGTTCAGCGCCGCGGTCAACTACCTCGCTGTGGGCGTCCACGAGTACAGTGGCATCGCGGCTGCCGCTGTATTGGACGCGACCGCGGGAGCTACCGGAATCAACACGAATCCTTCGAGCGGGTCCGCAGCAACCATAGCAGATGGAGATTTGATTTTTGGCGTCGGTGTGGAAGACAGCATGGGCAGCGGTGACACGTTTACGGCAGAGAGCGGTTTCACCAAGCGTGTGGATCTGGGAACTGCCGCGGCCTACGCGGACCAAGACCAGGTTCAGAACGTAAAAGGCTCCGTTGCGGCTACCTGGACTCTGTCACCGTCTGGGAATGGCTGGATTGCGAATCTAGCCGCTTTCAAGAAACGCTAGAAAATAACCCGACAGAGTGACATGGGACGAGATGGAGGCCGGGCGCTAATGCACCCTGGGAGATTCGCTTTCGCATTGAAGGCTAATAAGTGCGGCCTATGCTACAAGGTCCGACCGGTGAAGGAAAAAAGAGGCGAGGTCTGAATCACTCGCCCCGCTTGGATGGACAAACACTTAGTCATTCGCATGTTCTCAATATGTTGTGTTACCTGCCTGCGGCGGCCGTTCTCGATTTTGCCGGCACGTCAGCAGGTTTGTCCCGGATCTCTTTTTCTGCTCTCAGCCAATCCTCTACATCGCTTCCGTTTTGCCCGCCACGCTGAACATAAATCTCATACGCTCGTCGAGCGATTCCATCTCTCGATACTTCTTGACGTTCCACCATCGGCGACCTCCTTAGTTGTCGGGGGCCGCGGCACCGGCCCCTCGCAACATGAGATTCAGCTTACTTGCCGTTTCCTGTGACGTTGATCTTGACTTGCTTCGCCTTAGACTCTTCACGCTTGGCCATACGCACGGTCAAGGCCCCGTTGCGATACTCGGCGCGAATGCCTTCGGTCTTTACCGTGTTTGGAAGCGAGAAACTCCGCATGAACGAACCATAGGCGCGTTCCACTCGAAGGTAGTTGTCCTCGTTGACTTCCTTCTCGAACTTCCGCTCTCCGCGGATCGTCAACGTATTGTTTTCGACGCGCACGTCAATGTCCTTCTCTTGAAGATCGGGCAGGTCGGCCTTTACGACCAGCTCGGTCTCGGTTTCGTATATATCCACAGCCGGCGCCCAGGTCGCAAGTTCAGCCTGACCCGACCGGCCGCGAGTCAATGTGTCTTCAAATAGACGATTGACCTGGTCCTGCAGGGACGTCCCACCCCGGGGTGGTTCCCAACGAGTAATCGTGTTCATGTTTTGCACCTCCAAAACTCATTTGTCATTTGGACTGTCAACACAGTAGACACTTAACCCGTATAAGTCAAGCTATAAGTGATGTGATTATTTGTGTTAACTGTATGCAGTTAATCTGGACGTGAGCCAAAAATGCATATTCGAAAAAAAGGACTTGTCGGGAGTTCGTGCGGGGGGGGGGTCACTTCTGCTTCACGAGCGCCAGATACTTGCGGTGTTCGCTGGCTTCGTCTCGTAGATGTTTGACGAGTTCCCGCAACGCATGTTTCTTCGGTTCGTCTTCCAGGTCCGGGATCGTTGCTTCCAGCTTGTCGGCCCGCAAGTCGATCTTCTTCACTTCATCCTCGAGATAGCCGATATGAGCATTCCAAGAATCTTCCGCCACTTCATTGCCCTCCCCCGGTGCGTACCGCCACACCGCACGACCATACACTACACACTACCGGGAGCTCGTGGAGCACACATGCAACTCAGGGTAGGTGGTAGTTCGAGGCGGCTCGAAGATTGGGAGACACCGACCGCCCTGCAGCAGCGACCGCGCTATAGAATTCGTCGGAGTTCTTACGAAGCGAGCCGCCGCTTCAAGGCGGTAACGGTGCCGGGGTTCGCCTTTATCTTGAGACAAACGCCCTTTTCCTCGTACGACTCGCTGAGCACGAGGATGTTCTTGCGGATCTCGGCGAGCACCCCTTCCTTGCCGTAGGGAACGACGAGCTCCACCTGAGCCATGTTATCGAGAAAGAAACTGACGAGACGGGAGCGAAGCGCCTCGATGTCCTTGGAGTCGAGCGCGGACATCGCAATGGCCTCGGGGAACTCTTTTTTCAGCAATGTCTTTTGCGAACTATCGACGGCGTCGATCTTGTTTAGGATCAGAAGAGACGGCAGCTTTCCCGCCCCAATGCCTTCGAGCACTTCTTTCGTCACCTGAATGTGGGAGCGCAACGCCGGATCCGCCGCATCCACTATGTGGAGCAGAAGCGAGGCGTCCAACGCTTCATCAAGAGTCGACCGGAATGAGGCCACCAGATCGTGGGGAAGATTTCGAATGAAACCTACCGTGTCGGAAACAAGAATCCGAGGTTGAGTCTCCGGCTGCAACGCTCGCACGGTGGTATCCAGGGTCGCAAAGAGCTGATCGGCCACGAGCACTTCGCTCGCGGTGAGCGCCCGCATGAGTGAAGACTTTCCGGCATTGGTGTACCCGACGATGGCGACCTTGGGCAAACCTTCGCGATGACGACGGCGCTCGATTTGCTCTCGATGGACAACTTCGAGCTCTCGTTGCAGCTCGCTCATTCGGTCCCGCACTTCCCGGCGCTCGATCTCGTGAAAGGACTCGCTCACACCTCGGCCGCCACGTCCCCCTCCCTTTCGCTCTTTGGCTCCCGACACGCTCTCGCGGGGCGTGAGGTACTTGAGCCTTGCCAATTCCACCTGAAGCTGCGCTTCTTTGGTGTGAGCGTGCCGATGAAAAATCTCGAGGATGACGGCCGGCCGATCGTAAACCTCCACGCCGGTCGCTTCTCTAATGTTTCTGACTTGTGTGGGGGTTAGTTCATGATCGAATACCACGCTTTGGGCCTTGCCGGGCGCTTTCACGAGCTCGCTCAGCTCTTCGAGTTTTCCCGGCCCGATGAAAGACGCGGCTGTAGGAGACTGCAGTTTCTGCGTGAGCGTTCCGACGATACCCCACCCCAGCGTTTCAATGAGTTGCCTCAGTTCCTGAAGCGACGCATCGTGCTCTTCGGCGGGCGTCTTATGGAGCTGCACATCGATAAGGATAGTGGCCGGCCTGACTTCGGATTCCGAAGGACGGGTCATCTTCAAAGCATGCCCTCAAATAAGACGGAATGTGCGATAAACAAGCCGGAAACAGCGATTTGGAGCTCGAGCTCGCCCATCGTATGCTTCTGCGTGAAGATTGTTCGCTATTCGTGCAGGACCACACTCAAGAGCGAGCTGTGAATTTCTAGCCCGCCGTTATAGTGGATAAAGCCCAGTTTCTTGAACTTGTTCATGAAGAGGTTAACGCGGGAACGCGAGGTGCCGATGATTTCCGCCAGCATCTCTTGCGACACTTTGGGAAGCACTTTTTGAGGCTGGTCTTGCTTTCCATAGCGGGCGAGTAGCAGAAGCGTGCGAGCCAGTCGTTTCTCGGTGGAGTTAAAAAGCTGATCGACCAGGTCCTCCTCCACTCGGATATTCCTGGAAAGCATGTAAGAGATGAAACGGTCGGAGAAGGCGTGTTCTGCGTGGAGGACGCGAATCATCTCATTCTTATCAATGACGAGCACTGTAGTCGGTGCCATCGCGATCGCCGTGCCGATTCGCTTCGGCTGACCCGCAAGGCAGCCTTCACCAAAAAAATCCCCCGGTCCGAGCATCGCCACAACGGCCTCTCTGCCAGCTTCGTTGACGACGCAAAGTTTCACACCGCCCCGCTGAATGTAAAAGACATCATCGGCCGGATCACCTTGTGTGAAGATGGATTGTCTTCGCCGAAACTCCGCAATCTTCCGCGACACACCAGCCGAATCAAGAAACGCTTGAGCGTCGAAAGCTCGTTGATCGGATTTCACCCTTTTCGAATGTGTCATGCGCAGCCCGCGGCCCTTCGGAAGCCATATTGTACTATCGAAGCAAAGTGCCATAGTGTCCTGAAAGGAACACTAAACACCGCCGACGTCTCCCGAACGGCATTGCGCCGCAGCGTCATCGCTGAATCGCATAGGGCTGTGAGGAGTTACGGAGGTATCGGAGCAAACCGCTCCGCCAGCCCTGATCGCCTTCCAGGAAATGTAAGCAGCAATGTGTCCGCAAGAGGACAGATTGTGGTCTTCGTTGCGGCCTAGAGTGAAAGGCGGTTGGGGAGAGTCGATTGATGTTGGGTGTTGCTGGTTCCGGTTTGGCGATCACGTCCCTCAGACAACAGAGTAATCGCAGGCCCTCCCAGAGCAGATCGCGATAGTCACCGGTTTTTTGTGTTTCCCAGGAGTAAGTGGACATGACGATTGTAAACACAGTTCTAGTTGTATTCGCACTCTGGTTGCTTGGAGCCCTTGTGGTTCCGAGCACTTAGGGCCGATGCGTGAGACAAACAGACTGAATCGAGTGCATGTTTTTGAGCATCGCGCGGTTGGAGGCGCGGCACAGGCCGCGCCTCCGCGCACCCGCCGGCTTCAGTTTAGCGATCGCTATCCTGTTCGTTTTGGTGATCCTGTGTCCTTGTCCTGGTCCTTATCGTGATCCCGGTCCTGATCCTTCCCGTGATCTTTATCATTATCATTCGCACTACAGCTTGCAGCTGCCTGGGCCAGCAGTGCGCAGGAGCCGTGTAGGTTGGTGCCAGTCAGCGTCACCGCGACGTTCGCCAAGGCACGCCCGATCAAGCTTCCCCCGGTAATGGTGATGGCCCCGCCTGCGGCGTCACCCGCGAGAATGTTCCCTTGGAATAGCGGCGGCAGCGTCGAAGTCGACAGCGTCACAGCGGCGCCGACCGACCAAAATACGTTACACGCCTGTCCGCCGTTGGCCATGACTACGTGGAACCCACTGCCCGTGAGGGCTGCACCGACCTTGAAAATCCAGATCCCCTTCGGATTGGTGGACCCGTCGAGCGTCAATGTTGTGTCTGTGAACGTCACCCCCCCGGGGAAACAGTAGACACCCGGCGCGAGCGGCCCAAGCGCCGGCACATTGCCCGTGAACGCAGCAGTACCGATGGTCTGGCTACACGGCATGAGACCGAGCGCGTCGTACGCGCTGAGGAAGGCAGTGCGCGCCAGGGCTGCGGCCGCGTCGGTCGCAGGGGGCGTCCCGCCCGCAATCGTGCAGCCGGCATTTGCGAACGCGGGGGTGGGGCTGACGCCCACGTCCCCGGTGATAACGGAGTTGGTACAGGTAACCGCCTGGCCGCCCAGGACCGAGAAGCTGGACGCCGCACCGAGTGATGGCGCGGATTGAGCCAACGCTGGTTGGAACGAGGCCGCGGACAAAAGCATAGCGATCGCCAGCAGGCAGAGTAAAACGTACTTGGTCCGATCGTTCATGATTGACCCTCCTTTAGGGGTTTAAGCCGTGTTCTTCCTTCCCTTCGCGCCGATACATCTGCCACGAAAGTTCGTACCGCTGACTGCAAGGCGGAGCAAAAAGACTCCGCCGGCTAGTGCTTTTGGGTGGTTTCTTTATTTGTTGGTTCGCCCTGCGTGCTGATCAGGGGTAAGAAGTCTTTCGCATTGAAGGGGTACTGACGTTGGGACTGTTGCCCCGTAGTACTCAGGACGATGTCTACGCGGCGGTTGCTGGCCAGAATAATCGCGTGCATGTTGTTCAGAACTTTTCGCCGATCCTCTGCGCTCAGCTCGGGATTCCGCTCAACCGCTTTTTTCACCTCGTCGTCGGTCATATTTCGTTCGTCGCCAAACGCCTGGACCTCGAGGTTGGCAGCGGGAACACCCTGTCCGATCAAGAAGCTCTTCGTTCGATCTACACGCCGCTCCGTAAGGATCTGGTTGTATTTGGAGGAGCCACGCGGGTCGGCATGGCCTTCGAGAGTCAGATGGGCTTCCGGCCTGGCCTTGAGATATCTTGTGAAATCGCCGGCCAGCGTAATGAGGATTCGCTCCTGGCTGCCGAGCACGCCGCCGGTGGGATCGCCGAGCGTGGGCCGGCCCGTTTGAAAGTAGACGCTGTGGAGGGAAAGCCTCGTTTCTAGTTCCCTGATCTCCGCTGCAGGCATGGCTGGCGGAGGAGGTGGTGGTGGCGGGGGCGGCGGTGGTGCTTCTAGTGTTACGGTTGTCGCCGCCGAAGCCGTGAGCGCAGGATTGCGGTCATCGCTTACAGTGCAAGTCACCCTGATCGGGCCCGGCGATGCACCCGCGGTGTTGAGCGTGGCGGTCTCATCAGTGCCGTAGACGTTGCCCGCGCTCGCGGTATAGCTGTAGGTCAGCCTTCGGTTATCGGGGCTGTTGGCGTTTGACCGGATCGTGGCCGTGCCGCCCGTCCTTACAGTTCCTGGGTCTGACGAGCATGCAATCTCCGGCGCACGCGGCTGCTTCACACTGAACCTGGCCATGCAGGAGGCAACACCATTTTTGCTGCCATCGCGCAAGTTGGCATTGACTTGGTAAGAGCCGGGCCGCAATCCCGTGGTGTCAATCTGGGTGGAAGCATTGTCACCGGCAACTCTGACTCCGGTGCCACTCCATCGGTATTGGACAGCGCGCTTGGAGCTGAAATTGGATCCAGTGGCAGTCCCCCTCACCGGCTCGCCGGCAAAGACTTCTGCTGGTTCCACCGAGCAAGCCGCAGCCGCCGACGCGGAAGTCTCGTCATGGGCGCCGAAGCGAACGACGAGTCCCGCCGAGAGGCGCACGTTGTTCTGCGTTACTCTATTTTCCGTGTTGGAGGAAGGGTCTGGGAACCGGGTCATCAAGTATTCGGCTTGAGCGAGACGTATGGCGAAATGGCGGCTTACCTTGAAGTCCAATCCGCCTCCAGCGGTCATCGCAAAAGTGCTATCGCCAGCGAGGGACGTACAACCAACCGTACAACCGGAGAGCGTCACCTGGCTTGCGCTCACGGCTCCAAACAGACCTTGGACGAACGGAGTGAAGCGATCATGCCGGAAGGATACGCGCGGACCAAGGAGGTAGGTGAAAACGTTCCCATCGGCGGATACTGTGCCCCCAGCGGGAGTCCCGCCAGGGCCGGACCGGGTGACTCGGTAGCCACCAAGGTCGAAAACGAGGCCCAGCCAATTGTTCAGGTTGTAAGCGACAGATGCGCTGCCGCCATGCATCCAGGCGATCCGGTTTCCATCGCTGAACGGCACTCCCCGCCAAAACGAATATCCCCCAAACAGCTCCACCCTGGGCGTATCGCCACTCCGCTTTCCTACTCTTGCCGGCGGCGCGGGCGCCGGCCTGGGGGCAGCCGGTACAGCCTCGCCTGCGGCACTGGGTGCCAGGGGGGAATTGACAGCCACATCCTTACTGGCTGTAGTTACCGCTTTTTCCGTGTCGTCCGCACGCAGCGCCGGCACGAGTAAAAACGCAACCGCCGTTGCGGTCAATAGCCGCCATGCTAACTTCATCGTTGCCTCCTGAATCGCGCCTGCTCACCTGAGAAGCGGGGCTCTTCGGGCCTCGCTTCTCAGCCATCGAGCCCTGCTGGTCCTGCTTTTCTGCACCGAACCCCTGGTTTCCCTGGCCAAGACCGCCCCGGGGGGCGCTCTCAGCCGCGGCCCTATCTATGGGGCAGGTACCGTAATGCTGCTGGCGTTTACTGTCACCGAAGCCGCGCCTCCGCCCGACCCGGCAAACATTCTGCCCTGCACTACTGCGCCGGTATTGAGCGTGATTGAAACAGCGGCCAGTACGTTCCCCGCGAAGGCGGTGGTCGTATCGATGGTTGCTGAACTGCCAACCTGCCAAAAGACATTCTTAGCCTGAGCACCGCCGGCCAGGATCACTTGGGAACCGGGTCCGGTGGTCAGTGTGGATCCCATCTTGAAGATGAAGACCCCATTCGCGTCGCCCCCGGCGTCCAGAGTGACGTTGTTGCCCGGTCCCGCTCCCGATATCAAAACCGAGGTCGAGTTGGTATAGAGGCCGGGGGCGAAAGTTAGCCCGCCTAGATTTCCGGGCAAAGTTTGAGAATTCGTGGATCGGCTAACGGCGTCGTTATACGCGGCCAACAAGTCGGCTTGGGCCTGGACTACTTGAGGATCGTTTACGTGTATCGTCCCGTTCACTTGTGCCGGCGGGATTCCCTGTGAAGTACCCGGATGCAACCCAACGTCTCCGTTAACCTGCACAGAACCGGTGCTGCTGATCGAGGAGGTAGCGATCACCGCGAAAGTAGAGGCCGTTCTGAGGTTGACGGGCGCTTGACCTGTCGCTGCTGTGCCTGTTGTAAAAGTCCATGGATTCGGTGCCGCGCCACTTGCCAGTGCATTGCCTGCCACATCTTTGACCCCGGAAATCGTGGCCGTGTAGGTGGTACTCGGTGCCAGATTGCTCGTTGGCGTCAAGGTTGCCACGTGGCTTGGCACATCGTAGGCAACGGTTCCGATCACGGGAGTTGCCCCAGGTCCTGTCACCGTAAAGGTTGCCGTGCTGATCGTTGTGGGGTCCATGGCCTTACTGAAGGTCGCGTTGACTGCCTGGTTGATACCCACCCCAGTGGCTGCATTCGCAGGAACTGTGGAAGTTATAGTCGGTGGCGCGAGGTCCGCGGCTGTACCCGTTGTAAAGGTCCACGGATTCGGCGCCACGCCCCCACCTGCCAGAGCATTGCCTGCGAGGTCCATAGCTCCGGCTGTAATTTTGGCCGTGTATAGAGTACTGGGTGCGAGATTGCTCGCTGGCGTGAAGGTTGCAATTGCGCCGGCGTTACCGGCGTAGGTAACCGTTCCGGTCACGGGAGTGGTGCCGGGTCCTGTCACCAGAAAGGTTGTTGCCGTCAACGTTGTAGAGTCCATCCCCTCACTGAATGTTGCGGTGATTTTCCCGTTGATCGGCACCGCTGCGGCGGTATTCGCGGGGACAGTGGAACTCACCGTCGGTGCGGTGGCGTCTGCGATGAGACAGGATTCGAAGCTCCATGAGAAGTTACTTGCCAGCGCATTGCCGGAGGTGTCCTGGGCGGATGTGGTGATCGTGGCGGTGTATATGGCATCGGGAGCAAGATTGCTGCTGGGCTTAAAGAGGGCGATGTTGTTTGTTGCATCCCAGACTATCGTTCCGGTCACAGGACTTATGCCTGTCACCAGAAATGTTGCTGTATTGATCGTCAAAGGGTTCATCGCCTTAGTGAAGGCTGCGGTGATTTTTCTGTTGATAGGTTCGCAGTCGAACAAATTAGGAGGATTCGTGGAGCTGACTCTGGGAGCGACTACGGTCGCCGGGGAATTTTGCGCCTTGGAGGAAGCTTGCTCTCGACCGCATCCAGCGAGAAACATGAAAAAGCCCAGTAGTAATGCCATCCCGAGGCTTTGAGGCCACATCTTGTTAAGCTGCAAATTCCGCATTTGAGATTCCTCGCTTTTCGTCCGATTCACCCATGACGGTGTAGTGCAATACCCTTTGGATCTTGCGGCGACTACACGCAAGACAACTGATAACCAGGTTGAGTAGGGTGGGAATGCTCCCAGGTGACTTGCTGGATCGTGTAAAGGTCGATGCTGCCAATCGACGCGCTGACCAAGAGGTGCAAGCGCGTGGGATCGAACGCGCGTGTTCAAGAGTGTTTCGCTCCCGGAAATCAGGAGCGGGCCAAAGGTCCGCCGATGTCTTCGCATCCGTAAGTATCGCTGCCATCAACACCCGTTGATGGATCGCCAAGCCGGCGATCCTTGAATGTGACAATGTCTTCGGCCGTGCGCCCAATTGTTTGGGGAACTGCGCTCAGGGCGCCTTTCGAGCCTGCCTGAATTTTCGAGGACGACCAACAAAAGGAGACAACATCAGGCTTTCCCGTGATTCGCCTTGCCATGTGTAGTAGCGCGGCAATACTGAAGACTGCACGAATATAGCCAGAGTCAGCAGCAAGCTAACCCTCTTTGCTTTGTTAACTTGCGGCAGCCGTCACAAAAAACGGCGAGAATTCACGCTATTTCGGAACCGCGTTTCGTCTCAGGGTTTCAAATCGGGAGGCAATTCGAGAAGATGCGCACCGGCCACAATCGCTCTATGTGTGGTCAACTCCGCGGAAGAGCGCATGCGAAAACATAAATCAAAGTGTGCGCAATGGCACAGATATCCTTCTTCAAGCCGTCCATGATGATTTGGTTGTGGGGCAGCTGGAGATCGGTTGCAAGGCAATCCTCACGGTTCGACCTAATCGCCTCGTCGTAAACCCTTCGCGACTGTTCCGAGGCGTCATGTCGGGGTTTTCAGGAAAGAAGTGACAGTCCGCAACTAGCAATCTGTTCATGGAGGTCAGGGATGATTCGCAAATTGACTCTTGGTGTCTGCATCTTGTTTGTCGCCGCAGGGCTCTATGCCGCAAACAAAGAACAAAAGCGTTTGGAAAACAGCGGCGTCGTGATGGAAGAGATTATGAACACCCCCGAGAATATCCCGCAAGAGCTATTGGAAAAGGCCGAATGCGTCATTGTTTTTCCGTCGGTGTTGAAGGCCGCCTTCGGTGTCGGGGGAAGTTATGGGCGAGGAGCGATGGTCTGCCGCACAGGGACCGCATTCAGCGGACCTTGGGGCGCTCCGGCCATGTACGCCCTGGAAGGTGGCAGCGTCGGATTTCAGCTAGGTGGGCAAGCGACGGACCTTGTTCTCCTGGTCATGAACGATCGCGGCGCGGCGTCGATTCTGAGCAGCAAGGTCAAATTGGGTGCAGACGCTTCTGCTGCGGCGGGCCCGAAGGGGCGTGACGCCTCCGCGGACACCGATGCCTACCTGCGGGCGGAGATCCTCAGTTACTCGCGTTCGCGCGGCCTGTTTGCCGGCATATCGCTCGAGGGCTCTACGCTTCGTCCCGATGACGACGCGAACGAACAGGTCTATGGTCGCAAAATTACATCCAGGGATATCGTGCTGGGTAAAGACGTAGCGGTACCCACGTCCGGGCGCCGTCTGGTGCGCATCCTGCAAAAGGATTCGCCGCGGAACACATCGGCGAAGGCTTCCAACCAGTGATGGCTTGATGACTTTGCGACTCCGGGACTCGGCGATCTTCACCGGGTCTCGGAACGTCCTGGTTCCCGTCGCATGCGGCTCTGTGTCACGGTCCAACCCCAAACGCAAATTCGCGACAGACAAAAAAGTGTTCCTAAGGGAACAGATATCCATCGGCTCCTCTTCTAGAATGTGAGTCTATGGGCGAGGCCCAGCCCTCGGAAAGAACGAGGTAATCAGTGATGCCGTTACTTCAAATATTGATGGTCTTGATCGTGGTGGGCGTTCTGTTGTGGCTGGTCAACAACTTCATACCGATGGCTGGATCGATCAAGTCGATCTTCAATGCAGTTGTGGTGATCGTTGTGGTTGTATGGCTTCTGAATGTTTTTGGAGTCCTTCACTCTCTTTCCCGGATCCACGTTGGGGCGTAAGCAGGCTGCCATGGGCTGCCAGCCTATCGCGAGGGTTGAGGCCAGGCATGCAAATTTCTGTAATTGAGTTCAGGTGCAAAGGAGAAGAAATGAAAAGCCAAAGCAGCGAGCACGATGAGAAAAAGCAAGGTAACCACCAAGGTACCCACCAAGGGTCAAGACTTACATACTTAGTTGCCGGTTTAGGAATTGGCGCTCTGGTGGGCGTACTCCTAGCTCCGAAATCCGGGGATGAGACACGTGAGTGGTTGGCGACTAAATACAACGATGGAATGGATTCGGTCAATGAGAAGGTTAAGCAGACGCGTCAACAGGTTGCCGAATTGATCGATCGGGGCCAGCAGCAGGTAGTCGAGGCCGTGGATAAGGGACGAGAAGCGTTTAGCAAGGCCAAGGCCGCAGGGGTTTAGTTCGGGACCGGGCATTGTGAAACAGAAAACGGAGAGGCGACGGGCGTACAGGGGATCGCGGTGCTTGTGAACCTGTACTGCTCTGAAGGAATTCAATGCCAAATAAGAAGTCCAAAAAGGAATCCGGCAAGGTAATCCTCGCCAGGGTCAAGAAAGAAATGGCGGAGCCTCGTTTGGCCCGATCCGTACGGGATGGAGGAGTTGAACGTGGAGGGGCACCGCAAAGTTCGAAAGACCCACGCGTAGCCGGCAGTGCAGTTATCTCCCGACGGAAGTAAGCTCTATGGCTAAAAAGTCAGAGCCCTATTCAACGAAGCCACGGTGCGCCGGGTCACGTCGGGGTAGCCTCTTTTGCGGATGGCGCCTGATTTCCCTTCGTGTCGTCTCGCTTCTCCTTGTTCTGCTGATGTGCCGTGGCGCGTTTGCATACTCCGTTTTGACGCACGAAGAAATCGTGGATTTGCTTTGGACCGATGAGATCCGGCCGCTGCTCCTCAAGCGTTTTCCGGAGCTGACGCCAGACCAGATCACCGAAGCGCATGCGTTCGCCTACGGAGGCGCTGTCATCCAGGACCTCGGCTACTACCCGTTCGGCAGCAGGGAGTTCAGCGACCTGGTGCATTACGTTCGCAGCGGAGACTTCGTTCGCGAACTAATACTGGAGAGCCAGGATGCCGACGAATACGCCTTCGCGCTGGGGGCTCTGGCACACTATACGTCGGATATCGCCGGCCACCCCGCTGTAAACCAGGCCGTTGCGATCGAATACCCGAAGCTGCGGGCGAAGTTCGGCAACTCCGTCAAGTACGCGCAAGACAGGACCGCGCATCTGAAAACGGAGTTCGGATTCGACATGGTGCAGGTCGCGAAGAATCGTTATGCGTCTCAGCAATATCATGACTTTATCGGATTTCAGGTATGCAAGCCCCTCCTGGAGCGGGTTTTCCCGGTGGTGTACGGAGTGGAATTGAAGGATGTGCTGCCGCACGCCGATCTGACGATCGGCTCCTATCGTTTTTCTGTGAGCCGATTGATCCCTGAAATGACCAGGGTTGCGCTGCAAACCCACAAGAAAGATATCATGCGCGAGACGCCCAATTTCGCGAAGCGCAAATTCCTGTTCCGTCTTTCGCGCGCCGATTATGAAAAGGAGTGGGGAAAGAGCTACACCAAGCCCGGACCCGGCACGCGGGTGCTCTCAACGCTCTTGCGATATGTGCCGAAAGTCGGGCCCTTCAGAGCGCTGGCGTTCAATAGCCCGACCCCGAAGACAGAAGATTTGTACTTCAAGAGCATCAATACCACCGTCGATCAATACCGGGCTTTTCTTAAAGAAGTGGCAACTGACTCGCTCCTGCTTCCCAATCGTGATCTTGACAGCGGCAACGCAACTAAGGCGGCGGAATACTCACTGACAGACGACACATATGCGAAGTTACTGGGCCAACTGTCAGAGCGGAACTTTGTTTTGACCACGCCAGCGCTACGCGACGACGTCCTACACTTCTATGCGAACCTCTCGGTTCCCATCAAGACCAAAAAGGACAAGGTTGGCTGGCAAAAGGTGCTTGTGGGGCTCGATCAGTTGAAGTCAGCTACCCCTGTCTCAACCCTCGCGGCTGATGGCCCTGTGAAATGACCCCCCTTGCTCGTCTTACAGTTGAACGTTCGCCGGAAAAGATTTCTGAGGGCATAGGCGCCGTTGGAAAGAAGCTCTTCGGAACGGTCGCAAGAGTTATTCCACAGTGCTCCATGATTTCGCAGGCGGTCGCCTTCAACATGTTCATGGCTTTCTTTGCAGTGCTACTCATTGTGTTGAGCCTGATGAAGGGCTCTCTGGAAGGGCAGGATGGTCAGGTACTGGCGACGCGGCTATCGGCGATCCTGCCGCCGGGCAGCTGGCAGCTGATATCCGAAAGCCTTTTGCGCCCGGAAGTGAGCACCTGGTACCTGGCGATTTTTGGCTGGGTAGGAATGCTGCTGGTGGGCTCACAGGTGATCAAGCTGATCATCAAGGGCGTCGAGCTGATTTATTGCGACGCGGGTAGCCATTCCTTTCTGGGGAGGCAGCTTCGCGGATTACTTTTGTTCTCCGCCGCGAGCCTGGTGTGGTTCGCGGCCGTCGTGGTGAGTGTATTCGGCTGGCCATTAGGCCGATGGATTACCCGCGGACTGGGTGAGTCTCCGTTGGTTCACGGCATGTGGACGATCCTCCTTCCGATCTTGGCGATGACTCTACAGACGCTTGTCCTAGCGTTGATCTATCGGTTTGCGGGACCGGTAACAGCGATATGGAGCTCCGTCCTCCCGGGAGCCGCGGCGGCTACGATTTTGTGGTGGGGCCTCAATTTAGCCTTTGGGCTTTATGTAAGGAAGACGCAATACGGGCCGATCTACGGTGGTTTGGCGGCAGCGATCGGTTTAATGGTATGGATGGAATTTTCCGCCATGCTCATCTTTCTTGGCGCGGCCTGGAACGCGGAAAGCGCCGCACAGGTCGGTATTGGCGCTCGAGCTCGACAGAAAGCGCCATGCGCTCCGGTTCTCACTATCGGATTTTGATGATCCTCTCCGTTTGACAAAGCAGCGTCTGTATCGCCCCGCATTCAACATATGTACGGTTTGGAACAGCTTGGATTCGCACAGAAGCGCACAATGTGCGAGGGATCCTGTAGCTGGGCGGCGGGCGCTTGTAAAGCAACACAATGATAGGGCTTGCCGCAGTTCAGACGTCGGAACTCAGGAGGTCGGCACCATGGCACCCCTTGCAATCGTATTGCGCAACGGCGAACGGATACCGTTGCTGCGATCTTTGCCGTTTCTGGCGGCGCATCTAGCCTGTCTGGCGGTCTTTTTTGTTGGATTCCGGTGGTCTTATCTTATTACATGCCTGGCGATCTTCTACGTACGGCTGTTTTTTGTGAGCGCGGGCTATCACCGTTACTTCTCTCATCGCTCATTCAAAACCAGCCGAGCGTTTCAATTTGTGATGGCATTCATGGCCACAACATCCACGCAAAAGGGCGTGCTGTGGTGGGCAGCCAATCATCGCCATCACCATCGCTATTCCGATACTGAGGAAGACTTGCATTCGCCCACCATCTTCGGGTTCTGGTGGGCTCATGTAGGCTGGATTCTGTCCGATAAATACCAGGATACACGAGTCGATTTGATACGCGATTTCGATAGGTATCCGGAATTGCGGTGGTTGAATCGATACCATCTGGTGCCGCCGGTGATGCTCGCGACTGCGCTTTTTCTGATCGGCGGATGGGGAACGCTCGTCTGGGGCTTTTTTGTCAGCACCGTGGCCTTGTGGCATAGCTCGTTCACGATCAACTCCCTTTCCCATGTGTTCGGGCGCCGGCGTTACGAGACCCCGGACACCAGTCGCAACAGCCTATTTCTTGCGCTCCTAACCTTGGGCGAGGGATGGCACAACAACCACCATCACTACATGGCCTCTGTCCGGCAAGGATTCTTCTGGTGGGAAGTGGATGTCAGCTACTACACGCTAAAGGTTCTGTCATGGTTCCACGTCGTCTGGGATTTGCGTCAGCCACCTCGTGCAGCGCTGGCGGCCTCTGTCGTACGCGCACAGATTGACGCAGCCGGGGTTTAGCCATTTGATAGGACTTAGAACGATCAAACGCACCCTGCAGACATTGCGCTAGAGTCAATCACCGCAACTTCAAATGTGTGCGCAATGGGACAGATATCCATTCCCCATGCGCCTAGTATGGTGTTGTCCGCGAAACAACAAAAGGGCTTGGTAATCAAGCAACTTGATTCCGGTTAGAAGTAGGGTTCCCCCCTCATGAGATTGGCAATGTTTCAGAAAACTAGGCAACTGGCGGCGAATACGCCGCTAAGAGATACATCACTTCGTGCAAGGGACGCGACGTCGCGTATGTTGGCCGACATCACTGCGTCTCGGATGTTCAGTTCTTGGGGGCAGCGGCTCCTGCTTCGGACAGCAGACCGCGAATTGCGCCGGATGAAGAGACGGGGTGGGAAAACAGTCAGGAACGAAGAGAACGGGCGAGTAAGCGTCTAGTCGCTGAGAGGAGCATCTGTGTATTTCCTAGCTTGGATCATCATTGGATTGATTACCGGCTGGCTGACCGGAAAATTGCTAAGAGAAGGCGGATACGGGCCGGCCGTGAATATCGTAATGGGTATCACCGGGGCAGTTGCAGGCGGCTTCGTCGCGCTCCTCGCAAGTTCACCGAATTATCGTGGGCTGGTCTATACGATTTTTGCCGCCATTTTGGGTGCCGCGATCGTTACGGGGATCAATGCTTGTGCCACCGGCAGAAAGCTATACGCCTGACAATCGCCGGTTCGGAAACGCACACACGCAAAGGCAAGGGAGAACCGCCATGTCACTGACAGCAAAAACCCATAGCAGTCCGGTGGAATTAGATAGAGCTTTTCATTATGCAGTGACTCTAGCCTGGGAAGACTTGATGAAACCCATCGAGCCACGCGCAATACGGGTTGAATACTTGTCTGAGCCTGGAAGCCCGTTGGATTACCTGACCGTGTGGTCGGTTCGAGCCGGAGGCTATCAAGATCTGGTGTGCGACTTCCAGTCATCGGCTTCTCTGGCCCATCCAAGCGGGGCATGCTTCGGGAATAGGTACTCCTCCGACCAGTTGGCTGCAAGCCTCGGCTTTATCATGAAGAACCAAGGCCAGTTCACGCGTCCCGCCGATGCTGGCCGTCATGGCTTGGTTTTGATCCATGCGCCTGACGCAGACGATCGTAAGGAAGCCGCTACCTGGATGAAAGCGGCCCGAGCGCTACAAGGTACCCAGCCTGTACTACAAGCCGCGGTTCCAGCCGAAGATCACCGTCAGGATGAAGAAGCATCCTCTCGAATGGATGATGAGGGGCATTCCGGCGAGCGTGCCGAAACCGTGCCCGATGCTACGGGATACTCGGGCTACGAGTGGTCCCCTGTCTCCTAGTCCAATCCGCTGCGAAGCTGTCTTGTCGACGCTGAGGAGAAACCAAGTGTCAGAGGTAACCCAAGCAGGAAGAATCTTTATCCGGGACGGCACACTGCTGCCGAGAACCCTGCAGATCGAAAGCGAGCCCTACACGTCCGGCTGGAGATCGGTCAAGAGTCTTGACAGGTACGGATTGGGTCGAAAAATCCACGACGCGGGATGGACCTTCTTCTATCTGGCTTATGAAACTAAAGCTGGAGTCTTCGGTATTGACGGCGAAAAGATGGTGCGGCTCGCAATGGAGCGGATCCTGGCAAACCGGAAATTGGAGAAATTCAATTCCTTGGAGGTTGTCCGGGTGGCCTCAAAACGCTTCTCGGGAATCCACCACGTAACTGTCACGGCCAGATCGCGGCATATCCAGGAGAGCCCCATTCTCTTCCGGCCGAACGACAAAAACTCTGAAGTGGCTCTGAACGGACTTGAGTGGCCCGAGGACCAAAATGCGGCGCTCTCAACCGGCAAGGCACTGCCTCTGGATGAGATCAAAATGCCAAATCTTGAATCGGTAGATGTTTGAAGGAGATTGTCAAATGAGAACAATGATGCGCAGTCTGGTTGTTTGCTTCCTCATGATCATCGCGCTCCTGGTTTCCACTCCTAAGGTTCGCGCTCAGGATCTCTCCAGGTATCGCAACTTTTCGTACGGGATGACTGTGAGCGACATTTCAAAACAGATTGATCAAACAGCAGCCAATGCGGCCGTGGTCCACCAACGTCCGGCGCTGATTGAAGAACTGACCTGGTTGCCGCCGCAACGTTATGACTCTACACGCCCATCGGAGCCGGTTGATGAGATCGTCTTCTCTTTCTACAACGGTGCGCTCTACAGAATGCTGGTGACCTACGAGAATTCCGCCACTAAAGGCCTAAACGACGACGATATGATACGGGTCGTTTCCGCAAAGTACGGGGTGGCAACGAGGCCTGTTGCAGCCGTAGTCAATTTCCCCCTGAACCCATCGTACAAGGCCAGCGAAAAAGTAATCGCGCGGTGGGAAGATTCCCAGTACTCGCTCAACCTTTTTCGAACCTACGGGGATACGTTTGCGCTTGTTATGTTTACAAAACAAATGGATACCCAGGCGGGGATCTCCATCACCGAATCCGTGAAGCTGGAGCAGCAAGAGGCTCCCCAGAAGGAAGCGGCACGCGTTAAGAAAACTGCCGACGATTTGGAAGTAGACCGGCAGAAGAACATCAAGACGCTTCGTCCGTAAAGCGCAACGACGAGATTGTTTGGAAGATCTTTAAAGCGATTTTGACGGAGGATCTGAAGATGACAGTTCAACTAACACCTCTACACGACCGCGTTCTGGTCAGGCGACTGGAAGGGAAGGAAACTGCGAGGGGTGGCATCATCATTCCCGACACAGCCAAAGAGAAGCCTCAAGAAGGCGAAGTGATCGCCGTGGGCGCCGGCAAGATCGAGGAGGGTAAGCGCATCCCGCTCGACGTAAAGACGGGCGACCGGATCTTATTCGGCAAATACACCGGCAGCGACATCACGATTGAGGACCAGGAATACCTGATCCTCCGTGAGGAAGAAATCCTGGCGAAGGTCAGTGGGATCGCCAAAGCGGCAAGCGGCAAGAAGTAAGCTCTTTATCCAAACGCTTAGAGGCAAAAGTGCTCATTCACCCAGGAGGGTGAAGTCCAATGGCAAAGCAAATCGTAACGGGTGAGGGTTCTCGTCAGGCCATTCTGCGCGGCGTCAACATCCTGGCCGATGCCGTCAAGATCACACTGGGCCCCAAGGGCCGCAATGCCGTGATCGAGAAGAAGTTCGGCGCGCCTACCGTAACCAAGGACGGCGTAACCGTGGCAAAAGAGATCGAGCTGCAAGATCCACTCGAGAACATGGGCGCGCAAATGGTGCGCGAAGTTGCGTCCAAGACCTCAGACGTGGCCGGTGACGGCACCACCACCGCGACCGTGCTCGCCCAGGCAATCTTCCGCGAAGGCGTGCGGACCGTTGCTGCCGGCGCAAGCCCGATGGCGCTCAAGCGCGGCATCGATAAAGCTGTGCTGGTTGCCGTGGCAGAGATCAAGAGGCTCTCCCGTGATGTGAAAGGCGACATGATCGCGCAGGTGGGCACGATCAGCGCCAACACCGACAAACAAGTCGGCAACCTCATCGCCGAGGCAATGAAGAAGGTCGGCAAGGATGGCGTCATTACCGTCGAGGAATCCAGGACCATGGAGACGACGCTCGAAGTGGTGGAAGGAATGCAGTTCGATCGCGGCTACCTCTCATCCTACTTCGTCACCGATCCGGCGCGAATGGAGTGCGTGCTCGAGGACGCTCACATCCTGATCTACGAGAAGAAGATCAGCTCTATGCAGGAGTTGCTGCCCTTGCTCGAACAAACCGCCAAGATGGGCAAGCCCTTGCTGATTATCGCGGAAGACGTTGAGGGCGAAGCGCTCGCGACGCTGGTTGTGAACAAGCTTCGGGCAACGCTGCAGTGCGCTGCGGTGAAGGCGCCGGGCTTTGGCGACCGCCGCAAGGCCATGCTGGAGGATATCGCCGCGATCACCGGCGGCAAAGCAATCACCGAGGAGCTTGGTATCAAGCTTGAGAACGTGAAAATGGAAGACTTAGGTTACGCGAAAAAAGTCACCATCGACAAGGACAACACCACGATTATCGAAGGTGCCGGTAAGAATAGCGAAATTGAAGGCCGGATAAAGCAGCTTCGCGCACAGGTCGAGGAGACAACGTCTGATTACGACCAGGAAAAGCTCCAGGAGCGCTTGGCGAAGTTGGTTGGCGGCGTCGCGGTAATCAAAGTGGGTGCGGCGACGGAGACGGAGCTGAAGGAAAAGAAGGCTCGTGTCGAGGACGCCATGCACGCTACTCGTGCGGCAGTCGAGGAAGGCATTGTTCCCGGCGGTGGCACCGCTCTCTTGCGCTGCCTGCCGGCCCTGGAAAAGCTCAAGCTCCGTGACGACGATGAAGCCACCGGCGTGAATATCGTGAAGCGCGCGCTCGAAGAGCCTACGCGCCAGATCGCTCAAAACGCGGGGCACGAGGGCGCCGTGGTCGTCGGCCGCATCCTCGAATCAAAGGATGAGAATTTCGGCTTCAACGCGGACTCCGGCGAATTCACCGACCTGATCAAGGCCGGAGTGATCGACCCGGCCAAGGTTACCCGCCTGGCGTTGCAGAACGCCGCTTCTATCGCCGCGCTGATGCTAACCACGGAAGCTTTGATCGCCGATATCAAGGAAGAGGAAAATGCCGTGGCGGCGCAGGCCGGACAGGGCGGCGGTATGAGCGGGATGTACTAGCGTGCGCCGAGCCCGAAAGGTCAAACCCGAAAAACTCGAACGTGGGCCGTCGAATAGCAGACTTATGTCAGGCTCAGCCTGGCAGCTACAAAAATCCATCGCAGTTATGCGGCGGTCGGGTGACCTAAGCCTCGACAATATGATTGCGGACCG
>CAVXIM010000016.1:0-19306 GCA_963761945.1 uncultured Acidobacteriota bacterium | reverse complement strand
GCGGAAGCGTGTGGGAGTCGGACCCACCATCCATCCCGCGAAGGGACGGATCGCCGGCTTTGAAGACCGGAAGGATCACCGGACCCCTTGCGCCTCCGGCGCGATTATAAGTGCGCCCACCTGAACGATCAATTTTTGCGGGATGCCGCGAAGGCCATGGCCTCCACACGTTCGAGAACGCGAGGGTCGGTGCAGACTTCGTAATATGCCCGCTGCCCTTCCGGTCCGATGCGGCCATCTGACAGCAACTGCCGCACATAACCCCGGCGCAGAAGTATGGGCTCGACGACATCGCCGATGGGCGCCTGGCCCAGGAAAAAGGTAGTGATCTCTTGACCCCAGGGCATTTCGCACTCCACCTCGACCGATTGCAGTGCAATCTCCTCTGATAATTTCGCGAAGCCTTCCTCGTTTAGTTCTACCCCGTTCAGGTTGAAGCGGATCAGGAACTCGTCAGCCTCATCTTCCTGAGCGCCTTCGACGCCGGGCTGAAAAACAAACAAGCGAAACAGGGAGGAGTGGTCGCCAAGCATCCGGCGGGCCACCTTGGAACAGCTCGAAAGGCGATCGGAAAGGTTCAGGGCACGAGAAATCATGATGCGCGAATCGCTATCCACCCAATACGTTGGGGCGGAGCCTTGAAACGCAATTCCCACGCCCAACTCCAGGCGGGGCAAATCGCTTGCGTCGGGCCGTTCATTGTAAGCGGCGGCAATCGCAAGAATCTGCCGGGCCAAGCCGCAGGCTTTGGAAACAGCGCGCTGGTGGGAGCGGTTCGACTCCGTCTCGAAGATGGCCAACACCATGGCGTCACCTTCGATGAAAACCTTGGCCGCGCCGTAGCGATCCAGAATGCGTTTCACCGGCTCATAGAAGTTGAGGCTGAAGAGTGTGGCGGGATTTAAGCCGCGCGCCAGCAAATCCTTAGTGATGCGAGTGGAGCCGCGGACGTCGGCCTTCACGACTGCATGATTCACCACTTGGTCGTGCGCCGGAGGAGTTTCCGAAGGCAGCAGGAACTCGTATAGGCTGTTATTCATGCGGGAAATTTCGCGCGTCTGCTCGCTGCGCACCAGCTGGATTCGCTCCATAGCGGCAGCCAGCCGCTCGTAATTGCGCAAGTCGCGGCGCAAGCGCATGAAATCCTCTGCAAAATGCAGGGCCACCCTGCGCGCCTCATCCCGCGGATAACGGCGCAGCTTCTTGGCAAGAGTCTCGATGCGTTCCATGGAGAAGCGCCGCGCAGGAAATTGCTTCAAGATATGCGCCACGCGCTCGAGTTCCTCCCGGGAGACCAGCGCCTTTTTCAGTTGTTGCAAATGAATGGGTGGACAATAATCGTGATAGATATTGCGCAGTTCGTAGCTCGCCAGCACGTGAATCAGCAAGTCCCGTTTTTCCAGCCGAGCCACCCAATCGTCCAGCCGGTGCGCCCGAGTTGTGGCGGCTTCTGGGTTTTCGGGCCACTCCGCGTCAAACAGGCGATGGGCATTTTCCGGCTGATCCAGATGTTCACCCATGATTCGATCATATTCCTGGCCGATGAAATCGGCCTTATTTTTGGCGGCTTCGATTAGCGGAGCAAGTTGATCGAGCTTAGCTTGCAACTGCTTGATGCGCAGCTCGACTTTTGATAGTTCGGCCTGCACGCGCGAAAGATCCGCGCCGATTCCCACTCGCGCAAACATCCCGCCGCCCTTTTCCAGCTTTCGCGAGAGCGCGTTTCGCTGCTCTTCGAGACCGGCAAGTTCCTCTCGAACGGAGACGGCTGAACGAAGCAATTCGTCGTGACCCCGCGAGGCTTTGGCAATCTCGTCCGCGCGGCTACTCGTGAGAACCGTCTCACGCAGGAGATCGAGCATCATCTCGTTGAAAGTCTCGAAGCGATCGTCGTCCTTGAGATAGTTCCCAAGCAAAACGTACTGCTCGAGGAAGAGATTGTCGTCCCGGCCACCTTCGACGAAGGCGATGCGGTTAGCGAGCATCTCATAGGCCCCCTTCTGCTCGTCCCCAAAGAGAGCCTTGCGCCAACGGCCCAGGTTGTTTTCCTCAAAATCCAGGAGAATCTGATAAATGTGCTGCGCCACCTCGCGAAAGATATTGCGCCGATTGCCCTGCAAGTCGGCCAGGCGCGCCTTCATGAGGTGTGCCTGTTCGGAGCGCTCGAAGTACTCACCCCGCGTACGTATCCACTCTTTGGCTTCAAGGAGCAAGCTGGCAAACTGGGCTGCAATCTCCTGGGTCAAGAACTTTAGCAAGGCCACCCGAAACAGCAGGTCGAGCTCGATCTTCTTTTCGTACTTGGCGCGAGTCAGGGAAGCCTGGAGCAGTTCGAGCGTCTGGCGCTTCCATGCGCCGGTTTCTGGGCCCTTCGGAGGCTTGGCCCCTTTGCGAGCCGAGAACGTGAGATTCGCCGTCTGGCGAATGAATTCCAGCAGATAGGCACGTGTTTGTTCCGTCCATGCCGGGCTCAGGTAGACGTCATGGTGGATGTTATCGACGCCAACCGTGAGCGCGCCCAGCGGCAGTTCCGCGGCATAGGTTTTTAGGTCGACGCTGGCAAAATTGCCTGCGAGGATCGACTTGGGAGGCCCTTGGGAAGACATATGTATTAAATCTTTCACGAGGTTAGCAGGGGTCCTGCAACGGCGCAGCAAGCAATCCGAAGAACGCGCCTAAGGCGTTAACACTCAATTGGAACGTCTGTCTGGGACCGGCGGCGTGCCTCTGATCATACCTTTGGCATCGTGATGGTTATTCGCCGGGCATCCGCTTCGACATGCTCAAGATGGATCACGACCTGAGGCCAGTCGGTGCGCAGCGTGAAGCGCTCCGCCCACTCGATGATGACAACGGCTGGTTCGGCAAAGGCATCCTCGAGTGCCAAGGACTCGAGATCGTGGAAACCTTCGACGCGGTAAAGGTCCACGTGATAGACCTTGACGTGGTTATGAAATACGTGAACGAGTGTAAATGTTGGGCTGGTGACTTCTTCTTCGCGCGCACCTCCAAGTCCGCTGATGATTCCTTTTGTGATAGTAGTCTTGCCGCTCCCTAGCTCACCCGATAGAAGCACCAGGATCGGCGGATGCAACCGATGTGCCAGTTGGCGGCCGATTTCTATCGTCTCTTCCGCAGAAGAGGAGAGGACCTCAGTGGACGACATCGCGCCATTGAGCCACAAGCCGGGCATATGCCTCCGGAAGCGCTTCGATAAGATCGGAAGCCACCAGCGGAGCCTCTCCAACGCGCTCCGCCGCCACATCGCCAGCGAGGCCATGCAGATACACGCCGAGCCCGAGTACGGACTCCCAATTTTTGGTTCCAAATTCAGCAGTGAGTCCGGCCAACATCCCTGTGAGGACGTCGCCCGTACCGCCGGTTGCCATTCCCGGATTGCCGTTTGTATTGACGTAGGCGAGACCTTCCGGCGTCGCCAGGATCGTATGAAATCCCTTCAAAATGACGAAAGCTCGCCATCGCCTTGCCGCTTCAAGTGCAATCTCGAGGCGTCGGCCCTGAACGTCGCGTGCGGTCGTGCCAAAAAGTCGGGCCATCTCGCCGGGATGAGGAGTGAGCGCCAGCAGTTCCGGCTTTCTTGCGCTCAGTTCGTCGGAGCGGCCGGCAAACGCATTTAGCCCATCGGCATCGAGTATCACCGGAACGGACAATTTCTGCAGCACGGCGCGAATGAATTGCTGCGTTTCTTGGTTCGTGGAAAGCCCCGGGCCCATGGCCAGCACGGATTTACCCTGCGCGATCTGCGCGAAGCGATCGGAATCGAGATTGCGCAGACTGGCTGTGCCGTCTTCTGTGGCAAGCAGAGGCGCAGTCATCATCTCGGGCATGCCTGCTGCGACAATCGGCAGGACATCCGTCGCCGTCGCAACCGTAACCAGCCCCGCACCCACACGAAGGGCAGCGCGCCCCCCCAGCACGGCGGCTCCCGATTTGCCTACCGAGCCCGCCACAATCAGCGCGTGACCAAAACTCCCCTTGTTTGCATCTGCCTTGCGCACCATCGGCAAGCTGCGGAATTCGCTGGGCTCCAGCCAGTGAAGCTTCAAGGTTGGATCGTCGTCCAGCAAATCGCGCGGCGTACCGATATCGCGCACGACGAGCTTGCCAACGCAATCGCCGGCGGGCGCCAACAGTTGACCTACTTTCGGCGCCGTAAAGGTCACGGTCGTGTCGGCGCGAATCACCGGGCCGCCAAAGTCCTCGTCTCCCGAAGGCAGGCCCGAGGGCATATCCACCGCGATCACGGAGCGAGGGCGCGCGCCCCGCGTTCGTGACCTTTGGCCGCTCCTCCAGACGTTCACATCCTCGATGACCGAACCCAGGAGCCCCTTGACCGGTCCTTTTACCCCAGTGCCGAGCAAAGCGTCGATGATGAGATCGGCTTCGCCCAGCGCTTCTCGCGCAGTCCAATTATCTGCCGAAGTCACCACGTGCAGTTCCCCGCCGGCGTCCCGCCAACGAGCCAGGTTTGTCGCCGCGTCGCCGCGAAGCTCAGACGATTCAGCAAAAAGAAAGACCCGGGGCGGAGCACTTCGCTCGCGCAAACGGCGTGCCACAACGAAGCCATCGCCTCCGTTGTTGCCTTTGCCGCAGAGAACCAGAATTCGGCGCGTGGGGAGGTCGGGAAAGGTGTCAGATAAATAATTTGCGACGGCAGCACCGGCATTTTCCATGAGCTGCAGGCTGGGTATGCCGTAACGCTCGGTGGTCAGCCGGTCGGCCTCGCGCATCTGTTCCGCGGTTAGTGCTTTCACGACCAGCTAATCATGCCACGAGAAGCTCGCGGTTTCGTGGATTCTATTGCTGCGACGGTACGCACGACCGCCTCCTCGCCCCGCAGACCTCGCCGTCAGGGGTCAGAGCGCCGTGATCTTGCGCACGCGGCTATGCTTCCGGCTATAGGTGAAATAAATAACGAGGCCGATTGCGAGCCATACAACTAGGCGTACCCAGTTCCAGAAGCCGAGGTTCAACATCATGTAGCCATTGGCGATCACTCCCAGAATGGGCACGAAAGGCACCCAAGGCGTTCGGAATGGACGCGGCACCTCAGGATTCTTGTAACGCAGGACGATTACAGCAGCGCAAACGATGACGAAGGCGAGCAGTGTCCCGATGTTCACCATATTCGCTATCTTATCGATGGGAGTTATGCTGCCGATGATGCCGGCGAGCAATCCCACCAGAATCGTGTTTTTATAGGGTGTGCGAAACTTCGGATGCACTTTGGCGAAAAAGCTTCGCGGTAATAAGCCATCGTTTGCCATCGAGTAAAGCACGCGCGTCTGCCCCAGCAGCATCACCAGCATCACGCTGGTGAGCCCAGCCAGTGCTCCGGCTGTGATCAAATACGAGGCTTTCACCAGCCCTCGATCCAAAAAAGCCCCTACCAGCGGCGCCTCGATATTGACGTTATTCCATGGAACCATCCCCGTGAGCACGCCAGCCACGAGAATGTACAGGATCGTGCAAATCAGCAACGATGCGATGATGCCAATGGGCAGATCACGCTGGGGATTTTTTGCTTCCTGAGCGGTGGTGGAAACGGCGTCGAATCCGATATAGGCAAAGAAAATGTAGGCGGCCCCCGCGCTGATTCCCGAAAAACCCATGGGCGCGAACGAGTGCCAATCGTGGCCCCAGTTGCCCCGGTCGATGTATCCGATTCCCAGAGCGATGACAAAAAGCACCACCGAAACTTTGATGAAAACAATCACGGAATTGAACGAGGCGCTCTCCTGAATGCCCCGCACCAGAATGGCTGTAATGATCAGGGCAATGCACAAGGCCGGAAGATTGAAACCGATCTCGGTCCCAAAGAGGTGCGGAGCTCCCACGAGGGCGTGGGCGCGTGCGATGAGCTCAGGCGGTTGCGCGGCTAGGAGATCTGCAATTCTTCTGAGGAACTCCTGAGTTCCCTGCACCAATCCAGGATTCGCCTGCACGACCATATCGCGAGCCACCATCTTCTGCGCGGTTTCCAGCGCGGTCCAATGGTCATACGCAAGCCACAGCGGAAGCCGGATGTGAAATATTTGCAGGAATTCGATGAAGTGGTTGGACCAGCCCGAGGATACCGTGCTCGCGCCCATGGCGTATTCCAACGTCAAGTCCCAGCCAATGATCCAAGCCATCAATTCCCCGAGAGTCGCATAGGCATAGGTGTAAGCGCTGCCGGCCAGCGGGATCATCGCGGCGAACTCGGCGTAGCATAAGCCCGCGAAAGCGCAGCCCAGGCCCGACAATACAAAAGAAAGCATCAGGCCGGGCCCGGCATAGTGTGCACCCAGGCCCGAAAGTACAAAGATGCCCGCGCCGATGATGGCGCCGACGCCGAGCGCCGTAAGGGAGACGGGACCCAGGGTTCGCTTCAACGTGTGCTCGCCTGATTCCCCCGCTTCCCGGAGAAGCATGTCCAAAGGCTTTCTGATAAAAAGCGAATCGGTTGCGGCCGGCGCGGCCTCAGAGCCGCGGCCGATATTCCGATTCGTTGCAATATCGGACATTCTCTAAACCTCCTTGGGCCGCACGGCGTTCCTCTTCCAGGCCCAATAAACCGGCAAGCCAAGCAACACGATCAGCAAGCCCGGCCAAGTCGTCTGCGTTTTATACAGAATCAATACGAACATAATGGCCAGCGCGACGATGATATACAAGGCAGGCACCACGGGATAGCCAAAGGCGCGGTAGGGACGCTCCGCATCCGGACGTTTGCGGCGCAGCACGAATACCCCGCCAATGGTGAGCACGTAAAAGATCAATACGGAGAAGACAACGTAATCCAGCAGATCGCTATAGAGATTTCCATAGGTCACGTTTCCCAGCGCGTCGGTTCGGCGCGTGCGCGCAAGAACCAGGATCACCGCCCAAACGCCCTGTAAGAGCAGCGCCCGTGAGGGAACGTGACGCACGTTAAGGCGCCCGACAGAACGAAAGAACAAACCGTCCAGGGCCATGGCGTAGTAAACGCGAGCGCCGGCCAGGATCAGGCCATTGACGCAGCCGAACGCGGAAATCGTGATCGCAATGGCCATAATGACGGCGCCAGCGCTGCCGAGAATCGCACTGAGTACCGCTGTGGCGACACGATCGTCGGCGGCCGTTCGAATCTGGGCGAGAGGAAGCGTGCTCAGGTACGCGACGTTGGCCAGGAAATACAGTGTAATCACGACGGCCGTGCCCAGAGCGAGCGAGAGAGGAACGTCGCGCCGCGGATTCTTCACTTCGCCCGCCGTAAACGTAATATTGTTCCAGGCATCCGCCGAGAAAAGCGAACCCACTTGCGCCACACCGTATGCGACTACAAGACCAAACAATCCAGAGGCGACGGAAACCGTGGGTATCCACCGCCGCAAGAAATCGGCTCCGGGCTCAATCGTCTGGCCGCCTTCCGCGGCCCAAAGATGCGTGAAATTTGCCTCAATCGCGCCGGCATTTCGCCCGACGAAAATGCCGACGATGACGAGCCCGGCTAGCGCCAGCGTTTTCGCCGAGGTGAACACATTCTGGATGATTTTTCCCCAGTTCAAGCCACGCGTATTCGCTATGGTTAGAAACACGATCAGCAAAATGGCAAACAATTGTTGCCAGGAAAGACTGAAAGCATATTTCGCGGAGACGCGTACCGGCGCAATGATCCAAGCTACAGGCGAAATAGCAGGAGCAAGCACGCCGAGGAAGCGCGCAAATGCCACCGCGACCGCTGCAATCGTTCCTGTTTGTATGACCAGAAAAAGTGTCCAGCCATACAGAAAGCCCCAAAGCGGAGAATAGGATTCCCGGAGATAAACGTATTGGCCCCCGGCCTTCGGCATCATCGCCGCCAGCTCACCGTAGGAGAGTGCAGCCGACACGGTGAGCACTCCCGTGATGATCCAAGCGATCAGAAGCCCGCCGGCCGAGCCGGTTTGCCGCGCGATATCCGCCGAGACGATAAAGATGCCGGACCCGAT
Source organism: uncultured Acidobacteriota bacterium (assembly GCA_963761945.1). Taxonomy (GTDB): domain Bacteria; phylum Acidobacteriota; class Terriglobia; order Acidiferrales; family UBA7541; genus Palsa-189. The sequence goes on along the minus strand of CAVXIM010000016.1, from coordinate 11,333 downwards.
CATCGAGCCCACGACAATCATCGTGGAATCGAAGAGACCCAGGCCACGAATGAAACCGGATCCGCCGGCAATGGGCTCTGCCACTGGAGTGGATGCGGCAGGGGACGTATTCACAATGTCGCTCTCAATCTTTTTCGCGGGCGCGCGCAGCCTCTTGTAGAAATAGCCGCGCACGGGCCGCGGGATGCTCGCAGACGATCAGGTCGCGCGCCACCGCCAACGAATCAGCACCAGCGCGAAGAGTTTCCGCGGCGCGTTCCAGGGTGATGCCGCCAATGGCCACGATAGGCTTGCGAGTGTGCCGGCGCGCCTCCTTCAAAAGATCCAAGCCAACCACCGGATCGGGATTTTCCTTGGAAGTCGTCGCGAAAATCGGGCCGAAGGCGACGTAATCGGCGGATGTTTTATCAGCGGCGTCCAATTGCGCGAGCGAGTGCGTGGACACGCCAACCCAAGCGGCTCGGCCCACGATGCCGCGCGCCTCCTCGACACCTAAGTCCTCCTGTCCCACGTGGACTCCCTGTGCCTTCACCAGGCGCGCAATATCGGCGCGATCGTTTACGATGAAACGAGGCGCATATACTCCGGCCCTGGTCAGTCGGGACAATCTCTCAGAAATGGATTGGGAAGCCTCGAAAAGTTCTCTGCTGCTGGCGCGTTTATCGCGATATTGCAGAAGCTCAACCCCGGATTCTGCCATCATTTCCGCCAATGACAGCGCCGACGTCTTGAGCAGGGCCGCATCGATTATGGCATACAGAGGAGGGAAGACAAGGCTCATGTCCGGCGTGCGTTACTTGCTATGCACGGGCAGCAAGCGCTCCAGAAAGTGCGTATCGAGGCGCCCCGCTTCAAAGTCCGCCTCCGCCAAGATACGCTGGTGCAAAGGAATCGAAGTCTTGATTCCCTCCACCACAAACATTTCCAGCGCCCGGCGCATGCGGGCAATCGCTTCGGCACGATCGCGTCCATGAACAATCAATTTGGCGATGAGGGAATCATAGTAAGGAGGGATTACCGCATCGGCATGGGCGGCGGTATCCACGCGAACACCGGGTCCTCCGGGCATGTTGAAGGCAGTTATGCGGCCAGCGCTGGGCACAAAAGTGTCCGGATCCTCCGCGTTTATGCGGCACTCAATGCTATGGCCGCGAAATTCGATCGGCCCTACAGCCGCATCCACCTTCTCACCGGCGGCAATTCGTATCTGCGACTTGATCAAATCGACGCCCGTGACCATTTCCGTCACCGGGTGTTCCACCTGAATACGCGCATTCATCTCGATGAAGTAGAAGGATCCGTCTTCGTCCATCAAGAACTCCACCGTGCCCGCGTTGCTGTAGCCGATTTTCCGCAAGGCATCCACTACGCGGCCCCCCAGTTCGGAGCGCCGCTTGGGTGTTAGCGCCACCGAGGGCGACTCTTCGACTAGCTTCTGGTGCCGCCGCTGAATGCTGCACTCGCGCTCACCGAGATGCATAACGTTGCCGTGGCGATCCCCCAATACCTGAAATTCGATATGCCGTGGGCGCTCGATGAATTTTTCCAGATAAACGTCGGGAATCCCGAATGACTGCTGGGCTTCGTGGCGGGCCGTTTCCCAAAGAGGCACGATCTCATCGCGCGAGCGCACAACGCGCATTCCCCTTCCCCCTCCGCCTGCTGAGGCTTTAATGATTACGGGGAAGCCAATCCGGCTGCCTTCTTCCGCGGCCGCCTCCGCATCGCCTACGATTCCTTCGCTGCCCGGCACGATGGCCACACCGGCCGCCGCCATTTCGCGACGGGCTTGCTCCTTTTCGCCCATGAGACGCAGCATGTCGGGCGATGGTCCGATAAAGGTAATCTGCGACGCCTCGCAAACCTCGGCGAAATTCGCATTTTCGGATAAAAAACCGTAGCCGGGATGTATGGCGTCGACGTCGGTGATCTCGGCGGCGCTGATCACGTGGGGAATGTTCAAATAGCTCTCGGAACTGCGTGGCGGCCCTATGCAGACGGCCTCGTCGGCAAAGCGCACGTGCAGCGCATTACGATCGGCTTCCGAATAAACCGCAACGGTGGCGATATCCAGTTCCTTGCAGGCGCAGATCACACGCAAAGCGATCTCGCCACGATTAGCGATCAGTATTTTGCGGAACATGGCGGCAGGCCGGAACCTACTTCTTCTTTGCAGCACGGATGGCGAATAGCCCTTGCCCATATTCGACGGGCTGCCCATTCTCGATCAGGACCCGCACGAGTTCGCCGCTCACGTCCGCTTCAATTTCGTTCATCAATTTCATGGCTTCGATGATGCACACGACCTGTCCTACCTGAATCACGTCGCCCACCTTCACGAAGGGAGGCGCTCCCGGGCTTGCGGCGGCGTAAAAAGTCCCAACGATGGGAGATTTGATGGTGTGCAGATCTTCGCTAACCGCGGCGGAAGCCGGCGCGGCAGTGGGCGCGGCAAGCGCCGGCGCAGGCAATTCCGTCGCCTGAGCCTGCCTCGGCAAACCCTGGGGCAGCACCCCTCCTTGGGGCGTTGCGTTGACAGATGCCGAGGCCTTCTTCAGGCGAATGCGCAAACCAGCGTGCTCGTACTCAAATTCTTCCAGGCCGTGCGCAGCCATGAAGTCGAGCAGCTTTTCCAGTTGCCCAAACTCCACGCTGGGACCGGCCCGTTCAGTGCTTGAATTTTTCTTATTTCGGGGTTCTTTCATGGGTCTCAAAGCTCGAGGAGGCCTCGGGGCGCGGAGGTTAAGACTTCTGTTCCCCCGGCATGAACCGCAACTTCGTCCTCGAGGCGAATTCCGCCGACACCTTCTACATAAATTCCCGGTTCCAGAGTCACTACATTGCCCGCACGAATTTCCTGTTTTTGGCTTCGGCCAACTCGCGGCCTCTCGTGGATTTCGATGCCCAGGCCGTGTCCCGTTCCGTGGACAAAATATGATCCGAGGCCATGATGATTGAGAAGACGCCGAGCGGCTCGGTCGACGCTTCCGGCCGTCACACCGGCGCGAAGAGCGTCATGCGCGGCTTCCTGGGCCTGCTGCACCGCTTTGTACCATCCCCGGATGCGAGCGGGCGCGCGTCCCAGAAAAACCGTGCGCGTCAGATCACTGCAGTAGTGGCGGAGTATAGCACCCAGGTCCAGCACCACCAATTCGTTTTTCTGCAGCCGCTTTTCCGTGGGATGCGCATGCGGCAAGGCAGAACGCGGTCCTGAAGCGACAATTGTGTCGAAGGAGGGACCGCTCGCGCCTTTGCGGCGCAAACGATAGTCGATCTCGGCAGCCACTTCCAATTCCATCACGCCCGGGCGCACGAAATCCGGAGCTTCGCTGATGACCTCGGAAGCGAGCTTAGCCGAACGCCGCATCACCTCGAGCTCCTCCTCGGTTTTTACCTCGCGGATGCGTTCGATCAAATCGGTGGTCGGTTTCCATTGGATACCACGCCCCGCCGCCTTTCTTAAGCGCGCCGCTTCCGCAACATTCAAAGAGGCCGCTTCAAACCCGATGCGCAGCCGCTTTTGCGATAAACGTGAGCGCAAAAATTCGCCGCATGCTTCGGCCAAAGGAGTTCGGACAATGTGGACGCGTGATTGCGGCGCTTCCTCACGAGCCTGAATTTTATACCTGCCGTCCGTAAAGAGATGAAGGACGTCGCCGAGGACCAGGAGAATGGCGTTGCTGCCGCTGAATCCGGATAAATAGAAAATGTTCGGCAGATGTGTGAGCGCCAGGGCGTCCATGCCCGCCGCGGCCATCGCCTCTCGTGCCTGTTTGACCCTGTCTTGTAGAAGCACACTCATAAAAAAAGGAGGAGACACGTGTCTCCTCCCTTCACCAGAATTTCGCTCGCGCCGTTAGCCGGGGAGCAGCCGCGGCGTGAGGAAGAAGAGCAGCTCCTGTGATGATACTTTGACTGAGGTTTCCTTGAAAAGATGGCCAATCAACGGAATGTTGCCGAGCAGCGGAACCTGGAAGATGTTGGTCTGTTGCTGGCTCACCATCACGCCGCCGATAACCACGGTGCCGCCATCGCCCACCAGCACCTTTGTTTTTGCCGATTGCGTGTCGAGAGCCGGGATGCCGTTGACCAGCGGGATGCCGCTATCGATCTGCGTGTTTTCGACGACCACATCCATGAACACATTGCCGTCCGCCGTGATTTGCGGAGTTACCTGGAGCCGCAGAACCGCGTCGACATATTGAACGGAGATCGTGTTATTGATCGTGGTTTGAATGGGAATCTGCGTCCCCTGCTTGACCTCGGCCATAGCGTTATTCTGCGTCACCAGTTGCGGACTGGACAGAAGCTTGCCCACGCCCTTGCTTTCCGCCGCAGTGATGATGAAGTCTAAAGTGAAGTTGGGCGATACCCTTGAGAAGGTAAAACCGCTCGTCGGCGCGACCGCCGGCAGGTTACTGTTGAGCGGAATCTGCCCGCTGGAGGTAGCCCCGGGTGTGGGTGGCACACCTACCACGATCGGGGGAGCCGGCGAGTGAAAGAGCGGGCTCGCCTGCGCGGCTATGGGATTGCCGCCAAAGAAATTGGCGGTGTTCGCGGTTGTGCTTACGCCGGCGACGCCAAGCTGAGTACCGATGTCCCGGGCAAAGGTCCGCGAGGCCTGAACGACGCGCGCCTGAATCTCCACCTGCTGTGACTTTCGATCGAGTTGCCGGATCAGATTATCGACCTGCGGCATCACCGTGGGAATATCGCGAATGATCAGCGTATTCGACCGATCGATGGCCATGAGGTCGCCCCGCGTCGACAGAAATCGTTTTAAGCGGGTTAACGAGATCGCTGGCCTTGGCGTAGCTCAGGATCCGCGTAACGGTGACTGGATCCACCGCATCCGTCTCGGCTCGGCGAAGGTCGCGCTGATCGTCGGCTTCGTGCTTAAGAGTGTCGCGCGTGGCGATTCGAAGCACGTTGCCCTCAAGTTCCTTACTAAGACCATTGTTGCGCAAGACGATGTCCAGAGCTTGATCCCACGGTACTTCATCCAGCACTAACGTGACGTTTCCCTTCACGGTTGGATCGAGAACAACGTTAAGTCCGCTGATTTCGTGAATCAGACGGAAGAAATCTTTCAAATCCACATCCTTAAGGTTCACGGAAATTGCTTCTCCGCTGTAAGCCTTCACAGCGGCGGCCACCGGCGTGACCACGGCTCGCTGGGATCCGTCAGCGACGGCAGGCTCAGCTGTGATCTGGGCTGTGTTCGCGGCCACGCCATTCAGAACTGTGGCGGGGTTGATCGTTTGCGGCCTGGGACTCGCCAGTGCGGGAGCTGCACTCAGAGTTGTCGGCAATCGGAAGCTCGATGCGCCTGCGGCGCGCTCGACGGGGATCTTCGCCTCAGCGTGTTCATGGCTGACCGCAGGTGCTGCGGCATGCGACAGGGCATCCTGAGCTTGCTCGCTGAAAGATACGAGCAGCGCTTGATCCTTCTGCTCGACCTTGAACGGCGCAACGCTGACGAGATCGATCACGACGCGCACCTGATCGGGCCGAGACTGACCGAGACGCACGCGACGCACCGGATCATGATCGCTGGCAATTATGTTGCGCGGAGCGGCCAGGCGCGCCTCATCAAAATCAACCACCACCCGCGGGGGATCGCTCAGCCGGGTTACGTGATAGCTGAGAGGACCGTCGCCCTGAACGCGGACAATCGTCTGCTGGCCGACCCGGTCAACGCCGACCTGCGCGACCGTTGACTCGGAGGAAGTCTGTGCCGCGGCGGACTTGACCGTCTGAGCGCCAGCCCAGTGCGGCACCAGCATCGCCGCCGCCAGAACCAGCCCGCTCGGCCGGAAAACCGGCCAGTAGGTCTTCATTGCTGTTCTCCTGGAATTGAATTCAACCGTTTAGCGACCTCGCGTTCCACGGAATTCCCGAAGGGATCTTTTCCAGACTGATGAAATGAAATCCCGTCCATGGTGATGTGTTGCACTTGACCGTCATAAAGGCGGTCACCTTCGCGGAGGAAATAGACACGATCCTGAGCAGTGGAGACAATCGCAATCATTCCGTTAGGACCGCTAACAATCCCGTCAATACGCAAACCGCCGATCAATAGGCCGGGTTTGCCGGGAGGCAGGTTTGGTTGTGAACCGCCGCCAACGGCAGTCTCTTTGCCCAGGAGCGGCGAAAAGGGATCGCGCCGAGCGATGTTTTCCCGCAGTGCCACCGGCTTTATTGCAGGCTCGGCTGCTGGAGTTGGCACGTCAGGTTTTGCCGCTGCAATGGCTCTGGGCATGGAAGGCTTTGTCGTCGAGCCTGCCGCCACGCTAGGAGGCAGTTTGCGGGCAGAAGCAGTAGTCGGTTTAGCGATACTCGGTGTTCCCATTGCGGCTTTCGAACCGGATGCTGCGCCGGAAACCGGCTTTGCCGTGGCGTTCGTTACCGGCTTGGCAGTGGCATTCGACGGAGCCGCCGCAGCCGACGAGCTTGACGCCGAACCGGACGCCGGTGCCGGCGCGGATGGCGCTGGTTTGACAGCAGAACTCGTGGGCGGAACTGGTTTGGGCGCTTGAGCCTGCTTTGGCGCCGGAACGCCCGTGGAAGCTGCCTGATTCGACGAAGCAGGGCTCGGTGGCGCCGCCTTTGTCGGCACTGCCTTACGCTCGGCGCCAGGAGTAACGGGTGGCTGTTGGGCCGCCAGAGGCACTGCTAGCGAGGCCAGGCACAACACCCAATTTGTCAGTTTCAGATTCGGCATGATTTTGTATCGAAGTGGCATCTTCAACTCGATCCTGCCCTTTATCTCGCGCCTGCGGGGCTCGGATGAGCAGCCGTCCGAATGCCCGCCGGCGGCGCAGTTGGTCCGCTCGTGGTAAAGAACGTCGTAACGGTGCATGTGCCGCTGATTGTCGTGCTGGGGCGCACCGGATATGGCGACTTGCCATCGCCGAGGCCGTCGAATCTCATATCCCCCACATTGATGATTCGCGACAGCCGGCTAAGACGGGAGAAGAAGTCCACGATGTCGTAATAGGGGCCGTCCACTTGGATCACAAACGGCATGTCGTAGTGATAATCCTTGGAAACTACAGCTTGCGCCGTAAGCTTGCGCACTTGAACTCCAGACGCCGCGGCCGCGCCCTCGATCAGACGCATGAACTCGTCGGTTTCCTTGTCCTCCGGCACAATCGTCTTGAGGGTGTCGATCTGCTTGTTAAGCGCCGCCATCTCCTGCTGGAATTCCGCGTAGCGGCGTTCGTACACTTGCAGAGCGCTGACTTCCTGGTTCAGCTTGGTGTCCTGATCGTGCAGGGCTTGCAGCTCGCCCCGGGCCGTGGAAACCGGCAGCCCCGGGACGTAAAGCCCCGCCGCGATGAGGAGAATCGCCAGGGCCACAAACACTAGCGCCTGGATGTACCATGGGAATTCTTTGAAGGAGATGGCCATTTTTCCTTAGCCCTTCCCCGCTGGAGCCGAAACCGCGGCTGCTGATTTTTCCTGCGGCAAAGAGAACTGTGCCGTTAACGTGAAAGTGAAAGTCTGTATGGCGGTATTCTTGGTGTCCTGCGTGGACTCCTTGATCTCGATTTGGTTGAAGTAACCGGAATGCTCGAGTTGGGTGATGAAGTTCGCCACGGCGTTAATGGATCCAGCGGTGCCGACGAGCGTCAGACCATTGCCCGTTCGGGTGAGCGAAGTCAGCCAGAGCGTATCGGTGCGCGTCACCGTATTGGCCAGGGCATCCAGCAGCTCCTGACCGCCCGTACGATTGCGCTGTAGCTCTTCGATAATGTTGATGCGCTGCTGGAGAACTGCTTTCTGCCGTTCAAAGTCGTCTACCTGCGATTTCAGCTGTTCCAGGCGAGCTTTTTCGCCGTTTTGCTTTTGAATGTGCAGACGTACTTCGATGATCTGCTGGTTGGTGGAGTGCCAGTTGTAATAGAGCACCCCAAAAGCGACCAGCAATGCCGCCGCGAAAAAGACGATCTGGAGAGTGGCCTCGAGCGGCACGGCTTGCCGCGCCGCTTTGGGTCGAGCTCGGCCCAGCAGGTTGATTCGAATCATGGCGTATCAAAACTCCTGAGCGCCAGTCCCACGGCGATGGCCAGGCGCGGAGCAAGCTCGCGTACCTGGTCCTCGTTGTGACGGCCGGGATTGATCACGATTTTCCGAAAGGGATAAAGCTCCTCGACGGGCAAAGCAAACTCCTCGCGCAGTAAGTCCACCAACCCGGGAACGCGCGCTGTGCCTCCCGCCAGGTAGATTCGCTGAATGTTTTCACCACTGGCGGTGGCTCGGAAGAAGTCAAATGTTTTCTGAATCTCGAGGATGAGGATGTCGGAAACCGAGCGCAAAATGGTTCCGCGATGCTCCTCGTTTACCCCTGCGACCGCTTCGCCCTTCTTGAGCCGCTCCGCATCTTCGTAGCTGAGATCAAGCTCTTTCTGCAAAGCGTCCGTATATTGATTGCCGCCCACGGAAACATCGCGCGTGAAGAGGGGCGCGCCCCCTCGCACGATATTGATGTTCATGACGCTGGCGCCGATATTCAGAAGTGCTACGGTTTGGGAGGGATCCGGATCGTAATTGACCTCATAGCAATTCTGTAGCGCAAAGGCATCGATATCCACAACAGTAGGAGTTTTGCCGGCCTGTGCGAGGACGTTCGTGTGGTTCAGAATCTTGTCCTTTTTGACGGCCACGAGCAACACATCCATCTGCGATTCCGCGGAATCCAGAAGCTGATAATCGAGGTTAACGTCGGAAATATCGAACGGGATGTGCTGGCTGGCCTCCGATTGAATGCGGTCATACAGCTCTTCATCCGTCATCACCGGCAGGCTTACGCGCTTGACGATCACGGAATGCCCCGAAACGGCCGTGGCCACCGCTCGCGTCTTGATCTCCTGGCGGTCGAAAATCGTTCCGATTGCTCCGGCAACAAGCGGAGCGTCCATGATGGCGCCGTCAACCACCGTATCTTGCGCCAGAGGCTCCAAGCCGAAGCTCACCAGTTCATAGCCCTGCTTGGTGTTCTTCAGCTCAACGGATTTGATCGAACTTGAGCCGATGTCGAGCCCCACAATCGGTTTCTGTTTTGCCGTACCGAACATCGTCCAGCCTTTCTGCGAGCCCTAAGCGTCGCCCTGACCGGTTAGTGCCGCCTGCCCTGCGACTGGCGCATCTTTTCTTCCATCCATCGATCCAGCACGGATTTACGAAACTTCCACCTGCTGCCCAACTTGAAGGCCGGAACCAGACCCGTGCAGATGTAGCGATAAAGCGTATCGGGCGAGACCCCCAGGTAGTGCGAAGCTTGGCGCAGATTCATCACTTCTCTGGATTCACGCATTCCCGCTGGCTACCCCTCGAAGCGGAAGCGAAGGTCCGCTGCCCCCCAGCCACTCAGCGCTCCCCGTGACTACTGCCCGGCAGGAAGCCGCTGCCATGAGGCGACTGTGGCATCGGGCAGCGCTGGGTGTCAAGAAAAGCGCCGCGCGCGATTGCTCAAAAAATTGTGGCTTATTACAAAACAGTGAGGACAAAAGACTCTATATGTTGAGTCTTATAACTTCTAGTACCACATCATGTAGTGGTTAATTGCGTGGCGTCAGCAAGGCACGTTTCAGCCGTTGCCACCCAGACCCAGTTCCGCCCACAGGGCGCTTATACGGCGTTTGGTTACCTCATTCATCCTGATTTCATCCGGCCAGGGCCGGTCAAAGCCTTCACTCGGCCATTTTCTCGTGGCATCGATACCCATCTTCGACCCAAAATCCTGTCTCCGGGCGGCATGGTCCAGCGTATCTACGGGTCCCAGCACAAACTGCACATCCCGCTGGGGATCGATTGCGCATAACGTCTTCCAGGTGACTTCGCGCCAGTTTTGCACGTCCACATCGTGATCTACTACGATCACTACCTTGGTCAACATCGCCTGCCCCAGAGACCAAATCGCGTTCATGATCTTCCGGGCGTGCCCGGGATAGGATTTGCGAATGGCCACGATCATCAGGTTGTGAAAGATGCCTTCGGCAGGCATAGCGATATCGACAATCTCCGGATATTGCATCTTCATGACCGGCAAAAAGATGCGTTCGACGGCATGTCCCATGTAGAAGTCTTCCTGCGGAGGCGGTCCGACAATCGTCGTGAGGTACAGCGGATCGCGGCGATGGGTCACACAGGTGACGTGAAATACGGGATACTCCCCTTCCAGCGAATAAAAGCCAGTGTGGTCCCCAAAGGGCCCTTCGACGCGCATCTCTGAGAGATCGACGTAGCCCTCCAGTACAATCTCCGCCTGTGCCGGCACCTCCAGCGCGCACGTCTCGCAAGCCACCATCTCCACGGATTCTCGGCGCAGGAATCCGGCAAACATCATCTCGTCGAGATCCGGCGGAATCGGCAGAATTCCGGCCAGGCATACGATCGGATCGGCGCCAATCGCCACCGCGACATCAATCCGGCCCTCGCGACTTTCCGCCCGCGCCCGCCGGAAATGTTCGGCGCCATGTTTTTGCGTCTGCCAATGCATTCCAGTGGTCTTCTCGTCGAATATCTGCATTCGATATACGCCCACATTTCGCTTTCCCGTCTCCGGATTGCGTGTAATCACCAAAGGCCAGGTGATAAATCGCCCGGCATCTTTCGGCCAGCACTGCAGAATTGGAAATTCGAGAAGCGAAAAGCCATCGCGACGCACGACTTCCTTGCATGGCCCCGTCTTGACGGTCTTAGGGAAGAATGAACCCAGTTCCGCGAGCTTGGGCAACATCTTCAATTTGTCGAAAAGCCCCTGCGGCGCTTGCAAATCGAGAAAGCTGCGAATGCGGTTGGCGACCTCGTCCAAAGACTCGGTTTCGAGGGCCAGATTGATGCGCCGTTCGCTGCCGAGCAGGTTAGTCACTAGCGGAACGCGGGATCCTTTGGGACGTTCAAACAACAGGGCCGGACCGCCCGCTCGTGTCACGCGCTGGGTAATCTCAGTCACCTCCAGCACCGGATCGATCTCGGCCGAGATGCGCTTGAGTTCGCCCGCCGCTTCCAGGCGTTTGATGAATTCGCGCAGGTCCTTATAGGCCACGTCGGCCCTCCCGAATGTCCCTCAATCGACTAAATAGCGGCACAGCGTAGCACGATTTATAACCGCCGCTCTCGCATAGACTTGATTAGACAGCTCCATCAATGCGGCGCCCCTTTGCACGTCTGAGATCGCCTTAGGCAACCGGAAGCGCTCTAATGCGGACTTGCCGAAATCACGATAGCTTTGGTAGGGTAGGCCCGAGCGGGCGTGGTTCAATGGTAGAATAGCGGCTTCCCAAGCCGCGGACGTGGGTTCGATTCCCATCGCCCGCTCCAGTCAT
>CAVXIM010000015.1:0-27584 GCA_963761945.1 uncultured Acidobacteriota bacterium | reverse complement strand
GATCTTCTGCAAGCAAATAGCCTCGCATTTTAACCGCAAAAATACTGAACTCGTTAAGACTCTACCAGAATTCGGCGCTGGGTCGGAGAGTTGCGAGGCGCGTTTCGGCGAGAGTTCGAGGCGGAGTGGGCCTGGAGCAGAAACAGAGGGCTAGCGGGGCGGGGACGTAACGGATCAGAGATACGGCCGTCGCTGATTTAGGGGAAATGTGAGTTAGCTTCTAAGTATCGGCGCATAGTCGGATCAAATCCGCGATCGGCGCTATAAAGCCTGCTTTATTCAGTCCGCAGTTAATTTACAGCCTCAACGCACACATACAAAGGGCGAAAGGCAAAACGCGGCCAAATCAATAGAGCGGCGCGTAAATGGCGGCGCCGACCGCGGTTTGCACGAGTGCTTCCGAGCCACGCCTGAGGGCGGATTTGGCCGCGCTGTTCGGAACAAACAAGATGTCGTCGGCTAAAAGTGGCGGATCAGGAACCTTGGCCGCGAGGATTTTCTTCAATGGAACCGGTATTTCCACTTCTCCTCCACCGGGAGTGTGACGAATGATCCTCGTCTTGTCTTGAGCCGCAGTCGGATTCGCACCCTGCGCCATGGCAAGCGCCTTCAGTACGGTGAGTTTAGGATTTTCCAGGACGACACCCGTAGGAACACGCACATCGCCGACGACGTACACGATGCCTGCTTTGGAAATGACCACCGTGTCCCCGGGAAGTACGGGCACATTCGACTTTTGCAAGCCGGCCGCGTCATAGGCCAATTGAACGGTCTCAGGCTCCTGAGGGCGATCACGATGGGTGATGACGGCAGTATTCCCCGCCTTCGGGGACGTTCCTTCCGCTGCGGAGATCACATCGAACAGGGTTCGCTTACCCGCGAGCGGATACAGGCCCGGTTTCTGCACCTCTCCCAGAACCGTCACATCCCGGCTGGCGTATTCTTTCTGAACGATGATGACCTGCGGGTCTTGAAAGGCGCCCCGCTCTGTCAGGCGCTTGGCCACTAAAGTCTCAGCATCATTGACCGACATCCCGGCCAGCTTGATCTGGCCGATAAAAGGAAGCGTGACCTGGCCGCTGTCGTCCACGCGCACTTCCTGCAGGTAGTCGGGAACGCCAAATATGCTGACGTTGAGCAGATCGCCGGTGCCGATCAGCAGAGGGGCATCGGAAACCGGCGATGGGGCATGAGCGGCAGGCGCCGTTTGCGCCGGCACGCTTTGGGAAGCGGCAGCAACGCCAGTCTGCTCAGACTGCGGGCTCGACATCGCTGCCCGAGGTCCGAAAAGAACCATCGCGCAAGCCAGTAATGCCGGACCAAACCACACGGGCCGCAAGGACCTCAGACGAAGAATCGTAGCCACGAGCTCACCTCCAAATTTCCTGTTGTGCTCATTCGATGGATAAACCGAAGGATGGGGTCGACTGTGCCGCCGGTATTTTGTCATGACGCACAGGCCGGCGCGGTTGCCCCTAGAATCCTGCCTGCGGGAAACCGCCATTGGCGCCATTTGACCTTACAGGCGGAAGCCTCGATGGCAGCGGCGGCCTCGTAAGGTTCAGGCGCGGGAACTTGCCGAACCAACCAATTACGTCCTAATAGGCTCACGACGGTAGGATCGCTACCTTCCGGGAGCACGCTCACTTGTTGCGGAGGATAGAGCAATCCCGTGCCCATGGCTTTAAGGACAGCTTCCTTGCGCGCCCAAAAACGGTAGAGAGTTGCCGGACGCAGCCTAAGAGGAAGCGCTTCCAGGTAGGCACGTTCACGAGGAGAAAGGCAGCGCCCAATGGCTTTCTGCCAAAAATTGCCGGGCCGTACATATTCCACATCGATTCCAATGCGAACGCGGGCGACGGCCAGCAAGGCGATATCCGAGCAATGGGAGACACTGAAGTGGACACTTTGCGTGCCCCGAAGCACAGGTTTGCCGCCGGGGCCGGATTCAAAACGCAAATCATTAGCTGATTGGCCTGTGTACCGCGCCAGGATTTGACGCAGGACCGCCCGCGTTATGACAAATTCGCGAAGATCCTTCACAAAGCGATAGCTCGAGGCGACCCGGGTTTCCTCCGGCGAGAGCAAATCCCAGCAGGCGCAGAGGGCGGAACCTTCCAGGTGGAGTCCGACCCACCAAATATGAACCTCTCCGGGAGGCAGCGGAAGCTCCTTCGCTGGGCCTCGCCAAGGGGCCGGGGTTTGACGTGGGACAGCGGTCAGGCGCATGGCTGAAGATCCGAGAATTGCGGACCCTTGTGGGAATTCGCGCTTGTGAATGTGATTGGCAGAGACTCCAACCCTCGCAATCCGAGATTACGGCGCCAAGCCAGAGGTCCGGGTTCAAGGGAGAGATCAGTAAGCCGGCGGAGCAGGGCTTCGAATGCCGCCTGCCCCTCGATCCGCGCCAGCGGCGCGCCGAAGCAGAAGTGGGCGGCCCAGCCGAACGACAGATGACGATTATCGGTGCGGCGAATATCAATACGATCGGGATCGACGAAGCGTTCGGGATCTCGATTGCCGGCAGCCATGATGGCAATGGTGGCCTGGCCCTTGCGGATGGTTTTGCCTCCGAGTTCGACATCATCAGGGGCCAAGCGAGTGGTGTACTGACTGGGAGCCTCGTACCGCAGCAATTCTTCAACTGCGGAAGGAATCAAAGACAAATCGCCGCGGATTTCCTGAATCACCTGGGGATTGTGCAGCAGAGCGAGAAGGCCATTGCCGATCAGGTTCGTGGTGGTCTCCTGGCCGCCGACCATGGTGATAATGCAGTTGGCGACTACTTCTTCGGTGCTCAGACGGTCGCCATCGATCTCCGCGGTCAGTAGAGAATGGATCAGGCCTTCTCTGGGATGGACGCGCTGTTCGCTGATGGCGGCGTGGAAATAGTCCGTCATGCCCTGCAGGCTTCGCACCACGCGCTGTACCCCTTCGGGATTGTGCTGGAAATTGCCAAGCATTTCCGCGAAATCCGCGGACCAGGCCTTGAGTTGCCGGATATCCGAGACGGGTACGCCCAGCATTTCCGCGGTTACGGTGGCAGGAAGGGGCTCGGCGAAATCGCGAATGAGGTCCATGCGTCCGCCGGCTTCCACTTTGTCCAGCAAGGACGAAACGATGCTTTGGATGTGGGCCCGCAACATCTCCATCCGATAAGGCGTAAAGACCTGCGCCGCCAGATTGCGCAGACGCGTGTGATCCGGCGGATTCATGAAAAGCATTTGCTTCATGGTCACTTTGGTGATCGGATCGAGCGAGGACAGGCCCAGCGCCGCAAGTTTTTCGGGTGATGCCGGCTTATAAGCGAGAAAGTCATGCAGGACGGTGATCACGTCCGCATAGCGGGTCACCACCCAGGCATGAATGAATGGATCCCAGTGAACCGGATCTTCGCTGCGCAGCCGGCGAAAAAGCGGATAGGGATTCGCCAGCACATCGGGCTCGAGGAGATGATAGAGGCTGAGGCCCGAGTCGATATCATTTATCGGGCCGGTCTTCGTGGTTGCCATGGTCTTGGGGTCCTTTTCCACCCGGCAATTCCTGGAATCGAGCGTTTACCGGCCGCTTTTCTTCACGCGCTTATGTTGTCTGACGCGCGGAGCTGAGCGATTTGGGCGCTCAGGTCAGCGATTGTGGGCGCTTCAAAAAGAGCGCGCAGCGGCACTTCCACTCCGAATTTTTCGCGCACCCGGGCAATCACCTGAATCCCCAGGAACGAGCTGCCACCCAGAAGGAAGAAATTGTCGTGCACGCCGAGGTCGCGAGTGTTGAGCAGGCCGGTGATGATTTCGCCGACCTCGGTTTCCAGAGCGTTTCGCGGGGAGGTAAAAGCTTCATCGCGCAGAGTGTTTGCAGCGTCCGGGGTGGGCAGGGCCTGGCGATCCACTTTCCCGTGTGCGCTGAGAGGCAGCCTTTCCAAACGGACAAAGATCGCCGGAATCATGTATTCCGGTAAGAACGAACGCAGGAATTCCCGCAATGCTCTGGAGCTCAGCTCGTGTTCCGGCCGGGCCACAACGTAAGAGACCAGATATTTGTTTCCCGGCTCATCTTCCTGAGCCACGACCGTATTGGACTGCACCGCAGGATGCCGGCCGAGCACCGCGACAATTTCGTTGATCTCCACGCGGTGCCCTCGAATCTTGAGCTGATCGTCCGCCCGCCCCGCAAAGGCGATCTGGCCGTCTGCGAAGCGGGAGCCGAAATCGCCTGTCCGATACATGCGAGCTTCGAGATCGGCGCTGAAGGGGTCCGGAACGAATTTCTCCGCCGTCAACTCGGGGCGGTTACGATAGCCGCGAGCGAGGCTTGCTCCGCCGATGTAGATCTCACCGAGCGTGCCCGCGGATACCGGTTGCAGGTGCTCGTTCAGGATATAGATTTGAACGTTGTCAATCGGCTTGCCGATGCTGGGCAAGATACCCGGGCGATTCGCAGAATCCACAACGCCCGACGTCGCGACGACCGTGGATTCGGTAGGCCCGTAGTTATTCACCAGCCGAAATGGCAACTTGGGCGACGGATATTCGTGGAGCGTGTCCGCGCCCGTCAGCATGAGGCGCAGCGCAGTCGTCGCCGGCCATTCCAAATGGATCATGCGTTCGGCGAGCGGGGTGGGAATAAAACCTATCGTAATTTCATTTTCGACCAGCCAGTCCCGCAGCGATTCCGGAGCGGTATAGATGCTGCGGTCCTCCAGCAAATGCAAGCTCGCGCCGGCCGTCAGGTAAGGCCAAATCTCCCAAACCGCGGCATCGAAACTGACCGCGGCTGCGAAAGGCGCCCGGTCCTGGGCGGTCACATCGAAAGCGCGCTGATGCCAGAGGATCAAATTCAAAAGACCGGCGTGGGGAATCTCTACTGCTTTCGGAACGCCCGTGGAGCCGGATGTGTAGATCAGATAGGCCAAATCTCGCGATGCGAGGGTTACGGCCGGTGCTGCCGTGGAGTTCTGAGCGATGACTTGAGCGTGACCATCGAGGCTAACGACCTTCCAGGGACCGTCTGCAAGACACGGCAATTGGCCTGAATCGGTGACGAGCACACCCGCGCCTGCGTCTTTGAGCATCAGGAGAAGCCGTTCCAGCGGATATGTGGGATCGAGTGGAAGATACGCGCCGCCCGCCTTGAGAATCGCAAGCGCACCAACAACAAAGTCGATCGAGTGCCCGAGACACAGTCCCACGGGCGTTTCCGGCTGCAAACCCAAAGACAACAAGTGATGGGCGAGCCGATTGGCTCTTGCCTCCAACTCGTTATAAGTAAGTGACTTAGATCCGTGTGTGACCGCAAGAGCACGTGGATGGGCAGCGGCCTGCGCGCTTACCAATTCTGGCACGCACGTTTCCGATGGATAATCGCGCTCGGAATCGCTCCATGAAGGCGCCTTGATCCGCGTGGCATACTCGGCGGGCGCTTCAATCGCTCCAGATGCGCTTTCTTGCAACATGGCCTTTTTCTCCTCTTTCTGGCTGGTGGGTTATTAGGAACTCGGATAAGGGCCGGCCCTGCGGTTTGGTGCTGCCCTTAAACCTTCCCTTGGGAAGAAGTTAGTCGGTACTAGATCGCCCTTTCTTGCCCCCCTGTACACTTTCGTCGAGTACAGGTCTCACGGTAGATTTGCCTGGGGATTCGCTGTAGCTGTCGGGCCCAACCCAAGCGCGCCCTAATTACTTAAAACAGGGGGATCACTTGGGTTCCAGACTGCTTTGTCCACAAACGCGTAATCACTTCAAACCAAATTCGAAAACGGCGCGGTTAAGCGCTCGATGTCTTCTCGTCCTTTTCGCGTGTTTTGCCTTCGTCGCCGTCCTCTTCCCCGCGGAACTTAGCGCACAGAGCATCAGCGTGGTTCAGAGGGCCACGCTGAACAAGCAGCCGAGCTCTGGCGGAACGGTTACACTCACGCTGCCGAAAGCCACGGCAGCGGGGCATGCTCTCGTTGTCGGCGTGAGCTTTTGGCCTCGCGACATCAGCCGAGTGACTGACAGCTCCGGAGACGCCTTCACACGGGGCCTGGCCACCTCGCTCTACCACAACGTGTCCCAAGGTGTGATGTACACCAACTTCTATTACGCCAAGAACACGGCAGGCGGAGCCACGACGGTCACGCTAAGCTTCAGTGGCGGCAGCACTTACGTGGTCGCCGCGGTTTCCGAAGTCGCCGGGCTTGACCCCTCGGCTCCCCTGGTCGGTTCGGCCTATCACGAATCTCTAAGCTCGACGGTGCCATGGTCTTCGGCGGCACTCGCGACGAGCACGGCCAACGAATATCTTTTCGCCTGGGCGGCTGACGAGTGGAACAATCCTTCTTGTTCGAATCCCACTGCGGGATGGACGGAAACCCAGAACAGGGCGGGAGCCACGCTGTGCGTCATGGATCGTACCGTTTCAGCAACCGGCTCGTATCAAGTCTCGGTTACGCCCAGCTATGCCTTCAACTACGCCATGGAGATCGTGGGCTTCAAGGGCGCGTCAAGCGCTTCGGACGCTTCGGGCGGTACTGCAGGTGCGCCTGCGCCGCTCGCGATCACGACAACGGCCTTGCCCGCCGGAACCGTCGGAGCGGCGTACTCGGCGAATCTGGCGGCGACGGGAGGAGTTTCACCGTACACATGGTCCGGCAGCCTACCCAGCGGTCTCTCGATCAGCGCCAGCGGCACTATCAGCGGCACGCCGACAGCTGGGGGAACTCAAATGGCATCGCTGACGGTGAAGGACTCCAGCGGCACGACGGCTTCGTCTTCTCTGTCCCTCACGATAGCAAGCGGGGCCGTGGTGGTTTCCATTTCCCCGACCGCAGCAACCGTGCCCGCGGGCCAATCGCAATCTTTTGCCGCATCCGTCACCGGCACAACGAATACAGCCGTCAACTGGTATGTCTCCGGCGCGCAGGGCGGCGATGCGGCTTCGGGTACGATCTCCAATGGCGTTTACACCGCCCCGGCCTGTGGAGGCTCTTCAACGGTGCAAATTGCGGCGCAGAGCGTGTATGCGCCGGCCAGTCAAGCCTCAGCCAGCGTAACGATAGCCTCAGGCACGGCCTCGACGCTCGCTCGTTACGTTTCTACCGTTGGAAACGATTCGAATGACGGCAGCGCCTGCCATCCCTGGGCGACCATTCAGCACGCGGCCGATTCGGCGCAGGCGGGCATGACCATACACGTCGCTCCGGGCACCTACAGCACCAGCGCCATCATTACCAGCAGCGCCAGCGGCACCGCCAGCAGCCGCATCCGTTACCTCTCCGACCAGCAGTGGGGCGCCAAAATTGTCACCTCCGCCACCCAGATCTGGGCCAACACCGGCGCTTACGTGGACGTCATGGGCTTTGATATGTCCGGCACCGGCGGCACCTATATCGGTCTGCACAGCCAAGGCAATTACGACCGCGCCATCGGAAATCGGATTCACGATATGGGCTCGAGCGGCTGCCCTTCCGGCGCTGGCATTATGATCGGCGGAGGAGCTTCCAATCAAAGCGCCATCGCCAACATCATTTACAACGTGGGTCCTGCACCCACGGCAAATTGCAACCAGATCCACGGCATCTACGCCCAGGAAACTGGCAGCGTCGTCCTGAACAACGTGACCTTCAATATCGCCGGAAGAGGCCTGTGCATCTGGGGCGATCGAGCCACCAACGTGACCGTGGTGAACAACACCTCGTTTCACAATCAAGACGGGATGGTGGCCGGCGCCAGCGGCGCCACCTCGACCGTGTTCGACAATTCGATCATCGCCAACAACATTTTCTACGGCAACGTGCAATATGGGATCTATGAGTCCGATTCCGTCGGAAGCAACAATCGTTACCTGAACAATCTAGTTGATGGCAATCCCTATGGGACCGGGATGCTGACCGGACAGCTGGTCGGCACGGTCGCGGCCAATCCGCAATTTGTGAACTACACCGGAGACGCCAGCGGCGATTATCACCTCACCAGCGGGAGTCCGGCGATTGGCGCCGGAACGTCTACCGACGCGCCTTCCAGCTGATTTCAGTGGCGGCGCGCGGCCTCAAGGCTCACGTTTTGATATCGGCGCCTATGAGTACGGCGCGCTTCCGGCGGGCTGGCCCTGGATGTAACGAATCCTAGACGGCTCCTGCTTCAGGCCTCGATTTCGCAGCGGCTCGGTTGATTTCTCCACCGAGCCGCTCGCGTCAGCCACAAATCCGTCACGCGCTGCCGTTTCCCTCGGTGTAACGGAGCTTGCCCAAAAGGGAGATAGGCACGTTCGTCAAACCTGTACCTTTTTTGGACCGCCGATCAGTAGGCCAACCGCGCATGTTCCCGGCACACTCTTCCCGCCTTTAAAACCACAGCAAATCCGGTTGTCTCGTAAGAACCCAAACATCGTTGTGACGCCGGGGGCAGGGAACTCTGATAAGAACTTTGGCATTTGCTTTATTACTTTGCGCTTTCGCCTTGAGCTCATGCAGCGGACCCGCGAGCCGCGGCCTTTCAGGATCGCCACTCACGTCTCTTACGGCGGCGAGCAGCAGCAGTGGCATCGGAAGCACTAACGCCGCGGGTGACGCCGGTGGAAGCACGAACCCGACTAACCCAACTAACCCCCGAGTAACCCCAGTAACCCCACTCCGAGTGGCACGTCGTCCGGGCCGCTATCGGTTTCGATCTCACCCACCGCAGCCACGGTGCCGGCGGGCGAATCGCAGGCCTTTACCGCTTCAGTCACGGGCACGACGAATACAGCCGTCAATTGGTACGTCTCCGGCGTGCAGGGCGGCGACGCCACGCACGGAATGATCTCTTCGAGTGGTGTCTATACGGCTCCAGCGTGCGCCGGTTCCGCAGCGATACTCATTACGGCGCAAAGCGCCTACGCGCCGGCCACTCAAGCGTCGGCCAATGTAACGCTGAGCGCCAGCAGCAGCTCTTCTCTCGATCGCTATGTATCCACCAGCGGGAGTGATTCGAATGACGGAAGCGGCTGCCATCCCTGGGCGACGATTCAGCATGGAGCAGACTCCGCGCAACCGGGCATGACGATACACGTCGCACCTGGTACATACCAAATTGGCAGCATGATCAATAGCAGCGCCAGCGGTACTGCCAGCAGCCGCATCCGTTACCTCTCCGACCAGCAGTGGGGCGCAAAGATCGTAAGTTCGGATTCTCAGATTTGGTATAACACCGGCGCTTACGTGGACATCATGGGCTTTGATATGTCCGCTGTCGGCGGGACTTTTATCGGAATCCACAGCCAGGGTGAATTCGAACGGGCCATCGGAAATCGGATTCACGATATGGGCTCGAGCGGCTGCCCTTCCGGCGCCGGCATCATGATCGGCGGAGGAGCTTCCAATCAAAGCGCCATCGCCAACATCATTTACAACGTGGGTCCTGCACCCACGGCAAATTGCAACCAGATCCACGGCATCTACGCCCAGGAAACTGGCAGCGTCATCCTGAACAACGTGACCTTCAATATTGCCGGAAGAGGCCTGTGCATCTGGGGCGATCGAGCCACCAACGTGACCGTGGTGAACAACACCTCGTTTCACAATCAAGACGGGATGGTGGCGGGCGCCAGCGGCGCCACCTCGACCGTATTCGACAATTCGATCATCGCCAACAACATTTTCTACGGCAACGTGCAATATGGGATCTATGAGTCCGATTCCGTCGGAAGCAACAATCGTTACCTGAACAATTTAGTTGATGGCAATCCCTATGGGACCGGGATGCTGACCGGACAGCTGGTCGGCACGGTCGGGGCCAATCCGCAATTTGTGAACTACACCGGAGACGCCAGCGGCGATTACCACCTCACTTCTTCTAGTCCGGCAATCGGGGCCGGAACGTCTACCGACGCGCCTTCCAGCGATTTCAGTGGCGGCGCGCGGCCTCAAAGCTCGCGTTGGGATATCGGCGCCTATGAGTACGGCGCCTCGGCAGCCGGCTGGCCCTGGATGTAAGCGGGGCAGAGTCGACCGTGCCAGCCAATCGGTGCTCCAGTAGGGCCCGCTAACCGACGGTGCCTGCTAACCGAATGAAACTCTGGCAGCGCGCAAGAGATTTCCCCAGCGCACTTTGAAACCGAGGAATTCCAGAGAAGCTGAATAGATACCGACGCGTGGGATTTCCAGTTCCGGAACTGAACGCACGGAAGCAGCCACGGCATAGCCCTGTGAAAACGCCGCCTCACGGCAGAAGCCGAGCACGTCTGTGTTGTAGTCGCCCGCTGGATAGGCGATTGCGTCGCACCTAACTCCACTGACCGCCTCCAGCCAGTGTTTATTTTCCTCGATCTGCCGGCGCATCTCCCGCGGCTCGCAGCGAGAGAGAAATGGATGGTCCACGGTGTGGCAGCCAACAGCGAAGAGCGCGCTCTTGCCTAAGGCTGCGATTTCTTCCGCTCTCATACCTTCGCATTCGTCACGCAACTGCTGAGGCGTCATAAAATCCTCGAGCGGCGGTAACTCCTTTTCGATGGCCCGATACATGGCAGCCGGATGCGGCTTCAAATCGAGGAGCGCATTGGTGAGCCGGGTTAGGCTCTCTTCGCGAACGGCGGGCCGCATATCGATCTGGGCGCCGTGAAACGCCAAGCGATCGTGCGGATAATACTTCTTCAGGGCACGGAGATAATTGAACCAAAGATACCGGCCGGGCTCGGCATGCCTCGAAGAGACGAAAAACAAAGCTGGAACGCCGTGCTTGCTGAGAATTGGCCACACAACATCGAAATTATTCCGCATTCCATCGTCGAAGGTCAGCAATACCTCTGTCCGCTGGCTTCGCGGGCGGCGAATCCCCATCCCGTGCGGCAAGATGAACTGGAAGTGTTCCTTGAGAAATAATATGTGGCGCTCGAAGACAGCCGCATCGACCGAGTCTCCGTCTGCCACTCGAGGGACGCTGTGGTAGATGAGCACCACCGGGTGATGGGGCGCGATCAAGCTCGCGAGAGGCAAACGCCAGCCGATCGAGGCCAGAGAGCGGCCCATTTTGTCCGCGACGACGCTGCGCATATTGTTCAGTGAGTCTCCAAGCCCAAGCCAGGAACTGCAGCGGGATCTTTCGCGGGAGCTTCCACACTGTGTCCCACGGGCCATTTCATGCTGAACCCGCGCGCGCCGGTGGCAAAGCCGTATCGAGTGGTCCTGGATTTTCCGTCCAGCACATCGTATCTGGAGTCCATGTTCAGCGTATGCGTGGCCGAAAGACCAGGGGCCCAATCGGGCAGAATGGTACTGATCGTTGTCTCGTGATAATCAGTTTCAGAGAGGACCTCGACACGGTTAAGCGAAATGGCATGTCCATAGCATTCGGCACCGTTCTGGCCGGGCCGAATCAGCTCTCCGCTCTCATAGAACAAGCGGCCTGCGGGACGCGCCCGGCGAATATCGCAGACGATCGGGTTTTTCGGATGGGCGATCCACGGGCCGAACAAAGAGTCCGAGAAGAAAAGGGAGAGCTCGCTGCATTTCAAATGCTCGCCGCCGATTCCCGCTGCGAACAGCCAGAATTTGCCGTTTCGTTCGAAAAGAGTTCCGTCCACCGCCGGGACATTTGCCAACAGGGTTCCGGCAAGCTCCCAGCGCCGGGGAAACTCGGCGGCACGATAGATTTCGACGGTCCGGTTTTGAGAGCTTTCCGGCATCAGGTAGGTCTCGCCCTGGCAGTCGAATATGAAAGGATAAGAAAGGTTATATCCTCTCCTGAGCGCTCTTTCGGGAAGGCTGGGATTTCCGTTTTCATCGAGCTCCACGAACCAAATCTCGTTGGCAGACTGATAGCGACTCGCAGTCTCGAAAAAGATGTAGTGTCTCCCGGAGCGCTCGTACAGAAATGGGTCAGCATAATGCCAATCGTTGGGCGGGATGATCATCTTAAGACTTGCCGACTGATCCGAAATCGGATGCTTATCCTGATAGGCGATAAACCACCGTTCAGAAAAGGCGAGGTTCGACAACCATCGCCGCGACGTCTGTAGCGACCAGCGCTGCAGAAAGCGCGTCATCTCGGCAGTTCCGGGTAAAACGGGTTTATCCGCCGGGTCGAGAACGCCATCAACAGTACTGTTTGCAACTTGAAGAGCCGGCCAGCCCTTTTGGTAGAGATCCGATAACAAGCGCAGAAAGATCTGAGATTTACGCCAGCAGGTGGCGTTGCGATTTCGATAACCCGAGAGCGCGTCGTTGGCAAATGTGGAGCGGTAGAGGTCAACCTCCGCGTTGGAGCTCACGGCGCGTAGAGTGAGCGTGGAGATGCGGTTATTCTCAAAGATATCCTGGAAATGCGCGTAATCGCTTTCCGGCTCACCACCATTCGAAAGGAAGGTCCAGACGCCGAATCGCGCGCAAGTCTTCATATGGGCCGGCGCGGCGTCCGAGGTAAGATTCACGATGACGTCCAGATTGGCTGCTTTGATTCTAGCCTCGTCATCTTTGCTCACCACGAGTGCGCCACTACCTGGGTGAGCCGGGCAGGCAACAATGGTATCAACCGCGTACTCACGCCGCTCCAGCGCAAGTGCATCCACATAGTCCTTGAACAACTGACGATCTGCCCAAGTCCATGCACGGAGCAACACCGGCGCGGAATTCCCGGCTTTGCCGTCATATGCTTTCATCATGAGCAAACTAAGCTCGAGATGTTCGGCACGAAGAATCTCGCCGATGGTTTGGTGCACCCACACAGGAGCGGCCGGCCCATCCATCAGCACAGCCACGCGCACCGGCGAACTTGTTCGCGCCGCCATGCTACCGGCAAGCCACAACATGCCTGCGTGTTGTTGAGGCGGAAGCTTTGGTGATCGAATAGTCGCCATAGTTACCTCGAACGAGCATTGCGCTACGAGGCAATTCTCTCTATCACGGATGTGGCGGGTGCGGGTCGCGTCTCGCCTGCTGACGCGGACTGATCGAACCTGCGAACGAGACCGCGAACCATTTGCGTGATTTCGAAGGATTGCTCCACGCGTTTGCGGCCCGCCAAACCTAACGATCTCCGCACCCCGGCGTTATTTGCTAATTTCGCCAGCGCGCCGGCCAGTTCTCTTGGGTTGGAGGGCTCGACCAGCAGACCCGCGCCGTCGCCAATCAGTTCCGGGATGCCACCGGTATTGGTGGCAACCACGGGAATGGCATAAGCCATTGGTTCCATCAAGGCCACCGGGATGCCTTCGTGATGGCCATTCCCGAGATCGAGGCTCGGAAGCACCACCACATCCACTTCGCCGTCCCGGTAAAGCGAGAGCAGCGTTTGATGCGGCAGGTGCCCGAGGAAGCGCACAGAATCCTGAACGTGTAGCTCTCGTACTTTGCGTTCGATCTGGCCGCGAAGCTCACCGTCGCCGGCGAGCCAGAGTTTCATATCAACACCAGCGTTGCGCAGCATGGCCATAGCCTCGATCAGATAGCTATGGCCCTTTACCGCGACCATGTTTGCCGGGCAAAGGGCGATTAACGTTCCTCCCGCCTTTTCCCTTGGAGATGGAAGTGGCGGAATCGAAATTCCCAGGTGCCCAACGAAAGCTTTCGAGAGCAGATGCGGGTCCACGGACCGAAGCATTCGCAGGCCGCTCGCGGAAATCATTCGCGCGAACGCGGCATGCCGCATTTTTTCGGCGAGTAAATTGCCGCCCGCAATATCATGCCGATGGCCGGTGAAACTCCACGGAATACCGGCACACTCACCGGCAATCAACGCCGCACCGGCAGCACTGGATGCCCAATACGCATGAATGTGGTGGGCGCCCCAGGCCCGAGCAATTGCTGAAAGCCAGAGGCCCTTCGGAATTACGGCGGCATTTATGGCCATGGCGCGAAAATCGTGTGGTTGAAGGAAAAGCCGCATGACCTTCAGGGCCGGCCGGATATTCCGGCAGAACTCGACGGCGGCGGCTCGCAAAACGCCAAGCGAAAGAAAGGGAGCATAGCGCGCACAGTGAATGAGCTCCGCAGCATCGGGATGAATTGGTCCGCGCTCAGGCCTCAGCGGAACGATGAGCACCTCATGTCCCTGCGCCCGGAGTTCCCGAAGTTCCGGAATGAGAAATGTTTCTCGTGTCCCGAACGGAAAGTAAACAGTTACGTAGACAATTCTCATTTTGCTTCAAACTTGAATTCGGGGCGCCGCTCGACGAGTGGCGCAGGGCAGCGCTCGTCTGCGGCAGGACTGAGAAGATCCTCGTATTGCCGTGTGACCGCGCTGACTCCAAAACGGGATATAAACTCCGGCTCGGGCCCGCTTAACCTGCTCGCGGCTAAATTCATGGCCAGCGATTCGCGAACGGCCGCTGCCAGGCACTCCGGCGTGGATTCCTTTGCGATGCGCATGCGGCGCGTGGTGGCGCCGATTTCGTTCATCGCGCCCGTGCAGTTTGTGGCGACCACAAAAGTGCCCAGAGCCAAAGCTTCCAGAACAGCATTGGGCAGGCCTTCGTAGCGTGAGGGCAGCACCAATAGATCGGCATGGCTCAAAAAAGGATAGGGATTCGTCTGCACACCGGCGAACCGGACACATGATTCGAGTTGCAATTGCCGCGCTTGATTCTTTAAGGCAGCTTCGAGCGCTCCCTCGCCCACGATCGTGAGCTGCACGTTGGGAATGGCTTCGCGAATGAATGGCATCGCTCGCAAGAGAAGATCGAGACCCTTTTCTTCCGAAAGCCGTCCAACCGCGACCAAATTCGGACCGGGCGTAGGAAACGGGTTCTGCCGCTCGCGAGCGAGGCGCGAGATAAACTCGATATCGACCGGATTATAGATCCGGGCGAGTTTTTCGGACGGCAATCCAAATTCGCGCTGCATTTCCTGCTTCATGAAGTCGGATTGGCAAATAACGACGTCGGCGCGCCGGTAGACCTGTTTGTAGCTCCAAAATCTCAAACGGCTGGGCGTCACTTCACGCGTTGTCCTGGTTCCTTCGCGGGTCAGCAGCCGTACGGGTTTCGGCAGCAAAGGCCGCGCGGCGATGACCGCTGAGTTCATATACGCGAGCATGGATAAGATCGCCCGGGGCCGAATCCTCCAGCAGAGCCGGGCAATCGGAAGTACCGCGAAACGCGCAGCCGAGGCTTTCAGGGCGTGGATCGTGACGCCCTGGGGAATCGAATTGAGGTACGGCCCCCGTACCTCCAGCAAGGCCAGGTGCGGTTCGAAACGCGCGCGATCAAGATGGCGAAGCAGCGTGATCATCACCTGCTGAGAGCCGCCTGCCTCCATGTTCGGAATGACAAACAGTATTTTTGTCATGTCGGAGAACGCCATGGAAGTTCGCGATCGCTGAAGCGAGTTACTTGGCTGCCGACGCGCGGAAGTTCGCGATCCAATTGAACAGCGCTTGCCGGGCGGCGGGATCCACCCAGAACAAATTCGAAAAATAGACCATGAGCAACGCCAACGAAGCGCCTAACACCGTAAGCGGCGAATCGGTGACATGCTTAATCCACAAAATCAACAGGGCGGCAGGAACAAAAGCCGCGACAGTCGATAAAAGCGGCTTAAATATTTTCGCGGCTGATGCCCCCGATTTCTTGATCACCATCGCGCTGTAGGTGCCATACAAACACATTCCGGAGATCGCGAAGAGCAGGACCGCCAGTTCGGCGCTGCCGAAGAGACCTCCCACCAGTATGGATCCGCCGCGAATGAACACATTGGCGACCTGGAAGCGGAGCTCCAGCGCCTGCTCTTCGAGAACGACGAAAACCGTGGTCAGCGGGGAAGCGACGAACCAGGCGAGCAGCCACACGCTCAGAATCTGCGTGAAAACGCCGGCTTGGACCCATTTTTGACCGAAAGCCACCAGGAATAGGTCCTTGCCAATGAATGCAAGCAGCAAGCAAGGAAACACCGACATCTTCAAAAGATAAGCGATCGCCGATTCAACGGAGCTCCCCAGCGTGCCCGTCAGTCTGGCCTCCGCGACGCGGGGGAAAAACGCCTGGCTGAAATTCGTGCCAATCAACTTTGAGGGGATGCGGAGCAGTCGATTGCTGAATGCAAATTGACCGGCCGTGCCCACCGATAGGAATCCAGAAAGTAACACCGGCGGGAGATGAGACGAAAATGTATTCAGCAAAATGGCCGCGGCACTGAACTTGGGAAAACTGGCGTATCGTTTCAGCGCCAGAATCATCCTCGCTTGCGAGAGCCCGGCGAGCAGCATCCGCGAACTCTCGCGCCAGGTCTGGATCCCGAGAACCGAGGTCGTGACGGCCATGCCAAATACCGTGGTGAACATCAGAGCGCCCGCGCTTACAAAACCGGCGAGCCCGATCAATACCTGCGACCCGGTGATGGAGATTCGCAGGATCACCTCGAGAACCATGAGCCGGCTAAACTGCCGCTGCCGCGTGTTCCATGACGTCAGAAGCGCAGAGATGCCGGCAAAAAAGACGTTCACGGGTATCAGCCACGCATAAGAGCTGACCGTGCTCGCTCGCAGCAATCTCCAAAATGAATCACCGGCGATCCAGATCAGCAATGCGCTTACAACCGTACTGGCAATAACGAAGAGAAAACATACCCAGACCAGATAGGCCGCATCTTCGTCTTTCTCGGGTAAGAGAATCGCCAGTTCGTAGCGCAAGCAGGCGACGACTGCGATCGTTCCGCTCACCGCCGCCAATATCGCCAGGCCGCCAAACGCCTCCGGCGAAAAAATGCGCGCAATGATAGGGGCCGCAGCAACCCCGATCAATTGAGACGAAGCCGTGCCAGTTCCCAGCTTCAGTACGTCTCCGGCTAGGCTGCCGCTTCTGCTCGCCAAAGGTCCTCGTTGGTGGAGAACACTGCCGTTACGCTCGGTTCGAGCCGCCAGAAATTATTAGCGGCTCCCTTGAATCTGACTTACTGCCTGCGGAGCCTTGAATTGGTAAGCGCCAATATCCGGGACCGAACCTCGCGGGCTGCCATCGAAGTCGGTGCTCGCCGCCCCGGCGGTCGCTCCGCGGTGAATGGCCGGGCTGGTGGCCGTAAGGTGGTAATCGCCGCCGGCGTCGCCGGTGTAGTTCACAAAACGCGGATCGGCAGATACGGTGTTCAGCATCTGTCCGGTAATCATGGAGGTCCCGCCCGGATTGCCGTAAATCACGTTGTTGAGATACTGATTGTGGCTCCCCACCGCGTCCGATTCGTAGATTCCGTAGCGCACGTTGTCGTAGAAGATGTTGTTGGAGATGACCGAATTGTCAAAGACCGTGGAGGTCGCCCCGCTGGCGCCCGCGACCATGCCGTCCTGATTGTGAAACGAGGTGTTGTTGGCCACTACCACGTTGGTGGCCCGGTCGCCCCACAGACACAGCCCCTTGCCGGCAATGTAGAAGGTGAGGTTATTTACGACGACGCTTCCGGTCTCCTGGGCATAGATGCCGTGAATCTGATTGCAGCCGGGAACCGCCGGAGGAAGCGGCCCGATGTTGTAAATCATGTTGGCGATGGCGCTTTGGTTGGAAGCTCCGCCGCCGATCATGATGCCGGCGCCGGAAGGGCAGCCGCTCGAGCCCATATCGTGAATCCGATTGCCAATGGCGCGGTCGTAATTGCCTTGGCTGTGCAGACCGATATAGGTGCTGCCGGCGCCGGACATGTCAAAGCCCATGACGTCCACGTAAGCGCCGGTGTTGGCCCATATCTGGGTGGCGGAGGTGACAATCTTGGCGCCCCACTGCTGGTCGGAGATGTAACGGATGCGGCTGCCGGCAGTGCCGCTGGCGCTGCTGGTAATGATGGCGCTGGTGCTGTAGGTGCCCGGAGCGACATGTATGGTCATGCCCGCCTTCGCCGAATCGGCCGCGTGCTGAATGGTGCGCCAAGGCCGTACCGCCGATCCCGGGTTCGAGTCGCTTCCTTTCGTTGAAACATAGCGCTCGAGCGGCTTGGGAATCGCTTCGGCGGCATACAGAAAAACATTCGCTCCCGCCATTGCGACAGAACCGAGCCACAGCAGAATTCCAGTAAAGAACCAACGAGTCATTCTTGCGGAAACGGAGGCCAGCAGATCAAACTCGCTGCGGATGCCAATGTCGAGGCAAAATTGGCGATTGGTCCACGTTCTCTTGTGAGGTATGCCTCAATTGAACGGCCAAGGCCGCTAGAATCCAGGCCATCCAAAACTCTTTGCGCCACAGCAGATTTCCCGAAAAACCGTGGATGAGCAACGCCCAGCATGCCGACTCAAGAGCCAGCAGAAGATAATCGGGAGAGCCAGTTCGCCCTCGAATCCCCTTGTGCAGGTCCCTGAGCTGCGACCAAATGGCGGCAAGGAAAAGGAACAGGCCGACCAGGCCCAGTTCCGCCCAGACCTGCAGGTAGATGTTATGCGGATCCCGGCCGAAGCCTCGGAAGATCGGGGCAAAGCCGGCAAATTTGGTATACGCGGCACGGAAGCTCTCGAGTCCGGCGCCCAGGATGCCGTAATGCCGTACGACTTGTGTGCCAACAATGAAAATATCCCACCGTCCTTCGGCCCGGCTCGTGACCGAATCCTGCATGCGCGAGAAAAACAGCTGGGGAAGAAATAGCAAGAGCACAACGATCAGCGCGATGGCGACCGTGGTCTTAACACGCACGCCCAATCTGAAGAGGTAAACGAATAGAACCGCGGCAACCGCAAGAGCGGAGCCGCGCGACATCGTGGAGAGCACGCAGTACGTGATAATCAGCGCCGCGACCAGCATTCCGCTGCGCTTGAGCAGAGTTCGCGCGGAGAAGAAGCCGCCCAGAGCCAAGGCCAGCGGCAATAAGAGGCTATCCGCAAAGTCGTTGGGATTGGAGTCCTGGCCGGAGACAATGAGCGAAGCGCGAGAGAAAAAGCCCGTTCCCTGCGAAAATTCTCTCAACGTGTATCCCGACGCGAATACTCCTCCGGCGATGACGCAGAGGATCACCACCGCTAATTCCCGCGGCGAAATGCGAAAGCTCACCACCACGAGATAGAGAAGAAACAACAGAAGAGCAGTAGGCAGACGCTCCAGCGCCTGCCCTGGATCGAGGGCCCACAGCAGGCTTGCGGCACCCCACAGTATAAAGAGGCCCCACCAAAGTGCTGCCCGGGGCGGGGCTGTGAGCCGGCCGCTTAGCACTCCGTAGGCCAGCAAAATTCCGCCGGCGGCCGCTCCCGTTAGCCAGGTCAACGTATGTCCGCTTTGCCCAAGCATAAGCACTGAGTCGAATGGGATCAGGAACGCGAAGACACCCAGCGGCAATTCGACCGGGTATTTGATCAGAAGCAGGACTGCAGGGGGAATCGCCAGCACATAGTAGTTTTGCAACACTATGCCCAAAATCACCACGGCGCAGGCAATCAACAGAAAAAAGACCGAAGCGAACTGCGAGTACGACGTCCGCGGAAATAAAGTGCGCTCCAAGGCGCCGGTCGGTTGAAAAGTTGCCATATGCAAAACTCCAGGTGGTGCGTGCTAGTGGGCCGAGGCCGATGACTTCTCGATGATTCCCAAATAGTGCGTGCACAACACCTTCATCGCGGACATTGCTCGATAGGCGCCGGAAGAGATTTTGCCCAGCAGGCGCCCGAGCGGCGGGACCAGGGTGACGCGTTGCAGTTGCACCCGGCACCCGGGAAAAAGCCGCTGGATTTCCTTCTTCGATATGCCCCGCACGTCTGGATTCGAGGGATTATTTGCAAAGAAGTCGTACCACAGCACGCATCCATCCGGCTTGAGAACCCTCAGAATCTCGCCTGCGATTGCTTTTTTAATTCCGGCATCCAAGACCGAAGTGAAAACCGTCAACTGAAGCACCACATCAAAGCTGCCTTCGCTGAAGCGCAGCCTCGACGCATCCGCGCAGTCGAGATTAACCGCGCTGGGACAGAGTTCTCTTGCCGCGGCGATTCTATCGGCCAGCAAATCGACCCCAAACAGATTGGCTGGAGGCGCGCCCCATTGGATCAGTTGCCTGAGCCAGTAACCTGATCCGCATCCTACTTCCAGAATCGTCGTGCCGCTCAAATCAGAACCGAATCGGCCGACGATCAGATCCAGCATGCGACGCTGAACTTCTTCGGTTCTAAGTACGTTGCCCTTTTCGGCGATGGTATATCGCCGATCCCAGCGGCAGGCCTGGCGATGCTCATACGCAGTTCGTATCCGTGAAAGCTCGCCCTGCTGAACGATTTCGTCCATGTCAAGACTTCCCGGGTGAAGACTAAACGCTTGCATCACCGTCGAAAAGACAGGGAGCCCAGACGCTCGGCTCGCTCAGTCTTTTTGCCAGGCTGGTATCTCGCGCCTTATAGAGGGGCCTGCCTTCTTGCTCAATGGTGTAAGGCGCCAGCGCGCTGATATCTCCAATGCCCTTTGGGCACAGCCCAATCGTTTCGAGCAGGTGAATGCCTTCCGTCGAGCACCTCTCCAACGCCCAATCCAAAAGGGAATAGAAGACATTTTCGTTATCGGCTGCGGATTGGAAATCGATGAGGGCTATTCGCTTTGTTTCGTCATTCGCGTTGGACAGCAACTTAAAAATCGCGTAAGCCTGGAGCGAGGGGCCTTCCTTCACCGTGGCGATCCAGAGCTTTTCTTCCTGCAGCGCAAACCGGAAATGCCACGCCAAGGCTCGTCGCGAGCGGTTCGCCAGCAATTTGTCCGGATTTTCTGTTTGCAGTCTTTCCCAAAAGGCCTCGAATCGCTCATCGAAGTGCTTGCAACACTCCACTTCGATGTGCCCGTTCAGACCATTCTTTTGGTGGCTGGCGCGCTTCCTGATGGCGTCCTTCGCGTATAGCGCCGCCGAGATCGGATAGGAGATCGCGCGCGCCATAGGCCATTTTTTCTTTTCGAGCCAGGAAGTGACGAAGCCGGCGTAGTTTGTGATCCATACGGAGGCGCGATCCCAGGTTGTCCCGGGGGCTGGCGCGGCCCCAAGTGCCATATGAGCTTTAGAAGATTTGGAGCTGGCCGTCGTGCTGACGCACAAGGCAGCATTTTCCTGCCGCAGGTATTCGTGCAGAAGCAGGATTGAATAACTGCTATACGCGGGCGTGACCACCCACGAATATCCACAACCGGCCGTTAGCTGCCTGCCCTCGAACACATACTGGGTAGGAATATTCCCAACGTATCCGACAATTTTGCTGCCCGCCTCCAGCACCCAACCGATGGGCCACTTCCTGTCCCTATCGATGTAGGCCGGATTATCGTCCCAAAGGTGACGCCATTCTTCGCAGCTACGCACGCGTAGGCCGCGCTCCGCCTGGAGACTGGCGAGTTGCGGATAGTCGTCGAAAGCCGCTTCGCGCAGCCTGGGAGCCGAGCTGGTAATAACAGATGGTGCATACGCCTGCGCATTCATCGAAGCACTAGCCATGACGAATCCCTGGGTTCAAAAGGCGTAACACAAGCTCTTTATCATCAGGCTGCGCCGGGAGTAGCCCACTCCAGCGCAGGAGGAACGCCAGAAGCGGCGTCGCGCGCGGAAGCAGAAACCGAGACGTCTCCGCTTCGCTGCAGAAGCGCTTGCACGATGCGCTCAGCCGCGTGGCCGTCGCCATAGGGGCTCTCTTGGCGGACCGGAGAAGAGTGAAGAGCCTCGCGCAGTCCCGATTCGATTGCGGCAACGCTGAGCGGCGGTATCAAGCGGTTCCACCCCATTTCCACGAGTTCCGTCCATTCGGTTGTTTCGCGCAGAGTCACGCAGGGAACACCGTGAAAGAATGCTTCCTTCTGTACGCCGCCTGAATCGGTTGCGATCAGCTTTGCGTTCTTTTCCAGCATGATCATGTCCAGATACCCGAGAGGCTCGATGGTACGAACGTGGCGCGCGATTTCCTCGATCATGCCGGCCTCGCAGAGCAGTTTGCGCGTGCGTGGATGGATCGGCAGCACGACCTGGATTTCTCGGGCGATGGCGACCAAGGCCTGAACAATCATTTGCAGCCGGTGAATGTCGTCGGTATTTTCGGCGCGGTGCAGAGTTGCCAGGACGTATTGCTTCCGCGCGAGGCCCAACCGCTGGATCACCGCGCTCCGCTCTTCGGCGCGACGACCATAGCAGAGTGCCGCGTCGTACATGACGTCGCCCACAAGCTGGACCGCGGTAACGGGAACCCCCTCTCGTTCGAGATTCCGCGAGGCCGTTTTCGTGGGCGTAAAGAGCAGGTCCGAGCTATGGTCGGTCAGCACACGATTGATCTCTTCGGGCATACGGCGATCGAATGACCGCAAGCCAGCCTCAATGTGAGCGACGGGGATGTGCAATTTCGCGGCCGCAAGCGCTCCCGCGAGAGTTGAATTCGTATCACCGTAGACGACCGTCCACTCGGGCCGCTCCGTTAGAAGAACGCGCTCAATCCCTTCCAGCATTCGTCCGGTTTGCTGGCCGTGCCAGCAGGAGCCAACACCCAAATTGTATTGGGGCCTGGGGATCTCCATTTCCGTGAAGAAGACGGAGGACATATTTTCGTCATAGTGCTGGCCGGTATGGATCATTACCTCTTCGACCGTGCCCGCATTCTGAAAAGCGCGGGACACAACCGCCGCCTTGATGAACTGCGGCCGCGCGCCAACGATGGTTGCGATTTTCATGCGATGATCGAAGAAAGAGGCTTGCCCACGAATTACGGGCGTTGGTCCAGAACCGCTCGTTGCGATCTGATACGCGGCTGCCGGCGGGCCGCTTCCAGCCATTCACTGAGCTGCCTTACGCGCGCTTCCGGGCTGAAATGCCGCG
Source organism: uncultured Acidobacteriota bacterium (assembly GCA_963761945.1). Lineage (GTDB taxonomy): Bacteria > Acidobacteriota > Terriglobia > Acidiferrales > UBA7541 > Palsa-189. The sequence goes on along the minus strand of CAVXIM010000015.1, from coordinate 4,912 downwards.
TAACGTATGCACGGCCGCTTTGCCCCATGCGCTGCCGGCCACTCTCATCGGCCTTCAGCCGCAAAATTGCGTCACGAAGGGCCGCAGGATTCTCGGGAGGCACACAAACGCCGGCGTCGGCCTCACGCAGCAGCGCCTCCGCCTCGCCCTCGATGCCCAGAAGTACCGGCTTGGCACACGCCATGGCCTCGAACATTTTCGTGGGCAGCGCTCCGCGAAACAACTGGAGCTTTCGAAGAGGTACGGTCACACAATCCGCCAGACTCAGCAGTTCCGGCATCCTCTTTTTGGGCAGCGGGGCCACGAACCTGACGTTCGAGAGATTCAAGGCGCTGGCCTTGGCCTTCAAAATGTCCGATTCAGCGCCATCTCCTGCCAGCACAAAATAAATTCCCTCGGTTTTGCTTTCCTGAAACAGCGCCGCCGATTCCAGCACCGTGGTCAGCCCTTGAGCCATTCCGAAGGTTCCCGCGTATAAGACGACGAATCCGCTCTCGGGCAGGCCGATTTCGCGCCGGAGAGCGCTTCCGTCAACGCCCGGGCGGAAAAGTTCGCAGTTCACCGAATTTCGGAGCAGCATCACCTTCGAAGCGGGGATGCCGTCCGCGATGATGTTGTCCCGAATTCCCGCCGTCATCCCCAAAACCGCCGCAGATCTCCTGTAGAACAGAAGCTCGATTTGCTTGGAGAGCCAAATGAGGAATGGATTGCGCAGCGCGCCCATCTGCACCGCCGATTCCGGCCACAGGTCCGACACGTTAAAAAAGTAAGGCGCCCGTTTGCACAAACCCAGAAACACGCCTGGAAATCCATCGAACAGAGGGGGAGATTCCACGATGATGGCGTCACACGCAGGAATAAAAAGCCCGCCGATGGCGCTGGATAATGCAAAGGTGGCCTGGCTAAAAATGCGCTTTAGAAACCCGCGGTTCGGCGCCGGATAAGACCAGACGCGATAGACGCGCAGCGCGCCTTCGGAGCCCCGCGAGAAAAGCTTGCCGCGCCATTCCGGGGGAACAATACCCGAAGGATAGCTCGGGAAAGTCGTCAGCACGGAGACGCGATGCCCCATCTGCTGCAAGCGCGTGGCAAGCTCGCAAATGCGCGTTTGCGCCGCGCCCACTTCAGGCGGGAAATACTGAGTGATGAAAAGGATGTGCAAGCCGGTTTTCATTGAAAGATGGCCGCCGCGGTTCGGATGATCAGCGCAGTATCGCTCGTGACGCTGGCGGTGCGTGCATACTCCAGGTCAAGCACGATTTTCTGCGGCAATAATGTTTCGACGTAGAAGCTCTCGAGACGCTCCTGCGCAACCTGGGCCAGCAGCGCCTCTTCGTTCCGGAACTTCAGACTGGCCGCGCCGGTTATACCCGGCGTCAGCGACAAAACGCGGCGGTGCTTGGCGTCCAGGCCCGCGAAATATCGCGGCAAGTCCGGCCGGGGGCCTACCAAGCTCATCTCTCCGCGCAAGACATTAAAGAGCTGCGGAAGCTCGTCCAGTTTGCAGCGGCGCAGCAAACGGCCGGCGGGCGTGATTCGGCGATCTCCCCGCGATGTAAGCCCCGACCCGGCTTCTCTCCTCGCGTGGTACATGGTGCGGAATTTCAACAACGCGAACTCCGCGCCGCCTTTGCCCAGCCTTTTTTGCCGGAAGAATACGGGACCCCGCGACGTCGTCTTGATGGCCATGGCGATCAGGGCCATGATCGGCAAGGCGGCAGGAATCAGGATCAAGGCGCAGATAAAGTCCATGGCCCGCTTGAATCGGGAAAAACACCAGGGACTTAAATCGACCGCCGGATCCCGGGTGTCTGGCTTGCCCCTAAAAAGAGTGGCTTCCGTGTAGCTCATGATGCCGCGGCCAAAGGAATGCGTTTCTGCTCCAGCAAGCTTTGAACGCTGCCGGCCACGCGGCCAATTTCCTCCTCGGTCATATCGGGGAAGATGGGCAGGGAGAGACACCGAAAATACGCGTCTTCGGCATTCGGGAAATCGCCGCGTTGGTAACCGTATTTCTCGGCATAGAACGAGTGCAGGTGCAGAGGAATGAAATGAACGCTTGCGCCAATGCCGCGCTCTTTTAGTTCCTGGATAAACTCGTCGCGGCTAGTGGTGAGAAGCTCCGGGCGCACGCGCAAAATATAGAGATGCCAGGAGTGTTCCGTATTCGCTTCGCCCGCGGGCGGAACCTGCAACTCTTCGAAGCGCGAGAAGATTTCAGAGTAAGTTTTGGCGATCTTGCAACGCCGCTCCCATAGACGGATGGTCTTGGCGAGCTGCACACAGCCGATAGCCGCGAGCACGTCGCACATATTCAGTTTGTAACCGGCATACTGCACGTCGTAGAACCAGTTGCCTTTATCCGAATAACGCCGCCAGGCATCGCCGCTGATTCCATGGAGACGCATCTTCGTGGCACGCTGAATGTACGCATCGTTATCCGTGGTCAGCATCCCGCCCTCGCCGGTCGAGAGCGTCTTGGTGGCGTAAAAGCTGAAGGCGGTCAATTCGGAGATGGCCCCGATTCGCGTCCCTTTGTAGCTCGAAGGCAGAGCGTGCGCGGCATCCTCGATGACGTGCAGGCCGTGCTTGGCAGCCAAGGCGTGGATTCTGTCGAGATTGCACGGCTGTCCCGCCATGTGCACCGGAATGATGGCTCGTGTTCTGGAAGTGATGCGCCGCTCGGCGTCGTCGGGGCAGATATTGAAACCGTCCTTCGTGCTATCGCACAAGATGGGACGCGCACCGGCGTGGATGATTACCGCTGCGGTAGCCGTAAAGGTATAGGTCGGTACCAGCACTTCGTCTTCGGGCTGCAGCTCCAGCGCATCGATCGCAAGTTGCAGCGCGGCGGTGGCCGAATTGACCGCCAGCGCGTGTTTGCACCCGATAAATGCGGCGAACTGCCGCTCGAATTCATGAGCGACCGGGCCCGTGGTCAGCCATCCCGAAGCCAGCACTTTCTTTACGGCTTCGAGCTCTTCTTCATCGATCGAAGGCTTATGAAAGGGTACGTACATGGTTCAAGCTCCCGATATTGGCAAACGTTCAGGAAATTTCGTCGTCATCACTCCGGAAGTGACTTCGATTTCGACCGGCTTCGATTCCTGGCAAGTTCCATCCGCAATGAGGTAGTGCCTGTGGCAGGCGCTGCATACAGGCGTAGCCGATGCGGGCAGCCGGTTGCCGCAATTACACACCCAGCCGATCTGTCTGGCGGGAACGCCCGTCATCAGGGCATAGTCCGGAACGTTGCGCGTCACGACGGCGCCGGCTCCGACAAAGCAGTACTTGCCCAAAGTCACGCCGCAAACCACTGTCGCATTCGCCCCGATCGAAGCTCCGCGGCGAACGAGCGTGCGGCGGTACTCGTGTTTTCGCGACACGTGACTGCGCGGGTTGATTACGTTGGTAAACACCATGGAAGGCCCGCAGAAGACGTCGTCTTCCAGCTCCACGCCGGTATACACCGACACGTTATTCTGAATTTTTACGTTATCGCCGATGACCACACCCGGGCTGATCACCACGTTCTGGCCGAAATTACAATTCCTTCCGATGCGTGCGCCCGGCATGACGTGGGAAAAGTGCCAGATCACGGTGCCCTCGCCGATTTTGCAGTTCTCGTCGATTACAGCGGTGGAATGGGCTTGATATCGCGGCGCGGATCTTGACGTTGGTGTCAGCTCAATCGGCTTTCCCTGCGCCAATAAGGATTCCTCACATGCTTCCAGCACTTGCAGAACACGGACGCCGCTCTCCGCGTCGGTGCGGGGCCTGCGGCGCGTGGTCAGGCAGTCCAGGAAATGCTCGCATTCCAAGCGCAGCGGTTCATGCGCCGGAAGCTTCACCACCTGTCCCGCATCCTTTTGCGCCACGGGCGCGCGGTCGATCCAATCGATACGGTGCGAATAAAGCACCAGTTTTCGTTCCGGGTCGGTGTCGTCAAAAACGGCCATTCTGCGCCCGCCGATGATGGCCAGCTTTTGCTCCTTGAAGGGATGCAGCCAGCTCACAAAAATATGCGCCATCACGCCGCTTTGGAATTCACAGGTGGTGAGAGTGGTATCGGCGAGCCGCTGGTTGAGATAGCTGCCGCCGTGTGTGGCAATCCGCTTGGGCGTCTCATTCAAGAGGAACAATATGGCCGAGATATCGTGCGGCGCGAAGCTCCACAGGATGTTCTCTTCGGTGCGAAGCTTGCCTAGATTCAATCGAGAAGAGTAGATGTATTGGATCTTCCCCAGCTCGCCTTCCCGGATCATCCTCTTCAATTCCAGGATCGCCGGATGGTATTCGAGGATGTGGCCGACCATGAGCACGCGCTCGCGACGATTCGCCAGTTCCGCCAGTTCGTGCCCTTCATGCGCCTTGAGCGCCATGGGCTTCTCGACGTAGACGTCCTTGCCGGCAAGCATGCACTCTCGCGCCAAGTCGTAATGCATGGCCGCCGGAGCCGCAATGGCCACTGCGGTAACTTCCTTATCGCCCAAGACCTCTTCGAGACGGGTGGTTGTCTTTACCTGAAACCGCGCGCCCACCTCGCCCAGAGCCTCTTCTCGAGTGTCGCAAACCCAGCGAAGCGCACCCAGTTCGCTAAAAGTGCGTACCAGATTTTTGCCCCAATATCCGGAGCCAATAACCGCGACTTGTGGAATCTGAGTCATGACAATGTCCTCGTGAATGAACGCAGCTCAACTACGCTGGAAGTCGGGATGCTTTGGAGAACTCCGCCACCGCGCGAGAGGCTTCCGGGCGCACGCCGGCACACTGCACACGGCGCCGGGAAAAGAAAATAGGAGTGCTCGCGCGCGAGCGTCGCGGGTGACAAACACGGGCTGGACGGCCGTGAGATCAAGGGTTTTAGTCTTTATCCCAGGATAGGTGCAGGATGCGCGTTTAAACGCGGGGA
>CAVXIM010000014.1:0-111106 GCA_963761945.1 uncultured Acidobacteriota bacterium | reverse complement strand
GAAAGGAGCCGGATGTGAGGTTGGGTAACGTCTTCTCGCGCATGCGCTTTGCCGGCTCCATTCTCCTGACTGTGTTAACGGTTTGCGCGCCAGCATTCGCATGGAACGACGAAGGACACATGGCTGCGGCGTATTTGGCGTACCAACGGTTGAGGCCGGCGACCAGGGATCGCGTCGATGCGCTTCTGAAATTGAATCCTTATTATTCCAAGTGGCTGTCGGCCATACCCTCCGGTACTTCCGAAGCGGACACGAAGATGATGGTTTTTATGATCGCCTCCACGTGGCCAGATGAGATCAGGTCCGATCCCGATTACATTTCAGACGGCTTGGACAATGGGAATACTCCAGAAGGCCCAGCCTCATCGCAGAACATCGGCTATTCGGATCACTTGCTGCACAAATATTGGCATTTTATCGATATTCCGTATTCCCAGGACGGCACCCCTCTGCCACCGATTCCCTCTCCGAATGCGCAGACCCAAATCGCGGCTTTCAGAGCCGCGCTGTCTTCTCGTGACAGCGACAACGTGAAGTCATATGACCTCTCCTGGCTCGAACACCTGGTAGGCGATATCCACCAGCCTCTGCATGCCGTGACGCGCATTAGCGCAGATGCGCCTACAGGCGATGCAGGCGGCAATCTCGTAACACTCTGCAGCGCGCCATGCAGAAACGTGCTCCACTTGTTTTGGGATCGTTTGGTCGGCAGTCAGGATCCACTTCCACCCCCACCTCAGGAGAACGAAAAGGGTGCGACTGCTCCTGCGGGATTCCCCCCGCCGGATATCCCAGCGGAGCTCAAGTCCGCGATAAACGCGGCGAGGGCACTGCCCACCCCGGACCCCCGGCTAACGAAGAAAATGGAGGAATCGATCTGGGTTCAGGAAAGCTTTAATGCGGCACGGGAGCATGTCTACGTGTCGCCGATCGGCATGGGACTAGGGCCATTCACCATCACTCCGAAATATCTCGAAGAGGCTCGCGCGATAGCTCGGGACCGAGTTGCCCTGGCGGGCGTGCGCCTCTCCAACCTTCTGAATAGCAGCCTCAAATAACCCTCATTCATTTCGGATGAGAGCTCTCGTTGTCCATTCTACAAAGCCGGTTGTAGGCCCGACAAAAGCCCGTTGCCCGTCCAGCAAAACGAAGTTACACTGCCCTACTCAACTTATCCCACTGGCGACTCATAGTTTGATCTCCAAAGACGAACTCGCTCGTAAATTCGACCACACCAACCTGCAGCAGGATGCGACGCAAGCCGACATCACACTTTTGTGCAAAGAAGCGGTCGGGTGCGACTTTTTCGCGGTTTGCCTGAACCCTTGTTATGTGGTTTTGGCGCGGGATCTGTTGTCCGGTACTTCTGTCAAGGTTTGCACCGTTATTGGCTTTCCTTTGGGCGCTAATCGAAGCAGCACAAAGCTCGCCGAAACGGTGCAGGCGCTTCGCGATGGCGCAGACGAGATCGACATCGTTATGAATGTTGGTTTATTTAAAAGCCGTAAGTCTGCGGAAGTCGAGACCGAACTGCGGCAAATCGTTAGCGCAGTCAAATCGGTCGGTGTGAACAAGATCTGCAAAGTGATCGTCGAAACAGGTCTGCTGAATGCCATAGAGATCGAACTCGCCTGCGGGATTGTGAACCAAAGCGGTGCGGATTTCATTAAGACGTCCACCGGTTTCAGCAAGGCTGGCGGTGCCACCATTGAAGCCCTCCAAATCATCAATCGTCATCGGGGCAAGCTAAAGGTAAAAGCTGCCGGCGGCATCAGGGACCTCAGTACGGCCCTGGCCATGTTGCGAGCCGGCGCGGATAGGCTCGGCGCCAGTCAAAGCGTGTCGATCATAGAAGAACTTCAACAGGCGCACGCCGGCCAATCGAATCGCTAGACCACCGTATGCGTGTCGTCGACCTTATCCGCCATAAGCGCGAGCGTGGCGAGATCACTCCCGAGCAAATCAGTTTTCTAATTGAAGGCTACACCCGCGGGGACATTCCGGATTACCAAATCTCGGCCTTGCTGATGGCCATTTTGTGGCGAGGAATGACGCATTCGGAGATCGCCGCTCTCACCGATGCGATGCTTCGTTCGGGACGCACATTGGATCTCTCGGATTTACCCGGCAAGAAAGTAGACAAGCATTCCACCGGGGGCGTGGGAGACAAGACCTCGCTCGTGATCGCGCCCATTGCCGCCGCCGGCGGTCTTGTCGTGCCCATGATCAGCGGCCGTGGACTTGGCCACACCGGCGGCACACTCGATAAGCTTGAATCGATTCCCGGATTTAACGTCAACCTTTCGCTTGCCGATTTTAGGCGCGTCCTCGGCAGGTGCGGTTGCGCGCTCATAGGAGCGACTCAAGAAATCGCTCCAGCCGATAAGAAGATTTACGCTTTGCGCGATGTCACGGCAACCGTGGAGAGTCCGGCCCTGATCTGTGCGTCCATCATGAGCAAGAAATTGGCGGAGGGAATCGACGCTCTGGTCCTGGACGTCAAGACGGGTTCGGGAGCCTTTCTGAAATCCGAGGAAGAAGCTGTCGGCCTTGCGGAACTGATGGTTGAAACGGGAAGAAGAATGGGGAAGCGCGTCGTGGCGCTCATTACCGACATGGATCAACCGCTGGGCCGCGCTGCGGGTAACGCGATGGAAGTATCGGAATCGATTGAGGTTCTGGGCGGGGGCGGCCCTGCTGATCTCCGCGAGCTATGCCTCGAACTCTCGGCGTGGATGTTTTATCTCGGGGAACGCGCCACTTCGATAGACGAAGGCAGGCGGCTTGCAACCGATCAGATTATTTCTGGCAGAGCAAAAGAAAAATTCCGTGAGATCATCCGCTTGCAAGGCGGAGACGACGCGGTCGTGGATCATCCCGACCGCTTGCCCAAAGCTCAGCATGCGGTGGACGTGACCAGTTCGTTGGATGGATACGTACAAGCAACCGATTGTGAAAAGCTAGGTCTTGCGTGTGTGGCGCTGGGCGCAGGTCGCAACACCAAGGAGGATGCCATCGATCCTGGAGTTGGGCTGATCTTTCAACGCAAAAGAGGGGACGCCGTTCGGCAAGGCGATACTCTTTGCACCATTCATTACAACTCCCCGTCGCGCCTCGATGATGCGCGCCGTCTGATAGCAGCCAGCTTTCAGATCGCGCGCCAAGCCCCAGCGCCACAGCCGCTTGTACGTCGGGTGATCGGTGCCTGAGGTGAGAGTCGATAGTGCAATGACAAATGAAGAAAGAGCCATCCTTATTAGTGCCGCGTCACGAGCGCGAGAGAATGCACATGCACCCTACTCTCAGTTTCGCGTCGGTGCCGCCCTGCGGGCAAATTCCGGCCGCATCTTCACCGGCTGTAATATCGAGAACTCCTCTTTCGGATTAACCGTGTGCGCGGAGCGGGTCGCCGTTTTCAAGGCGCTTTCGGAAGGCGAACGCCGCTTTGACGCCATAGCCGTTGTTGCTGACACGGAGCGGCTAACTCCGCCATGCGGTGCGTGCAGGCAAATTTTGTGGGAGTTTTGCCGCGATGCCGAAGTGGTTCTTGCGAACCTCAGCGGTCAGATTACCATGCGACGCGTGTCCGATCTGCTCCCCGACGCTTTCGACGCTTCGTTTATAGAAAAAAAAGAGGATTAGGTGGACACATTCTCCATGCAGCCGATCGGATACGTGAGAAGTCCGTATAAAAATGCCGGAGAGGTTCCCCGGGGATTAGGCACGCAGCACAACGCGGAGGGTATTCTTGAAATAAAACCGGAACTTGAACTCGGGCTCACTGATATCGAAGGCTTTTCTCACCTCTTCGTGATCTGGGTCTTTGATCGTTCCGAGGGATTTGAGTTGCTTGGCACACCGCCGAGCGATAGTCGCCCCCACGGTGTATTTGCAACGCGATCGCCAAAGCGTCCGAACCCGATTGGTTTAACGGTCGTCGAACTTCTCCGCCGAGAAGGCCCACGCTTGTATGTCCGTGGTGTGGACATGCTCGACCAAACGCCGATTCTCGATATCAAGCCCTACCTCTCAAATGTTTCGCAAGAACACTTGAGGCGCGGTTGGCTGGCGGAGGCCGAAGCACGCAGACTACTCTGACTGCGCAGAACGTGAAATAAACCACCATATGCTGTTTGCCGTCATCCCCTTGGGCTTCCTTGGCATGCGTCACGCTATTGATCCCGATAACGTCCTGGCGGTTACGACCATCCGAGCGGCTTACTGCGCGGGAAGGGAAGTACCGGCCACCTTCAACCGACCGGTTGGTTGTCACCTGCTTCCTTCAGTTGCTGCATGGGAAAGCCACGTTTGCGCCATCCGTCGAGACCTTCAGCCAGTGGCCGGATCCGCGTGATACCTTGACTTCGCAGAAGCAACGCCATTTGCGCGGCAGTAGCTTCGTTGGGGCAACTGCAGAACAGGACGATTTCGCGGTCCCGTGGGATGACTTCAATCGCTTCCTCCAAGTCCGCCGGGTCCATGTGCACGGCGCCGTTGATCGTTTCAGGCTCTGCATCAAATTCGAGCGAGTGGCGGAGGTCAACGATGACGACATCCTCACCTGCGTCGAGGCGCTGCTTCAGTTCCTCGGGAGTGATGCGCGCGATCCGCAGTTTCTCCAGAAATCGCCGGCGGTTTTGCCATTTCCAAACAATGTATGTGCCGAGGGTAATCAGCAGGAGCGATAGCAGGCCGCCTCCGAGAAAGGACAGGGAAGCGAGCGCCCGCTCGAGTTCGGTACTGAACACGAAGCCGGTGGCAATATAAGTGCCCGACCATAGCAATGCCCCCACGGCATCGAAAAACGCAAATCGACGCCAGGGCATGCGGCTAATCCCCGCCAAAGGGGCAGTCATCGCGCTCAGGCCCGGCACGAATTTCGCAATCGCCAGCGCCCAGGCGCCGCGTCGCTCGAAGGAGAGTTGCGTTCGGCGCACGCATGAGTCCGGCTCGAGCGATATGCGACAGATCAGCCGCAGGACACCGACGCCACGCCAGCGCCCGAGCAGGTACCAGGATGTGTCGCATATCGCTGCGGCTAATAGGGGCATGGCGACGACGGCCAAGAGATACATGCGCCGTGTACCCGCAAGTGCTCCGGCGGCGAGCAACACTGGAGCTGACGGCAGTGGCAAACCGGCTCCTTCGGCCAGCACCCAGGCGAAGAGCAACGAGTAGCCGTGGCGAAAGACAAATTCAACGACTTCGTTCATCTGCTTTTTCGTGCTCAGGACGGTTTTGGACGGAAAACACGGCGGGTGCGCCCTTGGGATACTCAGTTCGCAAGCCGTCTATTTTACTCTAACCTTCGGTTCGACGGACATGCCGGGTCTCAAGAGATGCTGCGGGTCCTGACCCTTGTCGAACACGATTTTCACCGGGATTCGCTGCACTACCTTGACATAATTGCCGGTGGCATTCTCGGGCGGCAACAAGCTGTAGCGGGCGCCTGTCGCGCCGCCGATATTGAGAACGTGCCCGTCATAGGACCGGCCGTACGTGTCGACGGATATCCTTACGGGCTGCCCCGGCTGCATATAGGTCAACTGCGTCTCTTTGAAATCAGCCGTAACCCAGATATTTGCAGTATCGAGCGGAACGATCGTCATGAGCTGTTGGCCTGGCGAAACGTTTTGACCTGGCTGCACAGTGCGTTGACCTACCACTCCACTTACGGGGGCTACGACGGTGGTGTATTGCAAATTGAGCTGAGCTTGTTGCAGCGCAGCTTGTGCTTGGTCTGCCTGGGCGTCGGCAGCTTGGGCGCGCGACTGCTGCAGGGAAATTTGTTGAGGACGCGTCTCGGCGTAGTGCAGCTCGGCTTCAGCCTGCGCCACGCGCGTGCGCGCACCGCTCACGGTCTGTTCCGCGGCTGCGGCTGAAGACCGGGCTACCTCGATGGCCGCCGCGGTGGCCTTTTGGCTGTCCACCGCTTGAGTGTATTGCTGCTGAGGAATTTCGTCTTTCTCGGCCAAGGGTTTGTAGCGAGTCACGTCGTCCTGTGCCTTGAGATCGTTCGCTTCGGCCTGCCGCAGGCCAGCCTGGGCCGCGTCAAACTGCCGCTCCGCCGCTAGCAAGCCGGCCTGTGCATTTTCCACATCGGACTGGGCGGACGATAGCTGGCTGGAGGTATTTACCGATGTCAGCGGCACATTGATCCGAGCCGCCTCAGACGCGGCCCGGACATTTGCTAACGTTCCCTTGGCATTCGCAACGGCCACATCATAGTCCTTGGAGTCGAGTTGCACTAACACAGTGCCCGCTTGCACAAACTGGTTGTTGTCTGCGGTGACGCGCACCACGTAACCCGGTACGCGGGAACTCACGGGGTAAATATAGCCGTCGATCTCCGCATCGTCGGTTGATTCGTAAGAAGCGAAGTAACGATAGAGCAGGATCCCCGCTGCGACCAGGACAAGACCGATCACCGCGAACAAGACGACTCTACGTATCGTTTTGCGTCGCCTCACATATCGTCCCGTGTTAAGCCCCGCCGTGCCGGTCCCTGGTAGTCCGCTTTGCTCGGTGATTTGTGGCGCTGTATTGCTCATATCAATATGCTCCCAAGTATTGCAGCGCTGACTGTTCGGCGATTCCCACGGCTTGAGCCAGCGAAACTTTCGCCAGGTTATAGGAGTACACACTCGCAATGTAAGACTGTTCGGCCGAGGCGACCGACTCCTGAGCTTGGACAACCTCCAGGTTATCGGCAACGCCCGAGAGGAACCGGTCCTGCGCCTGCTTCAAGGTCTGATTTGCAAGATCAATGTTGCTTTTGGCGACAGCCACCAAATCGGACGACGATTTCAAGTTCAAGAATGCCGTCCGTACCTGATCGTCGATCCTGCCCCGTAAATCCTCGAGTTCGGCTTCGCGCTGTCGCAAAGCGACATTTGCTTGCAGCTTGTCTGCGCGCACTCGTGTGCCTTGGAAAATCGGGATATTCAAACTCGCCTGGAAAGTGAATACCCCATGCGACGTGGCAAAATTCGGACTGCCGGCGTCGCCAAAATCCGTATAAACGGAAAGCGAAGGGTAGTTCTCCGCGCCCGCTGCCTGCATCGCAAGCTCGGCGGAATGCACCTGCTCCTTCGCGCTGAGATAGTCGGCACGGGCCGCGTACGCTTGTTGTAATGCCTCGTCGAGGCTCCTTTCTGCCAGCGGCGCGTAAGGCACCGAGTCCATTAACTGGAACTCTTGCCCATTGGGCAATCCGATCACCCTGGCCAGTGTGAGCTTGTCGATCGCCAGTTGATTCTCCGCCGCGATCAGGCGCTGTTGCTGGGTCTGCAATTCCACTCGCGAGCGAAGTTCGTCAATAGTGGCCACCACGCCGGCTTTGTGCTGGTCCGCCGTCTTTTGGAAGAGAGCCTCCGCGGTATCGACCTGGGCTCGAGTCGAGGCGAGGAGAGCGGTATCCGCGATGACGAGAAGGTAGGAATCTACCGTTGTCAGTACCACCAGTTCCCGATCGTTCTTGTAGGCGTATTGGGAAGCTTTTTCGGATTCGGTGGATGCCTTCACGCTTTTGATGGCGGCCCAGTTGAATACTTCCTGCGAAAAGACGAACCGGGCGTCCGCGGCTCCGAAAGGGCCCACTATGCTAGGAATGTTGATTCCCGGAATGTTAACGAAAAAACCAAAAGTTTTTAGGTTGATTTCCTCGACGGTACTTGTGACGCGGGCCGAGAGATTCGGCAGTAACGCGTTCAGATTGCGCAGACGCACAGCGTGTGCGGCACGCGTGTCTTGATCGCTTTCGATGATGCCCAGGTTGTAATTCAGGGCTCGGTTAAGCGCGTCCTTAAGCGACAAAGTGAGGGGCGTAGACGAAACTTGACCTGTTGGTACACTGCCGAGAAGCGGATTCTGCGAGACGGTGGGCACTGCGGCCCCTGGTTGGCCGGTTTGTGCCGCGCTTCGCTGCTGAGCACAGAGTACAAGCAACAAAGTGATGCCCGAAATGCTTGCGAACTGGAAAACGCCCCAGTGACGAGCCATTACGCCTCCCCGTTAGTAAGACGAAGGTACCGATGAGCTCTGGCGGTTCTGAAACGAGGCGGCGCCATTCAGGATGGTCTCCACCGCCCACTCATCCCCTAAGGTGGAATTAATCATGAGATGGAAACGATGACGGTCCGGCCACTCCACGCCGAAATGCTGCTTGATGAAATCGGCGCGGTCGCGATCCACGTTCTCAGCGAGTTGGACGGCTTCATTCTCGCTATTGCCCTCAGCTTGCAGCCGGCGCACCTTGCTCTCGAACGGAGCATAGAGAAAGACATGAAATGCATCTGTGCGAGGCTGGAGGTAATACGCGGAGCCACGTCCCACAATCACACAATTTCCTTCGTCTGCGGCTGCTTTCACAACTCGTTCCGCAACCTCGCGGATGCAATCGGCGTCCACTATCTTCAATCTCGGGGCGTTCAGACTTCCTTCGTAGCTGCCGCGCATAAAGGCCCGGAAGAGCCTGTAGAAAACTGGGTCTAGCTTCTCTTCACGTTTCTCGACGGTCCGGCTGTCGCAGTCCAGCAGCCGGGCGATTTGGTTGGTCAGCAGCTGGTCCCAGAGCTTCCAGCCTAAGCGCTCCGCCACCTTTTGCGCGATTACAGCAGCACCGCTGCCGTACTCCCGTTCAATCGTAATCACTCGAATCATAGCTGTCCCCCCGAGGGCGGATTGCCATCGGCAAGATTGCCGCAGGTAATAATAAGCTGTCTGGGTTGGACGCTCTACTCCATCACGACGCGCCCGCCCCCCAGTTGATTCCTCCTCAACGTAAAGGAAAGCAGAAACATAATCGCCGCTCCCCCTGCGAGCAGCGCGTACGTGTCGAGGTAAGCCAGGGTGCTGGCCTGTCCGATCAAGCTTTGGTAGACGAGACTATAGGCCTTCCTGGCTGCCAGCTCAGCATCGAAGCCGGATACCGTAAGGCGAGCGGCCAAAGCCGCGGTGGTTTGCACAAAAGACGGCTGCCCGGGGCCTGCATGGGCTATCAAGTACATTTGGTGAACCTGCGATCGGCGGGCAATGAGCGTAGTCACCATCGACGTCCCCACGCTGCTCCCCATGTTGCGCATAAAGTTGACCAGGCCGGCGACGTTGTTGCTCTTTTCTAGTGGCATCCCGACGTAGCTGACGAGGTTGATGGGAACAAATAAGAAGGCGAGGCCGAACACCTGCGTCGCTCGCAAAAAGCTGGCAAACCCGAAGCTGATGTCGAGGTCGAGTCTTTGGGTGGAATAGAACATGGCGATCGAGAGCGTCAGCCAGCCGAAGGCAATCAAGTAACGCGCTTGCACCTTGCTCGAAAGAGTTCCAACGACCGGCATTAGAAAAAGCAGCAAAAGGCCGCCGCCCGACAGCACAAGGCCCGCCGATTCGGACGTGTAGCCCATCAGCGTCTGCAGGAACAAAGGCATCATGACGAGGCTGGAAAATAGCATTATGCCCAAAATGAACATCATGGCGTTTGCGCCCAGGAAGTTTAGATTTCTGAAGAGTCGCACTTCGATAATGGGACTCTTGTGAAACCACTCCCAGATCACCAGCGACACAAGACACACACCAGCAACCATGGCAAGCGTCACAATGAAATCCGACCCGAACCAATCGTCTTCCTGCCCTTTGTCAAGCATGATTTGCAGTGCGCCGACGCCGAGCGTGAGCAGAGCCACACCGATGTAATCGATCTTGATTCCCGCCCCCCTGACGCGTGTCACCCAAGGTGGATCTTCGATCAGGCGATAGACGAGAAATAAGGTCACAATGCCTACAGGCAGGTTGATAAAGAAAATCCACCGCCAGGTGTAGTTGTCAGTGATCCAGCCGCCCAGCGTGGGACCGATCGTAGGCGCGACCACAGCTGTTACTCCGTAAAGAGCGAACGCCAACCCGCGTTTTTCGGGCGGAAAGGTGTCCGCCAGAATCGCCTGAGCTAAGGGCTGCAGTCCACCCCCGCCCGCCCCCTGCAGCACTCGAAAGAAAATGATCGCCGCGAGGCTCGGGGCGAGCCCACATAACAGAGAACTCAAGGTGAAAATCATAAGGCAAATCATGAAGAAGCGCTTGCGGCCAAGCACGCTGGAAAACCATCCGCTGATGGGCAAGACAATCGCGTTCGAGACGAGATAGGACGTGAGAACCCAGGTGCTCTGGTCGTTGCTGGCTCCCAGGCTGCCCGCCATGTAGGGCAGCGCGACGTTGGCGATGCTGGTGTCCAGCACCTCCATGAACGCCGCGAGGGCGACCACCACCGCGATCAGCCATGGGTTGAATTTCGGTCGCCATGGTTCGGCGGGCAGCGAGGACCCCGCGCTAGCTCCGCCGGAAGCTGGCGAACTGGGAAGGTCAGAGTCGTCTGCCATTTTTGGCGCAAACCGTGTCCTGCACTTTTTTGGCTACTGCCCTCACGTTTCACCCGAACTGTTGCTGTGAACTGGACGATTAGATGTCGCGGCTCTCTCCCGGTCAGATTTCTTGGGCCCTACCAGATCAGCCTTTTATTTGCTCAATCAGTCCGCCGGAATACCGCGCATATGATCGCGCGCTTTCTCCGTCATTCAGCCATTTCTTCGTTCTTGCAGGGTCGGCCGGCCTCCGGCTCACGGACAGCCAAGGGCAGCCCTCACGACCTTGGACGGTCGTCGACCCAAGCATAAAGAGCGACCACAGAACGCGGCCCAACCAAGTAGGTGTGGCTTTCCACCGCCGGCGCAGTCCGCCATTCGGCAATATCATCAGGTGAGGCGAGGCTGGTGTCGATCCATCGATGCCAGAAATCACTGCCGTCGCTCATCGGAGGAAGCTCGAATTCGAGGGACTCCCAGTAGGCATTCAGAATCATGTAGAAGCGTAGCTTCTGATTTGTACAGGCCACGCTATATGCCAGGCTGTGCGATTGGACGCTCCAATCGGGTTCCCCAAGTTTTACGCCATGCCAAGCTCTGCCGTGCTTGGCGTAGGAGTTGATTTAGACTGAGACCCTCAACCTCTGGCTCGAAGTCTCGCATGAGGCGGTGTGCGCAAAGCCGTTTTACGAACCGATGCACATCTGCATGTTTTTCCACCAGCGTCCAGTCAAACCAACTTGTTTCGTTATCCTGGCAGTAAGCGTTGTTGTTGCCATATTGAGTGCGGCGCATTTCGTCGCCCATGAGAATCATGGGCAGACCCAGCGAAAGCATGGTTACTGCCAGAAAGTTCTTCACTTGGCGATCTCGCAGATTCTCCACGGCAGGATCGTTGGTCGGGCCCTCAACGCCCCAGTTATGGCTTTTGTTATCCTCAACGCCATCTCGGTTATCTTCACCGTTTGCTTCATTGTGTTTGTGGTCATATGAGACAAGATCATTGAGTGTGAAGCCATCATGGCACGTCACAAAATTCACACTTTGCTCGGCCTCGCGCTCCTTGTGTCCATAAATTTGCGGACTGCCCTCCAGACGGTCGGCAAGGGCCGCGACGGTATCCTCGTCGCCACGAAAAAAACTGCGGATATCGTCCCGAAAGTGACCGTTCCACTCTCTCCAACTGTCCCCGAGAAAGCTGCCAACCTGGTAGAGACCGCCGGCGTCCCACGCTTCGGCGATGAGCTTCGTCCCGGCAAGCGCCGGATCTGAGTCGATATCCCAAAGCACCGGCGGTTGCGGCAACAAATTGCCCGACTCGTCTCGCTCCAAAATCGAGGCGAGATCGAACCGAAAGCCATCGACGTGCATCTGCTCCACCCAATAGTGGAGGCTATCCACGATCATCCGGCGGACGATTGGATGATTGCCATTAAGGGTGTTCCCCGTGCCGCTGTAGTTCGCGTAACGCGAGCGGTCCTGTTCAAGAATGTAATAAGCGTTGTTCTCCAGCCCGCGAAAGCTCAGTGTAGGCCCGTGTTCATTGCCTTCAGCTGTGTGATTGAAGACGACGTCGAGGATGACTTCGATTCCCGCTTGGTGCAGTGCCTTTACCATGTCACGGAATTCATCCACAGGGCCGAGCGCATCTTGACGGGAGCTGTAACCACGATGAGGTGCGAAAAACGAGACGGGCGCATATCCCCAGTAGTTTGTGAGTCCAGGTGGGGCATCATGCGCATCGAACTGAAAAATTGGAAGGAGCTCGACCGCTGTGATGCCGAGTTGCTGAAGATAGGGAATCTTCTCGGCCAAACCGGCATAGGTCCCGCGCTTTGCCTCCGAAACTCCGGAGTTCGGATTACGCGTGAAGCCCCGGACGTGCATCTCGTAGATGATGGTGCGGGAGGCGGGTCTCTGGAGTGGAGTGTCGCCTTCCCAATCGTACGTGCTGGCATCCACTACAACGCTTTTCATCGCCTTTGCGGCATTGTCGCCTGGGATTTGTGCCGCCTCGCGGCTGTAATTCTTGGGAACAACCACGCCGCGCCCGTAGGGATCCAGGAGAACCTTGGCCGGATCAAAGCGCATTCCGCTGGCGGGATCGAACCGCCCCTGAACCCGATACCCGTAGAGTTGGCCCGGCTGAATGCCGGGCACAAATGCATGCCAATAATTCGACGTGTACTGGGTCGCCGGATCGATGGTGATCACGCGTGCCGCGCGAGCATCGTCTTCCCGATCAAAAAGCAATAACTCGACACCCGAAGCGCTGCGCGAAAAAACGCTGAAATTGACGCCACCCGCGGTGACTGTCGCGCCAAGAGGCGAGCTGTGACCCGTTTTTTTAGGCTCACCGGCGCCTGTGAGGATCCCGCTTGAAGAAAGAGCGCTGTCGAGGGGAACGGTGCTCATGACTCACTCCCTGTCCAACAATCCTTTCGCTGCAGCCGAATACGGTCTTACTGAGCACCCAGCGGACGCGAGTTTCAAGACCGAAGCCGGCGATCAAAGAATCGCTAAGATGCGCCTTTAAGCTTTCGGTATCGGCGGATCAAGTTGTTCGTCGAACTATCGTGCCCCAGTGCAGGTTCTGTCTGGCTTTCAAGTTCAGGAATAATTCGCTGAGCTAATACCTTCCCAAGTTCCACGCCCCACTGGTCGAACGAATTGATCTGCCAGATGGTCCCTTGCGTAAACACGGAGTGTTCGTAGAGAGCGACAAGCTTGCCGAGAGTCTCCGGTGTGAGCCGGGAGGCTAGAATCGTGTTCGACGGACGGTTGCCTTCGAAGACCCGATGAGGCACCAGCCAATCTGGCGTGCCTTCGGCCTTGACTTGTTCCGGCGTTTTTCCGAACGCCAGCGCTTCGGTTTGCGCAAATACGTTTGCGAGGAGCATGTCGTGATGGCGGCCAAGCGGATTGAGCGCCTGCCCAAACGCAATGAAGTCGCAGGGAATGAGCCTCGTTCCCTGGTGGATCAACTGATAGAAGGAATGTTGCCCGTTCGTTCCTGGCTCGCCCCAATAAATCGGGCCGGTCGGATACGTGACGTCGCTCCCATCGATGGTGACGTGTTTCCCATTGCTCTCCATGGTCAGTTGCTGCAGATAGGCGGGAAATCGCTTCAAGTACTGCTCGTAGGGCAGCACCGCGACCGTCTGGGCATCGAAGAAATCGTTGTACCAAATGCCGATGAGTCCCATCAGAACCGGCAGGTTCTGCTCGAACGGTGCAGTACGGAAATGTTCATCCATCTGGTGGAAGCCGTCCAACATGGACCGGAAATTGTCCGGACCAATCGCCACCATGGTGGAAAGGCCGATCGCCGAATCCATCGAGTAGCGTCCCCCCACCCAATCCCAGAACCCGAACATGTTGGCGGTATCGATCCCGAACTTCGCCACTTCCGCAGCGTTCGTGGAAACCGCGACGAAGTGCTTGGCCACCGACTTTTCAGCACCACCCAGACCCGCTAGTGACCAGGCGCGAGCGGAGTGGGCGTTGGTCATCGTTTCCAGCGTCGTGAAGGTTTTCGAAGAGACGATGAAAAGCGTCTCCGCGGCGTCGAGATCGCGTACAGCTTCTGCGAAGTCGGTGCCATCGACGTTGGAAACGAAGCGGAAGGTCATCGCGCGGTCGCTGTAATGCTTGAGCGCTTCGTAAGCCATGACCGGCCCGAGGTCGGAGCCCCCGATGCCGATATTGATGACGTTGCGAATGCGTTTGCCGGAGTATCCCTTCCATGCCCCGCTGCGGACACGATTTGAGAATTCCGTCATCTTATCGAGAACGGCATGGACCTGCGGAACAACGTCTTCTCCATCTACGAGGATGGTGGTCCCTTTGGGCGCGCGCAAAGCTACGTGAAGGACGGCGCGATGCTCGGTGAAATTAATTTTATCTCCACGAAACATCGCCTCGATTTGCGATCGCAGGCCCGATTCCTCGGCTAGCAGCCTCAGTAGCTTGACAGTTTCATCTGTGATGCGGTTCTTTGAGTAGTCCAGGAAGATGCCAACGGCTTCGGCCGTCATCCGCTCGCCGCGTTTGGAATCTTCCGCGAACAGTTTTCGCAGATGTATTCCGCGAACCGCGTCGTAGTGGGCTCGCA
Organism: uncultured Acidobacteriota bacterium; assembly: GCA_963761945.1. GTDB lineage: Bacteria > Acidobacteriota > Terriglobia > Acidiferrales > UBA7541 > Palsa-189. The sequence goes on along the minus strand of CAVXIM010000014.1, from coordinate 96,640 downwards.
GCGCCTCCCAGGCCCTCCGCTTCGTCAGCGGTCGAGGAATTTCACTCGTGGCGTTTGGTGTCGGCCGCGTAGCCATTTTGGGGCTCCTTTATTTTGTTTTACTGGGCCGCTGCACGTTTGAGCGCAGCGCTTTTTGCACTGATTACCGCCATTAAGTCATTCCACGACTGGACGAATGACTTCGCTCCTTCATCCTGGAGTTGCGCGGCCAAGGCATCGATGTCGATCCCCACCTTGCTGAACTCCGCCAATATTGCCTCGCAGTCACCACCATCTGCGGGGAGGATTGGGCCAATTTCGCCGTGATCGGCGAGGGCCTTCAAGGTGGCTTCCGGCATCGTGTTCACCGTGAACGGAGCAGCGAGGGACTTGACGTAAAGGATGTCGGATGCCTTTGGGTCTTTGGTTCCGGTGCTGGCCCAGAGGACCCGTTGAGGACGCGCCCCGGCGTTGAAAGCGCGCTGCCAGCGCGGAGAATCGAGCAACGTCCGATATGCCTTGTAAGTACGCTTGGCGACGGCGATGCCGAGTTGATCGCGCAGCGAATCCGGCACCTTGCCGCTGACGGCGACGTCCCAGCGGCTGATGAAGAGCGAGGCGACAGAACCAACCGCGGGTTTCAGTCCGGCCTCGATGCGCCGCTCGACTCCACGTAGGAACGCGTCGGCAGCCGCGAGATACTGCTCCCGGGAGAACAATAACGTGACGTTGATTGGGATGCCGGCGAAGATCGCCTCTTCGATGGCTGGCAGACCCTCTGGCGTCCCGGGGATCTTGATGAATACGTTCGGTTGCCCAGCGCGCGTGGATAGCTCCTTGGCCGCATTAAGGGTGCTCGTCGTGTCGTGTGCCAGCAATGGCGAGACTTCCAAAGACACCCAACCGTCCACACGATCCGTTTGGTCATAAACCCTTCGGAATAGCGCAGCCGCCCGGGTGATATCGTCCAAAGCCAGCTCAAAAAATAGAGTCTCCCCCGATTTACCCCGGCTCAGTTTTTCGCGGATCGGATCATCGTAATCACCGCTATTCTTGATTGCATGATCAAAGATCGTCGGGTTTGAGGTTAGGCCCGTCACGGATAGCTCGTCGATGTAGCGTTTGAGAGTGCCGCTATCCAGGAGGTTACGCGTGATATTGTCGAGCCAGATGCTTTGGCCCAAGTCATGGAGCAGTTGCGTCGCTTTCATCCTTTCACCTCTGCCTTAGTCTCACGGATCAGCCAAGCAACAATCACGTTCAGTCTTGTGAAGCAGCCTCAAAGATTTGCGAATCCGACGCCATCGGGGCTCTCGCTCGCTTCGTGTTTTTCGTCAGATCCCGCAGCCATTCGAAAGCCCGATCGGACAACATTTCCTCGGTGCACCGCCAGCGCCAATTACCTTGGGGACGGCCGGGTACGTTCATTCGAGCCTCTTTGCCGAGGTTGAGCAGATCCTGCAGCGGAGCCATCGCGAGCGCGGCGACGGAGGACCAAGCCAATTCCATCAATGCGTGGGCGGCAGTGCCGTTTTTGACTCCGCGGGCGGTCATGTACCGCCACATGATTTCTCGTTGGTCGCTTGTCAAATCTTCGAACCAGCTGCGAGTCGTAGGATTGTCGTGAGTGCCCGTGTACACCACGGTGTTGGTCACGAAGTTGTCGGGAAGATATGGATTGTCAGAATGCCCGTCGAAGGCAAACTGCAGGATACGCATGCCCGGAAGACGAAATTGATCCCGAAGGGCGTAAACATCAGGCGTGATCATTCCCAAGTCTTCGGCGATGAATGACAGACTGCCCAATTTCTTTTGTGCCGTCTGAAAGAATTCGGCGCCCGGACCAGGTACCCATTTTCCAGACTGGGCCGTAGGTGCTCCCGCGGGTACGTGCCAGGCCGCCGCGAATGCGCGGAAATGATCCAGCCGAATCACGTCAACGTGGGCGAGTAAAGAATGCAAACGAGCCATCCACCATCGATAACCGGAGTCGCGCAGTGCGTCCCAGTCGTAAAGCGGATTGCCCCACAATTGTCCCTGTGCGCTGAAATAATCGGGAGGCACACCTGCGACAACGCGGGGCCGACCCTGTTCGTCCAGCAGAAACAGTTTTGGTTTGGACCACACATCACTCGAATCGCCAGAGACGAAAAACGGCAAGTCGCCGATCAATTTCAGGCCCATCTTCTGTGCATGCGCTTTCATTCTCTGGGCCTGGCGGAACAATAGGAACTGCGCAAAGGTCACTTGACCGATCTGATCGACAAGTTCACGCCGCTCACGGTCCAGCGCCGCTGGGTTGCGTTGGACCAACGCGGCCGGCCATTCAAGGAAATGTGCATTGTCGAACTTGGCCTTGAGGACCCGGAAAAGGGCATAGTCGTCGAGCCAATGATTCTGCTCTTGGCAGAATTGCTCGTACGCTGCTCGCAAGTCAGAGCGGATGCCCGCTTTGAAGTGATTCCAGGCGCTTTGCAGTACCCGTTCCTTGAACGGCACCACCGAGTCGTAATCAACGACCGGTGCCGGAAACGGATCGTGTGCGCAATCGCTTGCCGAAAGAAGTTCATCCTCGATCAGCCAATCAGGACTGATCAGCAGCACGTTACCGGCGAAGGACGATAAGGGCTGATATGGTGAGTTGCCATATCCGGTTGGACCAAGCGGCAGAGCTTGCCACCAGCTTTGGCCAGCCTGGGCAATCCGGTCGATCCACGACATCGCGATCGGTCCGAAATCGCCAATACCGTAGGATGACGGCAGGGAAGTGACATGCAGTAGTATCCCCGATCCGCGATTATCTAAAGGAAAGCCCGACACACGGGTACCATCCTGGCTCATGCTTGCCATTTTGAGTTTTGAAGCACCATTCCCTTGCCTGGCATCGGACTCTGGTTCCATGCCCATTCCGTTGATCGAACTCTCTTATCGCCAGGAAGGCGAGTCGTGCCACAAAATGAACTGGGTCTCCAACGGCACGAATGCTCCGCTGTGCTGGGGAATAACGCGCGGAGTGTAATCGGCTGCGGGGCGAGTCGCCGGAATACTCGCCGTGTAGATGAAGGCATTCGCAGAACCAACCAGCCGCTCGCCCCGATTCATGGGATGACGCAGAGGTGTTTTGTCGTTCTGTCCTTCGGCATAAAGTTCCACTTTCACCGAGTCGGGATCGAGATCATCGATATAGACCTGGGTCTGAAAGAGGAATTCCCCGTTATTTTGTTTGACTGTCGCCGTACCGAATCGCACTCCGGACCAACGTTTAGCTATTTCGGCCTTCCAATTGACTAGGTCGACTCCCAATGCGCCTCGGTTCTTGGCCCGTTCCTTGAAGGCCGATGCAGCCGCCAAGTAGTGTTCCTCCGTATACTGGCGAACCACGCGGTTCGTGGAAAAAAGCGGCGTCAATCGCGCCATGCTTTCCCGCATGCGAGCCACCCAGCGGCGCGGAATTCCACGGTCATCACGCATGTAGAATTCGGGGACAACTTCTCGTTCGAGCAGCCCATAAAGGGTTTCAGCTTCCGAAGCGTCCCACGAGGGATCATCCCCGTGTTCCCGCATGTCACCAAGTGCCCAACCGACTTCTGGCGAATATGCTTCCGCCCACCAGCCATCGAGCTCCGAAAGATTTAATCCTCCATTGACGAGCACCTTCATGCCGCTGGTGCCGCTTGCTTCCCAGGGTCGTCGTGGCGTGTTCACCCAGAGATCGACGCCCTGCACCAGTTGCTCTGCCATGAGCACATCATAGTCGCTCAGGAAGATCACGCGAGACCGCACTTCGGGGCGGCGCGAGAACTCGACCCACTGGCGGATCATATCCTGCCCGGCGGTGTCCTGCGGATGCGCCTTACCCGCGAGCACGAGTTGCACGGGATGCTCTGCATTCGTCAGGATCCTTACGAGCCGCTGCGGATCATGCAGGAGAAGGTTGGGGCGCTTGTATGTCGCAAACCGTCGTGCAAAGCCGAGAGTCAGCGTATCTGGGTCCAAAGCTTGCGCGGCTTGCTGCAAATCATCTGCTGAAGCGCCTCGCTCAGATAATTGACGGGAATGGCTTTTGCGAACGTACTGCACCAGAGACTTGCGGCCACTGGATCTCAATTGCCATAGGTCGGAATCACTGGCCGCCCGAAAACACTCCTCGACTCCTGTCGTGCTCTCGCGCCAGCGCTCTTTTCCGCAAGTGACTTCCCAGAGCGAGTCTGCTTGGGCCGAATCCCAGGTAGGTGTGTGCACGCCATTGGTGACGTGGCCGACTGGTACTTCGACCTCGGGCCACTTGGGGAACAGGGGCTGGAAGATTCGTCGGCTGACTTGACCGTGCAGCTGACTGACGCCGTTGACGGCCCCGCTACCCCGGACGGCGAGATAAGCCATATTAAACGGCTCGGACAAATCTCCGCGGTCACGGCGTCCGATAGCGAGCATTTCCTGGAACGGAATGGAGAGCTCTTTCTCTGCATACCGCTTGAAGTACTTTTCCATCAGGTCGGAAGCGAAACGGTCGAAGCCTGCCTCAACCGGCGTGTGGGTTGTAAAAAGATTCCCGGCACGAGTTATCGTCAGCGCCAAATCAAAAGATACTTTGTTGTCGGCCATATACGACCTGGCTCGCTCGAGCACTGCAAACGCGGCGTGACCCTCATTCAAATGGCAGACCTCCGGATGCAAACCCAGAGCATTCAGAAGCCTCCAGCCTCCAATTCCCAGGACGAGTTCTTGCTTCAGGCGTAACTCCGGGCCGCCGCCATAGAGTTCGCTGGTGATGCCCCGATGAGCCGGGATATTTGCCGGATCGTTGGTATCCAACAGATACAATGTCGTCCGGCCAACTTGGACTCGCCAAGTGCGAATCCACAGTTTAGCTCCGGGAAACTCCAAAGAAAGTCGTAGCCACTCACCATTTGGTTCGCGCAATGGCTTGATTGGCAATTGCCCCGGGTCATTGAATGGATATAAGGCCTGCTGCTGCCCGGCACCATCGATTTCCTGACGAAAATATCCGCGTTGATAGAGGAGACCTACACCAGTCACCGGTACCCCGAGATTGCTTGCAGCCTTGAGTTGATCGCCGGCAACGTTTCCAAGTCCCCCCGAATAGATGGGCAAGGCCTCGCTTAACATAAACTCCATCGAAAAATAAGCGACGCCCGTGAGCCCGGAACCAGGATGCGCCTGCCTAAACCAGCCCCCAGATTGCTCAGCAGCCTTCCGCTCGCGATTGACGTCAGCCAATAATTTTTGAAACTCCGGCGCCGTGCTCACAGCTTGCAGTCTTTCCCGAGATACCGTTTGCAACACGACCCATGGGTTGTGTGTCAGGTCCCAGAGTTCCGGGTCGAGTCGCTCCCAGATTTGATCGGCCGAGTGGTTAAAGGACCACCTAAGGTCCAAAGCCAAGTCGGTGAGAGCCTCCGAAATAGCCGTTGCCGGGGGAGGGGTGCGGTGCGCAGGACTGCTCATTAACCGGCTCCTTCTTGCGGCTCAGTTGCCAGCCGCTGCGCGGGCGCTCCGTGCGAGGGTCTCCGAAACGATTGTTTGAGCTTCCTCTTCGATGCGCCGCAGATGATCTTGTCCGCGGAAGCTTTCCGCGTAAATCTTATAGATTTCTTCTGTACCTGAAGGACGCGCCGCGAACCACCCATCTTTCGCGATCACCTTGATTCCGCCTATCGCGTTGCCGTCTCCGGGAGCTGCCGTCAGAATCTGCTGAACCTTGTCACCTGCCAGCTCACTAACGTGAATATCGGCCGCGGACAGTTTCTCGAGCGCGGCCTTTTGCTCCGGCGAGGCGGGAGCGTCGATTCGCTCGTATACCGGATCTCCCAAATCTAGGGTGAGTTCACGATAGATTTCGCCGGGATCCTTTCCGAGGCGCGCCGTGATTTCTGCCGCAAGCAGGCAAGGAATGATTCCGTCCTTGTCGGTGGCCCACACGCCGCCATCACGTCGTAGAAATGAGGCGCCCGCGCTCTCTTCGCCCCCGAAGCCCAGTTGGCCACCGAGCAGGCCTTCGACAAACCACTTGAACCCCACCGGCACTTCGTAGAGGCGGCGTTGCAGTTGCGCGCAGACGCGATCGATCATGCTGCTGCTTACCACGGTTTTTCCCACGGCGATGTCTTTGCCCCAGTCCTTCCGGTTCCTGAATAAGTAATGGATGCAAACCGATAGGTAGTGGTTCGGGGGAAGCAAGCCGCTCGCTTTGGTGACGATGCCATGGCGGTCATGATCGGTGTCGCTGGCAAACGCAATATCGAATTTGTCTTTAAGGCCGATAAGTCTCTGCATCGCGTAAGGCGAGGAGGGGTCCATGCGAATTTTGCCGTCCCAATCCACGGTCATGAATCGAAACGTTGGGTCGATAGATTTGTTCACGATGGATAGATCGAGCCCGTATCGTTCGGCAATCAGTGGCCAATAATCGATGCCTGCGCCTCCGAGGGGATCCACGCCCAAAGCAATCTTGGAGTCGCGAATCGCCGCCATATCGATAACGGCTTCAAGATCGCCAACGTACGTGTGCAGGTAGTCGTAGCGATGTGTCGTGGGGGCTTCAAGTGCCTGCGCGAACAGCATTCGCTTGACGCCTTCCAGGCCACTGCCGAGAAAGTCGTTGGCGCTCGATTTGATCCACGCGGTTACATGCGAGTCTGCAGGTCCCCCGTGCGGAGGATCGTATTTAAATCCACCATCGTCGGGCGGATTGTGAGACGGCGTGATTACGATGCCGTCGGCAAGTCCCGTCTTTCGTCCGCGGTTGTAACGCAGAATCGCGTGGGAGACGGCGGGAGTCGGAGTATAGGCAGTTCCTTCCGAAAGCATTACCTCAACATTGTTTGCCCCAAGCACCTCCAGTGCGCTTGCAAACGCCGGCTCAGACAGAGCATGGGTGTCCATTCCAAGAAACAGCGGCCCGTCGATCTTCTGCAGTTTGCGGTAATCGCAGATCGCCTGAGTGATCGCGAGAATATGCCATTCATTGAATGCACAGTCGAAAGCAGACCCCCGGTGACCGGACGTACCGAAGACAACGCGCTGCCTCGGGTCGCTCGGATCGGGCCGCAACGCGTAGTAAGCCGTGACGAGTTTCGGGACATTCACCAGGATCGACGGATCAGCCGGCTTTCCGGCAGCCGCATTCACTTTCACTTGTCACCTCAACCGAAGAAAGGTGTCGAACGCTTGAAAAGAATCGTCAAAGGTCGCCCACTTTTGCGTCCCCTGGGTGAAGTCATGTGTCCGGCGAGACATTTGATGCCCCATCTGCAAAACTACGTACACCGCCGGCGAACTTATTCTTGATGGCCTTGGACCACCCCCGGCTGATGTCATCTTTGTCATTGTAGCAGCACGCCAGATTGTGATTCAGGGTGGAGAAACATTGCACGTTGGCACGTCTTCTTCATCTGGCGCAACTACCGACTTCGCCGAGACACACCCACCCCACTAGCAGTCGTCTGCAATCTCGTATCCATTCGCAATTGATTGAAAATCAAGAACGAGCGACAAAACCGGATGCCAGAATTCCGGGAATTGCCCGAATTTGAGACTCGAACAAACGTACCCTGAGTCTGACGTTATCGGCGGCAGGTTGCCAGGAAACCGGCACGGTCCTGCTATCCGGTCGGCAGATTTTTCGGCACCGTCGCTCAGTAACCTGCCTAAGGCTGCATATCTCCCAGTTTTTCAACGTTTCTAGAACAGAAAAACGCCCCTGCGCTGACATTCTTAGGGACTTGGGACGTTGTTCACCAGGTGAGTCAATGGTAGACTGCGCGCATGCCCAAGAAGAAATCGGTTCGACGAAAAGACACCAAGAAAAAGACGAGGCTTCCACGCGCTAAGGCTGCCATGCGCGCTCGAAAGGCTACGCCCAAGCGGGGAACTACGCGCAACAAGAAGCGGACGAAAATCCGTGGCACCCGTGGCGACAAAGGGCCGGTGAGTTCGGTCGCGGTCCGGCGGAAGAGGCCGGGGGCGGAAGCTGCCGGTCAGTCTGGCGACATTGAGGGATTGTCGAGTGTGGCGCGTTCCGATTCGGAGAGCGTAGAAGAACTAGCCGAAGAGGGGCAGGCTTTCGAGGCTGAAGTGCTGTCTGGTGTCGAGAAAGCCGACGACGACGCTGAACTAGAAGTCACTACGCACGAAGTCCCCGAAGACGATGTCCCTTCCGAATATGATGGCGAGCGTTAGGCCGCCACGTTCGCCACTTGACTCCACGAATTAGCAATTTCATTCGGGCCCTGATCCTTGCCATCCGCGCAGGCCGAAGGGCTCCCTCCAAAGTGGTCCTGTCCTGGGCCGCAGCTGCCCTTGATGGCCGACCAACGGGTCGCCTCGAAGATCTCGCCTCGCCATCGCATGCCTTGGGGACGTAGCACAGGCTGTGAACACTCGTTAGTGCTCTTAGGCAATGGCTGAACTTCGTACCGGCGCTTTCATCAAACATCGCTGAATCGGCGCTCAATGCCCGGTGCCTGCGGGCGGCGCTCAAGCTGTGTTCCGGGGCAATGCCATCTCTTCGCGTAATGCCATCTACTAGGTGTATAAATTCACCACTACGATGGCGGAACAGCATCAGCGTGGTGATTCACCGGGAGGGGTTACTAGCGGGTCCCAGGTTCGTTTAACCAGGAACGCAACGGGATCGAGCACATGGCGGCCGTTGCGCGTGCCGATGTTCCGGAATTTGTTGATAGCCGACCTGGTGTCGGACATGGGCACGTTTATGCAGGGCGTGGGCGCGGCGTGGCTGATGGTCTCGAAAGGCGCGGGGCCGCTGCTCGTGGCTCTTACTCAGACCGCCTCCGCGTTACCCTTCTTTCTGTTGGCACTCCCGGCGGGAGCACTGGGGGATATTTTTGACCGGCGCAAGCTGATCCTGGCCACGGAGATATGGATGCTGACCGTGGCCGTGGCCCTCGCGGCGCTAACTCTGCTGAACTGGATTACGCCATGGATGCTCCTGCTCTTGACGCTGGCTCTCTCAATTGGAGACGCGCTTGAAGCTCCAACATGGCGGGCGGTGTTGCCGGAGGTTGTTCCCCGAGAAGATCTGCTCCCCGCCATCGCGCTGAATGGCATCGAGTTTAATCTGGCGCGCGCGATAGGCCCAGCGCTCGGAGGATTTCTGATCGCCACGGCAGGGGTAGCCTCGGCGTTCGTTTTGAATGCACTATCGTTCCTGGGCGTGCTTTGGGTGATTGCGCGATGGAAGCGGCCGGCTCGCCGGAGAAGCTTGCCCCCGGAGAAGTTGACCGGCGCGACACTCGCGGCCATTCGTTACACGCGAAACGCGCCCGATATTTTGACGATTCTCGTCCGAATCGCTTCCATCATGTTCTTTGCAAGTGCGTTTTGGGCGCTGCTACCCACCGTCGCGCATGAACTGCGCAGTAGCGCAACGTTTTACGGATTGCTCCTGACATTTTTTGGCGGCGGCGCAGTCCTGGGAGCAATGGCCCTTCAGCAGACACGATCGCTGGTTTCGGCGGACGGCCTGCTCGCCATCGGCACCACGGTCTTTGCCGGCACGCTTTGGATCGTTGCGACCTTCAAGTTGATCTTCCTGCTCTGCGTGGCCATTGCTTTTGGCGGTGCGGCGTGGACGGCGGTGATGTCGCTCATGACCACGGCGATGCAGAACCTCGCGCCAGATTGGGTGCGTGCACGCTCCATGGCGGTCTTCATGCTCGTCTACATGGGTGCGTGGTCGGCGGGGAGCGCATTTTGGGGATATGTGGCGGGACACCGAGGTTTGCACTTTCTCTTTGATCGCGGCGGCGATCGGCACGGCGGCCTCTCCCGCGCTCATTCTAATTTCGCGTCTACCGGATGCGACGCAGGACCTCGGCGCGTGGGATCACTGGACTAAGCCGGTGCCCCTGGGACCCATCGACCCTGATCAAGGGCCCGTGCTCGTTACCGTGGAATATGAGATTGAGGCAAAGCACTCGGATGAGTTTCTGGAGGCGCTCGAGAAATTCTCACGCGTGAGGCGGCGCGATGGGGCATCGCGCTGGGGCGTTTATTACGATACTGAACATCCGACCCGCTACATCGAAACGTTTCTCGTCGATTCGTGGGCGGAACATTTGCGCCAGCATACGCGATTAACCCAGGCCGACCGGGCTCTTGAGGAACGCGTGCAGCAGTTTGCTGCCAAGCCAGCTAAAGCGAGGCATTTCATTTATGCCTGGAGTAAGAAGCGGAACTGAGGGTGGGCGCGGCAGGTTCTTTGCTTCTGCAGAGTTGTCACGGTTGTGAAATCAAGTGCTCGCTCGACTTGTCTCTGGATCGTGGTCCTGAGTTAGGCCCTCCGACAGCGGCAGCCACACTTGAAAACGTGTGTCCCCGGGTTCAGAGCTCACTTGAATGTTGCCCCTGTGTTTCTTCACAATTCGCAGAGTAGTGTCTAGTCCGAGCCCTGTGCCCTCCCCGACTCGTTTGGTGGTGAAGAAAGGCTCGAAGATATGTGATCGTATGTCGGGCGGAATCCCCGGACCGTTATCGGCGATCTCCACCACAACGCAATTGTCCTCGCGATAGGTTCGAATTCGAAGTTCGCCTTTCCCGCCCATCGCGTCGATGGCATTGTCGATGATGTTGGTCCAAACTTGATTTAGCTCGCTCCCAAATGAATTCACAAGAAGCGGCACGCGCTGGTACTCGCGCTGTACGACGACTCCGCGTTTGAGCTTGTGGTTCATGATAGTGAGCGTGGTTTCCAGACTCTTCACGACGTCGACGTTTTGCACTGGAGTCTGGTCCATGTACGTGTACTCCTTGATGGCACGGACCAGGTCGGATATTCGCGACGTCCCGTTCTCGATTTCATTCAGCAGGCTTGCGACCTCCACCGAAGCAGCGATCCTCACCAGCGCGGCTCGGGCAGTGCCTGCATCAAGTGTGCCAAACAGCGATTCGAGCGCCTCCGGCTTGATGTTCTTGCGCGCCAGATCCGCCGCCAATTGCCATAGGTCGTTCTGCCCGTGACTGCGCAGCAAGGAATCAATTTGGGCTTCCAGGTCGCTAAGCGCCAGTGGATCGAGAGGAACTTCATTGTGTTGGATGAAGGAAGCTTCCAGCTTCTCGATTTCCGATTTCTGGGCGGCGGTCAGGTCGCGTCTTCCTAATTCGTGGCTTGCGTCCCGGATTTTCTTCAGGATTTCTCGCAGTTGCCCTGCAGCGCGCTTGGCCGCGGAAGCCGGATTATTGAGTTCATGCGCGAGTCCTGCCGAAAGCTTCCCTAAAGAGGCCAATCGGTCGCGCTGTTGCTCGATCCGGGTGGTTTCACGAATTCTGTCGGACATCAGGCCGACCAGACGCTGCGCCAGCTCCGGCATCTTCTGGACAAGATCGGGAAAACGAGAAGAAGGGAAACGCAGGGCCCGTGCGTCCGTGAGGGCGCGCGCGCCCACCGTGAACTGCTTCATTCTCGAAAAAGGTAGGACGCCGGTCACGTCGCCTGCCTTTATCGGGAAGACGATAGTTTCGCCGCCAATTTCGCCACGCCCTTGGATTTGTCCTTCGATGATGACGAACATCGCGTCGGCGGGGTCTCCCTGGCGAAAGTAGGTAGTGCCTGCTTTAAGACACAGCTCTTCCGCCTGTCCGAGAAACCATGTGAGTTGGTCGTCCGGCACATCGGCGAATACCGGGACGCGAAGCAGATCCGATTTTGCGACCATTTACACTTTGCTCAGATATTGATGGATGAACTGCACGGCCACCGACCCTTCACCGACTCCGGACGCCACTCGTTTCACGGAGCCATGCCTTACGTCGCCTACCGCGAAAAGACCGGGAACGTTCGTCTCGAGCAGGAAGGGATCTCGGTCGAGCACCCAACCCTTCGGCCGCTGGCGGTCTCGTATGAGGTCGGGACCAGTCAGGATGAACCCCCGTTCGTCGCGCTCGACGACATTTGCGAGCCAATCGGTTCGCGGCAGCGCTCCAATAAAAATAAACATCGAGCTCGCCGGCACGCGCTCTACCTTGCCGGTATCCGAACAAAGGAAGGAAACCTCTTCCAAATGTGTTTCGCCGTGTGCTTCGGATACGCTCGCGTGCGGCCAAAGCTGGATGTTGGGCGTCTGCTTGACTTGATCGATCAAATACTGCGACATGGTGCTCGATAAAGAGCTGCCGCGTACGACGATAACCACGCGCTCCGCATATTTCGCGAAGTTCATGGCCGCCTGACCCGCCGAATTCGCTCCTCCCACGACGTAGACAATTTCGCCCTTACAAGACAGAGCTTCGGTCGCCCCTCCGCCGTAATAGACACCCGCTCCCTGTAACCGGTCGATTCCCGGAGCTTCGAGCCGCCGCCACTGCACGCCGGTCGCGATCATCAAAGCGTGGCAGGAGATCTCGTTGCCGTCGGCCAACTTGAGGAATCGATAAGATCCTTCAGTCCGCAAGCCAACCGCTTCTTGGGGCGCCAGAATTTCCACGCCAAAACGCTGCGCCTGCGTCACGGCGCGCCGCGCCAGATCGCCTCCACTAAGCCCTGTTGGGAATCCCAGATAGTTTTCAATCCTGGAACTCATTCCCGCTTGTCCCCCCGGAGCTTCCCGCTCGATCATCACGGTGTGCAGACCCTCCGACGCACCATAGACGGCCGCCGCCAGGCCCGCCGGACCTCCGCCCACGATCGCCAAGTCATAGAAATCAGTCTGGGCGCGCGTGCGCAAACCAACCTTTTGAGCTACTTCCGCCGGCACACTCTCGAGAAGGTTTGTGCCGTCCGGGAAAAGCGTGATGGGAAGACTCGCCGCCTCCGGCCCCAGAACTTCCAAGATACGCTTGGTTTCTGGGTCGTTGGCGGTAAGTTCGACGTCGATCCACTGATAGGGAACGCGGTTGCGCGCCAGAAAGTCTCGCAACTCATACGACTTGGGCGACCACCGAGTTCCTAATACTCGGATCCCCTCGAACGCAGGCCGGTACGAAGCTTGCCAATCATCGAGTAAATCGTCCAATTGGGGGTATAGGTGCTCGGCCGGAGGATCCCACGGCTTTAAGAAGAAGTAGTGAATGTTCGCGTCATTGATTGCGCTGATCGCCGCACTCGTGTCGGCGTAGGCAGTGAGTAATGCTCGCTTCGCATCGGGGAAGATCTGCATTCCCTCGCGCAGAAATTCGACGCCATCCATTTGAGGCATGCGCTGATCGGCTAGAAGCAGAGCCACGCTGTCGTTCCGCATCTTCAACTGTTTCAAGAGTGTGAGTGCTCCGTCCGGAGAATCGCTTCCGATCACACGGTACTCGGCGCCGTACTTTGACCGTAAGTCGCGCTCGATCGCCCGCAAAACATCGGAGTCGTCATCCACACTCAGTAGAACGGGTTTCGCCATGATTCAGTACCAGTCTCGATAGATGAAGGTAATTCTAAACTTCCCGGCCGCTTAAACAAGGCCGCCCAGAGTAGCCCAGAGTAGCTAAGATGAGCGAACTTCGCTTTGGTCGCGCCACTTCGCTAACCATGGCGCAGTGCTCCAAGGTCATCGGCATTAGATCACGCTTACGGCCCTTTGGATTCAACGCACAAGAGAGGCCCTGCCGCCGAATGACAAAGTTACCGGATTCCTCCGGTGGCACGCCACATTGTTCGGGGGTATCTTTAGTGCAGTCCGCCTTTTAAGAGGAGAGAGCTTTGGAACGACCGATCCTGGGAATCCACCACGTGACCGCAATCGCCTCGGATCCCCAGCGCAATCTGGATTTCTACACGGAAGTGCTTGGCCTGCGTTTAGTCAAGCGCACCGTAAACTTCGATGATCCCGGCACCTATCACCTCTATTTTGGCGACGAAAACGGCACTCCTGGCAGCATTCTCACCTTCTTCCCCTGGCCGATGGCTGCGCGTGGCAGTCCGGGCGTGGGACAAGTCGAGGTGACTTCATTCAGTATTCCAGAAAATTCTCTGAGTTATTGGGAGCGACGCTTACTCTCTGCCGGGATACCGGCGGAGCGTTCCGGAAAGCGCTTTGGAGAAGAGGTGTTGACGTTCATTGATCCGGATGGCCTGAAGCTCGAGTTAACCGCGCATCCCTCGCGCCCTGGCTCAATCCAGGCATGGAAAGATGCGTCAGTTTCAGCCCAGCATGCTATTCGCGGCTTTTATTCTGTCACCCTGTGCGAGCAAGGATACGAGAGCACGGTGGAAGTGCTCGAAACGTTGGGATTCCGGAAAGTCGGCGAGCAGGGAAATCGTTTCCGCTTCGAGGTCGGCGAGGGAGGCGCGGGCGCGCGCATCGATATACTGTGCGCCTCCGAGGCTTCCTATGGAAACGTCGCTGTGGGCATTGTCCATCATGTTGCATGGAGGGTCGCGGATGACAATTCGCAGCAGTCCTGGCGCAAGCGGCTCGTCAGCAAACATCTCAACGTTACGCCGGTGATCGATCGCTGCTACTTCCATTCCGTCTATTTTCGCGAGCCGGGTGGCGTGTTGTTTGAATTGGCCACCGATCCGCCCGGCTTCGCGATCGATGAGCCGCCGGAAAGGCTGGGTGAGGCGCTGAAGCTACCCTCATGGCTGGAGCCAAGCAGAAAAAGAATCGAACAGGTTCTTCCTCCGATCCAACTGCACAAGCCGGTAAAGGAAACATGATGAGTTCTTCCGTCGCCGATGATCCACATCGGAAGCAGCCCGTTCTTCATCGCGGGCGAGCTCTCGATTCTGCGAAAGCCGCCGTCGTGCTCCTTCACGGTAGAGGCGCCTCGGCGGAAGATATTCTCGGCCTTGCGGACGAGTTTGATCTGCCTGAATTGGCGTATCTGGCTCCGCAGGCCGCCGAGCATGCGTGGTACCCATATTCGTTCCTGGCGCCTATTGAGCAGAATCAGCCCTGGCTTGACTCAGCCCTTAAGCTGGTGGCGGAAACGCTGCAACGCGCGATCAGTGCCGGTATCGAGCGGCAGAAGATCGCGATCGTTGGATTTTCGCAAGGCGCTTGCTTGGCAACGGAATTCGTGGCCAGAAATGCAGCGCGCTACGGTGGTCTCGTGGCGTTTACCGGCGGGCTTATTGGTCCGCCCGGAACTAAGTTCGTCTATTCCGGCGACCTTTCTGGCACCCCTTGCTTCCTCGGCGCGGGTGATCGTGATCCCCACGTTCCATGGAAGAGAGTCGAGGAGTCGGCGTCCGTCCTCTCAGGGCTGGGCGGGATCGTGACCTTACGCTGCTATCCGGGTCTGCCGCACACGATCAACGAGGACGAAATCGAGCAGGCCAAGTCCATTCTGTCGCGGCTCTTTGCGACCGGCAGAGCGGTCTAGCGCCGCTTTATCCAGAAGAGATCTGGCGTCGGCAGAAGAATTAAGCAACTGGAAAGGAACCTTCTCCCATGGCAACGCAATCGCTTGGAAGAGAGCTCAGCAACCGCGAGTTCTTCATCCAAAGGTGGCAACAAGAATATCCGGCTTTTGTGCGAGTCTTCAAAGCACTGCCGCCTGACCGCCTCGACTACCGTCCCCACCCCCGATCCCGTTCGGCTGGAGAATTGGTCTCTCTGCTCGTTTTCGCCCAGCGAAGTTGCATCGAGCTGTGCAAGAGCCGCAAGAGTCTTTACAGCGGTTTGCGCTGGCACGAACCGGCCGGCTTCGGCGCCTTGCCGGAAATGATCGCCGCCTATGAACGTGATCACGAAGCCTTCGCCAGCCAATTGAATAGTTTGGATGATTACGCTTGGAACCACCCGGCTTGGCTGCTTGAGGGCACAAAAGAAATCCTGCTCAAGGATACCGTGGGCGGACTGTTGTGGATTGCCTTGTTCGATTTTATCCACCACCGTGGTCAACTAACCACTTACATTCGTCCCATGGGCGGCAAGGTCCCCAGCATTTATGGACCCTCGGGTGACGATGCAGGTTAAATAATGCAGGAGCGGCAGGAGGGTTACGTGAGTACCCGAGATCAGGAAGTGGCGAGGGCGGCTGGAAAAGGTGTCGTCGGAAGTGTGGTCGTTCGTGGCAGCGCCGCCGGATTTGCGCAGGAGATTCTCGCGGGTCCGCATCGCATGACCGCCGATGAGCCCGTATCGGCAGGTGGCACGGACACAGGTCCCTCGCCCTACGATCTTCTGCTCGCTGCTTTGGGAGCTTGTACTTCGATCACCCTTGGAATGTACGCTCGGCGCAAAGGATGGCCGCTCGAGGAGGTTACCGTCAATCTACGCCATTCAAAGATACACGCCTCCGATTGCACGGATTGCGAAGCTAAAAACTCAATGCTCGATCGAATCGACCGCGACATTCACTTGGCTGGCAGCCTCACGATCGAACAGCGATCCAAGCTGCTCGAGATCGCTGATAAGTGTCCTGTCCATCGGACGCTCACGTCGAAAATCGACATCAGGACGCGAGTGATTTGACCGATCCACGAAATTCTCAGAAAGCTGCCGAGAGCGTGAATCTAAGCTAGATCCGCCGAAGGCGTAACGTGGGCAAGCGCCGATCCACTAAGGCAATAAGCCGAAGACGGCCACGCTCGCGGGCGTTCCCACGTACACCCTCCCATTGGCAACCATCGGTGTAATGAATTTGTTGTCGGCAAACTGGTCGCGCCCGTTCGCGGCTTGGTTCGAGTTGTAGAGTTCCCGGCCAAGGTTCGCGGCATCGTAAGCGTGCAGCACTCCGGTATTGCCGTTCTCCACCGCCCATACAATTCCGCTGGTGGTTCCATTGGCGGAGACGCTGGGAGTCGTTCCCGGGTAGGCAAACTGAGTAGCGCTTTGCGACGAGGGCATCGTCGCAAGTTTGGCATTGGAGATGGGAAAGGCTTTGAGCGTATCGGTAATGGCGCCGTAGTAGACCGTATTGTTGAAATAGGAAGGCTTGCCGAATTCGCCGCCGGCCAGCGCGCCCGTAATTTCTTGATAGATGGCGTCCCCGGCCGCATGGAATTTCCCCATGTTGTCGCGGTCGACTACGTAAATCTTCGCGTCCTTTCCTGATCCCACTGCCAAATGCCTTGTCGTGCCGTTCGCGTCGGCCAGGTCGGGCAGGAGCAAAGGCCCGCCGGAACCGAAGTCTATGTCCCCATCGGATTCAGTCATGGTATTTGAGGGCGTGAAGTAGTCGAGTAGCGGGAGCGGAGGCGCCGAGGAGATCTTTGCAAAGCAATTTCCGCAGTCGCCTTGCTGCGGGAGCCCCGACGAATTCAGGGTTGTATCAAACGTGCCGTTGCCAATGATGAAATAAATATTTCCTGCGGCATCTACGCCGGGGGCTCCGCCGGCCATCCAGATGCCGCCGTCATTCCCGTTCGGCACAAGATTCAAGACCGCAGTCTGCTTCAGAGTCTCCGCACTAAAGGACATCACCCAAGCAGTGTATGATCCGGCATCGCAATGTGACCCCCAGGTCGTAAAAATCGTGCCGTTGAGCTCCAGAAGGCCGGGTCTTTCATTATATTGGGAAGGATCGAACACCACGTTTCCTCCCGAGCTTCCCGCGCCGGTACCCGGATAGCTCGCCGTAATGGTCGTGGGTCCCCCAAAAAGCTCCGCGCCGGTCGTCAAGTCCAACGCATGTATGCGATGGATGTAATTTCCAGCGACGTTTTTGGAGACAGCGACCACATAGATGGCTCCGCGCGTGCGATCGATGACCGGCGTCGAAGTGATCCCGATTTCCGGAGTGACTTGGCCACAACCGCGATCGTCGCTAGGCACTTCGCCGGGAAGTGATGTGGACGTGATCCACAGGGCCTTGCCGGTGGTTCCGCTGATGCTGTCCGCATCGAAGGCAAAAACGCAGCCGTGCTCGCTGGCCACATAGAGAACATTTTTCGGTCCGACGCCCGGAATAGAGACATTCGAGAGGTAAAGTGGCTGCGCGTCCACTTTGCCGGCTACCGTGAATTCGCCAAGTTTGCCGAAATGCGTCGAGTTCACGTTCGCAGGAGTCAGGATAGTTTCGCTGGTGTTCTGGCCGGTCCGCAAATTGTCGTAGTGATAGGTAACGACATCGATGGAAGATGGCGCGGCAGCGGTCGGGTTGGAGCCGATATTCGAGCCGCAACCGGCGCTTAGGCTCGGGTTGCTGGTTGGAGAACTTCCGTTCGTCGAGTTGTTCGTCGAGTTGCTCGTCGGTGAGTTACCGCAGCCGAGCAATGCCAATGCCGCGCCGGCGCCCAGGATGAAAAACAAAAGGTTCGATGGATGGAAGGCCCGCACGAACTTACCCCATGTCAGCCGAAAGTGCACGGCTGGTAGATAGCGGCGAACGAGGATTGGTTGCCCTGGTTTTGTGCCAAGCGTCTAGGCTATTCGGCGCCTAAGTCTTATATCGCGGCAGCAGCTTGACGGCATTTCCACGGCCGATGTCCCTCAGATTGTTGTCGGTGAACATGCCGCATTCTTGGAGGCCCTTCACGTGATCCGCAGCGGTGCGAAACGGGTAGTCCGTCCCAAACACAATTTGCGACACGGGCACGACCTTCAGCAGCGCGGCCATGGCCGCGGCGTTGGCGGTTTGCGCGGTATCGTAGTAGAACTTGGTGGCCTCAGCCAAAAAGCCTTGTGGAAGCTGCGCGGCAAATGCGGGGCTTTTCGCTAAATTGACGAACCGCTCGATGAGAAATGGCATCGTTCCGCCGGCATGAGAAAAAATCATGCGAACGTTGGGACAACGTCGGGCCGTTCCCCCGAAGACATATTGAGTGATCGCACGCGTCGTATCGGTGCCGTACTCGATCTCCGAATCCGAGATATTGGGAAGAACGTTCTTGCAGCAATTGGCGGATTTCGGATGCGTGTAGACGACCGTGCCGCGGCGGTTGAGTTCGTCGAAAACCGGATTGAAGTGCGCGTCGCCGAGCCATTTGTCCCCGTAGCTCGTGAACATGCACACGCCGTCGGCCTTGAGCGTATCCAGGCCGTACTCAATTTCGCGCAGGCTGCCTTCCACGTCGGGCATGGGCAAATTCACGAACATGCCAAAGCGCCCTTTGTGATCGGCAACCAACCGTGCCGCCTCGTCATTGCACTTGCGGGCGAGAGTTCGAGCCGTCGCGTCATCGCCATTCCACACGCCGGGCGGCGCGAGCGAAGTAATCGCGGTCGCCACTCCGGCTCGATCCATATCCTCGAGCGCTTTGGCAACCGTCCAATTTTGAACCGGCCCGGAAATGAGGTGTTGCGGTCCGAGTTCCGCCGCATAGCTTGGGGGCGTGATGTGATTGTGAACATCGATTCGAAACGGCGTGGACGTCTGCGCGGCCGAAACGCTTCCGGTAATCAAAACATCCGCGCCGATAATAGCGAGGCCGGCCAGGAACTCCCGGCGGCCCAAATCGCATGGGGCACAAAAACCACGGTTCGATTTCTCTTCCGCCCTATTTTCGCGGGCTGCTCCCCAGCGTTTACGAGCAGTGTGCTTCACGGGCACCCCCTATGCGTGGCTTTTGTCGGCTTTTTAGTGAACTCACTCTACACTCGTTATAACCGCGGCGGCAAGGACGAGCTTCTCCGCAACTAGGCCCTGCGGAAGCATTTGCGGCTTCGAATAGGAAGCTTGTACGCATCCGGCACGTGGTGCTATAAGCAGCTAATTGAACACGCGCTCGCCGAGGGCGTCCTTTGTTACGCGGGTATATGCAAAACCTGGGAACACTTGATTCCAAGGAGAGGCAGTCCATGAAAAGACTTTGGCTTTTCGCTCTCGCGGTTTTGACGCTATTTTTCGTTAGCGCGCCTTTTTCCGTGTGCGCTCAATCCGCGGATCCGATTCGCGATTTTGTGCACGTCGCCGACAGCTACCAGTTGACTCCCAATATCACCTACCGCACCGCGAGCAACTGGGATGCCAAGCTGGACGTCTACCAGCCACGCGGCACGAAGGCGCCCAATACCACCATGGTCTTCTTTCATGGTGGCGGCTGGACAAACGGAACTAAAGAGGCCTCGACGTTGTCGCTGCTTCCGTACCTGCAGATGGGCTGGACCGTGGTGAACGTGGAGTATCGCATGACGAATGTGGCCCTCGCGCCGGCGGCCGTGGAAGATGCGCGTTGCGCCCTGCGGTGGATCTATCGCAACGCGGCGCAATACAATTTTGATACCAGCAGGATTATCACCAGCGGCCAATCGGCCGGAGGCCATCTGGCACTGATCACGGGTGTGCTGCCGATGTCGGCGGGTTTCGACAACACCTGTCCGGGCGATCGCTCTGGAGGCGCTTCGTCGGTTAGTCCGAACAACACAGACGAATTGAAGGTAGCGGCTATCGTCGACTGGTATGGCATTGCCGACGTTAACGAATTGCTTAGCGGACCGAACCAGCGATCTTGGGCGGTGGCTTGGCTAGGCGCTCTGCCCAATCGCGAGGAATTGGCGAAGCAGGTCTCGCCGCTCACGTACGTACGCGCCGGAATTCCGCCAATCATTAGCGTCCACGGCGACGCGGATCCAGTCGTGCCTTACACACAAAAACAGAGATTCCATCAGGCGCTCGCCAAGGCCGGAGTGCCTCACGAACTCGTCACGATCCCAAACGGCAAACACGGCGGGTTTACAGATGAAGAAAATCTGAAGGCCCTCGCTGCCATTCGCTCGTTCTTGTCACAGCATGGCTTGCCGACATCTTCGTCCGAAAAAGCGACGCCGCTCACTGCGGGGCGCTAGCTAAGAGTTTTCAAGAGCGGGAGTCGCTTCCCGAAAGCGGCACGCTTTTCCCTGAAGCTGACAGAGCTATCTTGGTCATCCTGAGGGCGGTTTAAGCCCGCAAGAATCTCTCCGGAATCCAAGCGGCTCAGGCTATTGCAAACTCTATGGTGTTGCTGCGGCTCTGCGTGTTGGCGGTGCTGCCGGTTTAGCAAACTTCGAGGCATCAATCGGCACATTTGGCGCCACCGACGTTAGATCGGTGGTGGATCGCCCGTCCGTCCAAGTCACGGTCCAGTGAAAAGGCATCTTCACTCCGGCGACGTCGCGGTAGTCGGAGTAATCAACCTGGGCGGGATTTGTGCCAATGGCAGTATTTGTATAGCGCACGAGCCGCACCAGCAGCCCGGATTTTTTGTCGAAGTACAGCTTCACTGGAGTCTTCGCGGCGCTGGTTCCTTGAACAACTTCGACGTCTTTATCGTCAATCACCGTGCTGGGGAATCCCGTCCGCCAGTCTGTGAGCGTCTTCTTTATCTGTGCGGGGAAACACAACTCCGCATCCAGTTTGGCGCCTTCCAAGTTTCCTCCGGCGAGCATCAGGAAGGGTACCGGCAAGAGTGTTCCCGTTGATGTAGTCCAGCCCATGCGCCCATCATAAGTTCGGACACTGTCTCCTTGCGGGATATGCACGATTGTGGTGATTTGATTCGGAGCCTTGGCATAGATTTCTACCGGAGCGTTCTCTTCGCCGGTGTCGAAACCTTCATAAGTGCCCTTGGCTACAAAGCTCGTCAGCTTACTGATCTGCTGCGCGCCGCCAATCGCCTGGATGTATTTGTCCAAAACCTGATCCGCGGAGGGTACCCCGGGCCTGGGCTCGCCGACAATTTCGACTTCGTTCGGATCTTCGGGCGGCGGCGTGCCGTATTGTTCTGCCAAACTCGGGATGTTCTTGGGGGCGTTACCGCTACGGTGACAGGAGTAGCAGGTTACGATCTGCTTTCCTCCGAAATTCGCCGCATTGATGGCCTTCACCATCAGGATCATTTTGCGCGCGGTCTGCTTGGTCGGAGTGTCGACGGCATACTTCGTCACGTCGCTGGAGGCCTCCGTCGTATGGCAATCAATGCAATTCATGCTCAGCGAGGCGGCAATGAAGCCCATCGTGCCCATGAACTCGTCCACCGTTAGCCCGCGGAGAACCTGAACGTTCTTGAAGATATCGTCTGCCATCTGCGGCTTCTCATCTTGCGCAGCTTGGCTGTTTGCCGACGTAACGCCCAGCAGGAAGATGATTGCCATTACTATGGGACTAAGAATGATTCGCCTGGACCTGACTTTCATGTCGCCTTCCTTGCTTGCTGCTCACGAGCAGCATGGAGCTCTTCGCGGCAGCGGATTCTTCGAACGGGCACGGCTCAACTCGTTCTCCCCATGAGCCGGCGCATATCCTATCACGTTGCAATTATCTGGGAAAAAAATTGGCAGTGCCCCCACAGCTGAGACACTGCCAAACTGATCTGCAAAATTTAGTCGCGGCCCTTAGTTCACGGGATCTTTATCGATATCAGCAGGAGCGGGTCCCTCTCCGTAATATCGTTTTCTGCCCACCACGACTTCTTTTTCGTCGGAGACCTTCACAACCTCGGCAGCGCCCTTCGCGAGGCCACCCTTGCCAGGGCATGCTCTTACTGTGACTGTCTTGCCGATATTATCGACCAAATCCGCGCGTCGTGTTCCCGTTCTTTGCACCAGGCTGACCGAAGAGCCCTCGAAACGCCAATTGGTCACTTTGCCGTCGGGGTCCGGAACCGTCGGGTCTTGCGCCGACATCTTCGATTCGACATTAAAATAGATGTGCGGGTTCTCCCATTCGACCTTCGTCAACGTGCCCGTAATGTACACGTATTTACTGCCGTCGAATTCAAACTGAAACCCGTGATGTGCGAAGACGGGAATCGCCAGCAAAAGGGAACTGACCACTAAGAGGCTCAAATTCGCCACGATTGCGACCGGGAGTTGACGTCTCATTCGGGAATCTCCTTCTCTTGGCTGCGGGTCACCGAATGACCCGAATCTATCGGAATGCATAACTCGTGTCAAGGTTTGGACTTACCGACCGCGGCATCCCGGACGCGATCGTTAAATCGATTTTCTTCCGAGGGCGCGCAAATCTCTTCGAAAATCGCCACTTTCACGCGTTCGAAGGTTATCGTGTCGCCCACCCATGGCGCCGTATATGTTTTCGGGTCGGTTAAAGTCATGTCCAGTTGCAACGCGTCGGGGTCCAGGCGTTTGTAACGTTCCACGAGCACCATTTGATCGCTGTGCGGGTCGCCGAAATGATCGAGCCAGGTCCTGTCGTCATAGCCGGTGGACTCCACGACGAAGGTGTCTCCCTCCCAATGTCCCACTGAGTATCCATTCCAGGCGGGGTCTGGGTCCTTCGGAAGCTTGCGCCCGTCCGTCCAGATCGTACGCCACAAATCGTGGTACTGCATATGCTGCAACACCCGGTCTGATGCCTGAACGAATTCGAAAGGCCTCAGATTCGCTTCCCAGAGGTCACGCGGATAACCCATCGGTTCGCAGGTCGAAACCAGGTCATTCCCCAATCCGGGAGGAACGGATCTGGGGCCGTAGCTCGGTTCGGTGGCTTCGAACTTTTCTTTTCCCGAAGCCGTCATGGGTGGCGGGTAACTCTGCGCCCTCATCTCGCCCGGAAGGCTTTTGTCCTGGATGTTTAGCCTCTTATCGTTCAACGAATGTCTTTCAAAATTGGCTTTAGTTGGCATGGACCAAACGCCGGAGAGATCATGAGAATTGAACGGCTTCGGTTGCGAGACTTCCTTCGGCAATTCGTCCGGTTTCCAGGCGCCAGGCGCATAACCCTTCGTGCCATAAGTCTGAGCGAACCCGAGACCGCAGACCGCCAGTACCGCTCCGAGAACACCGAATGAATAGAAAAGCCTGTTTCGCATCGTTAAGCTCCTGACTTTTTCGCGAGCGCCATGGCACTGGCTTCCCTGGGTTCCTACTTGCTGGCGATTCCTTTGCCGGCGGGATCGCGAACTCCTTCGTTAAAGCTTTCTTCCTCCGAAGGTACGCAATAGGCTTCCTCGAGAACCGTGAGGCCCTTCGGCAGTTGCAAGTGATAAATCTCTTTCCCGCCGACCCAGGGCTTCGTGTATGCCTTCGGGTCATCGAGCGTCATCGTAATTTCCAGGGTCAGGGCATCCGGATGGCGGATGCGCTCCTGCAAGTGCATCCCTTCGCTATGAGGATCACCGAAGTTGTCGAGCCACGCTCTCTCGTCATAACCCGTGGAGTCAACGACCAGCGTGTCTCCCTCCCAGTGGCCCACCGCCCAGCCGTACCAACGTGGATCGGGATCCTCGGGAAGCTTGCGCCCATCAGTCCAAATTTCCCGCGATGTATGGCCCCATTCGAATATCTGCGCGATTTGCCCGCTAGTTTGAATAATCTCGAAAGGCCGGTCATTGGCCCATAGGTTTCGCGGGTAACCCAAAGGATCGCAGTGACCCAGGGGATCGTTTCCCAATGCCGGTTCGACGGCGTGCGGCCCGCTCGATGGCTTGCGGGTCTTGAACTGTTCCTCTCCCCACGCCGTCATGGGTGGCGGAGAAATTGTAGGAGCGTCGTACCTGCCGACTGGCTTGCCCATGAAAAAGCTATTGCCTCGGCCCCACCATACGCCCGAAATGTCGTGCGGATCATATGCTGGTTTGGGAGCCGCTGCCGCCGCTGCCTCGGCCTCCTTTGTGCGTTTGCCCTGGCTGCTCGGTCCGTAGTAGAACTGAGCGAAGGCGGGCGAAGCAAATACCGCCGCGGCAGCGAAAGAAATGACTGCGCTCGTCACCAGATTTCGCATTTCGGCCTCCCCGGTGTTCTTCGGTCTGAACTTACTCGCAACGTTTAGCGGCTGAGTCCGCTTCGCCGAATCCGAACTATTGCCCGCCATCGCCCGACGGATTATCGTTTCCGATGCCGCCATCGTGGTTGCATATGCAATAGCCGTCTCCAAGCAACGCCTTCGAGAAAACCAAGACTGGCGCACCGGACTTGGAGGGGTTACCCGTGACCGTGATCGGAGTTCCGGGCGCGAGTTTTTCCATGAGTCCTCTCCGCGTGTAGCCTTCCGCTATCAAGTTACCCGGAGCCCTCATTTCAGCCGCCCAATGCGTGACGTTGCCTTTGTCGTCGGTCACATCAAAATAGAGCTGCGAGTGGGGATTCGCGAATGCGAATCGCGTGACGACCCCTTTTAGCGTGGCTACTCTCTTCATGTCGTAAGAGACGCCGGTCCCGTGGTGTGCCCTCAGAGGAACCGAAAGAATGAGCAGGCCTACAATCGCGATGCCATAACCCTCGAGTTTAGTCTTCATACGTCGCCTCCGTGACAACACATTTCGCAGCTTCTTCCAGTGGGCCGAAAACAAAGCAGGTTTCTCCCTATTTCTCCGCTTGCAGCCGGTCTCGCTGCTGCTTCAGAGATTGAAGTTCCTCATCGTCGTGACCATTCACCCCGCAGTACCACTCCAGCAATGCTTCATGGCCGAGCGAGTAGCGCCGCGGCGCCGAGGTCCACGGCTTTGCCAGAACTTTGGGATCTTCGATTGTGACTTGATAAGTCAAGTAGTTCAGGGAAGGGCGCGTGATGCGCTCGATCACATGTTCTTGGTCACTGTGGAACGTCCATTGCTCGCTATTCCAGACCCGCTCATCAATGGCGATTGTGTCAATCACCAGTGTATCGCCGTCCCAGTGAGCCACGGACTCGCCGTTAAACTTCGGGTCTGGATCTTTGCTGTGCGCCCCGCCATTGATCGTCACAACGCGGTAGTCGTGATTGTGCTCGTCAAGCTGCACGAATAACCCAGGCGTAGATACAAATTGGAACGGCCGATCGGCATTGAGAACGATGCCCGGGACACCGTGCGGCATGCAATTCCGGGAGAGCTTGAGGATCTCCACATTCAAAGCGGCGATCTTCTGTTCGCGGGGCAATTTATCGTAGGAAGAGGGGTCGCGAGTATCGGCCACAAGGTTCGCCTGTTCC
Source organism: uncultured Acidobacteriota bacterium (assembly GCA_963761945.1). Lineage (GTDB taxonomy): Bacteria > Acidobacteriota > Terriglobia > Acidiferrales > UBA7541 > Palsa-189. The sequence continues at coordinate 70,954 of CAVXIM010000014.1, read as the reverse complement.
TCTTTGAGCTTTGCGGCAGCCCAGGGCTGGAAAGAAGGCTTTTCCTCCGGCGTCACTTTGGGATCGAATTCCCTCTGATTTGGATCAATGACTCCAAAAGAACCTACTAGCGTGGCATCCTCTTTGCCGAGAAGGCCTTTAAACCAGACTCCCGAAAAATCCGGATGCCCATCCGCGAGCCGGGGCGTAGGCCCGCCATCAGTCAGTGGCTTCGAAGCCTCTCGATGGGCGTAGCCTGGAGTGGATAATTGGCCTTTCTTTTCCGGACTTTTTTCCTGGGCGCTCGCACATAAGCACAGAATGGACAAAGACGTCAGTAAACCCGTTGTAAGAAAAACCTTGTTCGCAAAACTCCCCATTCTGCCGCCCTCCCCTTGAAATTGAATGCTATGAGAAAATCCGTCGATCTCTGAAGTCCCTGTACACCCGCCCCCGCACGTCCAGCACGAGGCTAGTGGCGCGATTCGTTGCCGATTTCGTCGGCCAGCTTTTTTCTCGACTCGCGCAACGCGCGTATTTCTTCATCGCCGTCCGGATTGATCCCGCAATACCACTCGTTCAGCGGATCGCTGCTGACTGACAGCGAAAATTTATGAGGAGCGGAGACCCAGGGTTTCGTCAGCACTTTGGGATCCTCCACCGTAACTTGGTAAATGAGGTAATTGCGCGAAGGGCGAGTGAACCGTTCAGTCACATGCTGCTGGTCGCTGTGAAACCATCCGGCAGCGTCATTCCAGGTCCTATCATCGAGGCCAATGGTGTCGACAACCAAGGTATCGCCTTCCCAACGGCCCACCTCGTCGCCGTTGAAGAGCGGATCGGGATCTTTCTTATGCGCGCGCCCATCCGTCGGGATTACGCGCCAGTCGTGGTTCAACTCCGTGAGTTCAACCAAAGCGCCCGGCGTCCCTACCAACTGCATCCCATGCATCGCCCCAACGAGAATGATTCCTGGAGTACCGTGTGGCATGCAATTTCTCTCTAGTCTCGTGATCTCTGTATCCATGGCGGCTAGCTGCTGTTCCTTAGTCATTTTAGAGAGTCTGCCAGCAGCCGGCCCTCTGCCGAGCTGTTTGGCTTTTTCAGCGGCCCATGGTTGAAAGGAAGGTTGTTCTTCCGGCGTTACTTTTGGATCAAAAGGCCGCAGCGCTGCATCGCCCTGGCTCGCGGCGGACTGCACCGATAATGCATCTTCTTTACCTAAGGAACCCACGAACCAGATTCCTGAAAAATCAGGATGCCCGTCCGCGAGCCTGGGCGCCGGTCCGCCATCGGGCAGCGCTTTCGACGCCTTACCAGCCGTCGCATAAGCCGGTGCCGATGCTTGCCCCTCGCCCTGCTGGGCGCCGGCATAGAGGGAAACCATGCATATCAGCGCCGACACACACGCCACGATCACCAGGGAACTTGCCAATCGCTGTTTCATATGGATTCTCGCTGTTTGAATGTCTATGGAACGTTCCCGATATATAAACCGTTTCAGAGGAAAAAATCCACGAATTTTAACTACAGCTCGTCGGTTTCGAGCTATGCCCAACCGCGCGGAGTGTTTGCTGAAGAGAAAAGTTAAATCGGCGAATCCGAAGGCCCGAGCTGACCTTCCCGCCGACCGCGTTCCTGCCGGCCGCTAAAAGTTGAGGGAGAGCAGGCGAAACCGCCGCCGTGCTCTCCCTCAGACGCTTGCCGATGGTTCTAATGAAGCCGCTGGCTTCCAGCTTTTCTAGAACAGGAACTTCACCACCAGCTGAATCAGCCGCGGATTTACCGAGCTGACCGTCACTTGGCCAAAGGTGCTGCCACCAGCATCCTGGGCTGAGAGCGCCGGATCGTCCACAGGATTAAACGAAAATTGTGGATGATTGAAGGTGTTGAAGAATTCGCCTCGCAATTCGAGGGTCTTGCTTTCCCGAATCTTGATCAGTTTGGCGATAGACATATCCCAGTTGTATTGTCCCGGTGACATAAATGCGCCTACGCCAACGTTGCCGTATCCGGTCGCTTTCCCGTCGCTGCCCAAGATGGGTAGCTTACAGGTTCCGTTTTGGTCCGCGAATGCGGCCGGGTTCAGATAGCCATTCGCGCTGAGCGACCCGCCTAGCCTTTGTTCGATGGGGCCTGTGGTTATGGGGGCCACGCCCGGGCAAAGCAGAGCAGGCCCAATGGTATCCGCATTGGGTGCGCCGCCCTGGAAAAAGACGGTTCCCGCGTTGCTGTCGTAGACCGAGAAGGGAACTCCATCCTGGATCGTGGTCACGCCTGCCCAGGTCCAGTCATTCAAGACCCTTCCTTTCCATCCATTCATGTGTAACGGCAGATTCCACACGTAGTTGATCACCACGCGCTGCGGATGGTAGACGGGGCTCGGCGCCAGTTGCAAAATCTCGTAAGGCGCAGTGTCGATGCCATAGTTCTGAGTGACTAAGCCCTTGTCGTATGTGTACGACACTTGAAGCGACAGTCCTTTAGAGAATTGCTTTCTCAAGGTCACCAGAAGGGCGTTGTATACATAAGCGCCGTTGGTCGCGAACATGTTGTCGGTTGAGGAAATCCCTGGGAACGCCGTACGGATATTCACGTTCCCGGTGGTACTTGTGGTAACTCCGTTAATTGGATTAGCGGCGCTAGCCAGAAGGCCCGGATTCCAGTTGGTTGCGTTGGCTACCGCCCCTCCCTGCTCCTGGCGAATGCCATGCGAGCCCACATACCCCAGCTCGAGAACCCAGTTGCGTAAAAATTCGTACTGAGTATTCAGGTTCCACTCGTAGGTCAGGGGAGTCGTTAGGTTCTGCGGCACCATGTTCTGCTGAATGTTCGAAGTCAGCCCGGCACTTGGCCCCGTAAAGACCGCCCACAGAGGAGTGAACCCGTAGCCGCTCGGAGGTCCTGGAAGTGCGGCCGGAGGTATTCCGGGCTGCTCCCAGCTTCCCAGCGCCGATTTTTGCACGTTCACTGATCCGGGCATCACCCGCAGGGGGAAGTAAGCAGCTTGAACTCCGTTGATGAACTCGTAGAAGATTCCAGCTCCGCCGCGAACCACAAAACGGTTGCTCGACGTCGGCTGCCACGCAAACCCAAGCCGCGGCCCGAAATTGTGCCAGGGCGGGGTGCTCGCGGTGACATAGGGAGTACTGCTCTTGGTAATTCCTGCTGGAATTGTAGTCGGATAATTATTCGGCACGACAAATCCCGCCAGTGAGCATCCTGTTCCAGACGCTCCTAGTCCCGCCGGCACTCCATTTAATACGCATCCCGATCCCGGCAAGGGGGAGGCTTGAAAAAGGGCGGGCGAAAAGCCGCTCGTGACTCCATTCGCCACAGCCGGGAATCCATCCCACTCCCACCTGACACCGGCATTCAAAGTGAATCGCGGGCTAAGCTTGATATCGTCTTGGACGAATGCACTGAGGTAGTTCACACGAAATTGATATTGATATTGGCCATTGGCCAGGGTTGTTCCGCCAATGCTGCTAATACTGCTGCTTGATCCGCTCCCATTACAAGGAACGCCATTGGTCGGGTTGACGACGGTGTGAGGTATGGCGACTGCGGAGCCCGTGGCGCCCGGAAGGCACGCCGGCAAGCCAACCAGGAAATCGGCAAACGACTTGAACGACACGTTCATGTACGAGGACCCAGGAGTGTCAGCGTCGTTTCTGATGCGCTGCCCCTCGAAACCCGTCCGAAACGTGTGTATGCCATGCGACCAGGAAACCTGGTCGGCAGCCTCGAACTGGTTGGTCCTGTTATCCACTCCGAAGGCGGTATTCGAGCCAAAGCTGGACAGGCCGGAGATGGTGACCTCGGAGAAATTATCCACTCCCGGCGTTAGATCGGTAATACCAAACTGCGTATTCCTGTACGGATTGGAATTGCTCCCCTCCGCTATCAGTCGCTGATAGGAGACTCGTGCTTCGTTTACGAGACTATTCGAAAGGACCGAGGTTAGTCTAAGCAGGGCAGTCTGATTTGTCTTTTCCTCGAACACAGGAAAGCCGGGCAACACGTTGCTGGCCGTGATCCTGGTTCCGTTGGAGGCGAAATTTCCGTTGGTGGGATCCTGTTCAAAGTAATAACGTCCCGACAACGTGTGCTTGCTGCTGAGGATGTAGTCAAAGTTGCCCATGCCCTGATGATCGTTGAAGGTCGCCGGATCCGTATAGCTGAAACTCGGGAATTGGCAAGCTGTCGTCAGAGCGGCGCACGCGCTCGGACTCGCGCTGGAGCCCTGCATCATATACTGGCCGTTGGGTAGCTGAAGTTGCGTGATTCTGAGCGCCACGGGATTGATGTTCAATCCATCGGCGCTCACCTGTACGGTACTACCGCTCACCGTTTTATCTTGCTTGACACCATTGGCGGCCCCTTGAGAAACAATGCTACCCAACGCCGCGGCGAAAGCTTGAGCTGTGGCATCGCAACCGGTAACTGACGTCGCCGTCAGCGGGCAGCTCCCGCGAGGCATATTAGGAATCGGAGGCAGATTCACCAGCGAGTAGCCGAACCCGGCGATGCCGTTTCTCTCTGAAGTCTCTTGATAAGCCACGAAGAAAAAGAGTTTGTCTTTCTTGATCGGACCGCCAAAAGTGCCGCCATATTGGTTTTCGCTCAGCACCGGCTTCGATGCGCCTGGCGCGGATGTGGCATTAAAGAAGAAGTCGTTAGCGTTCAGGGCGGCGTTCCGGAAGAATTCAAATCCGCTCCCATGAAAGTCGTTGGTGCCGGACTTGGTGATGACGTTCACGTTGGCGCCCGGATTGCGGCCGTAGCCGGCGTCATAGTTCGAAGTCTGAATCTTGAACTCTTGTATGGTGTCTGGATTCGGAGTCGGAAATGCGCCGTAGGACGTGCCTTCCTGGGTGGTGCCGGTGCTCAGCCAAGTGTTGACCGCCACACCGTCTTGCAGGTAAGTGTTCTGTCCAATGTCGGCGCCATTCACGGCGATGCCTGTCGCGGACTTGCCCAATGTCGTGGAGTTCGTCACACCGGCGTTGGCCCCCGCACTCATGGCCAGAAGATTCGTGAAATTCCGGGTGCTCAAAGGTAGGGCTTCCATGCTGCGCGTGTTCACCACGGTGCCCAGCGCCGAGCTGGCGGTCTGAATATTTTCGACTTCGCCTTCCACGGTAACCGTCTGAGCTTGCGCCCCGACTTCCAGGTTGCGATCCAACACCGCAGTTTCCGTCACGGCAACCGTTACGCCAGGCACCTCGACTGGCTTGAAGCCGCTGGATTCGATCCTTACGCGATAATTTCCAGGTGGGATCAAGTTGAACCGGTAAACACCGTCCCCGCCGGTCATACTGGTTCGCACTTGGCCGGTATCCACGCTTGTGAGTGTCACGGTGGCATTGGGAATGACGGCGCCAGAAGGATCCTTGACCGTGCCCGTCAAAGCTCCCGTACCGGCCGTTTGGGCCTTTAGCGATTGAAAGCTGAGCAGAGATACAAATACGAGCAGAAGCGAAAAATTCCTGAACCTCATAACACACCCCTCAGTGTTGGCAGTCTGCGTGGCCGAAAGCAGTGACACCCGCACACCCGAGTCACCCTCATTATCAGGGTTGTTATAGCATGCGAGTTTCTTTGTCAAGGCAAATGATTGTCCTGCAAACTCGTTGCGGCGATCGTGCTCAGACGGCGGCAAAAGGTGTGGCGCCGTCGCGCGTGGATGGTGTATAAGCAACCCGAAAATCAAGACTTGAATACAACCTCCTTGAGATCGTGAGGAGAATCCATCGTGAATCGCTATGGCTCATTCGCGCTTGCAACTAGCTTGGCGCTAGCCGGACTGATCACGGACGCGCGGGCGCAGACAGATCCGGCGGAAAAACATGTCGCGGCAGCCAAGGCTTCCGTTTCGCCCAAGGCTGCGAACCCGCAGCCGTGGCATATCTTCAATTCGGCCTTCAACCAGATGTGCGCTGAGCCGAAACCAGGCGCTCGCCCGCAACCGGTCGGCAAAGATGTTCCCCTTGAGCCGGGCGAGGCCGCGAAATTGACTCCCACTCCGCGCGAAAAATGGTACGCGCCGCCGGCAAAGGTGTTTGACAACCTCTATTACATTGGCACGAAGACGGAATCCACCTGGGCTCTCAACACGTCGGGTGGAATCATTCTGATCAATACGAATTTCGACTGGGTCACGCCAGAACTGCTCGATGAGTTGCGGACCTTTAACCTTGACCCTGCCAACATCAAATACGCCATCATCGTGCGCTCCCACTCCGATCAATCCTGGGGAATCAACGCCCTCAAGAAAATTGTGCCTTCGGCGCGTGTCATCATGTCCGAAGGTGATTGGGAATTCCTGGCGAACGACAATTCCCCGGCCAAAGTGAAGCCCTCGAAAGACATGGTGGCTAAGGATGGCCAGAAAGTGACCCTGGGTGACACCACCGTCACCCTTTACTCCACTCCGGGCGCCTCAGCCGACAATCTCTCCATCATTTTCCCGGTGAAGGATGGAAACGAGCGACACGTCGCCGGCATGATCGGCGGCACAACCATGAATCTCGTGCAGGGGGGCGTTCAGGTTTTTCCGGATACGCAGACGATGATCAAGACCTACATCGCCTCGGCGAAGCGTTTCAAGGAGATCGAAGATAAAGCGGGCGTGGACGCCATCATTTCCATCCATGCGGCCCTTGATAACATGTTCGAAAAAATCGACGCCTTGCGCTCCCGAAAACCAGGCGATCCTCATCCTTTCGTCAGCAGAGACGATGTCGACCGCTTTAGCTCTATGGTCATTGAATGCGGCGAGGCTAAACTGGCCTGGGCGTCTGCCAAACAGTAGCTAGTTCCTCGAGAGAAATTCCCTCCCTATGTTCGTTGGCCCCGGTAAGGCCTCAGGGTCGGCGAGCAAATATCAGAATGCAAATGCAAACGTCAAGGGTATCGCCTACGTTGCCTCACACCGCAGTAAGAATTCTTGCCAGAACCGTTCTATAAGGCGTAGTACTTGCCCCGGTGCTACGAGCCGAATGCCACCGGCTTCGAATAATATTTTTCTTTTGACAAATTATTTCTTGACTTTGCTTCCGCGACGGAGTAAACGCAACCTCATTGGTTGTTTCCTGTCCGGTTTCTGGGGTCCAAGGCCTATCTAATATCTTCGAAGGGGTGAGACGATGAGTTCTATTCCATCGGGGTTTCGCACATCCTTTTCGGGCCTTAGCAACAAAATTGCTTTCCTGCTCTCGGCCGTTCTGGGTGTGTTGCTGTTCTCGGTATCGTTATTTTCACAGGGCAGTAACGGACGTATTCTCGGCACCGTTGTAGACCAAAGCGGCGGCGTCATATCCGGCGCCACGGTAACGCTCATAGACAAAGACCGAGGTGTGGCGCGAGTTCTGACCACCGATGATGCCGGGGAGTTTAACGCTCCGCAGCTGCTTCCGGGCACCTATACGGTCCGCGCCGAGGCCAATGGGTTCAAAAAGCTCGAGCGTGCGAACGTGGAGCTTGGGGTCGGCAAGGAGGTTCGCGTTGACTTGACCGTTCAGCCGGGTACCCAGGAGCAGACCGTCACGGTTACCGAAGCTGTCCCGCTGGTGGAGACCACCAATGCCACCCTGGGCGGCACGCTGAACAACGCCGATATCAATGACTTGCCCTTGAATGGCCGCAATTTCCAGAGTCTGCTGGGGTTGCGCCCCGGCGTGATGCTCCAGCCCGGTGGCTCACCCTGGACCCAGAGCACCAACAACGTGCGGCCCGATGAAACCGCCTGGATGATCGACGGCATTCTGAATGCGAATGCTTTCGACGCCCGCCCCGTAGCCGGCGCCTCGAGTCCCTTCACCGATGGGGCCTTGATCCTGCCCGTCGACGCCATCCAGGAGTTCAACCTCATGGAGAATCCCAAGGCGGAGTACGGCGGGAAGCCGGGCGCCATGGTGAACGTGGGAATCCGCTCGGGGACCAATAATCTCCACGGCACGGCTTACGCCTTTGGCCGCGACGGCAGTTGGGACGCTCGCAACCTATTCAACCCGCCTCCCGCCACGGTTCTCCCGCTGGCGCTGGAGCAATTCGGCGCAGCCGTAGGTGGGCCGATCAAGAAAGACAAACTCTTCTTCTTTGCGAACTATGAGGGCCTGCGATCCTCGCTCGCCAACGCGATCGGCACTTCCGTTCCCGAAACGGCTTCGACGGGAAGCCAAAAGTTCAGCATGGTAGATGCGATCATCGCCTTGCAAACCCACTCGCCAGCAATACCGGTGAGCCCGCTCAGCTTAGCGTTGTTTGGATGCCCCTCGGGCCCGTTGACGAAGGCCTCTACTTGCACAGGCGGCGTCATACAGGGCCTAACAGCGGCGAACGCGAACAGCACTACCTACGTCAGCAGTTTTCCCAATGTAAACACCAGCGACAACGGGATCGCCAAGATCGACTACCGGATCAGCGACAAGCACATGATCAACGGCATGCTGTACAAAGCAAACTACAGGTCCAGTGGAGAAGATTTCCCCATGGTGAATAGCGCCTGGGAGAATACGGTACTCGAACCGGCTTGGACAGCATCTGGCAACTGGATCTGGACGGCCAGTTCCCGCGTGGTGAACGAATTCCGAGTAGGCTACAACCGGTTTGGCTTTTTCTTCATCCCCAGCGACACTGGCGTATCCGCCGCCGCGGGCTACGCCCTCAATGGCACGACCTACCCCATCAATACGGGCGTCACCAGTACGGGCGGGTTTCCCAGTGTCGTCATTTCCAATTTCGGCGCCACTCAACTGGGGAGCCGGCGCGGCCGTCCCCTCGTAGCATCCCCTAACCCATATTTAGACTTTCAGGATAATGTCTCGTACCTCGTGGGCAAGCACAGCTTTAAGTTTGGAGGGCAGTTCTCCCACATCGAGGGCGATTCCAACCCCCACGACACGCGCGGCCGGATCAACTTCAAGGGCAAACAAGCTTTTGCCGGCTCCACGGCCTTGGAAGACTTTTTCGCCGGACTTCCGTCCGACGGGTCTCAGCTGGTCGGCAACCCGGCCGTTGTGGCGATTTCCAAGGTGTACGGGGTCTTCGCTCAGGATGACTGGCGCCTCACGCCGAAGTTGATCGTCAACCTGGGCCTCCGCTGGGAATATAGATCGCCGTTCCATGACACCAGTAACAACCTGGGCAACTTCGATCCGACGCTGGGACTGGTTCAGCAGGGTCAATCAAGCGTAGGCAGTACTCTGATCAAGCCTGACTATAAAAACTGGTCGCCGCGCATCGGCTTTGCCTACGATGTAACGGGCAAGGGCACTACCGTGGTCCGTGGCGGGTTCAGTATCCTTTACTCGATGTTCAGCCTGGCCCCGTTCACCGGGAACCCCGGCATCGCCAACACACCGGGTACGAGCATCGCCGCCATCCCGACGGGCGGCTGCACAACGGCGGTGACCCCTGGAACCCCTTGTCCGGCCACCTTTGGGGGCACGATTCAGACCGGCAGCGCTTTTATCCCCGGTGCCAACCTGAACTGGAATAACGTTATTTTTCCTGCTGGTGCCGTGGTCGCTTGTACCGCCGCCAGCCCATGCAGCCTCGGGACAGTGGACCCGCATCTGAGAACTCCCTCCGTTGACACTTGGAGTCTCGGCGTGCAGCACTCCTTCACCAATAACCTCTCCTTGGACCTTACCTACGTCGGCACTCACGCCATAAATCTGATTGGCAACATCGACCTCAATCAGGCGCCGGCGGGCGCAGGTTTTTGTCTGAACGCGCTGACGGCAGCGCAAACCAAACCGGGCACGGGTGATTGCGTGGGTGGGCCCATTGCCGCAAGCGCTGGCATCGATTCAAACGCCGTGCAGCAAGCCAGACCCTACAATGTCCAGTTCCCCTATCTGGCATTTATCAACCGCACAGTGAACGATGCCCGTTCCCGCTACAACAGCCTGCAGGCCACGCTGACCGAGCGGACGACTCACGGGCTTTCTTTCACCGTCGGCTACACCTACGGTCATGGCTTGGACAACGGTTCCCTGAATCGTTTCGGCGGCCAGCCGCAGAACTCCACGAATCCAGGGGCGGAATTTAGCAACAGCGACTTCGACATCCGTCATCGCGCAACGATCACAGCCAGTTATGAAATTCCTGGGAAGAAAGGCTTCGGCCAGTTACTGGAAGGCTGGAAGCTCAACACAATCGTGACGCTGGCGGGCTCGCAGCCGTGGAACATCATCGACACCAGCGATAATTTCAGCGGAACCCAAGAAAACACCGACCGCTGGGATTTCTTCGGAAACCCCTCCGACTTCAAGGCTACTTCTAGTTCCATTCCCTATTGCACTGGCTTCCCAGGACCCGCTACATGCACGATTACATCCGGTGTGAGCGGCATATCGACCACGCTGCCCTCGTCACTGGGTGCGAAGTGCACGGCGGTCGCCCCCGACGCCAAGACGTTGGCTGCGGTTGGCTGCTTCGTAGACGGAAACTCGGTCATGGTTCCTGCCAAGCTCGGAACCTTTGGCACCATGGCGCGCAACATTTTCCGTGACGCAGGCTTCAAGAACGTGGACTTTTCCGTATTCAAGAACTTCAAGTTTACGGAGCGGTTCGGAGCTCAGTTCCGGGTTGAGTTTTTCAACGTCCTCAATCGACCCATCATCGCTAATCCTTTCGGCTCAGTGAACGGCTACGCCGGAGGCAGTGACCCCTCAAGCCCTAACACCTTCGGCTGCGGTTGCACCACGCCCGATATCGCAGCCGGCAATCCCATCGTCGGTTCGGGAGACGCCCGCACGATGCAACTCGGGTTGAAGATTCTGTTCTAAATCCATCCGGCGGGTGCGAGGGCGAATGCCCTCGCACCGGTCGCCAAGTCGCAAGCAATTGAAATTCTTCGTGCGAGATTAGTGCCGCAGGCGAGTTCCCGTCACACTCCTGTAACAATTTTTCTTTTGCACCTGCGCCGTATATTCCTTGACATTGGCACATCCGAGTTGGAAACTGCGCTTACTGCAGTTTCTGCGCGCAGTTGCCCAGCCTCTGGGGTGCAAGTCCGGCCCGCCAAAATAATCAGGAGGACACAAATGCCGAATGTGAAGCCTGTTCCCGAGCGGTACCATTCCCTTACGCCAAACCTCGTCGTACAAAATGCTGTCGCTGCCATCGACTTCTACAAAAAAGTCTTTGGCGCCACGGAAATCGAGCGCCATCAAGGCCCCGATGGCAAAGTCATGCATGCCGAATTGAAGATCGGCGATTCGTCTATTTTCGTGAACGACTCCATGGGTAAGCTGGCGCCGCCCGCCGCAGCAGGCGCGAGCAATCCCATGTATCTGCATCTGTACGTTCCCGATGCTGACTCCATTTTCAACCGCGCCCTTAACCGCCGGAGCCCGAGTAGATATGCCGCTACAGAATATGTTCTGGGGCGATCGCTACGGCAAGCTTACCGATCCCTTTGGCCAGCAGTGGGGCATTGCCACCCATGTGGAAGACGTCGCGCCGGAAGATTTGCCGCGCCGCCAGCAGGAGTTTTTCGCCAAGGCAGCCGCCGGCCGGCGCTAATCCCGCGAGGAACTCAACCTGAGTAAATCCTTCGACGAGCGCCCCGCAGAGGCCTTTTGCGGGGCGCTTTCTTTGGCAACTAATTCTGTGTTGTCATCGCGAGCGATGCGTTCCGGGGGAATTCTCTCTTCGATAGCTATCTTTCTCGGCGAGTCAAAGATTCGTTGCCGGGCGCGTCTGTTCGTAGCGGGCCAGATACAACAGCAGGAAAAGCAGCAGCAGCCCGCCCCAAAAAACCGCGCCATAGATTTCAAAGCTCCGCCCGAGGTCCAGCACCGCGCCTAGGTTCAGCAGGCCTACGACCGTCAGCACCGCATATCCCCAGCGCCGCATCGATCCCCCCGCACCCATCGACGCGGCCAGCGCATATGCCGCTGGCAAAACGTAAAGCGAAAAATAGTGATCTTCGGCCACCGGCGAAACCAGCAGCATCCACACCACTACGGCTCCCAATATCAAATTTTCTCCCAATGGTTCCGAGCGCGCGTTCGCTTTCCTCCCAATCAGCCAGATGGGCAACGCCAGGGCCGCAGCCAGCGCCATCACCATCAGTCGGGTTTGGTTGCCTTCGGCCAGCCGCTGCATCACCGAACCCAGATCCTGATTGCGCGGCCTCTCCATGCTGAGCAGTTGATCGTAGAGTTCCGAATGCGTGCGCGTGGATTCCGAGCCCAGCGCCGGTGCTGCTACTTCCCGCGTCCATTCGCCGATGTAATGGAGATTGCCATGCCACCCGAAAACCGCGCTCGGCAGCAATAGCCCGCCGAAAATAATCGCCGCCACACTTGCGGCCACCATCTTCCATCTGCCGCGCCACACGTAGTAACACAAAAGAGTCAGCGCAAAAGCCTTCAGCAGCACCGCGCCCGCCAGACAAGCCGCTCCCGGCGCGGTTTTTCCCTTTCTCTCCCAAAAAATCGCCGCGATCACCAGCCAGCTCATCAACACGGAGGCCTGTCCCCGCGTGAGGCCTACGCCAAACCACACCACCACGATCAGGGCGGCAAGGAAGGTAATCGCCAGCCTTTTGCGCTCGCTGGCGATCTCATTTGTCGCCAGCCGGCCCGCCATACTCACCGCCGATACCGTCAGCGCCGCGCACACGAAATACCATGCCAGCACGCTTATCGGCAGGGGCAACAAGGCAAATGGCACCATCGCAATCGAAAATGGCGGCGGATAAACGTAAGCCCAGCCGCGCACACTGCGGATGGCATAAGGGTCCTGGCCGTGCAGCACGGCCGCGGCCGCATCCCGATACACCGTGAAATCCGTGCGGTGCGCCGGCGAACCCCACTGGTGTCCCGGCGGACCGTAGGGCCCGGCGCGAAAGAGGGTGATCCAGGCGAAAAAAGCGAAGAGCGCGATCGTCGCGCCCATGAGCCACAACTTAAGCGTTCGCGCGCGATCTACTTCGGCTGCGGACTGCGTTAGGGTCGCCAAATCGGCTGCTAGTCTACAAAAAGAGAGCCCCGCCAGCTAGGGAGGACCGGCGGGGCGTTTCCAGAGGTGACCGCAAATGGTTGAGAGGATTGTACGGACGCCACCCCCGAGCCACAACTTCATATTTTGGATGGCGTCCATCACTTTTCCCGTTTTCCCGGGAACCTTTTGAGTACAGTAAATCCGTTACTGGCGTTCCGCCATCTCCACAACACGCGGCGGCTCCGCCTTCCTCAATTCCGGAAATCTCCACGCCCACAACGCCGTGATGAGCAACGCGCCTGCGCCTCCCAGAACTACCGCCGGCACGGTTCCAAACCATGCCGCCGTGATTCCAGACTCGAATTGCCCCAGCTCGTTCGAAGCTCCAATGAACATCATCTCTACCGCATTCACGCGTCCGCGCATCTCGTCGGGCGTGTTCAATTGCACGAGAGTGCCGCGCGTAACCACGCTGACCATATCCGTAGCGCCCACGAAGAGAAGCGACCCCAGCGAAAGCGCAAAACTTCGCGAAATCCCAAAGACCACCGTGAACGCGCCAAATCCCGCCACGCACCACAGCATCGTCGCGCCCGCCCTGCGTCTGAGCGGCCTATGCGCCAGCAGGATGGCCATGGTCACCGCGCCCGCTCCAGGAGCGCTGCGCAGCAGTCCCAGCCCCCAGGGTCCGGTCCTTAAAATGTCGCCTGCATAGACCGGCAGCAGCGCCACCGCTCCGCCCAGAAGCACCGCAAATAGGTCCAGCGAAACCACGCCCAAGATCACTTTCTGACGCCAGATATATCGCAATCCCGCGAGAACGCTTTCCACCGACAAAGACTGCGGCGGACGCAACGGCCCTCGCGCTTTCACGCCCGTGGCGAACACAATCGCCGCCGCTTCGATCATCATGGCTGTTGCGTACACTTCACCGGGCCCGTGGAAAAGTGCGTAGAGGAATCCTCCGGCCGCCGGTCCAAGCACCGTCGCCGTTTGCGTCATGGACGCCTCCCACGCCACGCCGCTCGGAAATTGTTCCGCGGGAACCAGCAAAGGCACGAGCGCCCGCATCGCCGGTCCGCTGAATGCGCGCGTGATGCCCAGCGCCACCAGAATCGCGTAAATCGGCCCGGCTGAATGCACTCCGCCGCGGGAGATCCACCAGAGCGCACCCGAGCACACCGTGAATCCGGCAAAGCATGCCACCATCAGGTTCCGCCGCGGAACGCGGTCTGCTGCATGGCCCGAGAGCAGAAACAGCAGAATACCCGGAAGAAACTGCGCCAGGCCCGCTAGACCGAGTGCCAACGGGCTGTGTGTGATTTCGTAAATCTGCCAGCCGACCGCCACCGACTGCATTTGCAGCGCCAGCACGGTCAGCAGGCGCGCCCCCATATAGCGCACAAAACTTGGATAGCGAAAGACCGCTCGCCCGCCGCGATGTCCAATCGGATTTTCAGTGTTCTGGCCGGCGGTCATGGGCCCTCACTCCTGCACAGGATCCCGCTACTGCCATAAAAACCAGGAGTCATTCGAGTACGATTGCCGGAAGGAATGCGCTCAGCCCCTCTGGCCCACGCGCGCGCTTACGACGGGGACCATCCACACCGCGTATCCGCGTGGATCGCGAATGTTAGCAATCATCTGATCGAAGCACGCGACAGCAGCCTCGCGCGTTATCGGCGTGAGTTCGCCGATCGAGTCGGAATATCCATCGCGCCAGGCTTCGATGATGGCGGCAAACGTCTCGCGCGGAACCCGCAAGGTGTCGACGATGATGTAATCGACGGCGATCTGCTCCAGGTTCATCGCCGCAAGGATGCTGAACGTATTCCGTCCAATGAAAAGATCAGTCCCAGTGGCGGCCGCGAAACTCGGCGCGACCTGATGCCAAAATTCCCGCGGATCCGGAGCGCCACGTTGAAAGTGAAGCATGCCGTAATCCTCCGGGATCAGGTGCAGATAACCGCCGCGGCGGGTCACCCGCGCCAGCTCCGCGATCACGCGTTCCGGCTGTGGGATGGAATGAAGGACATGACGGCAGACGACCAGATCGAAACTTCGATCCTGCACCTTGAGGTCGAAAATACTTTGGCGCTCGAATCGCAACCGCGGCGCCATGCTTCTATAGCGCGATCGCGCCAGCTCCAGGTGAGCGTCGATGATGTCGATTCCCAGCACGTTGGCCTTGGGAAAAAGTTCCGCCAGCCGCGAAGAAATTTCGCCTGTGCCGCATCCCGCGTCCAGGATATGAGGTTCGGCCGGAAGCGCATAGCGGCGGATCAAGGCGATTTCCTGCGGCCAAATTGCCCTCGCTTGCGCGTCCAGGTTGCGCACCATGGACTCGTCGGCCATCTGTTTCGCCTGCGGGTTCAGATCCGTCATCGTGGGCATTGTAACTTGCAGTTCACGTCGTCGCTATCGGCGGCAAGTTGATCGATCTTGGGGAGAACCGTTATCGTATGCGCGGGAGCATTTTCGATGAAGCTGCGCAAGCTCGGTAAATTCGGACCCGAGGTCTCCGTCGTCGGCCTGGGCTGCAATAACTTCGGACTCCGTATCGACCTGGAGGCCTCCCGCAAAGTCATTCACAGAGCCCTCCAGGTGGGGATCACGCTTTTCGATACCGCCGATATTTACGGGAAGCGCGGCGGATCGGAGAGCATACTTGGGCAAGTTTTGGGCGATAACCGCAAGCGCGTCGTGCTGGCCACAAAATTTGGGGGCGCGATGGACGAAGCGCAAGTTTTGCTGGGCGCCTCACACCGCTACATCATGTCCGCGGCCGAGGCCAGCCTGAAGCGCTTGCGCACTGACTGGATCGATTTATATCAGATTCATTTCCCCGATCCTGCAACGCCCATCGAAGAAACGCTCCGCGCTCTCGACGATCTGATACGCCAAGGCAAAGTGCGCTATATCGGCTGCTCGAATTTTGCCGCCTGGCAATTCGTGGACGCGCAGTGGACCGCAAAACACCTTGATTTGCATTCCTTCGTCTCCTGCCAGAATGAATACAGCCTGCTGGTCCGCAGCGTGGAACGCGAACTCCTGCCGGCCATGCAGAAGTTCGGAGTCGGCATGCTGCCATATTTTCCTCTGGCCAGCGGCTTGCTCACCGGAAAATACGCGCGCAACAAACCCCTCCCCGAAGATACGCGCTTTCAGGCCCTCAAAGGCCTCGCGGATCGGTATCTCACCGAATCGAATTGGAAAATTGTGGAGCGCCTTGAACATTTGTGCGCCAAGCGCGGCCATACGCTGCTCGAATTGGCATTCACGTGGCTGCTGGCACGGCCCACCGTAGCCAGCGTGATCGCCGGCGCGACGAAGCCCGAACAAGTGGAACAAAACGCCAAAGCCGCCGACGGCGTGCTCACCTCCGAAGAACTTGCCGAGATCGACGAGATCACCCCGAAGCCTTAGCCGTGTGGAGAGTAGCCATGCGGAAAGCAATGATGTCATCCCGAGCGAAGCTTACCGGGTGTGCGCTCTCAGCACACGGGACTGCGAGCCAGGGATCTGCGTTTCGGAACTTCAAAACAAAAAGCGAATTCCTCGTCGCTGTTGCTTCTAGGAACGACAACGACGCGTTTTGCTCACCAACTCCCAATCAATATGCCGGCGCCAAAAACAATCGCTCCGCCAAAGGCCACCTGTATGGCCGCGGACAATGCCGGCGTCTCCATGAACCGATGCCGCACCCACGTGATTATGCTGAGTTCCACCACGACGACCGCGACCGCGATCCCGATGGCCAGCGTGAATCGGTCAGTGAGAAACGGCAAAGTATGTCCAATGCCACCTACGGCCGTCATGCAGCCGCAGACGATGCCTCTCAACAGCGGATGTCCCCGGCCGGTGAGGCTTCCGTCGTCTGAGAGCGCCTCCGCGAATCCCATGCTTATCCCTGCGCCCACCGATGCCGCGAGTCCCACCAGAAAAGCCGCGTGCGTGGTATGTGTGGCGAAAGCGGCGGCAAACACGGGAGCGAGCGTGGAGACCGATCCATCCATCAGCCCCGCCAGCCCCGGCTGCACAACTTGGAGAAGAAAGAGCTTTTTCTGGGCCTCTTTTTCGTATCGGGCTGCCGATTTCGCGCGTTCGCTCTCGTTCAAATCTTCGGCCTTGTTCTGGTGCGCGCGCTCTTCCTGCGCGAGGTCGTCGAGCAGGCGGCGGATGCTGGCATCTCTCGTCCGCGCCGCCGCGCGTTCATAAAACAGCCGTGTTTCCTGCTCGATCGAACTGGCTTCGTTCCGCGCGGCCTTCAGGCGCAGGGGCCGCGCCAGCCACACCGGGCGGCGTTTGACGAAGCCTCTCACGTCCTGGCGCCGGATCAGCGGAATGTGGTCGCCAAATTTTTGTTGATAGAGATCCTGCAGGCGGCGGCGATGGCCGGACTCCTCCTCCCGCATCTCCTCGAACGCCTTGGCGGAATCCGGAAAATTCTCGCGCAGCTCCTGGGCGAAATCCGCGTAGATGCGCTCGTCCTCTTCTTCCAGCGATATCGCCAGGGCGAGCAACTCCCGTTCAGACAGCTGATCGAAGTTTCTCATGTCCAAGCTCTCATTGAGCCCCTCTATTGGGAGAGTATAGGCAAGCAAAGCGGGCGCTCGACGTGGAAATCAAGCCGCCCGATTTCCTCGATCGCGCGATCGAGCAAAGAACTGCTGCACGACTCCAGCGTCATGATGAAGGGCAGGGCGGAGTGAGGATAACCCGGTTTTTGCAGCAGAGCGTCGATGCTGATTCCAAACCGGGCGAATACGGCGGCGACTTCGGCCACGATGCCGGGCCTGTCTTTGACGACAAACCGCACGTAATGCGGAACCACGAAATCGCCGCTCACCGACTGCGGATCTTCCGCGAGCTCTCCCGTATCCGCCGGAGCCGAGTTGGATTGGCGCGCGATCGCGTAAAGGTCGGAGATGACCGCGACCGCCGTGGGATCCCCGCCCGCGCCGAAACCGGAGAGCACGATGGGTCCCGCGAATTCGCCGCTGGCGATCACCAGATTCTGATTCCTCTGCACGTGTGCGATAAGGGAGGCCAGCGGAACAAGCGTCGGCCGCACGGCCGCCAGCAAGCGCAAGCCATTCGTGCTGTCTTTTTGCGCGATCGAAATCTGGCGGATGGTGCAGTTCAGCTCACGCGCATAGCCGAAATCCACCGCTTCGATTGTGGAAATCGGCGCGCAGAGAATTTGTTCGCTGCGCACGTTCACGCGCAGCCCGGCCTGCGTCAGGATCACCAGCTTGGCGCGCGCGTCATAGCCGTCCACATCGCTCGAAGGATCGGCTTCGGCAAACCCAAGCTCCTGCGCTTCCTGGAGCGCGGAATGGAACCCGGCGCCGGTTGCCTCCATTTTCGTGAGGATGTAGTTGCACGTGCCGTTGAGGATTCCCGCGATGCGATAAAGCCGGTCGCCGGCGATGCCTTCCTGAATAGCAATAATGGCGGGAATTCCACCGGCCACCGAGGCGCCGAACTGCAGTTGCCGTCCCGTTTGCCGCGCTAGGCGCAAAAGTTCTGCCCCGCGGTCCGCAATCAAAAGCTTATTCGCCGTGACCACGGATTTTCCCGCGCGCAGGGCCTTGCTCACCCATTCGCCGGCGGGTTCGAGGCCGCCCACCACTTCCACAAAAATATCCGCATCGGAGCCCAGCACGTCCTCGATTCTCTCGGTCCAGCGAACCTGAGGAGAAATCCAGTCGACCTTTTTTCTCTCGATATTGCGATTGAAAATGTGCGTGAGTACGAATGGACTATTCGCGTTTTGCGACAATATCTTGGCCACCGAACGTCCTACGGTCCCAAAGCCCGCGAGCGCGATTTTTAGCTTCTTGTCGGCCGATACGCGCTGCTTCGGCGCAATTTGATCCGCTACTTTCGGTTCCGAACGTGGCGCCACGATCTCTTACCTTCGCTGAATTGCGCTCCTTGAGCCGCCTTCAACGCGGCGCTAAACGAAGGAGCGCTGGGAGACGTTAGCAGGGAATTTCCGTCAGAGCAAACCTCGGCGCCGCGGCTGGATCACTCCTTGTCGATGGCGTCAAACACTTCCTTGGCGGCGCGGAAGGCGTCCACCGCCGCGGGCACACCGGCGTAGACGCCGGCCTGTAGAAAGACTTCCGTGATCTCCTCGCGAGTGACGCCATTATTCAGAGCGCCCCGCACGTGCAGTTTGATCTCATGCGGCCGGTTCAATGCCGTGAGCATGGCTAGATTGATAAGACTTCTCGTCTTACGGGCAAGGCCGGGCCGCGTCCAAATCGCTCCCCAGCACCATTCGGTGACAAATTCATAAAGTACCCGGGTGAACTGGTCGGCGGAAGCCATCGCGCGATCGACGTAATCGGCGCCTAAAACTTCGCGGCGAACGGCCATTCCTTCTTCATACATTTTCTTATTCAAGCGACTCTCCTCACGCACGCTTTCAACGATTCACGCAATCGGCGGGAGCATTGTAGTAAGGTGGGGCGCTCGTTTCAAACCATCACGGATCGAAGCACACGCCGGCGCAATTGGGGGAAGACGGAGAATACAACGGGAATTTGCTGTTCCCCGTCGGTGAGGGGAGCGGTGGGAGATTCGCTAGGCGTGAACGTTGCCGGCGGATACAAGCGCGGCAGCCGTTTTTCCGGATTGCTCTTCAGTTTCCATCTTCGAGCGCACGAAATTCAGTACGGCCAGGGTGGCGATGGTCAAAATCATGGCGGCGGCGATTAAGAGGGCCTTCTTTCCCTTGCGCATTCTTTCTCCTGTGGCCGGTGCCTTGGCTTCCATCAACGATTTGACGCTGCGGAAGGAAAAAGGGC
Organism: uncultured Acidobacteriota bacterium; assembly: GCA_963761945.1. Lineage (GTDB taxonomy): Bacteria > Acidobacteriota > Terriglobia > Acidiferrales > UBA7541 > Palsa-189. The sequence goes on along the minus strand of CAVXIM010000014.1, from coordinate 51,194 downwards.
CAGCCCCGCCTGGTCCGCAAGTGTCGAGGTCATAAATACAAGGTTCGAGGGGACTTGGATACCTGTACAGAAGGACAGAAAAAGGGCAGTTTCCCGACTTTGTTTACCGAACCACTGTATAGGTTCACCCGAACGCGCTTTGCGGTTTGAGGCGAGGCCTTCCTCTAGATCGCGTGCTGAAACCTGGCTTCGCGCATGTGCTCGGCCGCTAATAAGCGGGACGCAGCGACCGAGCTACTGCGAGCTACTGATGATAGGGAGCAATCAGCGCGGCGTGCGCCAAAATATGGCCGTCCATGGCCTTCATGACGTCCGCTCGAGTTGCAGTCTCAGCCAAGCCTAGCTTTTGGTCCACAGCAAAAAGCTCGAAAGCGTAATGGTGCGAAGGACCTGCGGGTGGACAGGGAGGACGATATCCTGTGTTTCCTCCTTGTCCCGGATTGCCGTTGGTCTGCAAACTGCCGTCGGGGAGTTGCTGCGCGTTGCTGGCAACAGCTTCGGGGATCTGCGTGGCTGTGGGAGGAATATTCCACACCATCCAGTGCAGGATGTCGTCGAGCCCTTTGCGCGGTCGCGGCTCCATATCATGCACGATTAGAACGAAACTGGCGGTGTCTCGCGGCGCATTCATCCAGTGAAGATCGGGAGAAACCGCAGCCGGGCCCGCTGTGCAGGTATATTTCACGGCCAGGAAGCTGCCGTCGGCCATGGACGTACTCATGATCGCGAAGGGCGGCGGCTGCTGTCCGCGACCCGGCCCGCCAGCACCCGGGCCTCCGGGGCCTTGGGGCGCGCCCGCAGGTTGCCCCGGTCGCGCGCCGGCGGGTGCATTCTGTTGCGCGAATCCCGTGGCAACACCGGCAAACAGAAAAGCGGAAACCATCAGGTGCAAGATCATTGTGGTTCGCATCGCGCTCATCCTCCGCATGCTAGAAGCTGCTCGAGTCTGCTCCGTCCGCCTATTGGGATACGCGGCGGGCCTGACACGTTACGTCAAAATTGATATATGCTACGCCGCGACGCCGATAATTTCACCTGTAACCCGCAGCACGGCGGAAAGGAACGCACGATGATCACGCGCCGCAAGGTCCTGCTGGGTTCAATAGCAGCTGGTGCAGCCGCGATTTGGCCGTCCGAATTCCTGATGTCCAAGGCTTCTCAGCCTTCCACGCCAGTCGATTTTGCTGTGCCTTCCGGGGCCTGCGATTGCCACACGCATATTTTCGGCGATCCGCGCCAATTCCCATGGTTTGCGGGTCGGACTTACACGCCCGAGTCGGCATCTGTCCCGGAGATGCGCGCATTGCACCGCGCTTTGCATACGGACCGCGTAGTGATCGTGAATCCCAGCGTTTACGGAACGGATAATTCCTGCACTCTGGATGCAGTGAAGCAGCTCGGACCGCGTGCGCGAGCCGTCGCCGTGATCGATGAAAAGACTTCTGCCGCACAGCTCGAAGAGATGCATCGCGCCGGCGTGCGCGGCATTCGGCTGAACTTCGAAAATTTCGGGCAAACGAATCCCGATGTGGCACGAAAAGCATTTCAGTCTGCCGTCGAACGCGTGGCAGGCCGAAAATGGCACATCCAGATCTACACGCGTCTGGCAGTCATCGAAAGCTTGCACAAGGAAATCATGGCCGCGCCGGTTCCCGTGGTTTTCGATCATTTCGGGGGAGCGAGGGCGTCGCTGGGAACGGCCCAAGCGGGCTTCGACACGATGCTCGACCTGGTACGCTCCGGCAAAGCTTACGTCAAGATTTCCGGCGCATACCGATCCTCGGACAAAGCGCCCGATTATCCCGATGTCGCCCCTCTCGCAAAGGCACTCATCGCTGCAAACGCCGAACGCATTGTGTGGGGCAGCGACTGGCCGCATCCGGCCGGCGCATCCCTGCCGGGGCATACGGCAACTGATATCGCGCCGCTGTTTCAGATTGACGATGGCCGCCTGTTGAATCAGCTGGTTGTCTGGGCGCCGGATGCCGGCGTGCGGAAAATGATTCTGGTGGATAACCCTGCGCGACTTTATAGCTTTTAGCGCAGGGCGCTACTTGCTGGGCGGCACGCCGTTGCCGCCGGGATCTCCGATAATGTTCAAGTACTGAACCATTTCGGAGGGCACGCAGAGCTGTTCGGCCAACTGTTGATCGGGAAGCCACTTGAAGCCGGCCTTCCCGAGCACGAAGGGCTTCGTGTAGAGCTTCGGATCGTCCACGGTCACGGTGAGCTGCAGATCGTTGTGGTCCACGCGCGTGTAGCGCTCCTGCACGTGAGCTTCAATGCTGTGCGGGTATCCGGCGCCGTTGAGCCAGGTTTTGTCGTCGAGTCCGGTGGTATCAATCACAAACGTGTAGTCGTCCACCCACTTGCCCACCGAGTATCCGTAATAGCGTGGATCAGGCGCATCTTTTCCCGTGCCGCCCACGTTAGTAGGAAGCTGCCGCCCATCGGTCCACACTTCGCGCCAGGCCCGCTGATACTGGTTGAGGATGATCACGCGATCCGGGATGTTGGCGAAGGAAATGCCTCTGATCTCGAAAATGATGTTGCGCGGAAAGCCCAGCGGATCGCAGGTACGCACAAAGGCGTCATTAGTGCCCGCGACGTGAAACTTCGCCTCCGGCTTATTCATGCTGAATAGCTTTTGCCCTTCCGGCGTAAAAGAAGGAGTGTCGCCGTTTTGCGCCGCGATGGGGCCGGCCCAGGTGCCGGTGAAATCGCGTTTGGGAGCGGGACCGCCCGGGCCGTTGTTCAGCTTGTCATATTCGGTATTCCGGTATCCGCCTTGGGCATTGGCCAGGGAAGCAAACGTCAGTACCGCCGCCACAACCATCACTGCGCCAGTTAAGCGATTTCGCATCTTCGCAGCCCTCCCCGGGCTAAGCCGGCTTTTTAGCGCCCCGCAATTCTCAACTCACTTCTTGCGAATGGTTCAGTTGGCCGTAGCATAACCTCCATGGCCGAGGCGGTCAATCTTACGGGGCGGCCGGCACATACTTACGAAGTGGCGGCGAGCACACGTCGAATGCAAGATCTCGCCAAAAAAGACAAGGGACCGCCGCTTCGCGGTCCCTGTGCCTTGCGAGTTTGTCTGTAGCCGTTAGAAATTCAGCTTCAAGCCGAACTGGATGTGGCGCGGCCCGCCCGAACCCAGCACGGGGTTGGCGTTGCTCCGGCGTAGGCAGGAGCAACCGAACTGTCCACCAGTCGCATCGATGCCACCCGCAGCCTGCGTCCACCGCTGCCGGGAATCGCGAAATCGGCCCGGTTGAAGAAATTAAAGAACTCGACACGGAACTGGGCGCTGAATCGCTCTGTGAGCTTCCAAGTCCTTGCTCACCGAAAAGTCCACGTTGTAGTACGCAGTGAACCCGGAACATGTTGCGGCTGGCATTGCCGACGGTTCCGTAAGCGGGAGGAGTCAGAATGCCGCCCCCTTCCTCGTAGCATCCCGATTTTGAGCGCAGCGAGCGCGACCGCTGGAGTTGGGCGTTGCCGGCATAAGGAGCTTGCGCAGCGGACACGCAGGATTGGGGAATAGTCGCGTTCGCGCAGCCGCAAGCCCCGAAGCACGGGATGATTTCGGGCCGGACTGAAAGCGGAAGCAGGGCCGGTGTAATTCCAGGTCTGTATATGGCCCTGAATCGAGTCATTGACCTCGTTTGTTCCGACGAGATCGCTCGTTGCGTCCGTGGGGTACCAAGGCGCCCGCCCTGCAGCGTGACGATCGAGCTGATCGCCCAGCCCTGGAGCATCTGCCCGGGCGCCTTTCTTCCAGGGATGTCGTAAGTGGGCGAGAAAGTAAAACGATGCCGGATATCGTTATCGCCGTTTCCGTACTCCAGACGCGGATTATAGCCGTCGATGCCATAAGGGTTTGCACTGCTGTTTTCGCCGGAGGTCATGTCCAGAGCATGGGAAAAGGTGTAGGCCGCCAGGAACGATAGCCCGTGTGAAGCCCGCTCGTTCACTGTCATCTGCAAAGCATTGTAGTTGGAATAGTCCTGGTTATTCAGCTGGTCGATCTGAGTCAGGTATGGAAATTTGGTGCCATAGGGGCAGGCCGTGCACAGCACGCCTGACCCGACTTCCGCACCAGGGTTGCCCACACCGCAGTTGCCGGTTGCTACACAAAACTGATTGCTGGTCAAGCCAACGGCCGCAGCTGGAAGCCCTGCTGCCGCTGCCTGGGCGGCCGTGAACGGCGTATTGAACCCGGCGCCAATCGGCGGCTGGTTGATGTCAATCCAGTTTGTTTCGTTGGCGCCGTGAGTGCCAACGTAGGCGATATCAACGGTCAAGTTATTGGTGATGGCGCGCTGGATGTCTAAATTCCACGCAACGATATAGGGTTGAACGAAATTGGGATTGATCCCCTGGGTGCTGCACGCCGGAGGCGCAGGCCCAGAACTGATTACGTCATTCGGCGATAGACAAGTGGTACCGGTATATGGGACGCCATTCACGACGGTTGGCGTGCCCACGGGAAATACAGGTCCGGCGATGCTCCAATTAATCGTCGCGGGAGTCAGCGTCAACGATTCGGGGGTATGAATGTTGATGTTCGTACCGCTGGTATTGATGCCGAGGTCAGGCACGTTCGCGCCGAATGGAGAAATGCCGACGTACTCTCCCACCAGTTCAGGCTCTCGCAACATGCTGGCACCGGCCCTTACCACAGTCTTGCCATTGCCCCGCACGTCCCAGGCGAGGCCGAAGCGCGGCGAGAACGCCTTGTAATAGGGATTGAACATGTTGCGGACTGGTGCTCCCGGGCCAACCTGCACGACCGGATACGTTGTGGCCGGGGCATTGGCAAGGAATGTGCCCTCGTAGTTCGAGTGTTCGACGGGATTCCCCTGATACTCCCAGCGCAAACCCAGATTCAAGGTGAGTTTGGTGGTGACACGGAAATCATCCTGGAAGTAAACCGAGGACCAGTGAGCTCGGACGACTTCAGCGGGATTTCCCACGAGAATCGCTCCGCTCCGGGGGTTGCCTTCGAGGAAGTTTGTCAAATCCTTGAATTTGACCTCGCCATTGGCTTGGTTATAGGAGTTGTTGTCATAGACCAAGTCCATGAAGTTAAAACCAAACTTGAAGGCGTGTTTGCCGCGTAAGAACGAGACGTTGTCTACGAAACTGGCATCGCCGTCTGGCCCGCGGACACCGGTCCGCCTGCCCGCTCCCAAATAGCCTGTGAAACCGCCAATGAGGATTTGCGGCATGCCCCCATACGTCGGGAACGCCGACTGGGTTATGCCGCTGTTAAAGCCATAGCCATTGGGCCAAGCCGGCTGTGTAAACAGGTTCCTGTCAGCGGAGAGCGTTTGAGAGTCAATATAATCGTAGCCCGCCCGGAATTCGTTGACCCAGTTGGAACCCGGAGTCCAAGTCCAACTCCCATCGTAGAGCTGGACATCCGAAGGGACATTCGCTTGCCACTGCGGCAATAACTGTCCTTGGTTGCCTCCCGTTGCGTAAGTCACGGTTTGGTAGCTCTTGGAAACGTAATAAAGTCCGCTCAAGTGGTGATGGGAACTGATGGCATAGTCGCCCTTGATGAATCCGTTGTTAAGCGGTCCCAATGTGAGCAAGCTCGGCTGATACAGTCCCGTCGCACTAAAGGGAAAGAGATTCTCAAACGTAGAGGAGGCTGGCGTCACCGCGCAGGTGGTGGGGTTCAATCCCGCCAATTGCGCACTGAGCGGATTGATCTTTGCTGCACCGATCTTCAGGCAGGTGTCAGCCATGCTGTTGTTTACGCCTCCCCCAGCCACATCCGACGGGATCGTGATAGCGACGGGGTTGGCCAGCGAAGTCCGCAGGCCCTCGTAACCCAGGAACCAGAAAAGCTTGTCCTTGATGATCGGCCCTCCTGCCGTGGCGCCGAATTGCTCGACGTTTGCTGGGGCGACCGGATCTACTCCCGGCGTAGAGAAGAAATTGCCCGCATCCGTGGCGCTCGAGTCTCGGCCGAAGGCGTAAGCCGTGCCGTGAATTGAATTCGTGCCCGATTTTATTCCGACGTCGATGACCGAACCGGGCCGCCAGCCATACTCGGCCTTGGGATTCTGCTCGGTATTGAATTCCTGGATGGCATCGATGGGCACCAGAGAATTCGAGTCACCGGTTCGGTACACGGAATTGATCACCATCGAGCCGGTGGTGTTGCCGAAGGCGGGAACCCCGTCGACCAGCAGGAGGTCCGTGCCCGTTCGCCCTCCGTTGGTACTCGCATCGCCCGCACCGGCGCCAGGGTCTGTGTAGACCCCAGGACGGAGCGTGAGCAAGCGCAAGAAGTTCCGCCCATTCAAAGGCAGAGCATTGATCGATTGGTTGCTGACGGTCCCGCCCAAAGTCGCATCCGTCGTATCGATCGCCGGGAGTTCTCCGGTGACCGTGACGGTCTGAGTTTGCTCGCCGGGCTGCAAAGTCAAGTCCACGCGAATTGTCTGCCCCACCTCCACGAGTACGCCGCTGTGCTCCGTCACCCGAAAGCCCTTGGCCTCGGCGCGAACCGTGTACGTTCCTGGGGTGACATTTACGGCGATGTATTGTCCCGCATTATCCGCGGTCAAAGGGCGCGTGACCCCTCGAGCCACGTCAATCACCGTTACCGCGGCGCCTGGAATCACGCCACCCGTCTGATCGAAGACCGCGCCTTGGATGCTGCCCTGGCTCGCCTGCGAAAACGCGGAGACAGAAATCAGAAACACGCCGAGGAGCGCTGCCAATACCGGCAACGCGCCTGGTAACCTGCGTCGAGTCACGTCATTCGGCGCACTCTTCTCGCAATGAAACAGGAAAAGACTAGGCTGACTCATAAGCACCCCCCCTAAAACCTACCATTCACGGCGAAAGACGTGTGTGCTCTTAGCACAGCTCTAAGGCGAAGGTCAAGAAACTACGACAAAAAGCAGCAAAAGGGATCGCACTCGCGGTCCCTCCATTCGTTGAGAGACTCTGTATAGCGGTCAGCAGACGATGCTTCGGCTTCTTCTAATGACGTCGCGGTTGCGTGCCGTCGCCGTGAAGTGTAGATTACGCTCGGCTGGGAATCTCTTACCGCCGAAGTTCTGGCTGGAGTTCAAGCGTTTAGCTTTTCGCCTTTAGCTTTTGCCTTTAGCTTTTGCCTTTGGATTCTCGGAGGACCAAAGATGAAAAACACGGCGCTGAGGTTGTCCTTAACGTTCTTAGCGGCATTCGCCCTGACCGCCGTTGCGGCCTTTGCCCAAGGCGCTCCGCAAACCGATTACGCCCATATGACCATGAAGGTCGATAAGCTGGCCGACAACTTCTACACCGTGACGGGCTTGAACGGAGCAGGACGCACCGGCGGTGCCATCGGAGTTCTGACGGGACCGGATGGCATCTTCTTGGTGGATGCGACTTTCGGACCGCTCACGGGAAAAGTCGTGGCGGCAATCAAGACGTTCTCGAATGAGCCGATCCGCTATTTGGTAAATACACATCCGCACGGCGACCACACCGGTGGCAATGCGAATCTGGCCAAAATGGGCGTGACGATTTTGGGCCGCCCCGAAATGCGCAGGGATTTGATGGCGCAGAAAGGCTTTGATGAGGCAGGCCTTCCTACGTTTATTTTCACCTCGCCCCTGACCATTCACATAGACGGCGACGAAGCCGTCATAACCCCTGTTCCCCGGCCCACACCGATGCCGATAGCATGGTCTACTTCCGCGAGGCTGATGTGCTCATGATTGGCGATTTCTTCCGCATCGGTTATCCCAATGTCGGCGGTACCGTGAACGGTATGATCGCCGCTTTGGGCATGGCCATCGGCACTTGTGGACCCAATACCAGGGTGGTCCCCGGCCACGGTCCGGTAATGGACCGATCCGATGTCATCGTGCACAGAGACATGCTCGTCAACGTCCGCGACCGCATATCCGAGCTCATCAAGCAGGGCAAAAGCGAGGACGAAGTGGTCGCCGCGCATCCCACCGCGAGTTACGATCCCCTCTTCCTCAAAGACGTCGCGCAGTATTACGACGAAGGCAATATCGTGCGCTATCGAAGTGGCGATGCCTTCGTCAAGCAAGTCTACGAAAATCTGAAGCCCAGGTCCTAGCCGGACCGGACAGCCAACTTAGGCTACTCGGAGTCGGGCGGGCTATTCGGTTGCGCCAACTCGCCTCGGTTGACATCCCCCAGCGCCTCCAGTAGCCTTTTTCGTTTATCTCAGGCGCCGGATGCCGCGAACGAAGCAGGGGGGGCGGGCTTTAGCTCCGCCAACAACCTCGCCTTCTCTCCGGGGCTTCAGCCCCTGAAGTGAACTCTCATTAGCTGGGCTCCATCGGCGCGTAATCCGCGCCAGAAAGCGATCCATGCCCGATCAGAAGCTCCCCACTCGCGCCGAAGATTTCTCCGAGTGGTATAACCAGATCGTTCTTCGCGCCGAACTCGCTGACTACGCTCCCGTGCGCGGCTGCATGATCGTGCGGCCCTACGGCTGGGCGCTTTGGGAAAATATCCAGCAGGCGCTCGATCGCCGGTTCAAGGCCACCGGCCACGTCAACGCCGCCTTTCCTTTACTGATTCCGCGCAGCTTCATCGAAAAAGAACAGTCGCATGTGGCGGGATTCTCGCCCGAACTCGCCGTCGTCACCATCGGTGGAGGCGAAAAGCTGGAAGAGCCGCTGGTGATCCGCCCGACTTCGGAGACCATCATCGGTCACGCTTACGCCAAATGGATTCAGTCCTATCGCGATCTTCCCGTGCTCATCAACCAGTGGAATAGCGTGGTGCGCTGGGAGTTGCTCACCAAGCTCTTCCTGCGCACGCTGGAATTTTTCTGGCAGGAGGGCCACACCGCCCACGCCACGCTCGCCGAGGCCGAAGCCGAGACGCGCCAGATGCTCGAGGTTTATACCGATTTCGCCATCAATGAAGCCGCCATTCCCGTCATCCCCGGCCGCAAGTCGGAATCCGAAAAATTCGCGGGTGCGGATGTCACTTATTCGCTCGAAGCCATGATGGGAGATCGCAAGGCCCTGCAATTTTGCACTTCGCACAACCTGGGACAAAACTTCGCCAAGGCCTTCAACATTCGCTATCTCTACCGCGATGGCGTCCTGCAACACTGTTGGACCACATCTTGGGGTCTTTCCACGCGCGTCGTTGGAGCCATCATCATGGTCCACGGCGACGACCAGGGACTGATCTTTCCTCCCCGGCTTGCGCCCATTCAAGTGGTAATCGTGCCCATCTACAAGACCGATGAGGAAAAAGCCCAGGTCTTCGACGCCGCGCGCACGATTCGCGACTCCCTCCTCGCTGCCGGCGTTCGCGTGCGCACCGATGAACGCGACGGCACAAGCCCCGGTTTCAAGTTCAACGATTGGGAGATGCGCGGCGTACCCTTGCGCATCGAAATCGGTCCCAAGGATTTGGCCAAGGGCAGCGTCGTCCTGGCCCGCCGCGACAAACCCGGCAAGGAAGGGAAGTCCTTCGTGCCGCAGCAGGGTCTCCCCGCTGTCGTCTCCAAAACTCTCGAGGAGATCCAGGCCGCCCTGCTCGCGCGCGCCCGTGATTTCCGCGATGCCAATACCAAAGAACCGAAAAACTATGAGGAGTTCAAGGCCGCCGTGGAAACGGGGTTCGCCTGGGCTTTTTGGTGCGGAAGTCCCGAGTGCGAGGCCAAGATCAAAGAGGAAACCAAAGCCACTCTGCGTTGCATACCGCTGGCGCAACCTCAGAGTTCAGGCGTGTGTATTCTCTGCGGCCAGCCTTCCAAGGAAAAGGGCATCTTCGGCCGCGCATATTAGATTGGAAGGGCCAGGCGAGCGCAGCACTGTGAATTGACAGCTCTCGGCGGGACACTATCCTGCCTCAGATTTTTTCGTACAACTGGCGATTCAATGAATCCACGGCAAATCGATCGGAAGACGCCAATGCGGACTAAGCTCCCACTTTGCCTTTGTGCGGTGATCGCGGCGCTTGCGTTCTCCTCTTTCTGGCCGTGCGGGCCGCCGATCAGCCCGATCAGCGCCATCTCCGCAATCGTCGGCACAACCCAGTAAGGTGCCCGCTGGCCGTGATCTCACGGGCATATGGAACGCTTTGCGGGGGAATTACGACGTCGCCTCATTCAGCAAGGGCGACCCGCCGATGACCCCTTGGGGTGCGGAGCAGTTCAAAAAAGCCAAGCCCTCGCAAGGACCTCGCGGCGTCACCCTGGATCAAACCACGGACATGGTTTACCAGTGCTTTCCCCCCGGCATGCCGTACATCTACTTGCAACTTTTCCCTATGCAGATCGTCCAGCGCCTGCGGAAGTGATCAGTTTCCAATACGATCACACCGTGCGTCACATTTTTATCGACGGCGCAAACACCGGCGGACATCACCCCGACTTACAACGGCGATTCCATTGGTTATTGGGAGGGGGACACTCTCGTCGTGGATACCGTCGGCCTTAACGGTAAGCTGTGGCTCGATCGAGTCGGTCATCCCGATAGCGACCAGATGCACATCGTCGAGCGCATCCAGCGCGTGGACGACCAGACTTTACAGGTGGACTTCACGTTTGACGATCCCAAAACTTACACCAAACCGTGGACGGCGATGATGCGCTTTCGGCTGCACCCGGATTGGAACGTCATCGAAGACGTGTGCGAGGATAACCGCGCGTTCGACAGCTTCGAGAAATAGTTCCACAGCTTCGAGAAATGGGCTGGGCTGCTCCTTGAAATCGCGCAAACGCTGCGGATCGGATGGCTAGTGCCGCATCTGGCCCGTGATTCTACGCTCTCGCCGCCAGTCCGGAACGTGGTGTTTCGATCTCGGTAGGCACTCGCGCCCTTCCTCGACTGGCGAGCAAAGTCACCTTCACCGTCGTGAAGGCTCCGTCGCTTTGAAGTTCCAGCGTTCCTCCCAAATCGAGCACCCGCTGACGCATTCCGCCCAGGCCCACTCCCACATCGGTGCCACTGCTCATGAACTTCTCGAGTATCGCGTGCAATGCCCTTGCCGTAATCTCGGATGCAGACACCTCTTCCCGGATGTCTTCAGGCGAACTTCCGCTTTTTGCTTCCGGAATGCCGCAAGATATTGGTCAGGCTCTCCTGCAGCACTCGAAATATGGTCAGTTCCGTGGGCTCTGGAAAGCGTTGTTCCTTGGGCAATTCTAGTTTCACCTCGATCCCGCTGCGCTGCGCGAAGCCCGTGACGTACCAGTTCGCCGCCGAGGCGAGGCCGAGCGATCGAGCATCGGCGGATGCAACAAATGTGAAAGCGTGCGTGTCTCGCGAATCGCCTCATCGGTCAACGCGAGTGCGTCTTCCAGCCGTTTCGAGGTTTGCGAGCCGACCGGCGCCGCGGTTGCCAGCGGGCCAACGGTCATCTTCAGAGCCGCCAAGGTCTGCCCGATGCAGTCGTGCAGCTCGCGCGCGATCCGTCGGCGCTCCTCATCCTGAATGTTTAGCATTCGCGCGGAAAGTTTGCGCCTGGATTCCTCCTCTGCCTCGGCGCGCACCTTTATTTCGTTCTGCAATTTCGCCAACGCGTCCCGCAGTTCGCGGGTGCGCTCGTCTACCTTTTTGCTTGAGCGTCCGCCGTGCCGCCTCCACCTGCACGAAGGCCCTGCGGCTCCTCTGAGCCAGCACAATAATGGTTGCGGCCACCAGCAGGTATCCCACTGCGTAGGCAAGGTCAGGTCGGTTCTCGAAACTAAAGTGGTTTTGAAAGAAATGCGTGCTGCCGGCGACTCCGAGATCGGCTGATCAACGTTGCCGGCCCTGCTCCCAAATAGACCGAGGCAAACGTCACCGCCGCGTAGATCGATAGGAACGGTCCCAGGTCTCCGAGCACCGGGTTAAGCAGTTCCCGCAGCGCGAGCGCGGCGGCTGTTATGAGGAGCGCCATTGCATACCGCACCGCCATCTGAATCAAAAATGAACGGCGCGACTTGCGGCTTTCGCTCATACTACGCTTCGCCATCCGCCGAATCCTCTCGTAATCCACATTCAGGAGCGAATTCCGCCCTCAGCTCCTGAATAGGCCAGCACGTCCACTTTTGTCCACCGGGGCGGACGATTATACCGTAACCTTCAGGTTCTATCGAGCCCACCCCAATCGCCGGCAGGCTCATATTCCCGTCCCGTTACTCGCAGGAACGCCCTCCCATCGCGCTTCTCGACAGTGCCGGAAACCGAATGCTAGCATCGAGATATCGTGGGAGGTTCCGCGCGTGGACCGCTCAGGGCAATTTCAAAGCCTTGCAGCCTCGGCGAAGGACGAGCGAAGTGGTCTTGCCACCCGGCACGGGCTGCATCCGGCACGTCATCGAGAGCGGGGCGCCAGCCGCCTCAAAGTCGCGGTTTTCCTCGCCGTTGTCGTTGCGCTGATCTACGTCGGCGTCAAGGTTATCCCCATACTGATCAATAATTACCAGTTCCAGGATGCCATCGAAAGCACGGCGCGCTTTGCCTCTGTCAATCGGCAAACTCCCGAGGACATCCGGGCTGCCGTCATGAAGGAAGCTCTAAACGAAGATATCCCCGTAGCCGCGCAAGACATCCATGTTAAGGGTGATGCTGGGCATGTGGAGATCGCTGCCGACTACAGCGTCACCGTCAACTTGGTCATTTATCAGTGGACGCTGAATTTCCATCCCTATGCCAAAAACAATCCTCTCCTTTAGTGGAGGCTCGCTCGGACAAAATGGCTTCCATTGGTGGGGCCTCGACGTTGATTTTTGCTAAGCTAGTGACTGAAGTTTCGGCCAGCGTTCCCGCCCAGCCGGGAAAACAGGGCGGCTTCCCAGCGCCATCCGTTCGCTTGCGTGTACACTCTAATGTGCATCTGAAGTAAGTAGGTCAGCAGGCTATAGGTTCGAGAAACAGTCAGAAACGGCATGCGCCTGCGAATTCATCGTGACTTTTTGCTTTCCCGCTTGGGCCTGGCGCTGATAGGCGCCTCGCTTGGTATTCTGCTGATTGGCGCCGGAATTTTCATCTATTATTGGTTCGGTTATGGCCGCATGATTGACCAGCGCCTCGCGGGCCACATGTACCAGACCAGCGCTCGGGTCTATAGCGCGCCCGATCGCGTTTTCGACGGGGAAGTGCTCACCCCCGCCCAGCTCGTTAGCCAGTTGCAGCATGATGGCTACAACGAAACCAAAGTGGATGGCCCCCCGGTTGGTACGCGGTCGAAGGCAATGTCGTCGAGATTCATCCTCTGCGCGATTCTTACTTCGAAGGCAAAAACGCGTTGCAGTCAATTTTGCCGGTGGCGGCGTCAGCAGTATTACGCTGCTCGATAATGGCAACGTCGTCGAGAGTGCGGAAATCGAGCCGGAGCTTCTGACCAATCTCTTCGATACTTCTCGCGAGAAACGCCGCAGAATCCGCTTCGACGATATCCCCAAAAATCTCGAGAATGCCCTCCTTTCCGCCGAAGATAAGCGCTTCTTCGAACATCCCGGATTCGATTTCGTCCGCGTCCTCGGCGCCGCTCGCGCGAACCTTCGCCGCGAAGGCATCGCTCAGGGCGCCAGCACGCTCACCATGCAGCTCTCACGGAGCTTCTTCTTTTCCACCGAGCGCACCTGGCGCCGCAAGGTCGCTGAAACCATGGTCGCCATGGAACTCGAGCATCGCTTCAACAAGCAGCAGATTTTCGAGTTCTACGCCAACGAGATTTATCTGGGCAACCGCGGCAGCTTCGCCATTCACGGCTTTGCGGAAGGCTCGCTGGCCTATTTCAATAAGGATATTCGCGATATCACTCTGGGCCAGGCCGCCTTTCTTGCCGGCATCATCCGCGCTCCCAACCGTTATTCCACCGCCGATAGCCGTCCCGAGCGCGCCGCCGAAGCCCGGGATCGCGTGTTGAACCAGATGCAGGAGAACGGCTTCATCAAGCCGGAACAGGTCAAGGAGGCCAAGCTCGCGCCGCTCGGCATCGTGTCCGGCGGTGAGAATAATAACGACGCGCCGTATTTCGTCGATATGGTCAAGGACCACCTCCTCGATCGCTTTTCCGAAGCGCAATTGCTCTCGCAGAGCTATCGCGTTTATACGACGCTCGACCCGCAGCTCGAACGCGCGGCTGTGCAAGCCATGGCTTTGGGAATTGCCAACGTGGATCAGTTGCTCGCGCGCAAATATGCGCTATGGCAAAAACAAGGAAAGCCGGCCGAAGCTGCAGGTGGCCATGATTGTGCTCGACCCACACAATGGAGACATTCTGGCGACGGTGGGCGGCCGCAACTACGGAGAGAGTCAGCTCAACCACATTACGGCGAGACGCCAGCCCGGCTCCGTCTTCAAGCCTTTCGTCTATGCCGCTGCTTTCGATGATGCCGTCAAAGGTATTTCCCCGATCGTGACTCCGGCCTCAACGGTTGTGGACGAGCCCACTACCTTCGAATTCCAGGGCAACGACTATACGCCCAATAACTACGGCGAAAGCTTCCATGGCACCGTCACGGCGCGCGACGCCCTGACCTATTCGCTGAATGTCGCCACGGTCAAAGTAGCGGAAATGATCGGCTATGGCCGCGTGGTGGATATGGCCCGGCAACTCGGCTTGGATGACGATATCCGGCCCACTCCTGCCGTGGCTTTGGGTTCTTACGACATGACGCCACTCGAGGTGGCCGCCGGTTACACGGTTTTCGCCAACAACGGCACGCGCGCTGAACCCGTTCTCATCGATCGCGTGGTCGATTATCAGGGCGGCGTTATTGAACGCAGCCCCATTCAAACGCGTCAGGCCTTGGACCCGCGCGTTGCTTATCAGGTCACCACGTTGCTCGAGGATGTGATTGATCACGGAACCGGCGCTTCGGTTCGCGCTCGCGGATTTCTGGGCCCGGCGGCGGGCAAAACCGGCACATCGCGCGATGGCTGGTTTGCCGGCTACACCTCCAATCTTCTCTGTGTGGTGTGGGTCGGCTTTGACGACTATCGTGAACTGGGCCTTTCAGGAGCGGTTGCGGCGGCGCCGATCTGGACCGAATTCATGAAGCGCGCCACCTCCATGCCGGCATACAAGGATCTGAACGATTTTGTCGCCCCGCCCGGCGTCAGCATCGTTGAAATCGATCCCACCACGTTGCAACTCGCCACTCCGGCCTGCCCCACTACGCGCAAGGAAGTCTTTCTTTCCGGCACCGAGCCAACCGAATTCTGCGAATTGCATGGCGGAAGGATGCTCACGCAAACGCCCCCGGCCTCCTGGCTTTCCCGCATATTTGGCGGTGACAAGACCAAGTCAGACGATGCTCCGCCTCCCAGTGTGGCCGCGGGTCCCTTCTCCGCGCCTCCCGTCCCTGGTACATCTTCGGCTCCTGCCGCTCCCGACGAGGAGGAAAAGAAATCCGGCATCCTGCATAAAATTTTTGGTATCTTTGGTGGCAAGAAGCCGGATCAAGACGCTCCAAAGGACAATAATCCGGATTCGCAACACTGATTCCCCAAGGTTCGCCAGGGGAAAGTTATGAAAATCTTCTTTCCTGTAATTTTGCTCGCGGCCTGTTTCTGCGTCTCGCCGCTTCACGCCCAGGAAACTTCCGACGCCCCAAACGCTTCGCTTAGCCCGCGCGAAAAAGATGAGCTTCAGGCGCGCATCTTCATGGCCAAAAAGCAATATACCGAAGCCGCGCAGGTTTATTCCAAGCTCTCCCAGGAAAATCCCAAGGACCCGGCCTATCTGAATTACCTCGGGATCGCTCTGCTGCAGGATGGCAAGCTCGACGATGCTCGCAAATATTTCGACCGCGCCACCAAAGTCAATCGGCGCTTTTCCGACGCCTACAACAATCTCGGCGCTACCTATTACGCCGAGAAACAATATAAGAAGGCCATCTCCCAGTATCAGCGTTCCCTCTCGTTGAAGCCCGACGTCGCCAGCGTTTATACCAATATCGGCTACGCCTACTTTGCTGAAAAGCAGCTTCCCAAGGCCATGGAGGCGTTCCACAAGGCCCTGGAAATTGATCCTCATGTCTTCGAAGAGACCGGCCGCGCCGGATCGATCCTGAGTTACCGCTCCGTCGGCGACCGCGGTCTTTTCAATTTCATGCTCGCCAAGGACTATGCGCAGAGCGGTGACGCCACAAACTGCATCGTTTATCTGCGCCGCGCCCACGACGAGGGTTACAAAGAAGTAGGCAAAGCTCGTACCGATCCGGCTTTCGCGAAGGTGATTACCGATCCGAACGTCAAAGCTCTGCTCGATGACATCGCCCCCGAACCCACTCCGCCGCCCGCCCCTCCCCATACCTGAATGAAGGCCATCGTTATTCCCAAGCACGGCGGACCGGAAGTCTTGCAGTCGGCTGAACTCGCAGACCCCAAGCCTGGGCCGAACGAAGTCGTCGTTCGCGTGCGCGCCTGCGCGCTGAACCACCTCGACCTTTGGGTTCGCCGCGGCCTCAATGGCGTCACTTTTCCCCTCCCGCTCGTCCCCGGCAGCGATATAGCCGGCGAAGTCGCCGCTGTCGGCACGCTCGTCCAGCGCGTGCATACCGGCGAGAAAGTCGTCCTTGCTCCCGGAGTCTCCTGCGGCCAATGCGCGGCGTGCGCGGCGGGAAAAGACAATGAGTGCCGCAAATACACGCTCTTCGGCTATGGCCGCAATGGCGGCTGTGCCCAATACGTGCTCGCGCCCGAAGAGAACGTCTTGCCCATGCCGCCGGGGCTTTCCTTTGAAGAGGCGGCGGCTGTTCCGCTCGTCTTTCTCACCGCCTGGCACATGCTGGTGGCACGAGCGCGCTTGCAGCCCGGAGAGGAAGTCTTGGTTCTGGGCGCTGGCAGCGGCGTGGGCAGCGCTGCCATCCAGATTGCCAAGCTGACCGGCGCGCGCGTAATCGCCACGGCCGGCAGCCGCCCGAAACTCGACCAGGCGCGTAAGCTTGGCGCCGATGAAGTCATCGATCACGCGCAGCAGAAAATCTCCGAAGAAGTCCGGCGGCTCACAGGCAAACGTGGCGTCGATGTGGTATTCGAGCACGTCGGCACGGCCACTTGGGAACAAAGTGTTCTGAGCCTCGCCATCGGCGGACGCCTCGTTACCTGCGGCGCCACCACCGGTTTTGCCGCGCAACTCGACTTGCGCTATCTCTTCGCGCGGCAACTATCTTTGCTGGGCTCGTATATGGGCAGCCGCGCCGAGCTATTCACGGTTTTGAAGCTCGTCGGCGAAAAGCGCCTGCGGCCGGTGATCGATCGCATCTTTCCCTTGGCCGAAGCGGCTGAGGCTCACCGGCGCCTCGAACAGCGCGAGCAGTTCGGAAAAGTCGTCCTCACGGTCTCCTAGCGAGGCGCGCTAGGGGTTGTCGGGCGCAAAGGCCTCTTCTGCGAAAAGTCGCCAACAGGTCCGGTTTTCGCATTCCGGTGGAGTCCAGCGGACTCCCGACACCGGAGATGAGCTTTTCGCGGTCAACAAGTCATCACGGCGCCAAGTCCAAAGTTGTCATCCCGAGCGAGCGGTACGCGATCGCGCGCTCCTGCGTGTGATGGCGTGCGAGCGAGGGATCTGCTTTTTGGGGAATTGCGTCGTGGCCGATTTGGCCTTCGGCGTAGCTCGTGCGAAAATATCATTGAGGCTCGCGCAATGAGCGTTGATGGTGGACGAAGGGTAACTCTCGATAAGCCCGAAGACCTGACCAAGGTCCTGAATAACGAAGGCATCATCTTCACGCAACTCGATAAGGCCGTGAACTGGGCGCGCAAAAGCTCGCTCTGGCCGCTGGCGTTTGGCCTCGCTTGCTGCGCCATCGAGATGATGTCCATGGCCGCCGATCGCTATGACATTGCTCGTTTCGGCGCCGAGGTCTTCCGCCCTTCGCCACGCCAGGCGGATTTAATGATTATCGCTGGCCGCGTCTCACAGAAAATGGCGCCGGTGATTCGCCAGCTCTATGAACAGATGCCCGAACCCAAATGGGTCATCTCCATGGGCGTATGCGCCACTTCCGGCGGCGTCTTCAATAACTATGCCGTTGTACAGGGCGTGAACCAGATCATTCCGGTGGACGTCTACGTTCCAGGCTGCCCGCCGCGGCCGGAAATGCTCCTCTACGGCATCCTGCAGTTGCAAAGAAAAATCGAGAACGAGCGCGGCAGCCTGAAAAAAGCCCTCAACTTGGCATGATTGGCCTTGTAACTGAGGTCGGGCTGCACGGTTGCCCCTGACGCTTTCAGTCGGGGAGACCTGAGGCTTTTCTTCAGTGGACTTCGGTAGCCATTGCGGCACGCAGCGGCAGTTGAATCACCTCCGCCGCCGTACTGCCGCAACGAAGATTCGTACCAGGCTGCTGATATTCGCGCCGCAGGTAAGCCATTCCGAGAGCTTTGCCGGCCAAGGGTGAGAATGCCGCGCTGGTGACGTGGCCGGCTTCGCTTCCGTTTGCCGCCAAAACCGCTGCTCCAGCTTTAGGTGCTTCGCCCCCTTCGAACATCAATCCCGTAAGACGCCGGTTGACGTGGCCCCGCGAACGAACTCGCTCCACGATCTCCTGTCCCGTGTAGCACCCTTTAGTGAAACTGATGTGCGTGGTTTCGACTCCCCCCTCCTGCGGGATGTGCTGTTCGTCTAGATCGGTTCCGAACCAGGGGATACCCGCTTCCAGGCGCAGCATGTCGAGCGCCCGATAACCGATGGGCGAGCCGCCCAGGGCGCGCACCGCTGCGCTGACTCCCTCCCATGCATTGACCAGCGACTCGCGCGGCAGCAGCAACTCGACGCCTTGAGAGCCGAAAAGCGAGTGGCGCAGGACTCGGCAGGGAATCGCAGCGTCGGAAAATTCCAGCACAGCCGCGACATGTGCCGCCGTTGGAAGTTGCGCATAATCGATTTGCGCCAAATTCCGCAGCAGGTCCGGCGCTTTGGGACCTTCGATCGCCAGCGTGCCGGTCTGCTCGGTTTCATCGGTGAGGGTCGCGTCATCCATGATGATGAATTTGTCCAGGATCTCGAACGTCCTCTGCCGTAAAAAAGCATGTCCGAGCACGAGCAGACGCTCATCGAGCGCCAGCGTGACGAGTTCGGCCAGCATATGTCCCTGCGCATTGAGCAGCAGTCCCAACGCGCTCTGGCCCGGCGCGAGATCGCGGATATTCCCGGAAGTGACCGCGTTGAGATAGCGCGCGCGGTCGGGACCGGACAGAGCGAAAACGGCGCGAAAATTCGTGTCCATCAACGCGACGCCGTCGCGCGCCGCGGCATATTCGGCGAGCGGATCGCGAAATTGTGCCGGCAAACGCACCCCGAAATACTCGGCGAATTCGGCGCCTGCCGCTCGCTGCGCTTCGACCAGCGGACTTTCCAGCGTAGCCGCTTTTCCCGTCCGTTCTTCGCTCACAAAGCCAGTCTAGCAGAAAGGCCCAGAAGCGGGTTTACGGCCCTGAATGTTATAGTGGTTCGCACACCGAGAGATGAACGTGGCAGATCCTACATCAGTGGCTATTCCAGGCCCCGCACCAGAGAAGATCATTCACGAAATCCTGCCGGTCGGCATGTTGCAATGCAATTGCTCGATTATCGGCGATCCCGAAACGCGCGAAGCGCTCGTGGTGGATCCGGGAGATGAAGCCGCCCGAATACTCGAAGTTCTGGCAAAGCATGCGCTCACGGTGAAAGCCATTGTGAGCACGCACGCGCATATTGACCACGTTGGCGGCTTGCGCAAAATGCAGGAGGCCACCGGCGCGCCAGTCCTCATGCACGGCGACGATATGGAACTCTACAGCCATTTGGACGCCCAAGCCGCATGGATCGGAATGCGCCCTCCCGATCCCGTCAGTGTCGATCAGTTATTGCGCGAGGGCGACACTTTGCGCTGGGGCCGCTTTCAGGCCAATGTCCTGCATACTCCAGGCCACACCCGGGGGAGCATCTCGCTTTATCTGGCCGCGGGGAATAACGACGATGCCGCCGCGCAACCCGGCAAGTTGCTTGCCGGAGACACCCTCTTCGCCGGGAGCATTGGGCGGACCGATCTCCCCGGCGGCTCTCTCGAGAAAATTTTGCGGTCGATTCATCAGAAGCTTTTAGCACTGCCCGATCAGACCGTCGTCTACCCTGGCCATGGCCGGATCACTACGATCGGCCAGGAGCGGGCCACGAACCCCTTTCTCGACCTTGCGCATCCCTTTCGCCGTTAAGCCGTTTTAGGGGAGAGGCGATAAGCCCCGCCAGCGCAAGCTTCTATGTAAGGCGGAGTTAGCCCCCCTATTTTCAACTCTATGTATTGCCGACATGGAAATTTTGACCTCGGTCGCACTTTACTCAGCATTTACCAACACGGCATAATTCCTGTGCAATAAGAGCCGCTTTGGGAACGGTTCCAGGCAATCGCCCCCGAGCACGCGGTAGCTTCATGAGTGGGAGTAATTGTTTCTCCGGGATGATCAGCAGGCTGCGTTAGCCGCCGAACGAGACATCCCTGGATGAGGCTCGCATGAGACGCTCCGATTTGGTACAAAACGATAGCCGAAACACCCCGCAGCGCACCACGCAGATCGTCTTTGGCGAGCGCCAGCATCTGCTGCGCGTGCTCGATTCGCTCGAAGGATCGCAGCTTCCTCCGGCTCGCCGCAATCACGAGCGCCGCGTGTTGGAGGAATTGATTCACGCCCGCACCAAAGAACTCAACGAAGTGAACGCTTCCTGGGACGAAAAAGTTGGCATGGTGCTGAGCGCCGAAGCCAGTCCCGACCATCTCGAGAGATTGGTTAGACAGGCCCCTAAATCCGATTTCTACCTGCTGCGCCTGATCAGCGAGCATCCCAAGGTCTCCGCCAAGACGCTCAGCCGACTGGCCCGGCATCCCTATGGCGCGATTCGCGAAAACGTCGCCCGGCATCCCAATGCCGATCCGGCCACGCTGGCCTGGCTTTCGCGCGATCGCAGCCAGCCGCTGTGGTATCTGGTGGCCTTCAATCCCAATACGCCCTCGGTGCTAAGGCGCAAACTGCAAGACCGCCTGCGCAAGCTCGGCGAAACCGCCGCCACCAAGTAAGCTGTCGACGCTAAAAGCCTTAGCAGAGGTGCGAACGGCGTGCCAAACTGTTTATTGCTCTTGCAAAGACGCTAGATAATTGCAGAGGTTCTTGATTCGTTGCTGCACGGCGCGTTCGTTATTCTTGTCGAGATATTGGAAGATGGGACCCCACGTCGGCATGTCCGCCGAGCCGTGAAGGATCGCAGGGCTTGGCCCAAAACGGAGAATGTTTGACACATAGTCGTATGGAAATTTGCCATCATGGCGTTTGGCGAGCGTGGTGAGATCGGCTGGTGGTACTTTCAGCATCGAAGCAGAGGGGCCTTGGCCCTTAGCATCGATACCGTGACAGGAAGCGCAATATAGTTTGTAGGTCAACTTGCCAGACGGCACATAGTTCGACGGAAGCGTGCCGTCCAGCGTCGGCCCACCTCTAGCACCGGCTATAGAAATGACAAATAGCAAAGTGGTGAACAGAACCGCATAACGCATGGCCGTACCCCCTATCCGTAATTGCCACCATGGGGCAAACCCCATGGATAGTGGTTTTTCCTCTCTACCTTGTGTCAGCATCTACTGAAGTCGTTGCGGTGCATCTGCCACGTCTCTCTTCCCGATTTTGGGGTCCAATTCTCCGATTCTTGTCACACTTGGCAGCGACGGAACCTCCGCTCTGATACCGAATGCGGTCTCCGCAACACCAACGACGCTCCCGCGAGGGAGACTACGCCGCGGTGGACTGGTTCGGAGATTCGGTTGCCGCGAGTTCGGGCCAGCGCAGCTTCAGTACCACGCCATGGCTCTCGTCATATGCGAGAGTGAAGACGTGCGAACAGTGCTCGCACAGCCAGTAATGCTTCATGCCGGAGGTTCCGAGGAGCACGCCTTTGTTAGAGTGAAAAGCTGCGGACTCCGGCCGGAAGCGAAAGAACTTGCCTCCTCCGAGCCAGTGAAAGGCGGTCGGGCAATCCGGGTTGGCACACTTCGGATGCAGGCTTTGGAAAAGAGACTCTCCCTTCCTTGCGCCTACACCGGGAGTTGACGGCTTGTTTGAGCTGTCGCTATGCGCCCTTCGCTCCTCTTCCAGCCTCGCGATGGTGGTCCGCAGCCAATTCCCAAAGACGGTTTCGGTTTCGGATTGATCGGCGTAGCGATACATCGAATCCAGAGTCTCTCCGTAGGCGTTGAAGGCGATATGCCGGCACGGGATCTTCGCCGTGCGAAACGCCGGCGGCACCAGTTGCATCAACACACACTCGCTGCACGCGCCCGGTTGATCTTTCGAGTCGTAGTTCATGCAAGTCGGAGAATCCTCAAAAATGAATTGCGGTCTCCAAGGCTCGCGCGGCGAATTGCCGTACCCGCCTTTCTCCAAAAAGTCGAGTTCGAATTTCAGGACATCCAGAAGTTCACGCTCATCCTTTGCATATGAACCTCCTTTTCCCGTCAATCTCTTCCTTTCATTCGAGAGCGGGTAGTGATGCAGCCCTCTGAGCACTGTTCCTGGCAAATCACAGCCCCTGGCATATGAGGCTTGGATTTCGATCCGCTTAGCGGCGATCCATCCTGAGGGACACGGTTTTCGAGGCGCTGAATGGTCAAGAAGAGCCAACGGCGAATGGCCGTCTCAATCTCCGGCTCGTATGCCCAGTGATAAAGCGAATCGAGCGTATCGCCCTCCGCGTTCAATTGGATATAACGGCATGCGATTTTCTTTTCGCGTAGCTCATTCGGGACAAACTGCATAAGTAGGCATTCCCCGCAGGGTTGTGGGTTTTTTTCGCGATAGTATCTCGCGCAGGTGGGCGAGTCCTCGAAGATGAGCGGAGCTCGCCACGGAGCACGGGGCGACCGCCGATATCCGCCCGTTTCGAGGAAACCTAGTTCGAATTTCAGCACATCCAGAAGATCATGCTCGTCCTTGTGCATTTGCATCTCCTGTCCTGGCCAGTTTCTTCCTTTGATTCGAGCGCGCGCGGTGATGCTGGTCACCCTCCGATGTGAGCAGTGTCACAGGCAAATCCGCCCGTTCGGAACAGGGTGAGGGTAGGGGAAGCCAAGGCCCCAAGAGTTCCCAGGAGTAAACAAATGGCCTACCGGATACGCGTCATCCCAAAGAAAAGGCGGCGTATAATGCGGGTGGCTAAAGCGATGAAGACACCTTACGGCTTGCAAGTTATTGAAAGTTGCCTGACCTGTCCCATGATGAAGGACAGACTGTTTTGCAACCTGCCGCCACGAGCCCTTGAGGGGCTCGACGCGATTTCGTCCTCAGCAACATATCCAAAGGGCGCGATTCTCTTCGTCGAAGGTCAGGACCCGCGGGGCGTATTTGTCATCTGCAACGGCCGGGTGAAGCTCTCCGCGGGCTCTGCGGATGGAAAATCGTTAATCCTGCGCATCGCCAACCAGGGAGAGGTAGTCGGCTTGCCCGGTACCATCTCGGGGAAAGCATATGAGGTAACGGCCGAGGCGCTTGAGCCGATCCAAGCCAATTTCATTCCGCGGGACCTGTTCTTACAGTTTCTGCGGGAACACGGTGAAGTCGCGTTACGCGTGGCCGAGATCCTGAGCGACATCTACCACGCGACGTATCAAGAGGTTCGCTGTCTTGGGCTCTCGGGCTCCGCGGCGGAGAGACTGGCGCGCTTCGTTCTTGATCTTATCGCAAAACGGTAAAACCATCGCCCAAAGCGATAGCTTCCAACGTGTTCCTTTAACTCTTACCCACGAGGAAATTGCCCAGATGATTGGTTCGTCCCGCGAAACCGTCACGCGATTGTTCACCGACTTCAAGCGCAAGCATCTGGTCGAAATTCACTGTTCAACACTAATCATTACGAACAAGGCTGGCCTCGAAAAGGTATTGGAAGTCTAGTTCCTCCCCTCGACCGTTGAGTGCCGCTGGCCACCTCACGTTATGACAAGCGGCACGGAGTTAATTCCGTAGCTTCACTAATAACTTGCGTGCGGCCTGCGATTCCCGCGTCACCCAAGGCGATCGTCGTTGCGGATGGCTCTCTGCGGAACTATCGCCGTGAGAGACAAATTGGCTCTTTACGGGCTATACTTTTCCTTTATATTGGCCCGATCAGGAGAGCCAATGTTTCCGCTACAACTGCAGGCCGAAAGCCACATCCCGCTTTACGTGCAGCTCTGCGACCAGCTTCGCGCCCTGGTACATGCCGGCGAATTGCGCCCCGGCGACCGCATACCCGCAAGCCGCGAACTCGCGCAGCATCTGGGCGTACACCGCACCACTGTGGCCAATGCCTATGCGGAACTCGAGTCCGAAGGGCTGATTGAAGGTCATGTCGGGCGCGGCACTTTCATCCGTGCAAACTGGCGGCCGCTGCAAATCGCGCCTCCCCCGCCGTCGGTCGTTCCGGGTGGGGCCATTCGCTGGGAATCGCTTTTTGCCGATGAGCGCGGCGACGATGCGCTCGACCGCCTGATCCGCACCATGCCGCCGAGCGGAATTTCTTTCGTGGTGGCTCACCCGCCTGACGAATCTTTTCCCGTGGCGGAAATGCGCAGCTGCTGCAATGCCGTACTACGGCGCGAGGGAGCGCGAATCCTGCAATACGGCGCGACCGACGGATATCCCCCGCTGCGCAAGGGGCTCCTCGAATTGTTGCGCACCGAAGGCTTGCAGGTCCGTGAGGAAAATCTGCTGATCACCGACGGCTGCCAGCAGGCTTTGGACCTGATCTGCAAAGTCTTTTTACGTCCGGGAGACGCCGTGATCCTGGAGAATCCTACATATCCGGGCACGATCGCCGCTTTAAGGGCCGCGCGGGCGCGCTGCTTGGGAGTTCCGGTTCGCACCGAGGAAGGCCCCGGGACGAGCTTGGGCCTCGATCTGGACGCGCTCGAGCAGACGCTATCCGCCAATCGCGTCAAGCTGATGTTCCTGATGCCGGACTTCCACAATCCCACGGGGCTTTCCATGAACCTGGCGGCGCGGCGCCGGTTGCTGGAGATTGCCTCCAAGCATCAGGTGCCCATCGTCGAGGACCACATCTACGCCTGGCTGTTGGCCCGGGGAGAGCGCCTGCCGTCGCTGAAGCAGCTCGATCGCGCCAATGTGGTGATGCAGATCGACAGCGTCTCGAAGATCGCCTTCCCGGGGCTGCGCGTGGGCTGGGTGCTGGCCCCGCCCAACGTCATTGAACGCCTGCGCGTTGTGAAGCAGGCGACGGACTTGCACACCGATCAGCTTTCGCAGGCGGCGCTGGGCGAGTTTCTGCGCCGTGGGCTCCTGGTGCGCCACGCGGCGCGCATGCGCAAGCTCTGCGCCTCGCGGCTAGCCGCCGTCGAAGAGGCCCTGGTGCGGCACATGCCTGGGGAGACGCGCTGGACGCATCCGACCGGCGGAATGTGCGTCTGGCTCGAATTGCCGCCCGGATTCGACGCCAATGAGTTGCTGGTTCGGGCGCGTGAGCGCGGCGTCGTGTTCGCTCCGGGGCGCTATTTCTATGTTCATAGCCCGCAGCCGAATACTTTGCGCTTGGCTTTTGGATTGGAAGAGCGGCAGATTGCGCGTGGCATTGCCGTGCTGGGAGATATCTTGCGTACGGAGTTGAGCAAGCGCCAACGCGGACTGCGGCGCATCGAGCCCGCCCGCGTAGCGCTCGTATAAATTAGCTACCTGGCGGAGCAGGTGACCAATTCATGAGCCAGCCTGATGCGGCAAATCCGTGCTTCGGTTGTGGTGGCGGAAACGCCCGCGGAATGAAGCTCGCCTTTGAGGCCGATGAATCCAGCCAGCGCATCATCGGACGCTTCCGGCTTGGGCCCGAATACCAGGGCGCGACTGGATTCATTCACGGCGGCATCATTGCCACGGTGCTCGATGAGGTGATGAGCAAAGTGAGCCGGTTTAGCAACGTTCGCGCCGTCACCGCCGAGCTGACTGTCGAATATCTTCGCCCTGTGCGGGTAGACGAAGAGTCTGCGGGTCGAGGGCTATTCCACCGGCCGCAATGGCCGCGAGCTATATCATGAAGGCGAGATCCGCAATGCCGCCGGTACGGTGCTGGCCCGCGGACGAGGACGTTTCGTGATTATCGACCCGGAACGATACAATAAGAAGAATCAGGCGAACGCAGATACGAGCGTGACGAATGTCAGCGCGGATACCCGCGCAAGGAGTTAACCATGGATTCGAGCAATGGAAATGCCAATAGCCAATGGCGGGTGAAAGTGGGTCTCGCCGAGATGCTCAAAGGCGGCGTGATCATGGACGTGACCACGGCCGACCAGGCGCGCATCGCCGAGCAGGCCGGTGCTTGCGCCGTCATGGCGCTCGAGCGCGTGCCCGCCGATATTCGCAAGGAAGGCGGCGTGGCGCGCATGGCCTCGCCGCGGATCATCCGCGAGATCATGCATACGGTAACGATTCCCGTCATGGCCAAGGCGCGCATCGGCCATTTCGCCGAAGCGCAGGTGCTTGAAGCGCTGGAAGTTGATTTCATCGACGAGAGCGAAGTGCTGACGCCCGCGGACGAGGAAAACCATATCTGGAAGCATGATTTCAAGGTGCCGTTCGTTTGCGGCGCGCGCAATTTGGGCGAAGCCCTGCGGCGCATCGCTGAGGGCGCGGCCATGATCCGCACCAAGGGCGAAGCGGGTTCGGGAAATATCGTGGAAGCGGTGCGCCACATGCGCACGATCATGAGCGAGATGCGCCGCCTCACCACGCTCCGCGGCGATGAACTGCAGCACGCGGCCAAGGAGTTGGCCGCGCCGCTTGAGTTGGTTCGCGAAGTGGCCCAGACCGGCAAGCTGCCGGTCCCGAATTTTTCCGCTGGCGGCATCGCCACGCCTGCCGACGCCGCACTGGTGCGGCATCTCGGCGCCGAGGCCGTTTTCGTCGGATCGGGAATCTTCAAGTCGAGCGATCCCGATAAGCGCGCGCGGGCCATCGTCAAGGCGGCCACGCACTATCAGGACCCGAAGGCGGTGCTCGAAGCATCGGAAGAACTTGGCGAAGCCATGCGCGGCCTCGACGTGCGGCAACTCGATCCCAAGGAATTGCTGCAGACCCGCGGCTGGTAATCGTATGTCATTCGAGCTTTGAAGTCTCTCATCGCGTGGCAATCTTCGGCGAGCTGCACGTAACTCACCCATGAAAATCGGTATCCTGGCCGTCCAAGGCGATTACGAAGCGCACGCGCGCATGCTCGAAAGGCTCGGCGTGGAATATGTGCTGGTGCGCACGCCCGAAGACGCCCAGCAGGTGGATGCCATGATCTTGCCGGGCGGCGAGAGCACCACCATGCTCAAGTTCTTGAAGGAAGAGGGCCTCGAAGCGGCCCTGCGCGCGCTGGACGCGCGCGGCGCGCCTTTCTTTGGCACTTGTGCGGGCGCGATTCTACTGGCCCGCGAGGTGCGTTCTCCCGCGCAGGACTCTTTGGCATTCGCCGATCTGGCCATCACGCGCAACGCCTACGGCCGCCAATTGGCCAGCGAAGTTCGCAGCGCGCCGTCGAAATTGAAAGCCGAGCCGCTGGAGATGGTCTTCATTCGCGCGCCGTGGATTGACGAGATCGGACCCGGCGTGGAGGTTCTGGCGCGTGAAGGTGGCCGGCCGGTGCTGGTGCGCGATGGCCGCATCCTCATAGCCACGTTCCATCCCGAGCTCACCGCAGACACGACGGTGCATGAGTATTTTTTGAAGCTGGTCGCGGAACGAGCCTCTGCCGCTTCCGAATCGGTCCGCATCACGCCCGATTCGCCCGAGTCCAGATTGAGCTCCTCCCAACCCAGCGCCGCCCAATCCAGTCCCGTGCCTCGCCGCTAGGAGTCTTTCGTGCCTCGCGAAACCACCAGAAGCCGGGGTGCCCACCGCGCGCCCCTCAGCGCGAGCGAATACTCGCGCGCTAAAGAGAAGCCGCGTGCGCTCGGGTGGAGCGTCTCCAGGGAAGATTATCTGAAAGCGATTTGGGATCTCGAACAGGACGATCAATCCCCCATTAGCGCGCGGCTCGCGGAAGAGCTGGAAGTCACGCCTCCCGCTGTGACCGCGGCGCTCAAGCGCATGAACCGCGACGGCCTGCTGCGCATGGAACGCGACGGCTACATTCGCCTGACGCGCAAGGGGCGAGCCGAAGCCGAACGGCTGGCGCTGCGCCATCAGCTCGCCGAAAAACTCCTGACCGAAGTGATCGGGCTCGACTGGACTCTGGCGCACGCCGCCGCCGAGCGCCTCGAGCATGGTCTCTCGCCGGAAGTGGTCGATTTGCTGATCCGCCGCTTTGGCGCCGATAGTGCCTGCCCGCACGGTATGCCCCTGCGTGGTGGGCTGGCTCGGCTAAAGCGCACGCAGGACGCCGTGACCCTTGCCGATGTGCCCGTCGGCCGAAGTGTGGAGATTCTCGCCGTCTACGAAAAAGATCCGCAATTCCTTGAATTTCTCGACGCCCGAAAACTGCGTCCCGGCGTGCGCATTCGCGTCGTGCATCGCGAATACGACGAGACCACCACGGTCTCCGTCGGTGGGCACAAAGCCTATCTGGGCAAACCCGCCACCACTCGCATCTGGGGCCGCATCCTCCACTCCTAGTAGTTTCGCGTGCATTCCGCTGTCATTCCGAGGTCGCCGTCGGGCGCTCTTCGCGCGAAGATATGCTTCATCAGGAGCGTTCACGCAGCAGAGTCTGCGCCCGGCTTTCCTGATCGGCGACCGAGGAATCTCTCCTATACCGCCGCAAATTAGGTGGCGTCTTGAAATCGGAGCGCGGCAGGCGTAACGTTTGTGCCCCCAGTCTTTCGTTGTGCTGTCGGAGGCGCCATGGAAATCCAGCTTCGTATAAACGGCAAACCCTATGAGACCACGGTCGAGCCGCGCCTGCTTTTGGTTCATTATCTGCGCGATGTGCTCGGGCTCACCGGTACGCACATCGGCTGCGAGACCTCCATCTGCGGTGCATGTACGGTGCTGCTCGATGGCAAGGCGGTGAAATCGTGCACGCTGCTGGCCGTGCAGGCTTCTGGCAGCGAAATCACCACCATCGAAGGGCTTGCCTCGAATTCACAAAAGGGCGGCAATGGCATCGGAAACGGTTCCGGCACAGGCAACGGCACTCTGCATGCCGTACAGGAAGGCTTCTGGGAAAAGCACGGACTGCAATGCGGCTACTGCACCCCGGGAATGATTCTCACCGCCGTCGATCTGCTGCAACGAAACAAGAACCCCAATGAAAGCGAAATTCGCAGCGCGCTTTCCGGAAACCTCTGCCGCTGCACCGGTTACCAGCACATCATCGAAGCCGTGCAGTACGCGGCCAAGAAAATGAGCGCTCGCAAGC
Source organism: uncultured Acidobacteriota bacterium (assembly GCA_963761945.1). GTDB lineage: Bacteria > Acidobacteriota > Terriglobia > Acidiferrales > UBA7541 > Palsa-189. The sequence goes on along the minus strand of CAVXIM010000014.1, from coordinate 21,899 downwards.
CGCTGAAAATGTCCGCAAGCGCCGGGAGGAAGCCATGACCACGCGTTTTATCGGCAAGCCGCTTAAGCGCAAGGAAGACCCGCGGCTGATCCAGGGCATCGGCCATTACGTCGATGATCTCAACCTCGCCGGCATGCACTACGCCGCGTTTCTGCGCAGCCCCTATGCGCACGCCAATATCCGTTCGGTGGATTTATCGAAGGCACGGCACGCTTCCGGCGTGGTCCTCGCCCTTTCCGGCGCGGATATCGACGGCGCCATCCAGCCCGTGCCCTGTGCGGCACAAATTCCAGACATGAAACCGGCCGCGCGGCCCGTGCTGGCGCGCGACCGCGTTCGCTTTGTCGGCGAACTGGTGGCCGTGGTGGTGGCGACCGATCGCTACGCGGCGCGGGACGCGCTCGATCTGATCGAAGTGGATTACGAAGCGCTCACGCCCATCGTCAACCCGGAGAAGGCCATCGCCAAGGGCGCCGCGCCGCTGCACGCAGGCCACAAAGACAACGTGGCCTTCAAGTGGGAACTGGAGGGCGGCGACCTGAAAGCCGCGTTCCAATCGGCGGACAAAGTCATCAAGCAGCGCATCGTCAACCAGCGTGTGATTCCCGTGCCCATCGAAACGCGCGGCGTGCTGGCCGACTACAAGCCCGGGGAGGGGCAGCTTACGGTCTGGAGCTCCACGCAGATTCCCCATCTTCTGCGCACTCAGATTGCCTCCATGCTCAATTTCCCCGAGACGCTGGTGCACGTGATTACCCCTGAAGTAGGCGGCGGATTCGGAACCAAACTCAACGTCTATCCCGAAGAGGCCCTGATTGCCTATCTGGCCATCCAGCTGGGCAAGCCGGTGAAATGGAGCGAGTCGCGCCGCGAGAATTTCCAGGCCACCATTCACGGCCGCGATCAGATCGACGACATTGAAGTAGCGGTAAAGCGCGATGGCACCGTCCTTGGCCTGCGTTGCCGCGTGATCGCCGACCTCGGCGCGTATTATCAGCTGCTTACCCCGCTCATTCCCACGTTGACCGGTTTGATGATGACCGGCTGCTACAAAATTCCTGCCGCCCGCATGGAGATTACCGGCGTCTTCACAAACAAAATGGCGACAGACGCGTATCGCGGCGCGGGCCGTCCCGAAGCCACTTACCTGATCGAGCGCGTGATGGATTTGGTGGCCGCCGAACTGAAGAAAGATCCCATCGAAGTCCGCCGGAAAAATTTCCCGCAGCCCAAGGATTTTCCCTATGCCACTCCCACCGGTTTGATTTACGACAGCGGCGACTATGAGAAGGCGCTGGATCTGGCGTTGAAGGTCGCCGACTACAAGAAGCTGCGCCAGGAACAAGCCAAGCTGCGCAAAGACGGCCGCTACATGGGCATCGGCATCTCCACCTACGTGGAAATTTGCGGCATGGGTCCTTCGAGCGCCATGCCTGCGGGCGGATGGGAATCGGCCACTGTCCGCGTCGAGCCCACCGGCCGCGCCTGCATCATGACCGGTTCTTCTCCCCACGGGCAGGGGCAGGAGACAACCTTCGCCCAGATGGGCGCCGACATTCTGGGCATCGATCCCAGCCAGGTGCAGGTCGTCCACGGCGATACCTCCATCGTTCCTTATGGAATCGGAACTTTCGGCAGCCGCGCCACCGCCGTGGGTGGCACCGCCGCGTATAAGTCGTTGCAAAAAGTGAAAGAGAAGCTGGCCCGTATCGCCGCTCATATCGTGGACTCCGATCCTGAACGCATGGTTTTCGCCGACGGAAGAATTTCAGCCAAGGAGTCCCCCAAAAAATCGGTCGCGTTCGGGGAAGCTGTTTCCGCGGCATACGTCGCCAAGACTTTGCCGGCGGAGATGGAGCCGGGTCTCGAGGCCACCACGTTCTTCGAACCCACTAATTTCACCTATCCCTTCGGCACGCATATCTGCGTGGTGGAGATCGATGCGGAAACCGGCGACGTCAAGCTTGTGCGCTACGTCGCCGTGGATGATTGCGGCAATGTGATCAACCCGCTGCTGGTCGAAGGCCAGGTGCAAGGCGGCATCGTGCAATCGGTCGGCCAGGCCCTTTTCGAGGAAGCCGTCTACGACGAGCAGGGTCAGCTCATCACCGGCGAGCTGATGGACTACGCGCTGCCTCGCGCTTCGGACATGTGCTGGATCGAGACCGACCGCACCGTCACGCCCACGCCGGTAAATCCGATGGGCGTGAAGGGCGTCGGCGAGGCCGGCACCATTGGCGCCACGCCGGCGCTCGCCGGAGCGGTGGCCGATGCGCTCGCGCCGTTCGGAATCCGTCACGTGGACATGCCCTTCAAGCGCGAAAAGATTTGGCAACTCATGCGCCAGGGCAGCCGGAGGGTGCAATGATTCCCGCATCGTTCGAATATCACGCCCCCAAGACTCTCGACGAAGCCTTGCGCCTGGTGCAACGCCACGGCGACGAGGCCAAATTGCTCGCGGGCGGCCACAGCCTGTTGCCGCTGATGAAATTGCGCTTGGCCGCGCCTCGTTTCGTGATTGATATCGGCCAGCTGCGGGGCATGAGCTACATCCGCGAAGAAAACGGCCAAATCGCCATCGGTGCGCTGACCACGCACGCCGATATCGAGCAATCGACCCTGCTCGCGTCCACGTGTCCTTTGCTTCCCGAGACGGCCGCGCAAATCGGCGACGTCCAGGTGCGCAATCGCGGCACGATCGGCGGCAGCTTGGCTCACGCTGACCCCGGCGCCGATTATCCCGCGGCCATTCTTGCGCTCGATGCGGAAATCATCGCCGCGAATACGTCGGGCACGCGCACGATTCCGGCGCGCGATTTCTTCGTGGACATGCTCACCACGCAGCTGCAACCCGGCGAGATCCTTACCCAGGTTCGCATCGCGCCGCGCCGCCCGTTATCTGGTACGGCTTACGAGAAGCTCCATCAACCGGCTTCCGGATTCGCAATCGTTGGCGTCGCGGCGAATGTACTGCTCGGCAAAGGCGGCAAATCAATCGAGCAGGCCGCCATCGGAATCACGGGACTCGCCGCCAAGGCCTTTCGCGCCGAAGCCGTGGAACGCGCCCTCACGGGCAAAGCGATCTCGGAAAAATTGATCGAAGAAGCTTCGCGCAACGCCGCTCAGGGCGTCGAACCGCTTTCCGATCTGCACGCCTCGGGCGAATATCGCCGCGAGATGGCTCGCGTCTTCACGCGCCGGGCGCTGGCACGGGCCATTGAGGCCGCGCGAGGCGGCGCGTGAAACTTGCGGGCACGGCCACTTTGCCCGCGCCTCCCGCCGAAGTTTGGTCGCTGCTCATGGATGCCTCGCGGCTTTCGCGTTTGCTTCCAGGCTGCGAACGCCTCGAGCCCGATGGCCCCGATCGCTACAAAGTCGCCGTGAAATTCGGAATCGCCGCGATCTCCGGGAAATACGCCGGCACCTTGGAGTTCTCACAGAAAAAGCCGCCGCATTCGTTGATCGTGAAGATGGACGGCAAAGGCTTACCGGGCTTCGTAAAAGGCGAAGGCCGCATTGAGCTCACGCCCAAATGGTGACGATACGGACATCGCTTATACCGGAGAGGCACAGGTCGGCGGTCTTGATCGCCTCGGTGGGGCAGCGCATGATCGATGGGGTCGCCCGCAAAATCGTGCAGCAGTTTTTCGATTCGGCCAAAGCCGAACTCGCCTCCGCTAAAAGCGCCGCGGCCGAGCCGGGTTCGCCGCGCAAATCCCGCGGCAAAGCCTTGTAGCTCCGGAGTCCTAGGAGCTTTAGCCCCTGAAGAACTTTGGAAGGCAAGGAAGGAAAATACACATGCAAGACCTGCGTTATCCCATCGGAAAATGTCCCTCGAAGCCGGTGCTCACTCCCAGCGAGCGTCGCGAGGGCATCGAAAACATTGCCCAAACGCCGGCCCGCTTGAAGGCCGCCATTGCCGGGCTTTCGCCCGAGCATCTCGACACTCCGTATCGTCCCGGCGGCTGGACCGTGCGGCAGGTGATCCATCATCTGCCGGACAGCCATATGAATTCCTTTGTGCGTTTCAAGCTGGCGCTCACCGAAGACGAGCCCACCATCAAGCCCTATGACGAGGCCCTATGGGCGAAATTAGGCGATGTGCAAGAGACGCCCATCGAGGTCTCGCTGAGCTTGCTGGACGCTCTTCATAAGCGCTGGGTTATCTTGCTGAACGCCATGCGCCCGGAGGATTTCGCGCGCCGCCTCCGGCATCCGGAGCGCGGCACCATGACCCTGGACGATGTGCTCACGACGTATTCCTGGCACGGACAGCATCACGTCGCGCACATCACCGCCTTGCGCCATCGCATGTCCTGGACCTAGGCTACAGCGGATCGCGGCTTGTCATTCTGAGTGGAGTGGCCGCGACTCTCCTCGGACCGCTCTCTGGTCCGCGCGGCCACGAAGTCGAAGAATCTCTCCGTCCTGGCGCCGATGTGCTCTGAATCAAGAAGCGGCTTACCTTATCCGGGGCGCGACGTGTGGCTTGGTGGTCATCCCGAGGTCCGCCCTCAGGCGAAATCATCCCGCTTTCGCCGCTCGAAAAAGTCGACCGAGGCGCGTTTTCTGCGTCCCGACGCTTTTGCGGGGGATCTGCTTTTGATAATGACTGTCGAATCTACGACCGGCTTGCGCCATTTGCAGGCGCAATCTCCCGCGACGTGATCTCATACCGGAAGCCATCCGCATCCAGGCAATCGAGCCGGCCCGTGGCCGTCTCCGCCTGCGGGTACATCAGGAAGGGCAGTGTCGCCCCGCTCGATCCCGGAAGCGCGACGTCGTGCGCGAAGTTGTAGGCCATCCAGTTCATCTCCCACGAACCGAATAGCCGCGCCCGGGCTTTCTTCACCATGTCGTCATCCAGCGCTCGATTTCCCGGCGGTTCCTCGAGCACCACTTTGCGCACATCCGCGGGATCGACGGGAACCCACCCGTAGTCGGTGAGGTAGACCTCGGCTCGGCAGTGCTGCGCTTTGGTCACCACTTCGCTGGCCGTGCCGAGACTTCTATAGCCAAGCTCCGACTTAGCTACGCGGATACCATAGACGTCGCGCGCCGGAAGGCCGCTCGCGCGTGCCAGGCCGACGTAGAGCGCATTCAGGTCGGCGCATTTGCCTCCCAGGTCCTTGGACTCGAGCATGAACCGAATATCGCCCAGCCCGCATCCAGGCGTTTTCGGATCGCGGAACGTGTTCTCTACGATCCACTCATAGATCGCCCGCGCTTTTTCGACGTCGCTTCGCGCCCCTTTGGTAATATCGGCCGCCGTAGCCTTCACGATTCCATCCGTCGGCAAAAGATGCGTGGGCCGCAGAAAATGACGCAAATCGGCGGCGCTCGCTTGCTGCGCTTTGCGGGGCCGCGAGAGATCCACCGCGATATCCTTCGTGGCGATGCGGCTGGTGAGCGTAAAAACGGGCTTCGCGCTCGCCGGAAATTCCGCCGCGACGATTCCCATCGCGTCGGCGCTGGTTCCAATCATCCTGGCGGCGCCGCCCTCGGCCTTATACGTATTGGCGAGCGTTTTCTGGAATGGCGTTGCGGCGATCAGCGGCGCTGGCAGCCAGATGCGCGTGGCTCCCGAGGGCTTCAGGATTTCCACGCGGGTTATTACTTCGAACGTCCGCCAGTGCTCTGCCGCCGCATCTTCGCCAAACAGGCGCGCGGCTCCTGGAAACACGAGCCCCGCGGATGCCACACTCGCCGAACGCAGAAAATCTCGCCGATTCATCACCGCACCTCTCGCGCGCTCCCTTTTTGCCGCTTTCCCGTCACCACCCAAGGTACACTCCATTCGCTCCGCCTGCAAATCGGAGCCTTGTACCTCGCGCCGGGCCCAATCTCCGCGCAAAATCGATGGCCAGTCGGGCTTTTGTGCGCCCACAAGTTCGAGTAGGGGGTCGGAGCTTTAGCTCCGACAATCGTGTGCGTCAAGAGGGTCGAGATTAGGGGGTCGGAGCCTTAGCTCCGACAATCGTGTGCGTCCAGGAGTCCCAGGGGCTTTAGCCCCTGAAGAACTTGGGCAACTAGGATTCTAGGATTTTCCGAATTCGCGTCGGTAAAATGCTACGGATGCTGCGGTACTACTGGAAGGTGTCGCGGGGCCACCGTTTGCGCCCCTGGAAGAGCCCTTATCTGCGCTGGCGCATGGAAACCTTCTTTGGCCCCCAGGCCGAGCCCGCCAGCGCTTCCCGTTTTCTATCGCTTCTTTGGCGCGAACGCCGCCGCCTCCGTGAATTCATCGCCTGGACCGACGAATACCACCGCCTTTGACACGACCGAAAGCGCCGTCTACGCAGAAGCAGGACGATGTGCCTTGAGGAACGAATGTATCTGGCGCACCGCCAGGGGAATCCGCTCCTTGGGCTCCTTCCACGGGAACATGCTCACTTCGGCGTTTGGCGCGAGCATCGCCGCCTCCATGGCCACGGCGTACGGATGCGCCGGGATATCGTCCGGCATGATCAGTACGGGCGTATGGCAATTGCGCACGAAATCGCGCGTCACCGTGAAAACGAAGTCGGCGTTGGTGCGGTACATCTTGGTCAGATATTTCTCCACCATATCCATCTTGATGTCCGGCCGCCGCTTCACCAGGTCCGGACCCCAGCCGGTCATACTGCCGTCGTACATAAGCGTGGGCATCTCCGGACGGAACCCGACGGGTTGCGCCAGCACCGCCGCCACCACACGATCGGGCGCCCGCTTTATGAGGTTCCAGATGAATGGGCCCCCGATGCAGAAGCCCATCACCATGAACTTGTTGATGCCCAGATGGTCCATCACGCCGAGCTGGTCGTCTGTGTGCGAATCCCACGCCCGGTCGATCTCCAGCGGCCCGGAGGACTGGCCGGGATTGGCGTTGCGCAGGTCCGCCGCGACGCAGCGGTACTCTCCCTTGAACTCGCCGAACGAGTCGAAGGGGTTCTTCAAGCCGGCGATCGTCGAGTTCAATCCGCCGCCGGCGATGAGCAACAACGGGAAGCCGGAGCCGGCCTCCTCGTAGTGGATGCGAACGGGACCCTTTTCGTAGAAAGACATGGCGCCTGCCCCTTTCCCAGCCTCCTGGCCAAAGACGCGCGGCACGGCGGCCATCGCCGTTGCAGCGACGCCCGTTTTCAGTATTTTGCGTCTGGTCGAATCCATAGTCAGCGTCCTCCTTCACCCGCGTGGCCGAAACCTATCGCAACAACTCCCAATTGTAAAGAGAGGTAATCACACCTGTGTGGATTGAGTTGGCCACCGCCGTCTAAGCGGAAGCAGGCCGATGTGCCCGCAGGAACGAATGTATCTGGCGCACCGCCAGGGGAATCCGCTCCTTGGGCTCCTTCCACGGGAACATGCTCACTTCGGCGTTTGGCGCGAGCATCGCCGCCTCCATGGCCACGGCGTACGGATGCGCCGGGATATCGTCCGGCAGGATCAGTACGGGCGTATGGCAATTGCGCACGAAATCGCGCGTCACCGTGAAGACGAAGTCGGCGTTGGTGCGGTACATCTTGGTCAGATATTTCTCCACCATATCCATCTTGATGTCCGGCCGGCGCTTGACCAATGCCGGCCCCCAGTCCTTCATATTCGTTTCGTAGAAAAGGTCGCGCATCTCCGGACGCGACCCGCTGGGCTGTGCCAGCACGGCTGCGACCACACGATCGGGCGCCCGCTTCAAGAGGTTCCAGATGAATGGGCCGCCGATGCAGAAGCCCATCACCATGAACTTGTTGATGCCCAGATGGTCCATCACACCGAGCTGATCGTCCGTGTGTGAATCCCACGGCCGGTCAATCTCCAGCGGGCCGGAGGACTGGCCGGGATTGGCGTTGCGCAGGTCCGCCGCGATGCAACGGTACTCTCCCTTGAACTCCCCGATCGCGTCAAAGGGGTTCTTCAAGCCGGCGATCGTCGAGTTCAATCCGCCGCCGGCGATGAGCAACAACGGAAAGCCGGAACCGGTCTCCTCGTAGTGGATGCGAACGGGGCCTTTTTCGTAGAAGGACATGGCAGCTCATCCTTTCCCAGTCTGCTGAGCAAACAGGCGCGGCGCTGCAGCCATCGCCATCGCCGCGGCGCCCGTTGCCAGTATGTTGCGTCTGATCGGATCGATAATCGGCGTCTTCCTTTACAGCGGACTGCCCAAGATTGACAGAGGGTTATCGAGAGGTCCTGCGCGTTGTTTCACCGCGAAAACGTACTGTCGCGACACACCTGCACGGGCGAAACCTACCGCAATCACTCCCAATTGTAAAGAGAGTTAAGCACAGCATTCTTGACTCTCGGGTCGAGATTTCTGCGGTATGATGCTTCCGTTCGGAAAGCCTCAACCTCTGACGCGATCCAGGCGAGGCGAGCCATGGCCCGGCCGAACCTCCAATTGCGATTTGCCCGCTCTCCCGTTCTGCGCTACGGCCTTGCAGCCGCTTCCTTCGCCCTTGCCCTGGGTTTGGCGCTTCTGACGCAACGCTATGGTTTCCGCAACATAGAAGTGCCGCTTTTCCTGTTTGCCATTGCAATAACCGTCTGGTACGCAGGAATCGGGCCTGCGATTCTCGCGGTTGTACTTTCAAGTTTAGCCTTCGACTACTTCTTTACTGAGCCCCGTTACAGCCTCTACGTTAGAAGTTCCGAACTCCCCTACTACGCCGTCTTCATACTGTTTGCCTTACTTCTCACCTGGTTCAGTGCGGTCCGGCGCCGCGTCGAGCAACAGCTTCTGCAATCCCGCGACGAACTCCAGAGGGAAGTGGTGAAACGAACGCGAGCAGGCCAGCTTGCTCAATCTCACGCACGACACCATTTTCGTCCGTGATATGAATGACATCATTTCGTACTGGAATCGAGGGGCTGAGGAGCTGTACGGATGGACCGACAAAGAAACGATAGGAAAGCATTCACAGGAGCTGCTGCAAACGATTTTCCCAACGCCACTCGAGGACATTCGAGCGGAGTTGCTGCGAAACAACCGTTGGGAGGGCGAGCTTAAGAAGACCAAAGCCGACGGAACGCAGGTGGTGGTGGCCAGCCGATGGTCCTTGCGGCGCGACGAGCAGGACCGGCCCCTCGCCATTCTGGAAACGAACAATGACATCACCGAACGCAAGCGCCGCGAGCAGGAAATTCAAAGTCTCAATCAGGAGCTTGGCAAAGCGTTCCACGGAACTCGAGGCCATCAACAAGGAACTGGAGGCGTTTGCCTATTCTGTCTCCCACGACTTGCGTGCGCCCCTCCGCCATATGGCCGGCTATACCGAACTGCTTCAAAAGAAGGCTTCTTCCGTTGTCGATGAAAAGAGCAAGCACTATATGGCCATGATCCTGGACTCGGCCAAACGTATGGGCAATCTGATTGACGATCTCCTGGCATTTTCGAGGATTGGCCGGGCTGAAACGCAAAAGACGCTCGTCAGCCTGGCGCAGCTTGTAAAAGAAGCTCTGGCCGAAGTTCGGCAAGACACAGTGGGACGCAACATTGCCTGGAAAATCGGCGCACTCCCGGAATTCTATGGCGACCGTTCGATGCTAAAGCTCGTATTAGTGAACCTTATTTCCAATGCGGTTAAATTTACGCGCACGCGCCCGCAAGCCGAAATCGAGATCGGATGCGCCAACGGGAACAAAGATGATTTGGTGGTCTTCGTTAGGGACAATGGAGTGGGCTTTGATATGAAATACGTGAATAAACTGTTTGGCGTGTTTCAGCGCCTGCACGATTCTGACGCATTTGAAGGTACTGGCATCGGGCTGGCCACGGTTCAGCGCATAATACATCGTCACGGAGGCAAGGTTTGGGCCGAGGGCGCCGTTGATGGAGGCGCGACTTTCTATTTTTCAGCTCCCAGACCACAAGGGCAGCTATGGAAACAGCAAACAACAAGCTAGGCCGTATCTTGATGGTTGAAGACGATCCCAAGGACGTCGAACTTACGTTGACGGCTCTCGAGGATTACAACCTCGCCAATGAGGTTGTTGTCGCTCGCGATGGCCAGCAAGCCCTCGATTACCTCTATTGCCGGGGCGAGTACAAGACGCGCTCCAGGGACAATCCTGCCGTCATGCTGCTGGATCTGAAACTACCTAAAGTCGATGGGTTGGAAGTGTTGAAGCAAGTTAAGTCCGACGGCGACCTGAAAGTGATTCCTGTCGTTGTGCTCACCTCATCGAAAGAGGAAAAAGATATGGTGGCAAGCTACAAACTCGGAGTGAACGCGTATGTGGTAAAGCCGGTTGACTTTCACGAGTTTGTGAATGCCATCAAGGAACTGGGCGTTTTCTGGGCTGTGATTAACGAGCCGCCGCCGGGAAGTGTAAGAAAGTGAGTATCGTCAGGAAGAGAGCATGCTGCACCCATTGCGGATTCTATCGATCGAAGATGATCCTAAAGACACTGAGCTGATTCAGGATCTGCTCGAGGCCGAAGGCATCGTCTGCGAAGTAACGCGAGTCGATACTGAGGCTGCGCTGCTGGCTTCCCTCGAGCAAGGCGGAATCGATCTGATTCTGGCCGATTACAGCCTTCCCTCCTTCGACGGCATTTCCGCATTGAAGTTTGCAATGAAAGCCTGCCCGGACGTGCCGTTCATCTTTGTTTCCGGAACGCTCGGTGAAGAGGTGGCGATTGAAGCGCTCAAAATTGGCGCAACGGATTACGTTCTGAAGACGCGTTTATCGAGGCTTGTGCCGGCGATTCAGCGTGCGCTGCGTGAAGCCGCACAAAAGGCGGAACGTAAGCGGGCCGAGGAGGCGCTTCGCCAAAGCGAGACTTACCTGGCCGAGGCGCAGCGTCTCAGCCACACCGGCAGTTTCGGCTGGAAGCCGTTCCACCGGAGAGATCTATCTGGTCGGAGGAAACCTTTCGAGATCTTCCAATACGACCGAACCACGACACCCACCATCGGACCTGATCCTCCAACGGATTCATCCGCAAGACACGGCCTCGGTGAAAGCAGACCGATTGAGCGCGCGTCGCAGGATAAGAAAGGATTTTGAGCATGAATATCGCTTGCTGATGCCGGATGGTGCGATCAAACATGTCCACGTTGTGGCTCATGTCCTGAAGCGATAAATCGGGCGGTGCTCGAGTTTGTTGGAGCCGTGATGGATACCACCGAGACCAAGCGCGTGGAGAAAACAGCTGCGCCGCAGTGAAGAATCCTTGCTGGAGGCGCAGAGAATAAGCCACACGGGTAGCTGGCGACATGATATTGCATCGGGCGCGGTCGTAGTCTCGCCGGAAATCTATCGGATTCACGACATCAAGCCTGAGGATGACCCATCGAACACGGAATTCTTCTTTAGTAGGTTCCATCCGGAGGACCGGAAGCGCGTTGTGGACCTTTTTGAAAGAGCCGAAATCGAGAAAACCGAGTTTCAAGTCGACTACCGCATTGTTCTTCCCGACGGAACGATCAAGCACCTCCACACGATCGGCCATCCTGTCTTGAACGAGTCCGGCGGCCTCGTGGAATTTGGCGGCACCGCGATGGACGTCACCGCGGCAAAGCAGGCGGAAGAAGCGTTGCGCCGAAGCGAAAATTATCTGGCGGAAGCGCAGAGGCTCAGCCACACGGGCAGTTGGGCATACAATGTTTCCTCAGGGGCGCTGTTTGCCGTCACCAGGAGTTGCTCCGAATCTTTGGCCGGGATCCCGATCAAGAAAAACCGCACTGTCGGAAATGTTTCGGGCTAGCGTTCATCCTGAGGATCGAGCCTACGTCGACGAAACGATTGACAAAGCCATGCGCGAAGAGACGGATTTTGGGTTCGACCACCGGATTGTTCTTCCCAACGGATCGATAAGGTACGTCTACAGTATGGCCCACCGCGTGGTCGGACGAGTCCGATGACATCTTGTTCTTGGCACGGTCATGGACGTGACCGAACGCAAACGTGCCGAGGAGAGCGCGGTGCGCGAGGCGCAGGCGAATCTTGCGCGCGTCAGCCGTGTGACCACCATGGGCGAGCTCACGGCCTCTCTGGCGCACGAGATCAAGCAACCGATTACCGCGGCGGTGCACCGACGCCCGCACCTGCTTGCGATGGCTTGATCGCGATGACCCAGACCTGCCCGAGGCACGCGAAGCCGCATCCAGAATGGTCAAAGACGTAACGCGCGCGGCCGACATCATTCGCAGAATCAGCGTGCTGTTCAAGAAGGACGCTTTGCAGCGGGAGTTGGTTGATGTAAATGAGCTGATTCGAGAAATGATGGTCCTGCTGCGCAGCGAAGCGAACCGCTACTCGATTGCGATCCGTACCGAGCTTGCTGAGGATCTTCCCGAAAGTCCTGGCGGACCGTGTCCAATTGCAGCAGGTGTTCATGAACCTCATGCTCAATGGCATTGATGCCATGAAGGAAACGACCGGCGGAGGTGAGCTGACCATCAAGTCGGAAGCGGGCGATGGTCAACTGCTGGTCTCAGTCAGCGATACCGGTGTGGGATTGCGCCAGGAGCAGGCGGAACAGATCTTCAAAGCATTCTTTACGACCAAGGATAACGGGACCGGTATGGGGCTGCCCATCAGTCGTTCGATCATTGAGTCGCATGGGGGCCGCTTGTGGGCTGCCTGCGCTACCGGGCGGGGCGCAACGTTTCAGTTCACTCTGCCCGCCAAGCTCGCTGCGCACGCGTAACTTCCTCAGTTGCTCCGACGTACAGACGTAGAAGCGATGCGCTTAACGAAGCAGACCGTGCGCCGAGTCCCCTCAGGTCCTCAAATCCTCTCTCCCGTTCAGAACCTTCCTTACTGCGCCACCCATTTGTCGAAGCGCGAGGCAAAGGTGTGGGCAAGATAGACCGTCTTCTCATCCGGGCATGCGATCTGGTGAACGGAGTCAATGGTGCCGGCCATGCGCCCCGGCCGGCCGAAGGCGCCCAGGACCTTGCCGGTGAGGTCCATCTTGTAGACCCGGCCCACGCTGCCCACGAACATCACCTGATTGGGTCCGTTGGTGAGGCAGAGCGACCAGGGCGCGGTCGGCAGGTTCCAAACCGCTTTGCGATTTCCTTCCGTATCGAACACCTGCACGCGGCTGTTGCCACGGTCGGCGACATAAATGACGTCGTTATTATCGATCACAATGCTGTGAGGGGTGTTGAAGGAGCCCGGCTGGTTGCCACGCCTGCCCCAGTCCTGGACGAAGTTGCCATCCTTATCGAACTTCGCCACGCGCGAATTGCCGTAGCCGTCGGAGACGAACATGCTGCCATCCTTGCTCCAGGCGATGTCCGTCTCCTGATAGAAGGAGGCTTGGTCGGGAGCGGCACGCTCAATCACATGTGTCAGCCAAGTCCAGGGCTCCGGGTTTGTTCCCAACGTGCCCACCGTGCGGCCCTCGGAGTCGAAGCGGAAAATTTCGTTATCGGCGGCATCCACGTACCAGAGATTGCCCTGCGGATCGAAGCGCACCACATGGGCGCCTACGAACATTGTCGAGCCCTCGCCCCAGGAGCGCACGAAACTGCCGTCGGATTTGAACTCCAGCACGGGGTGATAGCCGCGATTGAGCGTGACGATATTGCCCGTCTTGGGATTGATCGCCACGCCAGTCGTTCGGCCCACGACAGAGTTAGCGGGATAGTGGAAAAAGTTCTCCTCCAGATGAAATGGCAGTTGCGGTATCGCAGCTCCGGCACCGCGCCCGCCTTGCGCGGTCCCGCCCTCGCCCTGCGCTTTCATCAGCACTACACCCAAAAGCAAAGTCGCCGCAGCCCAAGCTGCAAACATCAAGACCCGTTTTTTCATGGGAGCCTCCCCAGGCGCTTCTTATGCGCGCAATCTTAGGCCTGTCTCGCAAATCTGGCAATCACGCCCATTCCCTTCGTGCCGCCGCGTCGCCGCGATACGCTCGCTCTGCTCTCCCACTGACTCGGATGCGGTACCATAGCTCCACTGTTGGCGTTTCTACAGGCCGCAATCGGGAGTCCGAATGCGGAGGAGAAGAGAAGGTGATGCGATGACAGGATCAGCGAAGGTGTATGAATTGCGGATTTATCATGCAGCCCCAGGAAAGCTGGAAAGCCTTGTGGCCCGCTTCCGAGACTATACGGATAAGCTCTTTGCGAAACATGGAATGAAGAGTCTTGCGTACTGGAAGGCGCTGGATGAGCCCGTGAAAAGCAGCACCTTTATTTACATTCTGGAGCATCCGAGCCGTGAGGCGGCGAACACGAACTGGAAAGCCTTCCAGGATGATCCGGAATGGAAAACGGTGAAAGCCAAGTCCGAAGAGAATGGCAAACTGGTGGAGAAAATTGATTCGACCTTCTTGACGCAGACCGATTTTTCTCGGCTGCCGCCGATTTGAGATCAGTCGACTGGCTTCGGCAATTTGCCACCTAAACGGGCTGGGTCCTGATAAACGGCATTCTCGGAGACTGGCTTTTCCGGGCTGAGCTACCTTCCGGGAACACACAACTTTCCAGGAGTTGGCGTCAGAGGCGAAAAAGTGATCTTCGCATGCCGCATCAATCACGGCCGCGGCACTCGCGCCGCAGCCGATCTTGCGTTGCGTCTACGGCTCTGATCCGCGGAGAGCCGCCGGAGTATTCGTGGGCCCGAAAAAGAAGAACCTGCCGGGGGCAGCCGAAGTGCTGTTGGTGGCCCCGTCGGTATTCGCGCTGCTCATCGTTCCATCCGCATTGATCGTGAACGTAATGCTGATGGCAGGATTGGCCAGGAGGCCGTCGGGACCGCTGATGTCGCGCGTGGCATTGAAGGTTCCGGATGCGAAAGTCCCGCTCCCGGCGACGTAATTCGTATCGATCTGACCCACATCCTCGGCACCAAAAATATAGGACGGCGGGCTATTTAGCGAGTAAGGTCCGGCCGGCTGCGCCTCGGCGAAGCCGAAAAATGCCAGCGCATCGCCACTGGTTCCGGCGAGGAACGCGCTAATCGGTTCGGTAGCGTCCGGGGCCGTAGCCGGTACAGGCGTGGCGAGATACAGCACCGGCGCTTGCTGGCCTCCGGTCAGCGCGACTCGTCCGGTCGTGGAGTTGACGGCATAAGTGAGGCCGCTGATTGCGCTCTGCTGGGTAACCCCGGCTTGCGAGAAAAATTGCGTGCCTGTCAAAGTTCCATTGGAGTTGAAGGTTACGACGCCCGCTTGTATGGCCGCGCAAGGACCGCTCGCCGCGCAAGCCGCCCCGTCGCCTTGGCGATCGATACCGGCGGCTCGAAACATAAAGTTGCCAGATAGGGATCTCGGGTAGGAGCCCGCAGCCGCTGTAAGAATGGCCCGGCCGCTGTAGATTGGCGTTGTGGTGCCGAGCGCGTCAGCGGAAACGAGGAACGCCTCGTTCGTGTTGACGACGTAAGCGGCCACGTGAACAGTGCCCCCGCTGATCGTTATAGTGCCCGCGCTTCGGCCGTTTGTGTCCGGAGCGCCAAGCGTCCCGGTACCCGTAAGCGGGTTGGCGGTGCCCCCGTTGATGTTGCCGGCGTCGTCGACGTCTTCGGCCAGATTGGTGATGTTGCCGCTCGTGTCGACCGAAAACGAACCGGCAACGGCAACGTGCCCGCCGTTAGAGTCGATGCCGTCTTCACCGAATGCGTACCGCGAAGCCAGATTCGCCAGATGGAATTCGCTCGTGTTCTGGAGCAGGATTACGCCGGAGGACAGCTTCGTCGCGGCGCCGCCCTGCGAGCCCTGATAGCCGTCGAACTCGATGATCCGCCCGTGCGTTGCGATGTTGCTGGTGTTCAGGACTTGGCTCAAGGCAAAGTGAAAGACGCTTGCCGTGCTGTTCGAATATTTCAACTGCACGCAGCCCTGGCCGTTCGCGCTCACTGCGTAGCTGCCCCCGTTGATCGTGAGGAGTTGCGGACCCGAGGACAAGTTGAGATCTTCCTCGCCGCCCGTGATCTTTCCGGTGCCGTCCGTCGCGAAGCTGCCTGCCATCGCCACGGGCGTGCCATTGGCGTTGGTCGCTTGAAAACCCTGCAGCAGGAACGCATAGCTCCCGTTCATGATGGACTCATTGCCACCCGAAACGACGCTGCAAGGAGAATTGACGGGATCCACTATGACCATGCTCACCTGCGCCTGCTGCGAAACCGCCGGCTTTTCCGAATCGGTAACCTGAATCGTGAAGTTAGTTGTCCCCGCATTCGTCGGCTCGCCGCTGATCGAGCCATTCGAGTTGAGACTTAGTCCGGCCGGGAGAACGGTGCCGTTTGCCAGCGACCAAAGGAACGGGGCCACGCCCCCGCTGCGCACGCCGGAATTGGTAAGACCGTTCGTGATGTACGGAGTGCCCTTGGCGCCGAGCGGCAACGCCATCGGCGTCATGGCCAATGCCGGGTTTACGCTGAGCGCAACGGCAGACGAAGTGACACCGCTGGCGGACGCCGTGATCTGCGTCTTACCTGCGCCCACGCCGGTCGCCAGGCCGCTGCTGCTGATCGTGGCCACGCTTGTCGTGTTGCTGGACCAGCTGAACGTCAATCCGCTGACGATGTTGCCGTTGGTGTCCGTTGCCGTCGCGGTGTACTGCTGGGTGCCGCCGACCGCGATCAAAGCAAGAGGGTTAGAAGGGTTTGGAGTAACACTGACGACGGCGACGCTCGGCTGGCCATTACCTGTGCCGTTGCCGCCGCCGTTGCCCCCGCCGCCCCCCGCCGCCCTTACAACTCGAAAGCGCCAATGAAAAGAGCCCCAACGAAAATAGAAGGAGCGGCGTAACCAACAGATTTGCTTTCAGGCCGAAACCTCCGATAACCCATCGAGAGCAAGAGAAGCCCGAAGCGGAGCTGGAGCTGAGTCGCATATTCGCATCCTTACTGGGAGCAAGGCCGCGTTTACCCAAAGACCGCGGACTTTGTCCCAAGGTTTGGATCTATTCCCTGGGGACGAAATAAGGCGTGCATGTAATCAGGACAGAGAAGCGGGCGCATCCCCCAATTGGGGTAGAAATCCGCAGAAAATTGGTGACAAACCGGACTTGCCGGCGCGATAATCCGGCTCCTCGTCCCCGAGGTCCCTGGATCGCAACGCTCAACGAAGGCGGTGCTTTGCGTGGAGACCGAAGGCGCAATTTTTGAGCTTATCGAGCTGATCTATAGGGCAGCTGGAGATCCAAGTGGTTGGGACCTGGTTTTACAACGGCTTACCGTCGCCCTTGGTGGGAATGCGGCCACACTACACCACCAGGACACTCGGTCACTGGAAAGCAGCTTTTCCACCTTGTGGAACCTGAGCCGCGATGACGTGGCACCCTACAACGAGTATTACGGATCTCTTAACCCCCTGACGACCACACGGCCCCATCTCATGCGGGCTGGGACGGTTAACACATCGCAGATGTTATGTCCCGATGAAATCTACACCCGAGGCGAGTACTACCACGACTTTTTGCGTCCCCTCGATATTCTGCATGCGGTGGCTCCCATTCTGGGCAGCGACAGCCAGGGTGCAAATTTTTCGGCTCTCAGCATTTTCCGGCCTGTGAGAGGCGAGCCGTTTGGGGAGGAGGAGCGCAAGTTTCTGCTCCTGCTCATGCCACACTTGCAACGGGCATTTCAACTGCACAATCGCATTCAGGGATTGGAGCGAAAGGGTAAAGCAGCGGGCGAAGCGCTGGATCATCTGCAGCAAGGCGTCGTATTGCTGGATGCAAAGGCGCGTGCACTGCTCGCGAATCGGGCTGCGACCGCTCTTTTCGCCACTCAGAAATCGCTGAAGCTTACGCCCACGGGCCTGGAGGCAGCGGTTTGGTCTGAAAACAGGGAGCTAAACCGGCTGATCCAAGGTGCGATTGCCGCCGGCAACGGCCAGGGGCTGGACCCGGGGGGAGCCGTGGTGATTTCGCGAGGGCTCATGCAAAGGCCATTGCAGGTGTTGGTGACGCCTTTGCGTACCAAAGCGATTCACCTTGGCAAAGATGTGCCCGTGGTTGCGGTTTTTATTTCTGATCCGGACCGTAAGGCTGTTTCCGAGAGCGCCATCTTCAAGCAATTGTTTGGACTTACCCCCGCCGAAGAGCGTCTGGCACACATCCTGGCTGCGGGCGGCAGCTTGAAAGACGCGGCAAAGCGGTTGGGCGTCGCCCATGGCACCTTGCGCTCGCAGTTGAAGAGCATCTTCGCAAAGACAAACACAAACCGCCAAAGCGAGCTTGTTCGCCTGCTCTTGTTGGCCCCTCCACGAATGGACAAGACGCAAACGCTGACCACTACAGATCGAGGGTAGTGTCCTAACCTCTGTATGGATCAGCCCTTGGTATAGATTTGCTCGGCGTAATGCCCGTTTGAGAGGTCTCCAGCATATCCGCTGCTCGACTGAAGCGTCATTCCGGTGCCAACTCCTCAGAAACGGCATTCCCATTACCTGGCTTTTCGCCAGCGAATCACCCATCGCACACCGATCGCAAACGCCGGCATACGTGCCGTTGACCCGTCTGTTAAAATAGAAATAAAACGTAGAGGATTGCCGCTGGATTCCTCGCAATTACCTATGCAAATGTCCGAGTCTGACGAAATTTGAATAAGGAAGTTCGATAGGAGCGAAGTTCGGGAGCGAATCTAACTTAGGGGACTGGGTTTAACCCCTTTCGCTTGATACTCTTAACGAAGGCCGCAGATGTAAGTAGTTTGTTTTGATACTCTTGTGAAAAAAGTAGGGGGCACCCCCATAGCTCATGCCCCATAGCTCATGAAAGACTTGAAGATTTTGCAGAAAACAGAAACGCTGCACGAGGCCCGCTGGTGGGAACCGGAACCGAACGGCCGCGTCCACTGCTACCTTTGTCCGCGGCACTGCCACATCGGCGAAGGCCAGGGCGGCTTCTGTTTTATTCGCGTCAATCAGGGAGGCAAGCTCTATAGCCTCGGCTACGGTTCGCCCGCGGCGCTGCAGATCGATCCCATTGAAAAGAAGCCGCTAAACCATTTCCTGCCCGGTACCAAAGTCTTTTCCATGGGCACCGCCGGCTGCAATATGGGCTGCTTCTTTTGCCAGAATTGGGATATCTCCAAATCCCGCAGCGATCAGGTGCGTTCCACTCATATTCCTCCCGAAGACGTGCCGCAACTCGCGCTGCATTACGGCTGTCCTTCCATCGCCTTCACCTACAACGAGCCGACCATTTGGGGCGAATACGTCGTGGACATCTGCCGGGCTGCCAAAGAGCACGGCCTGCGAACCGTGATGGTCAGCAATGGCTACATCACGCGCGATGCCTTCCACGATATCTACGATTACGTGGACGCCGCCAATATCGACCTGAAAGCGTTCACCGAAAATTTCTACGGAAAGATCACGCTCACGCATCTCCAGCCCGTGCTCGAGACGCTGCTATGGCTCAAGAACGAGACCAAGGTCTGGTTCGAGATCACCAACCTCATGATTCCCACGCTCAACGATGATCCCGGCGAGACGCGCCGCCTCGCGGAATGGATTCTCGAACATCTCGGCCCGGACGTTCCCTTGCACTTCACCGCCTTTCATCCTGACTTCAAATTGCAGGATAAGCCGCGCACGCCGCCCGAAACGCTGCATCGCGCCCGCGCCATCGCCCGCGAAGTGGGGCTGCACTACGTCTACGAAGGCAATATTGTTTCCGACGGAGCCAATACCTCGTGCCCGCAATGCGGTAGCGTCTTGATCCGCCGTTCGTGGCATGACGTGACCGAGAATCGCCTGCGAGACGGCGCCTGTCCGGATTGCGGGCATTCCATCGCCGGACGCTGGAAAGACGATGCGCGCGTCGCTCCCTGGTCGCTTGGCCGCGAACAGCGCGCGAAATACGATTTCCTGAACCTCTAGGCTGATTCACAGAATCTGATTCACGCAGACGCTGCATAAAGAGAGGCAAATGCAGTCCGAGGAATCGCCTGTCACCATCCCCGCGCTTCAGCAGATGAAACGCGACGCCCGAAAGATCGTCGGAGTCGTCGCCTGGGATTGCCAGATCGCTCAGATTGTCGATCGAGTTGGCGTGGACATTGTTTCGGTGGGAGATTCCGTGGGCGTCAATTTGTGGGGCCGCGCGAATCCTCTGGAAGTCACCATGAGCGAGATGCTCGTGGTCTGCAAGGCCGTCCGCCGCGGCGTGAAGCGGGCGCTGCTGAGTTGCGATTTCCCCTTCGGCCCCCTGCAAGAGAGCACTCAAAGCGCCGTGGACGCGGCCATGTTGCTCGCCAAAGAGGGAGGCGCCGATATGGTCAAATTGGATGGTGCGGCTGACTTCCCGGAGGCGGTGCGCGCCATCGTCCGCGCCGGCATTCCTGTTTTTGCGCAATTTGGGATTACGCCGCAGACCGCCTCGCAATATGGCATCGCGCCTGCCGCTGCAACGAAGCCCGGCGCGCCGGTTCCGGAAGCGATTCCCGAAGCCCCTGAAGGGATGACCGCGAAGTTCGTCGAGCAGGCCAAGTGCCTTCAGGACGCAGGGGCTTCTTTGCTCGACTTCACCAACTCCGGCCCCGTGGCGGGCGCTGCAGTCGCGGCGGCTGTTTCGATTCCGGTGTTGGGAGGATTCGGCGGCGGGCCGTGGCTCGACGGGCGCATTCGTATGGCTCACGCGGCAATCGGGTATGCGGCAAGCAATCTGGACTCGCCCGCCGAGACCTATGCCAATGTTGCTAAAGTCGTGTTCGATGCTATCGGCGCTTATGCCGGAGATGTACGCGCCGGGCGCCAAATCAAGGGCGCCACTGCTGCCAGAGCCACAAAGTGAATCGTCGTAGGAGAAAGTAACGGTGGAAAAAGTCTTAGCGGCGGTAAGAGTCGGTCCGAGTAAAACAGAGATTCGCGATTTCCCCATGCCGGATATTCCGTCGGATAGCGCTCTGCTCAAGATGGAAGTCGGCGGTATCTGTGGCACTGACGTCAAGATGTATGAGACGCCGCCCTCCAAAGCGCCCGTGATCATGGGCCACGAGAATATCGGCTACATCGCCAAAGCCGGCACTGAGTTCACCCGGCGCAAAGGCTTCAAGGAAGGCGACCTGGTTTTTGTCGAGCACTACGTCATGTGCGGCCGGTGCGAATGGTGCCATTTGGGGCAGTACCGCCATTGCGAAAACACCGACTGGCGCTATAACCCCGATGCCATACGTTACGGTTACACGTCATCCGAAAAAGCGCCGCATCTTTGGGGCGGTTTTGCCCAATACATGTATCTGCCGTGGAATTCCGTGGTGCACCACGTGCCAAAAGGCGTGACGCCGGAACTGGCCGGACTCGTCACGCCGATGTCGAACGGGGTCGAGTGGTCGCTCTTCGATGGCGGCGTCGGCTACAACTCCAGCGTCCTCATTCAAGGCCCCGGCCAGCAGGGACTGTCGCAAACCGTGGTCTGCAAGCAGGCGGGCGCGTCGCTCATTATTGTCACGGGCACTTCCAAGGATCGCGCGCGCATGGAAGTCGCTAAAGCTTTGGGCGCCGACCACGTGATCGACGTGCAGAAGGAAGATGCCCTCGCGCGGATCATGCAGGTCACCGGCGGCAGGGGCGTGGATGTCGTGCTCGACTGCTCTGCCGGCGCCGGCACCATGCCGATCCTGCTGGGCGTGGATGCGCTCAAGCGCAAGGCCGGGACCATCGTCGTTCAAGGCGAATTGGCGGAGTTCCCGAATTTTCCGCTCGCCAAGGTCACGCTGAAATTCGTCACCATCAAGAGCGCGCGCGGCCACAGCTACAAGGCTTGCGAACTCGCTCTCGCGCAGCTTGCGTCGCGCAGATTTCCGCTGGAGAAGATCACCACGCACACCTTTGGACTCAAGGATGTCGACCTGGCCATCAAGTCCGTCGGAGGTCATGGAGTCCCGGACGTGATTCATGCTTCGCTGATGCCCTGGCGATAACCTGGACATAACCTGGAGATAAACGGACGAATCGACCGAGCCGCCCGAGCCCGCGGAATTGCCGGCGCAGCTTTCTTACCGGCGGGCCGGCT
>CAVXIM010000013.1:0-87875 GCA_963761945.1 uncultured Acidobacteriota bacterium | reverse complement strand
GCGCCGTAATCCCGGAACTGGTGAAGGTATTTACCTCCACGGAATCGCGCCATGTGAGAGAGGTCGTCATCTCGGCGCAAGAGGGCGGAGCGTCGCTGGGTATCTTATCTGGATTCGTGGCCGGAAATTTCTCCGCCTATTACCTGGGACTGGCCATAATGGCACTGATGTCCATCGGCTATATGGTGGGTCAGTTGGGACTTGGCAACTTGATGATTGCGGCGCCGGTATTCGCGTTCGGTTTGGTGGCCTTTGGATTCCTGGGCATGGGGCCGGTGACGATTGCCGTCGATTCCTACGGACCGGTGACCGATAACGCGCAGTCCGTCTTTGAGCTCTCCCTGATCGAGCAGATTCCCGGCATTCACCAGGAACTCAAGAGAGATTTTCATGTCGACGCCAACTTCGGGCGTGCCAAGGACCTGCTCGAAGAGAACGACGGCGCAGGCAATACCTTCAAGGCCACCGCAAAGCCGGTGCTCATCGGCACTGCCGTCGTGGGCTCCACGACCATGATTTTCTCCATCATCATGGCGCTGACCAACGGTCTCACCGAAAATGTCGACAAGCTTTCCCTCCTGCATGCGCCTTTCTTGCTCGGAATTATCGCCGGCGGCGCGATGATCTATTGGTTTACAGGCGCATCCACGCAGGCGGTCACCACCGGGGCCTACCGCGCGGTGGAATTCATCAAGGCCAATATCAAGCTCGAAGGCTCGGAGAGGGCTTCTGTTGCAGACAGCAAGAAAGTCGTGGAGATCTGCACGCAGTACGCGCAGAAGGGAATGCTGAATATCTTCATCGCGGTTTTCTTCGCCGCGCTCTCCTTCGCTTTCGTTGAACCTTTCTTCTTCATCGGCTATCTGATTTCCATCGCCATGTTTGGCCTTTTCCAGGCCATCTTCATGGCCGATGCCGGAGCCGCCTGGGATAATGCCAAGAAAATCGTGGAAGTCGAATTGAAGCAGAAAGGCACCGAACTGCACGCCGCAACCGTGATCGGCGATACCGTCGGCGATCCTTTCAAAGACACTTCCTCGGTCGCGCTGAATCCGGTGATCAAGTTCACCACGTTGTTTGGCCTGCTCGCGGTGGAGTTGGCGGTGCAGCTAACTGCGGAAACAGGCGGGCTGCTGACTCATCTGCTCGCGGCTGTTTTCTTCCTAATCTCGTTTACTTTCGTCTACCGCTCCTTCTACAGCATGCGTATTCGCACCTCCGAAGGAGCGAAAGAGGCCGCCCGCGCCGCCGCGGATTAGCACCTTGGCGGCCGAAGCCTAGCAACCAATCGCTTCGTAGAACTTCAGACCGCATTCTGGCTACTGATCGTCATCACGAGGCCACGTTTTCGGCCGAGGAAAGATGCTAGCTTTTCTGGCGGCCGAATCATTGCTACCGATCGCTTCGTGCACCTTCAGACCGCATCCTTTCGTGCTGCGAAACGACAGGTGTGAGGAGCGCCTACGTCTTCAGCAGATTCGGGAATTTGCGTGGATCGTTGTCGAATCCGGGGAAAACCGCGTTGAGTTCCTTCGTGCCCAGATGGCGCGAAATTATTTCGCCGAGCACCGACCGGAAATCCGTAGTCAGCTTGAGGTCGCGGCCTTCGTTGAGTTGCTCGGGACCAAGTCCCGGCCATTTGCCATAGACTTTGCCGCCCTTCACCGGGCCGCCCATTACAAACATGCAGTTGGCGTGCCCGTGATCGGTGCCGCGATTGCCGTTTTCGTGCGCGGTGCGGCCGAATTCAGACATGGTGACCACCACGATATCGTCCATGCGGTCGCCCATATCCTGCGCGAACGCGGCGAGCGATTGCCCGAGGTCGCGCAATAGATTGGCGAGTTGTCCCTGCGCGCCGCCTTCGTTCACGTGATTGTCCCATCCGCCCGTATCCACGAACGTGACTTCCAGCCCGATGTCAGCTTTGTGAAGCTGGGCCACCTGCTGCAGCGCCTGGCCCACGCGATTGCGCGGATAATCCGCGCCGTTTTCGGGCTGCAGGCGCGAAGGGTCGGCCTTGCGCAGCATGTCGATCGCTTCGAAGGTTTCCGTGCCGGTGCCGCGCAAAGCTTCGTCGACCGTCTGCGCGTAAAGCGCCTCGAAGCCGCCCTCGACCGCCGGCGATTGCGCAAACACGCGGAACTGCCGCACGTCCGGCAGCGCGATGGCCGGCGCGGTGCCACGCAGCGTGAGCGGCAGGTTTGGTCCCATGGCCACGGCGCGAAAAGGGGAAGCGCCCTGCTCAGGATCAACCTGGAGTGCCCGGTTGAGCCAGCCGTCGTCGGTGGACTTCACGCCGGGCGTGCCGGACTCCATGTAATCCTGCGCATCGAAGTGCGAGCGGGTCGTATCGGGCGAGCCGGCCGCATGCACGATGGCGAGTTGCTGTTTGCGGAAAAGCGGCACCAGCGGCGAGAGACTGGGATGCAGTCCAAAAAATCCATCGAGGTCGAGCGCTGCCAATTCCCCTCCCCGCTGCGGCTGCGGAATGGCGATGGTCGGCCGGATGCGGTAGTAATTGGGCTCCGCAAAGGGCACCACGATGTTCAACCCATCGGCGGCGCCGCGCTGGAAGAGCACCACGAGCTTCTTGCGATTGGGCATCGGCGTCGCGGCAATCGCGCGCCGCAGGAACCCTGGCAGAGTGCTCATGCCGACCATGGCCACGCCGCCATTTTTCAGGAACGCTCGCCGTGAAACGTTCATCGTGATTCTCCTTCGCGTTTTCCTCAGCGTCGCTGGAATTCCGGTGCGCCCAGCACCAGGCCCGCGACCATGCCTTCGTTCACATGCGTAATGGGATCATCCAGGCTGGCCTGCAGCACTCGCGGATCTTTCATCTGCTTCTCCAAGGTCTGGCGCGTTTCCGGAGAAGCTTCGCCCGAAAGCAAAACTCCGATGGCCGCATCGAGCACAGCATCGGGTTCGGCGGGACCGTTGCCGCCAAGCAGCGACGCAATATCCGTGCGCACGCCGGGCAGCCGGTTTCCCGTGAGCGCCAGCGAATAGTTCAGCCGGTTCAGCAAAGCTCCCGTGTTCACCCACGCATCGGATTTATCCGAGTAGCCGGTGGGGGGCTGGCACTGATAGAGCGGCTCGCCGATGCGGCCCGTCCACTGCACGAGCGCTAACGGCAAGTCGCTTTCCGCCCCGGTTGCGCGCGCCGCCGAAGCCACCAGCTCAAATGGCGTTTTTATCTTCGCCCGGTAGGCTTCGCGCGACCAGAATTCCGGCGAATAGATCATGGTGTGGAGCACGGCGCGGATATCGCCATCGGTGCTCTCATACGTTTGGGCCATGCGATCCACGAGAGCATCCGGCGGATTATCGGAGACGAAATGCCGCGCAATCTCGAGGGATAGGTGATGAGCGGTGTGCGGATCGCGAGCCAGCAGGTCGAGCACCTCTTCCCCGTCCCTCATGCCGCCGGCATTGATCTTATGCCCCAGCACCATCTTGGGATTGGGATCATGAAGGCGTTCGTTAAAGAAGAACTCCGGGTCCCGCTGCGGCTGCCGAATGCTCCATCCGGTGAAGCAACGCGCCACTTCGATGACGTCCTGCTGCGAATAGCCGCCATCGACGCCGAGCGTGTGCAGTTCCATCAATTCACGGCCGTAATTTTCATTCAGGCCGCGCTCCTGCTTTTTGGCTTGATTCGGATTTGGCGGAGGAGGTGGGAAAGGCCGAGGCCCACCGAAAGGGCCGCCGAATCGCGCGCGATAAGCCCGACGCGCCGCCTGCTCCTGCTGCAGCCGGGCCCAGGCGGCGGGATCGACGCTCTGCCAGTTGTCGAGAAAAAAAAGCATCGCGGGACTTTTTGCGGTCGCCTCCAGCAAGTCGCGGAATTTGCCCATCGCGTGGGGGCGAATCGAGTCGCGCTCATACGAGGTAAGCAACCAGCGGTCCACGCCCTTCCCGGCGAAAACGTTGAAGTGATTGAACCAGAAATCCACCATCTGCTCGTAAAGCTGCCGTTCGCTGTAAACCGCGCGATCCATCTTGGCCATGGCCAGCTCGGCAATCACGCGCTGAGGCGTTTGCAGCTGCTCGTAATTCATCGTTGGATTGCCGGGGGGATTGCCAGCGGGATTGCCGCCGGCGTTCTGCTTGCTGAGATTTTTTGCGCCAGGTAGAAGGATCTCGGCCAGCTCGTCGGGCGCCATCGTCTGTGGCGAAAGATTGTTTCCCTTTTGCGCGGGATCGCCGTTCGCCTGCCCGGAAGCCTGATCCGACATCTGCTCCTGCTGGCCGTCCGCATTCTGCTGAGCCTCGGCGGACTGCTGGGCGGCCTGCGCCGCCTGCCGTTTTTCCTGCTGCTCTTTGCGATATTCCTGCGGGCTCACGCCCTCGCGTTTCGCCGCAACGGCTGGCCGGGGAAATTTCTCAAGGAGCGCTTCGGAAGACATGCTCAGTGTGGGAAAACGCGAGAGCCGCGCCTCCAGCCCCGAGTCGTTAATCGATTCGGGACGAAGCTGGCGGTCAATCCATTTCGCCAGGCCCATCTCTTTGACGCGTTGCAGGTCGCCCGGCCGCGGCCCATAACCTAATCGATTGAGGGCATGTACGATGGCTTCGTCTTCAGAGAGATCCGTCGACGGCAAACCTTTGAGACTTCCTGCTCGTGCAGACTGATCAGACCGATCCTTTTGCGCATCACCAGAGAGCGTGTCCCCCGCGGCTAAGCGGGGCAGCAGAAAAAGGAGACCCGCACACACCAGAGCGGTGAGCGCGGCGAAAATAATGTCAGGCCGTGGCGAAGAATGCTTGCGTCGGAGTCTTTGCATGGCCAATTTGGGCTCCCGGCGAGTGGGCTAACGGACACGGGGAAACGCCTGTAATGTCCTGAATTGTAAACCCATTGCGGAGCGAAAAGTTGTGCGCGCGGCCGGCCTGCTGCGCAAAGCCTAACTCCCCGTCCCGCGGCGTCTTAGCGTGCCATCGGTGGGCTTTCGGAATGTGTTCGGCGGCTTGGCACCGCGATTTGCCCGCGTTTCCCCTCCTCGTCATCCCGATCGAGAGCGACGCGAGCGCGTGCTCTTGCGCGCGCCGGCATGCGAGCGAGGGATCTCCCTTTGGGAATTTCGGACGTTTAGTCGCCCTGGAGGAGCACTAGAAACAAAACAAGATAGCGTCTGAGGTTCTGGGTGAGCAGAAAATGCTCTTTGACGTGCTGATGCCCATTTTCCCCCAGCGCCTTGGCAAACGCCGGATTGGCAAGCAGAAAACGAATCTGGTAGGCCGTTCCTTCCACCGAGTGGACCAGCATCCCCGTCAGTTTGTGGATCACTTGCGAAGGGATGCCCCCCACCGCCGATGCCACTACCGGCTTCTTTTTCCACAACGCCTCGCTGACGGTGAGGCCAAAGCCTTCCTTCAGCGATTTCTGAATCACGATGGTCGATCCTCGCTGCAGGGCATTGATTTCCACGTGGCTCCAGGGCGGCAAATTAAGAATGTGTATATCCGGATCTCCGGCCGCGGCTTGCTCGACCTCCTGGAGCACGGCTGCGCCTTCAGGATCGTCGGTGGCACTGCCGCCGGCCAGCACGAGCTGGCAATCTTCGTACTTTTTCACCAGGCGATAAGCCCGAATCACCCCCACCGGGTCCTTCAGCCGATCAAAGCGCGAAATCTGGGTGAGGATGGGCCGTGCGGGATCGACGTGAAATCGTTCCAGAACACCGCGCACGAACTCGCCGTCAAGCTCGCGATTCTTGTCCGCCAGCGGATCAATGGTGGGATAAAAAAGATATTGCGGGATGCGCAGGCCGCGTGTGAATTGGGGGGAAGAAAAGAGAGAAGCGTCATAGCGATCCACCCAGGGCCTCAGAAAATCCCACACTTGCGCGTTCGGATTGGAAAGATCGATATGGCAGCGCCAAACCCAGCGGGGACCGGAGTTGCGCTCGGAGATCAGCGCTACCGGCTGAGGATCGTGAATAACAACGAAATCCTCGTCAAACTGCATGCGCCGCCGATTTTCTTCATTGGTGGCCAGAAACGCATCGAACCAATCCGCCGCACCCTCATAAGGCGCGCCGTGCAGAGCGTTGTGAAACGCCTTGGTCACGTGAAAAAATATCTCGCCTCCGGTGATCACTTCCCAGCGCGTCGGCACATTGACTTCTTCCATGAGCGGAACGAGCCGGTTCAGGATCTCGGCCACGCCTCCGCCCACGGCCGTGGAATTGACCATCTTGACGCGGCGTCCGGCCAGGCGGCGAGCCAGTTCCCGCAACTCGAGAATTTCGGGCTCGCCGACGATGGGGGTGTAATCCTCCAGGACCGGCAGAACGGGTTTGGCTATTTCAGTTGTGCTCATTGGCTCTCCGCCGGCTCGAGAACATCCAGAATGTCCTGGCGCAGTTCGTCGAGAGTATCGTTATAGAAATCGATGCGATTGAGCCGCGCGGCCAGCCAGGGATGATTCAGATTGCGCTGAATCCAAAAGGAGAAATCATTCGTCTGGAGTTGCAGCCGCAGCCGCGAATTGATGAAGTGATAGTGCAGCGATTGATGCCCCAGGTGCCGTATTCCTTCGGCCAGTTCCGGCAGCGTCCAGGCCGGCGATCCCGAAGGCACGGTCACTTCTTTCGCTTCGCAAAAATAAAAAGCCTCGAATGCCCGCCGGTCCGCCGCTTGAGGATGTTCCTTCAAATAATTGCCGACAATATCCACGAGAAGGCGGCGCAAGTCCTCCAGCGACACGATCTCCCGCAGGTCCACGATGGCCAATTGTTCCGCCAGTGCCGCCTCATTGCAGGCGGTCAGTGCCCACTGCGCGAAATCGCTGGAAAAAGACGTGTAATGATGCGCTTCGAGACTCTGGAAGGTGTGATAAAAAATCGAAGCCTGGGGACACGTCCGCAAACTCTTGGCCAACTCCCCCAGAGTCTGCACCGGTTCGGCCCCAATACGGATCAGGTACGACGCCGCCATAAACTGAAAAGGCTGGTCGGCGCGTTTGGCTTCGAGCGATACCGCCATGGTGCTGGAAATGGTCGCCTCCCGCGTCAGCGGTCCCGCTCCGCGAACGCCGTTCTATCCCTGAGATGCGGCGCGCGGCCCAAAAGACATCCCCGATCATCGAATGCTCGCTGCGGAGGATTGAATGGCCAATCGCGCAACCTAAAGTGTTTACAAGCTACGTGTTGCTTCTTGCTGGGCCGCGGGCAGAGAGAGCAGGTAGGCCATTCTAACCTCTTCTGTTAGATTCTCAACGCCAAATCAAACGAAAAGGCCAAACCCACGAACCCCCTGCGCAATCTGATTTTCTGGTTCTCGACCAAGAAAGCCGTGACCCGTTGGATTGGACGCCTGGGAACAAGATACGGATTTGCCCGAAGATTCGTAGCCGGAGAAACGCTCGATGAAGCGCTCCCGGCCATCGCTCCGTTTTACCGCGCTGGCCGGCCCGTCATCCTGAATCACCTGGGCGAAAACGTCGCCACACCCGACGAGGCGCGGAAATCACGCGACAGTTACGTGCAGATCCTCCGGTCGCTGCGCGATGCAGGAATCGACGGAAATATCGCCGTAAAACTGACGCAACTCGGGCTGGATTTCGATCGAGGATTGTGCCTTTCCCTGGCCCATGAAATTGCCGCGCGCGGCTGCGGCCATGCAGACAAGCATTGAGATCGATATGGAAGGCTCTGCCTACACGGACGCTACTCTGCGAATTTTCGAAGAAGTACAAAGACGGCACGGCAATGCCGGTCTTGCCATCCAGGCGTATCTCCACCGCAGCCAGGCCGACCTGGAGAGGCTTGCGCCTTTAAAGGCCAAGATACGTCTGGTCAAGGGGGCTTATCGCGAGCCCGCGGCCATCGCCTTCCAGAAAAAGAGCGCAGTCGACGCCAATTACCGCAGGCTCCTCGATCAGATTCTCGGTCAACTCCTGCTGCAAAACGCCTCGGGTCCACGCCTGGCCATTGCCACGCACGACCCCGCGCTTATCAACTACGCTTCCGCCAAAATCCAGCGGCTCCGTTTGCCGCCTTCCCAATATGAATTCCAGATGCTGCTAGGAATCCGGCGCGATTTGCAGCAAGAAGTCGTCGCCCAAGGACATACGCTCCGCATTTACGTTCCATTTGGCGAAGCGTGGGTGCCTTACTTCATGCGGCGGCTCTCCGAGCGGCCGGCAAACCTCCTTTTCGTCCTGCGCAGCCTGCTCGCCGAAAGCGGAAAAACCAATTCCCATTAGCTACTGAATCCGACCTGCGGGCTCCTGCCGGTGAAACCACTGCCTCCGGCCCGCTATTAAACCTAGAGCAGCCCTTGAATCATGCGCCAGAGTCGTGTATCAATATCCCGCAATCGCTGTGCCGGTCGCATCGCCCGAAAAGGGCCCGAGGACTTCGATGAGAAATTTTATCTGGCTTCTAATACCTGCCTTGCTTTCTGTCATTGCCATCGCCGCGGAACCTCCGCAGCAAGATTCGGCGGACCATCCCGCCTGGGCTTTCCCCTCTCCCGACGCCAATCCGCCCGCGGGTGCCGAGGCCACGGGGCCGGTCAAGGTTTCTGGGAGCACGAAGAGCTACACGCAAAAAGAGATCGATGACCTGGCCAATCCGCCGGATTGGTTCCCAGACGAGCATGGCCCGGTGCCGGCAATAGTTCGCAGCGGCGCCTCGGACAAGGGCTTTGCCTGCGGCTCCTGCCACCTTCTTACGGGGTACGGTCATCCCGAATCCGCCTACCTGGCCGGCCTTTCTTCGGATTATCTCGTGCAGCAGATGGCTGACTTCAAGAGCGGAGACAGAATCGACCCCGCCAGAATGAATACGATCGCCATGGCCACTTCCGACGAAGATGCCAAGCAGGCCGCCGACTATTTCGCCGCCCAGAAGCCCACGCAATGGGTGAAAGTCATGGAAGCCGATATGGTGCCGAAGACCTGGGTGAACCAGGCGCGCATGCGCCTTCCTCTCCCCGGCGGCGGCATGGAACCCATCGGCAACCGCATCATCGAAGTGCCGCAGGACCCCGCGCTCGCCACGGCGCGCGATCCGAAGTCCGGTTTTATCGCTTACGTTCCGCCCGGCACCATTGCCAAAGGCGAAATGCTGGTTAATACGGGCGGCGGCAAAACGATTTCCTGTACCGTGTGCCACGGCGACGGTCTGAAGGGCTTCGGCAACATCCCTGAGCTTGCGGGACAACACCCCATCTATATCGCCCGCCAGCTTTTGGGCTTCAAGGCCGGAACAGGAAAATCAGCAGCCGCCCAGCAGATGCAAAAAGTCGCGGAGAACCTGACGGTGGACGACATTATTGCCTTGTCTGCCTACGCAGCGTCTCAAGCTCCATAAGAAAAGCCGGAACTCCAGAATCGGGCGCAGGTGCCGAGCGTTTTGGGAGCCTGCGCCCGATCAGTGTAATGCCTGCTAGCGAGGTAAAATTCTTGTTAAGACAAGGACTTACGGACGCGGCGGATGTATTCTGTCTCCGCACTTGCGGCTTTATTCCAGGGAGAAACCCTTAAATGAAAAGATTTATATTTGCCTTGCTCGCGTCGGCATCGCTTCTGGCAGTGAGCATGGCCGCTCAGAAGTCCCAGACGTTTACAGGGGAAATCATGGATCAGCAGTGCGCTTTGTTGGGTTCGCATGCGGCCATGATGAACCAGGGCGAAAGCGCCAAGGATTGCTCCAATCGCTGCGTGAGCATCGGCGGCAAATACGTGCTGTTCGATGGCGCCAATAAAATGACCTATCAACTGGACGACCAGAAAAAAGCTCAGCCTTTCGCCGGGGCTAAAGTCAAGATAACGGGCACCTATGACACATCCAATAAGACCATCCACGTCGCTAATATTCAGGCCGGTTCGTAGTTCCCGGGCCGCTTCTTAGCCACTTTGTTGTAAGCTCTTACGCTTGCCGCCAGGGGGAAAAGGTGCGACGCACTCGCGGCGCGCGAAAATGCGCGCCCTGACCAGTTTCAGAATTTGGCTGATCGTTGCGCTGATATGCGCCAGCGGATGGATCGTAATGGAAGCGGTCCCCGCGACATCCTCAGGAACGCCGGACCTCTCTCCCCAATCAACGGGCGTTTTCTCTCCCTCCCACGGCAGCGTCCGCGCAGCCATCAGCGATTTTTTGAACTGGCATCCTGCCCAGCCTACGCAGCCCATCGCCTTCCCGCACAAGGTCCATCTCGCCCGCGGATTGCAATGCGAGGTTTGCCACACCGGTGTGAACCAAGGACCCGATGCGGCTATCCCCAGCGTAAAGTTCTGCATGAGTTGTCATCTGGTCATCGCCAAAGACCGGCCTGAGATCAAAAAAATGGCTGCTTATCAGGCGCGCGGCGAAGACCTTCCCTGGGTGCGCGTGTACGATTATAGTGCGTCGGCTCACGTTCGTTTCAATCATGCGCCGCACATTCGCGCGAATGTCGCTTGCTCGAGTTGCCACGGCGACCTCATGCAGCAGACCACGGCCGTGCGCGCCGTGGATTTGAATATGGGCTATTGCCTGAGCTGCCATACGCAACGCAACGTTTCAATCGATTGCACGACATGCCATTACTGATCGCGAGGGTCAGAGCCAATGGAACGGCGTAGCTTTCTCAAAATTTCGGCCATCTCCGGCGCCGTTACGGCCCTCGAATCCTGCGGCAACCCTGAGCAGCAGCTCATTCGCTTCATCCCGGATGAAGATCTCGTTCCCGGCATCGCCACCTGGAAGCCCGGCGTTTGCACATTATGTTCCGCGGGCTGCGGAACGCTCGTCCGCGTAATGGAAGGCGACGCTGAAGTCGTGCGCAACGGCCGCGCCGGCGTGGTTAAGATGGGCCTGGCGAAAAAACTAGAAGGCAATCCGGATCATCCCATAAGCCGCGGCAAACTCTGTGCCCGGGGCCATGCTGCGCTTCAAGTGCTCTACCATCCCGACCGGCTCACAAACCCGCTGAAACGCCGCGGAGCTCGCGGCTCTGTCGACTTCCAGGAAATCAGCTGGGACGACGCCATCGCCGAACTCGTCTCGCATCTCGCCGATCTTCGTTCCTCGGGCAACGCCGCTTCGCTTGCGTTCCTGACGCGACCCCTACGTGGCCAACGCCGCGAATTGATCGAGCGATTCTTGAAAGCATTTGGGGCGACGCCGCCGATTTCCTATGAGCCATTGGACGATGCCGTCCTGCGCCACGCCAATCTGCTGAGTTTTGGCTCGGCTGCTCTTCCCACTCTCGATCTCGCGCGCGCCGACTATCTGATCTCCTTCGGCGCCGATCTTCTCGGCACCTGGAATTCGCCGGTCGCGCAGTCGATTGGCTACGGCGAAATGCGGCAAGGGCGGCCCGGGCGCCGCGGCAAATTCGTACAAGTGGAATCGCGCATGTCGCAGACCGGCGCCAATGCCGACGAATGGCTTCCCTGCAAGCCGGGCATGGAAGGCGTTCTGGCGCTCGGCATCGCTCATGTCGTTCTCAGCGACAAGCTTCGTCCGCGCGATGCGCATCCGCGCGCCTCTGCGCTCATCGCTGGCTGGTCCGAAGGCTTGCCGGACTACACGCCCGACAACGTGGCTAAGCAAACGGGGGTCAGTGCCGAGACAATCGCGCGCCTGGCACACGAAATCGCCGCCGCCAACGCAAGTGCGGTCGTGATTGCCGGCGCGCCGCTCGCGCAAACCAACGGCCTGTTCAGCGCTCTCGCCGTCAACGCGCTCCAGGCTTTGCTCGAGATCGGCCGCACCGAACCGCCGATCCTCAGCTTCACGCCCAAGCCGCCCATCGCCATGGTCACCGCTTCTGCGGCCGTTGCTCAGTCGAATTTCGGGGCGATAAACGCCCTCTCTCAGGCCATCCTCGAGAATCAGCCTCAGACGCCCAAAGTCCTTTTCCTCTACGACGCCAATCCCGTTTTTGGAGCGCCCGCCAGCACGCGCTTTCCGGAGGCGCTCGCGAAGATTCCCTATATCGTCAGCTTCGGCAGTTTCATCGATGAAACCAGCGCCTTCGCCGATCTGATCCTTCCCGACCACGCGCCGCTCGAATCCTGGGTCGACGATATTCCTGAATCTGGCGCGACGCAGAGTGTCGTCAGCCTCGCTCCTCCTGCCGTCCACCCGCTGCATAACACGCGCGCGATGCCCGACGTCTTGCTCGATGTCGCGCAAAAACTCGGCGGGCCCACAGCCGCGGCTTTGCCTTGGAAGTCTTATGACGCCATGCTGCGCGCGGCCTACGTGCCCCTGCGCCAGCATTCCGGCGCCGCGGCTCAATCCGAAGACGATTTCTGGACCAAGATTACGACGCAGGGCGGCTGGTGGGATATTGCGCCGGCGCCACGCGCCGAAGCCACGGCTGCGGCACCCTCTCGCGCTGCGCTCAAATTCGCCGAACCGGAATTCGATGGGTCCGCGCAGGAATTTTCGTTTTACTTCATGCCCTTCCCCTCGCAATCCTTTCGCGATGGCTCGCTCGCTCATCTTCCCTGGCTTCAGGAAATGCCCGACGTGATCACCACTGCAATGTGGTCGAGTTGGGTGGAGCTCAATCCGAAAACGGCGGCGCAACTGCGCATCGCGCCGGGAGATCTCGTCGAAATCATGTCGCAGCATGGAAGCATCCGTGCCCCGGCGATTCTCTCGCCGGGAATCGCTCCGGACCTTGTTGCCATGCCCATCGGCCAGGGACATGAGAAATTTGGCCGCTTTGCCAGCGGCCGCGGCGCCAATCCGCTTTCCATCTTGGCTCCGCTCGCCGAACGCGAGACCGGCGCGCTGGCTTGGGCCGCCACGCGCGTCAAAGTCGCCCGCGTCGGCGGCGCCGAAGAAGGCAAGCTCATTACCTTCGCGGGCGGAATGAGCCAGTTCCCCATCGAACAGGAGCGCCGCTAAACCAATGCCTCACAAATGGGCCATGGTCATCGATCTCGATCGCTGCACCGGCTGCGAAGCGTGTGTAGTCGCCTGCCATGCCGAGAATAATATCGCCACCGCCGGCCCCGATCAGGCCGCGCGCGGACGCGCCAAGCACTGGATTCGCGTGGAGCGCTATTGGGAAGGCGAATTCCCTAACGCGCGCGTCCGCTTTCAGCCCGTCCTTTGCCAGCAATGCGACGACGCGCCCTGCGAGCCGGTGTGTCCCACTTTCGCCAGCTATCACACGCCCGAAGGACTGAACGCGCAGGTCTACAACCGTTGCATCGGTACGCGCTTCTGCGCCAACGCCTGTCCGTACACGGTACGTTTCCTCAATTTCTACAATCCGCAGTGGGACAAGCCTCTGCACCTGCAGCTGAATCCCGACGTTTCCGTGCGCAGCGTGGGCATCATGGAAAAGTGCACTTTCTGCGTGCAGCGCATTCGCGCCGCGGAGATTCAGGCGGAGGGCGAAAAGCGCGATCTGAAAGACGGCGAGTTCAATCCGGCTTGCGTGCAATCCTGCGCGCCTAAAGCAATGGTCTTTGGCGATCTGAACGATCCGAATAGCGAAGTTTCGCGCCTGGCGCGCTCAAATCGTTCCACGAAACTGCTCGCCGAGCTCGGCACGAAGCCCAACGTCACCTATCTCCAGCAGGACTCCTGGCAAAATGGCAAAAACGGCTGAACAAATTCGCGGAGATCTGCTGCGACCGCTATTTCGCAGCGGCGCAGGATACTGGCTGGCGGTAGGCATCACCGGCAGTATGGTCCTGGCGGGCGTCTTCGCCTTCAGCTATCAGGTCTATCACGGGCTGGGGGTCTGGGGCCTGAACTGGCCCGTCTTTTGGGCCTTTGACATTACCAATTTCGTTTTCTGGATCGGCATCAGTCACGCCGGCACGCTCATCTCTGCCATCCTCCGCCTGGCGAATGCCGGCTGGCGCCGCCCGGTGACGCGCTGCGCCGAAGCCATCACCGTTTTCGCGCTCTCCATCGGCGCCATCGTCCCCATCTGCCATCTCGGCCGGCCCTGGCTTTTCTACTGGTTGATTCCCTACCCAAGCGAGCGCCACATTTGGCCCAATTTCCGCTCACCTCTGCTTTGGGATTTCGTTGCCATCCTCACCTATCTCTCCGGCAGTATGATTTTCCTTTTTCTGCCCATCATTCCCGATGCGGCCGCCGCTCGCGATCTGGCCCAGGGCTGGCGCAAAAAGCTTTACGCCGTCCTGTCGCTCGGATGGCAAGGCAATCCGAAGCAGTGGCATCGCCTGGAAAGCGCCATGCACATCATGGCCATCGCCATCATTCCCGTGGCGGTTTCCGTGCACACCATCGTCTCCTGGGATTTCGCGATGACGCCCGTGCCGGGATGGCATTCCACCATCTTTGGGCCGTACTTCGTGGTCGGCGCCATCTTCAGCGGCGTCGCCGCCTTGATTCTAGCCATGGCTTTCTTGCGCAAATTTCTCCACCTCGAAGAGTATTTGGAGCCGATCCATTTCGATAATCTCGGCAAGCTCCTTCTCACCATGAGTCTGCTTTGGGCTTACTTCACCTTCGCCGAGCATCTCACAGCCTGGTATGGCAATGACGTGGCGGAGATGACCGTGCTTTGGTCCACTATTCGCGGGCAATTCGCGCCGCTTTTCTGGACCATGGTCGTCTGCAATCTGATCATTCCTTTTCCGCTGCTTGCGATCAAAAAGCTGCGCACCATCACCGGAACCGTAATCGCCTCGATCACGATCGTCGCCGGCATGTGGATCGAGCGCTTCCTCATCATTGTGCCCGCGCTCGAACACAAGTTCCTTCCCTATGCGTGGGGCCACTATTCGCCCACCTGGGTGGAAATCACTCTGATGGTCGCGGGCTTCGGCATGATGGGCCTGCTTTATCTGCTTTTCTCGAAGCTTGTGCCCATGATCTCCATGTGGGAGTTGGAGGCGGGTGTGCGCAAGGCTCCCCTGGTTCGCCGCCCCGCCGTCAGATTCGAACCCGGCCCCGCCACCGCAAAGGCTCGCGTCGCAGACCCGGAGCCTTTCGCTACGGACGTGTCCCTATGAAAGCTCTATACGCGCTTTACTCCGATCCCGATGCGGCCCAGCTCGCCGTCAATTCATTGAAGACCGCCGGAGGCTCCCTGGGAATCGGCGAGCGCCAGATCGTGGTCGTCACGGCCGAGCCCTTCGATGGCTATGATTTCTCCGACGAGCACTCGCAAACGCGCATCTTCCTGCTCGCTTCCCTCGGTGGCATATGCGGCGCGCTATTCGGTTTGTGGTTCACCCGCTTCACGCAGTTGGGCTATCCCTTGCCGACCGGAGGCATGCCCTTAGCTCCGCGTTGGACCAATGGCATCATCATCTATGAAATGACCATGCTTGGCGCGATCCTCACAACGCTGATCACGCTCCTCGTCACGGCCCGGCTGCCGCATTTCGGCCCATCGCTCTCCGATCCGGCGATCTGGCACGGCAAAATCCTTGTTGGCGTTACGGATCCGCCCGAAAACGCCCGCGCCGAACTCGAAAAGCACTTCCGGCATGCCGGCGCCTCCGAAATAAAATCCACCACTTAGCACTGTACGATTTCTGTAGTTGAAGTCAGCCGATGCCGTTTGGCGGCGCAGGCTCGAGGCTTGCCGTTTCCGTTCCAGATAGGCCGCTTGCGTGGTTTTTAGGGAGAAGGAATTTCACTGGCGACCGACATCACTACCGCGAAGAGCTCACGGCGCTCTTCGTCCTCGCCGGATACTCGCGCATGAATCCGTTTCGCTCGTTAGTCATGCTGAAGCTGCCATCGGCGCGCACAGACATTTTCAAATTGTGCCCGTGATCGGTTTCATTGACGTTTGCCAGAAACTGCTCCGGCGAATTGTGCTCCACCCCGCCCGCCGCCGAGCGGTGCAACTGCCAGAAATCCACCAGCCCCGGCGCGTCGTGGACCGTTTGCCAATATCCAGGGTCGCCGCCTTTCCTCTCTCCGTTGTTCATCACGGCGACGCGCGCGCGAATAGCATGCACCAGTTGCGGCGCTCCGGAGTGCGGATCGCCGTGCCGCGTCGTGTGGAAGACGTCGAAAGTGCCCAGCAGATTATTCGGGCAAGCCAGCGCGTGCTCCTGATTCCACGTCAAATCGCCCAGATCGAGGAGGCGGAAATTGCCGTAGCGCACCACAATTCCCACGGATTCGAAATTCTCCGGCGTGGGATCCTGTTCTTTCAGTTTGGCGTCGCGGCAAAGCGGATTGGGCAGGCCCGCGCCCGGCGCGCCCTGCACCGGTCCCGTAATCAATTGGCCCGCCGATGAAACCACTTCCACATCCAGTCCGGCCACGGGAATTTTGTCTCCCGGTTTCGCTACGATGGCGCGGCCTTTGTCCCGCACGGCCATATACGCCAGAAATGCCGCCGAACGGTTGGGCTGCAGCTCCACGCTGAAGGGTCCATGATCCACAAAGTGCCGAATGGGAATGCGATTCGCCAGCTCCGCGGCGTTGCCGACGTGGTCGCCATGATAGTGCGAGATCACCATCCAATCGAGCACCGTAACGCCTGCCTGCTTGAAGACCGCGCTGATGCGGTCGGCGTCGCGGGTGATCGGCGCTCCGGAAGCGTTCGTCGCGTTCGCATCCGGCATGCCCTGATTTCCCGAAAAACCTGTATCCACCAGCATCGATTCGCCCGAAGGAGTCACAAACAGCGTCGCCTGCCCGCCTTCCGTATCGATGAAATAAATATCCAGCGTGCGCTGCGGCTGGCCCTTCGCCGCCGGGCCCTGAGCTCTTAGCAACGCCGGCCTCGGAAAGACCGGTAGAAGCGCGATCGCGCCCAGCAGCACCAGACAAGCGAGAAGTCCTCGAACTCTGCCCATGTTCGCCTCCTTCGTCGGGTGCGAGAGATCAATCAGTGGCCAATACCGTCCATGCGAGGGAAGAGTACGCCCGAATTGCGGGTAGATTCAAAGGTTAAATCCCACATCAATAGGCTGGAGTTCAGACTAACCCGCTTCGCTGTAGCAAATAGGTAGGCTAATTCCGTATTGCCAAAAATTCCGCGGCCAGACTACCCGCGTTTATTTATCGCTACCGGCCGCTTCATTGCCGAGCAATTTGTTATATCCCTGAAATTCAGTGGGCGACCAGAACATCTCCCGGATGTCGAAGGTTTGCGGTTCCAGGTTGAAGACCAACTTGTCGAGCGCGACCCAAGGTTTGGTATACATCTTGGGATCGTCGATCGTCACCGTGAGTTCCAGGTGGTCATGGTCCACGCGATGGAATCGTTCCTCGACGCGCATATCGCCGCTGTGCGGACGGCCCGTATGATCGATCCACGTTCTTTCATCGGTCCCCGTCGTTTGCACCACCAGCGTGTAATCGTCCACCCACTTACCTACCGAGTAGCCGAACCAACGTGGTTCGGCATCCTTGGGCGCTTCTCGCCCGTCCGTCCAGATCACCCGCCACACCCTGCCAAACTGATACATGAGATAGACCTGCACGGGTGTCTGGAGAATTTGCACGGTCCGTAGCTCGAAAAGGTCCTCGCGGGGCATTCCTTGGGGGTCACCGGCGATAACGGGATCATTGGATTCCGTCGCCAGGGTGCTTCTCGCTCCGTTGCTCGGCTTCGTCTGGTTCAACGCCTCCAGGCCCAAAGGAGTATAGGGCGGACGATGTTCTGGCTTGCCGTCATCGGGCATTTTGGCGGGCCCAAGCGCTTGGATCCCGCCATCGCCCGGATCCCAAATCCCCGAAATGTCGTGGACCGGGGCGGGATCTGACTTCTGACCTTTAACGGGCGGCTTTACCGGCCGGCCCCAACCGTCGCGGCGATTTTCCAGGGGGAACGCCGGACGTGACTCATCCGGCCGCCGCCCTGATTCTGGCGCCGCGTCTTGAGAGTGCGCCAGGGGCAAAAATAGCAATCCTGCCAGTACAACGGAGGGGCCGAGGAAGCGCTTTCGCATAGTGGCCGCCTATTGCCTGGCGTCGTCAGCGCTCGGAAGCAGGCGTCCCGGCAACTTTTGTCCGCTGGCCAACTCTACCCACACGATGCGCCCGATCGGCTTGCCATTCTTCACCGTGATCACCCTGATGGTGATCGGATCGCCGGGCTTCAGAGAACTCTTGAGCCAGCCCATGTTCGTCATGGTGGTCGGATTTTCCGTCTCCGCCATCCAATGCACCGCTTGGCCGCCCTCATCGGTTACGTCGAACAGAACCACGCAATGGGGATTGGCCCAGATGAATTGTGTGACCGTCCCTTTGAGGTTAATTTGTTTTGTCGCGTCGTAAGCCGCATTGCCGTGGTGCGCGGCCACCGGAAGGGAAAGCGAAAGAATCGAAAGACTAATGCCCAGAGTAACGCCGATCAGGAATTTGCCTCGCAAAAGCCACCTCCTATTCGTGCAAGAACAGGGCGCATTCAGGATAGGTTTAACCGCACTCATCGAGATTTGAACGCGATTCTAAAGATAGCATTAGCCCTCGTCAAGTCCGCGTCCGCCTTCGAAGTGATCCGCTTTGGGTTCCGCTCAGATCTGCTGGTGCAGTGAAACTCGCCCGACACCCGCCGCTACGGCGCAGGGGAACCGGGATGCTCCTGCTGGCGCTTCCATTCTTTCCGGAACGTGGCTTCGCGCTCGGCGACATAGGCTTTATAGCCCTCCGGATCGATCAGCGTATTCCCTCCGCCAGCCTTCATCTTCTCGTATTTGGCTTTCAGCCCGAAATATCCCCCGTGCGCTCCCAGAAAAAGATCACAGGGCAAGCCTTTGAGCACCTGAAATGTCTTCACGTAGTCCTGCGCAATCTGCGGATAGTTCTGGTTGCCCACCAGGATATAACCTGGATTTACGTTGGGGCTGCCGATAATCACCGCATTCAAGGTTCGCCCGCCTTCCTGCACCTGCATCGTCCACGTCGTGCAGCCCTTGGTATGACCGGGCGTCAAATGCGCCGTGAGCTTGGAGCCTCCCAATTCGACCGTGTCCCCATCGTGCAAAATGCGATCCACATGGGTGCCCGGCCGTCCAGGCGCCGTGCTCTCCTCCGCGGGAACGTCTGCATCCATCACCATCAGCTTCGCGCCCGTCTCTTGTTTGATCACACCGACGCCTTCGTCGTGGTCGCCATGTGCGTGGCTGATCAACACAATCTTCGTGTCTGCATACTTGAAGCCGAGCTGCTCGATGCTCTTCTGGATCAGCGGCAGGTCTTGCTTGAAATCGGAGTTGATCAGGATGTTCCCCTGCGGCGTGTTGATCAGGTAGACCGCCAGATCGGCTGTGCCCACGTAGTAAAGATTTCCCGCAATCTTGAACGCGGGAAATTGCTGGTGCCAATCGGGATTGGCCTGGGCGTGCAATCCCAAATCTGCCGAAGCCAGCAACATCAAGCCAAGTACGAAACTCAAAACCAAAGAGCGCCGCAATATCATCGGTAACTCCTTACCTGACTTGCTTTCGTCTAACCCTGGTGACTAACCTCTCCACACGATCGCTGCCGCCGAGTATACATCCGTCGCGCGCATGTCATCCTCGCATTGCGTAGGATCTCGCAGACTATCAGCAGACCCGTGAATCACTCATTCTTCAGCCTCTGACATCTGGTTCTCTCCTGGTATATATCGAGCCTGATACTGGCATCTTGCGGCTAATTTGGTACTCCCGTACTAGGTTCAATTTTCCTCCGGTTCGAGAAAATGGAGCCTCTGATCGTCTCGGAGACAGACTTGCTTCCAGCGTTGCCGGCTCCAAAAACGGGCCAGTCTACATGGCCCCGCGTAGGAGACCAATGAAGGCCCCAGATCGCTTTTCCGGCTTCCCCTTGCCC
The DNA here is from genome assembly GCA_963761945.1 of uncultured Acidobacteriota bacterium. Classification (GTDB taxonomy): domain Bacteria; phylum Acidobacteriota; class Terriglobia; order Acidiferrales; family UBA7541; genus Palsa-189. Next base: position 68,148 of record CAVXIM010000013.1, on the reverse strand, counting down.
GATCCACAGGCACGCCCCGAACCGTCGATTCGAGTTTCCGAGATCCTTTCTGCACTTTCGTACGCCTTGGACCTCACGGAAGGCCAGCCCATGGGTCATTCGGTGCGTGCTTGCATCATCGGCATGCGCATCGCCCAACAGATCGGCCTCCCGGTCACTGACCGGGGCGATCTCTACTATTCCCTGCTGCTCAAGGACGCGGGTTGCAGCAGCAATTCCTCTCGGCTGTTTCATATCATCACCGCCGACGAGATTAGGGCCAAGCGCGACGTCAAGTTGACGGACTGGACCCGCGTTGGCTGGGAAAGTCTGCAGTATGCACTGACGCACGTCGCCACTGGAGTGCCCTTCTTGCGGCGTATGAGACGGCTTTTTCAGGTGGCCGCCACTCAACAGCAGGATTCCTGCGCGCTGGTTAAGATCCGCTGTGAACGCGGCGCCGATATCGCCAAGCAGCTTGGTTTCTCCGATAGCGTTGTATCCGGCATTTACAGCCTGGATGAGCACTGGAACGGCCGCGGATATCCGGACGGACTCCGCGGAGACGAAATTCCCCTGTTCTCGCGAATCGCGAACTTATCGCAAACTCTGGACGTTTTTCACGCCGAGCGGGGCCCTGCCGCGGCCATCGAGGTTGCGCGCCGTCGCAGCGGACGCTGGTTCGATCCCGAGCTTGTTAAAGCTGCCATATGCATGTCCAAAAACGGAACGCTGTGGACCAGCCTCGAACAGCCAGACTTGCTTAATAAAGTGATCGCACTCGAACCGGAGCAACGCCGAATAACCGCGAATGAGGATGCCATCGACAATATCTGCCTGGCGTTCGCTGAAGTGATCGACGCGAAATCGCCTTTCACCTACCGCCACTCGAGTGGCGTCGCCGAAGCCGCTATGGATATAGCGCATTGGTTCGGCATGAAGCCTCGCGACCTGAAACTTCTCCGCCGCGCTGCGCTTTTGCATGACCTGGGGAAACTCAGCGTTCCCAATGCAATTCTCGAAAAGCCCGCCAAATTGACGGACAACGAATGGACCATCGTCAAAAAGCACCCCTACTACACTTTGGAGATCCTCAGGCGAATTCCCGGCTTCGAAGCCTTGGGCGAGGAAGCTGCCGCGCATCATGAAAAACTCGACGGCTCCGGTTATTGGCGCGGCTTGGTTGCTGAGCAGCTCTCCACCTTTGCTCGCATTCTGGCCGTGGCCGACATATTTGACGCCTTGCGGGCCAAGCGGCCCTACCGCGATTCTCTGCCACTGGAAAAAACCTTCTCCATCATGCGCGAGGAATCGCCTCATGCGCTGGATTTGCCCTGCCTCGAAGCCTTGATCGCCGCCAAAACGAGTTCTGAACCCTCTGCTCTGGAACGGCCAAAATTTCATTCAGCCGCAGCAAGAACTCACCAAAAGGAGTAACGCTTGATGAGACTACAATTGCGATTGGTCTTAGCGCTTTCTGCTTGCGCCTTCCTTGCGCCTTCTCTGCTGGCGCAAAGCTTTTACTCGAATACTGCCAGCGCCCGCTCGCAAGCCCTGGGCGGTATCTACGTCACGTCGTCAGACGATGCCATCGATGCCCTGGCGGCAAACCCCGCCGGGCTCACCTCCCTGAGCGGCCGCACACTCGACCTGAGCGTCAGCCTGATGCTTCCCCGCGGCTCCTTCAGCAACTCGGTAAATAGCTCCGCCCAGCTCAGCCAGACTCCCGGAGCGCTTCCGTTCGGCGCATTCGGAATGCCCATTCGCCACTCTCGTTTCAGCTTCGGAATCGGTTTTACGCCTGACCTCATGTCTGTGGCCAATTGGCACTACGTCGATGCTCCCGGCGTCGCCGGAGCCACCTATGGATTGCAGGAGCAGAAGTCGGCCATTCTTGCGGGACGCGCAATGGCCGGGTTGGGAGTGGTTCTCAATCCCAAAGTTTCGCTCGGCATCAGCATTGGCGCCGACTACAACTCCAATACGCTGGATGCACCCTACATTTTTCAGCAGCAGCCGGTGTTGCAGGGGCTCAAGACGCTGTTAGATCTCCATACCACCGGCTATGGCTGGAATGGCAGCATCGGAGCGCTGATTCGCCCCACCCGATCAGTGGAATTGGGGCTAGCCTGGAAGTCCAGCACCACAATCGTCAGCCATGGCACTGCCAGCGGTGACGCCTACGCCCAGTTCGCGGCGCTTGGCCTGGGTGGTGTCCCTTCCACCTTCACCTATGACGCGCAGGTCCGAAACATCCTTCCGCAATCCCTTCTCGCGAATGTCGCCTGGCGCGTCAATCCACGCTGGCTGCTGGCCTTCCAGACCGATTGGATCCACTGGCATAGCGCCTTTGCAACTCTGCCGGTGACGCTCACCAATGGCACTAACGCCGCCATCAATGGGTTGGTGAATTCCACAATGCTGCAGGATGGCGTCCCTCTCGAGTGGAAAGACCAATTTTCATTTCATCTCGGCGCAGAGCGACTTCTCACCGAGCGCGCTTCGCTCCGATTTGGTTATGCGCACGCCAACGACCCGGTGCCCAGCTCCACCCTTACACCTTTGACGGCGGTAATTATGTCCAATCAGATTTCGACTGGGCTGATCTATCACTTAAGCCGCTCCAATTTCGAGCTTGCTTACTCCTACGATCCAACCGCGCAAGCTCAGGTGCGGCAGAGCGCTCTTTTTTCCGGCGAATATAACAACAGCATCGTCCGCGTGGGCACTCAAGCCGTGACCCTGAACTATTCGTTGCGTTTCTAGACTGGTGCGTCGGGAATTCGGCACGTTACGCAGAATGTTAGTTAAACCTGAGGTCCGCACGACGGGTGCTCGGGATGGTGGCCTTCTGCTAATAGGGCGCTACTCTACGAAGCCCCGTGCGGACCCGGGGGCGTGGTCACGTCCAGCGGCTGTGGTGTGATTTCGTATTCGCGACAGGTGCGGAATGCGTCCAGCGTCCACACGTCCATGCCCTCATCATGGCGCAGAATATAGAAATTTCCGTCTTCGGCGCGCACGCGGAAATAAATGGCGCCGGGAGAATACCAGCGGTCTTCGACTTCCGTAACCTCGAAGAGCCGCCCGCGGAGGATAAACCGCAAAGGACGCTCGTCTGCTTTATAACCGGCATGGCATTCCACCCGAATCTGAATGATCATGCGCGGCCTCCCTTGCGTTGAATTCTGCCCCAGTGTATCCCTGCCCGTACCCGCTGTCACGCATAAGACGAGCAAAATTCACAGGTTTGACTTTGCTGATCTTTGCTGATCAAAAAGGGGGGATTGCTGCGCCGCGGGCAGTGCGTATTCGTCGCGGCGCTCCGCCGCCTTGCGAATGTTTCCCATGGCGCCCCCGATCGCCGGCGGCGTGCAGGAAAGATTGCATACCCTTCGGCTCTATTGTCGGTTTCCAACCCGCGGAGTAGACTCGATCGAGCGCTCGCACCGGAGGTCTCCAGGAGCGCATATTGAGCCGCCTTCATGGGAACAAAACCGCAAATCAATACGGCAAAAAGCGATGAGGTAATCCGCAAGCATAAGGAGTATCTCTGGCCCGCCGTCGCCAACTTCTATCAGCATCCGCTCGTTGCCGACCGCGCCCACATGCAATACGTCTGGGACCTCGAAGGCCGCAAGTATCTGGATTTTTTCGGCGGCATTCTCACCATCTCGGTCGGCCACACCAACCCGAAAGTCACCTCGAAAATCAAAGCTCAAGTCGATCGCCTGCAGCACACCTCTACGCTGTATCCCACTGAGGCTATCGTCGCGCTAGCCGAAAAAGTCGCCCAAATCGCACCCGGCAAATTGCAAAGCAGCTTCTTCAGCAATTCCGGAACCGAGGCCAACGAAGCCGCCCTGCTACTCGCCCGCATGGCTACAGGCTCTTTCGACATCATCGCGCTGCGGCACGGCTATTCCGGGGCATCCACTCTCGCCAAGTCGGTCACGGCTCAGGGCCCTTGGCGTGCCGGCGGCGTGGTCAGCGTGGGCGTGGCGCACGCCATCAGCCCCTACTGCTATCGCTGCCCGCTCGGCCTGAAGTATCCCGATTGCGGCGTGGCCTGCGCCAACGACGTCGAAAATCTCATTCAGACGGGCACCAGCGGCCACATCGCCGCCTTCATCGCCGAACCCATTCAAGGCGTGGGCGGCTTCATCACGCCGCCACCCGAATACTTCAAGATCGTCTTCAATGCCGTCAAAAAATATGGCGGCCTCTTCATTTCCGACGAAGTGCAAACCGGCTTCGCCCGTACGGGCAAGCACTGGTTCGGCATCGAGCATTGGGAAGTCGTCCCCGACATCATCACTTGCGCCAAAGGCATGGGGAATGGCGTGCCCATCGGCGCCACGGTCACGACCACTGAGCTAGCCGCGTCCTATCGCGGCCTCACCATCTCCACCTTTGGTGGCAATCCCGTAACCAGCGTCGCCGCCCGCGCCACCATCGAAGTCATCGAAGAAGAGCATCTGCGCGTGAACGCCGACACGGTCGGCGCCCACTTCCGCGCAAGACTCGAGGAGTTGCAGCAAAAACATCCCCTCATCGGCGACGTGCGCGGCAAGGGATTGATGCAGGGACTCGAACTCGTCAAAGATCGAGCCACCAAAGAACCCGCTCCCAAGGAAACCACGCAGTTGCTCGAGCGTACCCGCGAAAACGGATTGCTCATTGGCAAAGGGGGCCTCTATGGCAATGTCGTCCGGCTTTCACCCATGCTGAATATTTCCAAGGGGGACGTCGACGAGGCCATCGCCCTGCTCGACAAATCCTTTTCCGAAATTCGGATGTAGCCATGTCCCGCGGCAATTATTTTCTTCATCCCACGCAAGAACCGGCCTCCGCGTTTGTAGCCCGGGCGTGCCGCAAGGCGTTTCTCCTTGCGGACCCTGGGGATTTGGTCCGCGGTTCTTGCTCTCTCCATGCTCGCTGGACTCACCGCCTCCGGTTTCGCCGCCAGCGACAAGCCCGTCGCGTGGAAGTCCATTACGCAAGCCCTCCTCCGAGTGGACGACCAGCCCGTCAAAAATTGGAACGTCTATGAAGAGAATAAAAAAGGTGACCCGCTGCTGCTCGAAATAGGCAATCGCTTTCTGTTGATCCAGGTCCACGAACGCAAGGTCTTCGATCTCGGCGCCGCCAAGATCGAGCACAAAGGCGCCGAACTTCTCTGGGATCCCGCGAGCCTTCCTGCCGAACCGCTCGCATCCGCCGATTGGCTAATCAAAGACGTTGGCTTCGCCTATCGCGTCAACATGCGTCTCGTGGCCGAAAATCGCGTCTTCGACCTGCAGCTTCCCCATCCCATGGATCTGCGCTACCTCTAGATCGCGTCCGTCATGTGTCGCGCTAGGGGGCTTCGTAATTGAAAGCGAGGGCCCGAAGACCAAAGAAGACCCAAAACAAGACCAAGAATCTCTAGGGTCTGTACACCGCATACACCCACGGAATGCCCACGACCCCGTTCTGCACTTCCACGATCACCGAATCCCCCGGCCGGAACCGGCCGTAATCGTCCCGGCTTACCTGCAACCGCTCTATGGCCCGCCCTTCCCGCCACGACGTCACCACCAGCCGCTCCGTCCGTATCAATCCAGGCATGCTGAACTTCCCCACTACCGAGGCCATCTCCCGCCGCGGAGGGTCCACGTCGAATTTGCCATTGACGAATAGCAGCGCCGCGAGAATCCACGGCACCGGCAGCAGCCCAAAATAGATGCGCTTGATGATTTCGATCTCTCCGCCGCGGCTCGCCCGCCTCACCATCCACAGCCCCAGCCCCAGCACCACGAAAAAGAGCACCCCGACAAAAATTAGAATGCCGTCTTCCTCCAGCGGCGGGAAAACCTGGCTCGCCGGCACAAAAATAATCGCGCCGACGAGAAACAGCGCCGTCCGTCGCACCAGCCTTCGCCGCAGCATCACCTCGGCGGCCGCGGACGTCAGCCCGCACGCCGGACACTGATCGGTTTCCCGTTCAGCCCCGCAATCCAAGCATCGTGTTATCTGCATGAACTACAACGCCCCGTCATAGTTTCCGCGCGTCACAAATTTGATGCTATTTGCCCCGTTTGCGCCCGTCAAGCGACCCCACTTGAAAACCGAGCCCATTGAAAAGTGGCCCATTCAAAATTGGGTATGATCGCTTCGAGTGCCGGTATCATGTGGGAATCGTCAATAGGGCGGTTGGGTGTGAGATGTCCGGCCCGTCGTTATACAATTAGAGCTTTTCAGGCGCCCATCTGTTCGGCCTAATGACCGGTGGGCGGCAGCTAGCGTCCTGAACTACACCCGTCACGGGAGAAACAATGCTACGCGTGGGATTCATCGGCTGGAGAGGCATGGTTGGCAGCGTTCTGATGCAAAGGATGCGCGAGGAAAATGATTTCGCCGGGCTCGAGCCGGTCTTTTTCTCCACCTCGAATGCCGGCGGCGCCGCGCCACCCGAAGCCGCCGACGGCGCCATTCTCAAAGACGCCGCCGATCTGCGCGAACTCGCCCGTTGCGAAGTCCTCATCAGTTGCCAGGGCGGCGAATACACCAGCGAAATCTACGGCCCGCTGCGGAGAGGCAACTGGACGGGATATTGGATCGACGCCGCGTCCACGTTGCGCATGAGCGACGACGCGGTAATCATTCTCGATCCCGTGAATGCGGACGTGATCCGCGGCGCGCTGGCCAAAAATATTCGCGCCTACATCGGTGGGAACTGCACGGTCAGCCTCATGCTCATGGCGGTCGCCGGCCTTTTCCGCGCCGGCCTTGTCGAGTGGATGACCACCATGACCTATCAAGCCGCTTCGGGCGGTGGCGCCGCCAAGATGCTCGAACTGGTGAAGCAGATGGGATTCCTCACCGACGCCACGCGTAAAACTCCTTCGGAAAACGCGCTGGAAGTGGATCGTGCCATGATTGCCGAGCAGCGCTCGCCGCGCCTGCCCGTGCAGGAATTTGGCGCGCCGCTGGCGGGCAGCCTGATCCCCTGGATCGACAAGGAAATGCCCGAAGGCCAGACCAAAGAAGAGTGGAAAGGCATGGCCGAAACGAACAAGATCATGGGCCTCGATCCGCCTGTGCCGGTGGACGGAATCTGCGTGCGCGTAGGAACCATGCGCTGCCATAGCCAGGGCGTATGCATAAAATTAAAGAGAGACGTGCCTCTCGCCGAAATCGAGCAGATTCTGGCCGGCGCCAATCCCTGGGTTCGCGTCATTCCCAATAACCGAGAATCGACGACGCGCTGTCTGACCCCCACCGCCGTTTCCGGCACGTTGAATGTGCCCATTGGCCGCATTCATAAATTGAAGATGGGACCGGAATTTGTCGGCGCTTTCACCGTGGGCGATCAGCTCCTGTGGGGCGCCGCCGAACCGCTGCGCCGCATGCTCGGCATTTTGCGCGAGCACCTCGACGCCTAGCGGGGCGAGCGGGAACCAACACAGAGCGCACAGACACGGAGTCCACAGAAAAACCATAGGGAGACACTAAGTCTCTGTGATCTCAGTGCCTCTGTGGCCTCTGTGTAGGTTCTTAGGTTTGTCCAGCCGCCGCTTGACATTACTGCCGTGCCGCTTATATGCTAAGGCGCGATTTGAGAGAACTCTCTCAGATGAATCTGATTCGATATTATCGGTTCGCCTTTACCGGCCGCTTCCTCTGGTGGGGAAGCGGCAAAGTAGAGGCGCGATTGCGGGTGGTCGCCTGAGCATCTAGGACCGAAAAGCCGCAAAGAGTTTCTACCGAGCCAGCTCCCCGAATGGGTGGCTGGCTTTTTTGTTGCGTCGCGAGCGTGAAGCGCGAACAAAACAAAAATTGGGAATTTTCGGCGGCGAAAAAACAGGAGGCATTCTCAGAATGATCGTCAACATGAGCCGAAACGCCACACAGGAACAAATCGATCACGTAGTCGAACGCATCAAGGAATGCGGCTATCAGGCGCACGTCATCCGCGGCGCGGAACGCACCGTGATCGGCGCCGTGGGCAGCAGCGGCCGGCGCGGGGAGCTGGAAGCCCTGCAGGCCGCGCCCGGAGTCGAGGAACTGGTGCCCATCTCGCAGCCCTTCAAGCTGGTGAGCCGCCAGCTGCGCCAGGAACGCACCGTCGTCAACGTTGGCGGCGTCCCGATTGGAGGCGAGCAATATATTGTCATGGCCGGACCGTGCTCGGTGGAGTCGCGCGAGCAGTTGCTCGCCACGGCGCGCGCCGTGCGCGATGCCGGCGGCTCGATCCTGCGCGGCGGCGCTTACAAGCCGCGCACTTCGCCTTACGATTTTCAGGGCCTCGGAGTGGAGGCGCTGGAATTGCTGCGCGAAGCGCGCGAAGAAACCGGACTGCCGATCGTCACGGAAGTGATGAGCACCGAAGACATCGATGTGGTATCCGAATATGCGGACATGCTGCAAGTGGGCGCGAGGAACATGCAGAATTTCCCCTTGCTGCGCCGCCTGGCCCGCGCGGAAAAGCCCATTCTGCTGAAGCGCGGCCCTTCCGCCACGGTAAAGGAGTGGCTGCTCGCGGCGGAATATCTGCTCAGCGGCGGAAATCCGAATGTGGTGCTGTGCGAACGCGGGATCAAGACGTTTGAATCCGAACTGCGCAACACGTTCGATCTGGCGGCGATTCCGCTGGCCAAAGAACTGTCGCATCTGCCTGTCGTGGCCGATCCTTCGCACGGCACCGGCCGGCGCAGCGTGATCCCGGCGATGAGCCGCGCCGCCATTGCCGCGGGCGCGGACGGCCTCATGATCGAAGTGCATCCGTGCCCGGAGCGCGCCCTTTCCGACGGGCCGCAATCGCTCGATCTGAAGGCCTTTGCGCATTTGATGGTGGAGCTGGATCGGCCGGAGAGGACGCGGGCGAACACGACGGTCAAGGTGTAGGGCGCTAACGTCCGCTCGCGCTGTCATTCTGAGCGAAGCGTAGATCTCTCTGACACAAGTTGCGAAAGAATTAGAGATTCTTCGGCGCCGCGCTCCTCAGAATTACGGCGCCAGACAGCGATGCAATCGGCTATGGGTTGCAGCGTTGGTGGCAGTCGACTATTAACTATCGACCGCTAACTAAAGGATGCGTTCGTGGGTGTAGCCGGCGCGGCTGATGGCCGCGAGCAGGCCGGCGAGATGTTCGGCGCCGCGTGTCTCGACCGTGACGTCGATGGCTGTATCGCCGAGGCTGACTCCGTAGTAGGCGCGATTAAACAGAAGCTCGACAATATTGGCGCGCTGGCCGGCGATCACGGAAGAAAGGTCGGCGAGCGCGCCGGGCCGGTCAGGCAGATAGACGCGAATGCGCACCAGTCGTGCGTCTTTCACCAGTCCGCGCTCGATGATGCGGCTCAAGAGCGAGACATCGATATTGCCGCCGCCGATGATCACGGCGGTGTGCTGGCCATTCAGTGAAGTCTTGCGCTGCAACAACGCGGCAACGCCGGCGGCCCCGGCGCCCTCGGCGAGGGTTTTTTCGCGTTCCAGCAAGGTCAAGATAGCGCTGGCAATTTCCTCTTCCTCGACGGTAACAATCTCGTCGACATATTTGCTGACTAAAGGAAAGGTCACTTCGCCGGCGCGGCGCACGGCAATTCCATCGGCGATGGTGGAGGCTGCCGGAATCGTGACCAGTTCGCGTTTTTCGAGAGCGAGCTGCATGGAAGGCAATCGCGCGGTCTCCACGCCGACAACTTTCACTTCGGGCCGCAATTCCTTGATGGCGCAGGCCACCCCGGCGATCAGCCCGCCGCCGCCCACCGGCACGACGACCGCTTCTAATTGCGGGCACTGCTCGAGCAGCTCAAGGCCGATCGTTCCCTGGCCCGCAATCACGCCAATATCGTCGAAGGCGTGAACGAAGGTCAGACCCTGTTCGCGCTCGAGATACAAGGCGCGTTCGCAGGCCTCGTCGTAATTCACGCCGTGCAGGATTACGTTTCCGCCATAGTTTTGAGTGGCCGCCACTTTCACCATGGGCGTCGTCGTGGGCATGACGATAGTGCTGCGGATTTGGCGCTGCGTGGCGTGATAAGCGACGGCTTGCGCGTGATTTCCCGCGGAAGCGCAGATTACGCCGCGCTTCTTCTCTTCCGCGCTCAGCAGCAGGATTTTGTTGAGGGCCCCGCGTTCCTTATAGGCGCCGGTCATCTGCAGATTTTCGAGCTTGAGATAGACCTGCTGGCCGGTGGAGGCAGATAACTCCGCGGAATATGGACAAGGCGAATAGTAAATCGAATCGCGAATACGGTCGGCCGCTTCGCGGATCATGGAAAGCAGCTCAACGGTGGAAGTTTGTTTCATCTGCCTTTCAATCGCGAGCCGTTTTGCCGCGCGAATCGTGCGAATCATAACGCATCTCGCGGCGATGCTGAAAAGGGCGAGCACGAGGACCCTGGTAATCGCGCGCCACTTGGCCGTGTCCACGGAGAATATATTTGTATGTCGTAAGCCCGTCCAATCCTACAGGGCCACGAGCGTGCAGCCGGCTCGTGCTGATCCCGACCTCAGCGCCGAACCCGTAACGATAGCCGTCTGCAAAACGGGTAGAGGCATTATGGAAGACACCTGCGGAATCCACCTGCTGCAAAAATGTGTTGGCCGTATTGAGATCGTTCGTGACGATGGCGTCGGTATGTGCGGAGCCGAAACGCTGAATGTGGTCTATGGCTTCATTCACGCCGTTAACGACTTTCAGGGCCAAAATGAGATCGCCGTATTCTGTGTGCCATTCGTTTTCGGCTATGGGCTCCACGGCAACATCGCGGATTGCGTTCACCACCTCGGCGGAGCCGCGCAAGCGAACACCCTTTTCCTTCATGCGCGCGGCGAGCAGCGGCAGAAACTTGCCGGCAATGGCGTGATCGACTAAAACCGTCTCGACGGCATTGCAAACGGCGGGGTAGTCTGTTTTCGCGTCGTCGATAATATCGAGGGCCATGTCGAAATCCGCCGCGGCATCCACGTAAATGTGGCAGACGCCTTCGGAATGCCCCAGAACGGGGATGCGCGAATTGGATTGAACGTAGCGCACCAGATCGTACCCGCCGCGAGGAATCACCAGATCGATCAAATCGTCGAGTTTCAGGAGCTCGGAAACTTCGGCGCGCTGCTGGATATTGGTGACCAGCGCATCAGGAATCGCTTGCGATCGCAGGGCCGCGCGAATGTTCTCGACGATAACTCGAGCCGTTCGTTCCACCTCTCGGCCGGGCTTGAGGATAACGGCGTTTGCCGACTTGATGGCCAGCGCGCCAATCTGCGTAACCGCGTCCGGCCGCGCTTCGAAAATCACGGCGAGGAGCCCGAGCGGGCAGCTTACTTTTTCGAGTTCGAGGCCTTCGTCCAGCTCGATGCGATCGAGCACGCGGCCGATGGGATCCGGCAGAGCGACCACCGCGCGAACGCCGTCGATCATGGATTGAAGCTTCTGCGGAGAAAGCTTCAGGCGATCGATAAGAGCTTTCGATAATTCGCCGCGCCGGAGGGCCGGTTCGGCTTCCGCGACGTCTTGAGCATTTGCCGCCAGGATTTCGGGCGCGCTGCGCTCGAGAGCGCGAGCCACGTCCTGGAGAACTTGATTGCGCTGCTCCATCGAAGAGGAAGCGACGCATCGCGCGGCTTGTTTGGCAGCCTGCGCGAGGGCGCGGACGGCTTCGCTCATGGCCGTTTCCTGGGGAAAAAGAGGGTTCCGATAGGCTTGCCCGCGAGGATGGCATCCAGGACGCCGGGCGTACGCCCGTTGGCGATGATGGCGGGCCGGCCGTCTTCATTAGCGATGCGCACGGCCTCCAGTTTTGTTTCCATACCGCCGCGTCCGCGGCCATTACCGCCGCGAGCATAGCCGCGAATGCTTTCGTCGAGCGAATCGAGCTCCGGGATGAGGGTAGCGCCTTCGCTTTGCGGATCGTCGGTGTACAGGCCTTCGACGTCGGAGAGCAGGACCAGCAGATCGGCGTCAATGTGCGTCATCACCAGGGCGGAGAGCTTGTCATTATCGCCAAAGACGCGGACGCGCTCGGCACCGCCGGCGGGACTGTCCAGCTCGGCGGTGGAAACGGTGTCATTTTCGTTGATGACGGGAATGACCCCCAATTGAAGCAAAGTGGTGAGCGTGGCGCGAAGATTTTCATGACGGCGCCCGTCGAGAAAATCGTCTTCGGTCAACAGGACTTGCGCGACGCGAAATCCCAGTTTTTCAAAGGCATCGTCGTACATGCTCATCAGCCGGCTCTGGCCCACGGCGGCACAGGCCTGCACGAGAGCGAGTTCGGAGGGACGCGAGGAGAGTTCCAGGCGCTGTACCCCGAGTCCGACGGCTCCCGAAGAAACGAGCAGAACTTCGCGGCCCGCACGGCGGAAATTGGCGAGGGACTCCGCAATGCCGTAAAAGGCCCCGATGGAGACTCCGCCGTCATCGCGCATCAGCACGTTGGTGCCGATTTTGACCACGATGCGGGCGGCAGCGGCAACCTGTTCGCGGGGCGAGAGTTCAGTCCGCTGGGATTTAGCGGTTCCTATGGCTTTTCTCCTCGAGATGCCGATTCGTTATACGCCAATCCGTGCGCCAGAAGCCACAATTCGACTCTCTGGCGGTGCACTTAGCAGCAATCGAATGGGCTTATCCGTTATTTTGCCAGCGCCGAGAAGAGACCGCAAGGTGTGACGGGATGGTGCCGGGTCCTAAGCGTCAGCGTAAGATAAATCGCGTGTATTTTGAATGGGACCCAGCCAAGGCCCGGGGAAACCTTCGTAGTCACCGGGTCTCATTCGAAGAAGCGGCCACCGTATTTGGTGACCCTTTAGCTCTAACGTATCCTGACCCAGATCATTCGGTGTCGGAACAGCGGTTTATTACAGCCGGGAGCTCGAGCGCCAATAGGGTCATAATCGTGGCTCATACGGACCGCGACGACAATATCAGAATTATCAGCGCCCGAAAGGCAACACCGCGCGAGCGAAAGCGCTATGAGTCCGTTCATGGCGCGAGAAAAACCGTAAAAGGCAGGACACTCAGCGCGAATTGCGCCCAGAGTACGATCTAGCCAAGCTAAAGGGCGGGGTGCGAGGCAAATATGCCGCTCGATATCGAGCAGGGACGAATCTCGTGCTGCTGTCGCCAGATGTGGCGAAACACTTTCCTGACGAGCAGTCTGTCAATACAGCGCTGCGCACCTTGATTCACGCGGCAAAAAGATCAGTGAGGCGGATGCGTTGAGAGGATAGTGCTTCGTTTCCCACGAGGACCTTCGATCTCGCTGTAGAGTTATTTGGTTATTGCGGCTGCTTGAAGTTCACTTCGTCGAAGACGCGCTTGGCAAATTTGAAGATGGCTGGGCTGGCATCGCTGCGGCCGTAAATGGAATCGCCGGTGATGCCGGAAAAGACGAGCTGCGATTTTTTGCCATTCTTATCCGTGATGGTGATCTGCACGGCGGGTTTGGCCAGCTCTTTGGCGACGGACGCAGAAGGATTGTCGTAGACTTCGTCGGCCTGATCCTCGCCGAGTTCGCCGAGAAAATCGGGACAGGAAGGCGGCGCCGCGGCCGCTTTGCCGTCAGCAGTTTTATTCGCCGTTTGCTCGAGAACGAGCCCGCTGCCAGCACCTTTGATGCAGGCGAAGGTGCCATTGAGATTGTGGACCTCCGCGCGGGTGACATCGTCGGGCATGATATGGGTGATCTGTTTATCGCGAAGGTCGATGTATTTGTCGCTCAGAATTGAATAGAGATTGTCGTTGATCTCGAAAACACCCGGATGCGAGAGATCGCGGGCATAGTAATCGGAGCCTTCCTTTTTCCCTACCGCCAGCTGAACGGATTTGCCGTCCGCGAGCTTGGCTTGGAAGCGGACGGCCGGATTATCGAGGCCGTATTTCGCGAGCCCAGCGTCGGTATCGCTGACGAACTTGGTGATCTGGCCGGTGCCCACAGCGCTGAGCAGCGCGTCGATCTTACTGCGATCTCCCGCGATGGCGCGGGGCTTGCTGAGAGTCCAATTGTTTTCTTTTTTGGTGCCGGAGACTTCGCCGGAAGAATTCACGAGATCAAAGAAATTGGCATCGGCGGCAGCGACGCCGGTGAGCGATTTATCCCGGAAATCGTCGGGCGATTTATTGGCGTTGCTGTAGAGCGAATCGGCCATCAGCGAAATCTGCTTGCCGTCATCGATTAGCGCATATACCGAGGAGGCGGAGAAATCCTTGCCGCCGAAGCGCACCTCGTGGCTCGTGCCGTTATTCAGCGTGAAATCCAGGGTGACTGTGGGATCTTTCAAGCCGAAGGAATTGAGATTATCCGGCGTGTTCGGGAAAGTGCGGTCCACGCTGACGAACGAAAGCGTGCTGGCAAGGCCATCGAGCGCGGAGCCTTCGGCGCGTTGCGCGCGAGGCTGGGTCATATACCAGCCGTCGCTTTTGCGTTCGAAATCCATGGTTGTGCCGGCGCGCTGGATTTTGATTTGCTTTACGTCGCTGGAGGTGAGAGTGAATGCGGGCTTGGAGCTTTCGGAGGAGGCAGCTTCGCTCGCCGGTTTGTGCTTCAGATCGTAGAAATAGACGAAGGCCGCCAGAGCCAGAGCCACCAGAAAAACGATTCCGGTACTTCGCTTCATGATCTATTCCCGGTTACCGGCGCCGGAACCAGATGACAGCGCCGGAAATGATCACCAAGCCAGGCAGAAAGATCAGGCTACCGAAAAACAGTTCGCGCTGCTGGGTTTCGGTGAGGATCACGCGCCGGGCAGTGGGATTTTTGGGCCGCACGGAGATGAGGTCTTCATCCTGCGCCAGCCAGTTTATCGTGTTGACGAAAAGATCGCCGTTGCGCTGTAAGCCCGACCACTGATTGGTGGCAAAGGCGGAATTGCCGATCACCACCAGACGAGCGCTCTTGGCCGAGTCGCCCGCGCCGACGGCGCGGCGTTCCGCGGCGACTCCGAGAGAAAGCGGGCCAGCCTGATCTTTGGCGGGATCGTAGCGGACTTCTTTGGTGTTCAGGTTGGGAACCGTGAAGCTCCGTGGTGAAGTCTTGAGCAGCTCGATGGCTTGCGGATCGCTCTTGCCCTTATCCTTCAGGGAAACCGTGCGCGCCAGATTGAAAAACGTCATGGTGCCGGTGAAGTTTTGCACGATCGGACTGGGGCCGTAGTCCACGACGAGAGGGACTGCCGGGCCGGTGCCAAAAAGGCGGCCAACGCCGCTGGCGTCAATGACGACGTTGCTGCCCAGAACGATATTCCAGGTGTCGAGCACGCTATCCACTTTAGGATCCATCTCGGGATCTAGCAGGAGAAGCGCCCTGCCGCCGCCATCGAGATATTTGGAGATGAGACCGGCTTCCTGCGGGAAAAGCGACTGCTTGGGACCGGCGTCCACCAGGACGCTGCAATCCGAAGGCACTTCTCCGGACGTAACCAGGTTGACGGTCTTGGTCTGATAGCCTTCGCTCTTGAGCGCTTTATCGCCGCCCTCCAAACCATCCTGTTCGCCGGAAGCGATAGATTTTTCGCCGTGTCCTTCGACGAAGCAGATGGTCTTCACGGTATCGCGGGTCACTTTAATAATGGCGTTGGTGACGTCCTGCTCTCCGGTGCCGGTAAGGGTTTCGTTATGCGCGCCGGAAGAGACCACGATGTCATTCATGTGCGTTACGTTATATTGGCGGGCAATTTCCGGGTTTGCCTGCGGGTCGACTTCCCGATAGTGCACGTGCGAGCCGGCGTTCGCGTATTCGGTGGCCAAGTCTTTGAATTGCGTGTCCGGCTGCTTGGCAAAGCGAATGACTTCCACATCTTTCTTGAGGTCGCCGACGGCGCGCTTGGACTGATCGGAAAGCGTATAAAGCTTTTCGGTGGTGAGATCCAAGCGCTTGTGATGACGAAAACCGAGGAAGTTGAGCAGGCCAAGTACCACCAGCACCAAAACCGTGATGGTGAGGGCATTGGCGCCCAGCCGCGACGAACGGACGCTGAAAAAAGCCACAAATTCCCGGTAGCTCAGGGCTAGGCCGGCAAGGAATAAAACGCCGCCACCGATCAATAGAATTTCGCTTAAGCGGGTAAGCTCGCCCTGGGTGTTATAGCGGACCAACCCGGCCGCGGCCAAGGCGAGACCGAAGAACGCGAGCCAACGGCGCTCTCGTTTCCAGTCCAGCTTTACTGGCATTTTTCCTCCTTATCCATCATTGCTTATGACGGATCGGCGACATAAACAGTTAGGCGCGGCGCCAGCGCATGGAATCCACGCTGCGGACCGTCAGAAACACGCCCAGGAAAATGAAACTCAGATAGAAAATCACGTTCGACGTATCGATCACTCCGCGCGTGAAGTCGTCGTAGTGGCGAAAAACGGAAAGATATTCCAGAGTCGACGCCCAGGCGCTGGTCGCCGTCTGCGTGCCAAAATCGAGCACCCAGAGCAGGAGAATCGCGCCGAAACTCAGCGTGGCGGCAATGAGCTGGCTTTCCGTGAGCGAAGAAAAGAAGGACCCCAGCGCCAGCAACGTGCCGCCCAGCAGCAACACGCCCAGATATTCGCTGCCCAGGATGCGCCACGGGGCGGCTGGTTCGCTATGGTGAAGCATATACGCGAAACCGATGGCCGTGGGAAGAAGCATGATGATCAGCAGAGTAAGCGACGCGAAAAATTTGCCGAGGACGATTTCCAGGTCCGTGACCGGCGACGTCATCAGCAATTCCATGGTCCCCCGGCGGCGCTCTTCTGCGTAGACGCTCATCGTCAGCATGGGCGTGAGAAACAGCAGGAGCGTGGACAGCACTCCGAAAAAGCTGCGCATGACCAGGGAAGGAACATCGAAAGCCGCTCCTCCGCCGAACTGCCCTTCCTCAAAGCCGGCCTCGAAGGCCCGCTGCATATACACGGCCAAAAGCTGCGTGAAGAAATATGCGGTGAGGATCAGGAAAACCCCAACGATGATGTAAGCCACAGGTGAGACGAAGTAGTGGCCCATCTCCTTGCGGTACACAGCATACATTCCTTTCATCGCTTCGACCTCAGTTTGGATTCACGGCCGCATGCTCGGAATCTTCAGTAGTGAGCTGGAGGAAGATGTCTTCCAGGCTCAGATTCACACCGCGCAGCTCATATAGCGGCCAGCCTTTGCCAACGACCTTGGCCGCAATCTGGCTGCGCACATCCTGGCCCGGGGTGGTTTCCACCGTGAGGGCAACGCGCCCGTTGCCGCCGGCGGGCTCGCTGGTCACCCTGCGTACTCCGGGAATTTCTCGAATCGCTGCGGACGCGGCATTCTCGTCCGCAGCCAGTTCCAAGCGCACATTCTGGCCCCCCTTGAGCTGCGTAGTGAGGTTGGCTGGTGTATCGACGGCGGCAATACGCCCGCGGTTGATAATCACCACTCGATCGCAGGTCATGCTGACTTCCGGCAAGATGTGCGTGGAGAGAATGATGGTATGGCTGCCGGCGAGGCCTTTGATCAGGTGGCGCACTTCGATGATCTGCTTGGGATCGAGACCCACCGTAGGCTCATCCAGGATGATGACTTCGGGATCGTGCACAAGCGCCTGGGCCAGGCCGACGCGCTGCTTGTAACCGCGCGAGAGGCGCTTGATCAATTCGAAGCGCTTGTCGGCGATATTCGTTTTCTCGATGGCGTCCGTAACGCGACTCTTGCGCTTCTCCGCGGGAACATTCTTGATGCGGGCCACGAAGTCGAGATAAGCGGCCACCGTCATATCCAGGTAGATGGGAGGGTTTTCGGGCAGGTAGCCGATGCGCTTGCGAACTTCGAGCGAGTCGTTGAATACGTCGAAACCGGCGACTTGCGCGGTGCCGCTGGTGGCCGGAAGAAAGCCGGTCAAGATCCGCATCGTGGTGGTTTTGCCGGCTCCGTTGGGGCCGAGAAATCCGAGAATCTCCCCTTTGTTCACCACAAAGGAGACGTGATCGACCGCCGTGCGTTCTCCGAAACGCTTGGTCAAATCCTTCACTTCAATCAACGGTATCCTCCAACATTAAACAGACGACCTGCGTGGCGCGGATGACAGCTCGCGATGCTCCCTAATGTCGCGATACTCCCCTTATTGTAAAGAAGCAAAACGAAAATGGAAGATTTTCGCCAGAATTCACATCGAGAGCACGTGTATTTCATCATAGATGCAAGGCAAAACGAGATGGTTTCCCCAATTTGCGCCGAATGAGCGCCGGGGGTGAAGGCAAAACGGAGCGGAACTTTCATTGGGCTGTGATTTCGGCCCTGAATCAAGGGTGTGGAAAAAGGTGTGAATAAAAAAAGTACAGTGTCCGACTCCTGCCCTTTCGTACAGGGTGTCTTCGCACGGAAAGTGGCCGAAAATAGAGGTGCGCAGGAACTTTCATATGGACTCATTCAAGAGCAATGATCAAAGCGAGCACAAAAAGCAATTTGCGGATCTTTCCGGCTGGCTTGGCGCTTTCCATCGGCGTCATCGTCATCGGACATTTTCTGCGGCAACTCGGCCTCACCTTTAATCCGGTTCTGTGGGCCAGCGCCGACATCATCGCGGCGCTGCTGGGTTTTACGATTGCGGCAAACATCCTGGTGCGATACCACGGCACCGGCGACCGCTTTTCCCTATTTCTAGGCGCGGCGTTCGGGCTCGACGGACTGATCCAGCTCAGCGGGATTGTGGAACTGCACGGTGAGCTGCTGATCCCGGTCAGTACCGTGCGTGTTCCGCTCTACTGGATGGCGGGCGGGACTTTGCTGGGCGTGCTTTTGTTGGCGGCGATTGGACTCGATAAATGGCTGCCCTGGCCGCGGGAGTCCAAGAGGACTATTTTCGCGGTGTTGAGCGTTGTGGCGGCAATTGCGGGAATGACGGGAATTCTGTTCGTCGCAGTGAGCCACGGTCCGCTCATTCGGGAAGCCAAGCTGATGGCGCGGCCCTGGGATCTCCTGCCGGCCGCAATGTTTCTGGCGGGCACCGTGCTTAGCTATCGCAGTCCATACCGGCTTCACTCCGCTCTCGGAACCTCCTTGCCCTGGGTGGCGGGAATGAATGCGGCATGTCATCTCATGGCCACTCAATCGGCGCAGTTGCTGGATGCGCCCGCGATTGCCGCGCAACTGCTGAATTCCGGCAGCTACATGATTCTGCTCGGAGCAACGCTGGTGGATAACGTGCGCCTCTTCGGGCAGGTGCGGCACCGGGCCATCAGCGATAGCTTGACCGGATTGGCCAATTACCGGCGCTTTATCGAGTCGCTCCAGGCGGAACTCGAGAGGTCGGGCAGGACGAACCGCCCCTTCTCGATTTTGCTGATGGACCTCGACAAGCTTAAGGACATCAACGACCGTTACGGCCACGAAACGGGCACCCGGGCCATCTGCCGGGTCGCTGAGGTACTTCGCCAGCACAGCCGCGCGATCGATACCGCGGCGCGCTATGGCGGCGATGAGTTTTCCCTCCTGCTGCCGGAAACCGGTGAGGCTGCCGCGCGACGCGTGGCCTCCAGAATCAAGCGGCATCTGGAAAACAGCACGGAGGAACCAAGGCTGTCCGTGAGCATTGGAGTGGCTACGCATCCGCCGAACGGCACATCGGCGCAGCATCTCCTCGAATCCGCCGACCAGGAACTTTACGCACAAAAAGCGGGGCGCGAGCGCAAAACTAATTCGAACGCCCGCTGATGAGGGGTATACAGCGGGCACTTCCTCGCCTTGACGCACGCTTCATTAACACGTAAGTTGGCGCACACGAGGGCGTGCGCTGGGGACCCGGGCTGCCATTGCCTGGTGCACTCATTGCGCACGGACCTTTGCGAAGCCCATGTGCATCGAATGGGCGATGCCGTAAATTTAGCCAGGTCTAATTCTTAACCGTTCCTAACTGCAAGGCTTTTCGCTTCAAACCAACGGTAGCTGCAAGAAAAGGAAAAGGGGATCGTCGGGAGCGACTATGAGGGCTCTGCTTTAGGGCAAAGCGCGCCTTCTACGCCATGATGCGACACCCACTGACGCCACAACCGCGACCCTATATAGAATTAACGAATTCCTTTCCGCGCCGCCGCGCGCCGATGCGGCTCACCCAAGCAATTCTCTTTCTCACGCTTGCGTTCACCTTTTGTGCCAGCGGCAACGCGCAAGACCCAGCCTGCAAAATCATTCCATCGGGCAGGAATTTTGGATTCGCCTCGCCGAGCCGGTTTCGACTTACAGTTCGAAACGTGGTGCCGCGGTTGAAGCGATCCTGATCGAGTCACCGCGCTGCCATGAGGCTCCTGTCTTCGCCACGGGAATCGCCGTGCAGGGTCGCATTACGTACTTGCGCAGGGTGGGCATGGGATTGCGGCACGAATCATCCGCGGTGACCATCGATTTTGACGAACTGTTTGCCGGTGCAGAACCGCTCGCGATACGCGCACGCGTTGAGGAAGTCGCCAATGGGCGCGAAAATCTGAAGAAAGGCGTCATCCAGGGGGTAGGCGGGCGGGACACACCCCAATCGGTTATGACCACGCGCCTGCTTCATCTTCCCTTCTGGAGTCCTGAATCCTATTGGATTTTCCTCCTGCGCCGGGCACTTTTTCCCTACTCGCCTGAGCCGGAAATTTATTTGCCCGCGGGAACCGATCTGCGTTTGCGGTTGATGGCGCCGCTGGAGCTGCCGAGCGGCCTGCCCATTGTGGCGCAGACGGAAACGGCGGAAGACGACGCAATCGACCCCCGCGTATCTGGGACGCTGCTGGCTCTGCCCGAACGCAGTGTGACTCGTAAGGGCCTGCCTTCGGACATGGTGAACCTGGCCTTCCTGGGTTCCCAAGACCAAATTGAACGGGCCTTCCAATCGGCCGGATGGACCTACGGTGATTCGGTCTCCACTCTTTCTGTGCTGCGGGAAATGCGCGCTTTCAGCTCCTTGAATAGCTATTCTCACTTGCCGATTTCAAACCAATGGCTGAGCGGACAGGCTTCCGATTTCACATTGCAGAAGAGCTTTGACAGTTACCAAAAACGCGAGCACATCCGGTTCTGGAATGAGGCCGCCCTGGAGCACGATCTGTGGGTAAGCGGGGCAATCCGCGAAACGGGGGCTGGCTGGTCATTTCGCAAGCGAAGATTTATCCATTATGTAGACGCCGATCTCGCCGCGGAACGCGAAAAGGTGGTCCGCGACTTAAAGCTGACCGGGTGTGTGGACACCGTCTATCGCGTGCAACGCCCTGAAGCGCCCGGGCCAATGAAGACCGCCGGCGGGGACACGCTTTGGGCGGACGGAAGTATTGCGGTCATACAGCTGAACGACTGTGAAGCGCCCAGCCCGTTCGCTCTCGTCGAAGATCGCGCTGCCTTCACGTCCGCGCTCCCGATTCACGCGCTTCATGCGCGCTCAGATCCTCTCCATTCACGATTTGTGGCGGTCCAACGGGATTTACGCATCCTTTGACTTGAGCCGCATGTTCATCCAATCGCTGCGCGATCGGTCGCTGCAAAATCGACGCCTCCGTGAATATGAAGCCAAACAGAGAATGGCCGTCGAAATTCCGCGCGGCTGGACCGAATTGAGCCAGCACCGGCTCTCTGGGATCGTCAGTCGTCCGGCAAATCGCAAAGGAAAAACCTCAAACCTCCTGCCTGCCAAAGCGAATTCTCGCGGTCGAGAAGCCTCGTCCTGAGGAGCCCGACTGTTCGCTCCCCAGCATGACAAGAATCACAACCGCCGCAGCGTCTACTGATCGCCACTATTAATCCCTGAAATTGAATATTGCCGAGGGGCAGTTGCCGCTGCTGCCACGCATCGGCTCGGGCCGACGATTAGTTTGAATGGCCTTAAAGGGTTGCAAAAGTCTCTCATTAATAGATACTTACTTGGGATTTCACTTTGTTCACATGGCCCGACGGAATCGCTGAAAGCGGGCGCCGGACGGCTTACAATGGTTATTTCATAAGCTCCCGAGACAACCCAAGCGTACCGGGATCGAATCTGGATACATTACCTGTAAAAGACTGGGAAGAAATCGGTCAATCTGTCAACGGGGGAACCTTGTTAGCGAATAAGCTTCGATGCACTTTTATCTTTTGCCTGGCCGGCTTGGCCTGCGCATCATTCAGCCCGGCTGCCCGAGCACAGCAACTAGAGGCGCAGCAACTGGAGCAACGCCCGCAACAGGCGCAGCCGTCCGACAGTCAGTCACAAGGAGAAACTCCGGACAGTTCGGTTCCTAAATTCGATCCCGAGAGTGGCGGGACGAACGACCGCCTTTTCTGGACTCTGCCCAATTTTTCCAGCCTGGAACATGCGCGCAACATTCCGCCGCTCAGCACCGGACAGAAATTCAAGCTGGTCGCGCGGGGCAGCTTTGATCCGGTGGAGTTTCCGTTTTATGCTTTTCTGGCCGGCATGAGCCAGGCACAAAACAGCGAATCGGGCTACGGTCAGGGAGCCGTCGGATACGGAAAGAGGTTTGCATCTAATTTCGCGGACGGAACCTCCGAGAATTTTTTCGTGCAAGCGATTTTCCCGTCGTTATTCCGGCAGGATCCCCGCTATTATCAAGATGGCAAGGGGACATTCTGGCGCCGAGCCGGTTATGCGGTGAGCCGGATCGCGGTGACTCGTACAGATAGTGGCCGTGCGGAAGTTAATATTTCGGAATTTGCGGGCGCCGCAGCGGCGGCGGCACTTTCCAATACGTATCACCCCCAAAGCGATCGGAACATTACCAATAACGTGGAGACCTGGGCTACGATGATGGGTTGGGACACGGTTTCCAACATGTTGAAAGAATTCTGGCCCGACATTCGCCGCAAAGTTCATCAAAGAAAAGGATAGGACCCGCGGCAGTCGCGGTGCGAGATTTTCGAACCGGATTCGTCCGGTGAGGAGAAGGATATGAAGGGGAAATGGATACTTGTGGTGGGATTAGGGCTGTTAGCCATTCCGGCCGGGGCCCAGGATTCCAAGGATTCCACGACGCCTGCTACACAAGCGCCTGCAACACAAAAAGACAAAGTGAGTTACGGCATCGGCGTTGGAGTGGCACGGACGTTAAAAGGCCAAGGCATCGATGTAAATACCGATGTGCTGATCAAGGGTTTGCGGGACGCGCTCGCTGGCCAGAAGCTGGCGATGTCTGACGACGAACTCAATAACACCATGGCCGCTTTGCAGCAGGAAGTGAATCAAAAGCAAATGCAGGCGAAGGCCAAAGAGGCCGAGGATAATCAGAAAGCCGGCGAAACATTCCTGACCGATAACGGCAAGAAGGACGGAGTCGTCACGTTACCGAGCGGATTGCAATACAAGATCGTCAAGACCGCCGAGGGCCAGAAGCCGACCGATGCCGACACGGTCACCTGCAATTACCGGGGCACGCTGATCGATGGGACCGAATTCGATAAGTCCGAAGCAGGCAAACCGGCCACTTTCCAGGTGGGCATGGTTATTCCTGGGTTCAAGGAAGCTTTGAAGCTCATGCCGGTCGGGGCCAAATGGCAGTTCTTTATTCCTCCCAATCTGGCTTACGGTGAGCGCGGTGCCGGCAACGTGATCGGTCCGAACACCACACTCGTCTTTGAAGTCGAATTGCTTTCCATCAAAGACAAAGCCAGTAATCCTTAGTTCCCTGAATTCACGGGCATTGAACGAGCATTGAACGGCGGCGGTGAAGTAAACCGTTTTGCGGCGCTCCGCTAGCGACGGGGCAGCCTCGCTCGATGAGAGACGAAGCACATGATAGAGTTGTGCGCGTATCCGGAGGCGAACAGTCTGAATCCATGCGAACGATCACCCTGGAAGAGCATTTCGCCACACCAGAAGTCTTGAAAGCGTCCGCGGAGCTGCAGTCGGCGTCGCGCAATAATTTCGTGAAAGCGGTGGAAGATAAGCTGCTGGATCTGGGAAAAGTCCGCATCGCCGATATGGATGAGGCAGGGATTGATCTACAGATCATCTCCCTGACCAATGCCGGCCTGGACAAACTCGATGGCCCAAGGGCGACCGCTTTGGCCCGCGATTCCAACGATAAGCTGGCGGCGGCAGTGAAGGCTTACCCGCAGCGCTTCGCCGGTTTCGCCGCACTGGCTTTGCAGGAGCCTGAAAAAGCTGCCGCCGAATTCGAGCGCTGCGTGCGCAAACTGGGATTCAAGGGCGTGTTGATACACGGGACGACCAGAGGCGTCTTCCTCGATGACCCACAGTTTACGCCTCTGTTTGAGGCGGCGCAGGCTCTGGATGTTCCCATCTATCTGCACCCCACCTTGCCGCCAAAGCCGGTGGAGGACGCCTACTTCAGTGGCCTGCCCGGGCAGCTCGGGTTTTATCTCTCCTCGGCGGCATGGGGCTGGCACGTTGAGACCGGACTGCACTGCCTGCGGCTGATCGGCTCCGGGCTATTCGATCGCTTCCCGAAACTGAATATCATTATCGGGCACATGGGCGAAGACTTGCCGTTTTCGATTGCGCGAGCCGAGGCCGTGCTTTCGCGGGAGACCAAACATCTCAAACGCAAGGTCGGCGAATACTTCCAGCAGAATTTCTATATCACCACCAGCGGATACTTCACCGTGCCGCCGTTTCTCTGTACCCTGCAGGTCGTCGGGGCGGATCGCATCCTCTTCTCAGTGGATTATCCGTACAGCCCCAATACCGTCGGACGCAATTTTTTGAATGCGCTGCCGGTTAGTGCGGACGACCTGGGCAAAATCAGTCACGGCAACGCCGAGCGACTGCTGAAGGTGTAAGAGAAAGCTCTCAGCTTTTCGGTGACGAAGGCTCCGGAGTAAGCGTCACCTCGGGCATCGGCCGCAAGGGCATCTTGGCGTCCGGCGGCGCGGTAAACTCCTCTTTGAATCCGTCCTCGTAAAATTGATAGAACTTCCAGAGCATATTGGGACTGCCCTCTTTGGGATTGATCGCCAGCATGCCGAATTCGACGAATTCGTAGGGCTCGATGCGGCCGATCCAGAAAGCACCGACGATCTTGCCCTTATCGTCTTTCTTGAACTCGATCTTCCAGCCGGGCTTGAATTCGAAGTCATAGACGTCGAGCCCCTCGGGAAAGACGCCTTCAATGCGGATCGTAGCGGACTGGCGCTCGTTCGGGACCCGCATGGTGTACTTTTCCCGCGCGCCAAAGGTAGATTCGGTGGGGTAAATCTTGATGTGGCCGAAAACGACGGGAGCCGCAAGCAATGCTAATGTAGCGCCAAATGCCGCAAAACGAAGGCGAGAAGAGCGAAGGTGCATGGGTCCTTCTCCTCTGACCCGCTCCCTTTAGAACCACGCGGGCGGGATAAGCTGCGCCTATTTATTCCAATAATCAGGCGGAGTCAAGGGTTCGACGAGAGGGTGCGGAAGAGCAGACGCAGCATAATACGTTTCGCGCCGCGTTCTCGTTCTCAAGGATCGGAAATTGTCATGGCTTGGCACTCACTTTTTGGCTCGGAATACTGGCTGGCCCGATTTGCGTTTCAGCGAGGGCTGGCGCTCATTTATCTCATCGCGTTTCTGGTCGCGCTCCGACAATTTCGCGCCCTTTTAGGCGAGCGGGGACTTCTGCCCGTGCCGCAATTTCTGCAGTTGGTAAACTTCAGAAGGACGCCCAGCATTTTTCATCTTTATTACTCGGATAGCTTTTTTGCCGGGGTCAGCGTCGCGGGGATTTTACTTTCCATCATGGGGCTGACGTCGCTTTCTGAGCGCGGACCTCTGTGGATATCGATTGCGGTGTGGAGTTCGCTTTATCTGCTCTATCTTTCGATCATGAATGTGGGCCAGGTGTTTTACGGATTCGGTTGGGAATCCATGCTGCTGGAAGCGGGCTTTCTGGCCATTCTATTAGGCTCCAACCGAATGGCCGTCCCCATACCGCTTATCTTTCTCCTCAGGTGGATGCTTTTTCGCGTGGAATTCGGGGCCGGACTCATCAAGCTGCGAGGGGATCCTTGCTGGCGTAATCTTACCTGCCTCAACTACCACCACGAAACTCAGCCTCTGCCCAATCCGCTCAGTTCGTATTTCCATCATCTGCCGGACTCGTTTCACAAATTGGAAGTGGTGGGAAATTTCGCCGCACAGCTGGTCGTTCCCTGGGGACTGTTTCTTCCGCAACCTGTGGCGGGCATCTGCGGCGCCCTGATTTTTCTGACACAGATGTGGCTATTCGTCAGCGGAAACTACTCGTGGCTGAATTTGCTGACCATGCTCTTGGCGGTTTCCAGTTTCAGCAACTCGCAACTTCGCCTGATTCTGCGGATGCAAACGCCGGGTGGTCTCGCGTCCCCCGTCGCGTACGAATGGGTGATTGTCGCCTTGAGCGCTGTGGTGATCACCCTGAGCTACTGGCCGGTGCATAACATGCTTTCGCGCCGGCAAGTCATGAACACCAGCTTCAATCCCTATCATCTGGTAAACACATATGGCGCTTTTGGCAGCGTCACCAAGGCGCGTTACGAAATCGTGATCGAGGGCACTGACGAGGACGCCGTGCGGGAGCAAACGAAATGGCAGGAATATGAATTCAAGGCCAAACCCGGCGATCCGCGACGCAGGCCACCTCAAATTGCTCCCTATCATCTGCGGCTCGATTGGTTGATGTGGTTTGCGGCCATGTCTCCGGTTTACGACTACATCGAGCATCCCTGGTTCATCATGCTGGTACAGAAACTTCTGCAAAACGATCCTGCCACGCTGAAGTTGCTTGGTAGGACCCCGTTTCCTCAAGGGCCAAAGATGATTCGCGCGCGCCTGTACCGCTATCGCTTTGCGACCGCTCGGCAGCGGCGCGAAACGGGCCAGTGGTGGATGCGGTCGCTGGCCGGCGAATATCTGCCGCCTGTCTCTATGGGCGCGGATGACGGCTGAGCTGCGGGTCGACTCAGAAGCCCGAGAGTCAGCTAATTACGTTCCCGTCCATTTGGGAGTGCGCTTATTCAGGAAGGCGTCCATGCCCTCGCGAAAATCGCGGCTCATGTAACACATCAGAATCAGATCGTGATCTTCCTGCGGCGTCATTTTCTCCCTGATGCGGCGCAGCGCCTCCTTGGTGGCGCGCAAGGTGAGCGGCGCCTGCGAGGCGACGGTGCCGGCCAATTCGTTGGCACGGCTCAGTAACGCGGCGTGATCGGGCAGCACCTCGCTGAGCAGTCCCGCGGCGTGGGCCTCGCCGGCGCCGACCAAACGAGCGGTGAAGATGATCTCTTTTACGCGAGCGGACCCGAGCAGGGATACGAGCCTTGCGTAATTGGACATCGACAGGCAATTCCCTAACGTGCGTCCAATGGGCATACCAAAGCGCGCGCTCGACGCTCCGATGCGAATATCGCAGCAGATGGCGATCGCGGCGCCGCCGCCGGTACATGCTCCGGCGATCGCTGCAATCGTGGGAACGCGCGAGCGTTCCAGAGTGTCGAGGACGCGATCCATGCGCGCTTCGTAGTTCAGCGCATCCTCGGCGCGGGAAAACGACTTGAACTCAGAAATATCGGTTCCCGCTGCGAAGGCTTGCTCTCCCGCGCCCGTCAGTATCAGAGCCTTCAAACCCGGGTCGCGTTCCGCCTCTTGCAGGATTTCCGCAAGCCGCTCGTACATGCGAAAGGTGAGAGCGTTGCGGGCCTCGCGGGCGATTGAAGGTGATGCGGCCTACGCCATCCTCGATTTCGTAAAGAACCTCTTGGCTCACGGTTTTGTGCCTTTCTGAATTGAATCCGGCATCTGGATGACTCCTTGCTCCAGCAATTGCTCAATTTCACTGTCGGAGAAGCCGTTTTCCCGCAGCACCTCGCGCGTGTGCTGGCCGAATAGAGGCGCGGCCCGGCGCACGCCCCCGGGAGTATTCGAGAATTTGATGGGCAGCCCGATCGCCTTCACCCGTCCGGCGGTGGGATGCATAGTCTCGACGACCATCTCGCGCGCGATCGCCTGTGGATCCGCGTGCATCTGGCCAATTTCGAGGACCGGTCCCGCCGGAACACCGGCTTGCTCGAGGCGGCGCAGCCATTCGGCGGAGGTGCGGCGCTTGAAAAGCGGCGTAAGTGTAGCCGTGAGCGCTTCGAGATTACGCATGCGGTCGGCATTGGTCGAAAAGCGCGGGTCTTCATCCAATTTGGGCCGCAGTTCCGGCGCATCGAGCGCATCAACGAGGCGCAGCCAATTCCCCTGATTCGCGGCGCCTACCGTGATCCAGCCGTCCGAAGTGGGAAATGCCTGGTAGGGTGCATTCAACGGATGTGCCGATCCCATGGGGCCAGGCGCCCGGCCCGTGGCGAAACACATGGCCGAATGCCAATAGGTGTGAATGATCCCGGCTTCAAACAGCGATGTATCCACCATCTGCCCCTGTCCGGTGGATTCGCGAGAATGCAACGCGGCGAGTATGCCCAGGCAGGCAAGAATTCCGGCCGTGATATCCGTGACGGGCGCTCCTATTTTCACAGGCGGATGTCCCGGGCCTTCTCCCGTTATGCTCATCAATCCGCTCATCCCCTGGGCCACCAGGTCGAAACCGCCGCGATCGGCATAGGGTCCGGTGCGGCCGAACCCCGAAATCGAGCAGTAGATCAGCTTAGGATTCAGGGCATGCACGGCGTCATAGCCGAAACCCATCTGCTCCATGGCGCCGCGGCGGAAATTTTCGATCAGCACGTCGGCATTTTTCAGCAGACGAGTGAGAACATTGCGCCCGGCTTCCGCCCTGAGGTCCAAGCCGATGTCGCGCTTGTTTCGATTCATGATCAGGAAGGCTGCCGATTCATCGCCTATGGTTGGCGGCACCATACGCCGCGAGTCGTCGCCTTGCGGTATTCTCTCGACCTTAACGACATCCGCGCCCATATCGGCGAGCAGCATCGAGCAGGCAGGCCCGGCCATGATGTGCGAAAGATCGATGACCTTCAGATCTTTCAGCGGCCCCGTTTTACTCTGTTCGCTGCGATCAGGCATCATCATTCACTCCACTCGGGCACTCCGCTCCGGGTTCGACCCGCCCCTCGATCATTTATTTTGTATGTGCTGATTTTGTATGTGCTGATTTCAGTGAACTTAAAGTTCTTTGTTTTCGCAAGTGATGATTTCGCTGAGCTTAAGCCGAGGTCACCGACAAGTGCTGAATCTACAAGGCTTGAGTATTCCGATGTTTGAAAGAGAACCCGTCTTCCACTGTATTCGAAATGAGGACATCTGGTTGGTGGAGTGGCTCGAGTGCGGATTGATTTTTTAGCCAGAGTCAAAGCGGCCGCGGACGCCGCGGGACGTTCGGGGGTCCTGGAATTCTGCCAGGCGTGCCAACCACCCTCTTGGGGTGGACCTTACGCCGAGCATGCCCCTGCGAATTCGTCCAAAGCGGGCGTATATCTATTATAGCTTGCGAGTAAAGAGGGTCAGCAGTAACAAGAATCAGAAGAGAGCTTGCAACCCAGCACACGCAAGCGCGCCGGGAATCGCGGCGGCGATTGCTTCACTTTGAAATGATGTCTGGAACGATTGTTGCGTGACCGTCCGGCTCTCTTTCACCGTCTAGAGCTCACGAAGGGCCACGGCTACGGGGCGAGAGGCGGCGCGAATCGCCGGGAGCAATCCGCCGAGGACGCCCATCACCAGCGCAAACACAACGCCTAGAAGCAAAAGATCGAAGGTGATCTTGAACGCGAAAGCGACGTTGGCGAAGGTCTGAAAATTCATGGTGTTGGTGGTCAGCCCATTGAGCGGAAGCACGGCCAGGCATCCCAGGATTCCGCCGACAAGCGAAATCAGCAAAGCCTCAAAGAGAAAAGAGAGGATCACGTTCCACCCGCTGAAGCCGACCGCGCGCATCGTGGCGATCTCGCGGCCCCGTTCGGCGATCGCGGAATACATTGTGTTGAGGGCGCCGAATATTGCGCCCACAGCCATGATTGCGGCGACCAGCCCGCCAAGAACGGTGATGAGGCGCGTCATAACGTTGGATTGTTTCGCGTAATAGTCGACCTCCCGCGTGACGTCCACGTTCATGCGCGGATCCGAGGTTACGGCGTCCTTGAATTGCTGAAAGTCCCGCGGAGATTCAAGGTGAACGGTTATGGATTGAAAGATATTGTCGGGCCGCTTGAGAATCTCATTGAGTAGTTTGGCATCGCACCAGATTTCGGAATCGAAGGCCGAGCCTCCCGTATCGAAAATGCCCACCACCTGCCAACGGCCGCCTCCGAATTGGACGGTATTGCCAACGGTCAGCCCGACGTACGATTTGGACGCGTTTTTGCCCACCACGATTTCGGAAAGGCCGGGCTGGAACATTCTTCCGTCTGCGATTTTGGCGAATGTACGCACGCGGAGAACGTTGGAAGATACGCCGCGAACCTGCACGTTCGCATCGGTGCCCGTGGAGATCAGCGGAAACGGCATGACGCCGACTACTTCCTGCGTCACCAAGGGCCCGGACGCGTCCCTCGCCACGCCTGGCTCATCTTGCACCACGCGCACGGAATCGAGCGTGACGCCGCCCATCATTTCTGTAGGCGAACCGGCGCGCAGGATGAGCGCGTTCCCCGGCGATCCGGAGGCTACCAGGGTCGCCTTGAAGCCATTCGCGAGCGAAAGCATGGCCACGAATACGCCCACTGTTCCGGCGATACCGAGCACCGCGACAATCGCCGAAGTCCACCGCGCTTTGATGCTGCGCAGATTGTAGGAAACGGGAACCGAGCCGAGGAACGGCGCGAGCAGCGCCGCAAGCAAGCCGACAAGGATCAGCAGCGCAAAAATCGCCGCAACGGCGAAAATTAATCCAAGAAGAAGTTTGGCCGCGATTCCCGGCATCTCACACTCTGCGCAGCGCGTGCACAATTTGCAGGCGCATCGCTCCCAAGCCCGGCAGAAGGCCGCTAGCCAGGCCCACGGCCAGAGCCGTCAGGAATCCCAAAACGAAAACCGAGGGCGACAACACCAATTGCGGCAGCATCCCGTTGAGGGCGTTGGCGAGAATGGGGATCGCCAGAACTGCAAGCAAAAGGCCCACAAACCCGCCCGCAAGCGCAATTACGAGAGATTCCGCCAGCACAAAAAAGAGCACCTTGCGATCGGAAAACCCGATGGCCTTGAATACCGCCAGTTCCCCCGTCCGTTCGCGCACGGAAATGGCCATGGTATTTCCGGTGACGAGGAGCAGTGTGAAAAACACAACCGTGCCAATGCTGACGATCAAAAACCGGATGTTGCCGAATTGTTTCACCCAACTGGCGGCAAACGCCGATTCGGTCTCCGTCTTGGTTTCGAACGGGGAATTGGCAAATTCCGCATCGATGCTTTTCGAAACTCTCACCGCATCATCCGGCGTATCGACGCGCACGACGTACCAGCCGACCTGGCCTTTCAGGGCGGCGGGAACGTGCTCCTGGAAATAATCCCACTGCATCCAGAATTGCGTCTCATCGTCCTGAGGGCGCTTGCCGTGGTAAATGCCGTCGACATTGAATTCCCAATTACCGCTGCCATAAATCGTGGCCTTGAGGGGGATGCGGTCGCCAATTTTCCAGCCGAAGCGCTCCGCCGTGCGGGCGCCTACGATTGCGCCCTGGCGGTCCTTCACGAAATTCTGCCATTCCCCATCGGGAACGATCAGCTCCGGGAAGACCTGGCGCTGATTTGCGGGATCGATTACGAACTGGGGAAAGAAATTCTTTTCATCCTGATAGACCCCGCCGAACCAGTTATCGTGCGTGACCATTTTGACGCCCGGAATACGCAGGATCTTGTCGGCATAGGACAGAGGCTCCGGGTTGATGATGGAGGTGCGGTTCATGACGAACAAGCGATCGGCGCTGGCGATATCCGCGCCGCGGTTGAAAGCGTCGCGCACCACGGCTAGAAAGGCGAAAAGGAAGAGTGCGGCGGCAAACGAGCCGATGGTGAGAAGCAAACGAATCTTCTTGCGCAGCAGGTTCGCGAAAATCAAGCGGCTAAATTTCATGCCGCCCTCCCACCGTCATTCCCTGCGGCTCCGCGGATTCCACCAGCAGACCTTTATCTAAATGAAGCGTCGTGCCTGCCCGGCGCGCAACCAAAGGATCGTGCGTAACCATCAGTACCGTCTTGCCGTACTCCTTCACCAACTCCTCGATGAGAGCCATGATTTCGTCGGCGCTCTGGCGATCCAGATCGCCGGTGGGCTCGTCGCAGAGCAGAAACGTCGGATCGGCGACAATCGCCCGCGCAATGGCCACGCGTTGTTCCTGGCCGCCCGAAAGCTGCCGCGGATAGTGATTCATGCGATCCGCCAAACCTACGACGCCCAGCGCCGTCTCCACATGTTTGCGGCGCTGCGCTTTCGAGAGTTTGGTCAGCAGAAGCGGAAGCTCCACATTCTGAAACGCGGTCAGCACCGGAATCAGGTTGTACATCTGAAAGACGAAACCCACGTGGCGCGCGCGCCATTCCGTGAGTTTATTGCCGGACATATGGGTGATCTCGTCGCCCGCAACGGTGATGGTGCCGCGCGTGGGCACATCCAGCCCGCCGAGCAGATTCAGCAAAGTGGTTTTCCCGGAGCCGCTGGGACCCATGAAGGCCACGAAGTCGCCTTTCTCCACATCCAGGTTCAAGCTTTGCAAAACGCGAATCTCTCCTCCGCCCCGCTGGTAGGTCTTATCCAGTCCGCGCACTCGGATGAGGCTGCTCGCGCCTCCGCTGCCATCCACTCGGACCATTACTCCCCCTGTTTCCGAACCTGAACGCTTTGCCCGTCCCGGATATCCGGCGGGCCCT
Organism: uncultured Acidobacteriota bacterium; assembly: GCA_963761945.1. Lineage (GTDB taxonomy): Bacteria > Acidobacteriota > Terriglobia > Acidiferrales > UBA7541 > Palsa-189. The sequence goes on along the minus strand of CAVXIM010000013.1, from coordinate 35,481 downwards.
TGACGATCACGGTATCGCCCTGCGTCAGGCCCCCAATAATCTCCACATCTCCGCCCTTGGCGTCTCCAACAGTGACGGCGCGGCGCTCGGCATGATTGTCTTTCACCAGGAACACGATTTTCCGGCCGGCGTCGTCGCGAACCGCGCTCTGCGGAACGAGGACTCCCGTGGGGGCCTCACTGCCGCTCTTGGCGTGATGCTGCTCTTCGCTCAGAAACGTCACCTTGACGCCCATATCCGGCAGAATTCGCGGATCCAATTTGAGAAAAGAGATGCGCACTTTCACTGTGGCCTTCTCGCGATCGGCCGAGGGAATCACGGTGCGCACCCGGCTGGGAATCTGCCAATCGGGATACGCATCCAAAACCGCCGTAACGGCTTGCCCGGGAACGACGCGCGCGATATAGGCTTCGTTGACGTCCACTTCGATCTCATTCGAATTCATGTCCACGATGGTGGCGATTCCCGTTCGCGTAAAACCGCCGCCCGCGGAGATCGGCGAGACCATCTCGCCGATTTGCGCATCCTTGGAGACCACGATGCCGTCGAAGGGCGCCCGAATCGTGCAGTTGTCCACCGCCTGCTGCGCTTCCTGAATACGCGCTTCCGCGGTCATCACCTGCACTTTGACGAGATCGATTTTGGCCTGAAAGCTATCCACGGCAGTGCGCGCAGCATCGAGCTGCTCCTGCGTGTCTATCCCGGCCTGCTGCAATTGCTCCGTTCGGCCGAGCGTGATACGGGCGTTGCGCAGCTGCACCTCGTAATCCTGAACTGTCGCTTTTGTAGAATCGCGATCGCCCTTTGCGGACTCCAATGCACGGCGTGCATCCGAATCATCCAGGGTGGCCAGCACTTGCCCCTCATGCACATGCGAGCCCTCGTCGAAGAAAACGCCCGTCACCAGCCCCGTAATCTTCGCGGCGATCGTGGCTCGCCGGCGCGGCGTAACGTATCCGCTGGCGTTCAACAATGCTTCGCGCCCTCCGACGGGCGGTTTTTGCGCCACGGCCACTTCGACTTCGGGACTCCTGCCCCAAAATACAAAGATCGCGCCCGAGAGCCCGGCCAGCAGAATCAGGCCGCCGACGAGCAGCGCCAGACGCCTTCCCAGGTTGCTGCGCCCGCGTTGCGCGTCGTCGATGCGCAAAGCAGAGAGATCGTGCTTAGGCGCGTTTGAGGGCGTAGCCATCTGCTCGTTCATTCCTGGAGGGGAGACGCAAACCCGCTACCACACACGGCAAACTTCGGTTACACCAGGCATAACCCAGTGGATGAAGTTGGCACAGTCATGGGTACACCTTATTTTAGCGTGGATGGCGCTAACTCGAAACCCCGCGCGGCCGCTCAGAAGGACTTGCTTCAAGCGGGCCGAATATTCGCAGCGTTTTCTGAAGAGCGTTCTCTTTGCTGAAGAGCTTGCTATTGATACGAACCGGCCCCTTTCGGCGCTCCCGGAACATTCGCCGTCGGCGGCTTGGGAGTGCTCGCGACGGGCATCAAAGTCTTGAAGAGATCGGTGAGGCTTGTAGATTGGTAGTCCGCAGGCACGACGAAGATGGAATCGTCGAGTGCGGCGTCGGAAATCTCCGTAGCCTCGGTGTTGATTTCGAGCAAAGGAGCGTTGGCGTCGAAAGTGGCTGGTGGCTTTTGCCCCTGGGCCTGCAGGAACTGAGAGATTCGCGCCATGACAGGCATGTACATCTCGCTGTGCGACTTCAACATCGGCGTGTTACTTTTCGAAAAATAATCCAACATCGGGGCGGAGCCCTCGGCAAGGCCCGGCAGCCGGCCTAGCGCCTGTTGCATCCACGCGGCCGGATTCATCAGGCGGGCCGCAAACATATGAGCACCCAACTCGCTTAGTGCCGGCACGCGCACAACTTCGGAGGGCGTGGCGCTCCAGATCTGCATCACCATTTTCATCACCGTGACGGTTTCGCCGGGCTGGAACATGCCGGGCGGCAGCGGCAGATCGGCAGGCACGGGCATCTGAATGGTGAGCGTCAATTCGCTTTCCTCCACTTGCACGCCCAGGATGGTGTCGGTGCGGCCCGTCTTTCGAACCGAGAAGTTGGACTTTATCGATTCCAGTATCTTTTGAGCTGCGGGCGGTATTGCCGGCATTGTGGGCATGGCCGCGCCTATTTCGCCTGGAAAATCTTTCATGTACACGGTGGCAAAAAGCTTATGCGTGGAATCCAACACCGTGATCTGCTGTTTCGTGAAGTCCAGCAGCGATGCGGCCAGACCGGCAGTCGAATATCCCTTGTCGCCCTTGATTTGCACGACCATGACAGGCGGAAATGGCAATTTCTGGCTGGATATCTGCTGCTGGGCAGCAGGAGGCAAGAACGACCCCAATTTGAAATCGGTTTTATAGCGGACCGTAACGTCCGCGTGCAGTACGGGCGTCGCAGACAAGAACACCAACAAGACGAAACCACGGATGGATCGCATGGATGCTCCGCTTATTCGCCGCCGGCCTTAGAGCCCCTTAGAGGCTTGACACACTGGGCAGCGGAGTTGATTAGCTTATTGGCATCATACGATGTTTCGGGATTGTGGTGCGATCCGGCCGCTGCGGCTGTTAGTCTTATAGTAACGGCGCGAGCAAAACGAAGCTCAGCCGAGAAATGGGCCCAACTCAGCCAGAAGCATCTCAGGTACTTGCTCGGCGATGAAATGGCTGCTCGGAAGCGGCTTGCCGGAAACGTTGGAGGCCCGCTCCTTCCACGTTTCGAGCACCTTGTATTGCCGGTCCATGGCGCCTTTTTCCGCCCACAGCGCCAAAACCGGACAACTGATCTTGCGCTGCAGGTCCGCCTCGTCGTGAGCCATATCGATCGAAGCGCTTGCGCGGTAGTCCTCGCAGGTCGCATGAATCATCTCGGGAGTCCGGAACGCCCGCAGATATTCGGCAAAGGCTTCCTTGCTGATCGCGTCCGCAGGAACCGCGCTGAACCGCGATTTGAGCCAAACCTCGGCGCTATTGCCAATCATGGTTTCCGGCAGCGGTTCCGGCTGGATCAGGAAGAACCAGTGAAAATTGGATGTGGCCAGTTCCTTGGTAACCGTGTGAAAGACCTTGTAGGTGGGCACAATGTCGAGCACCACCAGCTTCTGCACGCTATCGGCGTGGTCGAGAGCCATCCGATGCGCCACTCGTCCGCCGCGATCGTGGCCCACGACTAAAAACTTTTGGAATCCGAGGCCGTTCATTACCTCGACTTGATCCAGGGCCATGGCCCGCTTCGAATAAGCAGCATGATCTCCACCACCCAAAGGTTTGCTGCTGTCTCCATATCCCCGAAGGTCGGCTGCGACCACCGTAAACTTTTTCGCCAATTGCGGCGCGACCTTGCGCCACATCACGTGCGTTTCAGGATATCCGTGAAGCAGCAAAAGCGGCGGGCCACTGCCAGCCATCACAAAGTTGATCGTCGCGCCCGAGGTTTTCTTGGTCAGCTGCTTGAAGCCGGGGAAAAACTGGCTTGCAGCGGCGTTCCGATCCGTTTGTTCCGAGACCCGCTCCGCTCGAGCGAGCACATCCGCACCGGAGACGATGATGCCCGCGCCCAACGTTGCCGCCTTCTTGAGCAGATCGCGTCGCGTATCGTCAGCCATCAGTTCAACCCTCCTGGTTTCTCTGGCTACCTCGTCATTTGGCCCGGGTACAAGGCGCCGTTATCGGCCCTGCTATCGGACTTACTATCGAACCAGCTATGGGAGTGGCGCGCTGTTGACGCGCGTCACCGTGTTCTTCTGTGCCGCGGGCGGCACGATGGCCGGCATGGAATCCTCCCAGCGGCTATAGGTGAGCGCGTGCTGGTCGGAGCCGTCCGCCTTCATGATGAAAATCTGCGCAAAGGGCTGGAAGGAGTTGTCGTACAGCGGCGCTTCATCCTTGAAGCCATAGCGCCCGCTGGACCACAGAATGTACTTGCCGTCAGGAGACCAGGAGGAGTGGCTGTCGTTTCCCGGCGTGACGGTCAATCGTTTGACGTCTGTGCCATCCGGACGCATGGTGTAGATATCGTAGTCGAGTGTCTTCGCGTCGCGCCGCGTAAAGGTGATCAGATCGCCGCTGGGCGAATATGCAGGGAAATTATCCAATTCCGTGGTCAACGTTTTGATGGACCCGTCCTCAAGATTCAACACGCGCAGGCCGTATTCGCCGGCTCCCCAAACGCGATACATGATCTTTTTTCCATCCGGCGACCAAGTCGGGAATCCGCTATTGGGCAAACCCTTGGTGAGATCCTTGGATTGTTGTGAACCGTCCGCGCGCACCATCATCAATTTTGCGGGAGTCGTTTCACGCGCCCCGAAAAAGCCGCCAAATCCAAAAGCGATCCACTGCCCGTCGGGGGACCAGGTGGGCACGAAGGCCGCTCCGTTTTTGTCCGAGAAGACCACTTTCCTGCCGGAGCCATCCCAGTTCATGACCGAGATGGATGCCGCCGCGGTCGTGGCCAGATTCCTGATGTCGCTGATGGCCAGCTTTCCGTCGCGAGAAAACCTGGGGAAGACGTCGGTATATTGCACGTCCATATCCGCATCCCAGCTATAGAGCGTCTGATTCTGCGGACGCGCGGTGAAATCCACCTTCTGGTAGACCACTTGTTTGCCGTCGGGCGACCAGGCCGGATTGCGTATCATGCCCTTCATTCCAGCCGCGCCCGAGGTGAAGGCCAGTCCGGCATTCGGTCCCGCCTTGACGAGATATGCGATGCGATCCGCGCTCACGTACTGCGGCGATACCTTCAGGCCGGGGCCCGATGTCTCGTCCACCCTCGCGCCGGTGGCCACGTCCACGGAAACGATCTGCGAGGTCACCATTCCCTGCGCGTAAATGCGGGCCGCGAATGTGTGCGCGGTGGGCAATTCGTAAAAGGCCACCCGCTTGCTATCGGGCGACCACTTCGGCGATCCGGTCGAAACGCCCGCCTTCATCGTCAATCTGCGGAAGCCGGTGCCGTCCGGATGAATGATGTAGATGCTCAGTTCCTGCGGATGCTCCCATCCCGGCTGCGGAAATTCGTGCGGCTTGAAGTCGTAGTTGCGGTCCGAGGAAAACGCGATCCACTGGCCGTCCGGCGACCAGGCCGGCCGGAAAAAGCCGTCCAACTTCCCTGCCGAGGCTTGCAAGGCCGGCGCGCCCGTCAGATTGCGCAGCTTGCGCGTCTTGAGATCCAAAATCCAGATGTTCGCCGTATGTGCGCCACGCGTGGAGCCAAACGCTATCTGATTTCCGTCCGGGGAGAATGCGGCCTGATCGTCAACCCCAGGGTCGTCGGTCAGGCGCTCTAGTCCCGAGCCCTCCACGCGCACGCGATAGAGATCGGCTTGGCCGGAGCCGGTGCGCTCGGAGGTGAACACAATCCACTTGCCGTCCGGCGAAAACGATGCGTTGTAGTCGAATCCAGAAGACGCAAAAAGCGGACGTTCGCCGGAGCCATCGGCGTTGGCGATGTAGAGCGTCATCTGCGAAGGCCCTAGCCGGTTCATAAGCATGGTCTGCTTGGGCCCGGCAGCGAGCGATAGGGCTGCCGCAAATATCAAAACAACGGAAGAGGCCGCGGCTTTCATTTTCATCTTAGGCCCCCGGAAATAGAGTTGATACAGAGGTGGTCTTGCACCCGATTCGAATATGCGCATTGTAGCAGCACTCTTGCCGCGGAGTGGAGCGCTTCCCTAAGGACGCAGCCTGCGATAGCAAATTACCCGCCGCCCGCAACCCTGCTGATTGACACGAGATGCGTACAATCCTAGACTTTGCCTAGTTACCTGCCGTGGGGCATCGTTCGATACCGAGTCTGCTCGGAGCATGTTTTTACTGTTTTCTAGCCGCTGGCCGAGCGCCTCTCATTGGAGGACGAATGACCGGTCGCAAAATAAATCGCAAAACAACTCGACGAGGAGGCCACGTGCGTAATCGTTTCGTCCTTTCACCGGCTGCCATGGGAATAGCGTTGGCGATAGCCCTGTTCGTGCCCCGATTCGCCGGCGCCCAATCGTCAAGTGAAGCCAAGAATGCAGCTGCGAAAGCGTCGAAGACGAACGCGCCGACGGCCGCAAGCACGAAATCCTCGGCCATTCCTCGTACGCCGGACGGCAAGCCGGACCTGCAGGGATATTGGACCAGCCTCAGCTTCACGCCTATGGAGCGTCCCGCGAAATACGGCGGGAGAGAGTTCCTGACTGACCAAGAGCAGGCTCAAATTTACAAAGAGGGCGTGCAACACAGTTACGACGTCACCTTTGACGATCTGGCCGAGACTCCGGTTTATGACTCCACCGTGTACGCGCTGAGCGCCTGGCAACACGGTGTCGCGCCGAACCGCCGGTCCTCGCTGGTAGTGGATCCTCCCGATGGCAAAATTCCTGCGCTGACGCCCGAAGCGGCCAAAGCCAGGGAGGCCGCCCGGAGAGCCGGTCCCAACCAGGACTACGCGAATCCCAACGCGCCAGTGAAAGCCGATGTCGCCGAAGATCTGAATTTAGGTGAACGCTGCCTTTCCTTTGGCAATCCGCCAATTCTTCCCGGCGGCTACGATAGTGATTTTCAAATTATCCAGAGTCCGGGATATCTGGTGATTGAATACGATCGGGATAGCGAGCCGCGCATCATTCCTCTGGACGGAAGCGCGCACATGTCCTCAAATATCCACCGATGGCATGGCGATTCCCGCGGCCATTGGGAGGGCGATACGCTGGTCGTCGAAACCACCAACTTCCGGCCGGGCGGCACTTTCCAGAACGCTAACCCGAAGACCTTGAAAATTACCGAATACTTTGCGCGCACCGACCAAGCCACCATCGAGTACAAGTTCACCATCGACGACCCGAGCACCTGGACGAGACCCTGGTCGGCAATCGTTCCACTTGGCGTGATGACCGGGCCGATGTTCGAATATGCCTGCGCCGAAGGGAACAATGATATCGTTAACATCCTGGCGGGGGCTCGCGCGGCCGAAAAGGCCAAGAATGCTTCGGGAGTTCCCATTTCTCAGAAATAGAAAAGACGCGAGTTCGCACGATTGTCCATCTGTTGAGCAAACGGGGCCTTAATAGTTAAGGAATGTTCTTCTTCCGATGGAGGCAAGCGCAATGCGAAATCGGCAGATTCCGGTGCTGGTTCTAACCCTGGGCCTTGTGATCGCGGCGGCTCCTCTTTTCGCGCACCATGCGAACGCGGTGTTTGACACCGAGAAAACCGTCACGGTGAAAGGCACAGTCACGGAATGGTTCTGGGCCAATCCGCATTGCCTGCTGAGATTCGACGTCGCCGATAACGGCGAAGTGGCGCATTGGGTCGGCGAGACGCAAGCCCCCATCAACATGATCGGAAACGGCTGGAGGAGAGATTCCTTTAAGCCGGGGGACGAAGTTACAGTCAGTCTCCGTCCGCTCAGGAATGGCAAACCGGGTGGCTCCATTCAAAATGTCGTTTTTGCCGACGGCAAGGTATTGAAGGCCGGCGCTGGAACCGAGTACGTCAAACCCGGCGGGCCCGCCCCCGACGCATCTAAACCCGTCGAAGATCCCAAACAGTGAGAAATGCCGTGTCAACAAGTTTGGGGCCGTTCACGCTCGCACGGGTTGCCGCAGTTATAATCGCGGCCTTCGCATTCTCACCTATCGTTCACGGGCAAACTGTCAACATTCCGTTTACCAGAGAGCCGGGAGCGGTCTACGACCGCGACGTCCCGAATGAGAAGCCGGGCCCCGCGCCGCGCCGCGACCTATCCGGTATTTGGGAGCCCGCGCGTTCCTTGGCGGATGCAGTAGGGGCGGATGGAGCGAAGGCGTTGCCCGCCGACGGGAAACCGGGGCATGAGCCGCCCTTTACTCCTGAGGGCCAGAAAGCATACCTGGCCAATAAGCCGACCTTTGGTTACAGACAGGTTCCCCCCGTAGAAACCAATGACCCGATGCCGGGCTGCGATCCCCAGGGATTTCCGCGCGTCACCCTGCACAATTTCAGAACCAGCTGGATCATCCAGAATCCCAACAACGTGGTGATCTTGTACGAATTCAATAAGAAATGGCGCGTGATCTGGACCGACGGGCGAGAGCTACCCAAGAATGCCGAAGATCCGACTTGGGCTTCCCTGCCCGATCTTTCAGAGCCAAGGTGGTGGGGATATTCAGTTGGCAAGTGGATCGACGATTACACCTTCGAAGCCGAATCCAACGGATTCAACGATAAAACCTGGATCGATAATGCAGGCCGTCCTCACAGCAATGCGCTGCACGTGATCGAGCGATATCACCGGGTGGATGCCAAACACCTGGAAATGACCATTATCGTTGATGATCCCAAGTACTACACAAAACCTTGGGTGGCCCTCGACCGAATGTCCTTGAGATTGCAACCACCCAGTTTCGATTTTTTCGAGCAGGAGTGCTCACCCTCGCAGACCAAGGAATATAACGAGTTTTATGGCGAGCCTGCCTCCGAGGGCATAGGCAAGACGCCGGACAAAGCCAAGTAGCCTTAATGTGGTCACGGCTTGCGGTTTTTCCGGCCGGATCGCGCGGCAATCTGGCTCATCTTGACCCGGGGCAATGCGCCGCAGTAGCATCCTTCGCAATAGGATAGAGCGCAAAAGGATCAATTAAGGTTCAGGCTATGCTTCGAAGCAAGTTGCATCGGCCCCACACCCGCGGGCACGTCGTCGGAGCGCTCGCAGTCTTTGCCATGGCGCTCGTCTTACCGCTGTCGGCGCATCCTCAGGCCGCGCCCCAACAAGGCGCATCGAAAACCGAAGCTGCCTTCAACCCGCGCGATCTTTCCGGACTTTGGTTCGGTGGAGTGGGAGGCGGGCTGCGCGTCCAGGGGAAAGTCGCTCCCTTGACGCCGGAGGGGCAGGCAAGATTCAATGCCAACACTGCGGAACTGAAAAGCGACCGCACCATCAGCGCCGATCCCACTTTTCGATGTGAGCCTCCCGGCTTGCCGCATATCTACGGCATCGGAGGTTATTCGATCGAATTTCTGCAAACCCCGGCGCGGATCGTCATATTCTACGAATCGATACACACCTTCCGTGACATCTGGATGGACGGCCGCAAGCGGCCTGAAGACGCCGATCCGTTATGGATGGGCTTTTCGGTGGGACGCTGGGAGGGCAACGATCTCGTCGTGGATACCACCGGATTCAACGACAAGACCTGGCTGAACGGAGCGGGATATCCCCACAGCGAGGCGCTCCACATCATCGAGCGCTTCCATCGTGCCGACCTGAATCACATGCAACTCGACATCACGCTCGACGACCCGAAGTTCTATACCATGCCCTGGAAGATGGGCGTCAATTTCACGCTTCAGCCGACCTGGGAATTTGGGGAGTCCTTCTGTATTCCCACGAACCAGGAAAGCTTCAAGTCGCAAATCATCGAGCAAAACGACAAGGACAAGCCAGTTCCGAAGAATTGATCGTTCCGTGAGCCCGAAGGATTCCGTGAGGAGGATCCCGCGATGAAAACCATACTAGCGTGTTGCGCCCTAGCGATGCTCCTTGGCGTCGCTCCCCGGCCTATGCTCGCCCATCACGGGTCGGCGGCATACGATATGTCCAAATCAATCACCCTCGACGGCGCGGTAACGAGCCTGGAATGGAACAATCCGCACTGCCTCCTGCATTTCGATTCCAAGGACGACAAGGGCGAAGTGCAGCACTGGACGATCGAATTGTACAATCCGCTGTGGATGACGCGCGCCGGTTGGACGCGAAACAGCCTGAAAGCTGGCGACCCGATCAACATCACCTTCCACGGGACCAAGAGCGGCGCGACGAATGGCTATATCCGCGACGGCGACGGAAAACTCACCTCCAACGGCAAAGAACTCGGCTTCCATCAGGCCGGAGACGAACGCTCCACCGAACGCTAAGTCCGTCCGCCTTCTCGTGCCACTGAGCAATTAGCAATTTAGTCTTTCCGTGTCATGCCCGAGGACTGAAGCTGAGGTCTCTTCGTTCCGACGGCTCTAAAGCCACTTGCTGTCCATAGCGCGTATGGCATACCCTCTGGAGCCAACAGCGACCTATCTTGGACCGCGAGGGTCTAATGCGCGCACAAACGAACGAATTTTCTTCTCATCCGTCCAAAGACGGTGCGAAACAGCATTTGCGGCGCCCCCGCCCTTCACGGCGCGAATTCATAGGCTCGGTGTTCGCTGCCGGTGCAACTGCGATGCTGTCTCCATCGCCGCGGTCCTTTTCAAAGCTGCTCGCGCAGAGTTCTCCGGCAGCAGGCGCTGCAAAGGCCGCGCGCATAGATCTCCACTACCACGTCACTCCGCCCGCTTTGATTCAGGAACTTGGTGCGCAGCGGTTCGCAAACTCCGCTTCTAACTGGACGCTTGAACAGCGGCTCATGGATCTGGACCGAAACGGCGTGGCTGCGGCGATGTGCTCCATCGCGCCTCAGGGAGATCCCCTCGCGGATGCGTCGAAGTCGGTCAGGCTGGCGCGCGGATGCAATGAATACTTCGCTCGTCTGGCGATGGACCATCCCGGCCGATTCGGTGTATTCGCGTCATTGCCGCTGCCAAATGTGGATGCGGCCCTTCGGGAGATTGACTACGCCTTCGGCACTCTCAAGGCCGATGGCATCGCTCTCTTCACGGTTTACGGAGATAAGTGGCTCGGCGATCCGGCCTTCGATCCTGTCTTTGCGGAACTCAACCGCCGCAAAGCCGTCCTCTTCACCCACCCGAACACTGCAAACTGCTGCAGGAACCTCCTGCCTAATGTCGGTGACGGGACAATCGAGTGGGGCACGGACACCACTCGCGCCATTACGAACCTGCTCTTCACGGGGACCGCCGCGCGTTATCCCAACGTCCGTATGACCTTTTCACACGGGGGCGGCACGATGCCGTACCTTGTCGAGCGGTTCGAAGCGCTAGCCAAGTCGCCCAAGTTTGCTTCGCAATTTCCCCAAGGATTTGCGGCTGCGGCCGGCAAGTTCTACTACGACACTGCCTGGACCACGAATCCCGAGGCCATGTCCGCCTTGAGTAAGCTCGTCCCCGTTTCGCAGATCGTGTTCGGAACGGATTTCCCATACCTGACCGCAGCCGACCAGCTCAAGGGGTTGAAAGAGTGTGGCGCGTTCAGCGCCGACGATCTCGAAAAAATAGACAGCCAAAACGCGCTCGCCCTCGTGCCGCGATTCCGAGTTTAGTAGCCGGGCGGGTTGGATTCTAATATCTGATGTGCTAAGGTTCTCCGCAATCCTGAAGCCCTCGGAAAGGATGGTCGCCATGCGTCAAGCCCTCCTCTCTCTAGTTTTGGTAATCGGCCTGAGTTTCTTCTCGACGCCCACGTTTGCCCAGGAAAAAGGGGGAGACGACCGGACCGGTCCTTATGACGTGGCTCAAGGCTGGCCGCAGCCATTGCCCGACAAGGGATACATCTGGGGATCAACCGGCGGGATTTTCGCGGAGACACCCAACAAAATCTTCATCGCTAATCGTGGCGAGATAAAGCTCCCGGATAAACTGCCTCGCAATTTCAACGGCTTCTCGGGTTCTTTGGGGGCGGCCGCCACAGGCATAACGCCCGTCTTCAAGAATTGCATCGCCATTGTCGATGCCGATGGCAAGCTAGTCGAAGCATGGACGCAATGGGATCACCTGTTCGAGGATGGCCGTGGACCGCACTCGGTCTTGATCAGCCCTTACGATCCCGAACACAACGTCTGGGTGGTTGACGACATTCACCATCAAGTCTTCAAGTTTACGAATGATGGCAAGAAGCTTCTGATGACTCTGGGAGTGAGAGACGAGCCCGGCAACGACGACAAGCATTTCAAGCGCCCCACCGACATCGCCTGGCTGCCCGATGGCACCTTCTTTGTCAGCGATGGCTACGGCAATACGCGCGTCGTTAAGTTCGATAAGAACGGCAAATTTCTGCTGACCTGGGGAACTCCCGGCACGGGGAATGGCCAGTTCAACACGCCACATTCCATCACCGTCGATCGGAACCGCCGTGTCTACGTCTCGGATCGGGCCAACAACCGCGTTCAGGTGTTCGATGAGAACGGCAAATACCTCGACCAATTCCCAAATATCGCGCAGCCCTACCATATTCGCGTCAGCGACGATGGTTATCTCTGGGCGTTCTCCGGTCCGCTCGACAAGTTCCTGAAATACGATCTGCAAGGCCATCTCTTGTATGCCTGGGGCACGCATGGCACGGAGCCGGGTCTATTCTGGGCCGTGCATCAGTTCTCAGCCGACACGTGACGGCAATCTCTATACCGCTGAAGTTTTCGGCGGACGACCGCAGAAGTTCCGGCGGCGGCAGGGCGCCGATCCATCGCACTTGTATAAGCAAGTGCCGCTGATGCCGAAGAAACCGAGCTGAGGCACGCAGCCTAAAAATAGCGTCGGGAAAGGAGCTTGAACCATATGGCGAAGCGAATGTTCGTTATTGCTGTCGTCCTGACTCTAGTCCTGCCGGTGATTTTGCGCAGCCCAGGGAATTCCCAACTTTTCCGGCACGTGGAAGATCGCCCAGATCGATCCGCCGGTCGATCCTCGAAATGGCCGCCCGCCGGGGCCCGGTGGAGGTCTTGGCGGAGGTGGAGATGCCGAGAATGCCTACGGCGCGAGCATCCGCGAAATTTTTGCGCAAGCGCCCCAGATGTTCGTCATCACTCAGGCGGCGAACCAAATCACCGTTCAGTTGGGATCGGAAAAAGAGTCTTATACGCTGGATGACAAGCCGATGGTTACCCCGGCTGGCGACATGAACGCCTTGAAGACCTGGGCTCACTGGGATGGAGCGAAGCTTCATCTGCATTTCAAGAAAGGGATGAACTGGGGAAGAGACATTCTGAGTATGAGCGACGGCAAGCTGGTCGTCCTGCGCGATATCGAGTCGGGTGGAGGATCGACCACTTATACTCTTACCTATTCCAAGACCCAATAGGCAGCCCCCGATTCTCGTTTAATTTCCGAAGAGAAATTCAAACATCGTGCGACTGATTACCTTCCGGCAAAAGCCGCGCGACTCCGCTCGGTAAGACTCGCCCGTAGCCGTTTGGGACCGCATCGAAAGCTGGCTCGGTAGGCGGATTCAAGTTACACTCTCGCCCCAAGGGACCCTTACTCTCACCTGTAACTCCGAGGAGGAGCAAATGGAAAACCTTATCGCGAAGCTGCTTGGGGATTTCGAACACGGAAAGATGACCCGGCGTCAATTGATTCAGAGCTTAGCGTTGGCTGCAACCGCAGCCTCCGCGGCGAGCGCGGTACCGGCAGCCGCGGCTCCGGCAGCCGCCAGTGATAGCACCATCCTTAAAGCCACCTACCTCAACCACGTCGGCTACCAAGTGAAGGATTACGCCAAGAGTCGCGATTGGTACGGGGAGCTCTTCGGCATGAAGGTCGCGTTAGATGACGGGAAAAAAGCCAATATGGCGGTAGGCGAATCGCTGCTCATTTTTCATACCAAGCAATCCGCCAGCACGCCAACCGTCGATCACGTGTGCCTTACAATCGCCGATTGGGACAAGGACAAGAGTGTCAAAGAGAAGGTGGCAGGCGAGCTGAAGCGTCGCGGACTGGAAGTGCGTACGACCGAGGGAAGCTTCCACTTCAAGGACCCGGACGGCTTTGAGCTGCAGGTCGGCGGAAAAAATCAATAAGTTAAGCTCAAGGATTTAGACAGAATCGCCTGAGTCGTCGGCTTAAGCCTTCGACACTGGCGGCCATATTCTCTCGGCGCTATTGGGCCCATTCGGCGCGTGGACGAGCATCGAGACCACGGAGTGTCCATTCGTGCCCAGAGGCGACTTCGCGTTCGCGGCTTCGTAATCGCGGTTGAAGCCTTCAAGCGACGCGAACTCGTAAAGAATCGCGTGCTTCGCCCATCCGGCGACGGAATTGAATTTCCGCGTCCGGATACAAGAAGCGGTCTCACACATCGCCGGCAGGCGCTGCTGCACGTAACCGGCGTGCATCTCCTCTTCGTATTCAACCGGGCAATTGAAGCTGCCGATTTGAATATAAGGCGCGCCCGTCAGTCCCTCCTTGTAACCGTTGCTCGCGCGGCCTTCGCATCTGCCTGCTTCGACCATGAGATTTACGCGCTCGCCGGTGCGCATGGCGAGCTGTCTCCGGTCCTGCTCCGGCAATGAGGCGTGAATCGCGCTCGGAACCGGATTGCCGAAGACCAGCGCATCCGTCACGCCCACGAGGAGAACGTAATGAAACCCGGTGGGGACCTTGGGGTCGTCGACATGATGAATCTGCGCAGAACCGCCGCTCGTGCGCGTGGCGTAATGCGCTGCCCACAAGAAGCCGGGACGCTTCAGGAGATTCGGCAGATACGTCTCGTGCAACCAGCCGAGATATTTTTCCCGGCCGTTCTCCGGCAGATCGTACCAGGTAACCCAGAGACCTCTATCGCCCCCCGCGCCGGCACCGCCGCGCGCCGCGCTCGTGCCTTTAGCACTCGCGGTTTGTCCGTGCGCTCCCTTGGCCGCAACAAGCGCCACGGCCGCACCGCCGGCGGCCTTCAGAAATTGCCGACGCCCCCGCGTGGTCGCTTCATCATGTATTGCCATAATTCCCCCTCAATCGACGCGGTCCTCGTCACCTGAGTGGCCGGAAGCCCGCATCGAACGCTGCCGTTGTGCGGAGATTATCACAAACGTGCAGTCGTTCAGGCACGCGACGGGAGAACAAGTATCAGCTTCTTTGATCTGCCACCGGGCCGTGATATATCTCCCTGACATAACGCACTACCGCATCAGCCGCAAAAGGAAGCGAACATGCCCACACGCCGGGAATTCCTGAGAGATCTATCCAGCGCAACCGCGGGACTTGTATTCGCGGGCTGCTGCGCGGAGTCTGCTTTCGGTCTTGCGCGAAGGCCGCGGCAATCCGCCGCGCCGGCGGCCCGTTCGAAACGCCGCGAACTCACCCTCAACGGCCGCCGCGTGATGGTCATTGACGTTCACTCACACGTGCGCGTCCCCGAAGCCTGGGAACTGGTCAAAGACCGCATCGGCCGCGAGGGTCACTATGGCGATATGGCACAGGCGAACCCGGATAACCTCGGCAATATACGCAACGTGGATAAGCGTCTGGCTGACCTCGACGAGATGGGAATCGATGTGCAAGCCGTCTCCATCAACCCGTTTTGGTATTGGGCGGACGAAGACCTCGCCCGCAAAATCATCCAGGTCCAGAACGAAAAAATTGCCGCCTTTTGCGCTGCCCACCCGGATCGCTTCGTCGGCTTGGGCAGCGTGGCCTTGCAGCATCCTTCACTTGCCGTAGAACAAATCGAAGACGGCATGAAGAAACTGGGAATGCGCGGTTTCGCAATCGGCGGCAGCGTGAATGGAGACGATCTTTCGGCGCCCAAGTTCAATCCCATTTGGGCTAAAGCCGAAGAACTGCAGGCGCTGATCTTCATACATCCGCAAGTCTCCGGCACTCCGATCGAAGAAAAGAGACTGCAAGGAAACGGCAATCTGGACAACGTAATCGGCCATCCGCTCGAGACCACTCTCGCGCTCACTCACCTGATTCAGGACGGCACTCTGGATCTTTTCCCCCGGCTCAAAATCTGCGCGGCGCACGGCGGCGGCTATCTCCCATCGTATTCCAGCCGGAGCGATCGTTGCTTGCAGGCCTTCCCCAAGGATTGCAGGCCTTTGAAAAAACTTCCCAGCGAGTATTTGAAGCAACTGTATTACGACTCCGTGCTTTTTACGCCGGAGGACATGCGCCACCTGATCGCCGTGGTCGGCACGAGCCAGGTCGTCCTGGGGACGGACTATGCCGCCCTCTGGAACCGCAATCCGATTGACGGAATCCTTGCCGTTCCCGGGCTGAGCGACGAGCAGCGGATCGCCATGTTCAACGGCACGCTCAGCCGCTTGCTCAAAATCAATGTTTGAGCCGCGCCGGCCTGTGCCGGCCGGCGCGAGTCGTTGACACCGCCGCTTTCGCGGCATACATTCGCTGCACTTGGAGAGCCTCCGCGCGGCGTGCGTGCTCTCGCAATGCCCCAACGAAGGAGTGCCATGCCATGAAATATCTTCGCCTGTTTTGGCTTGCCGCGGTTCTCGGCGTTCTTTGCCTTCCCGCCTTTCCTCAAAATCGTATGCCGGAAATCCCCGCCGATAAATTGACCGACGCCCAGAAGAAAGCCTTGGACCAGTTCATATCCAAACGAGGCGGCCCGCTCGTACGCGGCCCCTTCTTGGCGCTCCTACGCAGCCCGGAGGTGATGACGCCTGCCGAAATTCTGGGCGAATACCTGCAGTTCAAAACTGTGCTGCCGCCAAAGCTCCGTGAGTTCGTGATTCTGATCACGGCGCGGCAGTGGACGCAAGATACGGAGTGGAACTCGCACGTCGCAATCGCCGAAAAGGATGGGATCAGCCCCGAAATTGCCACCGCACTGGCTGCCGGTCAGCGTCCAACCGGGATGAGCGATGAGGAGGCCGCCGTCTACGACTTTTGCGATGAACTCCATCGCAATCAGAGCGTGAGCGACGCCACCTACGCCAAAGCCCTCTCCAAGTTTGGCGAACAGGGCGTCGTAGACATCATCAGCGTCAACGGTTATTACACCTGGTTCGCCATGATCATGAATTCAGTGCGCACGCCTGGGTACACGCCCATAGCCGGAATGCCGACGATGGCTATCTTTCCTCGCAGTAAGTGAGCTCGTAAATGAGAACCTCGCAAATGAGCCCTCTTAAATGAATTGGATGCCAGCGATGACTTTGATAATGCGCAATCGTCTCACGAGTATGATCGTGCTTTTGTTTGCCGCTCTCCCGATCACCTCTTTTCCGCTCCTCGCCCAAACGCCCACGAATATCGCGCCGATGCACGTGCATCACGTTCATCTCAATTCCGTGAACCCGGCCGCTGCCGCCGCCTATTACCCGAAGGCATTTCCAGTCTCGGCCATGACCACGACTTTCAACGGATCCCCGGCGGTGAAGACCGGGAACGTCTATTTGCTCTTCACCAAGGTCGATAAGCCGCCGCAAACGGAGCTGAATGGACCGCAAACAGCAGTTTGGCACTTCGGCTGGAATACTCCGGACTCGCGCAAATACGACCAGGAGTTCCGCGCGAAAGGCTTGAAGATCGCTCAGATGTGGGACGCCGCAGATGGCAAGCTCGTGGACATGTCCAGCGACACTTTGCCCGGTCTCCCCACCCAGGAACAGATCCTGGAAATGCGCGCCAAAGGCGTGCAGCCGACGCGAGAGGGAGGCTTCGGTTATCTCCGAGGACCTGATGACGCGCTGATCGAAAACGCGCAAGCCGGCAAGGTGGAGCGCTTCAACCACATTCACATGTACCACGAGCACCCGTTGTGCGCGATTCAGTGGTACGTCAAGCACCTCGGTGCAACCATGCCGCTGGGTACCGGCGGCGCTCCCGCGCCGCTCACCGGCGAATGCAAACAGCCTTACGCTCCGCCGACCTGGCCGTCGTTCTTCAAGTTTCCGGGATTTGTTCGCGACCCCTCGGGCAGCGTCATGTTTGACGACATCGCTATTTTGATTCGGCCGTGGCCGGGCGGCGGACTCGTCAGCACGCGCGGGCATATCGTTGACCACTGGGCGCTCAGCGTGGCGGATCTGCCGCCCACAGTGGCGCGTTTGAAAAGCGAAGGAATCAAGTTTCTCGAAGAGATTCACCCCTGGGGCAATACGCGGGCGGCCATGATCGAAGGACCGGATCGAGTCGCAATCGAAATCGTGGAAGCGAAATGAAACGATGGCGCTTGTGATTTGGAGATGGGAAGGAGAAAAAACATGCGTCACATCAGAACTGACGGGCTAAGGAGAGTGCTCCTGCCGGTATTTTGCCTCGCCCTCCTGTGCATCACCGCGCGGCTCTGGGCCCAGTCCGGCGCCCAATCGGCCAAGAAAGACGAATGGCCAACCTATGGCGCGGATCTTGCCAGCACAAGATACAAACCCTTCGACCAGATCGACGCGTCAAACTTCAATAAACTCGAGTTGGCCTGGAGCTTCAAGACCGACAATCTGGGAACGCGTCCCGAATACAAGCTGGAAGGAACGCCGTTGATGATCAATGGCGTGCTGTACGCGACTGCCGGAACGCGGCGTTCGGTAGTGGCGCTCGATGCGGCCACGGGCGAATTGCTGTGGGTACATGGTGAGCGTGAGGGTGCGCGCGGCGCGGCTTCTCCCCGGCAACTCTCGGGTCGCGGCCTGGCGTATTGGTCCGACGGCAAGGAACAGCGGATTCTCTACGTGACTCCGGGTTATCGTCTCGTCGCCCTGGACGCCAAGACCGGCGTGCCGGTGCCCTCGTTTGGCAAAAACGGATTGGTGGATTTGAAGCAGGGCGTCGTGTATGGAACCGGTCAGCAGATCGATTTGGTGAACGGAGAAATCGGGTTGCATGCCACGCCGATCGTGGTCAAAGACGTGGTGATCGTGGGCTCCGCAATGAGAGAGGGCGGAACTCCCAAGACGCATAACAACACCAAGGGACTCGTTCGCGCATTCAACGTGCGCACCGGCCAGCTTCTTTGGACCTTCAACACCATTCCGAAACCGGGCGAGTTTGGTAACGACACCTGGCTGAACAATTCCTGGGCCGTCAATGGCAACACGGGAGTTTGGACGCAGATTTCAGTGGATGAGGATCTTGGCTTGGTTTACCTGCCGGTGGAGGAGCCTACCGGCGATTACTACGGCGGTCATCGTCCGGGGAACAACCTGTTCGGCGAAAGTCTGGTTGCCGTCGATCTCAAAACGGGGCAACGGAAGTGGTATTTCCAGCTGGTTCATCACCCGTTGTGGGATTTTGACATCTCTACCGCTCCGATACTGGCCGACATCAACGTCAACGGCCGTTCCATCAAGGCCGTGGCGCAAACAACCAAGCAGGGCATCCTTTATGTTTTCGATCGCGTCACCGGGCAGCCCGTATGGCCCTTCGAGGAACGCCCCGTCGAAAAGGGCGATGTGCCCGGCGAATGGTATTCGCCGACGCAGCCATTTCCGGCCAAGCCGCCCGCCTATAGCCGCAACGGAATTTCCGCCGACGATTTGATCGACTTCACGCCCGATCTTCGGCAAGAGGCGACGCAGGTGGTCTCCAAATTCAAGATCGGCCCGATTTTCACTCCGCCGGCTCTGAGCAAGGTCGGAGGACCGCTCGCCACACTCACGGTGGGAACCGCAGGCGGGGGGACCAACTGGCCCGGCGGCTCATACGATCCGGAAACGCACATTGTGTACGTGCAGGCGTGCAACGCCTGTCTCTTCCCATTGGGCTTGGTGCCCTCGCCGAGCCGGGAATTCTCGGATATGGACTACGTTCAAGGCATCGCCGGACAGGAAGTTCGCATGACCTACGGCCCCGGTGAGGGCGCGGGTGCGGATGCCACACCCCCACCTCCGTCGGGCGCGGGTGGCCGCCTCACCCTGACCGTTCAGGGAATGCCTCTGCTCAAACCTCCGTACGGCACGATCTCCGCAATCAACCTGGATAAGGGGGAGATCGTCTGGCAGATTCCGCACGGCGAAACGCCAGACTACATCCGCAATAGCCCCGCGCTCAAAGGACGGGATATCCCGCGCACGGGTCAGGCCGGCATTATCGGCACCCTGGTCACCAAAACTCTGGTCATCGCCGGCGACCCTCAAGTAACCACCACAGCTTCTCATCCTCGCGGCGCGATGCTGCGCGCCTATGACAAGGTCACCGGCAAAGAGGTAGGGGCCGTCTACCTGCCCGCGCCTCAGAGCGGATCGCCCATGACTTACATGCTGAATGGCAGGCAATATATCGTCGTGGCTGTGAGCGGTGGCGCGTACTCGGGGGAGTACCTTGCGTTTCGGCTGCCCGCCAAGGAGGAAAGCAGCGCAGCGAAGCCATGAGGCTCGGATTTTTTATAGCTCATGTCGTTCCGACGCCGGCGCGTCAGCGCCTCTGAATTCAGGTCGTCGAGAGACCTGAGGCATAAACAAAGGGCTGCTCATCCTGAGAAAGACGTGAACATCAAAATCGCTAACCTGAGCTTCGTCGCCTTGACCGTCACCGCTTCTCTGCTCGCGCCTCACGCACGGCCCGCCTATCCCCAGGAAGGACCTCCTTCTTCATCCGGTCAGGAGTCCCGCTCGGTGTGGGACGGAGTCTACACAGCGGAACAGTCAGGCCGCGGCCATTCGGTCTACCACTCACAGTGTGAGACCTGCCATGGCGAGACGCTTGCCGGTGGTGATGAGGTGCCCCCGATTGCCGGAGGTCAGTTTCTCGCCAATTGGAACGGCCTGACCGTTGGCGATCTCTTCGAACGAGTTCGCAAGACCATGCCGCTGAATAATCCTGGAAAGCTAACCCCGCAGCAGAATGCCGACGTTTTGGCCTATCTATTCGACTTCAACATGTTTCCGGCGGGAAAAACGGAATTGCCGGACGAGGCCGAGGTGCTGAAACAGATTCGGATAGAAGCGAACAAGCCAGACCGCGATCGAGACTCCAACAACGAGAAATAAAAGCAGCCCTCAATATAGCCTGTCATTCCGAGGAGTCCGTCATGCTCCTGCAGGGCGGGCGAACGAGGAATCTGCTTTTCCTGGCCGGTTGCTGGGTCGGCGGCTCTACTGCGCGTTCTGCGTCATCTCCTGGCCATTGGCAAAGACAAGCTTGTTCAGATGCAAAAATGGCCGCCCGTCCTTGGCGCGATTGCCAACCACCGTGATTTCATCGCCCGGCTTGACCGTATCTCTCCTCCAGCCCGCCCGGGCTAACATGCCTACGCTGGCCATTTCGACGCTCCACTTTTCGACGGCGCCCTTGGCGTCTTTCACGTCGACATAAATATAGACGTGAGGATTGGTCCAGTCGAAGCCCGTTACGGTGCCCTTCACGGTGGCCGAGTTGGTCATGTCGAATGACGCTGTCGCGTGATGGGCATAGGTCGCTCTTGCAAACGAAAGCAGCAAGAGAATTGCGGCGGCGGGAAAAACCAGAAGATGATTCCTCATTGCGGTCGCTCCTCTCTTCTTGCGCGGTCAGCTTGCCGCGTGGTCATTTTCCCTGGTACGTATATTTGTTGTTCTCTTCGCAGACGTATTCCTGAATCTCCCACCCGGGCTTCAATTTGTAGACTTGCTGAACGGTGAAGGGCTTCGTATAGGCCATCGGGTCGTCGATGGTGACGTCGTCGATAAGCGTGTCGTGGTCGGCGCGGCGAATGCGCTCGCTGACGTGCATTTTTTCGCTGTGCGGCAGTCCTACCGCGTCAAGCCAGGTCTTATCGTTGAAGCCGATCGTATCCACAACGAGCGTGTCGCCTTCCCATTTCCCCACCGAGTCGCCCGAAAACGTGGGATCGAGATCCTTGGGGTGCGGGCGATTCAAATAAATTTCGCGCAATGCCTGTACGCCCTCGTGAATGATCACCACGCGCGTTGGCGTTTGAACGATTTCCAACGGGAGAGGCACAAACATGAGCCGCGGCACGCCGGTCGGCAGGCAGCCAAGATTGGGATCGTTGGTTTCAGGATTGGCGGTCTTGAATTTCGCCTCTCCCCACGGCGCTAAAGGAGCTGCTCCGTTCGGAAACATCTTGGGCTGATATTTGGTCACCTGCCACACCCCGGAAATGTCCGGTACGTGTCCCTGGGGAGCGGCATCTTGACCGTGCATCACCGGCGAGAGAGCGAGCGTCACCAGGGCCGCTGCAGCTGAAAAAAAGAAGTGATTCCGCACCGGCGTCCTCCTCGCTTCGGACTTCGTCTGGTGGCTTACCTGGCCCGTCTGGATTGCGAAGAATGTATCACGGCAGCCGTCACCCATCCAACCTACTCTCCCGCGCTCGTCCTTAAATTCGCGGCGCCGGAAACGACCGGGAGATCGATGAAGCTGGCCGCGCCCGGAGCGTGATAGATGCGCTGCGTCGCCTTTACGTACTCTTCCGGTTTGGCAAAGAAGATATTGGGCACAAAAGTTTGCGGGTTGCGATCGTAGAGCGGGAACCAGCTCGACTGCACCTGCACCATGATTCTGTGTCCCGGCAGGAATACGTGATCCGCCATCGGCAGCGTGAATTTGTAGGTCAGTGGAGTATTTGGCGTGATTGCCTTTGGCGTCTCGAAACTTTCGCGATAGCGCCCGCGAAAAATATCCATGCCGATATTCAGCTGGTAGCCGCCCATTTCCGGCTGACTGGGAACTTCATCGGGATAAACGTCGATCAACTTGACCACCCAATCGCCGTCGGTGCCGCTGGTCGAGGCAACCAGATTCACCACGGGCGCGCCACCGATGCGCACCGGCTCAGTAAGCGGCGGCGTGACATAAACCAGCACATCGGGCCGGTCCACAACGCTGCGCTGATCCATCAGCAACCAGCGCCTCCACGCATCCACATCCGCGAATCGAACCGGGCGCGGCTGGTAGGGCACAGGCTTGGCCGGGTCGGAGACGTATTCGTCATACCCTTGCTTGGCGGCTTTTGCATCGGCGGCCGGCGCCGCAAACGACAAACCGAAGTCCGCGGTCAGATAAAGTGGCTTGGATTTGGCCGCGCAGCCGCTGTCACATGCCAGCGGCCAAGACTTCAGCCGATCCCAGTGGTTCTCGCCTGTGTTGTAGATCAAGACGGGCGGCGTGTCCGCCTTCGCCGCGCCGTCTTTCAGATATTGATCGAAGAACGGCTTGAGCACATCGCGGCGGAATTGCAGCGCGGTATCGCCTTCCCAGCGTAGCGGGCCGAGCGAATACCCGTCGTAGTTCACTCCGCTGTGCCGCCACGGTCCCATCACCAGGAAGTTCATGTTGTTGTCGCGGTCTTTCGGCTCCACGGCCAGGTAGCAGTGAATCGCTCCCCACATGTCCTCCTGGTCCCACAATCCCTGAATCCACATCGTAGGCACCTTGAGCGGCTGAGCGGCCATGGTTTTGTCGAGCGCCTGTTCCCGCCAAAACGCATCGTAAGCCGGATGCTCCGCCATCTTGCGCCACCACGGCAATTGGTCTAAGCCCGCCTCCTTGGCAAAATTACCCGCGGACCCGGCGCGAAGGAAATTCTCGAAATCATCGTACCCCTCGCGCACGATAGGATGTCCAGAGCCCTTTACCGTGGTCTGCTCGGTGAAATAATCGAAATTCGTCTGCCGGAAAGCTCCGAAATGGAACCAGTCATCGCCCATCCAGCCGTCCACCATCGGGCTCATCGGCGCGGTGACCTTCAGCGCGGGATGTGGATTGATCAGCGCCATCACCACCGTAAAGCCTTCGTAAGAACTCCCCAGCATCCCGACCTTGCCATTGGATTCGGGCACGTTTTTCACTAACCAGTCGATCGTGTCGTACGCGTCGGTGGATTCGTCCGTAGTCGTGTTATTGAGCGGCCCCCGCAGCGGGCGCGTCATCAGGTAGTCGCCTTCGGATCCGTACTTGCCCCGTATGTCCTGGAAGACGCGAATATACCCATCGCGCACGAAAACTTCGTCGCCCTGCGGCAAAGTGCCCAGCATGTGCGGCGAAGCTTCGCGTTCGGCGCGGCCCGAGGCGTCGTAGGGCGTGCGGGTCAGAAGGATCGGCGCGTGGCTCGCTCCGTGCGGAACGACGATGACGGTATGCAGCTTCACACCGTCACGCATGGGAACCATCACTTCGCGCTTGACGTAGTCGTACGACGACGTCGGCGTCTCATATTTTTTCGGAATGTCCGGCGTTTCGGGCGAAACCTGCGCCTGCACGGCGGATCCGAAAGCGAGCAGCAGCACGGCCGTCATCAGGCGGCGCTCCAACCCAAAAACCAACCCACAAATGAACCAAGATCGATAAACCATGACACACTCCAAGCGCGAATCTCGTTCTACCGTCGAACCAACCTATTTTTACACTGGTGTGCTCTCGCCGTGAACCGAATCCTTCTCGGAGGGGTTCTTTAACAACGCGTGTTAAGAACGCGTGGCCTGCCTGGCGGCCTCTCACGTGATCTCACACAAGCGCCACACCGTTTGCGTTGGATATCCAGCATGCATTCCGATAGACTCCTCGCAATCGTCCAGCGAAGGAGACCTCCCGTGCCAGGCAACTTGACCAAAAATTTGACGCGCAATTCGACTTTTCGTTGGCTGCCTCTTTCTGCCGGTTTCGCTCTATGCCTCGCAAGTGTGGCGTTGCCTATCCTGTCGCGCGTACATGCTGCGCCGCAGCAAGCTTCGCTCTCGCGCGTAACCACATCGGCAGCAGCCCGCGACGTTTCCACTGTCTCCGCGTCACCCGCCTTTTCCGCTCAGGATCTCAGCGCCCCGCCGGTCAAGAACTGGCTCAAGATCGGCGGCAGCCTCGCTAACCAAAACTGGTCTCCGCTAAAAGAGATCAATCGCGAAAATGTGGGTCAGCTCAAGGCGCTCTGGCAAACGCATTTGGACGGCTCCGGCCTCGCGATGAAATACTCCGGCGAAGCACAGCCCATGATTTACGAGGGCGTTCTTTATATCGTTACCGGAGCTGACGACGTCTTTGCCATCAGCGTGAAGACCGGCGAGATTCTGTGGAAATACACCGGCGAATCTGGACCAGAGCATTTCCACCGTGTGCTGCGGTTGGACGAGCCGCGGCGTCGCCTTAGGCGGCGGCAATGTCTATGTCGGTCAGTTGGACGGCCGCCTCTTGGCCCTCGATCAAAAATCCGGCAAGCCTGTTTGGTCCATTCAAGCCGAGCAATGGCAGCAAGGCTACACCATCACGGCGGCTCCGCTGTATTACGACGGCATGGTAATTGCCGGCTTCGCCGGTGGCGAAAACGGAACCCGCGGCCGCGTCAAAGCGTTCGACGCCAAAGACGGACACCTGATTTGGACTTTCTATACGATCCCCGGCCCCGGCGAAATCGGCCACGACACTTGGCCGAAAGACAGCGATGCCTGGAAGTATGGCGGCGCAAGCATTTGGCAGACTCCGGCCGTGGATCCGGAGCTGGGTCTCCTCTACTTCACTACCGGCAACCCGGGACCCGACTTCAACGGACGAATCCGCCCCGGCAACAACCTTTTCGCGAATTCCATGGTCGCCATCGATGCCAAGACCGGCAAATATCGCTGGCACTTCCAGCAGGTTCACCACGATTTGTGGGATTACGACGGTCCCAATCCGGTCATGCTTTTCGACGTGATGGTCGGCGGCCGAGTTCGCAAAGCCGCGGCCGAAGCAAGCAAGACCGGTTGGGTCTATATCCTGGACCGCACCAACGGAAAACCCCTGATTGGCATCGATGAAAAGCCCGTCCCGCAAGAGCCGCGGCAATTCACTTCGGCGACGCAGCCGTTTCCTCGCGGCGATGCATTCGTGCCCCACTCGATCGATGTGGCCCCGGAGGGCTTCACACTCGTGAACGAAGGCCGGATTTTTACGCCGTTCTGGTCTGAAGGCGTCGTCGCCAAGCCCTCCGCGCGCGGCGGTGCAAACTGGGCGCCGAGTTCCTACGATCCCGGTACGAACTACTACTACGTCTGCGCGACCGATGCTCCCAATTTTTTCAAGGGCGGCGAAGACGACGAAAAATTCCCGCAATCCGGCCAACGATATTTGGGCAGCGCTTTCGGCGGCATGCCCCTTCCGGCCATGGGAATTTTTGCAGCGCTGGATATGAAGACGAACCGCCTGGTTTGGCAGCAGCGCTGGAAGGATAGCTGCTATAGCGGATCGGTGACCACCGCGGGCGGCCTTGTCTTCGTAGGCCGAAACGACGGCCGGCTGACCGCGCTGAACTCCTCCAACGGTCAGCGCCTTTGGGAGTTCCAGACTGGCGCCGGCGTTAATGCTCCGGCCAGCGTCTTCGAGTACGAAGGCGAAGAATACGTCGCCGTTTATTCCGGAGGCAGTCTCTTTGCCGGCGCGACGCGCGGAGACAGCATTTTTCTCTTTTCGCTGAAAGGTGCGTTGACTTCGCGCTCCGAGAATTCGTCGCAAACCCAGGCCGCCGCGCCGGCCGAACATCGCTAAAAAGTCGGTTCCGAACCTGTCATTCCGTGATGGCCTGCCGCTCGGCAAGGACGTAAGGCGCGGGAACGCCGGCTGCCACTGTGTCCATCTATGAGCCCGTTCCTCCGCGGCAACTAGAGACCGTACGGTCTCATCCAATATCTGGTATGATGCGTTAAGCGACCAGTCGGTCGCATCCTAATGCCGGCGGGTAGGGATATGCGTAAAGGCGAACATACGCGGCAGGAAATCATCCGCAAGGCCGCGCCCATCTTCAATCAGAAAGGCTACGATGGCGCGGCGCTATCGGATCTCATGCGCGCCACGGGACTCGAAAAAGGCGGCATCTACCGGCACTTCTCCAGCAAAGAGGAGCTGGCTGCCGAGGCCTTTGACTATGCGTGGAAGGAAACTCTGCAGGCCCGCATCCACGACCTGGATTCGGTCGCAGACAGCGTCGATAGGCTGAAGCAGTTGCTGGCGAATTTTGTGGAGCGCCGCGGAATCATTCCCGGCGGCTGCCCGTTGCTCAACACCGCCATTGATACCGATGACGGAAATTCCGTGCTGCGCGAGCGCGCCCGATCGGCGCTACGCGGCTGGCGCGACTACATCGTTTCGATCATCCGTGACGGGATCAAGGCAGGGGAAATTCGCCCGAAGACCGATGCGAAGAAGCTCGCAATTGTGATGATCTCTTCGCTTGAGGGTGCGGTTATGGCGTATCGGCTCGAACGAGACGACGAGCAGTTGCGGACCGTTCGAGCGCATCTTGAAAACTACCTGGAACGAGAAGTCCGTGCTGCCTCCAAGTAATTGACGATGTTCATCAGCGCCCCTGAGCGCGCTCGCCTTTCAGCGCCATGCAAGTCGAGGACGCTTTCGCCACCAGCCGCCCCTGCTCGTCCGTGATTTCACATTCGATGTAACCCATCAGGCTCCCGCGTCGCACCACTTTGCCCTCGGCTCGCAGGCGAGCCTCCCACACGGGGCGAAAGAAATTGATCTTTAGCTCCACCGTCGTCAAAGACTCATCGGGACCCAAGGTGGTCGCAAAGGCGATCCCCATGGCCGCGTCCGCAATGTCGCACAGCACGCCGCCGTGCAGTGACCCCATGGGATTCGCATGTTGCGGCCCCGCCGCGAGCGTGAGGATGGCGCGGCCCTCCGCAATCTCCTTGGCCTCAAATCCGATCAGGCGGGCAATGGCTACGTCATTGGCCCTTACGCGAGCCATGAAATCTCGCTGATGCACGGGTTCCGGAGTCATCTGTATCCTCGCGAAGAGTGGTCTCGCCGCCACTGTAGCACAAAATAAATGCGACCGCGCGGTCTCATATGGCATCGAACTGGGCGTGAGAAAAAACGGCCGGGCGGACCAGTCTTGGGTTGGAGGATCTATGAATTCCGTGAAGATGAGCCTTGTGTTAGTGACGCTTTTAGCGGGCGGACTGTTCGCAAACGGGACAAATCCGGCAGGCGCAGTTTGGGCCCAGGCGCCTGATCGCAGTTCCGCAAAAGATTCCGGCGAGACGACGCAAGCCAAAATCGCCCGAGCGCTTTCGGCGGGACCGACGGACGTAACCAAGGGGGCGCGCATCGTGGACACGGATGCGCAGGGCCATACGGTAGTTCTGCGCGAGGGCAGCAACGGTTTTACCTGCATGCCGGGAAATCCGAAGGTAGTTGGGGAGCCTCCCCTCTGCGCCGATGCCGCGTCGCTGCAATGGTTCGCCGATTTTAAAGCTCACAAGCCAAAGCCGACGAACACCGTCCCCGGAATCACCTATATGCTCGCCGGCGCCACGCAAAGAAGCGACTCTGACCCCTACGACCAAACAAGCGAGCCCATGGCCATCGGTCCGCACTGGATGATCATGTGGCCGTTTGATCCGAAGGCTTCTGGACTGCCAGCCGCGTACAAGCCTACCGGGGCGTTCATCATGTGGGCAGGGACGCCGTATGCGCACGTGCATGTGATGGGTCGTCCCTGAGGATTTCAGCCCGACGACCAGATAGGAACTGCAATGAGCAACGAAAAGAGCTTCTCGAAGGAAAACTTTAAGAGCGACGACCTTGACCGCGATCTATACATAAGGTCGCAGATGAAAGAACGTGCCCTGAACGCGGCTATCGTCAAGGCCGACATAGAACAAGGCTTCGAAGAGTATCTTGCGATCTTCGATGCCTTCTATGGCGATGAGATTGAAGTAAGCAGTGAAACCGCGAATCAACCGGTTCGTGGAAAGGCCAGAGTCCGCTCCCTTCTCGGGAACCTCCTATACCCTGTTCACGTGATGGCCGAAGTCGGCGGTTTGATCGTAAAGGTTCGAGTGAACGAGATTGCCGGAGACGTTGCCGGCGAAATGCATTCCGCCTGGACAGTCGAGTTCGTCGGCGTTTCCGGCAGAACCACCACCCTGAGTTGGCGCGTCTTCCGGAAATGGAATGGCTCGCGTGTGGTGTACGAGTATCACTACGACCAGCAGCAAAAGGGCGCACCTTTGACGCTCGGCGATTTGAGTTTTGATGCCGCCACACCCGCGCCGCAGTTTGGCAGACCTTCTTGAAGCCGCATTTGGGGCGCTGCGCGCGATGGGGCCGTTGGGGAGGAGAAAGTCATGATTACAGGCGCTAACGGAGAAACTCCGCTGAAATGGGACGTCTTCGTCGCAAATCGCCAAGGTCTCACTCGCGACTTGCCGCCGGGCAAGGAAGAGTGGGCGTGGGTGCCGGGATCGGCGACTCTCATCTACGGTCAAAAGGACGCCGTGCTGGTCGACACTTTGCTCACCGTCGAACAGGCGAAGGCACTAGTGGACTGGGTCGCGGCGCACGGCAAGAACGTAACGACGATCTACATCACGCACGGTCACGGCGACCATTTCTTCGGCCTTGGGGCGGTGCTGGATCGTTTCCCAAATGCCAGAGCGGTGGCCACGCGCGATGTGGTGAAAGTGATGCGCCGGCAGGCTTCACCCGAGTTCGTTACTAACTTCTGGAAGGCGCGCTATCCCGGCCAAATCCCCGAGCGCCTCATTATCGCCGAAGAACTTGAGGGAAATTCCATCGAACTCGAAGGGCGTGATTTGATCGCTGTGCCCCTCGGACATACCGATACCGACAACACAACGTGTCTGGATGTGCCGTCAATCGGTTTGGTCGTGGCCGGGGATGCCGCTTACAACGATGTTCACCTTTACCTCGCGGAGTCAAACGCGCAAACCCGGCGCGAATGGATCGCCGCGCTGGACACAATCGAGGCGCTCAAACCGCGAGCGGTTATCGCCGGACACAAGAAAGCCGAGAAGGACGACAGCCCCCGAATAATCGAAGAGACTCGGCAGTACATCCGGGATTTCGAACGGTTAGCCGAGGCGACAACGACTTCACGAGAGCTCTACGACAGGATGTTGGCGCTTTATCCGAATCGAGCCAATCCGGGCTCGTTGTGGGGTTCGGCGCGCGCCGTCAAAGCCTAAGAGATACGTAAGGAGAAGCCATGGGAAAGCTGGAGGGGAAAATTGCACTGGTGACCGGCGGCAATAGTGGTATTGGTCTAGCCACGGCGAAACGGTTTGTGAACGAAGGTGCCTACGTCTTCATAACGGGGCGCCGCGAATCGGAATTAGCCGCGGCAGTTAAGGAGATCGGGAAAAATGTCACAGGCGTCCAAGGAAACGTGTCGAACCTTGGCGACCTCGATCGGCTCTTCGCGCAAATCAAGCGCGAAAAGGGCAAGCTCGACATTGTGTTCGCCAATGCCGGCGTCGCAAAATACGCGCGGATCGGCACGATCACCGAAGAGTTGTTTGACTCCACCTTCGACATCAACGTGAAAGGCCTGCTTTTCACCGTGCAGAAGGCGCTTCCCTTGATGCCTGATGGCGCTTCCATCGTCCTGAATGCGTCCATTGTCGGCAGTAAAGGATTGGCGATGAATAGCGTCTATAGCGCGACAAAGGCCGCCATACGCTCGTTCGCGCGCACGTGGACTACGGACTTAAAGGATCGACGCATTCGCGTGAACGCGGTGAGCCCCGGCTCCATCGACACGCCCGGACTCAGCGACTTGCTGGCTTCCTCGGACGCGGGCGAGCAACGCAAGAAGATGATCTTCAGTCTTACCCCGCTCGGTCGCCTAGGTACTCCCGACGAGATCGCCAAGGCGGTGGTCTTTCTTGCTTCGGATGACAGCAGCTACGTCACGGGAGCGGAGTTGTTTGTGGATGGCGGCTTCGCCCAGGTTTAGGCCCTTAGACAAAGCCCGTTAAAAGAGCTTTAGGTCGAGGTCTCCCATTTGACGCTCACGGTAAAATACGATCCGACCAGTATCCGCGTCCCAAACGCAACAAGCTGGAGTGAGGGATCTCTCTTTACTCGTGCGGTAAAATAGATGTACCGCTCGCGAAGCAGCCTGTATGACACATGGCTCTCGTTAAAAATTTAGGCACCCCACGTGAAAGGGCCAGGCAGAACCACCCTCTTCGAACAAATCGACCGCACCGCATCTCCGGCTTGAGATCTTCCCTTCTTCAGTCGACACGAAGATCTCGCTTGGACGCTACCGACTCCGGGCAAACGTTTGTCACTCTGGCAACAGTGCTGTTTGCTGTTTTCAAAATCTTGCCTCCACGGTACAGGCCCGAAAGGTTGATGCTAGCTAAATCCCTCATTATCAGCACTTGCGGCAACCAGCATCCGCAACTCTTGCATAATCAACACTTACAAATACCGAACCACAAGCCCCGTAGAATCAACACTTGCAAAAAAGGGGAGGGGGGAGGGTCACTACTCTCAACCCTGTTTTCCGCGTGGTCGGGCTTGCGCCGATTCGATCGTGTGGTCAAACCGAAGCGAGAGGGACCTCGTTTCCAAGAGGTTAATAATGTGCCGGACGGCCTATCAAAAAACGGTACGAATATCCCATTTGATTCGCCGTCAAAGGGCATGAAAATAAAAGCAATTGTCTACATTAATCGGCCCCGCACCAGCGTTTTGGGTCTCTCAAGGCGACGGTTAAATCGCTGAGGCCACGAACGCTTGGTCGAGCGAACGATTTAGCTGGTCGCGATAAGCGGCTCTAAGCCGACAGGCTGGACGGAGCAGCAAAGCTTTGCAACAAGAGAACGACATCTGCAGCGCACTCGAGGCCAGGCTGGAAATGGCCGAGAAGGCGCTTTTCCATTGCGACTGTAACCTCCAGCTCACCATCCAGATCTGGATTGGGGCCTTTGAGAACGTCGAACCCTTGCTCGCAAAGCGCGCGGATAACAGCGCGGAAATTGCACGGCTGATTCAGCAACTTCTGGAACAGGCCGAATCGGAGGAAGAAAAACGATTACTGGAGGCGGCCAGCCCGCGGTGGACCTTCAGTGAGAATTTTGGCGAGCTGCTTCGGCAGATCGTAGACGGACAGCAGGGGGGCTCGAGCAAGGAAGAAACCACCAATGTATTGCTCCCTTTGTTGCTTGACCATGCCTCCTGGAAAGCTTTTGTGGAGTTCTTGCGCGCAGAAGTGAAGCACGCCGAGCGCTCGGACGAATCGAAAGAGAGAATGATCGGCCAGGCCCGCGAGCTTGTGCGTCAGAATCAGGTGCTAAAAAGTGTGGTTGCCGAGCGCAAGCGCCTCCAGGAACGGCTTTCGCAATTGGCCTCCATCATAGAATGCGCCAATGACGCCATTGTGGTTTACACGCTGGGCGGCACGATTGTGAGCTGGAACGCGGGGGCGAAAAACCTTTACGGCTATTCTGCCGGTGAAGTGCTGGGGCGCTCCAGATATATGCTGGCGGCTCCCGAGCAACCGGACGAGATAAGCAGAATCTCCGAAAACCTCAAACGGCAAGAAAGGATTCCACCGTGCGAGGCCACCCATATCCGCAAAGGCGGAAAACGGTTCCGCGTTTGCATGTCGTTGTCGCCGGTCAAGGAAGTGACCGGGGAGGTCGTCGGGTGCGTAGCGATCATAAGAGAAATGGGTGATAGCAAGCGCTAACCCTCGCTCGAGAGCTGAAGGGCCACGTCGCGGACCTTGCGCAGATCGAGTTTCCCTGTCCCCAGGTGTGGAAACGACTCTACGCGAAAGAATTGGTTGGGCCGAGGCAGCCAGAGATTCGGCAATCCTGACTCGCCGAGTTTCGCGAGGCACTCCTTGAGCTTCTCATCCGGCAGCGTGTGCAGAACCACCAGCCGCTCGCCCTTCCTGCCATCTGGAACCCCCGTAACGACGAAGCTTTGCTCTGTAGCGCCCGCAAGTTCGTGCAGCTTTTCCTCCACCTTGATGTGCGGCACCATTTCCCCACCGATCTTGCTGAAGCGCGAGAGGCGATCCGTGATCGTAAGAAAGCCATCTTCATCCAGGCTGGCAATGTCACCGGTGACATACCAACCGTCGCGCAGCACCTCCGCCGTCTTTTCCGGCCTGCCCAGGTAGCCCTGCATCACATTGGGGCCGCGCACGAGAAGCAAACCGGGCTGGCCCAGCGGCAAGGACTCGAGTGTGTCAGGGTCGGCGATCCGCACGGTTATGCCCGGAAGCGGATGGCCGATCCTTCCGCGCTTTGCGCCTACTTGTCGAAAGCCGGCCGCGCGGAAGTCGCGCGCATTCACACTGACAACCGGGGAGCATTCCGTACAGCCGTAGCCCTCGAGCGGACGGATGCCGAACCGATCCTCGAATGCCAAGGCCACGCGTTCCGGGAGCTTTTCCGCTCCCACGACGACGTATTGCAGGCTGCCAAAATCCTCGGGCTCGCACCGTCGCATGTAGGCTTGCAGAAAAGTCGGAGTGGCCAAGAGAAATGTCACCCCGTAACCGCGCACCAGCGAGCGAATGGCGCTGAGGTCCAGTGGGTTGGGATGATAGACGACGCGAACGCCAAGCGCCGCCGGAAGCCAAAGGGTTACGGTGAAGCCGAAGGAATGGAAAAACGGAAGAATTCCAAGCAAGCAGTCGTGCCGGTTGAGCATGAAAGTCTGGGCGACCTGTTCGATATTCGAGCCGATATTGTAGTGCGAGAGCATGACGCCCTTGGGATCGCCAGTGCTCCCGCTGGAAAAAATAACCGTGGCAAGATCGTCGAGCCGCATGGGCGCCTGCTGGCCAAGGATTCGCGTGAGCCAGCGGCTGGGCACGAGCCAAGCAAGAAAGAAGGCCCGCAGCCGTTCGAGTACGCGCGGCTGAGCCGCAATCTCTTCCAGCAGAAGCACACGGCCGGGGACTTGAAGCGGCACGCGTTCGAGAAATGCTTTGGAGGTAAGCACTGTCTCGAGTTGGCATTGTTTCGCGCAGGAGGCCAGCACCTCAGCTGACGCGGTGTAGTTCAGGTTCACCGGAACCTTCCCCATGAGCAGCGCGGCGAAATTTACGAGCGCCCCAGCGATGGAGGGCGGCAACAGGATGCCTACCATTTTTTGGCCGTGCCAGTGCGAGCGCAAGCGGAGCGCCAGGAAGATGGTCCGGTTCAGCGCGCCGCCCCAGCTCATCCGCTTCACGCGTTCGTCGGCCATGGCCATTCGCAGCGGATGCCTTCGCGCCGTACCGAGAAATGTGCGGTCGAGTGTACGCATGCTGCTTTTATGGTGGCGGTAAGCTTCGGCGTGCAGATCCTGCACAGCCTGGCGTACTTCGAAAGGCGAAGACGTCGGCGGCATGGGTTTGCCGTAACTCACGGTAACCGGGTACGGAATTTGGCGGGGAAATTTCCAGAGGAAACGTCCGCGGTCGAAACTGAAGATGCTGCCCCACACGCCGTCCAAGTTCACCGGAACGATAGGCGCCTCGACGCCTTTCATGATGCGCTCAAATCCGCGACGGAAAGGCAGCAGATGGCCGATGCGGGTGATTTGCCCTTCGGCGAAGATGCAAACCACTTCGCCGGCCTGAATGGCCTCACTGGCAGTGCGCAGCGAACGAATCATTTCCCGGGGACGCAGTTGTGAGGAAATGGGGATGCAGCGGAGGATACGAGCGAAGGGATGGATGATGGGATGCTCGTAGATATCCTTGAACATCACAAATCGGATGGTCCGGTCCGTGGAAGCAATGAGCAAGCACGCATCCACAAAGGACATGTGATTGGAGACAAAGAGAGCGCCGCCGCGCTCGGGGATGTTGTCGCGGCCTTCAACTTTGATGCGGTAAATGGAGTGGGTTAGGACCCAAAGCACAAACCGCAACAGAGAGTCCGGCAGCAAATAGGTGATGTAGATCGTAGCGACTAGCGTCAATCCAGCAGAGACCAGGAATACGCGCGGCGGATTGGGATGGCCCAAGCGGATCATCGAGTATTGCGCGACGGGCTGCAACGCAATGCCCACAAAGGAGAGAAGGTTGGCAGCCGCAATGATCCCGCCTTTTCGATCTGGCGCCGGGCGATGTTGGATCAGGGCGTTGACGGGCACGGCAAAAAAACCGGCCAGGAACCCAAGTACGGAAAGATGTGCGGCGATGGCGCCATAGGTCAGATTGGCGCGCGACAACAGCGCGCACATAACCGTTATGCCGATCGCGCCGAACGGGATCAGCCCATACTCGATCTTGCCTCCCGAGAGGTAGCCGGCCACGAAACTGCCCACGCCAATCCCCAGCGATAGCGCGACCAGCAGCATGCTGGTGTGCGTCTCATCCACGCGGAGAGTATCGGTGGCGTAAAGGACGATATTCAGCAGAAGCAGGGATGCGAGAAACCAAAAATAGACATTTCCGAGCACCGCAAGCCATAGCACGCGGTCCTTACGCATTTCGCCAATCTGAGTCCAAAGATCCCCGGCCATATTGCGGCGGAACTTCTTCGCCGGATTCGCCGCGGGAACGCGGGAGATTCCCAGGCTGGTCAGCAAGCCGATTCCGGCAAGAGCGATAAAAACCACACCGGACCAACCCTGCCGGCCGCGAAAGGCGGAGGCGAGCAAACCTCCCGCCATCGTTCCGCCTATGCTCGCAAGAAAGGTTCCGAGTTCGAGGATGCCGTTACCCCAGGAAAGCCTTTTTTCCGGGAGCAACTCCGGCAACAGGCCGTATTTCGCGGGGCCGAAAAGCGCCGCTTGCGTGCTCAGCAGGAAGAGAGCGGCGGCGGCAATGAACAAATTCGCGGCGGCGAGACCCGCGAGCGCGATAACCATCACGCAGATTTCCATGACCTTCAGCCCCGCGGTCACCGAACGCTTGCTGAATCGATCGGCGAGATAGCCGCCCGTCATGGAAAACAGCAGGAAGGGAACAGAGAAAAGGAGGGGTACCACCAAGACGAAGAGCAGGTCGCGTTTTCCCTGCTCCAAGCCCATGCCCAACAAGAGAAAACTGACCAGCCACTTCAATGCGTTATCGCTGAATGCGCCTTGAAACTGGGTAACGATCAGACTCCAGAAACCCAGACGCCAGCCCCGGCTCACTTCGCCGGATGCCGCCGGTGTTTCCATGGTGAGAACCGATTCGCTTTCAGGCATTCAGGCCATCCATCTTCAAGAGCGACACGCCTCTCATTCGGGCG
>CAVXIM010000012.1:0-164718 GCA_963761945.1 uncultured Acidobacteriota bacterium | reverse complement strand
CTGGGGGACCGGAGATGGTCGCGATCAGCCTTTGGGACTCGAAGGAAAGCATGGAAGCTTATGCCCACACAAACTACCCGGAAGTCCTGAAAACCTTGGAGAAAGTGACCGACGGCATTCCCAAGGTGAGAACTCTTCAGGTGGCATATTCAACCCTCCATATAATAGCCATTGGGGTAGCGGCAAGTCAGTCGCCTATTACATCTCCAATCCCGGGGGTTGGGGGTTAACAGCTTCGTCAGTACCTGGTAAATCGGTGTGAATGTATCCTCTGGCGGGCGTCTTATGGCCGGAACGATGGTCTCAGATCGCCCGCGATAGAACATGTTTTTGACATTGTTTGCTTTAGGCTGCTGGCCGCCACACTGAGTTGCAAATAGGGAGTTTCGCTAGGTAGCGTCACTCCCCGCCCTCTGCAAACGCTCTTCCACGACGGTCGCGCCAGAACTCTTGTGCCGGTCGGCCCAGAACAGTGGTCCAGTATCCGGGGTTTTGGGGCCGACGTACGCAATCGAGAACCTTCCACCCCTCCTCGGCCAACAAATCCACTTCTCTGGTCCAAGCATGAAAATACTCGTCACTTCCTCGTGTGTAGAATTCCTTGAAAAAATATTCGCAGACGATCACGCAAATACCCAGCTGCGACCTTCCGCTCGGACCTCTAGGACTGATGGCCGAAGTTAGAAAACACATTCCAGCCTTCGCCCTAGTCCTCAGAAAGGTCGTAATGTTAACACGACTATGTATGTTGTACACTACTGTCTGCGTACGGATCTAAGTGGCATATGAGGAAGACCCGCCGCGGCAAAAGCAGGAGACTCAGACGGCGGAAACTTACCGTTGACCCAACGTAAGTTCTACACGACACTGCATCGTATGAAACAACGACGGCGGATTTCTCTTACTATTGCCACAGTGCTACTTTCTGCTCTCCAGATGGCCGGACAATCGGCGCAAGAACCAAAACTTGCGGTGGCGGGAGATGTTCCGACGCCTTGGCTCTAAGCGCGAGCGACCTCGCAGCCATGCCGCGCGAACACGTCGAGATGACCGAACAGGATGGCGAGAAAACGACCTATGAGGGGGTCGCCCTTCAAGAGATCCTTAAGAAGGCTGGAATTCCGTTTGGGCGACAGATGCGAGGAAAGGCCTTAGCGGGGTACGTCCTCGCGGAAGCGAAAGACGGGTACGCAGTGGTCTTCAGCCTCGGTGAACTTGATCCAGATTTGGGCGGAACGCGAGTTCTCGTCGCTGACAAGCGCGACAGCAAGCCGCTATTTGAATATCAGGGCCCTGTCCGATTGGTAATTCCCGCAGACAAGGAAGGCGCGCGATCGGTGCGCATGCTTGAAAAATTGGAAGTGGTTAACCTTCGAAAATAGTGGCGCACAGTGAATAAGCTCTGTTTCCTCGTCTTACTGGTAATTGCGACGTTGAGTGTCGTTGGCGCCGTGAGTTTTGCGGCTGCGCAGACGGCCGGCGCGCGAGTCGGCGCAGGCGAATATCAATGGAAACTGCCGAAAGGCTTCCCCAAGCCCAGAGTTCCCGCCGACAATCCCATGACGCCCGCCAAGGTCTACCTGGGCTCGTTTCTATTCTACGACCAGCGCATGTCAGGGAATGGAACTGAGTCGTGTGCCACTTGTCATCGACAAGAGCTTGCCTTCACCGATGGCAAGGCCCAGGCGGTGGGCTCGACCGGCCAGTTGCATCCACGCGGCGCCATGAGCCTCGTCAATGTAGCGTACGGCGCAGCCCTGACGTGGAGTAACCCAAACGAACATAGCCTGGAACATCAGGCCCTCACTCCGATGTTCGGTGATCACCCCGTTGAACTTGGTCTGACAGGCAAGGGCGAGGCGTTCCTCGACGTGCTCCGCTCAGACTCTCTATATCGCATACTCTTTCCCGCGGCATTTCCAGCAGACCCAGATCCGTTCACGATCCCAAATGTGACCAAGGCGATTGCCTCATTTGAGCGGACGATTATCTCAGCCAGTTCTCCGTATGACCGCTATCACTACGGAGGCGACGATCAGGCGATCTCGGATTCAGCGAAACGCGGAGAGGTTCTATTTTTCAGCGAGCCCTTATCTTGCTTTCGCTGTCATGGTGGATTTAACTTCAGCGATGCAACGGATTTTGAAGGCAGGCGGGGCCGGGAGACTCAGTTTCATAACACCGGCCTTTACAACATTGCCGGGGCAATTTCATATCCCGCACCGAATCTGGGAATTTACGAGTACACGTTAAAGCAGGAAGACGTCGGCAAGTTCAAAGTGCCTACTCTGCGCAACATTGCCCTAACTGCGCCGTACATGCACGACGGCAGCGCGAAGACCCTCAATGACGCGCTCGATCATTATTCCGCTGGAGGACGCACCATTGTCGGCTCGCCCTATGCCGGCGAAGGTTTTCACAATCCAAACAAAGACCCTCTGATCCGCGGTTTCAAATTATCGGCCCAGGAACGAGCCGATCTGATCGCGTTCTTGGAATCTTTGACCGACGACAAAGTCATTCATGACCAGAGCCTCGCGAACCCTTGGGGGAGCTGGTAAGCCGCAGAGAAATAGTTATCTCGACGACATCGCCTCATCGGCTGCCTTTATAGTCGACGAACAGTTCGGGAAATTGCTGTTTCAAGGCTTCGATCTTGGGCAGGTCGCAGATCTGAATGTAGGGATGGTCAGGGTTCTTCAGCGCAAAATCCTGGTGATAATCTTCGCCCCGGTAGAAACCCTTCAGCGGCGTAACCTCCGTTACGATGCGGGCCGGGAAGACCTTTGCAGCGTCGAGCTCCGCGATAT
Organism: uncultured Acidobacteriota bacterium; assembly: GCA_963761945.1. Classification (GTDB taxonomy): domain Bacteria; phylum Acidobacteriota; class Terriglobia; order Acidiferrales; family UBA7541; genus Palsa-189. Next base: position 161,908 of record CAVXIM010000012.1, on the reverse strand, counting down.
ATGCGGTCGCAATGCGCTTCTGTTCGTCATTCACGTAAAAGATAGCAGAACGATAGGAAGTGCCGACGTCCGGTCCCTGGCGGTTGAGTTGCGTTGGATCGTGAGCCACGGAAAAAAAGACGCGAAGCAGTTGACCGTACGTGATTTTGGCCGGATCGTAGATGACTTCGACAGATTCCGCGTGGCCCGTCCTCTCGGTGATCACTTGCCTGTAGGTTGCAGTCTCGGCGGAACCACCAGCGTATCCCGCAGTGGTCTGGAGCACACCCTTGACGCGCTCAAAGACGGCCTGAGTTCCCCAAAAGCAGCCACCGGCAAACACCGCTGTCTGCTTGCCTGCCGTACCGGCGAGCGGTGCGTCCAGCTTCGCTGGCGGAACCGGCGCGTTCGGCGCCGCTTTTCCAGAAGATACCAAAACAAAGATTGCGACGGCAAGAACTGAACCAAGCAGACGGGCAGGCATAAAGACCCTCCTCAAAGCTCGCACCTTAATCCGCACAAATATAGTTGAAAAGCTGTCTCGTATACAAGACTATGGTCAGCATCCGGGACGGAGCGCAGTCCCAATTACAATGGTCGAGGATACGAACCAATGAGAACTAAAGACCGAGCAAGAGCCCAGGACCAACGGGAGCATCGTTCTCGTGAAAGAAATCCCAGATCTAATTCTAGCACGCATCGCAATTCGGACGCTCAGGCGCCTAAGCCCGATTGAGTCCGATACAGGGTCCATCGCGTGTTTCGAACAAGCAAGACTGTGAAGCAAGCCGTTTCGATCTTGAGCGAGGGCATGGTCTCGAATGCTTTGTAAATAACACGAAGGATGCAATTGATGGTTTTGAAAAGAAATTCAACGGCTTTTTTCCTTGTGGCTTTTTCACCTGGCTCACACCATCAATTCCTCCCCAAGAGCAGAATCGCTGCACGCCTGAACCTGCGCTGACACCCTTCTGGATTGCTTACAGAACACTTTTGGATAGGGCATGGCGTTCGCGGTTTCCGAGGAAGCATACAACGGAGTTGTTGAACATCGACGCACCAGAGGGGGAGCCCGAAAATCTCTTCTGGCAGCTTCCTTCTGTCCAAATTGATCACAAAATGGAATTCCAGTGGATATTTGATTTCCAACTGGCAATTGCGTCACTTGCACAGGTTAACTGGCGAGCCAAACTATGTAAGACATGTCGTACTCCATTCGTTGCCGATAAATCAGGCAGGCGCTTTTGCAACCGGCAGGAAGGGTGCTCTCGAACGCATCGGCGGGATGCTCAGCGCAATCTCGATCATGTAACCAACATTTAGTTGGTCTGAGTCATAATCGTCCCGTTACAAGAGTCGTGCATTTTGGCGAGGGAGCTACATGCCGAGTCGCATCAAAAATCAGCTGGCAGTTGTTCGGCGACAGCGAGGTTTCGGGGCGAGCGATTTGGCGCGTAGAGTTGGGGTAAGTCGCCAAACGATTTACGCCATTGAAGCTGGTAGCTATATTCCCAATACGGAATTGGCTTTGGGCTTGGCACGAGAACTCGAAGTATCCGTCGAACAGCTTTTTTCGCTTGCATCGGAAACACAAACGGCCCCGGATACTATCGCTTCAGAAGTGCTGTCAGCACAGCCCCCCGAAAAAGGAAGTCCGGTTCGTATCTGTAAGATCGGATCGAGATGGGTCAGCGTGCCAGTCAGCGCGGCACCTTATTACCTTCCTGAAGCCGACGGCGTGATAAGTAGTTTGAAGAGGCGCCGAAGCGAAGTGGATGTATTGATTCCGTCGAGGGACAGTGTTTCCCAAAAGCGCTTGGTGTTGGCAGGTTGTGATCCGGCATCTAGTCTCCTTGCTCATATGGTCGAGCAGACGAGTGGAATTGAGATCGTCTCGGCCGCAGCCTCCAGTAAGCTCGCCTTGGATTGGCTGCGCACAGATAAGGTTCACGTGGCGGGCTCTCACTTGAAGGATGATCGGACTGGCGAATTCAACCTTCCGTACATTCGGCGCGAGTTGAAAGAGGGTGACTTCAAAGTCGTAACGTTTGCTCGATGGGAAGAGGGACTTGTCGTAGCAAAGAATAATCCAAAAGGCCTTCGCAGGGTCCAAGATCTCACCAAGAAAGGTGTGCGCTTCGTAAATCGCGAACTCGGTTCAGGCAGCAGGGCTTTGCTTGATCGGTTGCTTCACGAGGCAGGAGTCCTCCCCAGCGCTGTAAACGGATACGACCGTATGGTCTGTGGACATCTGGCGGCTGCATACTCCGTCGCTTCTTGCGAGGCTGACTGTTGTCTCGCCACGCGGTCAGCGGCGCAGACATTCAACCTGGCGTTCACTCCGCTGGAAAGCGAACGATATGACCTCGTAATGCGCAAGCGTACCCTCGATACTCCGGAGGCGCAGGCGCTGCTGGATGTTCTGCAACGGGCAAGTCTGCGTCGCAAGCTCGAAGCTGTAGCGGGATATGATACCGCTCAAACCGGGGCGATCCTTGTCTGAGCACGCAACCGTGTGGCAATGTACTGGCCGCAAACCAATCGTTCAGCGCAGTTCTATGAATCGAAGAGTTCGAGCGACGCAGAATCTAATGCTCGGCCCCGAAATCGCCGTCCTCAGCGGTCGTCCTCATTCGGGTTGCTAGGACGAGGACCGGAAAGCACTTTGATGGACTTGATCCAAAAAGCATCTCGGCCTCCGAATTTATCCCCAGGCACGATGAGGCGCGCAAACCCGGTATCGGAGCCCAGCGGTTTACCACTCTCGCCGTCCGCGACGAGGACTTGCTCTCCGCCAAACCCCGGGTTGATCTCTCCTAGCGCCAACACCACTTGATAGCAATCCATTCCCGTAACCTTGACATACTGGAACTGACCGTCGCGGTTTGGGTCAGTTTTGATTCCGGCTTTGTTAAGCAAATCCCATAAAAGAACCCCTTGGCAAAGATCAATTTTGGTCTTGACAGGCAATAGAGTACGATGTACTCTTTCGTCATGCGATATTCGCTAGAACACAAAGCGCGGAACCGCGAGAAGATTCTTGCCATGGCTGCTCGCTCGATCCGGGAGCACGGCGGGGACACGAGTGGCATCGGAACCGTCATGAAGAAGGTAGGCCTGACAAAAGGGGGCTTCTACCGGCATTTTGCAAGCAAGGATGATCTTTTCGTTGAAGCGGTAGCGCGAGCGTTCGATGAGATGGGAAATGGCATGCTGGAGGCCGCAAAGTCGGCGCCCGAAGGCCGGGCTCTGCGGGCGATCATCGAACGCTATCTGAGCACAGGCCACGCGAACTCGCCGGGAATGGGTTGTGTGCTGGCCGCCCTCGGGCCAGAGCTCGCGAGAAAGCCGTTGTCGGTGCGAAAACGGATTGAGGCAGTGCGAGAAGCGTATCGTGAGCGGCTGTTGCCGTTTGTGCCTGGCCGGACGCGAGAGGAAAAGCTGAAGAAGTTTCAGTTGTTGTTCCCTAGTATGGCTGGGGTGTTGACGAGTGTCCGAATGACTTTGTCGCCTGAAAAGCGAGAGGAGTTGTTGATGGAAGCGAGGAGCTTTTTCATAAAGCTCTTCGCTGAAGAGTAAATTTTTTTGCCCATAAAGAGTATGGTCGTACTCTTTATGGGTGAATGGGCCAAATAGACAGACTGAATCGAAAGGATAAGGAGATGAAATTTATGATCCCGTTTCTTATGGCAGCAATGCTTCCCGCGGCGGCACTAGCTCAATCACAAGCCGGGGCGCAATCACCGTCCGGGCGACAAACACAGCCCGCGGGCGGCTCAGGCGTGCCCAGCATCGCTATACCGAAAACCACCGAAGTTATCGTCATCGAGACTCCAAAGCAGGGCGTAACGCCCCAACAAGTCATGGCGGTTATACCGGAAGAGATTAAGGCGACGGTAAAGCTTTACCTCGACGGGAAAATCCGCCAGTGGTATTCGCGCGGTGATGGCAAAGGGGTTGTTTTCGTGGTTGACGCGAAAACCGAGGACGAGGCACGAGCGATTATGGAAACTCTGCCGCTCGCGAAGGAACATTTGATGGATCACCAATACATTCCCGTCGGACCGTTGATGCCGCTGAGGGCACTGAACCCAGGGGCGCTTCAGTGAGTCACGTCTCGACAGCGGTGCTGTACGAAGTGAGCGCTTAAAAGGAGACGAACATGATCAAGCCAAGAATTATCGTGACCGGTGCGACCGGAAAGACCGGGAGCGTTGTTGTTACGGAGCTGCTGAAGGCGGGCTATCCTGTTCGCGCCCTCGTGCACCGAGAAGATGGCCGCAGCGCGCGACTGAAGGCGCAAGGGACCGAGATCGCGGTCGCCGACATGAGCGATGTCGAACGCGTGGCCGACGCGCTCAAGGATGTTCAGCGCGCCTATTATTGTCCGCCTATCGATCCGTACATGATTCAGGGCGCGGCCGCGTTCGCAGTCGCCGCCAAGGAAGCCCGGCTCGAGCACATTGTCGGCGTCACGCAATGGCTGGCGAGCCCTTCGCATCCCTCGCTCATGACCCGTCAGCACTGGCTCGTCGATCGGCTGTTTTCGACGATTCCCGGAGTCGCGCATACGATCGTCCGCCCAGGCTTCTTCGCTGATGACTACCTGGTGACGATTGGAGCGTCCGCGCAGCTCGGTATCCTTCCCTGGATGTTCGGCGATAGCCGCAACGCGCCACCTTCCAACGAAGATATCGCGCGAGTCGCCGTCGCGGCACTGATGGATCCCGCGCGGCACGCCGGAAAAAGCTACCGTCCCACCGGACCGGAGCTTCTCGGCGCGGAGGGCATGGCCAAGGCCATCGGCCGAGCCGTCGGGCGATCGGTTAGGGTCGTGCCAACCCCTGCCTGGCTGTTCATAAAGGCCGCACGGATGAGCGGCTACCCGATCGATGTGTTCAGTGGCATTCGCTACTACATCGAAGATCACAAGCGCGGCGCCTTCGAGGTCGGGGCGCCAACCACGGACGTGCTCGATGTGACCGGGCGCCCCGCTGAGGACTTCGAGACGATCGCGCGTCGTTATGCGGCGCTGCCCCGCAATCAGCGGAACTTCAGCAATTGGCTTCGCGAGTTTGTGCAGTTCATGGTCGCCCCGCTCAGTCCTGGCTTCAATCTGGACCGCTATGACCGCGAACTGCGGCGTCCGTTCCCGTCTGCGCCCCAGTTCGCGACGGACTCAAAGGTGTGGCGGCGTGAGCACGCCATCGCCGACAACTTTCGTCCTCCGGCGCCCGTCCACGGGAAGGCCCCTATCGCCGCCACCAGCCGCGGTCAATCGCTGGAATTCTAAAAAGGAGATTCTTATCATGCCACAACAAATGATCTGGTTTTTCGTAAGCATCGCATTCAGCCTGATCGCGTGGGGGATCGTCGCCGCTCGATATATTTGGCCGGAACTCCGCCATCGGGAACGGGCCGAAGCGTTGCGGCCTCTGCTCATCCTGCACAGCTTCCGCTTCATTGGGTTGGCATTCCTTGTCCCCGGCGTCGTGTCAGCCGATCTGCCCCCTGCCTTCGCGCATTCCGCGGCCTATGGGGACATCATTGCGGCGATACTTGCGCTGTTTTCGCTGCAATTGTTGCCTAGCGCGGCTGGCGTCGCCGCTGGATGGATCTTCAATCTGTGGGGCTTAGCCGATATCCTGAACGCTTTCTACCAAGCCAATCACGCCGGACTATTGGCGGGGCAGTTGGGAGCCGCATACTTCCTTCCGACTTTGGTAGTGCCGCTACTGCTGATTACGCACGGACTCGCTTTCCGGATTCTTCTGCAACATCAAGCTAAACCCGCAATGCAAGAAAGCCGGCACTTAGCATAAGGCCCCTCGGCCATCGGAAGAGTGCTATTGTGCCGCACCGGCCGTTCGATGGCCGCCGAATTGGCCTGTCCGCAAATCATGTCCACTTCGTCGGCAACCCCATCGCTGCCTTCGCTCCGGACAGGGGCGAGTCGGTGGGATCGCTTATTAAGGACCCGCCGCCCGGCGCGCCCGTACCGCCGATACTTCCGCCGCAAGAGGGCTTTTTGTTCCTCGACAAGGCGAAGTTTCCCGCTTCTTTCGCAGGCGACGTGGACCCAGAAAAAGCCGCATTCATGGCTGATTCCCAAGTTCCGTGGGGCTTGGGGGCCATTAGCGGCACGATCAGCGAACCCGCGTGGAGGACGAAGCCGAGCTGGTACCTGCTCACCACCGAGGACAGGATGATTCCACCTGACGCCCAGCGTGCCATGTCCAAGCGGGCGGGTGCTACTGTCGTTGAGGTCAAGGGAAGCCACGCCATCTACGTATCGCAGCCAAGAGCGGTCGCAGATCTTATTGAACATGCTGCGACGAAAGCGAAGGCCGCCACCACCGCTTAGGAAGTTCGCTTCGCACGCGTCGAATCTACGTAAGCAGCATGAGTGTGCGGTCTATGTCGTTTCAGACCTCACGACCGAGGATGCCAGTCCGGATGACGGAGCACTCCGAACTAATCTCCCGTTTCACTCGAACTGGATAGCGCCTGACTCTGTCGAGTACGCCCCAGGGCTGCCTTTACTCGTGCGGTAAAACGAGCATCCGGCCAAGATGCTCGTCCCGAGCGATGAATAACAGCGAGGGATCTCTCATACTACGGGTGCTGCCTTTACTCGTGCGTTAAAATAAGTAATGCTCGAAATTTGCTTAGAAGCTTTATTGGTCACGACCAAACCGAGCATCAGAGGGATTCGCTGCCCGCCGGAATGGGTTCGGCGGAAATTGTTCAATACAGGTTTCTATGCTAAGGCATGCAGATTCAGCACTTAGACGGAATGCAGGCACAAGCCCTGCAAAATCAGCAGATACGAATCATTAGACTTAAAGTGCCTTTAGAATGAGCAGATCCGAAGAATACATGGGCCACGCCGCGGAGCTGCCGAGACGTTCGCGCTGAAAGAGGTGAAGCGTGCTCTCCAGACGGAAGGAAGCGATACACGTAGACGAATCTTATTTTTCGGGGCCTCTGCTGCCGATGTTGGCGCTTGAGCGGGCGTCCTGCGGCCGCGGCTTCCTGCGAGGGCTTGACCTCTCTTTCGCAGCCGAATACCACCATCACCTCGGCACAAACAGTGGCTGCTGGAGAATTTACGCCTCCTGATCCTAACGGATCGCAGGCTGCGGCAGCGTCACCATACAGCAAGCTTCCCGAATTCTGTCGTGTCGCCGCCACACTGAAGCCTTCCAGCGATTCGGACATCAAGATCGAAGTTTGGCTGCCCGTTTCAGGTTGGAACGGCAAGCTCCAATCCGTTGGTAATGGAGGCTGGGCCGGCTTCATCAGCTATCCAGCGTTGGCACGCGGTGTAGCCGATGGCTACGCCACCGCCAGCACAGACACGGGACACACCGGAAATACGGGCAAATTTGCCCTCGGCCATCCTGAGAAGATGATTGATTTTGGCTACCGTTCGGAACATGAAATGACCGTCGCGGCTAAAGCCATCATTGCCGCCTATTATGGCGATGGTCCGCGCTTGTCTTACTGGAATGGATGCTCCACCGGCGGCCGCCAGGCACTCACCGAAGCCCAGCGTTATCCTTCCGACTATAACGCCATCATCGCCGGCGCCCCTGCAAACAACCGCATGCACATTTATGTGTGGTCCATGTGGATCGCGCAGGCCGTGCATCAGGGTGAAAGCAGCTACATCCCGCCGGCCAAATACGCGATGATCCACAAGGCCGTCGTCGAGGCATGCGACGCTCTCGATGGCCTGAAGGACGGCCTGATCGGCGATCCACGGCGCTGTCACTTCGATCCGAAGGTGCTCGCGTGCAAAGGCGTCGATGGGCCTTCCTGCTTGACGTCTCAGCAAGTGGAGGTAGCCCGCAAAATTTACTCCGCCGCGAAGAACCCGCGCACGGGACAGGAGATCTATCCCGGTTTGGAGCCGGGCAGCGAACTCGGCTGGGCCATCCACGCAAGTCCCGAGCCTCTTTCCTACGCAACCGATGGTTTCAAGTACGTCGTGTTCAGGAATCCCGATTGGGATTTTCGTACGCTCAATCTGGATAGCGACGTCGCCCTTGCCGACAAAGTGGACAACGGCACTACCAGCGCGATGGATCCGAATCTGAAGGAATTTTTCCAGCAAGGTGGGAAATTGCTGATGTATCACGGGTGGAGCGACCCGCAAGTATCGCCTCTGAACACCATCAACTATTACACAAGCGTCCTGAAGACCACGGGCGCAACGGAAACGGATCGTTCCATCCGCCTTTTCATGCTTCCGGGCATGGGGCATTGCGGAGGCGGAGAAGGCCCCAACACTTTCGATGCTATGGGCGCCCTCGCGCAATGGTTTGAGAAAGGACAGGCACCGAACCAGATCGTCGCATCTCACAGTACCAACGGCGTGGTGGACCGTACCCGCCCTGTCTGCGCGTATCCGCAGGTGGCTGCCTACGTGGGAAGCGGGAGCATCGACGAAGCGGCGAATTTTATCTGCAAGGCGCCGTAGGCTGTGCGGGCACGCTGGTCGGGAGGTCGATCGAAGTCGACGGTTGGCAGACGCAAGACAACGGCAAGACAAGGGAGGGATTCTGCGGCCGCTAAGGAACTAACTGCGAGCTTCTAATCCAGTTCAGACGAAGGAATCTGTGATTCGACCGGAGAACCTTCTCCCTCGAGGTTGACGACAAGCTGCTCCCAACGTTCTGTCATCTCCTTCAAGCGGTTGCGATGCTCATCGATCAAAGCCGCAAGGCGAATCGATTCCTCGGCGCTCTTGAACCGCCCCAGTTCCAACTCCAAGCCCGTGATTTCCGCCTCGCAACGCGAAATCTGTTCTTCTAAGTCATCGCGTTCCTTTTCCAATTTTCGGACGGCAATCGGATTCCGCCCCTTGGCCGGCTTCGCCCGTTCAGCTTGCCTTTCAGCTGCGCTGGACGCACTGAGTTCCGCCTTTCCGGTCGAAGTCACCTGCTGCGCTTCACCACGCTGCTTTTGCCAGAGGTAATCTTCGTAATTGCCCGAATAGTCCTGCAGCTTACCGCCTTCTATCTCGAAAATGCGGGTGGCCAGCTTATCGATGAAATAACGGTCGTGCGACACAAATACAATTGTTCCGGTGAACTTCCGCAGCGCCTCGAGCAACACGTCCTTCGCTCGCAGATCGAGGTGGTTCGTGGGCTCGTCGAGCAGCAGAAAATTCGCCGGGCGCAGCAGCATGCGTGCCAGCGCGTAACGATTGCGTTCGCCGCCGGAAAGCACGCCGATCCGCTTGAAGACGTCATCATCCGAAAAAAGAAAGGACCCCAGCAAGGTCCGCAGCTGCGTCTGGTTGCTTACGGCCGTGGGTGCGAAGCTGGTCAGGTCATCGATCAACCGCGCGTCCGGATCGAGCGCTTTGTACTGGTCTTGTGCGAAGTAATCGAGTTCCACATTGTGCCCCAGTCGCAATTCACCTTTGGTCACTGGCTCCGCGCCGGACAGCAACTTGATGAGCGTAGACTTCCCTGCCCCATTAACGCCCACCAGGGCCACACGATCCCCGCGGTTGAGAACGAAGCTGACCCCATCGAATACCTTCTTCTCCCCATAGTTTTTGGCGACGTTTCCTAACTCGGCCACGATGCGCCCGCTGGGACGAGGCTGCGGAAAGGAGAAATGAATGGCTTTCTCCTCGTCGGGCAGCTCGATCCTTTCTATTTTTTCAAGCTCTTTGATTCGGCTCTGCACTTGTCGAGCCTTGGTGGCTTGATAGCGGAACCGATTGATGAAGGTTTCCAGGTGATGAACATGCTCCTGCTGGTTTCGGTGGCTTGCTTCCAGCTGGGCTCGTCGTTCCGCCTTTTGCCCCAGGTAACGGTCGTAATTGCCCGGGTAGAAATATGCGCGGCGGTTCCAGATTTCCAGGATCCTGTTTATCGTGACGTCCAGGAAATATCGGTCGTGCGAAACCAGAACGAAAGCAAAGGGATAATCGTTAAGGTATTGTTCCAGCCAATTGCGTGCTTCCAGATCGAGATGATTGGTCGGCTCATCGAGCAGCAGCAGATTGGGCTTCTGCAAAAGCAGCTTGGCCAAACCCACGCGCATCTGCCAGCCGCCGGAGAATTCCTCGACGGGACGTGCAGCGTCTTCGCGCGAAAAGCCCAGGCCATTGAGCACGGCGCCCACTTGAGCTTCGAGCGAATAGCCGTCGCTGCGTTGAAATTCAGTTTCAATGCGATGGTAGCGGTCGGCCACTTTTTTATACTCATCGCCATTCGGGTCCAGTTCGCCCATCTTGTGCGTGAGCGCTTCCATTTCCCTTTCGATTTCGAGCAGATGTCCAAAAACGGAAAGGCATTCCTCCAGCAGGGTGCGGCCGGAAAGAGTTAAGCCATCCTGAGGAAGGTAACCGGTGGTAATGTCCTTGCCGGCGGAGCGAGATCCCTCGTCGAGGGTCTCTATTCCCGCCAGAATCTTCAGCAAAGTCGATTTGCCCGTGCCATTCCCACCCACGAGCCCCACACGTTCTCTCGTCCCCACGACCCAGTTGAGGTCTTCAAATAGAGTTTTCGAACCAAAATGCTTTCCCGCTGAGGAGAGTTGAATCATGCGTGTCGAATTTACCGAGCAGCCCTGATGGAAGAGATGAGCTCCATTCGTTTAAATCATATCAGTCTGAAAGCCAAGGGGCGACCGGCTGGCGGGGGCAAAAGTCTGGATAGTATCAAGTCGCAGGGCTGCGATTGGACTCGTGGATTTCCGTTTCGAGGGAATTACCCACGCCGTTTTGCGAGCGGGGAAACTTGACCAGGAAAATGGTCCCCCTTTCGCCCGTCTGTTCGACGGCTACCGAGCCGTAATGGTCGTGAAGAATCTTGCTGACGATGGCGAGGCCAAGGCCCGTGCCATTCGACTTCCCTGAGCTGATGAAGGGATCAAATAGCGTGCTGCGAATTCCCGCGGGTATGCCGATGCCGTCATCGGCGAGGCGAACCTCAAACGACTGATCCGGGCACTTGATCTCAATATCAATTTTCCCTCGGTCCGAAGTGGCTTCGCATGCGTTCAGCAGAAGATTGAAGAAGGCGCGCTCGATTTTCTTGGGATCGAATACGCCGGTGGTGTCTTGAGACGCCTGGATCGAGAGCAGGCGGTTATGGAATTCGGGACGCGTCAGAACGGCGTCCGCAGCGCGCCTCACCACCGATTCCAGCGAGATGGTTACCAGGGAAAGTGTGCGATGTTCCCGGGAGAGTTCCCGCAGGGAGTCCAGCAATTCGGTCATTTGTTCCGAAGCAATCTTTATCTCCTCGTAAATCTCATCTCGATCCAGCTTGAGCTTATCGGCCTCATAAAGAAATTCCGCGTTGGCGACCACCGCGGCGAGCGAATGGCGCAGATCGTGAGAAATCGAACTGGCGGCCCTTCCCAGCGCTGCCACCTGTTCCGTTTCGATTTGGCGCCGCTGTGAATCGAGCAGTTCCCCTCGCATCTTTGAAAAAGCCGTTCCCAACTCAACCACTTCGGTGCTTCCGCGGGGCGTAATGGAAAAAGCATAGTCGCCGCGTGCCAAAGCACGCACACCGGCGAGAAGGTTGTCCATCGGCCGCGTGATCGTGCCGGCGACAAAGCTCAACAGCAGCGTGGCGCACAAGAGAGCTGAGACGCCCAGCGCGAGAATCGTTCGATCTAATTTCCCAATGAAGCTCATGGGACGCCGCAGAGGTATGAGCACGTAGCATTGCACCGGCGTCCTTGGGTCTGCATGCAGCGATACCGCCGCAGCCTGATAGGCCTCCGAGGCGAGATTTACCTCCTGCGTTCCTGAACCCAGAATCGCGGCATATTGCCCCAGATGGTCCTGCAATTCCTCCTGTTCGCGCGAGGAGAGCGTCGAGGCGATGACCTTGGCGCCGCTTGCCAATACGATCTTTCCGCCCGCTACCAGCGCAAGCTCTTCGGCAACGGTAGAATCCACCTGATACCCGATGGCCAGAGCGCCAAGCTCCTTGGTGTCGCTTCCCGAGCCGGCGGTAATCGGCCGAATGAAGACCCAATACAATTGATCGTCGGCGTACCACCAGGCCGCATCCTCATTGCTATCCAGCGATCTGGTGAGATCTTGATCGACGTCTGCGCTATTCAATCCCGGCTTCTTTCCGTGCAGCGCCATGATTTCATTCTTTGGATTGGCCAGCAGGAAAAGATCGCTGCCGGCGAGCTGCCAGAAAGGAAGCGAACCGTCCCGAATCGTTGGCGCGTGATTTGTGGTCATCAACGCTTTCAACGTGGGAAGCTCCGCCAGCATGGCGGTGGTTCGGGAGAGTTGGTCCTGGCGCTGGTTCTGAACGCTTTCGAAGGCGCTCACCGACGCCGCCACGCTGTCTCGCACCTGATCGTCTATCTCAGCGCGCACGATATGGCGCACGATCAACAGCATCGCGCCGGTAAGCGCGGAGATAATCAGCAGCGTGGAGATCAGAAGCTGCGTTTTTAGGCGCAAACGGGACATAGACGAATCGTTCTAGCTGCTCTTTCCGCCCGGGGCCTGCCCCGGCACAAATTTGTATCCCGCGCCGTGCATGGTCAGAAAGAACCGCGGATTTCCCGGGTCGGGTTCGAGCTTCTGCCGCAAGCGGAGAATATGGTTATCCACCGTACGAGTGGACGGGTAATTTTGATATCCCCAGACCTCGTTCAGCAATTCTTCTCGTGAAATGACTCTTTCCGGCGAGCGTGCCAGGTACTTCAGGAGTTTGAATTCCTGCGCGGTCATGGCAATCGGCTTGCCCGCCCGCGTCGCCTCCATGCTCGTGAAGTCAATCTGCACGTCCTTGAAGACCAGCATTTCGTGATCGATCTCCTTGGCGGCTACGTTCGAAACCGCGCTCGTTTTCGCCCCGTTTCTGCGCATCGCTCGCCTAACCCGAGCCAACAGCTCTCGCGGGCTGAATGGCTTGGTGACGTAATCGTCCGCGCCCAATTCCAGCAAGAGCACCTTATCTTCAATCTCCGCATTCGCGCTCAAAACCACAATGGGAACCGACGGCATGTGCGCTTTGAAAGCTCGGCAAAGCTCCTTGCCAGAGAGCCGGGGTAACTTCAAATCCAGAACAACAACCCGCGGCGTTTGCTTCTTGAAGCTTTCCAGCCCCTCCACGCCATCCGAAGCGATTTGCACCGCCAGCGAGTCTGCCTCGAATAAACGCTGCAGCGTTCTCTGCATGGCGCGGCTGTCTTCTATAACCAGAACAGTATCCATTTTGTTTCCTCACTCTTTCACGATTCAGTACGCCGGTGCTGAAGCCTTCAGGTCATAATCGTTTCCATACTTATCTTTATGCGACCAGTCGTGTTTCGTCACCGGGATGGAGAGCGCCGGCAAAACGTTGTCCCCGGGCGCGATGTCGATCGGCCGCTGCGGAGCATCCGTGAATTCCGATGCGGCACTTTCATACCAGGCATGCATCGAGTATCTCCCCGTAGGAACATTGCGAATGAGAACGTGTCCTGCCCTGTCGGAGATGCCAAAGAAATCTGAATTTACGGTAAGAATTACCGCAGTCATCTGCGGATGGATATTACAGAATAGAAATGAGGGACCGGGCCGATCGAATATCACTTCCTTTTCGGCTCCGGCCTGATATAGGCCGAGATCGAAGCGCTTGCCTTGATAAAGGGAAAACACATTGTGGAACCATGGATCGAGATTAGGAAAATCCACGATACTGCCGAGCGGTACAACCAACAACTTCGGTTCAAAAGTTTTGTTCTGTTGCAACATGCGGTAATGCCGTTTCGCCGAGCCCAGGCTCACAGATTCTTCCGACGCGCCTTGCTGCGGCACAAGCCAAAGCACAACCTGGGAGGCGTCCTTTGCGCCTCGCTGCGAAGTTGTTTCGACCAATCTCACCTGGCCGGTTACGTCACCCTTCTCCGTATCCACAGTTGTGGGAGTGCCGAACGAGGGATGCCAGGCAAGAGCAGCCAACCCCATCGAAATGAGAAGCTTTTTCCTCATGGTTAAAAGAGAAATCCCGCCGCCAAGCCCACCTGCCCCGCGACGTTTGACGTTGCCAGCACCTCGCTCGTATAGAAACGCCGATACTCAGCGGACAAAATCAAATCGCTGCGGGGCCGGAAAATATAATTGAAGAAGAAGATCCGATTATTCGCGGCAACGGGCACGAGAAGCGGATCGAACTGTGCCGCCTGCCGCAGCCGCGCGGCGTCTCTGGCGCCCACTCCGCCGGCCAAATTGAATTCACTGCGGCTATTCAGAGTGAACTTCAGTTGCGACCAGCCCCCGATAACGGAAATGCCCGCAAGTGTCGGGGCTGTGGCGTACAGAAAATGTTGGTAATCCTGAGGCTGGACGGACGGAAGCGGCAAACCGCCAAAACCGTCAAAGCCTTTGCCCGTGAAAAATGCGCCGCTCAATTGCAATCGTGCAACCAGGGGAAACTTCCAATCGGCAATGGCGCCCGAGGAATGCAGGGTCTGCCCATTGGGAAAGCGCGAGGGAGCATAAATCCCGGAAATCCCGAAGGAGATCGCATGATCTTCCATTCGGTTATTTCCCGATAATCGCAGCGCATAAACAGGCTGCCTGGAACTTTCGCCCGGTGTCGGCACACGCACGCTCGAACCACTCAAGGAATACGCAGTCGAATCCAAAACTCCCGCCTCGACTTTAACTTCCGATGAGGTGAAATCAAATCTCCGTTCGGCCCGAATCTCAGGAGTCCAGTTCCAAAGATTTCCGGCGCCGGCAAAGGCCGGAACAGCCAGCGAAAGATACGACGTGGGAGAATTGGGCGAAAAGAATGGAGTCTCCAGGCCCCCTGTCACCGAAAACTTGCTCCAATCAAACTGCAGCCGCGCGATCCTGAGCCCCACCAGGCCTCCCGCCATGCCACCGTAAGGACCGGCCGCGCCGTTGATAAAGTCCAACTGAAGGTCCGCGCTTGTGCTTGCGCCAAATACCGTCGGACCGATTCCTCTAAGGCCCACTATGGATTGCCTGAACGATGCGCCTACACTGCCGGACGCATAGGGAGCCGGCTGCACGGCCACGGTGGGAGCGTCCAGATTATCGAGCTGACCCGATGTGTCAAAGACATTGAGCAACACAATACCCGAAAGCTTTAGCCTGTATTTGGAGGCGCTCTCCACCTTTACTTGTTCGTGCTCCGCCACTCTGGCGTTCAGGATTTGCCAATCGTCCTCCGCGACCCGGGCCGGTGGCGCGTTCGCCGCAGCGCTTTGCGGTTGCTGGCCCACCGCGGCGTGCTCGTCAACCGCATCCGCTGGCGCAAGATTTGCTTGAGTTCGAACCCTCTGTGTGAGCATCTCGCGAAGCTGCTGGATTTCTGCCCGAGATTGTTCCAACTCGGTTTGCATTCGTTCGATCGAGCGCGTCAGCATCTCGATCTTTTCGCCCAAGTCCTGCTGACCCGCAGCAGATGATTGGCTGGTTATCTCCTGGCCGCGCGCACGACTGAACCGGCAAACACTAAAACACACAACAACGCCGCGAATGAGCGCAGTGGTCTTTCGATGATCGCACGCATAGGATCTCCTCTTCTTGCAACGCGCGGGTAGACGTTGGGGTGAACGCTATCATACTTGAAGGCATGCCCTTTCATAGTGGCACACAGAGGTGATTTGCTTCGCGCCGGATCTCAAAACCTAAGCAGCCATTTTGGAGCGATCATCGGTATTCCATTCATTTGGCGACACAACAAGAAATCCCTATCCGATTAAGGCTAAAGATACCAGACAGCTACTTTAGGATAAGAAATAGGATTTATGCGGGCTTTGTACAAACACATTACAGAAGATTGACAAAATAACGACAATTCCCCCGGGTGGCCCCAGGGCAGTCTGGAGCCACCCGCGCGCAAGGTTATCCTTTCTCCAGCTTTCTGCTCTATTTGGCTTGGGAGTTGGCCGCGCTCACAGTTCCCGCACTGGCTTGGGTGCGGCACTGGCCGAAATCCTTGGCCACCGTCTTCACCAGGAAACTCTGGTCGCCTGCGGAGTTCTTTTTGATTTTGCCTTTCAGCTCGACCCTCTCTCCGGATTTCACATCGGCGCTCCCGGGAACAAGCGACAATGTCTTCCTTGTTTTGTCATCGGTGAGATGTAGTCCGTCGTCGCTCGTCTCCACACAACCGGTGACCTTACTCGCCCGATGAGTCAGGAAGTAAACGGCGGCCACTCCGCCCACGGCCGCTCCGAC
Source organism: uncultured Acidobacteriota bacterium (assembly GCA_963761945.1). Lineage (GTDB taxonomy): Bacteria > Acidobacteriota > Terriglobia > Acidiferrales > UBA7541 > Palsa-189. The sequence goes on along the minus strand of CAVXIM010000012.1, from coordinate 145,725 downwards.
TCCGGCGCCGATTGCCGCGCCGTGACCATACCCGGGAGTGCCTGGAGCGTAGGTACCTGAACTCATTGGAGTGCCCGCCACCCCTCCTCCGGGTCCGTACTGCGCGTAAGCCGTCGCCGCCAGAAGCGAAACGACGGCCAATCGGATGGCCTGCCGCATCAGGTTCCGGGATTTTGGTGTCGCGGTACCTGGTTGCGCCGGGGCCCCATAAATCGGCTTCGAATTCATAAAAAGCTCCTTTTTCTGCGTTGTAATGCGCTGTGCGGGCTCGATCGCATGAGAAACCTGGAACCACGCCAGACGCGCTTGGCCAACAGTGATACCGCGATTGATAAATCGGAGTGTCCTTCCCATGTAAATAGGGAGTCACTTTCTTGCTAGCGTGCATATATGGGCTCGGTCGCTGCGGGTGTGAGCCTGTCCGGGTTCCCATTCCTCAGGATGGTTCGCAGCCGCATGCGTGCCTTGTGCAATTGCGACTTGGAATTGCCGACGGAGCAGCCCAACGCCTCGGCAATTTCGTGGTGCTCGTAGCCCATCACGTCATGCAGGACAAAAATCTTCCGGTAACCGCGCGGAAGTTGCCTTAGCGCGCGTCTCAAATTCAGACGGTCGACAAGGCCGCCAAGACGCTGGTCCTGCCGGCCAATTTCCCTGCGGGGAACATCATCGCGCTCTGTTTCGCTTCCCCCTTCGAGAGAAGTCTCTTTGAGCGTTTTGATGCGGCGCCGCATCAGGACAATATTGACCGCCAGACGATATAACCACGTGGAAAATGCCGATTCGGCACGGAAGGTTTGAATTTTTCGAAATACCTGGAGAAAAACGTCTTGTGTTAAATCCTCCGCGAGCGCGGCATTTCCGGTCATTCGAAAGCACAGCGCATATACACGACGAGAGTGCGCCTTATATAAGTGTTCAAAAGCAGCCGCATCCCCGCCCTGAGCGAGCCGGATAATTTCCATTTCAGGCCGCTTGCCGGCAGGCGTTTGAGGTTGTCGATAAACGGCCGGCGAGTCGGCCAGGCCTGACCTGAACCCTGCGACGCTTGGCTCAGCCAAAACCGTTGTCATTAGACGTTTCCTTGAGTCGGGGCCATGGGGCATCTTCTGGCCCGCGCCAATACCCCCGCTTTGCTGGGGCTTGTCGCTGCTATGGCAATTCAAATGGTAGGCAGGTTGGGCAGGCTCTTTGTCACAGGAGGGTCAAATGCATGTCATTCGTACGCAAATTGTGAGTGAAGTTAAATCCAGTCCGCCAAGCCACTTGTCGTCGCCTATCTTATTGGCTCGGGCTCGCAGAGCTGCTGATGGTTGCGCTGGCCTTCCCGAGAAAAAGACAACCTTCAAGATTTCCGGTAATTCTTCCATTCTCGTTCCATGAGCTTGGCCATCTCTTTTGCCGCTGATCGCAGCCAATTCGCTTTGCGCCTTCGCAAATCTCTCAACAGCAATCTCACAGACGGTTTGCCGCCAAGATGAACGTTAGCCGCTTCCGAACCCATGGCATGTAACAAAGCTTCGTCATCCCGCTTTGCAGGCCAGTCATCGACATGGATCGTGTTTGAATCCGGGGAGAGCCGGCGGATCAGCCAGCTTCCGACAATTTTCTGGTAGGGATCGTGGCATCGAACGGCGCGTTCAAGCACCTTCTGATAATCGGACTGGCGGCGAGATGAGTGCCCATTCAGCCAGACGAATGCTGAGGGAACCATCGCTTTTGCCTCGCGCGCGATAAAACCACCTCGCCAAATTGCGATGGCCACGAATCGCTGCTGCCCCAAACTCCCCACGCCGGCCTCCCTCTGGATAATTCGGTACTGAAGGTCGCGCTCGGGCAACATTCCCTCCAGCGCCTGCTTTGCTTCTCGGGGTATTCGATTTTGTATTGTGCGATGCTGGTTCAGCTTTTCCCAAAAATCCTGTGGTGTTTTTAATTCGGCGATGCCCACTTTTTCGAGATTGCTCTCATGCTCGGCCAAGACAAGAGGGCAGCCCGCCTTTTTAATGCTCTCTTGATAACCAGCGAGAATTGCGTCGCACGCGTCGCGCAGTTTGATGCCCAGCCCTTCCGAGTCGATCTGCATCTTCACGCTGGCTGCCAGGCGCACCAGATCGTTGGTGTAGGCAAAAGGATGCGATTCATCGAAATCGGTCACCCCCCAGCAGAGGCGCCCTTCCGAATCGCGCCAGGTTCCAAAGCTGCCAACGTGAAGGTCACCCACACACATAACCTTAGGAGCGTCGTTTAAATTCGCGCACACTTCGGGCCAAAGCTGAGCCCAGCGATAAAACGTGCCGCGAAAAAATAAGAATGGATCTTCCCGCATCTGCTGGTGCTTGAACCTAAGGTGGGATTCAACGATGGTCGTACAGCTCCGCATCCAATCTTCGTAACTCCTGGTTGCCTCTTGAATGTCCATTTGGTTTCAGAATGGAGGACTGAGCAGAAAAAAGGAAATACCACGCGATGCGTCGGCGAACCGCGGAGCACCTGTATTTTCAGGGCCTTGCTACTGTAGAAAGGATAAGAAGCGGAAAGGAAATCCTCGCAGCAGATTGCTACTCAGTCACATTTGGGCACGCGAGCCCTTTGATCCCGAATCTCTCGCAGATGCTGCCGGAGCCGCTCGAGCACTTCTTCCCTTCCGGAGTTATGCGCTTCTCGCACCAATTCGTTTAGAGCAAAGTGCACCACATCGCGATGGTGCAATTCCTCAGGTGCAACGTCCTTGCTGAATTCGAGCCAAAGGCAATGCAGCAGGTCGATCTCCTTGGGAGTGAGGTGCGGCGCGTGCGGCCCAAGATAAAAGACGTGTTCCTGTCCGTTTGGCGCATGGATTTCGAGCGTCAATTGGGGCTTCGGCTCGGGAAGCGCTTCCCACGCCAGACCCGCGATGCGTGCCTCTTCCGCGATGGAACGCCGCGGAGAAGGCCCCAGAACCACTGTGCATGACTTCAGGCCCTGAGCGGCCCGGAGAATCCCGTCCCATTTCTCCGTGGCCGGAGCCACAGCAAGGTGAACGGTCTTGCCGCTCTTTTCCGCCAGATTGAGCGCGCGCGTGAATAGCTCCTGCTCCTCATGGCTGAAAAGCTGCTCAGCCTCGAGTTCGTGTTCGCCCGAAGCGGCGCGTTCGAGCAGCCGGAGATGCAGCACGGCGATATCCTGTTTCTGCGTGTTTGTTCTGCGCAGTATCGAGCCGAGATGATAGAGGGTGTTGTAGTTGCGAACCATCACGATCACGTTTCCAGGCCGGACGCCCACCGCCTCTGGCGTCAACTCGCCACCCGGCTCGACGTTGAACTGATCGAGTTCCACGTGGGCCGCGCCGCGTTTTCGGGTGATCTTTTCCGATAACTCGAATACCGCAAAAAACGCGATGGTAAACGCCACGCCCGAAATCGTAGCCACCTGCTTGGTGAATAGGTTGACGACGCACAGCGCGACGAGCAACAGCGTTATCAAACCCAGTCCTATCGGAATCTCCACGCCCGCTATTTTTAGGTTCAGAGGAACCCGAAACTCCCGCTGCCCCGGCTGCTTGTACCTCAAAACCAAAACAGCCAGCCCCTTCATGGCGAAGCTCCACATCACGCCGAACGCGTAAGCTTCGCCGAGCAAAAAGATGTTTCCGCCGCTTAGGATAATCGTCAGCAGCTGCAGGCCTACGACCAGGTTCAGAATGCGGTAAGAAGTCCCAAAGCGGCGATGAGGCCGCCGGAACCAGTCTGGCAGAATCCCGTCTTCGGAAACGCGGTTCAGCACTCCATTTGATCCGACGATCGCCGTGTTCACCGCGCCCGCCAGCATCAAAACGCCTACGATGACCACGAATGCGCGGAACGCCAGCCGCACAAGCAGCGGCCCCGTCAGGTACATGGCCAGTCCGCCGATGGGATTGTCGTAAAAATTTCCGCGAACTTGGTCGGGGATAATCATTACCGCAAAGAAAGCCACGCCGGCAGTGAAGATCAGGCTGTAAAGGAAAATGATGAAGCCGGCCTTTTCCAGATTGCGCAGCTTGGGGTGCTCGATCTCTCGATACACCTGGGCCATCGTTTCTTCGCCGCTCATCGCCAGAACCGAATGGCCCAATCCAATCAGGATTCCAATCAACCCGACGGTATAGGGCAGCCGGGTGTTCTTTAACCACCCTAGTGCGTCCGTCGAAAACGTCAGCGTACGCAACGAAGGCAAAGGCGGCAGGTGGGCCCCTCTTATCACGAGCGTATAAACGCACCAGACAAGCATGATGACCACCATCACCGTGGTCACGTACATGATTCGCAGGGCCTTTTGGCTCGATTCCGGAATGCCCTTGACGTTTTCCCACCAGAAATAAATCGTCACCAGAATCGCAAAAGCCGCCGCCGTGGCATTCACCGGCAGGGTGAATTGGTAATGCGCGTAGTGCAGAAGTTCATTGAGCAGCCCAACCAGGTACAACCCGGCGGATACGCCGCTGATCGGCCCCGTCAGGATGTAATCGAACATCAGTGCCGACACGGAGAATTTGGCGAGCGTCGATCCCATCGCTTCTTTGACCACGCGGTAGACGCCGCCACGCACAAACATGCTGCAGCTCTCGATGTAAACCGATCGAACCGCATAGGCCAGGCACATGATGGCCAGGATGAACCAGGGACCCGCTTTTCCGACGAAGTGCTCGGCAATCGCGCCGGCGTAAAAGGCGGACGAACCCATGTCGTTGAGCACGATGGCCGCTGCGCGCCAGAACGAGATGAAGGCGAGCATGGCCGTGGTCGCTACCAGCACCCGGGGTGCGCCGGACGCTGTTCTTTGCTGAGATGAGGTGGCGAAGTCGTTCTTCATCAGAAGGATGAGGGAAAGTCCCTGGAAGTCCGCTTTCCGTCGAGACTTTCGAAGTGGATACCGCGGCAGATTTTACACATCAACGGCGAACCTGGCCGAACACACAGCCCTCCCACCCGTAATACGTACTTATACCATTAAAAAGTTATAAAAATGAGGATTTCCGGAAGGTTTTAGGCACGCGCCCTCTTGACCAGGGCGTGCCATTTGCCCTGCGCCTTCAGAATGCCTTCAATGGCCTCTCGTACGCCTGCGTCTCCTCCACTGCGGCGCGTTACGTGGTGGGCGGCGCGGCGTACTTCGTCAACGGCGTTCGCCACCGCAATCGCCAGCCCCACGCGCTCCAGGACCGGCAAATCGGGCAGATCGTCGCCAATATAGGCAACTTCCGAATCCCGTACGCCCGCGACTCTCAAGATCTCTTCGTAGGCCCCCAGCTTTTCAGCGCGCCCCTGGAACACAAATTCCATTCCTACCTCATCGGCCCGCCGCGTCATAGCCGCGGACTGGCGGCCCGAGATCACTCCCGTGCGCAAACCCGCGTCCCGCGCCAGTTTCAACCCGGCGCCGTCCTGCGAATGGAAGGCTTTCATCTCCACCGCCGTGCCGTCAGCGACCGGCATGAGAAAGACCTGGCCCGCCGTAAGCACACCATCTACGTCCATCAGCAACACCCGAATTTTGCGTGCTCGGGCGGCCACGCTGGCCGGAAATCCATTGGCGGGAATCCTGCGAGCCACTACCCTTCTCCTCAAATTCCGATTCTTCTCAAATGAAATGGCGTTGTAAGCCAACGGCGAGTGAACCCTAAAAAAGCTCCAGGGTCCAGAGATCGTGCAAGTGCACCACGCCGGCCACGCGCCGCGCGCCATCCAGTACGACCACCGAAGTAATCTTGCGCTGCTCCATGAGCCTCAGTGCGGCGCTGGCAAATTCATCCGCTGCGATTGTAACCGGATTCGGCGTCATGCACTCTTCGGCGGTGAGATCGAGGACCGCGCCGCTCCGCTGCTGCATCAATCGGCGCAAGTCGCCATCGGTAATAATTCCCGCCAGGCTGCCGCTGGCATCCACCACCGTCGTCATTCCCAAACCCTTGCGGCTCATCTCGTAAATCACGTCGGGCATTTTGACGCCGGGTGAGACACACGGCAGCTTTTCGCCCGCGTGCATCAGTTCGCGGACTCGAAGAAGCTTCTTCCCCAGCCGGCCCCCGGGATGGAGCGCGGCAAAATCGTCGTGATCGAAGCCGCGCCGCTCGAGCAACGCGATTGCCAGCGCGTCACCTAACGCCATGGCCGCGGTCGTGGATGCCGTGGGCGCCAAGTTCAGCGAGCAAGCCTCTTCGCGCACGCTCGTATCCAGCACCACGTCGCTTGCTTGCGCCAGCGTGGACCGCGTGTTTCCCGTAAGCGTCACCAGAGGCAAACCCAGACGTTTCATGGTGGCCAGGAGAGCCACGATCTCTTCGGTTTCGCCGCCATAGGAAACCGCCAGCACGGCATCGCCCGCCTGCAACATTCCCAGGTCGCCGTGCAAGGCCTCCGCCGGATGCAGAAAAACCGAGGGCGTCCCCGTGGACGAGAAGGTCGCCGCAATCTTCCGCCCGATCAATCCCGACTTGCCCATACCCGTGACCACCACGCGCCCTTTGCATGCGAGCAACACCTCCACAGCCCGCTCGAATCCCGCGTCGAGACGCGCCTGCAATTCCTTTAGCGCCTCGGCCTCGATGCGCAGAACGCGTCTTGCGGTCTCCAGGCTCACGAGGAACTCCACGAACGCACCAGCTTCGCGATCGGCGTGAGTTTTGCCAGCAGCATCGGCAGCCGCTCCAGTCGCAGCGCGTTCGAGCCATCCGATAGTGCCCGCTCGGGACGATCGTGCACTTCGAGAAAAATCCCGTCCACACCCACCGCCGTACCCGCTCGCGCCAGCGGTTCGATAAATTCCGGCTGCCCCCCGCTCGCGTTTCCTTGTCCGCCCGGCAACTGAACGGAATGAGTCACATCAAACACGACCGGGCATCCCGTCTTCGCCAGAATCGGAAACGAGCGCACATCCACCACGAGGTTGTTATATCCGAAAGAAACGCCTCGTTCCGTGATGATCACCTTCTTGTTTCCGGTGCTTTTCACCTTTTCCGCGGCGTTGGCCATCTCCCAGGGCGAAAGAAACTGCCCTTTCTTCAGGTTCACCACGCGCCCCGTCTCTCCCGCGGCCGTAAGCAAATCGGTCTGGCGCGAAAGAAAGGCAGGCACCTGGAGCACGTCGCAAACCTCCGCCGCCGCCTGCGCTTGAGCAGGCTCGTGAACATCCGTCAGCACCGGCACCCGAAAACGAGCCTTGATCTTCCTCAGAATTTCCAAGCCCTCCGCCAGCCCGGGTCCGCGGAAAGAGCGCAGCGAAGACCGGTTGGCCTTGTCATAAGATGCCTTGAAAATCAGGGGAATTTTCGCCCTCGCCGCTATTTTCACCAGCCGCTCCGCCAGTTTCATGGCATGGCGTTCGCTTTCGATCACGCATGGTCCGGCGATCAAAACCAGCGGCTCGCCCGCGCCGATGCGAAAACCGCCGATGGGAATCGATCGAAGAGGGGGCAAGTGAGTTCCCGAGCTCCTCAGGATTCTAAAGTTTGCACGTTCATCGGGAGCCTAAGCCTATGCGGGACATTGCCGATTTGCAATCAGCACGTTCGGGATGAAGGTGAAAACGTCAGCTTCGTTTTGCCGCTTGGACCGCCGCCGGTACGCGTTCCGCGGCCACGGCGCGGGCCGTCGACTCGCGCTGGCTCGCTGCTCCAACGAATGCCGCGAATAGCGGATGCGGGGCCAGCGGCTTCGATTTGAACTCGGGATGAAATTGGCAGCCCAGAAACCAGGGGTGGTCGGCCACTTCTACAATCTCCACATAGGAGCCGTCCGGCGTCCGGCCGGTGATGCGCAGGCCCGCGGCGGTCAGCCGCTGCTCATAATCGCGGTTGAATTCATAGCGGTGGCGATGACGTTCGCTGATCTCCAGCGCGCCATAGGCGCGGTGCGCGAACGAATCCGGCTCGATGCGGCATGGCCACGCGCCCAATCTCATCGTGCCGCCCATTTCGTCCACTCCGAGCAACTCCCGCAGCTTGTAAATTACGCGGTGCGGTGTATGCGCGTCGAATTCGGTGCTATGAGCGTCCGTCAGCCCGGCGACGTTGCGCGCGTATTCAATCGTTGCGCACTGCATCCCCAGACAAATCCCAAAGTACGGAACCTTCCGTTCCCGCGCGTATTGAATCGCATAAATCATGCCTTGAATACCGCGTTTCCCGAAACCTCCCGGCACGAGAATTCCATCCACGTGCGCCAGCCGGCGGGCCGCTGTTTCCGGCGAATCGATCTCTTCGGCCTCGATCCATTCGATCACCGTGCGCAGACGATGCGCCAAACCGCCGTGCATTAGGGCTTCGCGCAAACTCTTGTAGGCATCCTCCAACGCCACATATTTGCCCACCACCCCGATGCGCACTTCGCCCTGCGGGTGCCCCATATTTTCCAGCAGCCCCAGCCAGCGGCTCATGTCCCTGGGCGCCGCGTCCAGTTTCAAAAGTCTCAGAATTTGCTCGTCCAATCCCTCGCCTGCCAGACTTACCGGCACGGCGTAAATCGTATCCACATCTCGCGCCGAGATCACGCACCGCTCCGGCATGTTGCAGAAAAGCGCGATCTTGGCTTTCATCTCCCGCGGCAAGGAACGATCGCTGCGGCAGAGCAGCAGATCGGGCTGAATGCCGATGCTCAGCATCTCCTTAACGCTGTGCTGCGTCGGCTTGGTCTTCAGTTCGCCCGCCGTGGCGATAAAGGGCACCAGCGTCACATGCACGAAAATGGCGTTTTCAGGCCCGAGCTCGAGCCGCATCTGGCGAATGGCTTCTAGAAATGGCAGCGACTCGATATCTCCCACGGTGCCGCCAATCTCGATGATCACTACATCCACGTCGTGCGCGACCTTCTGAAATGCCGCCTTGATCTCGTCGGTAACGTGCGGAATCACTTGCACCGTCTTGCCCAGAAAATCGCCGCGCCGCTCTTTCGAGAGGATCGATTCGTAAATGCGTCCTGTAGTCCAGTTGTTGTCTCGGGTCAGCTTGGCTGAGGTAAACCGTTCGTAATGCCCCAAGTCCAGATCGGTTTCCGCGCCGTCATCGGTGACGTACACTTCGCCGTGCTGGTAAGGACTCATGGTCCCGGGATCGACGTTCAGGTAGGGATCGCATTTCTGGAGGGTGACTCGGAGACCCCGGCTTTCCAGCAGGCAGCCGATGGACGCCGCGGCGACGCCTTTGCCAAGGGAGGAAACCACACCGCCGGTTACAAAGATATACTTCGGCTCGGACTTTTTTAAAACGTCGCCATTCTGCGGGTTTTCGTTGTTTTTCAAGGGTTTTTGCATGCTCTCGAACGGTCTGGTGTGGACAACTTAGGGACACTCAAGCTGGGAAATTGGTAATAACTCGGCAATAAAACGAGGTTCTGACAAGTTCAAAATAAATTGCGAAGAGTGTTTGAGGGGCACGACGAATACTACACGCGGGCACGAGAAAATTCAAGACCCTCCCAAAGCAACGGGCTGGGATCGATCCCTGAATTTGCAGGTCGCGAACAGGAAAAAGGCCACGATATCCGAACTGCAGAACCCCTGTAGAACAGCCTTGGGAATACCTGAAGAAAGGTCGCCTGATAGGGACTTGTCTACCTGAAATTGGGAGTAAAGCGACCACTCCACTATCGTCATCTTTACAGATTTTTACACTCGCCTAGAGTAGCTCTTCACGCTGGCCTAATGTAGCTGTCCGCGTTTTCAGTGGATCATGTTGCGGCCGAGTTGAGAGTGCGATTCAGGGTTGACGGCACGCTGTTCTAAGAAGAGAACACGAACTGCGGAGACCGCTCTTGGTGCTTGCGTCATCGAACATTGTGACCTGCTGGTCGAACCTAACGGAGATAAGACCTAGAAATGGCGGAAACCTGCTCACCCAGCGTTATTTTGGCCTCACCGGCCTCACCTTCGATCCCTCGCGGCCTTTCACTACGCGCTAATTTCAGCTGGACGTTCGTTGGAAACACGGTCTACTCCGCGTGTCAATGGGGCGCGCTCGTCGCCCTGGCGAAACTTTCTTCGCCGGTAATCGTGGGCCAGTATGCGCTTGGCATGGCCATAGCCACTCCCGTGACGAGCCTCACCGGCCTGCAGATCAGGCCAGTCATTGCTTCCGATGTGAAGCAAACCTACAAGTTCGGAGAATACGCGGGGTTCCGCCTCGCATCCACTGCGCTCGCTATCCTGATTATTCTGGCGATTCCATTGATCCTGCACAGCGGACCGATGATGACACTGCTCACGTTTGTTATCGGGCTGGCGTTGGCTATCGAGAATATCAGCGACGTCTATTACGCCCGGCTGCAATACATCGATCGCATGGATCGCATTGCGAAATCGCAACTCCTGCGCGCGCCGCTCTCTCTACTGGCTCTCTGCTGCGGCGTTTATTTCACCGGAAAGCTGACCTGGGGAGTGGCGTTGACGGTCTTGGTGCGGGCCGCAGTGCTCCTGGGATATGACATGCGGGTCCAAACGCACTCCTCGGAGCCGCTCGAAGCAAATTCGCTAACGTCCAGACTTGCCTTTGAACACCTGAAAGAGACGCTCCGGCCGCGATGGGAGCCGCGCAAAATGGGCCGCATTCTTTGGCTGGCCCTGCCCCTGGGCATCGTGGCCATGCTGGTCAACCTGAATGTCAACATGCCGCGTTATTTCATCCAGTGGAAGCTCGGAACGCGGGAGCTGGGTATTTACTCGGCGCTTGCCTTTCTTATGTCGGCGGGGAATTTACTGGTGAGTGCGCTGGCGCAAGCTGTCTTTGTGCCTTTGGCGAGATCTTACGCGGAAGGACGGCGGCGGGCGTTCACCTTCTTGTTGTTGAAATTGGTTGGGATCGGCTCAGTCCTTGGCGCCGGCGGAATTTTCGTGGCCTGGATCGCGGGGCCTCAGCTTCTAAGGATCGTTTATCGGCCGGAATACGCGGCAGAATCGCGTTTGCTTGTATGGTTCATGGTCGTTGCGTGGATCGGATATATCGGCCAGTTTATGGGTTCGGCGATGACCTCGGCACGGCTTTTTGTACAGCAGATTCCGCTCTTCGCCTTGGGCGTTCTGACCATCACTGTGGGAAGTTACTGGCTGGTGCCACGGTTGGGGCTGCGAGGCGCCATCATAGCGAGCATCGCTGGACTCATCATCCAACTCATCGTTGCCGCCGCCATTCTAGGTTACAGCCTGATGACTCAACGAAAGGAGGCCACCAGCCTTGCCTGACGACGCCGGCGTACAGCGATTGATGTGGCGCCCCGCGCAGAAACATTCTTCTGCGCTAAACCCATTCACTCCCAACCAACCTCCGATGGCCTACGATCAGCGCGAGAGTTCCAACCTGCAGGCCGGGACCAAGGGAATGTTCCGAAAAGCCGCGTTCCTTTTCGTTTGGCTCCTGGTTTTCGTCATACCCTGGGAAAACGGCGTGATCATACACGGATTCGGCACAATCAGCAGAGTGGTGGGCATTCTGGCGTTTGGGATGGCACTGCTCGCGATTCTGGAAACCGGAACTCTGCGCACTTTGGCGGTGCAACACGTCATCATGTTTCTGTTCTTTTTCTGGGTGAGCTTGACTTATTTCTGGAGCTTCGATCCTTCGGCAACAGCGGTGTCGATCTACACCTTTGTTCAGATCGGCGTGATGGTTTGGCTCATGTGGGAATTCGCGCAAAGCCGTAGGGAACAACTCCTTCTGCTGCATGCGTATAGCGCAGGGGCGCTGGTTTCCTCGGTGGCGGCGTTGGTGGGTTTTTTCAGAAATACGGGCCTTAGCAAGGGCCGCTATACGGGAATGGGTTTCAATCCGGGCGATTTGGCCTTCATCCTCGCATTGGCGATTCCCATATCCCTCTATTTGGTGGTGCAGGAGCGGCGAAAAATTCTGGTTTGGCTCGCCGGCTTGTCAACCATGCTGGCATTTTGCACGATCGTGCTGACTGCTTCACGGGGTTCCATGATCGCGTGTATTCCAAGTGTTCTAATTCTGCCGATATTGTTTCCCAATCTTCGATGGGGCCGAAACCTTGTGATTCTGACTTTTCTAGCGCTGGCCGGAGTCGGAGCCTGGCTATTTATGCCTGAAAGTTCCTGGTCACGCCTCTCCACGATCGGATCAGAGATCAGTTCGGGCACACTCAACGAAAGAACGATGATCTGGCAGATAGGCTGGCAAATTTTTGGACAGGCTCCTTTTCAGGGCGTAGGATCTGAAGCTTTTGCAGGAACCGCGGAACATTCGCTTGGCTTGGCATCCGACGCCACTACAGAGATGGGTGTCTCGGTCTCGCGTCTGGCGGCACATAACACCTTTTTCTCGATTTTGCTGGAGGAAGGTGCGATCGGGTTCTCGTTGTTTGTCGCCCTACTCCTTGTACTGATACTTTCCGCATGGCGACTCCCCGTTATCGAACGCACATTCTGGTTATGCATCCTCGCTACGTGGGGGATTGGCGCACTCGATCTCACGTGGGAGGATCGCAAACCGACCTGGGTCATTTTCGCGCTCCTCATCGGTGCGACCTGCGCCAAGGCCGCGCCTCGGACACGCTTATTCAGGAGGCAAGCGCCAGCGAACAGGGAGTACCAACGCCCGTTATCAGCAGAGATTTCCCAATCCCAATTGTCATGAAACATCGCATTCTTCGCGTGCTTGCAGACCTCCGCGCCGGTCCATTTGTCTTCTTCAAATTAGGGCAGGCATTACGGGCCAAGTCTGCGTAGGGCCTTCGGAGATCGGAGGGCTAATTAGGCATCTGTAAGTTTGGTCGGCCGGTGGGCCGGTACTTTTTCTTCTTCCTCAGAGAAGAACGTATGTCTCTCAAAATCGGATTTGCCGTCCTTTCCCACGACGAGCCACAGCAGGTTCTTCGGCTCATCAGGGGCCTGAACGCAATGTTCGGAGATCCCCCAATCGTTTGTCACCATGACTTCGGGAAGTGCTCTCTCGATGAAGCAGTCTTCCCGCGCAATGTGCGCTTTGTTCATCCGCATTTTGTCACTGGCTGGGGCCACATCAACGTGCCATTGGCTGCGTTGAGGGCATTCAGTCTCTTGAAGGAGTATGCGCAACCCGACTGGTTTGTCCTGCTAAGTGGCAGCGATTATCCGGTCCGCTCAGCGGACGCGATAACACTCGAGCTATCTAACAGCAATTACGATGTGTATCTGGATCACCGCGAAATCCTATACCGCGCGGTCCCTCCCGGCCAAACGGCAAGGGATTGGGGATTCGGACGTCCCAGCTGGATTCGTCTGGCATACAACAGGTACTGCGCGGTTCCTTTATTCTGGTGGCCGCGTCCTTCGAAAAAATTGCTATTCTCGGGCGCGTTTCCATTACAAAAGAAATACGTTTTTCTTCGGAATCCCTCAATACTTCGGTGGATCCAGTCCGATCCTCCCGCGCGAATCTATGGGGGGGACTTTTGGTTTCAGGCCAATGAAAGGGCTATTGATCGCCTCCTGAACGATCCTTCCGTACCGAGGTTGGTGCAGTACTACAGCAGTCGGCGGAATGTCGACGAATCGCTCTTCCATACCGCACTCTGTAATCAGCCGGATTTGCGAATCTGCAAGGACCACAAGCGATATGAGGATTGGTCAAGTGATGGAAAACATCCCAAGTGGCTGGAAGCGGCAGATGTGCCGAAAATAGTTGCATCTGGTGCGCACTTCGCCAGGAAGTTCCGGCCGGATGGTGTCGTGCAAGATTTCATAGACGAGAGGGTCCTAGGAATTAGACAGAAGGCCGTAGTAGCGAATAGACATTTCCTGACTGGTGCGGTCCAAAAGCGGGGCGCAGGAGCTTAGGCATAGAAGCGATCTTGAAAAGAAGGCCTAGCTGACTTTTGTACCGCTATTATCCCGCCTCTAAAAGACCGGGGCGATATTGAGTTGTAGGGTGCCGATCCACATTGGGGTGGATCGGCAGCTTATGGATCGCTTCCGTCACGGTTCCAGCCACGTGGGCACTAGTGAACTTCGCCTGGGCCCTCTCCTTCCCGCTCCGCGACATGGCTGCCAGTCTTTGAGGATCATTCAGCAGACGTACAACTTCGGCGGCGAGTTGTGCGCCCGATGCATTTGAAAGAACCAGACCTGTCACTTCGTGAGCGACAATCTCCGGCATTCCATCCACGTCCGATGTTACGCAGGGCACTCCAAAGTTCATGGCCTCGATCAGGAAGGTAGGAAACGGATCACAACGCGCCGGAGCCAGGACTAAGTCCGAACTCAAGAACAACTCGCGCATCTTTTCAGGCGAGGAAATAAATCCGTGGTTCTCCACGCCCGGATCGTCAATCTTCGATGAGTAACCGACGATGGAGAGCTTGGCGTCGGGAATCTGCTGGCGCACGATCCGGAAGGCCTCGAGAACGCGATCGCCTCCTTTGCGGTAAAAGTCGGCGCCGCTTCCGCAGTAACAAAGGATGCGTTTGCTTCCGAATGTCCGCTGACCAGAATCCGAGTCGGTAAAATAGCCGGAGCTGCCAATTACGGTGATTTTCGCGGGATCGACGTCGTAATCTTCGATCAACGATCGCCGCGTTCCATTTCCAAACGGGAACAGGTGCACGGCATTGTGGTACGCACGCCGCTCGCAAAGCAGCCGCTCGCGCAAGGACCTCTCGGTAGCGAAAGGCGCCCACTCACGCCAATTTCGATAGGCCAAGGCCTCCGTATAGTCAAGGATCATCGCATAGGGAATGCTCGGCCGAGCCCAAAGCGGGCAATACATGCCGAACACGTGAAGGATAAGGTCGGGGGCATTGGGGAGCCTGGCAATCTGCGATTCCAATTGCAGCGACCGCGCGACAAAAACGCGCGCATCCCAGGGATGCATCGCGCCAAGGCGTTCCATAACGGAGGTCACAGATCGAGGCGCACGCCGATACACGATTGATCCCAGCTTGTATGCGGCGCGATGGAAGTGCGAAACACGGCGTGCGGGGAGGTAATCAACATGTGCGAAGTGCGGAGCCAAAGCCTCGAAAATGTGCCTATGCCTGCGGAGTAATAGCGAGGTTCCGGTCACCAGCACACGTAGACGAGATTCACACGACGCGCTGCCCTGCATGCTTGGCACTCCTAGGTTCGAAAGAGCCCGACTACATAAGATGCTGAACAAGACGGTGGGAACAGCGCAGTTGTATTAAATTCGGTTGCCCGAGACTTAATTTTTGAGTTCTCCAAACTCTCCTTTGCTCCTTTTTCGGCTTCATTTTTTTTACATCGACAGAGCAGGAATGCGGAATGCCATGCGCCCGGAGGTCTCAGAACGTTCCCGCTCTCAAATCCCTTCCTCCACGATTCTGCCACTCGTCCGGGCTTCGGTTGACGCTCCTGACAGTGGTGCCTCCTTTTCGCAGCGCCTGACTGTACCAGGTAGGCTGTACAGCGGCACACCCGCACTACAAGGACTTCGGTAGGGTAACGCGAAAGTTGTACGATATTTACCCTACTGTACGGTTCTTTCCATACGCCAAAACCCTGTACTTTGTGCGCGCCCAGAATTTTCCCTTTGGAGATCGAGATTGCACGCACATATATTAGTAAGTGCAGCTGGTAGAATAGCTTACCAGGCATCCGATCCCGCTTCCTTCAACCCTAATAGATCGCTTTCGTTCCTGTTCCTTGCTCTCTTGATCACTCTTGGGCTTTGCGGCTGGGGATGTGGCGGTGGGATCGGTTCGGCGGCCAAATCAGTACTGTCGCCAAATGCAGCTTCCAGTACGGATGCAGGTAGCTTCGTCAGCGAATTCGACCGCACCTGCGGCGAACACGCCGCCCAATTCGGTGAGTCTGCTCCATTTCGGAAGCGCGGGTTTTGGAGGCGACGACACAAACGTGTTGCAGACGGCCCTGAATTACACCGCTGCGAATGGCGAAACCCTGGAGATACCAGCCGGGAGCTATAACATCAATCCGCTCTCGTTTCCAAACAATGCCAACGTCTTCGTGGACGCCGGTGTCACCATGACCGCCAATCCGGGCTATGGCGCAAACACAACGATGCTCAACATCAGTTCCTCGAACGTCAAGATTACCGGCGCGGGCGCCGCTGTTTCCGTCTTCCACATGCGTAAGTCGGAGTACACCAGCGGCGAGCAGCGGCACTGTATGTATATCGTGAACGCCAGCAACGTAACCGTCAGCGGGATTTCCTGCAACGATTCGGGCGGCGATGGCCTTTACCTGGCAGGCAGCACCAACGTCACCGTTGAAGACTGCATCTTCAACAATAACCGCCGGCAGGGCTCCAGCATTACCGGCGGAGTGAATCACGTTTTCTATCTGCGCGACCACTTTACGAACACAAACGGCACCGCGCCGCAGAGCGGCCTCGATATCGAGCCAGACGCCCCGGGCGACTTTCTGCTCGACGTCAACATTGAAGATTGCTATACGGACGCCAACGCGGGCGACGGCCTGATGATCAGCCCGTGGTTGATGAACTCGAGTTCGCAGCCGCTCAGCGTGACTGTTTTGCGTAATCATTCCACGGGCAATCAGCGCTACGGATACTTTGCCAATAACAACGATCCATCGAATGCCCCCGGAACCATCCTGATTCAGGATTCCTTCAGTGATCAGAGCGGCAGCTATGGCGCAGTAGGGCGCTTCTATGCGGCGAATGGAGCCAGCCTTACCTTCCAGAACCTCACGGTGACAAATCCCCACGTCAACGGCCCGGACCCCGTATTAGGAGATAGCGCCGCAGTAGGTGTTGTCCGCGGCGGCGGAGGTAGCATTGCGCTTGGGAACGTCCATTTTCTGAACACCACCATTGCGATCACGAATGGTAAGAGCGACCGCTACTTCAATTTCCAGGACAACTCGGGCATTGGAATCAAAAACGTTGAATTCGAACCCAACAGCCTGAGCGGTGCGACGAACACTCCTCCAAACGGGTTGGACCAAGGCAGCGGAGCCAACGCGATCGATTAGCCAGTGGGCTAGACGCGTTATCGAGGAACGCCGTTAACCGCATTTTGTGGTAGCGGATAGTGGGTGGATTGCTGCCTGATAAACATAGAGAAGTGTGTCCGATACCGCGGATGACCAGCGCGCCCGGGACTTGGTAGGAGGAAGAGAATTACGCCCCCCAAAATCGCCTGCCGGGCGCGAAACTGTCTTTGTGGTTTCTCCTGGGAAAGTAGGTGCACAAGCATCTACGGAGAACTGCGCCAGCCTGTCAACGCGCCGCCGCGCCCCCAGCCAGAAATTGCTCCACTCGCTTTACGTCTTCCGGGGTATCTACTTCAACGGTCTTGTGCTCCGTTTCCACCACGCGAATGCGATAGCCATTCTCCAGCCAGCGAAGCTGCTCGAGTTGTTCGATGCGTTCCAGATCGCCCTGCGGAAAAGTGGCAAATTCCAGCAGCGCCTCGCGGCGGAACACGTACAGCCCCACATGCTTCAGATGCTTTGCGTGAACCGGCGCTTGCCGGTCTCTTACCCAGGGGATCGGTGCGCGCGAAAAATAGAGCGCATTGCCATCGAAATCTAGAACCGTCTTCACCACATTCGGATCCATGATCTCCGCGGGATTGCTGATCGGAACGGCCAGCGTTCCCACGGTCACATCTTCTTCGTCGCGGACCGCTTCTATACCGGCATCGATCGCTGCTGGATCGATCAGCGGCATGTCGCCTTGTACGTTCACCAAAATTTCTGCATCGGGATGAGCCACAGCCACCTCCGCCACACGTTCGGTGCCGGAGCGATGGTCGGCTCTGGTGAGCACGGCTTCCCCGCCGAATGATTTCACGGCCTTGGCGATGCGCTCGTCGTCGGTGGCCACGATCACTTGGGAAACACGACTGGCTTGTCGGGCCCGCTCCCACACTCTTTCGATCATCGGCTTTCCCGCGATGGAAACAAGTGGCTTGCCGGGAAGACGGGTCGATGCGTAACGCGCTGGAATGACGGCTACAATGTTCATGTTGTGCAAAAGTGTCCGATTCAGAACTGTATCGAACTTGTCTCCGTTTTGTTTTTATTTCATCTCAAGGATTGATGGCTCTTGACGATGCTAGCATAATCACTGGGTCTGGGTTCGCCAGATGCGGCTCTCCCGGGCGCATTAGCCTCTACCAGGGTAGCCGAGGCCGTCTACGGTAATCGTAGAGTTGCGCCAGATTCACGTAGTGCTAGAATGGCCGGAATCTCCCCGCAGCCACCCGGTCAGGTCGGGAGGGGGTTTTTTATGGCAATAGGAAGAAGACAGCGGCTGCCATACCTGGTCCTCCTCGGACTCATTCTGTGCACCCTGCCCGCCCTGGCGCAGGTAACCGGCCCCGAAGCCCCGAATCAATCTCACGAAGCGGACCTGAAAAAAGCTGCCAGCATCAAGATGAATGTCGAGATGGCGCTCGTTAACGTGACCGTCACCGATCCCTACAGCCGGCTGGTCACCGGGCTGGACAAGGAAAATTTTAAGGTTTACGAAGACGGCGTCGAACAGGAAATTGCCGCCTTCTCCAGCGAAGACGTTCCCATCTCCATCGGCCTGATCTTTGATATGAGCGGCAGCATGGCGGATAAGGTCGAAAAAGCCCGCCAGGCCGCCATCCAATTTATGCGCACGGCCAATCCGCGCGACGAGTTTTTCCTGGTCAGCTTCAATGACCGTGCCGAGCTCACCAGCCGCTTCACCTCCAGCATCGAGGAACTCGAGAACCGCATGATGTTTACCGTCGCCAAGGGCCGCACCGCCCTGCTCGATGCCATTTATCTCGGCCTCAGCCAGATGAGGGGTGCCAAGAACGGCAAGCGTGCCTTGCTGATCATCTCCGATGGAGGCGATAATCATAGTCGATACAATGAAGCGGACATCCGGAACTTCCTGAAAGAAGCTGATTGCCAGCTTTACGCCATGGGAATTTTCGATGTCAACGATATGGGGCGAACAACCGAGGAGCGCTATGGGCCCAGCCTGCTTTCGGAACTCGCCGAAATGACCGGTGGCCGCGTCTTCCCAGTCTCGAGTCTGGGCGATTTGCCCGATATCGCATCCAAGATCGGAATGGAGCTGCGTAACCAATATGTCCTCGGATATAAACCAAGCGATGCGCGCCACAACGGCACTTGGCGAAAAATCAAAGTTAAGCTGCTCGCGCCCAAAGGGCTTCCGCCTCTCAATGTTTACGCCAAGACTGGATATTACGCGCCGGCTCAATAGACTCGCCGGGTTCTCCCTATTCGCTGCGGTTGCCCTCCTGGCGATCGCGGCGCCACTGTCGCTTCACGCCCAGCGCCCCTCGCAGCCTACGGCTCCTCAAGCTCCCTCGGAAGGGCCCGACTATTCCATCAGGAAAGACGTAAACCTTGTCCTTCTGCACGTCTCCGTCGTGAATGACCGCGGCCAGTTCGTCTCCGGTTTGAAGGAAAACGAGTTCCACGTAATGGAAGACAAAGTCGATCAGAAGATCTCCGTCTTCAGCCAGGAAGACGTTCCTGTAAGCATGGGACTGGTAATCGACAATAGCGGTAGCATGCGCGATAAGCGGCCCCAGGTAAACGCCGCCGCTTTGACGCTGGTGAAAAGCAGCAATCCTCAGGATGAAGCCTTTGTGGTCAATTTCAACGACGATTTTTATCTGGATACCATTCACGACTTCACCAACGATATCAGCGAAATGAAAGATGCCTTGGATCGCATCGATGCGCGAGGCAGCACCGCACTCTATGACGCCGTGATTGGATCCCTCGACCATTTGAAAAAGGGCGCGAAGGATAAAAAGGTTCTGCTGGTCGTTACCGATGGGGTGGACAACGCCAGCCGCCGCTCTCTGGCCAACGCCGTTCAGGAAGCGCAGCGCTCCGACGCCTTGATTTATGCCGTCGGAATCTTCAGCGATGACGACATCAAGCATAACCGCGGAGACATGAAAAAGGCGCGCCGGGCGCTTACCGAATTGGCCACCTCAACCGGCGGCATCGCCTTCTTTCCTGAGAACGTGGCGGACACCCAATCCATCTGCGCTCAAATCGCCCGCGATATCCGCAATCAGTACACCGTAGCTTACTACCCGACCAATACGGCCCAGGATGGAAGCTACCGCACTGTGCAGATCGGCGTTGCCCCGCAGTCTGGCAAAGGAAAGCTTCAGGTGCGCACCCGCACCGGATACTACGCCCGTGGCCCGGCCACGCGCGCCAGTGCCGGCAACTGAGCATCCGGCCGGGATATTCATCCCAAGCAAACCCATACCGAAAATATTGTCATTCTGAGCGGGGTGGCGCGGCTTTACTCGGCCGGTGGTTTTGGCGGCGCGCCGCGAAGTGAAAATTTCTCTTTCCTGTCATCCGTGTCTGTAGCGCGCGTTTTCTCGCGGCAGAGCCGATGATCTTCCTCGGCTTACCCGCCACCGACCTCCGCAAGAAAGCTCGTCCCATGCTGAATCTCGCCGCCGAAGTTGCGCGCCACTGTCTGCCCCATGTCCGCTAACGTCGTCCGAACCCCTAAATTTCCGCCATTCCTGTTTCGCCCTGCCGGACTGTAAGCCAAAATCGGCACGTATTCCCGAGAATGGTCCGTCGTGGGCCAAGCCGGATCAGGATCGCAACCGTGATCCGCCGTGATCAGCAACAAATCGGACTGATGCAAGCCCGAAACCAACGGGCCCAGTTCGGAGTCGAATTCCTCCAGCGAACGCGCAAAACCCTCAACGTCTTTGCGATGGCCGTACAGCATGTCGAAATCAACCAGATTCGCAAAAATCAGTCCGCTCTGGCGTTGTTCCAACGCCAGCCTCAGCTTTGCCATTCCGTCGGCATTGCTCTTCGTTGTGACGTAGTCTTTCACTCCGCGGCCGTTATAGATGTCATGGATCTTGCCAATTCCAAAGACGGGCACTCCGCGCTCCCCCAGCACGTCCAGCAACATTGGCCGCGGCGGCTCCACGGCATAATCATGGCGGCGTTCGGTGCGGCGAAAATTCCCTGGCGCACCCGTAAATGGCCTGGCGATCACGCGCCCCACGCGGTGCGGTCCGTCCAAAATCTTCCGCGCAATCTCGCAGTAGCGATAGAGCTCTTCCACGGGAACGATCTCTTCGTGCGCGGCGATCTGGAAAACGCTGTCGCCGGACGTATATACGATGGGATACCCTGTGCGCATGTGCTCGGCGCCCAATTCCTTGAGAATCTCCGTGCCGCTCGCCGGCTTATTCCCAAGGGTCTTGCGCCCGATGGCCCGCTCGAAAGCCTGCATGATTTCCGGCGGAAAGCCATGTGGATAAACCGGGAAGGCCTGCTCCAGCCAGATTCCTGCCATCTCCCAATGACCCGTGGTCGTGTCTTTACCGGGCGAGCGCGTGGCGCCTTTTCCAAAACAGCCTGCCGGATCAGCAGCGGGCGATAAATGCGCCAGAGGCCCGATATTCGCGAGTCCTAGCTGCACCAGGTTTGGAATACGAAGCGGCCGGGAATCTGCGATATGTCCCAGAGTATTCCGCCCTGTATCGCCATATTGGCCGGCATCGGGCAGCGCGCCTATGCCGACGCTATCGAGCACCACCCAAACAATTCGCGAAAACGCCATCTCCGCCTCTCAAACTCCTGGTAACTTCTGCCAGCCTTGCTTGCTTCTCACCTGTGCGCGTCTTACACGCCGCTCCGCCAGCTTGTTATTTTGAGGGAAGCCAGGAATCTCTGCTGAATTTCACCACACTTCACCGATCCTCAGCGAACCGTTGCTGATTCTTAGTTGTTATAGGCGAAGAGATCCTTGCCGTTGGGAAGAGTGACCCAGCGCAGGCGTACGGATGAAGATCCGTTCTTGGGCAGATTTCCGACTATAGCGATGCGATCTCCAGGTTTGAGCGTTTCCTTCGTCCATCCGTTTTCGATCATTTGGCTCGGCGATGGCCCCTCACCGATCCACCTTTGAATAGCGCCAGCGCGCCCCTGCACGTCGAAAACGATCTCTATGTGTGGATTTGCCCATTTGAACTCTACAACGGTGCCCTTCAATTTGCTTTGGTGGTCGCGGTCGTACTCGGCATTCGAGTGGTGCGCGGAAACGCTGGCAGGCAAGCTCAACAGCAGCAGAGTGATCGAAAGACGTTTCCAGTTCACAGTGATCGCCCGGGAGGACGACGCTTCAAAAGAGTTTCCTGGGTAGGCATATCACGGGAAGCCTGGAGGAACAAGCGGGACCCGCATAAATTCGTCGATCGCGATGTCCAGATAAAAAGACAAGAAGGAGAGGAGTTGAGGCTCCTCTCCTTCTTTGCCCTTGTGACCCTTGGGAAAACTTATCCGATCGGAGTGCTGGCGTTGCTTGCACCCGCGCCGGAGGTATCCACGCGGATCACGCCGGACTGATCGGTGAAGTACATGTTCTGTCCGGTGGTGGCCGCGGTGATCGGCGTCGCCGTTATGGTGTAGGACTGGTTGGCGTTGCCTGCGGTGTATTTAAAGGTGTAGCCGCTCTTGGTGCCGGCGGACAGCACTGAGTCAATCAAGTCCGCTGACGTGGAGCTGGCCGTGCTGCCGGAAGCGACTGGACCCAGGTTCGTGAGCGCCGCCGGAAATTGACCATAGCTCGTGGAGAACGCGATGCACGACGTGTTCAACGTTCGCAGCGAGCCAACCGCCGAAGCCTGATTAGCGGCGATCTTCGACCGCAACAGGTTGGGGATGGCGATGGCGGCGATAATCAGAATGATCGCCACCACGATCAACAGCTCAATCAACGAGAAACCCTTTTGTTTGTTACGCATTGAATTCTTTCCCTCCGACGACGTGTGGCGTTTCTTTGTCGCCTTGCCGTCTGACTACCCATAAGTGCAAGGCAGCCGCCATTAAGCGTTCTACCCGATAATTCTTCCGACACATTTCTCGGAACTCCTTAAGAATGAGGCGACTACAAGAGGTGATCCTCTTCGGCCCATCCGGTCGGTGATATTTCGTGGCCCAAAAGAATGACATATTACGACAAGGCAACCCGCCAAATGTGACGCAGAATGGCGTGTCTGCCTGCGATCGCCTGGGAGGCTCCTCTATCAATATCGTCAATACCTTCCTCTCAAATGCGCTAGGACTGAGGCTTACTCATATTCCTCGAGTTCGGTCGCCGCATTCGGTCACCCGTTCTCAGGCATTGTGGGCGCGCTCGCGAATTTGGTCTGGCGAACTTTGGTCTGGCGAAGACACCCTCCCGAGTCGGTCCCGGCATCAAGGGTAATTGTTACCCTTTCTTATCCCGCTCGTGCGGATGATTTCCTAAAATCACGCTCGATTTGCAAATCTTCGCACCGGCAGCGAAACTGGTCGGCTCAAACCGCAACCCAGGGCATGAAACGGCTGATTGTTAATGCGGACGATTTCGGTCTCGCGGAGAGCGTCAATCGCGGGATTATCGTGGCTCATCGCGAGGGCATATTGACCAGCGCCTCCCTGCTGGCGAATGGCTCGGCGTTTGAGCAAAGCATTGCCTTGGCTGACCAGTGCCCCGATCTTTCGGTCGGCGTGCACTTGAATATCAGCGACGGCATCCCCATCTCACCTGCCCGTTCCATCCCCACCCTGGTGAACGATCACGGCGAGTTACACCTGAGCCCGCTCCAGATATGGATCAGAATTCTGACGCGGCAAATCAGGCTTGAGGATGTTCATTCGGAATTTCGCGCTCAACTCCTCAAGGTTTCTGACGCAGGTCTCCTTCCCACCCATCTGGATGGGCACCTGCACGTACACGTTCTCCCCCAGCTTTCGCCTATTGTGATCGGCCTGGCGCGCGAATTTCGTATCCGCTGCGTCCGCTGCCCAGCCGAAAATCTCGAAGCCGCCTTACCCGCGCTTTGGAAATTTGGCGGCGCCGGCATCGCCGCGCTGCAGCGCTCTGCCATCGCGTTGGGGGTGAGTTCGCTTGCCCGGCCGCTCAGGAAGCGGCTACGCGTGGCTGGCCTTGTCAGCCCGAACACTTTTTATGGCCTCGCTCAAACCGGATTCTTGGATGTGAAGATGCTGAGCGCTCTTCTCCATTTGGTTCCGGATGGCACCACGGAGTTGATGTGCCATCCCGGATACCCAAGTGTTGAACTGGAAACTGTGGGTGGAGAGCTCACGCGCTCGCGTCAAACTGAGGTGCTTGCTTTAACGTCGCGAGAGATCAGGGAGACCACTGAAAGGCTGGGAATCCGGCTCACCAATTTCCGCCATTTGGAGGAGACGCTTCCCGGCTAGCCTGCAACTCGAATCCTAGTTGTGGCGGGGCACATCACAATCGTGGGCCAGGCAAGCATCGTCGGATTGCTTTGGGGGGTGCCCCGGCGTTTCCATTTGCGTCCTTACGCTGCGCGGCGGGCGCCCTGACATGAACCGCAGCCTCAGCAGGTCCATCAGCATGCGTGGCGACTGCAGGAGAATCGCATGACGGGTGGGGCGCCTTTCGAGCACATCAAAATCGACCTCCCGGATCTGCAGTCCTCTTTTCCACGCGGCGAAAAGGAATTCCACATCAAAGGAAAATCCCTCTAAACGAAGCCCCTCAACCACGGGCAACAGCGGCTCACGTACGAAAGCTTTAAAACCACATTGCGTGTCGCGCAGCGGCAAGTTCAAAATCGCCCGTACCAGGGCCCTGTATACGAAGCTTGCCAGAAAACGCGAGCCGCTGGGAGCGGAGCTCAGCGGCGCGGGGCGCCGCGAAGCGATTGCCACAGCGGCCCCATCGCGCAGCCCTTCCAGCAATCTCAGGATATCCTCGGGCCGGCCCGGCAAATCTGCGTCAGTCACAAATACGCATTCCCCGCGGCTCGCCACTATCCCCCGCCGGATACTGGCCCCTTTTCCCAGATTCACGGAGTTCCGCAACACTCGAAGGCATTCAAAACTTTGCTGCCAATCTCCGGCGAGAACCGAAGTGTTATCGCTCGAGCCGTCGTCGACAATAATCACCTCGGCCGCGAACAATTGCCCGCGCAAAAATTCGCGAAGGCAATCAAGCGTGATCGGCAGAATCGCGGTCTCGTTATAGGCGGGTATGACAATGGACAAATAAGGATTCATGCAATCTCACACGCGGCCGCGCATTGGTCAAAGAACAAGATTACCCCCGATCTGGATTTCGCTTTCTCCGACACCTGAAGATCCGCCCAACAAACCAAACAGCTTGTCTTCACTTGTACTTTCACCAGACACCGAAGTCAAGGAAGTCCACTAAGCAACCAAACCGCCTCGCTCGTCTCACGGCCGTTATCAGTTCGAGCCAACTAGTACTTTCGTACCATCACTCATTTTCTCATCCAGCGCAACTATCTTCGCGTCGATGTGTTTTGTTGGGTGACTGGGCGAATGATCCTGACGCCCACAAGCCGGTCCGGTTCTGACCAACGGACCGTTACGAAACAAGACAGACCGGAGACTTTCTCACACGAAGTCTCCTAAGGAGAATTCGATGAATTCGAGGCTTACTCGTGTGCTCATGGGGTTCGTGGCAGCCCTGGCAATTATGATCTCCGGCTGCGGCAGCGCTTCCAACTCTTCCAACTCTTCCAACGGATCTTCGGGAAGCCAGACCGGGCAAATGGCGATGATGGTCAGCGATGACCCGCATGAACGATTGGGCCGAAATCGGCGTGAAAGTACTCAGTATTTCGCTGACGCCGCAAGGTGGCGGAACGCCCGTGGTCGTTTACACCGCCCCCAGTCCGGTCAACATGATCAACCTCGTGGAACTCGATCAACTCGCGGATATCCTGGATAGCGTCAGCGTGCCAGCCGGGACCTACACGGGCGCCACGGTCACGCTCGGCGCGAATCCCGGAGATGTCGCGCTGACCGCTTCGTCCGATCCTGACACCGGATTCGCCGGCACGCCCGGCGAAATCGTTCTCCACGAGCCAGATTCAAATCGTGGGAGCCACGGAAGCACGCGGGCAGCCTCACGGTGCCATTGAATGTGACCTTTGTTTCTCCGGTGACAGTAACCGCAAATCAGGATGGAGGCATCGATTTCGAATTTAACCTCTCTCATCCGGCCTTCATCGTCGCGCATAGTCCGGTAGGAGGAGGCCAGACACTCTGGGCTGTGAATTTCAGCCCGGCTCTCCGCCATCACCCGATCTTCGACATTACCCGGCTCGTTCTGCGTCATCTTTACGGCAGCTTCGTCTCTGTCTCTTCCGATAACACTTCCATCACCGTGAACTCGGGTTTTCCCGGTCGAGCCGCCAAGAATCCCGAGACCGACGTGCCTTCTTCGCGAAATCTCACCATTCTGGCGGACAAGGCGAACGGAACTCTCTTCTACGATATGGATGCCTCACACCCACAGCACGATTATGAATTTCAGCTCTGTGTCGGGCGATCTCAACAACAAGTTCCTCCGCGTTGCTGCTCGCTTTCAAGTCGGACGGCAGCCTCGTCGCCGTGCGCATTTGGGTCAGCAGCTCCTTCAATACCGTTTGGCTCAGCCCGGAAGGCCACGTGCGTCACGTGTTGAGCTCCAGCCTTGTCGTGGACAATGAGGACGGCGTGCCCGTCACGGTGAACGTCGATGGCAACACGCAGTTCTTCTTCCGCACGCCTGCGAAGCCCTCAGCCGATGCCGCACCCTTTTGCACGGGCGTGACGTGCCTCAGCGATCTGGTGCGCGGCTTCAAAGTCCATGTAACCGCCGATCCTTTGCAAAATCCGCTGCTCGCTCAGACCGTGGATATTGAGATCGCCCGCTTTGACGGCGTGATCTCCTCTCCCGGCATGGCCAGCTTTGTCTACACGCGCAAATTTGTGGACCGACGGACGACTACACCGACCATGCCCTACATTTCCAGCGGCACTCCCAATGGCAACGATCCCCTCACCGGCGGCAAGCCGATCACGGGGTTCAAATGGTGGAACTTTGCCTTCCCGACGCTTCAGGATAACAACACTATCCAGAACGACAATCCTGTGCCCGACTTCATCTCGGCAACCGGAGGAGCGGTTAACTTCGGGGGAAGCGTGGAGCACCATGCCCGTCGTCGGCGCAAGCTACGCCATCCGGAACGATCCGGCGGCCAATACGCAGGGCTGGGCCGCACCGTGGACCGTGCTGGCGCCGACGCCGGTTGCGCTGGCCAAGGTTGCCACTGGGTGGGTCCAGAATAACAACAGCGACAGCTTTACCATCACAGTGACTGGCGGCACCAACCAGGTTACGGTTGACGCGAGTACCGTCCCTGGTTCTGCCACGCTCGTCTATCAAGTCGACCGCACCAACGGCATCATCACCATCAGCCCGGTGGACCTGACTACGCCGGCTGGGCAAAACACCGTCCAAACGAACCTAACCGTCAACACGCCGGTGAAGGTCTTTGGTGTGCCGCAGTCAAACGGCACCATCAAGGCCTACGTGTTCTTCTACTTCACCGGCAACGCCATGCCTGCCTCGTAAGACGCCCCGGTGCCGCAGCGATCGCGCAACGGGCCGCAGGTCATCGTAACTGATGCCTGCGGCCCGTTGCTTTTTCCTCCACACATTCCGCCACTCTCTGACGCCTCCGAACAGTTGCAGCCCTGATCCGCAGAAACCGTCAGAAGTGGTACCATCGCGCGAGCTATGGCCAAGCGCCTCATTTACCTCCTGATCCTGCCTGCGTGCCTTCTCGCGCTCACACACCGCGCCCCAGCCCAAACAAACGCCGCCCCCGCGCCCATTGTGCTGCACGCCGCGCGCCTGCTCGATGTTGAGACCGGGCGAATGTTGACGCCCGGCGAAGTTCGGGTGGAAGGCGAACGCATCGCCGAAATCGGTTCCGCCGTTGCTCATCCCGCGGGCGCCCAGGTGATCGATCTAGGCGACACCACGTTGCTGCCCGGCCTGATCGATTCGCACGTGCATTTATTTCTGCATCCGGGCGCCGAGGATTTGCAGACGGTTCAGGAATCGGTGCCGCAACGCGCCATCATGGCCACCCTGGCTGCCCGCGCGGACCTCATGGCCGGGTATACGGCGGAACGCGACATGGGTACCGAAGGCGCAGGCTCGGCGGACACCGCCGTGCGGAATGCCATCAATCAGGGCCTCATCCCCGGTCCGCGGCTTCGCATCAGTGGCAACGCCATCTCCATCCTTGGCGGCCACGAAGACGCCATCGGCTACAACCCCGAGCAGCGCGTGCTCTCAAACGCCACCTATGCCAATAATCCCGCCGAACTGATCGCCGTGATTCGTGAGCAGATCAAAGAAGGCGCCGATTTCATAAAGATCTATGAAACCGGCGAAGACTCTTTTCAGAATGGACAATTCTCAACGCCCTACCAGTACACCGAAGCTGAACTCAGCGCCGCTGTCGGCGAGGCTGCGCGCGTCGGCAAGCGCGTTGCCGTCCACGCCACAGGCGAGCCGGGCGCGCTTTATGCAGTTCGGGCTGGAGTAGCGTCCGTCGATCATGCCTATCAGCTCAGCGACGAAACCATGCGGCTGATGCGCGAAAAGCAGATCCCCGCCGTGCCCACTTTCGCAATCGAAGAATACTTTGCCGAGCATCCTTCGTCGCCGGAAGAAGCCACCTGGGGCCAGTTGCTCGAATTTCACGCGCAGCAATTCCGTAAGCAACTTGCCGCCGGCGTGCCCATGGCCGTCGGCTCTGACGTCGGTCCTTATGCCCATGGCACGCAAGCCCGTGAGTTTGTGCTCATGGTCAAATAC
Organism: uncultured Acidobacteriota bacterium; assembly: GCA_963761945.1. Taxonomy (GTDB): domain Bacteria; phylum Acidobacteriota; class Terriglobia; order Acidiferrales; family UBA7541; genus Palsa-189. The sequence continues at coordinate 117,110 of CAVXIM010000012.1, read as the reverse complement.
GGGATGACGCCGCTCGCGGCCCTCCAAGCCGACATGATCAACGGCGCAAAATTGCTTGGCTGGCAAGGACAGATCGGCGCCTTAAAGCCGGGCTACTTCGCCGATATCATCGCTGTTCCCGGCAATCCCCTGCAGGAAATCGGCGTTTTGCAAAGGGTCGCTTTCGTGATGAAAGGCGGAATCGTTTACCGTAAATGACCTTTCCCGGCGGTCTGAAGGGATAGGCGAATTTCCGCTGCTAAGAAACTCCCCATCTCGTTCACTCCGTTAGCCAACAAACCCTATTCACATTGAGGCACCGGGCGAGCAGAATGGAGGCTGCGGTTTTTTGGTGGATGGGAGCAGTTCGTTGCGTCTTGTGCTGTTCTTGGCGTCTGTGTTGTGTCTAGCGGCACCCAATCTGCCCGCGCAGGAATCTGCCTCGGGTTCGTCATCACCCACAAACTCAGAATCGGCTCAGGCTACATTTCCCGATACCCAGCAGAGCGCCCAACAGGAGCAGCCTGCGGCTCCGAGCGCGCCCGATAATGCGGCCCCATCGGCCTCGAGCCCCGCTGCGCAAAATCGTGTGCAGCCCGGCCCCAACCTCCAGCAGAATCCTCCCCTGCCGGGCCAGCAACCCAAGCGCATTCTGGGACTCATGCCCAATTTCCGCGCGGTCAGCGCTGGCGCTAATCCGCCGCCCCCGACTCCAAAGCAAAATCTGATTATCGCGACCCAGAACAGTTTCGATTATTCGGCCTTCGTCTTTGTCGGCATCACTTCACTTCTCGCTGAAGCAACCAATACTCACCCGCAACTCGGCAAAGGGGTTGGTGGTTTTGCGAGATACTACTGGCGCGGCGACGTGGATAAGACCGACGGCAACTACTGGGTTATTTTTTTGCTGCCTACTATCTTTCATCAAGACGAACGCTATTATTCCTTGGGCCAGGGCGGCGCTTGGAAGCGTCTCACTTACTCATCGACGCGCATCTTCATCGCGCCGAGCTATCACGGACATAAGAGCTTCAATGCCTCGGAAATATTTGGCAGAGGCATTGCTCAAGCCATTTCGCTGACTTACTACCCTAGCCAGACTCGAACAGCCGGAGCCATTGCCCAGAAATACGCATATGCAATTGGCCGCGATGCCCTGACGAATGTCTTTCGCGAATTCTGGCCCGATATCGCGACTCACGTCCTCCACCGCCGCCCCTGATCTGCTCGAGCTGGCCCTGGAGTTCAGAGCTTTTTCGGACCCAAAAGTCACACTGGTAGCTTCCCCTAGATCCGAACAAAGATCATGAGTTCGCCTCGTATTCGTTCAGTTCAATTAAGCAGTAACGGATGCCAGCAGCCATCGAGATGGATCACATTCATATGGCGCAAGTCACAAATCGATTTTCAGTCGCTATCCACGCTGAGGCACGAAGAGGTCGCGTTCGCGCCGCTGCAAATGTCAGGAGAGGAGATAACGAATGCTCTCGACTATTCTGTTGGAAACGCTTTCCCGGCTTCCCACGCCTTTGCTCACGGCATACGTGCGCACCACTCCCGATGAGGCATCCCTGCAGGGCGCTGCGCCTAGGTATCTGCATTTCCTGAAAGAAAAAGGCCGATCCGTTGCCGAAGGCCTTGCGTCCGAAGAGCGAGAGCCGTTCTCGAAACAATTGGAGAGGGTCATGGAATTCCTCTCCAAGCCAAAGTCGCACGGGAGCATCGTCATTTTTGCCGGCCCCTCAGTCTGGCAGGTCGTGCCGCTGCAAACGAAGGTGGAAGACGAATTTTGCTGGGGAAAACCACGTCTCGCACAATTATTCTGGCTATCCGGCGAGCACAAACAGTATGGCATTATCGTCGTCGACCATAAGTGCGCGCGTTTTTTCCACTACTCCCTCGGCGAAATCGTTGAAGGCGAGCAGAAGACATTCGTCGTCGATATTTCCCGATGGAGGAAGAAAGACCTGGGCCACGTTACCAGTGAAGGCATGTCCATTTCGCACGGCACCCAGCGAGACGTCTTCGATAAGCGCGTCGATAATCAGTACGTTCGCTTGTGCCGTGAGGCCGCCCAGCATGCAGCCACTATTTTCTCCGCGAAAGAACTCGCCGCGATCTTCTTGGTCGGTCCCGACAAGTTAATCGCACTTATTGAAGACAAATTTCCACGAAGCCTTCGGTTGCCCATCGTCCGCATTGACCAGGACCTCGCCCGGCTAACTCCGCCCGAACTGCTGAAGCATCTTGAGCCCCGCGTTACCGATTGGGAGCGCGAGCGCCAGAAATCTCTGATTGCTGCTTTCACCGAAGATGCGCGTGGAGCAGTTGTCGGCTTCGAGGAAACCCTTCTGCAATTGCAAAGGGGCATGGTACGCACCCTGGTGCTTGCTCGGGAGTTTAATGCCGCCCTCCATCAATGCCTCGAGTGCAGTTGGAAAGGCCGGTGTGCGGATCGGTTTTGCCCTGTCTGTGAAGGCCAAGTGGGCGACACGACTCTACGCGACGTTCTTCCCGAAATGCTGCTAAAGCACGCGGTTGAGTTGGGAATCGTAAGCGGCGAGGCCGCCGAGCGCTTGAAGCAAATCGGAGGAATGGCAGGCTGGCTTCGACAAAAAAAGGTCACGGCAAAAGCTGCAGGCTGAGATCAGCCCACACAGGGCGTCCACACGTTCTGTCAAATTGGCTAGCGCGCATATTCCAGCAGTTGCATGAATCCAAAATCCTGGTGCAACTGCATGTGGCAGTGGAAAAGCGTCAAGCCGGGATTATCCGCGACGAAGCTTACGGCCGCGGTGTTCCGGCTGCCCAGGCTCACCACGTCTTTCATCAGTCCGGCCATGGGTTTACCCGCCACTTCCACCACTTCAAACGTGTGCCGGTGCAGATGCAGCGGGTGGATATCGCCGGTGTCCTTATTGTCGAAGAAAAGTTTGTAGCGCTTGCCTTTCTCCAAGCTTAGCTTTTCGACGTCGGGGAAACCCTTGCCATTGATCGTCCAACGATTGAAGTCCACTTTATGCCCGGGAATCTTCTCGAATTTCATCTCGAAAGTATGGTCAGGCTCGGGCGCGGCGCCTCCGCTTCCAAACATTGTGTAATCCCAGGGCCCGCGCACGATGCCGGACGGCTGCTGCCACTGTGGCTCTCCGCTTTTGTCCGCATATTCGACTACCATGCCCATGCCCATCTTGCGTTCCTCTTCATTGGCCGAACCCAGAATCCACACGCCGGGATTATTCATTTCCACGATGGCATCCACGCGCTCGGCTATATCCAGATAAACGAAATCGACCATCTGCGGCCGCGGCACAGGATTGCCATCCATCGCTATGACGTTAAAGCGGTGGCCTGGAAGCGCCAGCCTGATCTCATCGGTCGCGCTGGCATTCAGGAAGCGGAATAACACGCGCTGTCCCATGCGCACGCGAAGCGGCTCGCCGGCTCCGAGCATTTTGTCGTTCAACGTTGCCGATTTGTAAGCGATCTCCCAGCCGTTGTCAGCCGGACCCTTGGGCGCCAGAGAGGGTTCCCAGTGATGCGCCGCAATGCAGACTTCCTGGTCGTAGTCGCCGGGGTGGCGGGCAGGCTCGATAATCGCAAAACCATACTGGCCCGAGAAACCCGCCCGGGTCAGGTCGGCATGCGCCATCGAGTGCGTGTGATACCACCGCGTGCCCGCCGGCTTGGGCGTGAAGCGATAACGGCGATGGCCGTGAGCCGGCACATCCGGCGTTCCCTCTTCAACCGACCCGTCTACCGCTGACGGAATCAGCTGGCCATGCCAGTGCACGGTCTCCGCCACATCTGTTTCGTTATAAACATCGACGGTAACCGGCTTCCCTTCCCTGAATCGCAGGATCGGCCCCGGCGCGGAACCGTTATAGCCGGCCGTCTTTATGGTTTTCCCCGGTCCGATGTCCAGAGATACCGGGGTTATGCGCAGCGTGACGTTCGTCTGCTCGCTGCTCTGCTCAGTCGCTTCCGCCAATTCCGCTGGCAGCAGACCAAGTGCCGGAACTCCCAGCGAAGCCATTCCCGAAATCAAGAATTCTCGGCGATTCATATCTTATCCCTCCCGAATCGCACACCGGCGAAATTAGGGCATCTGAAGTTGGCCGGTGAGAACATATCGCATACCGCTTTGCTATTCAACGCGCCTGATTGGTTGAATCCACCGCAGGAATCATTCGCCAGCCAGGGCGAGCAGTGGTACAACACTCCTCACCAGCAGCCGTGAAACCGCCGGGAGGATTTCCATGAGAACTTTGCGCTTCGCATGGCTTTTGTTGCTCTTCGCGCCCCCGTTTGCTCAAAAAAGTCTCGCTCAGCAAAATGTGCCTCAGATTCCCTTCGATTCCGTTCCCGACTTCTTCAAGCTTCCCGCGGGCATGAATTTCGGGGAAGTCCCCGGCGTGGCCGTCGATTCCAAGGGCCACATCTACGTCTTTACGCGATCCAACAGCGCCAATGGTCCGGCTTACGGTCCGGCCGCGGCGCAGTTGCTCGAGTTCGGTCCCAAGGGCGACTTCCTGCGCGAAATCGGCAAAGGCCTTTATGCCTGGTCGGAAGCCCACAGTGTGCGTATCGATAAGGACGACAACATTTGGGCCATCGACAAAGGCTCTGACATGATTATCAAGTTCAATCAGGCCGGCCGCGTGGTTTGGACCTTCGGCCGCCGGAAAGAAGCAGCCGACGAGGGAGCCAAACCTTGGGAGCACGTCAACCCTCCTCTTCCTCCCATCGATGGACTATTTCGCCAGCCGACGGACGTAGCGTGGGACTCCGAAGGGAACTTCTACATCACCGACGGCTACGTCAACTCGCGTGTCGCGAAGTATGACAAGAATGGCGACTGGGTGAAGTCCTGGGGCGAACCGGGCACGGGGCCGGGTCAGTTTCACCTTCCGCATGCCATCGTGGCCGATCGCAACAATAATCTCTACGTGGGCGATCGCACTAATCGCCGCATTCAGGTATTCGACACCGAGGGCAAGTTCCTGCGCATGTTCACGATTGACGTGCCGCCTGATCCCAAGACCCGCGCCGTCAACGGCCCTACGCCCACGGGCGAGCGCCTGGCCGCCGTGATCGGCGCGCCCAATTCGATCTGCATCACGCCCGGCACCAACCAGGTCCTTTTCGTCGGAGAAAGCACCTTCCCCGGCCGCATCTTCAAGGTCTCGCTCGAAGGCAAAGTCCTTGGGGTCATTGGACGCTCCGGACGCAACCTTGGGCAGTTTTCCGGCGCTCACCAGCTTGCCTGCCCTTCGGAAAACGAGGTGTACGCGGCGGAGACCTCCAACTGGCGAGTGCAAAAATTGATCCTTCATCCGCAAACACAAACCTCCAGCATCGCGCGCTAGGAGAGAAGTCGTATCCGATGCCGCCGACGTAGACGTTAGTGCGCCGCGGCCGGTACCTTTTGCGCCGCTGCGACCACATCGGCGTAAGGACCTACGGAGCCGTGGCCGCCCGCGAAGCGCTCCGGCTTGATGCCCCATTTGTCGACGCCCTTCACCAGCGCCGCCACCATCGCGGTAGGAGCGACCGGCGCGCCGGGAACGTAGAGATCAGTCACAATTCCGAGCTTGGCATCAGGCACGTAGACGATGAGCATGTCCGCCGCGTGCGGATTCTCGACCATGTACGCGTCCACCTCGCGTCCGCCGTCGTTTACGCTCCATTTGCCGTCGACTTCCACCACCTTGGACGTGAAGGCCTTCTTCGGCGCGTCTGGGTTCAGCGTTTCCGGCCGCGCAAGCGCTTTCCGGAAATAATCTCCGTCGCCTCTGGCCATCACGATGGTGGCGCCTTCCGCGGCGTACGTGCGCATGCCGCCGACGTGATCCACGTGGTGATGCGTCAAAATCAGGTAACGGATCGGCTTGCCGGGATATCTCTTCTTGGCCATATCGATGGACTGAATCGCCTGGCCGTCGTCGTTCGGCGCTTCCACGGCGATCAGGTAAGAGTTGGTCGCGATGAAAAGCGTATTGTGCGTGCCGCCCTGCGTCTGGCTGACATTCGGCGCGACGTCGACGAGCTTCAGCGAATCGAGATCATCGGTGTATTTCTTGTCCGAATCGTAATAAAAACCCGAGTACTGACGACGGATGATCCATTGGATATGGCGTCGCGTTCGCGGGCGCCGGTTTGGCGGCGGCAGCCAGCATCGCTTGCGGAATGTCAAAGGTCTTGGGCGGCAAAGCGGGATTGACCATCGCGCTCGAGAGTTTCAGATCCGCGACCTTCATGCCATTCAGTGTGTACTGCGTGAGGAAAGCAATCTTCGCTCCGGAAACGTCCCGCCAATCGGAATATTCCGCGTCGAAGGCGGAATCGCCTTCCAGCGCGTCCCAATCCATCGTCCGCACGCGCACGGGAAGCTTGGTAGCGGGATCGAACATCACGATGAAAGTGCCGTAAGCGTCGCGGTATTGCGCTGCAGGGTACGTTTTTCCTGAAACCTTCTGATCGTCAATGACGAAGACGCGGTCAGAATGCCGCTTCATCTCCAGAACGATGAACGGGCGCTCGAGTTCGCGGATCGTCGCAGTGAGGCGGCGGCCGGACATGGTGTGCTCGGGCTGATTGCCATTGACGGTGCGTTTGGGCAGACGGCCGTTCGTCGCGTCATTCCCGATCACATAGCCGCCAGCTTCCGTAATTATTTCCGTGTAGGTTCGCTTCATGCCGTCGTCCGCCTTCGGCCGAACCCACTCGTTGCGCACGAATTCACGCTCGAAATCGCGGCTGTGAACCAACTCCGAAACGCCAGTGTCCGGTTTGGCAGGATCGGAGACCGAATAGGATTCGCCTGGGTCGAATTGCTGCAAACTGGCTCGCAGAGTGATCGTCTTCAATTTGTCGCCGCCCATCGCCGCATAGGCGGCGTTGACCAGATCTTGTGGGGAGGTCGCGGCGGCCGTCTTCAAAGCAGACGGTGCCATCAGTGCGCAGATCACAGCGCAACACAACAAGGCGATCAAATACCGGCTAACGTTTTCTCTAGGCATCGACGGTCCTCCATTAATCGAGCATTCGCCCTGGTCACGTCCTTCATCGGGCCTTGGCCGCGTGAATCTTTGCGACCGCGCGTTCTGCCGAACGCGGCCCCACGTTAGATAATGCTGCTAGATAACGCCTTGCGCGCGTAGCTCCGCAATCCTGTTTGCATCGTACCCCAGGATCTCGCCGTAGACGCGCTCATTATGCTCTCCCAGACCGGGTGGCGGCTGATCGAATCCGGACTTGGCATCCGAGAATCGTATGGGCAATCCCATGGCGTAAACCCCGTCGGCCGTGCCGTACTTGGGATGGACCATCGGAACGGTCTCGTTTCGGGCGACCACTCGAGGATCGTGAACCGCTGCCTTAGGATCGCGTACTTCCGCCGCCGGAATCCCGGCGGCATTGAGCGTGGCAATGGCCTGAGCAGTCGTTTCGGTGTTGCTCCAGCGCCCGATCTCCGCATCCAGTTCGCGATAGTGCCGCACGCGCATGTCTCGGGTGCGGAAGCGCTCGTCCGTGGCCAATTCGCTGCGGCCCATCACCTCGAAGAGGCGATGCGCGAAAGCATCGGTATAGGCGCATATCGCGAGGTGTCCGTCCTTGGCGGGATAAATCCCAAACGGGGCGAGCCTCTGCACGGTCTGGCCGGTGCGAACCGGCTCGCCGCACTTCTCCATGGCCTCGTAGGCCTCGCCGGCGATGAAAGACGTGAGCGCGCCGAGCATGGAGACATCGACGTGCTGCCCCATGCCCGTTCGCCGCGCCTGATGGACAGCGGCAAGCACGCCGATAACGCCGAACAAAGCGGCCGTGAGATCGGCAATCGTCAGCCCCACGCGGACCGGGGGATCATTCTCCCCTCCCGAGACGTACATGATGCCGCTCAGCGCCTGGATCACCGTATCCAGCGCTTTGGGAGAGCCCGGGCCGGCGTCGCTGCCAAATCCCGAGATCGAGCCATACACAATGCGCGGATTCAATCGCCGCGCCGCATCGTAGCCGACGCCTAACTCATCGAGGGTTCCCGGGGTGAAGTTCTCGACCACCAGATCCGCTTTGCGCGCCAGATCGCCGAAAACCTCGCGGGCGCGTGGATGCTTCAGGTTCAGCGTCACGCCGAGCTTGTTCCGCAGCCGATTAAAAGCGGTCACAGAGATGTCGTCGGCCCTTTCCCTAGCGAGCTTCACACCGCCCAGGCCAAAGTAAGGTGCGTTGTCTCGAGATGGATCGCCCCCGGCAGGGTTCTCGATCTTGATGACCCGCGCGCCGAGGCCGGCGAGGAAGAGAGTGGCGACCGGCCCCGCCAATGCAACGGTGAGGTCGAGAACCGTAAGGTCGCCGAGGGGCGATTCTTTCGTCAGCGGCGTTGTTCATGATGCCGCCGCAGACTCGCACAGCCTCCGTAGCCGAGTCAACCCAACTGAAAAAAGGCGGTGAGCCCCCGGCGTAAGTGCCTTATTGGTTATCGAAGTACCGTTGTCCCCCACCAGGGCATTTGCTACGTTCGCTCTAAGTTTTCCCCTTTTGAGGAGCCGCCAAATGACTCGCAATAGGCTCATTTTTACTCTGATCTCCCTGGGGCTGGTCGCTGCCGTGGTGGGCGGCTACATCCTGCTACCCAGGCAGTACAAAGTGGGCCGGCGTCTAAACGAAACAATCGTTTTTTGGAATGACCAGGAAGCTTTTTTCTTTCTAAACACCTTCACTGTCGGCCAGTCCTCTAACTTCGTCTCGGAGCGGCTCGGAAAGACCAGCTATGGCTACCTGCTGTCCCTCCTGCCGGGCAGATCGCAGTTTTATGAATACAGCGTCACGGCACATCGCCTGCTTCCCTCCGGCGAGCTGCAGAACCTTCCCTTGCCGCCCGCAGCCACGACCTTGGGCAGCTGGACGCTCGAGGACGGCAAGCTGCAATTAGCAACGGTGGAAACGCAATACAGCCACAGCGATGGATTCCGCTGGGACGGTGAGAAGTTCATTTCCGTGCCTCCCCAACCTAAGCCGGAGGCTAATGGAAACACGAAACTTAGCGCCGATGACCTCGATGATGACGAGGACCGCGAAAACGGCTTTCTCAGCGCATCCGCTCGTAAGTCGTTCAAGGACGCCGGCTGGCACTACAAAACTTTGGCGGGCTTCACGGCGGACCCCCAATCCACGCTGGCCATTAACTTGGGGCAGGCTTCGTTCAACCTGACCATTACGAACGTGCCATTCACTGCCAAAGCAACGCCCCGCTTCGACCCGATGTCCTTTGGAATCAAGTCCCTGCAGATTTCCCGGAGCGATCAGCCGGAAAAGGAGCAGATGCTCTGGAGTCAAAACGGCTGGCAATCGGCTTCCAAGGACGAGTTTGAGCGGCGCGCCCAGCGCTCGGGGCTGGCCACGCGCGCACCCGTCAACCTATGGATCGGCACTGGCTCTTTTTGCGTTTGCGATATTGTGGCGATTCGGAACTTGGGGTCATCTGCTCCTGAATTTGCTGGGCCTGAAGGGCCGTGTCCTCAAAAACATGCCGACCTCGTACTCCTTTCCCCCGGCCACTCCTGCACAATTTCCGGCCCTGGATACGGCGGCGCTCGAGCGCTACACGCAGGAATTTGAGAGCATGGGTTTCATCCGGCTGCTGGATTTCTCGCTCGTCTCGAACGCGCCGCAGCCGATTCCAATTTTTTGCCGCTTGTATGCGCACACGCGCTACCACTGTTTTGTCGAGATCGGCCAGATCTTTCCACGAGGCAAAGCACCCCTGCCGGTGGCCTGTTCGATCCAAAGCATGATGCAAGACGGCTGGACCTTGACGTTCTCGGACCGCAAGCCCATGGCCGCGGGCTCTTTGATCCGGCGAAGGAAGGCCATATCGGTCTCCATGCCGGGGACAGCCACTTCCGCGCTGCTGCAAGCCTTCGTGCAAATGCGCGATCAAGTCTGCCAGGACCTGGGCATTTCGCTAATGAAGGACGATACGCTCGAGGCCTACATCGCAAAAGTTCAACGCAGTGCCGGCGACATGCGTGAGGCCGTAAAGGAAAAGAATTTCGCGACCGCGGTCTCCCACGTTTACTATCGCAAGCTTTCTCTCTTGAAGACGCGCGAAGAGTACACCTGGCTGGGCGACTATCCCAAAGAGGCAGAGCGACGCAAACTAGGTCTCGCGCCCGTCGAGGCTCGGGCTCTTTGAAGAAGCGAACCCTTCCGCTTCCGGCCGCGGGCCGCGTGATTATTAAACTGCGCTGACGTGGTGCAGCTATTGTGAGTAGGAACCTACAGATGGAAGCCGGGAATCTTTACGCGGATGCGCCACAGATTCTTGGCGCTGACGATATAAAGCGTCTTGCTATCGGGATCGCCGAACGCGAGATTGGCAAAGCGTATTCCTTCGGGCGCCGGAATCTTGCCCAGTCGCTTTCCATCCGGCGAGATGATCCATATACCGCCCGTCGCTGCCGTGTAGACGTTGCCCTTGCGGTCCACTCTCACCCCGTCCGGCCCGCCCAGTCCCTTTTCTCCATTCAAATCGACTAATACGCGAGGATTCTTCGCGACGGTATCGTCGGCTTGAACTTCATAGGCAAAAATCTGCTTTTTGGCGGGGGCGTTGGTCACATAGAGCGTTTTTTGGTCCGGCGAAAGAGCGATTCCGTTGGGCGGAGCGCCTCCCGGGTCCATATCCAGAAGTGTCACCTTGCCGTCTTTTACGAAATAGAAGCCGTGGAAGGATAGTTCCTTCAGAGGACTATTTTCGCCGCCCTCCATGCATCCCGCCGGGCCGTCGGTGAAATAAACTGCGCCGTCGGATTTGGCGACGATGTCATTGACGCAGCCCAGGTGCTTTCCTTCGTAATGATCGGCCAAAATCGTGCGCGAGCCGTCCTTCTCCAGCCGTTCCACCGCGCGATCGCCGGTGGCGTCGATCAATACGCGGTGCTGCCGGTCCAAAGTGAGTCCATTCGAACCGTTAAGGCGTTTCCCGTTGGCATCCGTCTTGCCGACGCGCGAAGCGTCTTTGTAGCCGGAGTGTTCTTGAAATACAGCCAGGGTTCCGTCCGTGGAGCAGCCCGCGCCATAACAAGCGGGCGTCCATTTGTAGATCCGGTTTCCGGGGACATCGCTGAACACAAGATATCCCTTCCCGTCGGGAACCCAAGTCGGACCTTCCCCGCCTTCGAAGCCCTCGGCCTTCAGCATTTCGAGTTTTGAGCCGGAGTCGAGAATGGCGTCCAGTGCCGGATCGAATTTGAAGAAATTGCTTCCCGCCGGCGCCTGGGGGTTGGCCGTATTCGCGCCTGCGTTGGGAGCTTGCGCCCTCGACAAGCCCCACGCCATCGCCAGCATCAGGACCGACATGCACAATACCGACAACCGGGATTTGCTCATGTTCCTCTCCGAGTGAGATCTAAAAGCGGAGTGCTTTTTTTCACGTCCGAAACAGCTGCCGCGACTAAGGTTCGGGCCATTAGCGGCTGGCTCTTGTGGTCGCCGACTTGGCCGAGACCGAAGGCACCGTCTTTCCCGCCTGCCAGACGGAGGACAATCTCTCGGTATTGTGAATGTCGTCCAGAGGATTTGCGTCCAGAACCAGGAAATCCGCCGCCCGGCCCGCTTGCAGAGTACCGAACTGTTTTGCGCCTCCGAGAATCTCCGCATTCGTGCTCGTCGCAGCCACTATCGCCTGCATTGGCGTGAGGCCCGCCTCGACCATCAGTTGCAGCTCGCGATGTTCGAAGTAACCCGGGAAACGGCCGGGAATTCCCGAATCGGTGCCGAAGGCGATCTTGACGCCGGCATCGGAGAGCGTCTTGAGATTTTTCTTGGCCATTTCGAGGCCGGCCCGGTACTTGGCAATGTCCGGATCTCTGCGAAACTTCTCCACGGTTTCCGGACTTCGCATGACCGTCAAAGCTCCGGGATCGAGTCCGCCTTGAAAAAAGGGATCGTCGATCCACTTGACGTTATCGGCATAAGCAAACAGCGATTCATCCCGCACAAGCGTGGGGATCAGGAAGACGTTGCGGGCTTTCATCGCGGAGATGAGCTCATTGTCGACGGGCTGATCGCGAACGCTGTGGGCAAACCCATCCAGCCCTGCCGCGAGCAGCGCTTTGGCGTCGGCCAGGTAATACTCGTGAGCAAACACGCGGATATGCTGTTTGTGGGCCTCGTCGATGATGGCGCGATAAACCTCGGGCTTGATTTTGGTGCCATGACCCAGGCCATCGTCGACCCACATCTTCACGTAATCGGGATGATTTGTCGCGAGTTCGCGAATGTCGGCGCGGGCTTCCTCAGGATTTTGCGGGCGATAGCGATGATCGGTGGGGTTCGATTTTCCGGTGTATTCGAGGAAGCCTCTGCCCGCGGTGTACAGACGCGCCCCTCCTATCTTTCCGGCTCGTTGATCGGCACGAATCGAGAAGATCAAATCCTCATCCTGTCCGAACGAAGCCACAGTCTCCACACCATAGGAGCGATATTTATCAAGCTGCTTGACGACGTTTTCCTGCGTGTAGTGGCCGGCGGCAGAATCGGCGCCATTGTTGGAGAGTCCCAGATGGCCGTGGAGATTGACGATTGCGGGCATGATCGTCTTGCCGCTGACGTCCTGAACCGCGGCATCCTTGGGAATCGAAACGGCGCCGGCCTTCCCGGCCGCGACGATTTGGCTGCCCTCGATGACGACCACTGAGTTTTCGATTGGCGACCGGCCCGTTCCGTCAATCAACCGCGCGCCCTGGAGCACGACCGGCCGAGGCTTGGCTTGAGCGGGCGTCTGAGCGCCGGCACTCGGGCGAAGGACGAAGCACAGCGCGGTCACCAGGAAGGCGCTCAGCAACGCGACAGGAGCCGCAAAACGACGCGGACGGTTGAAGGTTTTCATCTTAGGTCTCCTTATTAACCGTGGATAGTAGTGCAGCCCGCTGGCAGCGTCAAACTCATATCCGGCGGGCTGGCGCGAGCCTTTTGCTTCGGCTTGAGCCGAGGCTATGAGCTTGAATGCATCGGAATCTTCAATCTGTAATACCAGAGTCATCATTCTGCAAAACGCGGCTGCTATCAGCATAGCGCTGGCGCGTTCGTCCTCCGGGCCAGTTGAGTGCCTGAATCGTCGACAGCATAAGCAGCGAATCCAACACTTGGAGGTTTTCAATGTCGCACGTCAGAGGTCTGCGCGTTCTGGGCATGGCTGCGCTCTTCGTTATATTGGCCAGCTTGAGCGCCAGGGCGGACCACATCAAGAAGGTTTTTGTTATCGCGATGGAGAATCACAACTGGGTCCAGCCGATCAACCCGTTCGGGCCCGGAGTCCAGCAGGTTTTTCAAAATCCCAATGCGCCGTTTATTAACAGCCTGGTGAACGGATCGGCAGTTGCCGTGATTCATGGCGACGTGGTTCGCATAAGTAGGCAGGTCGCCTACGCCGCCGCGTATCACAACGTTCTGGCCACCCCCAGCGGGAACAATCCGCACATTCACCCTTCCGAGCCTAACTACCTTTGGGCGGAAGCCGGTACCAATTTCGGCGTATTGAACGACAATGATCCGTTTGCGAGCCCGGGCGGAACGAACCAGGACACGGACCAGCACTTGAGTAGTTTCTTGACGAAAGCTGGAAAGTCCTGGAGGTCCTATCAGGAAGACATCGATCTCACTACCGCGGCTGGCCTCACCAATGTTCCCCTGCCGCGGGATCAGTGGACGGTTCCGCTCAAGAGTTTCTCGGGGAATTTTGTGAGCGGCGTCAATGCTTACAACGGCTCCACGCAATATAACTACGCCGCCAAGCACAATCCGCAGGTGTTCTTCAGCGACACCAACGGAACCGTCAATGGCGTCCCGAATTTTACTTCCTCGAATCCGCTATCCCAAAACTACGCGCCATTGCAGCAGTTGGAAGAGGATCTGGAGCATGACCGCGTGGCAGACTACAATTGGATTACTCCCGATCAGTATAACGATATGCACACTGGGCTCACCGGCGGCTTCCAAGGGAAAACCGGCGATGCGGCTAATATCGCGCAGGGCGACAACTTCCTTAGCATCATCGTCCCCATGATCATGGCCTCAAGAGCCTACCAGGACCACGGAGCAATCGTGATCTGGTGGGACGAATCAGAATCGAACGCGGGTGAAAACGGCGACGACTTTGCCCACACCATCGGCGAAATCGTCATTTCCCGGGAGGCTCGTGACAACGTCGGCGTATGCCGTACGCGAGCCCGGTCGATTTCACGCATTCCTCTGATTTGCGGAGTTGGGAAGAACTCTTTCACCTGCGGCCATTCGTGAACGATGCGGCCAACTCTAATGATCTCTCCGACCTCTTTGAGCGCGGCGCGCTCACAGGTGACGACAACGATCACGGCCACGATGGGGGGCATTAGCCGTTCAATCTAAAAATGATTTGAATACTTTGTCGCGCAGAGATCGCTCATGCAGAATCCAAGTCGGGCGATTTCTGCGCGCTGTATTCTGGCTGGGCTCGCAACCACTCCTTCTCCCGCCGACCGGTAGCAACGTCAAAGCCCGAATTCCGGGCACCTCCCACGCAAGTCAATCGAAGGCCCTAGCCGCGGCCGATGAAGGGCATCTTGGTCGCCATGACGGTCATGAACTGGACATTGGCGTCGAGTGGGAGCGAGGCCATGTACACAACGGCGCGCCCCACCTCCGCGGGGTCCATGGTAGGCTCGACGGCGATCGTGCCGTTTGCTTGCGGAACGCCTTTTTTCATCCTCTCCGCCATCTCAGTCGCCGCGTTCCCAATGTCGATTTGACCGCAGGCGATGTCGTATTTTCGGCCGTCGAGCGAAGTCGCCTTGGTAAGCCCCAGAATGGCGTGTTTTGTGGCCGTGTACGGCGCGGAATTCGGCCGAGGCGCGTGCGCCGAAATCGAGCCGTTGTTGATGATGCGCCCGCCGCGGGGATTCTGGCTCTTCATGATTTTGAAGGCTTCCTGCGTGCAAAGGAACGCTCCGCTGAGATTCGTATCGACCACGGACTTCCAATCCTCATAGGTTAAATCCTCGAGCGGCACGGCCGGACCGGAGATGCCGGCATTGTTGAAGAGCAGGTCGAGCCGTCCGAAGGCGTTTTTCGTTTTCGCGAAAAGCTCACGCACGGATGCGGGATTTGTGACGTCCGCGGGCACGACGAGCGTTTGGGAATCGGCCTGCCTCGCTTCGCGGGCGGTCTCCTCGAGGGACTTTTCGCGGCGGCCCGCCAAAACGACGGTGTATCCGTTTTGAGCGAGAGCAACGGCAACGGATCTGCCGATCCCGCTGCCTGCGCCGGTAACGACGGCGATCTTCGCTGACGAATTCATGAATCTCCTCCGCGGAAAGCGATGGAGCGCTTCAACGCTCGTCGTGAATCTACCACGGGGCCTCGCCTCGCTTGCGCGAGGCTTCTTTCTTTTTGCGCGGAGGGCTTCTATAATTTCGGAGTCCGCATGTGCGGCTGTGGCGGAACTGGCAGACGCACCAGCTTGAGGGGCTGGCGCTAGCAATAGCGTGGTGGTTCGAATCCACTCAGCCGCACCAAAAATCGCGCCTCGGGGCTCCGCCTCGCCCTGAGGGGCGCCGCTACAAAGTCCGCCCGCAATCCCTCAATCTAACTTCCCGCGACAATTTTGCTGGTAGGACGAATTTGTAGCTGAGGTCGCGCTGCGATTTGTGTAGCGAGACCTGAGGCTTGTTCAAAGGCCCTGTCAAAAACCTTGTTCAAAAGCTAAAGACCGCGCGCTGCTACTTTGCCGGGCCAGGTGCGGGTGCCGCAGGAGGAGGCGCGGCAGGTTGAGCCGGCGCCTGCTGTGCCGGAGGCTGCTGCGACTGAGGTATGGGCGCGGGAGCCGCGGATTTCGGCGCCGGCGTCGAGAATTGTTCGAGGATCGAACGGCCGGTTCCGCCGCCGGCCGTTCTTACGTGCACGGCCAAAGCCATCGAGGTGAACATAAACATCACGGCGCACCAGGTGGTGGCGCGCGAGAGAAAAGTCGCGGCGCCTCGTGGGCCAAACGCCGTCTGGCTGCCGGAACCGCCGAATGCTCCGGCGAGGTCAGCCGCCTCTCCGCTCTGCAGAAGGATCACTCCGATAAGCACGAGGCAGACCCCCACGTGCAGAATCACCAGGAAAATATAAAATCGCCAGCCAAACCAGAGCAGTCCTGCCCCGATCAAGAACGAAATCGCCCACTTTACTTCTTTTGGCATTGCTACTCCGCTATCGAACCCTTTTATCGAACCCGTTTAGTAATTCACAATGGCGGCGAATTGCCGCGCGATCAGTAATTCACAATCGCGGCAAACTGCGCCGCGTCTAGGCTAGCGCCGCCCACCAGTGCCCCGTCGATATCCGCCTGCGCCATCAAGCCCTTTATGTTTTCGGGTTTGACACTGCCGCCATAGAGGATTCGCAGGGAGGCGGCATTTTCCGCGCTGAACGAGGCCGCCGCCAGATCACGCAGGAACTTGTGCGCTTCGGCCGCGATCTCCGGCGTAGCCGTGCGGCCGGTGCCGATAGCCCAAACCGGCTCGTAAGCCATGATAATACGTGAGAATTCGGCGGGAATCAACGCGGCCAGCGAGCCGCGAAATTGCTTCTCCAGCACTTTTTGCGTATTGCCCGCCTCGCGATCGGCCAGCATCTCGCCCACGCAGAGGATCGGCGTCAGTCCCGCCGCGAGCGCCGCCTTCACCTTGCGATTGGCGCTCTCGTCGGTCTCGCCAAAGAACTGCCGGCGCTCCGAATGCGCGATGATCACGGCGCGGCAGCCGGCCTCGACGAGCATTCGCGGCGAAACCTCGCCGGTGAATGCTCCCTCGCTCGCCCAATACATGTCCTGCGCGGCAATGCCGATCGCCGAACTTTTCGCCGCCTCCACGCATGCGGCAATCGCCGTGAACGGCGGCGCCACCACGATCTCGCAATGGCTCGCCGCAGCGACCAGAGGCTTGAACGCGGCAAAAAACTCGCGCGCCTCCTGCTGCGTCTTGTACATCTTCCAGTTTCCGGCAATCACCGGTTTGCGCATGCGAGACACGTCGCCGGCCACTTAGGAGGCCCCCTTGGAAGCCTTGTCCGTCAGGGCTTCGACGCCCGGCAGTTTCTTGCCGGCCAAAAATTCCAATGATGCGCCGCCGCCTGTCGAGATGTGCGAGACCTTCGCGGCAAGGCCAGCCTGCTGCACGGCGGCCACCGAGTCGCCGCCGCCGATGATCGACGTCGCCCCGCGTTCTGTGGCGGCGGCAACGGCCTTGGCGATTGCCAACGTGCCGTTCGCGAATGCCGGCATTTCAAAGACGCCCATCGGCCCATTCCAAAAGATGGTTTTCGCGGCTGCGATTTCCGCGGAAAATCGCTGCACGGTCTGTGGGCCGATATCGAGCCCCATCCAGCCATCCGGCATTTCGCCGACGGGAACCGTGCGTTTCTCTGCGTCCGCGCGGAATTCGGCGGCCACGACGTGATCGGTGGGCAGCAGCAGCCGAAACTTTCGCCCCTGCGCATCCGCAAGCACGCGCGACGCCAGCTCGATTTTATCGGCTTCCACGATGGACTTGCCCACCGCGATCCGCCGCGCCTTGAAAAATGTATAGGCCATTCCACCGCCGATGAGCATGGCGTCTGCAATCTTCATCAGATTTTCCACCACTTCGATTTTGTCCGACACTTTCGCGCCGCCCAGCACGGCCACAAAGGGGCGTTCCGGCGCCGAGAGCGTCTTGCCGAGATAGGCCAGCTCGCGTTCCATCAGCAGGCCCGCGGCCGATTGGCCAACGAATCGCGTGATGCCTACGACCGAAGCGTGCGCGCGATGCGCGGAGCCGAAGGCGTCGCAAACAAACAAGCCGTCACATAACGCCGCCAATTGCCGCGAAAATGCCTCGTCGTTGGCTTCCTCTTCGGGATGGTAGCGCACGTTTTCGAGAAGCAGAACCGAGCCTTCGGCCAGCGCGCGGCTCTTGGCCTCGGGTTCGGCGCCTACACAGTCGGCCGCGAATTCCACCGGGACACCCAGCAAATCCCCCAGCTTCTTGGCCACCGGCCGAAGGCTGTACTTCGGCTCGGGCTTGCCCTTGGGCCGCCCCAAATGCGAAGCCAGAACGAGGCGGGCTCCGCGTTCGCGCGCAAGCTTCAGCGTCGGCAAAGTCTCGCGGATTCGCGTGTCGTCACTCACCTGCCCGTTTTCGAGCGGAACATTGAAATCCACGCGAATAAAGACGCGCTTCCCCGAAAGATCGAGATCGCGAATGGAAAGCTTTCTCATGATCGATTGCTATCGTTGGCTTTCCTGCGGGGAGTTATAACTTCGCCGCCATGAACTTGATCAGATCGCGGCAGCGGCAGGAGTAGCCCCACTCGTTGTCGTACCAGGCCAGAACCTTGGCGCAATTCCCGGCGACCACCCGCGTGTAGCCCGCATCCACAATCGCAGAATTGGGATTGCCGCGAAAATCGACCGAGACGAGTTCCTCTTCCTCGTACTGCAGGATCGATTTCATCGGCCCCTCGGCGGCGCGGCGCATGGCCGCGTTGATGGATTCGACCGTGACAGTCTTCTCCGTGGTCACGGTCAAATCCACCACGCTCACGTTGGGCGTGGGAACGCGCATGGAATAGCCGTCGAGCTTGCCTTTCAGCTCCGGGAGCACCAGATGCAAGGCTTTGGCCGCTCCCGTGGAAGTGGGAATCATGGAAATGGCCGCGGCCCGCGAGCGGCGCAAATCCTTGTGCGGCAAGTCGAGCAGTTTCTGATCGTTGGTGTAGGAGTGAATGGTGGTCATCGTGCCGTGAACGATGCCGAAGTTGTCGTGCATTATTTTGGCAACCGGAGCCAGGCAATTCGTGGTGCACGAAGCGTTGGAGACGACGTTGTGCTTGGCCGAATCGTAGGTCTTCTCATTCACGCCGAGCACCAGCGTATGGTCGGGATCGGTGGCCGGCGCGGAGATGATCACCTTTTTCACCGGTCCTCTGAGGTGCTTGCGTGCTTCCGGTCCGGAAGTGAACAGCCCGGTGGACTCCACCACGATCTGCGCGCCCACCGAGGCCCAATCGAGCTGCGCCGGGTCCTTGGTCCTGAATACATGAAAGCTCTTTCCGTCCACGGAGATGCTGTCGTCGGTATGCTTAACGGAATGGGGCAAATTGCCCAGAATCGAATCGTATTTCAGCAGGTAAGCCAGTGTCTTGGAATCGGTGATGTCATTGACGGCCACGAACTCGATTTCGCGATCGTCGAGCGCGGTGCGCATGATGTTGCGGCCGATTCGTCCGAAGCCGTTAATTCCAACTTTGATGGGCATGCTTCCTCCGCAAAGCAAATTTCCAGACCAATCGCCGCGTCAATCCCGAGCGGATTGGCTCGATGGCTTTTCTTTAGCCAAACGAAACAGAAATGCTACGGTGCGTGCGCGCAGATGTCAAACACGACCAGCAAGCGCCTAGCCGTCATTCTGAGCGGATTTACGTCGTACACCCGAAGAATCCCTCTTCGTACGTGGCTTTTAGATAAGGATGGATTCGTATGGGAAGGAGAAGGTCTTCGAAAACAATTACGGATATTCGGTGACGCGAACGACTTTATCGCCCTGAGAACGTCACGAAGGTCGTCTTGGCGGGCGGCTTACCGTAAATCCAATCCTCGATGTCGTTGCCGTCCACGTCTCGCTCGCGGACTTTCCGTTCCGGCCGGCCCAGGGCCGCAGTCACTTCGTCGTGATCCATGCCCACTTCGGCGCGTTTGGCCGCAATGGCTTCACGCATCTTGGGAGGAAGCGAATCGGCTATATTGCACCGCCGCCGATCGCTTGGCGAAATCCAGGACCCGCGAAAGATATGCCTTGAGCTGCTCGCCGGTCATATCCGGAACGGAGCGGTCGAAATCGAGAAAGATTGTCGCGCCGGTCTTTGACGGAACGACCGGACCGTTCTCGGGCGTGGTCGTAGTCCTGGTGTTGACGGGCAGTCCCATGCCGCCCGAAATTTGCACGCGGTCGCGCCAGGAGGTCTTCCCCTTCGGCCCGTTATTGATATCCACCTGAATGTCGCGGTCGTGGAATTCCATCTTCGTAATCTGAACCGAATCGCCCACGTTCAGCGCGGCGCCGCTGGACATGAGCGCCTTTCGCAATGAATCCTGATCGGGCGTGGCGCCCGCTTTGAAATGGTAGCCGCCCTTGCCTCCGGGTAGCGGCATGAGCACCTTCGCGTATTCGCCGTCCACGTACCGCAGGAGCTGCAGTCGGGACTGCTCGCTAAGAGCCGGAGCGTTCGCCGCGGGCGGCCCTGCTGGCTGGGTGCTCGCGTTGGGATCAGCCGAATCAGGCTGCGCCGGCGTCGGCTGTGCAGCCGGCTGCGGGTCGTCTTTGTGCCGTAAGGAAGGAGGACCACTCTGGTCGTCCGAGGGCTGCGCCTGACCCGAAGCCTGGCTCGGGGCAGGCTGCTGCGCGTTCTGCCCCGCCTGGGGCAATCCCGCGTGGGCGGAGGGGCTCAGGAGAAGCGCGCTAACCAACGCGCCGAAAACAACGCCAAAAGAAACTATGGACCCGAAACGCAACATAGCCGTTGAACCAGTATCCGCCATTCTACGCTCAATTAGATGCGAAGGGAACTGCCCTGGAGCACCCCGCTATGCCGTCCGGTCTCGGAGCTTGGCCGCTAGATCCCCTACGGCTTACCGGAATTTAGGGCCGCGCGAACGCCCTTTGGCCCCTACCCGGATTCGCACGCCTTCGCGATCGATGCCATGCGGCAGAAGTTCGGCCCCGGCCGCCAAAACCGCCGCTTCCACCCGCGCGCGAGCCTCAGGATCGATCAGCAAAGCGACGCAACCTCCTCCGCCGGCGCCGCAAACCTTGCCCGCCAGCGCGCCCTGCCGCCGCGCGCTGGAAATGAGGCGGTCGATCACCGGCGTCGAAATCGTCGGCAGATTCCGCCGCCGAAACCCCCATTCCTCGCGGATGAGCCTCCCAGTTTCCTCCCAGTCATTTCGACCGAGCGCGACAAAGAGCCGCCGGGCCACGTCCGCGATGCGCGCCAGATTGCCAAAAACTCGCTTATCGCCTCGAATGTGCCGCGCGAAAACTTCCCAGTTGTTGATGCCGTGCTGCTTCGGCTTGCCCGTGTAGCAGAGCACCAACCGCCGCTCGAGTTCATCCAGATCGCAGCCGATTTCCTCGCGCCGCTCGCCCCCAGGCTCCAGATGAATCGCGCTCGCGCCGCCAAAGGCCGGCGGATAGTGGTCCTGCGTGCCGGTGGGCACGCGGATGACGATGGCCTCGGCGTCACGGCTGATGTGAATCCAGTCTTCGAGGCGCATCTCCGCCCCGGTGAGCCGGTCGAGCGCCGCGCAGATCGCCACCGCCATGGCGCTGGAGCCGCCGATTCCCGCGCCGGCCGGCGCCTGCGAATCCGTGGTCAACGTCAGCCCCATGCGAGGCCGAAAAAAGCGCACCAGGTGAGCGAGCAGAGGCAAACGATAGCGTTTTGCGCTTTCCAGAGCGGCAAGCGAAGCAAATGTCTCGTCGCGCTTGGTGTCTCGCGAGACGAGACGAATCGATTTTTGAGCTGGGCGGCTGCGCGGCGATCCCGTTTCGATCACGCACGAAGCGTAGCGCGTGATGGCGCAATTCACCGTTAGCGCGCCCGGATGGAAAAGGTAGAGCGGCCAGATATCCAGCGTCCCTCCGGCCAGGTCGATTCGCGTAGGCGCCCGCGCTTCAATTCGCAATTTGCTTCCCTTCTGGCGTCGGCTCGGCACGACGGCCGACGAGAGCTACATAACAAATCGGGCATCATAGCATCCGTGAGAATGCTTGAAGGAAGCCAGTTGTTTGTCGGATCGACTAAGTCCTTCGATAAACATCCGGGTTGAAGAAAGGCGCAAACGCGCTGATCACGGCGATTCGAAACGACTCCTGCCGGTCGATCAGATTTTTCGTCAAAACGCCCCAGGCGCCCTGCGAATCGCGGATGCCCTCGATTCCTGTGTACGCCTCGATGGCATGGGAAAGCTCGACGCCGCAGTCCAATACTTCCGCTGCGAGCGCCTCTGGCAGCAGGATCGCACCCGAGCGGCCGTAAAACCCGTCGCCGGCTGGATCGCAAACGAAAGCCCAGCTTTCGAGAAACACCAACCTCCTGCCGTCCTCGTGAATCACGTCCAGGCCGCCTTCCAGCCCCACGAAATACGCCGCCTCCTTCTCGAAGCGCATAAGAGCTTCGCATCGGCCCCGCGCTCCGGCCATCAGCTCCGTGCGGCTTCGAGGAGTGTGGCTGACGCCTGTCGCGACGTCGTATCCCCTGACGTCAAAACTGGAATTCGGATGCAGCAGCGGCCCGAAAGCTTTGAGCGCTGCGCGTACAGCTTCGAGCTTTGGGGCGCGCTTGCTGCCCACGGCGATGCGAATCGTCTCCATGCGGCGGTAGGAAATACAACCTCAAATGGCGCAGGTTAGCGATGCCCAGGCTAGCCACGCCCAAGCCAGAATGAAAAATTGGCAAGGAAGAACTGGAGCGGCCGAGGGGACTCGAACCCCCGCCTGCAGCTTGGCAAGCTGCCGTACTACCCCTATACTACGGCCGCGCTTCGATGGAAATTTATAACACGCTGCCCCGAATGCGACAAGGCGTGGCAGCCATCCTCTCAGCGGCTCGCCTGAGTTTTCGACCGAATTAGCTTACTGGATTAGCTTACTTGTACGACGCGCGTGGACTTCACAACGGGAGATCTTTTTTGCCGGCGGGCAAAGCTGGCCGCCTTGGCGCGATCGGTATAGACGCGCGCAAATTTCTGCCCGTCCGCGTAGTACACGGTGACTTGCCAATGACGATGCTTTCGACGCCGGTCTTTTCCGAGTGAGGTGCGTTTTTTGGTTTTCTTCAAGGTTTGTTCCAGTTGTAGTCACAAAAATATCTCAAAGTTTAATCCGCCACCGCAAGTACTCTTTAAAGTAACCCGAGAACCCTCATTTAGCCCATTTACCGCGCCTTTCGCCGTTTTCGGGGTTGCGAAAGCCAAAGTCTCTTAACTCATTAGGCAATAGGCGGGCAGCGCCTTTGCAACTTTTCCTCTTCTGCTGCATTCAATACTGTAGACAGTAAGTTTAATGGAAAAGACCATGCTCGAACTGGAACGATCAGCAAAGTTGAAGATCGAAGATCCCCGAGGGCATTCTCCGGAAACCCTCCGGCGCCTGCAGCAGGCGCTCGCCTCGGGAGCCCCCGCTGATCCCGATGCCCGCCGGCCGAATTTTTTCGAGATCCAGGCCGAAGACCAGATTTTCTACATCCACATCTCGCCGGTGAGCCGAAGAATCACCCTGCTCGCCACATGGTCTCGCGAGCCCGCGTTGGAAATTGCCCGCTCGGCGTAAGTTTGCGGGCGAATTCCCGCGTGCCTTTGACGCCACAGATTTTGCTGAATTCTGCGCCAAGTAACTAGGCGAACTTCCGCAAAACCTCTACCATGGATTCGTGAGCCAGCCGAGCGTCGGTCGCCGCGTCGCAGCCTCCACAGCCATAGTTATGGCCGGCATTTTGCTCAGCCGCGTCCTCGGATTCGTCCGCGAATGGGTGGTGGCGCATCAAGTCGGTTCCAATGCCATGACCGACGCGTATTACGCGGCTTTCACGCTTCCCGACTTCCTCAACTATCTGGTGGCCGGGGCATCCCTCAGCGTCACGTTTATTCCCGTCTTCACCAAATATGCCGCCGAAGGCCGCGAGGACGAGGGCTGGCACGTCTTCTCCACGGTCATGACCTTTATGGGCCTGCTGCTCGTCGCCTTCGTGCTTGCGGGCGAAGTCTTTGCTCCGCAACTCGCGCAGCTGATCGCGCCGGGATTTCCGCCCGAGGAGAAAGCGCGCGTCATCTTCCTCACGCGCCTGATGCTTCCCGCGCAGTTCTGCTTCTACCAGGGCAGCATTCTCAGCGCGATTCAATATGCCAAGGGCCGCTTCGTGATTCCTTCGCTGGCCCCCGTCGTTTACAACATCATGATCATCCTGGGCGGCGTGCTTCTCGCTTCGCGCATCGGCATGACCGGCTTTGCCGTGGGCGTGCTTGCGGGAGCGATTCTCGGCAATTTCCTTCTTCAGGTGTACGGGGCGGTCACCGTCAACGCTCGTTTCCGGCCTAACCTGGACTTGCTTCATCCGGGCTTTCGTCTGTTCGTTCGCCTCTCGGTGCCGATCATGCTGGCGCTGTCTCTGGCCTTTACCGACGACTGGATCATCCGCTGGTTTGGTTCTTACCTGCAGCCCGCCTCCATAACGTGGCTCAGCTATGCCAAGACCCTCATGCGTGTGCCGCTCGGTGTGGTCGGCCAGGGCGTCGGCGTCGCTTCGTTCCCTTTTCTGGCCCAGCTTTATTCGGAAGGAAAATTCGACGAGTTGAATCGCCTGCTGAACTCCACGCTCAAGGGCCTGATCGCCACGCTCGTGCCCATCTCGGCGCTTATCATCGCTCAGAGCGCGCCCGTCGTTTATCTGGTCTTTTCGCACACCCGTATGCGCCCGCCGGACCTCGACGCCACCGCCGCAACTCTGGTCTTTTTTACGCTGGGATTATTCGGATGGGGCGCGCAATACATCCTCGCGCGCGGATTCTATGCCACGCGCAACACCTGGATTCCGGCCGTGGTCGGCACGGTGCTGACCTTCGCCAATCTGCCGGTTTACTGGCTGCTCGTTCGCCGCGCCCAGCATCTCGGGCTGGCCATGGCCAGCTCGATTGGAATCACGGTGTACACAGTGGTGATTTTCGTGCTGCTCAGCCGGCGCACACATAACCGCGAAGAGGGCGCGCTGGTCTTATTTTTCGTCAAGATTTGTGCGGCCTCAGCCGTGGTGGCGGTCGCCTGCTATAAGCTGCGTCAAATGCTCGAGCCGCATCTGGCCTGGCACACCTTGTCCGGCGATCTGCCCTTGCTGGTTGCCGTAACGTCCGCCGGAATTCTTCTTCTGGTCATCGTCAGCAAGCTTCTGAGGATCCGCGAACTCGACGAACAGTTGGCGCGCCTGTGGATGCTCGCCCCCTGGCGCCGTTCGAAGACTCCCGCTTAACTCGCTAGACTACCGAGAGGATTTGTGCGCCCCTGACATGACCTGACGCTAGGTCGTGTGCCGAGTTCGCCCGGCATGTCGCTGGGGTGGTCGTTACGCCGGCTGGGCCCGCTCCGGCCGGCGCTGCCGAAAGGCCTGCCGCATTCGCGTCTGCACTTCCGTCGCAAATTGCGAGCCGCCGATAATCCGCGAACCCGGCTCGGCGATGTCCGTTGTGCGCAGTCCGTCCGCAAGCACCGCATCGACGCTGCGCTCGATCGCATCCGCCGCTTCCGGCAGATGCAACTGCTCCCGCAGCAGCAGACTGACGCAGAGGATCGCGCCCGAAGGGTTCGCCATGTCCTTGCCCACCAACTGCGGCGCCGTCCCGTGGATGGGTTCGAAGAGCGGCGGGCCGTCGCCCGCGCTCCACGACGGAATCATGCCGATGGAACCGGCCAGCGCGGCGGCCTCGTCGCTGAGGATGTCGCCGAAGAGATTCGACGTCAGCAACACGTCGAATTGATCGGGCCGCAATATGATCTGCATGGACGCGTTGTCGACGTAGAGATGATCGACGCCGAGATCGCTCGCCTCGGCCGCCAGCCGCGATACGGTCTTTCGCCACAGCCGCGAAGTCGCCAGCACATTGGCTTTATCCACGGATGTCACCCGGCGCGCCCGAATCCTGGCGCGCGCCGAACGCAAATCGCGTGATGCGCTCGATTTCCGGCACGCTGTAGCTGGCCAGGTCCGAGGCGCGTTCGTTCGCGCCCTCGCCCTCGGTCGTATGCGCGCCGAAATAGATGTCGCCGACGAGTTCGCGAATAATCTCGAAATCGATCTTGGTATCGGCATTCAGCCGCAATGGGCAGAGTGCCCGCAGCGGCTTGTGGAGCGCGATCGGGCGCACGTTGGCGTAAACGCCAAGCGCCCGCCGCAATCCGAGCAGGCCGGCTTCCGGCCTGCGGTCCAGCGGCTGCGAATCCCACTTCGGCCCGCCCACGGCTCCCAGCAGCACGGCATCGGCTTTCAGGCAAGCGTCGAGCGTCTCCTGAGGCAGGGGCTTCCCGCATTTATCGATGGCCATGCCGCCGAAGGGGAGTTCAACAAGGTTTACGCGGAATCCGAATTCGCCCGCGCAATCCTGCAAGATGGAGGTTGCTGCGCGGATCACTTCCGGGCCGATACCATCGCCCGGAAGAACGGCGATGGTGCACTGCCCTCCTCGCGCAAAAGTCGACGGCGAGTCGACCTTTTGCGCGCCCACAAAGTTCATACCGCGACGTCCGAGACGCTGGCCCCGCCGGCCACTTCCGGCGACAGGCGCCCCGCCACGCGCTTGATGTCTTCGTCCGTGATCTCTTTCTTGGCGTCCGCCAGCGCCATCACTTGACGATAGCATTCGCGCAGCTCGTCCTCGGAGATAACCACGCCCAACTCCGCCAGCCGCGCGCGCAACGCGTTGCGGCCGGAATGCTTACCGAGCACCAGTTTATGCGCCGGAACGCCCACGGCTTCCGGCGAGATCACCTGATAGGTCAGCGGATTCTTCAGGATTCCATCCTGATGAATCCCGGCCTCGTGTGCGAAGGCATTCGCGCCCACCACGGCTTTGTTTGGCGGCACCGAGACGCCCGTAATCTCCGAAAGCAGTCGGCTCGTCGCATAGAGCTCTTGCAACCGCAGCCGCGTGCCGGTCTTGTAACGATCCGGCCGCACCGCCAGCGCCACGGCGATCTCTTCCATCGCCGCATTTCCGGCGCGCTCGCCGATTCCGTTGATCGTGCACTCCACCTGGCGCGCGCCCGCCTCCACCGCTGCCAGCGAATTCGCCACCGCCAGCCCCAGATCGTTATGGCAATGCGCGCTCCACACCACCCCCGGCCGTTCGGTCACCTTCTTCCGCAATGCGCGAAACATTCCGCCATACTCTTCCGGCGTCGCGTACCCCACCGTGTCCGGAGCGTTCAGGATCGTCGCTCCGGCTTCGACGGCGATCGAAAAAGCCTCACCCAGAAAATCGATGTCGCTGCGGCTGGCGTCTTCCGCCGAAAACTCCACCTCCGGGCACCGCGCCTTCGCGTACGCCACCATCTTGCCGATGGATTCGAGCGCCTCGCCGCGCGAAATGCGCAGCTTGTGCTTCAGGTGCAGGTCCGAGGTGGCCAGAAAGGTGTGCACTCGCGGCTTTGCCGCGCGTTCGACGGCGCCCAGCACCGCGTCGATATCTTCCTGACGCGTCCGCGCCAGCCCCGCCACCGTGCTGTGTCGAATCTCCCGCGCCACCTCGCTCACCGCCTCGAAATCTCCCTGCGAAGCGATAGGAAAGCCCGCCTCGATCACGTCCACGCCAAGGCTTTCCAGCCGCCGCGCCAGTTGCAGCTTTTCCGCCGTGTTCATGGAAAAGCCGGGCGCCTGCTCGCCGTCCCTCAGTGTGGTATCGAAGATTCGCACCATCTCCATCTCATTCCTCCCACTAGTTGGGGCACCGCAGGCCGCGAGGCTTGGACATGCAAGCCGTCCTGGGCGCCGTTTAACAAGTCTGCCGCCCCGCAGACAGTAAAGTCCAATTTATACTTCTTGCCTCAATTATAAGAGCTGCTTATATTGTGCCACAGCCGTGGACTTATCCGAACTCAACGTTTTCCTCACCGTGGCCCGCGAACGCAGCTTCTCCCGCGCCGCCCAGAAGCTCTTTCGCACCCAGCCCGCCGTGAGCATCACCATCCGCAAGCTCGAGGACGAAGTCGGCGAGCCCCTTTTTGCCCGCGGCGCCCGTTCCGGCCAGCTTACCGACGCCGGCCGGCTCCTGATCGGCTATGCCGAACGCATCCTGAACCTGCGCGACGAAATCCGGCGTGCCGTCGACGATCTCCGCTCCGGGGGACGCGGCGAGCTCTCCATCGGCGTGAACGAAAGCTCCATCCACGCGCTGCTGCCCGTGCTGGCCCGCTATCGGCAGCTTTTCCCCGAAGTCCATCTGGCCGTGCGCCGCACGTTTTCGCGCGACATCCCCACCGAGTTGCTGAACTATCGCCTGGACCTCGGCGTCGCCTCCTTTGTTCCCCAGGAGCCGCAACTCGCCTCGGTCAAAATCTTTCGCGACGAGCTCGCCTTCGTCGTTTCGCCCAAGCATCGCTTGGCCAAGCGCGGGCGCGCCGGTCTTCAGGAGTTAGGTCCGGAAAATTTCGTCGCCCACATCGTCGAATCGCCCTTCCGCCAGCGCGTCATTCAGCTCTTCGCCAAACATCACGTTCCGCTGCGCATGAATATCGAGCTGCCCACCATCGAGAGCATCAAGCGCTTCGTGCAGATGGATATCGGCGTGGCCATCGTGCCGCGCATGTGCGTGCGTTTTGAAATCGAGCAAGGCCTCCTCGTGGAGGTCAAAGTGCGCGAACTGCGCATGCCCCGCGATCTTTATTTGCTCTATCGCCGCCGCGAGCCGTTGTCACATTCCGCCAAAGCCATGTTCGAATTGCTCAAGCCGCGCGGCCCCTCGAGCAGCCACGACTCCGCTCACGAACCCGTGGATTCCTGATTTCCGCGCGTTAGGTTTTTCCTCGCGTTGTCATTCTGAGCGGAGTGTCCCGCGGGTCATTTCTCGGGAAATCGCGGTTTCTCGATTTCCCGGCGGGATACGCAGTCGAAGAATCCCTCCTCGACGTTGCTGTCATCACGAGGCCGCCGCGGCGCCGGGGTCCCCTGCACGCGTCGCCTTTACGCGTGAAGGGGTGGTGGCGACCGAGGGATCTGCTTTTCGCTTTCGCCTTTTCGGGTGCCGCACGCTTGACTAGGCCGTAACCGGCGCGCCGCGCCGTTCGATCTGCTCCTGGATCCGACGCCGGAGCAACAACGGATCGGCGATATCGGGAAATGGCTCCCAGGACCCGCCGGTGCCCCGAACGCTCACGCTCCCGTAGCCCAGCCATCGTCCCAGCAGCCCCTGCTTGACGAGAACGCTTTCGATCTTGTCGAGGAACAATTCGTCGCTCGCCACCGATACGATTCCCTTGCGATAGATCACGCGCTTGTTGGTCACCGCGAATTCGAAACCGTAGCGGTGCAACAAGCCGTTGGCGAAGATTCCCGCTGCGATGGCCAGCAGAATCACGCCGGCAATCCAGAAGGCGTCTTTCTCAAAGAGCAAAGCGATCCCCGGCGCAGCGAGAAGCAGCGCGCCGGCGGCGGGACCGACCAGCACGATCCAATGGCGGTGGGTTGTGTGGACGATCTGTTCCCCTTCGGTCAGGCTCTGCTCGACGTATCTCATTGCGTTCCCTCGCTGGCCTTAGGCCTCTCGCTTCTGCATCGTCATCGATCGTCAAAGGCTCGTCTTGAAGGATCGGTTATCAGCCAAAGGGCACGTTATCGCCTGACGAGAGCGTTGTCAGCGTGCTTGATCCCATCCAGCATCAACCAGTTACTAGGTTGGGCAGCATGCTACCCGCCCGATCTGATCGTGTCCACCTTACGGCTTGGTTCGCGTCCCATTCTCTGTGTCCTCAGTGCCTCTGTGAACTCTGTGTAGGTTTTTTAGGCGTTCCAGTCACGCGCATCCAGGTTCCTTCGAACGCTTGCTCTGCTCCTGAACTTTCGAACGCCACCTCCTCGGCCAGGTTAATTCGAATCAGATTCATTCGAATAAAACGCGTTTCCTATGGAATACTAAGCAGATAACTAGCAATTCCTATTGCTAACCAGATGATAATATGGTAAACTGCTTTATGCTTTTGGCCGGAATTCGTCGTTTCTGTCCGCTGGCGTCGCCGCTCCGCGCGCCAAGTGCTCTGACGGCAGCCCCTGCGAAAATCTGGCGCGAACTTTGGACTTTCAACTGTGAACTATCAACTCAGTGGCAACTACCGCATAATCAGCACTTACAGAAATCTCGCGCGCAACTCCATCAGAATCAGCACTTGCGATTTAAATGACTTAAACTACCTTAAGAATGAACACATACACAAAAACAACCGGGGGGAGGGGCCATATTGTTACCTTGAAACGTCAAACTGCGCTCTCCATGGGAGCATCTGATAGGAGCGCTCCAATAGCTTTCGTCTATGTCGACATCTAACACCACCGTGACCAACTCCGCCGAGGCCACCGCTTCCGGCGGCGAAGCCTTTGCCATCGAGACCTTCGGCCTCACGCGGCGCTTTGGCGACCTGATCGCCGCCGATCACGTCAGCCTGCATGTGCCCTATGGCGCGATCTTCGGCCTTTTGGGCCCGAATGGCGCCGGTAAGACCACCATCATAAAAATGCTCACCACCATGCTCGACCCCACCGAAGGCACCGCCTCGGTGGCCGGCTTCGATATCGTCAAGACGCCCGCGAAGGTCCGCAGAATGATCGGCTACGTTCCGCAGATGCTTTCCGCCGATGGCGGACTCACGGGCTGGGAAAATCTGGCGCTTTCCGCCAAGCTCTATGGCATCGGCCGCGCCGAACGCAAGCGCCGCATCGAAGACGCCTTGCAGTTCATGGGCTTGAGCGATTTCGGGCGCAAGCTGGTGAAGACGTACTCCGGCGGAATGATCCGGCGCCTGGAAATCGCGCAAGCCATGTTGCACCGCCCCGCCGTTCTGTTCCTGGACGAGCCGACCATCGGCCTCGATCCCGTGGCGCGCCGCTCGGTTTGGGAACGGCTGCTCGAGCTGCGCGGCAATTTTCAGATGACCGTTTTGATCACCACCCACGCCATGGATGAAGCCGAGGAACTCTGCGATCAGCTCGCCATCATGCACCTTGGCAAGGTCGCCGCCACTGGAACGCCCGCGGACCTGAAAGCCAGCGTCGGGCCGGGCGCCACGCTCGACGACGTTTTCGTTCATTTCAGCGGGGGCACCATTCAGGAGGAGGGAAATTATCGTGACGTACGCGCAACCCGGCGCAACGTTAGCCGCCTCGGCTGAGCCGCCCGCAGTATTTGCATTCTTCCAGCAGACCGCGGCCATCGCCGAGATCGAGTTGAAAAAGCTCGTTCGCGATCCCACCGAAGTGCTGGCTCGGGCGGTTCAGCCGGTGCTCTGGATCGTGATCTTCGGAAATGTATTCAGCCGCATCCGCGCCATTCCCACCGGCAACGTCAGCTACCTTGCATTTATGACGCCGGGCATCCTCGCGCAGAGCGTGCTCTTCGTGGCTATCTTTTACGGCATCGCGGTGATCTGGGAACGCGATCTCGGCATCGTGCACAAGCTGCTGGTGAGCCCCGCGCAGCGCGCCGCGCTCGTCTATGGCAAGGCCACTTCCGCGGGTTTTCGCGGCGCCGTGCAGGCCGCATTATTTATGTCGTCGCGTTCCTGCTGCGCATCCCGATTCGCTGGACCTTGTTTTCGATTCTCGGCGTGTTTGCCGGCGCCATGCTCGGCTCGGCGATTTTCGCCACGCTGTCCTTCATCGTCGCGTGTCTGGTGAAATCGCGCGAACGCTTCATGGGCGTGGGCCAATTGATGACCATGCCGCTGTTTTTTGCCAGCAACGCCATCTATCCCATTGCCATCATGCCGCATTGGCTGCGTATCGTTGCCTACCTCAATCCTTTGACGTACCTGGTCGACGCGCTGCGCACGTTGATGATTGGCCCGAGCCAAAGCTCCCACGGCGTGCTCACGGATTTCGGCATCATCGGCTTGATCTTCGTGATTCTCGCCGCCATCGCCACGAAGCTTTATCCCTCGCTCGTCCGCTGAGAGCGTCGGCGCGTGAGCCGACGATAGCCTTGTAGGTCGCGGCTTCAGCCGCGACATTAGTTTCGGGAGGGAGGACGGCTTTAGCCGCTGAAGCTCGTCAAGGAGCCGGCTTTCGCCGCATAGAAATTCGCGCTAAAAGCTCTGGGCTGTCATCCCGAGCGCATCCGGGGTCCTCAGCGCACGTCTCTCGAGCGCGAGTACTCGCGCGGCAAAAAAGTCACGTGCCGCTGGGGTGGAGGAGCGAGGGATCTGCTTTTTTCTTGAGTCCACTGGCTCGATCGAAGCCGGGTTCGGCGAGCAGCGCCTCGCAGGCTTCGCGCACTTGCTCGACGCTGACGTAGAAAATGCACTGCGACACGCCGAGAGACTCACACTTTCCGCGTGGACACTGCCGGCAAGGAAACGGATTCTCCACGAGCCGATATGCCGTCTTCCAGGGCGACCACACTTTGGAATCGCTGGCGCCAAAGATCACCACGCACTTCTTGCCGAGCGCCGCGGCGATGTGCGTCGGACCCGTGTCGTTGCCCAGAAAGAAGCATGAGCCCCCGAGCAGCGCCATCAACTCTCGCAGATCGAGCGAATCGATGATTACTCCGCTCGCGGAATTAGCGTCCGAATTCGCGCCGCCACGATCCATCGGCGCGAAATGCTTCCTGACATCGGCTTCGATCTGCGCGTCGCCCGGGCCAAGATTCACCACGCTGGCAATGCCGTGAGATTCCCGCAGCCAGCGCGCGATCGCGGCAAAGCGTTCCACCGGCCAGCGCTTATTTGCTTGACTCGCGCCCGGACGCAGCACTGCGTATGGCTCGCCGGGCCCGAGTCCCTTCTCCGCCAGTTTTTGCCGCACCCGTTCAGCGGCCTTCGCATCGACGTAAACCTGAGCCGCGGGAAGCGGCTTTTCCGGCAAGCCGGTGTATAGAAACTGCTGCAGCCGATGCTCGGCAGTGTGCATTTCGATGCGCCCGCCGACGGGGAAATGAATGGGCACCTGCACGTTGTAAAAGGACGAGTACTGTCGTTGCGCCCAGCAGACGCGCAGCGGCGCGCCCGAAAGCCGCGTCAGGAATGCGCTGGTGGGGCCGCCATGCATGTTGAAGGCGATGGCAAACCGCCGCCGGCGCAGTTGCCGGACGGTGTCCCAGAATTTCCGCAGGACGATCACTTCGGAAATCGCCGGGTGTCCTTCAACGAGCGGAGCGCACAGTGGCTCGACCAGCAGGTGGATTCTTAAATCGGGGCGCCAGTCATGAAGTGCCTGAAGCGCAGGAAGCGTGAGCACCACGTCGCCGA
Organism: uncultured Acidobacteriota bacterium; assembly: GCA_963761945.1. GTDB lineage: Bacteria > Acidobacteriota > Terriglobia > Acidiferrales > UBA7541 > Palsa-189. Next base: position 84,072 of record CAVXIM010000012.1, on the reverse strand, counting down.
TGGAGCGCAAACGAACGATCAGAACATTCGCGTTGCGCGGCAAATCCGGCAGGAGCGATAACGGAAGCGTCTGATTCGTTGGTGGGTTTTCTGGCGGATTCGGTGGCTGCGCGCTCATTCTGCTTACTGCCGGGCCATTCAGTGGCCGGCGCGCTGAACGGCAGCGCGCGGGACGCGATCGAGCGATTCGGCAATGACGTCGTAGACGTAGTGCAGTTGCTCGGCGGTAATGACGTAAGGCGGAAGAATGTAGACGACGTTACCGAGCGGCCGAAGCAGCACGCCTTTGCTGAGGTAGAAATCGTAGAGCGCCGGACGCAATTCGGAGAAGTAACCGGGATCGTCGGCCTTGAGTTCCAGCGCCATCACAGTTCCTATCATGCGCACATCGGCCACCGCAGCGTGCTTGGCGAGCGCGGGCGAGCGCTGGCGATGAATTTTCTCGATGGCGGCAATGCGTTCAAATACCGGTTCGGAATCGAAAACTTTGAGACTGGCTATGGCCGCGGCGCAGCCCAATGGATTCGCCGTGTAGGAATGACCGTGAAAAAAAGTGCGGCTCCGATCGGTGGAACGAAAACTATCGTGCACGGCCGGCGTGCAGACCGTGGCGGCGAGCGGCAAGAATCCGCCGGTGAGGCCCTTGGAGAGGCACATAACGTCCGGCACGACTCCGGCGAGTTCGCAGGCAAACATCCGCCCGCAGCGGCCGAAACCCGTCAGCACTTCGTCGGCGATGAGCAACACATCGTATTCGGTGCAAAGCTTGCGGATACGCTGGAGGAATTCAACCGGATGCACGATCATTCCGCCGGCGCCTTGTAAGAGCGGCTCGACAATAACCGCGGCAATTTCGTCATGTCGTTCTTCGAGCAGGCTCGCCAGCGGGCCGATGCAATCAATGTCGCAAGTGGCGCGCTGTTTCCCCACCGGGCAACGGAAACAATGCGCGGAAGGAACGCGCAAGACGGGAAATCTGAGTTCTTCAAACGCCGTTACAAAATCGGAATCCGCCCCCACGGACATGGCGCCGGCGGTGTCACCGTGATAGGCGTGTTCCAGGGCGACGAATCGATTCTTGCGCGCTTTGCCGAGATTGCGCCAATACTGCAAGGCCATTTTCAGCGCGACTTCCACCGCGGTGGAACCGTCGTCGGAGAAAAAAACGTGCTCGAGCGGCTGCGGCAGAATGCGCCGCAGGCGCCAGGCAAGCTCCTCGGCAGCGTCGTGCGTAAATCCGGCAAAGATCACATGCTCGAGTTTGCGGGCTTGTTCCGCGATGGCCTCCGCGATCAAAGGATGCGCGTGGCCGTGCAGATTCACCCACCAGGACGAGATGGCGTCGATCAGCTTGCGTCCGTCTCGCGTATAGAGGTAGACGCCCTCGCCGCGTTCGATTGGCAGTGGCTGCGGATCGAGCGCTTCCTGCGTGAACGGGTGCCAGATGGATAGGGGCTTAGCCGGCATCTGGAAAATATTTCTGATCGAAACTGCCGCGAAAAACAGTCAAGAGAGCCTGGCGATCGATCGTATCGAGCCACGGTATCGTTCCGATGACGGGAACTGCGCCGAAATGCTCGATAGAACGCTCGTTATCCTTATTGCGATGGCCGATCATCACCACGCCCTGGATGTGTATTTTTGCACAAGCCAATGCCCGCACCGTGAGCAAAGTGTGATTGATGGTGCCCAAGGCAGACCGCGCGGCAATCAGAACGGGAAATCCGATATGCCGCGCCAGATCAAGCATCAGCTCCGAATCATTGATGGGAACGAGAATGCCTCCGGCGCCTTCCACGATCAGTGGTTTCGCGACATTAGCCGGAGCATGGATGCGTGCAAAATCGATCCTGACGCCGCGGGCTTCCGCTGCCAGATGCGGCGACACAGGCGGATCGAAGCAGTAAGACTCCGGAAGGGTCTGCGCTTCCGGAATTTGCGCGAGATTGGATCACCGTCCGGCGGTCGGTGCCTTCGCAAGCGCCGGTCTGAATCGGTTTCCAGTAGATGGCATCGAGGGCGGCGACGAGAAGCGCGGAAAGCAGGGTCTTGCCCACGTTCGTATCCGTGCCGGTGACAAACAGGGACTGTTTCACGGCCGTACGGCATGCATCGGGACTGGCTCCTGCTCCCGGATGGCGATGAGCGCATCGGCAAAACGCGCGAGAAGCCCGGTGGAGAGCTTCGCGTTCAAGGACAGGCGCAAACGCGAAGTGCCGGCGGGCACGCTGGGCGGCCGTATGGGCCGCACCCCAAATCCAGCCTCGTTGAGCAGCGTGGAAAATCGGACGGCCCGTTCATTTTCGCCGAGAAAAATGGGAACGATCTGTGTATCGCCGGGGCCGATGTCAAAACCAGCCTCGCGTAATTTGTCTCGCAGAAACACGGCCAGTGCTGCGAGTTCGGTTCGTTCTCGATCGGCTGCGGCGGCGATGCGAATGGCGGCGCGCGTCTGCGCCGCCAGGTAGGGAGGCAGCGCGGTGCTGAAGATAAATGTGCGTGCGCGATTGACAAGATATTGCTTGACCTTTTCGGAGCAGCACACAAAACAGCCCATGCTGGCTAGCGCTTTGCCGCAAGGATGGAGTGTGACCAGAACCCGATCGGACAAGCCGCAATCCGCAACGAGGCCTCTGCCTTGAGGGCCCAAGACCCCAGTGGCATGGGCTTCATCAACGATCACCTCAGCGCCGTACTTTTCCGCGAGGAAAACCAGATCCGGGATGGGCGCACGGTCGCCATCCATGCTGAAAATGCTTTCGCTGACGATGAATTTCTGTCCGACTCCGGGAAATCCCGCGCCGGAGAAATCCTTGCGCAGTTCTCGCTCGAGCGAATCCATATCACGATGCGGGAAAATTACTTTGCGCGCACCGGCGAGACGCAATCCATCGATGATGCTGGCATGGTTGGCGCTGTCGGAAAAGACGATGTCGCCTGGCCGAATGAGAGCGCTCAGCAAACCGACATTCGCGGAATAGCCGGAATTGAAATACAAAGCAGCGTCCGATCCCATAAACCGCGCGATCTCGGACTCGAGCTGCTCCCAGACCTCCGCATTGCCGGAAAGAAGCCGCGAGCCGGTGGAAGCAACGGGAATTCCCTCGGCCAGGGCGGCAGAAAGGGCATCGCGGAGCCGAGGATCAGTCGAGAGTCCGAGGTAATCGTTGGAGCAAAGATTTACCCCGCGGATAGCGCCGAGCCGCCGCAATTGGTCCTGCGAGGCCAGTTCGGCTAGCTCCGCATCGATGCGGCGGCTGAGTTCGCTCACGGATTCTCTAACTGGCGCTCTGGCCATGGGTCGATCCGCGCAGGCCAAGGTCGCGTAAAAGACGATCGTCTTCGTCGCGCTCGGGATTCGGCGTGGTGAGCAATTTTTCGCCCACAAAAATGGAATTCGCGCCGGCGAGAAAGCATAAGCTCACCGCCTCGCGGCTCAAGGAATTGCGGCCCGCGCTCAAGCGCACCATCGAGGCGGGCATGAGCAGGCGCGCCGTGGCAATCGTGCGCGCCAGAACAAGGGAGTCCACCGGCTCCGCATCGGCCAGAGGAGTGCCCTGCACCGGGACCAGCATATTGATGGGCACACTTTCGGGGTGAGGCTCGAGATTCGCCAATTGATGCAGCAGGCCAACCCGATCTTCGTCGGATTCGCCCATGCCGATGATGCCGCCGCAACAAACAGTAATTCCCGCGCTCCTCACAGCCTGAATGGTGCGCAACCGGTCCTCGTAGCGGCGCGTGCCGATGATGCGGCCGTAGAACTCGGGCGAAGTATCCAGATTGTGGTTATAGGCGGTGAGACCCGCGGCGGCCAGACGGCGCGCCTGATCGTCGGTCAACATGCCGAGGGTGCAGCAGACTTCGAGCTTCAGCGAGGCTACAGCTCGCACCATCTCGAGCACCGCGTCGAAGTCGCGCCCGTCCCGCACTTCGCGCCATGCGGCACCCATGCAGAAGCGGCTGGCGCCTTCATCGCGGGCCTTTTTTGCCGCTCGGCGGACCTCCTCGACATCCATCAACGGCTGATTCTGAACTCCCGTCTCGTAATGAGCGCTCTGCGGGCAATAGCCGCAGTCTTCCGGGCACCCACCGGTTTTAATCGAAAGCAGACGACAAAGCTGGATGCGAGCTGGATCGTGGAATTTCCTATGGATTTGCTGCGCGTCGAAAATCAGATCGAGCAGCGGCCGATGGTAGATCTCCCGGACGGAGTCGCGAGTCCAATCGTAACGCAAAGCGGTGTCAGGGCTGACTTGACCGACAGAGTTGGAAATCGCTGATTCGGGCATCGGGTCCCACTCCTGCGAGCCCAAAATTGTAACTGATACTTGGCGGACCGGCCGCGATTTCTGTTTTATCGTGTCGCGAACAGAGGAGACGGGTGTAGTATGGCGCCAATTTCGAAGCTAAAAGGAAGTTCCGCTCAACATGAAAAAGACATTTTTGATGGCGATTGGCGCGGCGATGCTCTTTTCAATCCATGTCGCGGCGCAGAACGCGGGTTCGGACGCCAAAACTGCGATCGACGCGGCAATGGCAGCCATGGGCACGGCCGGGCTGCAGTCGATTCAATACAGCGGCACTGGATCTTTCTATGCGACGGGCCAGGCCTACGAGCCCGGCGGGCCGTGGCCGCGATACACAGTCAAAAAATATACGATGTTGGTGAACTATACCGCGCCCGCGATGCGACAGGAGTTGGTGCGCATCGATGACGAGAAGCCTCCGCGCGGAGGCGGCGTGGGAGGGTACAACCCGGCGACGTTTCAGGGCGGCATCCGGCCCGCCCCCGGCGACATGGTCGAGAACCAGAATACGGACGGGCACACGGACGTGGGCGCGTTGCGCATGTGGCTGACGCCCCACGGCTTTCTCAAAGGCGCCGCGGCAAACATCTCCACGGCGAAGTCATCGGCCGAACATGGAAAGCACGTGGTGACGTTCAGCGCGTTTGGCAAGTACAACGTCAAGGGAACCATCAATGCGCAGAATTTAGTGGAGCACGTCGAGACGCTGGTCGATGTGCCTTACACAGGCGACACGCTCATCGAGGGCGTCTACTCAGATTACCGCGACTTCGGCGGCGTGAAATTTCCGATGCACATCGTGATGAAGGAAGGCGGTTATCCAACTCTGGACCTGACGGTGGCTGATGTGCAGCCGAATAGCCAGGCGGCGCTGGACGTGCGCGGCGCGAACCCAACTCAAGGAGGCGGGCAGCCCGGCGCAGGGGCTGCCCGGGCCGAGCGGCAAGCGGAAAAGATCGCCGATGGCGTATGGGCACTGACGCCGGGCGTCGAGGGAAGCATTCTCGTCGAATTCAAGGATCACGTTGTGATCATCGAAGGACCCGGAAACGATGCGTATACGATAGCGACGCTGGCGCAGGTGAAGAAGATGGCGCCCGACAAGCCGATCAAATACGTGGTCAACACGCATCACCATGCCGACCATGCCGGCGGGCTGCGAGCCTACGTGGCAGAAGGCATTCCCATCATCACGCATGAATCGCACAAGAAGTATTACGAAGAGGTGATTTTCAAGAAGCCGCACACGCTCAATCCCGACCGGCTGGCGCGCGCTCCGCGAGCGCCGATTCTGGAGACGATGAAGGACAAGCGCGTGTTGACCGACGGCGACATGACGGTCGAGCTCTACCTGATGCCAAACCACCTCCACGCCGTGGGCCTGCTGATGGCGTATCTGCCAAAGCAGAAGCTGCTGATTCAGGCCGATTCGTACATACCGCGTCCGGGAGCGCCGCCGCTGCCCGCCCCCAGTCCTTATACGATCAACCTGGTGGATGACGTGACGCGCTTAAAGCTGGATGTCGCGCGAGTTGTGCACATACACGGGGGCGTCAGCCCGTATAGCGAACTGGTAGCGGCAGCCGGGCGACAGCAGGAGCGGGCCAGCCTTACGAGCCACTGAGCCGCACGAATTGCGAGACAAAAAAAGGCCGGCGATGAGTCGGCCTTTTTTGCGTTTGGAGCTTTGAGCTGTTGGATTTTGGCGAAATCCAAGAGGGATTCTTCGCTTCGCATGCCGACCGGAAATCGGGAAAGCACAATTTCCGGCGGGAGCAAGTCCTGCACGCTCCGCTCAGAATGACAAGAGCAGGCGCGACTCCACGCTACATCAGTTCTGTAACGAGGCCCTGGAAGACGTTCTTATCCATGCGCATATTCGCGCGAACGATGGGTCCTTTGCGGAGCACCGGTTCGCTGGATTCGTATGTGGGCTGATCGCTTTGATATAAAAGGCCTATGGGGATGCGGTCGCCCCATTCATGCGAGCGTTCCGTGGCCTTGACCGCGTCTGAGGTGTCATACCCCTTTTCATCCTCGAGCTTGTAACAGCGCTTCTTGAAATACTGGTAGGTATTCACCTTGTTGTAGGTGACGCAGGGGCTGAAGGCATCGATCAGGGCAAAACCCTTGTGTTGAATGCCGGCGGCGATCAGATCCGCCATATGATTCGGTTCGCCTGAAAACGCGCGAGCAACGAAGGTGGCGCCAGACACCAAAGCCAGCGCAAGCGGATTGATGGGAAACTCGACATTTCCGTTGGGCGTGGACTTCGTGCGGTGATCTTTCATGGTGGTGGGCGAAGCCTGGCCGGTGGTCAAGCCGTAAATCTGGTTGTCCATGACCACGTAGGTAAGATCGAGATTGCGCCGCATGGCGTGGATGAAGTGAGCGATGCCGATGCCGTAACCATCGCCATCGCCACCAGTGATGACCACCTTGAGATCGGTGTTGGCGAGCTTGATGCCGCTGGCTACCGCGATGGCGCGTCCGTGCAAGGAGTGTACGCCGTAAGCATGGACATATCCGGGCAGGTTCGAGGAGCAGCCGATGCCCGACACAATGACCATGTCCTTGGGCGCGACTCCGGCTTTTGCCGCGCCCATCTTGACGCTTTTGAGGACGGCGAAGTCGCCGCAGCCTGGGCACCAATCGGGATCGACTATGCCCTCAAAATTCTCAACTGGAAGCTCTACGATGGTTGCCATGCTTTCCCCCTTAATCCCCTGACTTCCAATGCCTAGCTGGCGGGCTGCCAGGAATAGGTTGAGCCCGTCTGAACGCCTACATGCAGCTCGCCGGTTTTCGCGCCGGTGTCCCGATTTACGATTTCAATATTCCAAACCGGCTCGCCATAGCCATTGCTCTCGGCTTTGCCGATCTGGCCCGGACGAACCTCGTCACCCAAATAAACGCGCACGTAGTGATAAGCAATCTCGCGCGCTTCGGACTGGCTGACGTCAAGCGAGCGCGACTGGCCTTTGAGGATGCCGCGAACCTGAGCGGCAATTGCGCCCGGCTCGAGCGGCTCGCCGTCGTATTTCAGGATTTTGTCGTTGACGGCGTGGCTCGTTTCGGCGCGCAAGTGGCGGGCGAACTGGCCGGAACCGTTCATTTCCACGCAGATCGTGTGCTTACACTTCTTGAGAATGTCGATCGCTTCTTTCTGATGGAACGGAAGCAGATACTTGAAATGGAGCTGATTGGCGCGGACTCCCGAGGCATTCAGCTGCTCGACGGCTTCGCGAATCACGCCCTGGGTGGAACCCCAGCCGATCAGCGTTACCTCGGCGTCGGCAGGGCCCTCGAGGCGGGGCGCCGGAAGATCCTTGAGCGCCAGATCCAGCTTCTTCATGCGCTTTTCCGCGATTTTACGCCGGACCGCGGCGTTGCAGAAAACGTCGCTGATCAAAACGCCCCGCTCGTCGTGTTCGTCGGTCGGGGCGATGTACATGCCATTCGCCGTACCGGGAAGCGCGCGGGGAGAAATGCCGGAGGGCGTGAATTGATAACGTTTGTAAAAACCGTTCTTGCCGTTGACTTCGGTGATCAAGGCTCCGCGGTCGATGGGTACATCGGCCTTGAAGCGCTCCGGCTCGACGGTTTCGGGATGCTCCGAGAGCAACAGGTCCGAGATGATGATGACCGGGCACTGATATTTCTCGGCGAGGTTGAAGGCTTCGACGGAGCTGTCAAAGCAATCGGCAGTGTCGCTGGGAGCGATAATGATGCGCGGGAAATCGCCCTGGGAAGCGCCATAAACCTGGTTGAGATCGGCTTGCTCCTGCTTGGTGGGAATGCCGGTGGAAGGTCCGCCGCGCTGAACTTCGATGAAAACGACGGGCGCTTCGATCATGCCGGCCATGCCGATGGCCTCGGTCATCAGCGCGAAGCCTCCGCCGGAAGTGGCGCACATGGCGCGCGCGCCGGCATAACCGGCACCGATGGCCACGTTGGCAACGGCGAGCTCGTCTTCCATCTGCTTGACGACCACGCCGCAGCGCTCGGAATGTTCGGCCATCCAGGTGAGGATGCCGGACGCCGGCGTCATGGGATAGGCGGAGTAGAACCTGCAGCCGGCGGCGACGGCTCCAATGCAAAATGCTTCGTTGCCGGTGACGTAGGGGCGGCGCTTGCCGGTAAACTTCCACTGATAGCCGAGTGGAACGAAGTGTTCCTTGGCGTACTCAAAACCGGCCTTCAAAATGCCTACGTTCTGGTCGATTACGGCTTTGCCTTTGTGGCTGAAGGTGTCTGCCAGCACGGTGGAAGCAACCTCAAAATCGAGGCCAAAAAGGAAGATGAGCGCGCCGACGGCCACTGTGTTCTGCATAACCGGGGCCACAGGAGCGAAGGGCTTAAGCAACTGGGCGACGGGAAGGGGCGCGGTGAGGACATTATCGCGAATGGGGATATTGATCTTGAGCTTATCGGCGTTGAATAGAATGGCGCCGCCGGATTCGACCTCCGGGGCGTGCCGCTCGATGGAATCCTGGTTGAGAGCGATGAGGGCGTTCAGATGATCGCCCTGAGAATAGGCCTTTCCCTCGCGCAGCCGCAAGCGCAGCCAGATATGGCCGCCGCGGATGACAGACTGGTAGCTATTGAATCCATAGGCATATAGCCCGGAGCGCGCGGCGGTCTTTGCCAGCGTCTCGCTGGACTTATCGATACCGTCTCCGGCCGCTCCGCCAATTCCAATGGTTACGTCGTTCATGTGCAAATTCCCCCAATTTCAGGGTTTGCCCGCAATCCACATTCAGATTGATCTGCGTAGAAAGGGGTTTGGCCGCGCAACGAATGGCGACTCTCAAAACCAACCACCACGAAAACTGAACTGCAGCGAATCTTTTGTAACGAATCGATTAGACAACCCTTTGCGACAGGTGTCAAGGAATTCCCGTATTTTGGCGGAAGAGCGGGCGCATGCGATGCGAATCCTTACGAAGCTTTAGCCAGGCTGGCGCTCGCGCGATCTTTATCGAATCTCTACTGAAAATGTGGCGCCAGACCCCGGCGAGCTAAAACGTGGTTCGATTCCAGAGGCGGACTTTAAGATGATTATTCCGGGAGCGCCTCGATCTCCAGTCGGCCTTCGGTTTGCTGCTGCTTCGTAAGCTTGTGGCCTCGGGGCGGAGTGACAAGAACGGGAAGAATCAATGCGACGCTCATCAGACCTGCGATGAGATACAGGGCCTGAGTGTAGTTGCCGTTGATCTGTCGAAGATAAGCGAAGAGCAGCGGTCCAAACGAGGCTGCGAACGCCCACGGCAACATCATCAGGCCGAAAATAGATCCCACGTCCCGCGGACCAAAATAATCGGCGGCAAAGGCCGGAGTGATCCCATAGGCGCCGCCGTAACACATGACAAGGACGAAGGTAACGATTGCCAGGGCGCCCAAGGAATTGATGCTGTGGTAGGTCCAGAAAAGAATCGCCTCGACCAGGTACATCAAGAAAAATGCCGTCTTTCTGCTGGTCAAATCGGAGACCCAGGCCCACAAAATACGTCCGGCACCATTGCCAATGCTGATGACGCCGACAAGACCGGCTGCCGTGACGGCGCTGGCCTTGCCCATCTCCTGGAATATAGGCGAGGCCTGGGTGAGAAGCGACAAACCTGCAATGGTGTTGATGGACATCAGCAAGCAGAGCGCCCACCATTGCCAGGTGGCCAGCGCCTCTCCCAGCGAGAAATCTCGGTCGCACCGTTGCGATAATTGCGCAGCCGTCGGAGTCCAGCCCTCCGGCTTCCATCCTTCCGGCGGATTCTGCATGAACGCCCCCGAGGCGATCGCCACGACCCCATAGGCGATTCCCAGATAGGCGAATGTCGGCATCACCCCTACGTGTTGCATCAACCATCCGGCGGCAGGGGCGGAGATCAATGATCCGGCGCCGAACCCGGCCACCGCGATTCCGGTGATGAGCCCGCGACGGTCGGGGAACCACTTCACCAGAACCGCGATCGGCACGACGTAGCCCATGCCGAGCCCGGTTCCTCCGATGACGCCGTAGGTAAGGTAGAGCCACCACAGCCCATGGGAAAAGCTGGCGAGAAAGACGCCACCGCCCCACAGCAGGCCGGCCACCATCGCCACCATTCTCGGACCACTGCGCTTCAGCCACAGCCCGCCCACGGCCGCCATGCAACCCAGGAAAAGCCAGCAGACCGTGAACGTAAAGGTGACTTGGGAGATGCTCCAGCCAAACTGCCTGGAAAGGGGGATACGAAATACGCTCCACGCGTACGCGGCGCCCAAGGCCATTTGCAGGCAGACACCGGCAACGGCTATTCTTCCTCGATTCATGGCCCGATTCATATTTGAGACGGCTCCTCTAATTACGGACGAACGGGCCGACGCGTTCAGTCAACCTCAATCTTTAGTGCAGCGCGCTCGTGCGCGAAGCATTGCACTCAGTCATGCGCGCACGTGCATCTTCAGACCACCAAGACGCTACTTCTACCGCTTCGCGGAAGTGCGGCTGCTTTCTACCTTATCCGGATGCAGAGTGAGCTTCTGCACACGCCAATTAAGGATTTCACCCACATATAGTTCGTTGTCCTTGCGGCAATCCATCTGGTGTATGGTGCCGAATTCCTTCAGTTGTTTGCCGCCCGCGCCAAACTTGCCGAGAACGGTGCCGTCGAGCTCCATCTTGTAGATCGTTGCGGGATCGAAATCGCCGGTATTGGAATCGGAGCTGTAAATATATTGGTGAGGCCCGGAGGTGATGCAAAGCTCCCACGGAGTGCCAACGTTGGAGTACTGAGTCTTGGGATTGCCATCTGTATCGAACACTTGAATGCGCTTATTGCCCCGATCCGCCACATAGACATTGTCCTTGGCATCCACGACGATCGAGTGCGGCACATTGAATTGGCCGGGCGCCGTACCCCTGGTGCCCCAAGACTTGATGAACACGCCATTTTTATCAAACTTAGCCACTCGGGAATTTCTCGAGCCATCCGCCACGAAGATATCTCCGGCGGCATCCCAGGCCACGTCCGACGGCCCATTGAAATTGTCTCCGGGAACTCCGGCGCCACTGCCAGGCGCAAGAGGAGCTTCGGGGCGCACTGGATTATTTACCGCTTCGGGCTTTCTGCCCATGGTCATCAGCACGCGACCTTCCGGATCGAATTTGATGATCATGCTGGAACCTTCATCGACGACCCAAATGTTGTCCTGCGGGTCGACCTTCACGGCGTGTGCCTGGACGAATCCATAGAGTCCCTGGGCGATTTCGCGGACATATTTGCCGTTTTGATCGAATTCAAACAGGCGCGAACCGGAACGCACAAACACGCGGTTCGTTCCCGTCGTTACGTTCACCGAACCGGTGCGCGTGTAGACAAAAACGTGCCCCTTGGAATTGGTGGCTACACCCAGGACCTCTCCCAAATAGATGTCGTTCGGCATTTTCAGAAAATTGGGCGCGGAGTCGTAGGGGATTTCAGGAACCGACTGCGCGAAGAGCGAGCCGGCGAAAAGCAGCGGCATCGCCAGCAGGAGAAACTGCAAATAGCGCTTCATGGAAGCCTCCGAAATGAACGATCTCAGTTGGTTGGTCATGTCCGCAGGCCTCACCGGGAGGAAGTCTGAATCTGCTGCGGATGCAGGATGACTTTCTGCACGCGCCAACTGGTGATCTCGCCAACAATGAGATCATTGTCGCTTCGGCAATCCATGGCATGGATGGTGCTGAATTCCTTCAGTTGCTTGCCCGCCTTGCCGAATTTGCCCAAAACGGTGCCGTCGAGCTCCATCTTATAAACTTCGCCGGTGACGTTGAATGCGTTCGAATTGTTGTTGTCCGGGTAAGAATTGGAACTGTAGAGATACTGATGCGGGCCCGGCGTGATGCATATGGCCCAGGGAGCACCGACATTCTCGTACATGGTTTTGAAGTTCAAGTCATTGTCCAAAACCTGAATCCGCCGATTGCCGCGATCGGCTACATAGACGTTGCCATGCGCGTCCACTTGAATGCTGTGCGGCGTATTGAACTGGCCGGGGCCGGTCCCTTTGGTGCCGAAATCCTTGATGAACCGGCCGTCCTTGTCGTACTTCACGACTCTTGAATTGGTATAGCCATCGGATATGAAAATATTGCCGGCAGCATCCCAGGCCACATCGGTCGGCCTGCCAAACCGATAAGGTGTGGGAGCCGGCGGGGGAGTGCCTGGCGGCGGAGTGGCGTGCACGCCTCCGCCGAATTCCATGCGCCTGCCCATGGTCATGGCCACGCGGCCGTCGGGGGTGAACTTGATGACCATGTCGGTGCCCTCGTCGATGACCCAGATGTTGTCCTGAGGATCGACTCGAACGGCGTGGGCCATCTGGAAGCCGTATAGGCCCTTGCCGATCTCGCGCACGAAGCCGCCGTTCTGGTCGAATTCGAACAGGCGCGAGCTTTCACCACTTCGCGTATAAACAAAAACGTGACCCTTTGAGTTTGTGGCCACGCCAATGCCCTCGCCCAGGTAGAGTCCCGTCGGGAGCTTCAGAAAATTTGGTACCGAGTCGTAAGGGATGTCTTGCGCGGTGGCGAAGGCCTTCGCCGGCGGTGGGGCGCCTTGCTGGGCCATGCCGGTCGCCGCAAAAAGCAAAAGAAGCAAGCCCGATGCGAATGCACGCTTCATGTGGAACTCCTTTCCATCTGCTCGATCTTCGGCCCTAGCTCGAATCCGGGTCATCGCGATGCCAGAAGGTTGCAGAAATCATACGCTTATTGGGCCACCTTTCAACTGCGGACTGAGGCCGCCCGCCGACGCGACCCACCAGAACCGTCAGTAATCGCCACAGTTTACATACGGTAATGCCCTGATGCGGAGAGCTTCCCGATCTTCGTAACTTAATCAGATTAGAGGACAGGACAAGTGTCATTTGCCAGCGCCACAGACGCGACTTATAGGGCTGGGGTAACGTAACCACGCCGACGCCGGGGCTTCGGCGTGTTACGCGAAATCTGGGCCAAAGCCGTGAAGGACGACTTGATCGATCTGGCCGCGGAGATGGCTTATTTCTTCGTTTTGGCGCTGTTTCCCTTTTTTGTGGTGCTGGGTGCTTTGGCGGGCTTCCTGCCGTACACAAATCTCTGGACCAACGTGACGCACGCCATCATTGAACATTTCCCGATAGAGGCGCGCGACGTGGCTTTGCAGACGCTTCTAAATTTGGCGCACAAGAACAAAACCTTTCTTTCCATAGGATTCGTCTTTACCGTGTGGGCTTCTTCATCAGGCCTCGTGAGCCTGATGGAAAATCTCAGCCGTGTTTATAACGTCCCGGAGACTCGGGGCTTTTGGAAGAAGAGGCTGATCGCTATAGGTATCCTGGTAGTGACTTCGGCTTTCTTCTTCGGGGCTTTCGGATTGCTGACTCTGGGCCACCGAATCGGCATTTTTCTATCCAGAGAACTTTACCTCGGCCCCGCCGTTCGCATCGTGTGGGAGATATTCCGATGGTGTTTCCTGCTGATACTGCTGCAGACCGCAGTGGCCATCATGGACCACGTGCTGCCGAACAAATGGCGTCCATGGCGATGGATAACGCCGGGGACGCTGTTTGCCACGCTGGCGCTCGTGGGCGGAACTTCGGGAGTTAATTTTTACGTTCGGCACATTGGACATTACTCCGAGACCTACGGAGCGATTGGAGCTTTCTTTGTGCTCATGGTGTGGATTTTTGTTTCCGGCCTCACGCTGCTGATTGGCGCGGAGATGAATGCAGTCCTCGAGAGGCGCTAGGTTCTCGATCGGGCTCCGCCGAGCACTGCCGAATTCGTCAGCGAACTGCAATGCTTGCGTCGATACTTAAGCTCTTCGTACGAGAGCAAAGAAGAACGCATGCCCTCCCGGCGGTGACGGCGGCTATTCTGGTGGCGTTTTTGATCTGGCTCGGCCCTGTCGCTCGCGCCCAAACCCTCCCGGGCATTAATTACGAAGGCGAAAATGTTACGGCTATTGATCTGGCGTCCCGGCCGGAGGCGGACGTTGAGTATTTGCGCGCGCTGATCGCGCAGAAAACGGGGCAGCCTTACTCCAACGCCAAAATTCAGCAGAGCATCGCCGCACTATTGGCCACCAAGGAATTTACCAGCGCGAGAGTGGAAGTTTCGCCCGAGAACGGCGGCTTGCGTTTGACCTTCGTTCTCGAGCCGGCTTACTACCTGGGATTAGTGCAGTTTCCCGGCGCCGTGCCGCAATTTTCATATACGCGCCTGCTGCAAGTGGTGACGTTTTCCGAGGGCTCCCCATTCCTGAAGCGGCAGATGAATGATGCAACCGGGGCCCTGCAGACCTTTCTTGCCAGGAGCGGCTACTTCGCGGCCACCGTGAATCCCCGGACCGATATCGACGATAAACATAAGCTGGTTAATCCCATTTTCGAAGTGACGCTGAACCGCCGCGCAAAGATCGGGACAATCGATTTCGAAGGCTTGTCGGAAGCTGAGGCGGACCGGGAAAGAGAAGCGCTAAGCTCGTTTTGGACTCGATTCAGAAAAGGGCGGCTGAAGAGCGAGGTGACGTTCACAGCGCAGCGCATCCAGGCAGCCATCGATCTTATTCGAATGAATCTCGGCAAGAGTAACCGGCTCGCCGAGGAACTCAGTTTGAAATCCGCGAACTACGATCCCCAGACGAATCGCGCCAACCTGCTGTTTCACGTGAAGCTCGGGCCAGTGGTTACGGTGGAAATTCAGGGAGCGCACCTATTCAAGAGAACGGTGAAGCGCCTCGTTCCCATCTATCAGGAAAATGCCTACGACAGCGACCTTATCGCCGAAGGGCGCAGGGACCTGGCTTCGTACTTCCAATCCAAAGGCTATTTCGATGTGCAAGTCACCTCGCAAGTTCAGGAGTCGCCCGATCGGGCGGACGTGATTTACCGGATTCAGCGAGGCAGGAAGCACAAGGTGGAGAGCATCGCGTTCGCGGGAAATAGCGAGTTCAATGATGCGGCTTTGCGGGCGGCGATCGTAATTAAAAAAAAGAAGCCGCTGTTCTCGAGAGGCCATTACAGCGATACGTTGCTTCGCGCAAGCGTCAACAAAATCGTGAACATGTACAAGGTGATGGGATATCCGGACGTGCAAGTGAACACCAAAGTTGACGATCATGAGCCCCATGTCGATGTCACTTTCCTGATCACCGAAGGCGGCCGGACCATCGTCCGTAATTTCCAGATCGCTGGTGATAAGGGGGCAGACGCTGGCCTCGATACCAGCAAACTTCCGGCGCACGGTCTGCGATTGGCAGCGGGAAAGCCCTATTCGCCCGAACTCGAGCAGGAGGACCGCAACGATATCCTGGCCTACTACCTGGATCGCGGTTTTCTCAGCGCGCGCCTGAATACCCGTGTCTCGCCTGTCAGTGGCGACAAGTACCGCGTTGACGTCGTCTACCAACTCCAGCCGGGGCCCGAGACGCAGGTTCAAGACGTCGTCTATCTCGGAAACGTCAGGACGAAAACCAGCCTCATCGCTCATACGGTATCGCTCCGCCCGGAGATGCCGCTGAGCGAATCGAAAATGCTGGCGGCGGAAAGCGATCTCTACAATCTGGGGATATTTGACTGGGCCAGCGTCGGACCTCGCCGTGCCCAAGACGTGACGGCGCAGTTGGTGGATCCGCCGGCGCCCGACGAAGGGGCCGCCGATAGCGGCCAATCAGCGAACTCGGGTCCTACGCAAAATCGACCGCAAGATAGCGATCCTGCTACGCCACAGGGCGATGCCGGAGATTCTTCGCAGAATCAATCGGAAGAAGTTCTCGTCAAGGTTCGCGAATCGCAGAGAAACTTGATTGAGTACGGCGGCGGGCTGGAGATCGTAAGTCGCGGCGGGTCGGCGCCGGGCGGAGCGATTGTGATTCCCGGGCTCGCGCCGATCCCGGTGGGAAAGAATTTCGTCACCGACGAACGCAGATTTTTTGGCCCGCGTGGCTCCTTTGCCTACACGTTGCACGACCTTCGCGGCCGCGGAGAGACCTTCACGGCTTCGATCCTGGGTTCGCGCCTGGATAACCGCGCCACGCTGAGTTACGGCATACCCCGTTTTTTTAGCAATTCCTGGAATTCGCTGTTCAGCGCAACGGGTGAACGCAGCACTTTGAACCCGATCTTTGCGTCTACCTTTGGCGAAGGTTCGTTTCAGGTTCAGCGCAACCTCGATCCACGCCGCACTCAGACCCTGATCCTGCGTTATCGGCTCCGGCGCACGGTTCTCTCGGACTTGCTCATTCCCGATCTCGTGCTGCCCGAGGATCGGGACGTCCGGCTCTCCACCGTTTCGGCGTCGTATATTCGCGACACACGCGACAAACCGCTGGATGCGCAACACGGCATCTACCAGACGCTTGATTTCGGCGTCACTTCGACAGCTCTGGGAGCCAGTGCCAATTTCGTGAAATTCCTGAGCCAGTCCGCGTATTACCGGCCGCTCACAAAGAATCTGACCTGGGCCACCAATTTTCGTTTCGGCCTGGAGCAGGAGTTCTCTTCCAGCCGAGTGCCTCTGAGCGAAGAATTCTTTTCCGGCGGCAGCGATACCTTGCGCGGCTTTCCCATCGATGGCGCGGGACCGCAGCGTCCCGTCGTCGCGTGCGGGAATCAGAGCGATCCGTCCACCTGCTCGACGATCAGCGTACCTGTCGGCGGCGACATGCTGCTGATCCTGAATTCTGAGCTGCGCTTCCATATTCCCGTAAGTTTTCCGATTCTGGGCGAGCGCGTGGGCGCGGTGGTCTTCTACGACGGCGGAAACGTCTATTCGAAAATTAATTTGCCGCTACTGGCGGAGAAATATACGAACAGCGTGGGCATCGGATTTCGGTATAACACGCCGGTCGGGCCGGTGCGCTTCGATATCGGCCACCTGCTGAACCCGATCGCGGGTATCGGTTCGGTGCAATTTTTCCTGACGCTCGGTCAAGCCTTCTGACGAGCAGCGGCCGGGAGGGACAAGTGAAGTGGAAAAAAATCTTGGCTTGGGCGGGCGGCGGCATCGCCGGATTGATGCTGCTCGTGGTATGCGCGGGCTACCTGATTCAGCGGAATACGTTCCTGCACCGCTATGTGCTCGGCAAAATGATTCAAATCGCCGAGAAATCCAGCGGCGCGCAAATCGCCATAGGGAATTACTCCATTCATTGGGTGCCCCTGCACGTCACGCTGGAGGGCGTGATCGTGCGCGGCACCGAGAGAAACGTTTCCATGCCGCTCGCCAATCTTCCTCGGATAGAAATTGGCATCGCGTGGGACGCGCTAGCGCACAAAAAAGTGGAACTTACTGAGCTGACTCTCGACCGGCCGGCGATTAATTTAGTCGCCGACGAAGCGGGTACATCGAATCTTCCGGCGCGGCCCGCTTCTGCTTCCGGTCCATCCACGAGCAAACTGCAAGTATCGATAGAGCATGCCGCGGTGCGAAACGGCGAGCTTCGCTACAACAACTTGCCCCGGAAGATCGATGCGAACCTGGCGGACTTTCACTTGGATGTAAGTCACGACCCGAGCACCGCCCCCGAGCACCGATCGCTATTCAGGGAATCTCGGATACAGCAAGGGCGAAATTGCCATTGATGGCTACACACCCGTGCAGCACGACACGCAAATCAGCTTTGCAGCAACAAGCGCGGGCGTCAGCTTCGAACGCATTCACATAAGCACAGCGCTATCACAACTGGATGCCAAAGGAGTCGTGCAAGGATATTCGAATCCTGCCATCGATGGTCAATATCAAGCGCGGGTATCAACTGCCGATCTGCGCGAGCAATTGCGCAGCGTGCCGCTTTCGGGAGGAGAGATTGAGCTGGCCGGCTCGCTATCCTATCGAGCCGCGGCCGGCCCCGCCCTCAATTCGCTTAAGCTGAGCGGACGCGTCTCCAGTAAGACGCTAACGGCTGCTTTGTCCGGCACCAAGGTGAGCTTCCGCTCCCTCGCTGGGGACTACGCGCTGGAAAATGGAAACGTACACGTCAGCAGCCTGCAAGCCGAAACCCTGGGCGGAATGATGCGCGCCGAATTCACGGGCGACCATCTAACCGCAACTCCAAGTTACCAACTCTCGGTTTCGGCGGACTCGCTATCGCTGGGACAGACGGAGCAAGCCGCGGGGGCGACAGCGCTGCCTTTGCGGGGTACAGGCCAGCTGCGCGCGAACGCGCGTTGGACTTCGAACCTGCAAACCCTGATGGCGCGCGCTGATGCGAGAATCTCGGCGTCGATCAATGGCGCGCAAAACTCGGCCGTGCCAGCCAATGCGGCATCACTGCCGGTGAACGCGGATGTGCATGTGGCCTACGACGCGCCCCACGCAACCCTCACAGTGACGAATAGCTCATTTTCCAGCAGGCAAACGAACATCATCGCGGATGGGACCATCAGCGATCATTCCGCTCTGTCTCTCCATGCGCGAACTTCGGACTTGCACGAAGTGGAAGTGTTGCTCGCTTCAGCCAGAAGTATGCTGAGCGCGGCGGGAAAAACGCCCTCTTCGGCATCCGAGCCGCTCGGGCTGCGCGGCAGCGCTTCGCTCGAGGCGCAAGTCCAGGGACGCATTCAGGACCCCCGTATTGCCGGCCACGCGCAGGCCGATAACCTGGAACTGCACCAAACGCGCTGGCCCCATATCCAGAGCGATTTCCAGCTAACTGCGTCGGCGGCGAGCCTGCAAAATGGGCAAGCGCAAACCCCAAATCGCGGACGGCTGAATTTTGCGCTGGCGACCAGCCTGCAGCACTGGTCCTATAGCGCCGCCAATCCAGTCAGTGCGCAGATCCAAGCTTCGCAGGTGCCGCTCGCGGAGCTCGAAGAGATCACCGGCGCGTCGGCGCCTGTCTCCGGAATCCTTTCAGCCAATCTTTCGCTTCGAGGCACGCTGCAAGACCCAGCAGGCCAAGGCTCCGTAGACGTGAGAGACGCTTCGCTCTGGGGCGAGCCTGTTCGCAGCGTCTCGGCGCAAATCCACGCCGCCAATAAAAGCTTTTCAGCCAACTTCACTATTGCCGCCCCGGCAGGAACGATCAGCGGCAATGGCGACTTTGGCGCAGCCGACCATCACTATCAAATTGTGATCAACCATTCCGTGCTGAACCTCGCCCAGATCCGCTACCTCTCCTCTCACGGTTATCCAATGGCGGGGACATTGGGGATTGAGGCGCACGGCGAGGGCACGCTTGCGACGCCCGCGGTGGATGTCGCCCTGGCCGGCAACCAACTGGCGTTCCGAGGGACGGCGCTGGGATCGCTGAATGCTGAACTCCACGCTGCGAATCAACAGGTGAAGTTTGCCCTTACGTCAAACATCGCGGGCGGGCAAATCAGCGCCAACGGAAATGCGGGAATGGCCGCTCCGTACATGGTGCATGGCGGCTTTGAAATCCGTTCGCTGCAATTTGGGCCGCTGCTGGCCGCATATCTGCCCGGCGCGCGCCGTCAATTCCAAGGAAATGCGGAAGTGAGCGGACAGATCGATGGCCCGCTGGCGAATCCGGAACAGGTAAAGGCCAACGTCGAGCTTTCGACTCTAAACCTTGCCTATCAGGGTCTGAACATGGCCAGCGCGGGTCCGGTGCGCTTCAATTACGCGAACAACGTCGTAACCATCTCGCAAGCTGAACTTAAAGGCACAGACACGGATTTCAAGTTCGGGGGAACCTTGCCTCTAGGCGGCTCGGCGCCGCTCCAGATTTCAACAAGCGGGTTGATCGATCTTCGTCTGCTGGCAATTCTTGGCTCCAACACGCAATCTTCGGGAACAGTCAAAGTCGATATGACCGCAAAGGGGGCGTTGAAGCAGCCGCAATTGGGCGGCAGCATCGAAATCGTGAAAGGCTCGTTTGTGAGTGACGTCGCGCCCGTTGGCGTCGATAACCTCAACGCGCGAATTGCCATCACCAATGATCGGCTGACGATCGAGAACTGCTCCGGGCAGATGAGCGGCGGAAGCTTCTCCGTGGGAGGATTCGCCAGCTATTCTTCCGCTGCTTTTTCCCTGCAGGTAAACGGAAAATCGATTCGCGTGCGCTATCCGGAAGGGACCCGGGCGCAACTGGACGCCAACCTCACACTGATGGGAACTCCGGCGTCGTCTGTGCTGAACGGCCGCGTGACCATTGACGGGCTTTCCTTCACGCCCGATTTCGATCTTGCAAATTTCATCGGCCAGCTCAGCTCGTCCACGCCTTCGGTACCGTCCAAATGGGAACAGAATACGCGCCTCGACGTAGCGGTGGCCTCGGGCCAGGACTTGGCTCTTTCCAGCAGCAAATTGAGCTTGCAAGGCTCTGCCGATTTGCGCGTCGCCGGAACGCTGGCGAATCCCGTGGTTCTGGGGCGAACGGTGCTGACCGGCGGCGAGCTATTCTTCATGGGCAATGTATATCAGGTGCAAAGCGGCACGGTGGTGTTTGCCAATCCCATTCGAACCGAGCCAACCCTCAACCTCTTCGTCACCACCGTCGTGCAAGACTACAACATCACATTGAATTTTCTGGGTCCTCTCGACCGCCTGCGCACCAACTATATGTCTGATCCTGCCCTGCCGCCGGTGGACATCATTCATCTGCTGGCTTTCGGCAATACCACCGCGCAATCGGCGGCGACCGCTACCCCGGCTGCGCTGGGCGCCGAATCGGCAATTGCCAATGGACTCACAAGCCAGGTGAGCAACCAGATTGAGAAGCTGGCAGGCATTTCGCAGCTTCAGATCGATCCTTCGCTGGGCGGCGACAATAGCAACCCCGGTGCGCGCGTAGCCATTCAGCAGCGCCTCACCAGCACGATCTTGTTTACCTTTGCGACAGACCTGACCGATACCCAGGACGCAGTGGTGCAAGTGAAGTATCAGACCAGAGGCCGCCTCTCGCTTTCGCTGACTCGTGACGAGTACGGCAGCTATGCGATCGAGGCCAAAATCCGAAAGAAGTTCTGAACGTCCCCGCGCCGGAACTCTCGCGCATCTCGGGCTATAATTGATTTCGTGAGGGGAAGACCGGATTTTCCCAAGCTTTTGCTGAACGCGCTGCATTGCCGGTGTCCCAATTGCCGGCGAGGCCGAATCTTCCGCGGCTGGCCCAATCGCGTCCTGCCACAATGTCCTGATTGCGGCCTTTCTTACTTCCGCGAATCCGGCTACTTCATTGGGGGCATGATCATTACGTACATGCTGACCGCCTTTATCTTGCTGGCCGCGTATCTCGCGTCTTTACTCTTGCCGGGCGCGGGCGCTCTTTCAGAAAACTCCAAATTCATATTTTGGATTTGTCTGGCGGTGTCGCTCACGCTCGTGCTGGTGCGACCCTCCTACAGCCTGTGGCTGTCACTCGATTTCTGGATCGATCCATGGCAGCCCGGCGAACAAAAATGACGCATTCGCGATCGGTCAGCAGCCCAATTCGGAGCGCACTTCCGTAACAGGCTTGCCCTTCCAGAATTTCTCCCAATTTTGCGTGGAGCTGAAGGTGCGGCTGTGCATGCGATCGATGTAGAGATTGCCATGAAGATGATCGATTTCGTGCTGAAGGATGCGCGCGTACCAACCGGATGCTTCGATGCTTTTTGACTTGCCGCGATGGTCCAGGCACTCCACGCGTACGCCGCGGGAGCGAGGAACCAACGCGAAGAATCCGGGCAAGCTGAGACAGCCTTCGAAGAATTCCACGATTTGATCGTCGTCCGCAGTCTGTATCCGCGGATTGATCAGGACATGAAAAGCCACCGGCCGCCTTTCGCGCAGGGCCAATTGCTCGGCGGAAACTTCCTTATGGTATTCCTTGCGGTCTTCGACTACGGCGATCTGGAGAGACAAACCAATCTGTGGCGCCGCCAGACCGACGCCGGGCGCCCCGCGCATGGTCTCGCGCATGTGCTCGATGAGCTTCTGTATCTCTTTGCTGCTGATTTCCTGCGGAGAAAGAGCGCGCGACGGCTGGCGCAGAACCGGTTCTCCTGCGTGGACGATGGGTAGAAGCATGATCCTCCTTCGGCGCTAGGGTAACGCGCCGAAGGAGGATCTGCCAGAGCGCCGGGCGAAACGGCTCAGCGGGCCGTGGCTGCGACGCTTTCTTTTTCGATGGGCGCCCCAACCAGGTTTCCCCACTCCGTCCACGAGCCGTCGTAATTTTTCACGCGATCGTAGCCGAGCAAATACTTCAGGACAAACCAGGTGTGCGAGCTGCGTTCACCGATGCGGCAATAGGCAATGACTTCGTCTTTACCGGTTACGCCCTTCGAGCCGTAAAGCTGCTGGAGTTGATCCGCGCTCTTGAAGGTGCCGTCTTCGTTGGCCGCCTGTGCCCAAGGCACGTTCGCGGCGGTGGGAATATGGCCGGCGCGCTGCGCGGTTTCGCTCATACCGGGCGGCGCAATGATCTTACCGGTGAATTCGTCGACCGATCGCACGTCCACCAGGTGACCGCGATTGCGATTCTCGACGATGGCGAAGACATCTTCCTTGCGAGCGCGGAGTGATTCGTCGGGACCGGTGGCGTGATATGTCGCGGGGGCGACCTTCGGAGGATCGGTGGTCAGCGGACGTTTTTCTTCCAGCCACTTTTTGCGTCCGCCATTGATCAGCCGCGCGTCCTTGTGCCCGTAATACTTGAGCTGCCAAAGAGCATAGGCCGCGAACCAATTGTTGTTGTCACCATAGAGAAGAATCGTGCGTGTCATTCGAAATTCCGGATCTGCCGAGTAACTGCTCCAGCGCCGATTTGCTGATCAAATCGCGCCGAACATTATCCTGAAGCTGGGTCTGCCAGTTCCAACCCACAGCTCCGGGAATATGGCCCTGATCGTAGGCGCTGGTGTCCACGTCCACTTCCACCAGGCGGACTTTCGGATCGTTCAGGTGCTGAGAGGCCCATTCTGTAGATACCAGGACTTCCGGGTGCTTGTATTCAGCCATTTGCTTACCTCCTCAAGACGAAAATAGAGCCCAAAAAAAACCCACCAGCCTTCTATCTGGCGGTGGGCTTTTCCAAAGCCGGGCTGTTTGGAGTTCGACCTCTAGGTTCCGAGCCTGCCGCCAAATGAAATTGGCCGACAACAGCGACCGGGGCAGTCGCAATATGCCTTGTTGAACCCAGCGGATATCATGAAAGACAAATTACACCACAAGGCGCTTCTTAGCAATCGAGCATGTGGAGACCTGCGCAATAGGGCCGCGGCGGCGTCAGTCGAACGCCAAATCGGATTGATCGAGGGGCATCGGCGGGCGGTGAGGGCGCAGAACGATGATTTCGTTTCCCTCCGCAACCAGAGCAGCACTCGCCAAACCCAAAAATAACCCCTGTTCGACGACGCCGGGAATCTCCTTGAGCCTCGCGGCCAGACTGGAGGCATCCCCAATGAGACCAAAGTCGCAATCAAGGAGATAATTCTGTTGATCCGTAAGGGATGGCCGCTCTGGCTGCAACTTATCGGTGCGCAGCACAGGATTGCCTCCGAGCTTCGCGACCTCATCCATGACCCATGGAGCGGCAAACGGCGTGACTTCCACCGGCACGGCCCGGCGGCCAAGCTGGCTGACCCGCTTGGAGGAATCCGCGATAACCACAAAATGCCGCGAGGCCCGGGCGACAATTTTTTCGCGTAGCAGCGCGCCTCCGGCGCCCTTGATCAAGCTCAGATCCGGAGCGATTTCGTCGGCGCCGTCGACCGTCAGATCAATGCGAACTCCGCGCCGCGGCTCGCAGATCGGTATACCAAGCTCTTTGGCTCGTGCTGCAATCTTCAGTGAGGAGGCCACCGCCTCGATCTTCAATTCTCGGCTGCGCACCCGTTCGGCGAGAAAACGAAGGAAATATGTCGCCGTCGAGCCTGTTCCCAGGCCGACCAGCATGTTGCTGCGCACGTATCCAACCGCCGCCTGCGCTGCCGCCTGCTTTTCTTTGTCGAGCTCTTCGCTCGTTTTTGAAGCGCTCACCTTGCAAGCATATACTCGAAAGACGTGCGGCGATCATCTGAAAAAGCCGATCACAATGCCACCGGAGCGGCGTTCCGAGCGCGGCGCATACGACGCTTGCGCCGAATTGAACTTCCGATCGGTACGCTGGAGCTCGCGCAATTTCTAATCGGCAAGACTCTAGTTCACGATCTGCCGCAGGGCCGCATCAGCGGGCGCATCGTAGAGACCGAAGCCTACCCGCCGGGAGACGCCGCCGGACACGCATTTCGCGGCCAAACGCCGCGCAATCGTTCTCTTTTTCTACGGCGCGGACATGCCTACGTTTATTTCGCGTACGGCTCCTGCTGGCTGCTCAACGTTACCAGCGAAACGGCGGGCGTTGGAGCGGGAGTACTTCTGCGCGCTCTCGAACTGCTGGAAGGAGTGGACCTGATACAGGACGGAGATCGCAAAGCCGCGCGGATTTGCGATCTGGCGCGAGGACCGGGCCGGCTGGCCTCCGCATTGCGCGTCGATAAACGCTACGATGGCGCCGATCTTTGTGGCGAAGGGGGCGGCGAAGGGCGCGGCGAAGGGCCGTTATGGCTGGGTACCGCGGCTTGGCCGCCGAAGCCCATCGGCAAGAGTGTACGCATCGGAATTACGCGCGCGGCGGACCGGCGATTTCGATTTTATGAACGCGGCAATCCCTGCGTCAGCGGGCCCGCGCGGCTGCGCGAGTAATCCCAAACTTCCGCTCTTGAGGGCCAGTTGGCAAGTTGGCAGGGCTGGTCAGTTCGCCGCGTCACGCGCCCATTGGCCCATGGCGTGAACGTTCAATTGAACCGTATCGCTGGCGCGCAGAATAAATGTGCTGGGGTTCTTGAGTCCCCAGGCAATGTAAGGAATCGAGAAATCGGCGTCCAGAGTCAGATCCGAGCCCGCAATCCGCACGTCAACGGGAATTGTGATCTCGTGATCCTGCCCATGCAGGCGGAACATGCCTTTCACCCGGGCCTGCGAATCGCCGTGCATTTCCACTGGCCCTTCGATCTCCACCGGCGCGAAAGTGATCTCGGGATACTTCTGGCTCTCGATTATCTCCCGATGCATTTTTGAATCGCGCCCGCTATTTCCGCTCTCGCCGCTCGTGGCGTCAACCACCAGCAAACCCGACAGCTTCCCGGTTGCCGGGTCGAAGCTCACTTTGCCGCTTTTCAATCGGAAGGTGCCATGCACGGTGTGCAGAGACGTCTTCAAAGTAAAGTGAACGGCCGTTCGCGCGGGATCGAGTTCCAGCGCGCCCCGCTGCGCGGATGCGGGAACGACAAATTGCGTCGTCAGCACCGCAACGCACAGCGCCAGCCAATAACGCCGATGCCTGGTCATACCTCGGTCCATCAAGGATTTTGGCTCAGAGCTCCCAGCCCGGAGTGAGCATGCGCCATCCCAAGCGAAGGGCATGGCCCAGACCGAATTTCGAAAGCGTAAGCTCGCCGACATTCAAGTCCAGAAATCGGGAAAAGAGTGAAGGCTCGGCAGCGAACATACGCAGTGCTCGCCGGCGCAGATACGGATGGGCATCCATTATGAGCATGAGCCTGGACATAAAGCGCGAAGCCCTGCCGATGCTCTCGTGGGCGGCTTGATACAACTGCAAATCACGCGCTTCAATCGCGCCCAGCAGCGCGCCTGCCTGCTTGAAAGCGAGACCGATACCCTCGCCCGTAAGCGGATCGACCGAACCGGAAGCGTCTCCCACCAGGGCGAATCGGCCGCGACACACGCGTCTGAGACGACGCAAGGCGGTGCGAGCACCGCGCACGATTCCCGTATCTCGTAAATTCCGCAGACGCGACGCAAGCGCGGGCACCTGGCTGATGGCTTCGCCCATTCGCAAGCGGGGGTTGCGCGAGATGACCACGATGCACAGTTCCTCACAGGCAATCGGGGCCACAACGATTTGGAAGTCGCGCCCCCAGTAGACTTCGACGAAATCGGTCCAGGGCGCCGAATGGAAATGCTGCCGGGCGGCAAAACGGACGCGTTCGTACAGGGTTTCGTCGAGTCCCGCCCACCGGCGAAACGGGGAAGCTTCGCCATCCGCGCCAATCAGCCATTTACATTGCACAAGCTCGTTGTCGCAGAATACCTGGTCGTGGGCAGCCAGAGTCACGCGGCTGCCCCACAAGAGCGCCACGCCAAGTTCCGCGGCCCGCTGCGCGAGCTTCGCGTGCAAGATGGTCCGGCGGATACCCAGGCCAAACCCCTGTCCGAACTGAGCTTCGGCACACGTCACACCGTGCACGTCGCAAAAACGAATGCCGCGGAAGGGTACGGCTTCATCACAGCCGATGGCGAGCCCCAGCGCTTTTATCGCCGTCACCGTATCGGGCATCAAGCCTTCGCCGCAAGTTTTGTCGATGGGAGGACGATTATGGTCGGCTACGGCAACGCGTAACCCGTGCTGCGCCGCCAGAATAGCGGTGGCAAGCCCAGCCGGACCGCCTCCGATGATGAACACATCCGACGTATGCGTGGGGAGACTCATTCGTGTCTTTTCGTCCTCGCGGGTTGCAGACAGACAGGTTAGACGAAAAAAAAGGACGACGGGTTGGAAGCGGATTTCAGATTTGTGCTGCCCGGCCAGCCTGTTTCAACGTTGGCCGGCTGCCTTCCGGCCAGGCCGTAAGGCACGCTCAGCCACCGGATCGAGCAGGCGCAGGATGTGTTCGCCTGATTCCGGATCGAAGCGGTAAGACAAAACAGCATCCGCCGCCGCGGTATCCTCAGCCAATTCCAATTCGGGATTATCCAGAATAATGTCGCCATTTTTGCGGATGCGGAACTCGGTTCCCACCTGCATGGGAATTCTCATTTCAGCTTTATTATCGGCCATAGGAATTTCCCCCGATCGGCCGACCCGCATCGCACAAGATCGGCCAAAGGCCAAACTTCGAAAACGGCAAGCCTGCCGTCGAATTGGCGGCGCAAGAGTGGCGCCAGAAAGGTTACCGCCCCGAACCGGCCGCCGTCGCCTGATCCGCGCGGACAATCGGAACATCGACCAGATGTTCGGCCACAAACCATACCTGCAATTCGTTGGTTCGAATCACGTCGCTGACGAGCAAATCGTTGGTTCCGTCGTCTCCAGCCTCATCGGCCTTCTTTGCCGCTTCCCTGGCTTCTCTCAAAATCGTTTCATGCGCCTCGAGCAACCGGGAAAGCTGCACGGGAACTTCCTCACGGCCACGCGGCGGGCGGGCAATCTTGGTTGTTTCAGCTACGTCAGGGGCCATCGCGATGCTGATGCCGCCAAGCAATTGAATGCGTTCGGCGATGGAATCAACCAGCTCGGCCTGCTCGCCGAAGTGCTTATCGAAGAGCAGGTGCAATTGGTAAAAGGTTTCGCCGGCCACCTGCCAATGATGCTTCTTGTACAAGTCCCTCAGCGTCATGGTATCGGCGAGGATCTGGTTCAGCACCTGGACGCTTTCCGCACAAACATTTTCATCCAGGCCTATGGGCATTCTGGCGATCTTTCCGAACTCCTGAATTTCCGCCGCACGCTGGTGCGTGATCGGCTGCGAACGAGACGTACCTGGAGCCTGCTCTGCTTTTGCTGCGCGCCGTGCGTCACTCTTAGCCATGTGCTCCTCCTCGTTGAGAGCTACCAATGGTGGCCAGCATACTCCTTTGATGCAGGAAGGGGCAGTTTGTATACGTCCGCGCTATAATGAGCCGATGCGTTATCTGGTTCGTGGACGAGTCAAAGCGGGGCGCGAAGCCGATCTATTGGAAGCGATCGAGCGAGGCATCCTGGGGCGAGGCTCGGTCGCCGAAGGCGAGTACCTTCGCAACATGAAGGATGCGCGACTGTTTGAAGATCAGACCAGCCGCTGGGTTGAAGTGTGTTATTGCCCGAGTCCGCTGCTGGAAGAGCGGCCCTACTGGGAGGAATATTTCGAGCTGACGCGCGTGCAAGATGCTCATGATCGCCGCCGTTGCCGAGACGAAAATGGCACCGAGCCCTGGGCATGCAGCTCCTGCGACTGTACCCAGAAGCTCGAGAAACGCCTGGCGGACACCGGCGAGTCTTTTCTCGACGCGTTGCGCCGAAAAGTCGAGGCGGATTCGACGTCAGCAGATCCAAATCCAAGCAAGGGGAAATAAGCCTCTGGTCCGGATTGTTTTTAAGACGAGTTACCCAGCCACCCGATAGCAGTTAGAATCATCCAAAGATAGTCCCCAGAAACTGGTATCCATCGGAGTTAAAGGTGCACCTTTTTTTGCACAAAGTTGAGCGAGCCAAGCGGCGCCGTGGGGGGAGCTTCAGTAAGAAGATTTCCTCGGCCGCGGCGCTTGCGGCGGCGCTTTGCATTCTGGGCGGAGCATTTGCGTTGCTCCTGGCGCAGAATCCGCCACCCGCGGCGCAAGACGCATCACACACGCCTCTGGATGCATCACGGATCGTTCCCTTCCTCGATCAGACGCTGACGTGGTACCGCCAGATGACCGTGGATCAACAGATCGCAAACGATCCGAGCGAAGTGACCATTGTGAGCGATAACCGCCAGCTCGCGAATCAAATTGTCCGCCTCAGTTTTGATTTTGCGAGAGCGGCAGCCGATGCCCTTGCAAGCAATCCTGCTTCGAACCAGGTGCAAGCCCAAAACGCAGGCACGCCTCAACAACAGGCCATTCTGAAGGCCGAGGAGGCGGCCAACCAGGACGTCCAAAAAGCCGAATCCCAGCTGAATTCGCTGAAACAGAAACTTGCGACGGCTACCAGCGGGCAACGCGAGCTTTTGCAATCCCAGATCGTTGAAGCTCAGGGCGAACTGGATCTCCAAAAGACTCGCAGGGACGCCATCCGCAACATGGCCGAATTCGTCTCCGGCACGGGCGCCGGCGAAGCCGGCGGGCTGCGCGCGCAGATCGACGCTCTGGCGGCATCGGTGCCAACCATTGCTGGGGCGGCGAGTTCGCCCAGCGGCAACCAGGCGAACCCAAAAGAACAGGCGAGCACAGAACAAGAAGCAACGGCCAGCGAGCCCACCGGGATCTGGGGCCTCGGTGCTGAAGTTTTCGGAATTGCTCACAAGCTCAGCGTCATTAACGGAGCAATCACGCAAACGCAAGCGCTACAGAAAGCGTCCAGCGATTTGCGAACGCCGCTGGCCAATCGGTTGCGCGCCCTGACTCGTCAAGCCGACGAATTGACCAATCAAGCGTCGGACCAGAATGCATCCACCTCCATCAGGAGACAAGAATGCCTCCACGCTCGCGCAGCAGAGGCAGCAGGTGGATGCGCTGACGGCGGAATTCAAACAGCTTATGGCTATCGCCATCCCCTCGGCTAAGCAAAACATTTTGTTCGGGCTCTACGAGAAAAGTCTGGAGGATTGGCACAGCGAGGTCAGAGGCGACTTGAAAGGATTGCTGGAGCGCCTGCTCACGCGGCTGGCGGTCCTGGCCGTATTCATTGGAATCGTACTCATTCTTGCGGAAATCGTAAAAAGAACCATCTACCGTTATGTGCACGAGCCGCACCGCCGGTACCAATTCCTGCTGCTGCGCAAAATTGCCATGGTGTTTGCCATCGTCATCATTGTGGGTTTCGGCTTCGCCAGCCGGCTGGATTCTGCGGTGACCTACGCCGGCCTGCTGACCGCAGGGGTTGCCGTGGCCCTGCAAAACGTGATCGTCGCCCTGGTCGGTTACTTCTTCCTGATCGGGCGGTACGGAATTCGCGTGGGCGATCGCGTTCAAATCAGCGGCGTCACGGGAGAGGTGGTGGATATCGGCCTGGTACGCATGCAAGTGATGGAACTCGGCGGCAGTGCCGCGGACACGCCTACGGGACGAGTCGTCGCCTTTTCGAACTCAGTGGTATTCCAACCGACTGCGGGAATATTCAAGCAAATTCCCGGCACAGACTTCCTCTGGCATGAGGTCTCCCTGACTTTCGCATCCGACAGCGACTTCAAGGTGGTGCGTGAGAGATTGCTGCGGGCGGTGGATGTAGTGCTCGCCGATTACCACGAGGAGTTGGAGAAGCAGAATCGAGCCATGGAGCGGAACCTGCTTGGCGTTCCCCAGGGCGGGCTCAAGCCAAACGCTCACCTGCGGCTTACGCCTTCGGGGCTCGAAGCCATGGTCCGTTTCCCGGTGGATTTGCGCCACGCTGGAGAGATCGACGAGCGGATCACACGCGAGGTTCTGAAAGCCGTGGACCAGGAGCCGAAACTGAAGCTGGCAGGCTCTGCGCCGACGATCAGCCTCCGAAGTGCGGCCGGAGCATAAGAATGCCACTGCACCAGCCGCTTCAGGCCCAGGATTCGTTCATGGCGATTGCGTCGATGCCAGTTGCAGGATCTCCGCCAGGTGGAAAGCTCTTCGTCCCGTCAGTTGCGCGATCTGCTCCCGGCAACTGAACCCGTCCGAGGCGATGAGGGTCTCTGGCGCGGCTCCTCGTACCTTCGGCAACAAAACCCTTTCTCCGATGGCCTTGGATATCTCGTATTTCTCGCGTTCGAACCCGAATGCCCCGGCCATTCCGCAGCAGCCGGAATCGAGCGATTCCAATTCCACACCCATGCTCCTCAGCAGCGCTTCTTCGGCGCTCAGGCCCATCAGCGCCTTGTGATGACAATGTCCGTGCAAAAGCACCTTCCGTTGAAGCCTGGCGGGTTTGTAGCCGTCAGCACGGGACTGCAGGAATTCACTCAAAAGAAACGTCTGCTCGCGTAATCGCGCCGCCCGCGGATCTTTCGGAAACAGGCCGCGCAACTCGTCTCGAAAGACAGAGGCGCAACTCGGCTCGAGTACCACGATCGGCAGCCCTGCATCGATTTCAGTTCCCAGCGATTGCATGATGCGGGTGAGATATTCCTTCGCGCGGTCGAGCATTCCAAAATCGTAAAGCGGCCGGCCGCAACACAGGTGCGACTGCGGGACCTGCACTTGAAATCCCGCGCCCTCCAGAACCTCCAGAGCCGCCTGGCCGATCTCAGGATGAAAATAGTTGGTAAATGTGTCGGGCCACAAAATGACCGCGCGTTTGCCGGCGATCGCAGCTGATGCCGCGGATTTTAACGCTTGTTGCGCGGAGCCCCTCCGAGATCGCGCCCATTTTCGAAATGTGCGCTTGGCAAACTTCGGCAGCTTTCGCTCATTCGGAAGGCCCAGGAAAGAACGAAGCATCGCCATCGAAGCCCGGGGCCTGGCTCAGAAAGTTCACGGTGCGCGGAGCAATTGAAGCGAGCTCCGCCCAGCGGTCGATTCTGCCAAAAAAATGGGCGTGTAAGGGCCGCGACTTGCCTTCGTAATAATGCGAAAGGAATTCGGCGCGATAAGTGGCGATATCCACGTTGGTGGGGCACTCCGATTTACACGCCTTGCACGAAAGGCAAAGATCCAGCGCCTTCTTTACGTGTTCATCTTGCCAGGAGTCGCGGACCACCTCGCCCTGCAGCAACTCAAAAAGCATGTGGGCGCGCCCGCGAGTGCTGTGCTGCTCCTCCAGCGTAACCATGTAACTGGGACACATCGCGCCGGCATTCGTTTTCCGGCATTCCCCGAGGCCCACGCAACGCACTGTCGCTTTGGCAAAGGAACCGCCGTCATCCGGAAAGTGAAAATGAGTTTTGGGCTGCTGCGGCTTGTAATCCGCCCCCAGTCGCAAATTTTCCGTTGGCAAATAGGCGTTCACCACTTTATGGGGATTCATCTTATTGTCCGGATCCCAGGCCGCCTTGAATTCGCCAAACGCCCTCACCAACTCCGGCCCAAACATCTTCGGCAGCAACGCGCCGCGCGATTGCCCGTCCCCATGCTCGCCGGAAAGCGAGCCGCCGTAGCTGACCACCAGATCGGCTGCGCGTTCCACGAATTCCCCATAATTGCGGATGCCGGATTCGCTTTCGAGATCAAAGCTCACCCGCATGTGAATGCAGCCATGCCCGAAATGTCCGTAGAAAGCCGCCTGATAGTTGTACTCGTCGAGAAGCTTGCGGATGTCGCGAAGGTAACCGCTCACCTTTTCCGGAGCAACGGCGGCATCGTCCCAGCCTTCCCATTCCGGAGGCGCTCCCGGCGCCGCCGCAGCGGCGCGCGCCCCGGATTCGCGTATCTTCCAGACCCACTTGGCCTCGCTGTCGCTGTATAGCCGAAT
Source organism: uncultured Acidobacteriota bacterium (assembly GCA_963761945.1). Classification (GTDB taxonomy): domain Bacteria; phylum Acidobacteriota; class Terriglobia; order Acidiferrales; family UBA7541; genus Palsa-189. The sequence continues at coordinate 51,689 of CAVXIM010000012.1, read as the reverse complement.
ATCCGGCGTTCCCGAGGATTGTCTGAATCGATCGGCAAGTTTGAGCGCGAGCGCCTGGGCCTGATCCGGATCATCGCATCCAAATTCCACCAGCAGGATTCCCCTTCCCTCAGGAAGCAATTCGAGATTGGGCGTGCCCTTCTTGCGCAGCCCGTCGACGATGCGCCCTTCGAATCCTTCCAGGCCAATGGGACCAAATTCCAGGATCGCGGGCACCTGTTCGGCGGCAATGAAGACGTCCGGATAGCCCATTCCAACGAGCGTCCTGTACTGCGGGCTGTGAATCAGCCGAAGTTTGGCCTCCAGCACGGTGACGCATGTGCCTTCGCTGCCGACGAGCGCGCGCGCCACATGGAATCCGTTCTCCGGCAGAAGCTGATCCAGGTTGTAACCGGAGACGCGCCGGGGAATTTTTGGATACCGCGCGCGAATGAGCTGGCTGTATTGATCGCGAATGGCTCGAAGCTTTGCGTAGATCTCCCCGCGCCGGCCGCCGCCCGCAACGATGGAATCCAATTCGTCTTCTGACGCCGCGCCAACGGTCAGTTGCGTGCCGTCGTAGAGCAGAACGCGAAGCTCTTCGACGTTGTCAACCGTCTTGCCCGCGAGCAAGGAATGAGTCCCGCAGGAATTATTGCCGATCATTCCGCCCAGCGTGCAGCGGCTGTGCGTGGAAGGATCGGGGCCAAACGTCAGATGGTGAGTCTCGGCGCGTTCGCGCAGCCGATCCAGAACCAGTCCCGGCTGAACGCGCGCAAATCCGGCGCCGGGCTCGATTTCCAGAATCCGATTCATGCATTTTGTGAAATCCAGCACCACCGCCACGTTGCAGCACTGTCCGGCAAGGCTCGTGCCGGCTCCGCGGGGCAGAACCGGAGCGCCATACTTTCTGCACGCGGCGACGGTTGCGATCACATCGTTGTCGTCACGCGGAACCACCAGCCCAATGGGAACCTGGCGATAGTTCGAAGCGTCGACAGCGTAGAGCGCGCGACTCCCGCGGTCGAAACGCACCTCGCCGTTCACCGTCCTTCGGAGTTCTTTTTCGAGTTCCGCGGCCGGCGCAAACGAATCCACCGGCTTGCCATGGGAACTGAGCGGCAGGGGTGCGACTGGCTTCAAAGATGATTGCGAGCCCGAGACTGCGGATTTCATGACGAGACGGCCGGTTGCACAATGGGGCTTGCGCTGGCGCTGGGCTCGGAGGGCATTTCGTCGATTTTCATCCACAGCGCGAGTATCGCTCCAAACAGCAAGAGCGCGATGCTGCCCACGAAAGGCAACTCCCAATTTCCGGTTCGGTCGATGATCATACCCGCCAGAACCGGCGAGATGATCGCCGCCAATGCCGATCCGGAATTCATGAAACCGCTGGCAAAACCGGAAAACTTCGGAGCGATGTCCATGGGAATGGCCCACATCGGAGCAACCGTAAATTCCGCGAAAAAGAAGGCCAGGCTCAAGAAAATAGCGGCGGAAGTCAGATTGTGAAGGAGGAGGATGGGTATCATCATCACCAGCGAACAAAGAAATCCAAAGACGATCAGGTTGCGTCGCGCTTTCTTGCGATCGCCTGTTTTTTCGAAGATACGGTCGCTGACGACGCCGCCCAAAACGTCGCCCAGCACGCCACCGAGAAAAACACCCGCCGCAAACAGAGACGAGTTGCTCAGGCGCAGTTTGTAACTGTGCAGAAAATACTGCGGTATCCAGGCCAGGAAAAACCACAGCGTCCAGCCGTAACAAAAATAGACCACGGTCACTAAGAACATCCGGCGCGCCAGTCTGAAAAAAGGAACCGGCTCGGTCTTATACGCCATGCGCGAGCGATGCTTTGGGAGCATCTCGATCTCGGCGGAGGTGATCCCCGGGTGCTCGGCAGGATTGTCGCGAAAATACCAGCCCCACAGGATCGCCCAACCAAAACTCGCGATCCCGAGGACGACGAATGAGCCTCGCCACGCTACCAGCACGATCAGCCAGGCCACCAGCGGAGGCGTCACCATGTTTCCGACGCGGGCCGCCGAATGCGTGATCCCCTGCGCAAACGCCCGCTTACCTTCCGGCATCCAGGCAGACATCGCGCGCGTCGCCGTGGGCAAGGCCGATACCCCAATGCCCAGCAGCACTCGCCCCAATACCATCGTGGACATGCTGCCGGCCAAGCCCATGAATACAGTCGCGGCCGACCAGATCACCGCGCATACCGTCAACGCCAGGCGCGGTCCGACGCGATCGCTTATCCAGCCGCTGACAACCTGGAAAAGCAGGTAAGGATATGCGAATGCAGAAAAGATCCAACCCAGATCGGTGTTATTGAGGTGCAGCTCGTCCTTGAATGCGGCAGCCGCGGTGCTCACGTTCACTCTGACGATGTAATTGATGGCATACATCAGGCAGAGCAAAATCAAGACGGTTGTGGTGGCCGGAATACCCTTTCGTTCCTGGCGCGTGGCTATTTGGGATTCGGCCACTTTGTCTCCGATGTGAAGCGGGGCTTATTCGAAACCTTATCGCGCCACTTTCGCCGGCTCTCTTACCTCGGCCGCCGGCGTGAGGCTATTGAGAGCAGCCATTACGCCGCCTTCGTTATGCGGAATGCCCGCAAGGCGCAGGCCCATTTCCACTCCGCTCAAGGTCCCGGCGAGCATGAGGTCGTTGAAGCTCCCCAAGTGGCCGATGCGAAAAGCTTTGCCGGCGAGTTTACCTAACCCGGCGCCAAGAGACATATCGAAATTTTCCAGAATGAGTTTGCGCAGCCGGTCCGCATCGTGACCCTCCGGGGTGAATATGGCGGTCATCGAATTGGAATATTCCAACGGCTCTTCGCACACGATCTCGAGCCCCCAGGCCCGTACCGCCGCGCGTGTAGCTTCGCCGTGACGGATGTGGCGGCGGAAAATATTCGCGAAGCCTTCCTCGTTCATCATTTTCAGCGCCTCCCGCAAACCGAAAAGAAGGTTGGTAGCGGGTGTGTAGGGGAAAAAGCCGGCCTGGTTCTGCTTGAGCATGTCCTGCCAATCCCAATAGGAGCGCGGCAATTTTGCACTCTTGTTTGCGGCCAGCGCCTTTTCGGAAATTGCATTGAAACCGAGGCCCGGAGGCACCATCAGTCCTTTCTGCGAGCCGCAGACGGTGACATCCACTTCCCATTCGTCCATTCGGTACTCAATGCTGCCCAGCGAAGAGATTGCGTCGACCAGGAGGAGAGCCGGGTGCCTCAGGCGGTTCATGACCCGCCGAAGTTCCGGGATGCGACTGGCCACGCCGGTGGAGGTCTCGTTGTGAACCACCACCACGGCCTTCACCGTCTGGCGCGAATCCGCGCTCAACCGGGCTTCCAGTTCGTGAGGCGATGCGCCTCGGCGCCAACTTCCAGGAACGTAGTCGACCTCGAGACCCAGCCGTTCCCCAATTTGGCGCCAAATGTTCGAGAATTGGCCCGTCTCGAAAATGATCACTCGATCGCCGGGCGATAGCGTATTCACCAGAGACGCCTCGATCGCTCCCGTTCCCGATGAGGGATACACAATGACGTGGCCCTGCGTTTGGAACACTTCGCGCAATCCAGAGAGGATCGTCAGCCCGAGTTCGGCAAATTCGGGCCCGCGGTGATCGATCACCGGCTGATCCATTGCCCGCAAAACTCGATCGGGGACGTTCGTTGGACCTGGAATCTGAAGAAAATGACGGCCTGTATGAATCATTTCATCCTCGAAAAAGCTCAATCCCTATGATGTTTCTGTTATATCACATCACCCTTGCTGCATCGGGCTATTGCTCCATCAGGGACCAACCAAATTGGCCTCACCGCGGGCGAAGCCAAACCTTATCCGCCGAAAATGGATCAGTTACAATGCGCGCATCGCGGCAGAACCGATTCCGTAAACCGCATCTGGAGGGCAAACATGCAGGAGACAGCGCAAGAATATAAGCAGCGTATCTTCAGCTATCTGGCTAACGAAGACCCGCTGAAGATTCAGTCGGCGACCCCCAAGAAGATCGCGCGTCTGGTCTCTCGCGCTTCGGCGTCAAAATTGCGTAAACAACCGGCGCCCGGCAAATGGTCGGTTTCGGAAATCCTGGCGCACATGGCGGACACGGAAATTGTGTTCGGCTATCGGATTCGTGCGATCCTCGGAGCGCCCGGCACTCCGATTCAAGCCTTCGATCAGGACAAGTGGGCGCAGGCTATGAATTACGGCAAAGCGGATGCGCGTCGATCGCTCGAGCGCTTCACCGCTTTTCGCAAGGCCAACCTCGATCTGCTGAAATCGCTCTCTCCCGCACAGCGGAAATATCACGGCATGCATGCCGAGCGTGGCGAGGAATCGATCGAGACAATTGCCAGGCTCGCGGCCGGCCACGACATCAACCATCTGCGGCAAATCGACAAAATCCTTTCACAATAGACGAGGCTAGGCGCCGCACTTGGCCTGCGTGATCCCGTCTCGAGCGACAAATCATCCGCCGCTCGGGCGGCCATTCCTATTAGGCTGCTCTTGATTCTTCCCACCTCGGTACACATTGGTGCGTCCCGGCACAGCGCCACGCCGTGTCGCCCAGGGCCGAGGTTCTATTACCTTTGTTTTCAGTTGCTGCTCGCATCCGTTCTGGCCATTCCCTTGCGTCTCAATTCTCGCCAAGAAAAGCGAAAGGAAGGAGACAAAAATGGCCGAGGGCAGCGTTGAACGGGAAATCGTGGGCGCAAGAGAAACGGTGGGTGAAGTGCGGCTGTGGCAGGCCGTCGTTGTGAGGGTGATCCAGGATTGGATGTCCGGGCCGCTGCGGCAAAAGCGCCAGGCCGAGCATTATCTTTTCGACGACAATGCGGATTTTGAAAGCGTCTGCCAATCCGCGGGATTGAATGCGGACGACTTGCGGGCGCGGCTGACAAGAATGCGGGGCCGGCGCTTGCAAATTCAGCCAGTCGCTGCGTAGAGCCGAGGACGGCCAGGTTGAGCCGTTACCAATTCCGTTAGCACAATGATTTTTCTAGATGGCCTTGACCGATTCCATCAGCCCGAAAAAGCCTTCCGCAAGGGTCGGGTGGATGTACACGGCGCCCTTAAGCACCGTGTACGGCGCGTCGGCCAGCATCAAAGCGCCCAGAATCTGCACGAGTTCGCCGCCTTCACTGCTCAGGATGGCAGCGCCGAGGATTCGGTCCGTTTCCGCATTGGCGATCAACTTCATCACTCCGGCCGTTTCGTTTCGTTCGATGGCGCGAGCGACGCGCGACATTGGATACGTGCCCAGTTTGAGCTTTTGACCCGAGGCCCGCGCGTCCTTCTCCGTCATACCGACGCGGCCCAGCTGTGGATCTGTAAACAGGCCATAAGGTACGTAACGATTCGCGATGCTCAGATTCTTTTGCTCCAGCAGATTGCCGAAAATGATCTGGTAGTCGTTGTAGGAAATGTGCGTGAAGGCCGGCCCGCCTTTAACGTCACCTAGCGCCCAGATTCCCGCGACCTTGGTCTCCAGCCGCGAATTCACTTTTATATAGCCGTGCTCGTCCAGTTGCACTCCCGCCTTATCCAGTCCAAGATCATCTGAATTCGGCCGGCGGCCTGTGGCGGCCAGCAGGTGAGAGCCTGTGATTATTTCCCTGTGACCGGCGGACTCGAGCGTCAAAGCGATTTGCTTTGCTCTCTTCTCCACATGGACTGAGTTCGAATCCAGCCGAAATTCAATTCCCTCGCTTTCGAGCGCCTTCTGCAACTCCTTGGCGATATCCTCGTCCTCTCGCTTGAGGATCTGCGCGGCGCGCTGCACGATCGTCACACGGCTCCCGAAGCGCCGAAACATCTGGCCGAATTCCAGGCCAACGTAGCCGGCACCCAGGATGAGCAGATGCTCCGGCACCTCGCGTATTTCCATCAGCGATTCGTTTGTCAGATATCCGGTGGCTTCGAGGCCAGGAATCTTCGGAGGATTCGGACGCGTGCCCGTGTCGATGAAGATGCGCTCGCTTTGCAAAACTTCCTCATCGACTTGCACCTCGTGTGCGGATACGAAACGCGCATGCCCGTGATAAAGCCGCACGCTGGGATGACGAGCGAGGCCGCGTTCCTGCCCGCTGCGCCATTGCTGCACAACGGCATTTTTGCGATCGACAATCGCAGAAAGGTCCGCGGCCACCGGCCCGATTCGCACTCCCCAACGCGCGGCGCTCCGCGCGTAATAGGCCACCTGCGCGGAGGCGAGCATCGTTTTCGTGGGTGTGCAGCCGGTATTGACGCAGGTGCCGCCCAGGTATGATTTCTCGACGAGAGCCACGGTCCAGCCATGTTCGGCCAAGGCGTAGCAAAGCGGATTGCCGCCTTGCCCGGAGCCAATCACAATGGCGTCGTATTTTTTCACGCCCGAAGCAGGAGTCCTTTGGAAATTTACAGGGGCGAATACGGCCAGCCAGGAAATGCGCGCTCGCGCACTCCGCAGGCGCTTGCAGCGCGGCAATCTTAGCACTTTTAGTTCGGCCGCGGTCTCGTATACTCGACGCCGGACGACCGAAGCCAGTGCAAAAACCAGCCGGTGACGCGCAGTTTCGAGCCGCAAGCGACCACTCGCTTCTGGTCTCTTTTGGCCGGCAAATCTCGCTCGATAGCCATCAACGCGTGCTGAAGTTGCTTGGTCTGTCTGCAATCTCGAGCGATCGAAGGGATTCGCAATCTCCATCCCGCCTATTGCTCGCTGCTGATCAAGTTTGATCCGCTGCGGCTCGATCATGGCGAATTGCAATCGAACCTCAGCCCCTTGCTCGCGCGCTTGGACGACGCGTCTCTTCCGGCGCCGCAACAGATCGAGATTCCCGTCTGCTATGGCGGCGAATTCGGGCCCGACCTCGATGACGTGGCGGCCATGCACGCAATGTCTCCCGCGCAGGTGATCGAACTGCATTCGTCCGCGACGTATATCGTCTATTTCCTCGGATTCGCGCCCGGCTTCGCTTACCTCGGCGGACTGCCGGAAGCGCTTGCCTCGCCGCGCCTGGAAACGCCGCGCGCCAAGGTTCCCCAAGGCAGCGTAGGAATCGGCGGAAATCAGACCGCGGTGTATCCCTTCGCCACGCCCGGCGGCTGGCGATTGATCGGACGCACTCCGTTGGCAATGTTTCGTCCCGATCAGGCTCGCATGAGTCTTTTGCAAATCGGCGATCAGGTAAAGTTTCGGCCTATTTCAAAAGAAGAGTTCGCGGAGTTTGCCGAGCCGATGAGCGGCATTGTGGTTCAGGCCCCTGGCCTCTTGACGACCGTGCAAGACCTGGGCCGCGAAGGTTTTGGCCCAATGGGCGTCTCGGCTTCGGGTGCTGCCGATCCACTTTCGCTGCGCATCGGCAATCGGCTCGTCGGCAATGCCCAAGGCGCAGCGGCATTGGAGATGACGCTTGTAGGCGGCGCGTTCACTTTCGAAACTGCCGCAGTGATCGCCCTCACCGGAGCCGATTTCGGCCCTTCGGTAAATGGCATCCCGCTGCCCATGTGGACCTCGATCGAAATCCAGAAGGGACAAACGGTGACGCTGGGCCCCTCGCGTTCCGGAGCGCGCGCATATCTATGCATTCAAGGCGGAATTGCCGTCGAGCCGTTCCTGGGAAGCGCCTCGACTCATGTGCTCAGCGGCCTCGGCGGCTTCGAGGGAAGAGCGCTGCGCAAGGGCGATCGGCTCGAACTCGGCACAGCCCGCCCGCTACTTCGCAAAATGACGCTATCGCCCAAAACCCTCGAACGCTTGCAGCCTCGCAAGTTGATTCGAATCACCGATGGGCCGCAAAGCGATTGGTTCGCGAACTCCGGGTGGAAAATATTTTGCGAGAGCACCTTCCGCGTGACCGAACAATCCAATCGCATGGGCATTCGCCTCGAAGGCCCTCCCGTTCCTCTCGACGTTTCGTGGGAAATGATCACCGAAGGCGTCTCGCTTGGCGCCATCCAGGTGCCTCCGTCGGGCCAGCCCATCATTCTCTTCGTCGAACAGCAAACTACCGGCGGTTACCCTAAAATCGCCAACGTAATTTCGGCCGACGTGCACTCTCTCGGCCAGCTCCGGCCGCGTGACTCCATCCGCTTCGAGCGAATCGAAATGAGCGCGGCTCGTTCTTTGCTCGCGGAGCAAGAAGCGCTGCTCGCATCAAAGGAGCTGATTCAGGAGTGAAGTCCATCGACTTGAATTGCGATATGGGCGAAATGCCTGAGGCCGTCGCCGGCGGCGCCCAGGAGGCGCTGATGCCCTTTCTGAGTTCCGTGAACATTGCCTGCGGAGGGCATGCCGGCGATGAGTTCACGATGAGAACTACGGTTGAACAGGCGCTTCGAAGAAATCTGGCGATTGGCGCCCATCCCGGCTATCCCGATTGCGCCAATTTCGGCCGCCTCGAACTCAATCTGCCGCAGGATGCCATCGCGGCAACCGTATTCGAACAGGTCTCGCGGCTCGCCGAAATAGCCGCGAAATGCGGCGCCCGCATTTCTCACGTTAAAGCGCACGGCGCACTCTACAATCAGGCCGCGCGAGACGCGGCGATCGCCGAGGCCATTGCCATTGGCGTGGCGCGATGGCGGCGCGACGTAGTTCTTGTGGGCCTCGCGGGCTCGCCAACGCTCGACGTCTTCCGCCGCGCCGGTTTTGCCGTCGCGGCAGAGGCCTTTGCGGACCGCCGATACGAACCGGATGGCTCGCTGCGCTCGCGCAAGTTCGCCGACGCTTTGATTCTCGATCCGAAGGAAGCCGCCGCTCAGGCACTACGCATTGCTGAAAACGGCAGCGTCATTGCCCGAGACGGCACGGAAATTCGCGCCTCGGCGCAAACCATTTGCATCCACGGAGACACTCCGGGAGCCGTGAAAATCGCGGCGGCCGTCGCGCAGCGCCTGACCGATGCAGGGATCGCGCTTCGTCCTCTCGCCAAGCTGTCCTAACGCGGCAATGGTGAGCACCTGAATTCAGACGGCCGGCTCTTGGGGCGTGATCGTAAACAGCAAATCCTTGCCGTCCACTTGCTGGCCGGGAGCCACATGGATTTTGCTGATGCGGCCTGCGACCGGCGCGTACACATTGGACTGCATCTTCATCGCTTCGAGCGTCAGAAGCTTGGCATTGAGCGCCACCGCCTGGTTCAGTTCCACCGCGATGGAGGTAACCAGTCCCGCCGTCGGCGCGGCCACCTGCCCGGGATCCGTCGAATCCGCCTTCGCATGCGCTCGCGCCACAACACGCAGAGCTCGATCGCGCACGTTGATCTCCCGCGGCTGGCCGTTCAGTTCGAAAAACAAAGTGCGCGTGCCGTCCGGATGAGCTTCGCCGATGGTGAGAAACTTTATCACCAGCGTTTTGCCCGCTTCGATGGAGACCGTGATTTCCTGATCCGGCCGCAAACCATAAAAAAACGGTGGCGTGGGAAGAACGCTCACATCCGCGTAGGTCTGCCGAAATTTATCGTATTTAAGGAAAACATCCGGATAGAGAAGGAAGCTGAGAAGCTCGTCCCGCCGCACGGTTCGCCCGATTTCGTTCTCCAGGCCTTTCTGCGCGTCCTTCATGTCCACCGCTTTCAACTGCGCTCCCGGACGCCCCTGCTGCGGCTCCGCTCCGCGCAAAATGATCTGCTGCACTTTGGCCGGCCAGCCATCCGGAGGATTCCCCAAACCGCCCGACAGCATCTCCACGACGGAATTTGGAAAGACCACATCGTTGTGAGTATCCAACTGGAGCACGTCTTGCGCGCGCATCCCTTTGGCCATGAGAAATAGCGTCATGTCGCCGACGACCTTGCTGGAAGGCGTAACTTTGACGATGTCTCCAAACAGGCGATTTACCTCCGCATAGGTCCGCTCCACCTCTCGCCACGAATGGCCCAGCCCCATGGCGGCAGCCTGTTCGCGCAGGTTGGTGTACTGCCCTCCCGGAATTTCATGCTCATACAGACGCGCTGAACCCGCGCGCGGCGTTGAATCAAACGGTAAGTAGTACTCCCGCACAGTCTCCCAGTAATCGGAGCACTCATTCAGCGCTTCGACGTCGAGACCGGTCTCGCGTGGCGTATGCCGCAGGCCCTCGACAATCGAATTCAGATTTGGCTGGCTGGTGCCGCCGCTCATGGAAGCAACAGCCGCGTCGGCCACATCCACTCCGGCATCCGCCGCCTTCAATACAGAAGCCGCATTGATTCCGCTGGTGTCGTGGGTATGAAAGTGCACCGGCAGCGCGATCTCTTGCCGCAAAGCCTCCACAAGCTCATAGGCGGCATAGGGCTTGCAGAGCCCGGCCATATCCTTGATGCACAGAAAATGCGCGCCCAGCTTTTCGAGTTGTTTGGCCAAGGTGACGTAGTAATGCAATCCATACTTCGGACGCGCCGGGTCCAGTAAATCTCCCGTATAGCAGATCGCCGCCTCGCAAACGGCTGCCGTTTCGAGCACAGCGTCAATCGACACGCGCATGTTTTCGATTGAATTCAATGAATCGAAAATGCGGAAAATATCGATGCCCTGCGCGTGGGCTTCACGGATGAATTCCGCGATTACATTGTCGGGATAAGACGTGTAGCCGACTGCATTTGCGCCGCGGAACAGCATTTGAAAACAGATATTGGGGATGCGCTCGCGCAGTTCCCGCAGGCGCTCCCAGGGATCTTCGTGCAAAAACCTCAGCGCGGTGTCAAAAGTGGCGCCGCCCCAGACTTCCAGGCTGAAAAACTGAGGAAGCCGGTGCGCGATCGCATCCGCGGTCTCCAGCAAATCGTGTGTACGCACCCGCGTGGCCAGCAAGGATTGATGGGCGTCGCGGAAGGTGGTGTCGGTCACGAGCAGCCGCTTCTCGCCGCGCGCCCATTCCGCAAACGCGCGAGCGCCAAGCTTCTGCAGCAATTGCCGCGTTCCAGCGGGCGCCTCGCCTTTTTCGAACCGCGGAACAGCCGGACTGACCAGCGTCTCCGGAACTTTCTTCCCCTTCACCTCGGGATTGCCGTTCAGAATCACGTCTCCCAGGTAGTGCAAGAGCTTGGTCGCTCGGTCGCCTCGCTGCGGAAACCGGAAAAGTTCCGGCGAATCATCCAGAAACGAAGTGGTGACCTGGCCCGCGCGGAAGCGCTCGTGATTCACCACGTTTCCGAGAAACGGAATGTTCGTCTTTACGCCGCGGATGCGAAATTCCCGCAGCGCCCGGTCCATGCGATGCGAAGCGCCCTCCAGCGTGCCATCCCAGGCCGTGACCTTCACGAGAAGCGAATCGTAGTACGGCGCCAGCACGGCGCCGGCATAGGCCGTGCCTCCATCCAGCCGAATGCCAAATCCCGCCGGAGAGCGATACGTCGTCAGCTTGCCGTAATCCGGCGCGAAATTATTTTCCGGATCCTCCGTCGTGACGCGGCACTGAATGGCAAAGCCGTTGAGCGGCAGCGAATTCTGTTTCGGCAGGGAAAGCGGCTCGTCGTGCAGCTTATAACCTTGCGCAATTCGAATCTGCGCGCGAACAATATCGATCCCCGTGACCATTTCGGTCACCGTATGTTCCACCTGAATGCGTGGATTGACTTCGATGAAGTACCACTTGTGCGTATCGGCGTCGAAAAGGAATTCCACCGTTCCGGCATTTCGATAACCGGCTTTCTTCATCAATTGGACGGCCGCCGAGCAAAGCTCCACGCGAAGCGAGTGGGGCAGCTTCGCCGCAGGCGCCACTTCCACCACCTTCTGATGGCGCCGTTGCACCGAACAATCGCGCTCCCAGAGGTGCAGCAGATTGCCGTGATGATCCGCGAGGATTTGCACTTCCAGGTGCCGCGCTCGCCGCAGATATTTTTCGAGGAAGACGGCCGGGTCGCCAAAAGCGGATCGCGCTTCGTTCTGCGCTTCCTCCAGGCGGCTGTCGAGTTCCGCCGCCTGATTCACGACGCGCATTCCGCGGCCGCCGCCGCCCATGGCGGCCTTGATGATCAAAGGGAAGCCAATTTTCTTGGCGGCTTTACGCGCCTCGGCTGCGGACTGCACCGGCTCTTCTGTTCCCGGCAAAGTAGGTACACCGGCCGACGCGGCCAGCCTCCGTGCGGCGGTCTTGTCTCCCAACAATTCGAGCAATTCTGGCGTGGGCCCGATAAACGTAATGCCGGCCTCATTGCAGGCGCGAGCTAAGGCTGGATTTTCAGACAAAAATCCATACCCGGGATGGATAGCATCGACATTCTTTTCGCGCGCCAGGCCAACTATTCCCGGGATATCCAGATAGGCCTCGACCGGCCCTTTCCCGGCGCCGATCTCATAAGCTTCGTCTGCTTTGAAGCGATGCAGGCTGAGGCGGTCTTCGTGCGAATAAATGCCGATGGTACGCAGGTTGAGTTCGTTGGCCGCGCGAAAAATCCGAATGGCAATCTCGCTGCGGTTCGCCGCCAATAACCGCTGGATCGGTCGCAATTGAGTCGCCGCACTACTCCGTTTTGTGGCCTTGGTCGTAGCCTTGGTCATAAAAGTCCTTGTTTATAAAACCCCTTGTTTATAAAGCGAAGTATTGTAGCGCCCCCGTGCCCAGCGGCGTGCCGTCGAATTAGTGCGACGCTCTAACCGTGGATTTGCAACACTTTTTACCGGTTATCGAATGCGGACGCGCCCGGGATGCGGGTGGCGTATTGGGACCAATTGGCGAGGAGCACATGCACCACGCTGCTGCCGGCGGCAGCGAGAAACGGCTTGTCGGGAAGTGCCCGAGACGATGAACTACCTTACAAGAAAAAGAGTTATCGGGAGATGGGCTAACGCCCGAAATTGCGGCTGGCGCTAGTAGCAACGTTCGCTGACTAGCGCCTATCCAACTATTCTCTTGCCGCTGGGATCGTCTTTGGGATTGATGTAGTTAAATTGCACGGGTGACATGCCATGGACCTGCACCACCACATCGCCGCTGGCCATTACGTAGTGGTGCATGTCGGGATCGAGATAGGCAAAGCTGCCCGCCGGAAAGCTCGCCATCTTGCTCTCGTCGAAGTTATCTCCCATCCCTACCTTGAACGTTCCTGAGATCACCGTTACGTTTTCGCGCTTGGGATGCCAATGCGGCGCGATTCGATATCCGCTGGGCATCTTCAGACGCAGCGTGTAATCTCCGGTAGAAGCAAGAGGATTACCTTCCAGCACCGCCAACTGTGCTCCCGGCTGCACAAACGACGGTGCAGGCCCCCAGGGCACGCTGTCGGGCGTGAAGATATTTTTCTCGGAAGAATTGGGCCGTGCAGCAACCGCGAAGAAAACACAGCACACAACCGCAAACAGCACAAGGCCACTATACAAGTTTCGTTTCATTTGAGGTGCCTCCTTTGCTCTGATCCAACTTTGCTTTGATCCAACGGCGGGATCATCTCCCGATCACCTGGGCTTTTCAATCCAGAGGGGATAAATTTTGTATATCTTTGGCATATCTTCGCAAATTGCTGAATCCCTTAGGTATAATCACGCCACTGAGAGCAACTACAGCCTATGCTTCCCATTAGGCCGTCAACTGCCGAAATTGAGCTGGACCTCGGGCGCTACGAACTTCGCCGCAACGGACGAAGGATAAGGCTCGAGAAAAAGCCCATGGAGCTGCTGATTTTCCTGGTTGCACGGCGAGAACAATTGGTTTCGCGTCAAGACATTGTCTCCAAGCTTTGGCGCTCGGATCTCTTTGTTGACACGGAAACCAGCATCAACAACATTGTGCGAAAAATTCGGACGGCGCTGGGCGACAACTCCGCAAAGCCGCGCTTTTTGGAAACTGTCGTCGGGAAAGGATACCGCTTTATTGGCCCCGTGCGAGTGGTTGACCCGCACTATCCGCAAGCCGCTTACGGACAAAGTCCAGGATCCGGTTCCGCAGGTACTCTGGAAGATGTTGGCACGGTGCACGAGCGGCCGTCGCTCGCCGTTCTGCCACTCTTTCTCGCCGGGAATGCTCCTGACAACCGTGACCTCTGCTTGGGCTTTGCGGACGCGTTGATCTCGCGCCTGGGCAATCTGGAGAGAATGAATGTGCTGCCAACCTCGGCCGTGCTGAATCTGCCTCTCCAGGCCAGCACCTCGGAAATCGCTTCGCGTCTGGGAGTCCGCTTCGTCGTCCACGGCGCCATTCAGATAGCGAAAGGGCAATCGCGGCTCTCGGTGGAAATGCTTGACACGCATTTGCAGAACCCTTGCTTTACGCGGAAGCGTGACCTCCCTATCGACCGCCTGTTTGAAGTTGAGGATGAGATCGCCAAAGAGATCGCCAGGGCATTGAACCGGCCCCTGCGGACACCGCCTCCGGGGCCGCGGCCGCGATATAGCCGGGATCCAATGGCGTATACGGAATTCATGCGAGGCTACCGGCTTAGTTCCACCGGAGATCCCACGCTCCTCGACGAAGCGGCGCAGCGGCTGACCAATGCGATCACTCGCGATCCCGCTTTTTCACTCGCCCATGCCACGCTCTCATTGGTATGTGCAACTCGCCACTTTGAGGTCGACCCAACGAGCACGTGGCTGGAGAAAGCGGAGTTCCATTGCGGAAAGGCACTCGAGTTGGACCCGGATTTGGCCGAAGGACACGTCGCCAAAGCATTTCTATTGTGGGGCCCCTCGAAAAACTTTCAACATCTCGAAGCGATTACCGAACTGAAACGCGCGCTCGCCCTGCAAAGGAATCTGCCTCACGCTTACAACCGCCTGGGCACAATTTTGGCGCACGTCGGTCTGCTCGACCATGCTCGCGAAATGTACGAGAGAGGACGCCAGTTCGATCCCAGAAAGGCGGTCAGTCACAGCATCGTGCAGGTTTATGTGTGGAATCAGGAATACGAACGGGCCCGGGAAGAAATTCAAGCTTGGCGAGCCGAGAATCCACGCAACAAATACCCCGTTTATTTCGCTCCGCAACCGGCCATGATGACAGGAGACTGGAAAGAAGCGAAAGCTCTGCTGGATGAGGCGGCGCAAATCTTGCCCGAGGAACCACTCATCATCAGTCTGCAGGGCGTTTTCTACGCTTTGACGGGGAATGAAGGCCAAGCGCTTGAATGCCTGAGCCAGGCGTGCGCA
This sequence comes from uncultured Acidobacteriota bacterium, assembly GCA_963761945.1. Classification (GTDB taxonomy): domain Bacteria; phylum Acidobacteriota; class Terriglobia; order Acidiferrales; family UBA7541; genus Palsa-189. The sequence continues at coordinate 36,648 of CAVXIM010000012.1, read as the reverse complement.
AGCCCAAAGTCTTTTGGACACGCGCACCATACCTACTATCAGATCGCCTGTATCCTTGCAGTGCTGGGACGGCACAAACTGGCGTTTGAATGGCTCGAGCGAAGTGTCAGCACCGGATTCGCGTGCTGGCCGTTTTTTCTGCGAGACCCTTGCCTCCAGAATTTACGGACTCTTCCTGACTTTGAAGTGCTGGTGAATTCTTTGCAGGCCAAGCATCCTGACCATCTAGGACTGTTGTAGCCGCCGGACCGGTCGCACCTCGACCGAAGAGCCCGGCCGAAGAAAAGAGACCAGAAATGAAACCAGCCTCTGCCGCTTGCCTCCTGCTCATTGCCTCCGCGGTTTTGGCATCGTTCGCCCAATCTCCCACAAAACCAACCCGCCAGCCTCCCTGGACGGTGAGGCTTGATGAAATCCGCCAGGTGGCGGGCATGATTCCTGGCCGCCGCCCCTTGCGCATCAACATGCTGAAATTCGCGGAGAGCCGGCGCTCAAAAAAGTTTTCCGTTCAAGGAGCTCCCGACGAGCCCAGCGTTCAGGCCCGCACGGTCTTTCAGGTCGTCTTTGCCGATGGCACGGTGATGATCGATTCCGGTATGGACGAGCAGGTGCATCGGTTCTTCGGACGCGGAGTCGTCGAGCCCTACTACCCTGACGCAGCAAAACAGGTCGAACGGGCGCTTCGCAGCGCAAGATCCATCATCATCACCCACGAACACGGCGACCACGTCGCCGGCGTAATTCGCACTCCCTTCGTGGCCGAGCTTGCGCCGAAAACGATGCTGACCCGCGCCCAGGTTCAGGTGCTCGAAACGGATCCGCAAATGCCCGAAATCAAGATCACGCCGGAGATGGCCGGCCACTATAACGTGATCGACTACGACAAATATCTTCCCTTCGGGCCGGGCATAGCGCTGATCAAAGCGCCCGGTCATACTCCCGGTTCGCAGATGGTCTACGTGGCGCTGGAATCCGGCCGCGAGTATCTCTTTATCGGCGACACCGCCTGGCATATGGACGGCGTGCGATTGATCAAAGGCAAGGCTGCTCCGTGGATTCAGGAGGATGACGCCGCGCTTCTGGCCCAGCTGAAATGGCTCAACGAACTCTACCGGACGGAAAAGAATCTTTTCATCATCGCCAGCCACGATGACGAAGAGCATAAAGAATTGACCGCCAAAGGTATCCTGGGCGATCACCTGGAATAGCCGAACAGGCTTTTGATGGCAGCGCGAATTGAAGTCGAAAAATTGAAAGACGGCGAGTTTCGAGTTCGCGTAATCGAAGCCAAAAGCGAATCAACCCACCGCGTGACTCTAGCGCAAGCTGACTACCGCAGGCTTAGCGCGGGAAAGATCGAGCCGCAAGAACTGATCAAGCGCTCGTTCGAGTTCCTCTTGGCGCGAGAGTCAAAGGAATCCATTCTGCCGGAATTCGATCTCCCGCTGATCGGCCGTTACTTTCCCGAGTACGAGCGCGCGCTGAAGCGCATGATTTGATCCGCGGTCTCGTGCACGGCATTGGTTCGGCGCCAATCGATACGCCAGCGCCCGCCCGGCATCTCCATCCAGAATAGCTTTTTCACCGGAGTGCCGCGCGCATGGTGGTAGAGGATGGCGGCGCGTTCGTAAAATCCGCGAGTGTGCGGCGATCGGGTGAAACCGAACTTTCGGCAATCCAGATGATGGCAGAATTCGTGGCAAAGCGTGCTCAGGAAGGTCCCAAACGACGTCACCTGCTTGCGCACCGCGGTCCGTGTCCATATGCGGATGCGCGCATCGCCAAGCGAATAATCGCCGAAAAGTTCCGTTGCCCATCCGCCTTCACGCACGCGCAGGGGTCGCGCGGCCAGCGCGCGGATTTCGGGCCGCGCCACACCGTAAAAGGCGGCTGCCCCACCGAGGAATGCGGCGCATGCCTGCCCTACCTGAGCGGGGGTGCCTTCCTTCATCACACCCTCGATGGCCTGCGCCAATTCTGAAAGGCCCGGTCCGGCGGGCAATTCGATGCTCTTGAGCCCTTCGCTTCCGCGGAATTGGGTTAACGCCTTACCCGTGCGAGGCGGACGATCGGTGACCATTGCGTTGACGTCGCAAAACCTAAAATCGATCCCACTGATTTATGCCACTGATTTTATCGATGACCGGCTCAGTATAGGGGCATTCTGCGGTAATCGCTTAAGAAATGAGGGTGTAGGATAGAAGGTCCAGGGTAAAAAATAGAACTGAGGATGTCTGTCTTAATCTCCACTCGGACGCCGGAAACCCTTTGACCACGCCTGCCAGTTTGTAGATTTCAGGCCTTCCCGTAGCGGCCTTCCGACCCGCAGGCCCACATTCAGCAGGCGCTCGGCCCCCGCATGCACCCAGGTCTGACGGCGCTTGCATAAGTGTAGAACATCGCTTACAGCGAGAATGTGCTGCCTGAATCGCTGCAGATCGGCGCGGAACTGCGCCAAGTCATCGTCATTCCAGCGGTTGAAGTGAAAACAGATCGTCCAGATGCCAATCGGTAGCCTTCTGAATCGGCCCACCTGTTGCGGAATCCAAACCATGCCGCGCTCATCCGCGTGCGGATACAGCGCGTACCCATCGTTGATGATTCGCACGCCCAGCCTTAACAAAATATCCACCGTGTTCGCGTCAAATGAGTGCGCCGGCGCTACCCAGACTTCGGGCTTTAGGCCGTGTTCGTGAAAGATCCTGGTGGCGTTATGAAGCTTGATCTCCTGCACCTCGTAGGGCAGCCCGGCAAACTCACTGACGGCTGACCGCCCGTAAAGTCCCGCCTGCCGGGTCAAATAGCAGTGTTGATACCCGTGCAGGCCCAGCGTCCATCCCCGGTCTTGCCAGGATCGGGCTCGATCCCAGAAATTCTCTCCGGGATTGCTGACAATAAGGGCCTTATCCCGGTTATCGGGAATGACGGAAATGATGGGCTTGATATCGAATTCCACCAGCAGCTCTTCAATCCGGTCCCAAATCTGCCAGTTTACGGTCGGGCAAAGGTCGTCGAAGCGAAGAATAAAGCCAGTTCTCATGCGAGGTTCCGAGCGAGGTTCCGAGAGGCTAATTGGGCGAGACGCATTGGGGCGCTCCAAAGGTATTACTTTTGTGGCCCTGCGCTCGATACCCTAAGCAGGTTAAGCTCCCATGAAATAGCCCCTAGGGTATTTACCCGGTGACCGTAGACTACACCGCACGATTTGTCGGGTTTATGAGCCTAATTGGGGAATTGCCGCCGGATAGCAACCGTTCGGTCGAGCTCATCCACCGCTTGCAGGATCTTCAATCGCAGGTCGGGGTCGATTTCACCCGATTTAAGATACGCATAGACTTCGGCTTGAGCGGATGGGGACTGTTGGCCGTCAACGAATGCCGTCAGCCAATCTTCGAGAAAGAAGATCTTACGTTCGCGCTTGACCTGGGGAAGACCTTCCAGAGCCTGCTTCAAGTAAGGCGCCGTAAGCGCAGACTCGTTCCAATAATTGAAGGCATACAGGCTCTGTTCGACCCAATCTTCCGGGCGCGACGCATTTTGCATAAAGTCCTTGAAATATCGCTGCTTAGTGCCCGCGTCGGGCCGTGCCGCCTCGGCCACGTAGGCGAATTTTTGGCCGTCCCCGCTTGGATCGCGCTGCTTTTCCGCTCCCAAACTCGCCGCCGCCTCCGGATCGCTCGTGGGCCACCAGCGCCGTCACGAGATTCCATCGATCCAGCGGACGAAGCTCCACTCCGGGCACGACCAGCCGGCCGTTCAGCATTTCTTTCAGCTTTCCGAGCGCCTGCGGTGTTTCGGCCATTGTCCCCAGCGCCCGAAACCACACAATGCGCAAATCCAGCTCCGCGGAATGCAGCATTCGGTCTTCCGCAAGCGCTTCGAACCGCGGAACGTACTCATTTCGCCTGGCCGGGCTCACATAACGGTGCAGCGCCGTCGCGGAATGCGCAAGCAAGCTGCGCGCCAGCGTTTCGTCGGTTTCGCCAGGCAGAAGTTTCAGCGTCAGCGCAAGATAGTCGCTTGGCGCCAATTCGGTATTGCGCACCGAATCCCACAACGACCCCCAAAGCAGCGTGCGCCGAAGCGGGTCGCGGATTCCCCCGATTTGAGCGACCACGGCGTCGCGGCTCCGCGAATCCAAAAGAAAACGTCCGTAGGCGTAATCGCCTTCATTTGCAAAAATGAAGCTCGGGCACTCCGCTCCTTTCACGCCCGGCACTTCCACGCTCTTACCGTTGAGGTCGACGCGCACGGGCATCTGGTCCCCATTCGCATAATTCAAGCCGAGCTGCATGGCCATCGGCCACACGTCCGCCGAACCCAAAACGTCATGCTGCGACACAGAAAGCTCGCTCAACCGGCCTCCCGCGCAGGACCAGACAACATCCACTTGCGGCATTCCTCTATGCCGGATCCACATCTCCGCCCAATGATCGAGTGGCTTGCCCGATACGCCTTCGAATGCGTGTACCAGGTCGTTCCATTCGGCGTTCCCGTAAGCATGCTCCTTCAGGTAGAGCTGCAGTCCGCGTTGAAAGTTCTCTGCTCCCAACACGAACGCGAGCTGCTTCAATACGCCGGGCGCCTTCGAATAAACGATCGCTCCGTACGCCGATTTGGCATCCTCGAGGTTCGGAATCTCCTGATAGATGGGCGTGGTGCCTTTTGTTGAATCGATCGCATAGGCTCCCGGCTTGATCGATTCATAAAACCGCTTCCAGATATTCTCTCGAGGTTTGAGTTCGGCCAGCGCCTGATATGCCATGTATTGCGCGAATCCCTCTTTGAGCCAGAGATCGTCGAACCAGCGCATCGTCACCAGATTGCCGAACCATTGATGGGTGAGCTCGTGCAGGACAAGGATGTCCCGGTTCAGCAAGTCGCTATGAGTCGGCGCGGTGCGGAACAACACCGACTCCTCCCGCAAGAACGTGGCGCCCGCATGCTCCATGCCTCCATAGGCCAGCCCCGGGATCAGCACCATGTCGTATTTCGGGAATGGAAATGGCCGGGCGAAAAAAGTCGCAAGGTATTGCCGGCCCTGCGCCGCGATCTGCTGCACTTCGGGAGCCTCGGCCTGGGCGCGTTCGAACTTCGATTTGCGCACGTAAAGCTCCGGCATTCCGGGCGATGTGGCCAGCTTTTGAAATGGGCCCGCGGCGAACGCAAACAAATACGTGCTGATCGGAAGCGTTTCGGCAAATAGCGTGTGTTTTTGCCCCGCTCCCGTAACCGTAACGCTTGCGACCGGCGAGTTCGAAACGACCGTCCAGCCGTCCGGAGCCGTCAAGTCCAGAGTGAAGCGCCCTTTCAAATCCGGCTGATCAAAACAGGGAAAAGCCATGCTCGCGTCCATGGGCACAAACAGGCTGTAGATGTATTCGCTGTGGTCGTCCTGGTCTTCGAAGCGCGTGAGCGGCTTTCCCGCCGCCGCAATAGGCACTTCAAAGCGCATGCGGACCGTATTCTCCCCTGCTCGCAGCTTGTCCCCGGGCAGCTCCACATGCCCGTTTTCCGCTTTCAAATCGAGATCGATGCCGTTCACCGATGCGCTCAGCAAGCGGCCATCGCGAAAATCCAGGAGCACCGGCTGAAGCGCCTTCAGCTTGAAATGGAGCTCTTCTTCACCGGCGGTTGTAGCCGCTTTCGGGCTGAGCACAAACGCCAGCCGATATCTCACGTCCGAAATCTGCGCGGCACGTTGTCTGGCCAGGTCTCGCGGAATGCCCCGCGGCGTCTGTGCAAAGCTCACCGAAAAGCCCATCAGGGTGATCAACGAGGCTGGAATGAGGCGGATCGGCATCTCTGCCGTGGAGTATAGCTTAGAGCATGAGTCATAGCTCAGATGACGGCCTGGATCTACGAGGCAGAACCTCACGCCTTGCGATCGGCGAATCGTACGCGACGAACCTTGTAGCTCACGTCGTCGCACGCCTTTGCTTTTGCGGGTGCCCCACCCCTTCTGAGGGGTGGGTCCGCGTGCTGCAAGGTCGTCGCTGCACCAAGTACGAAGCAAGAATCGCCCAAAAAAAAGAGGGCGGACCCTGGCACGTTCAGGATCCGCCCTGCTGCGCGTCCGCGGAGCCGGTTCTCGCCTCCGCGGTTTTCTACTGTGCAGTGACTGTAACCGTGCCGAGATTTATTGCGGCTGCGCCGCTGGCTTGGGCCATGACCGCGACGTGAACGATGACCGGGGTGCTGCCGCCGCTCCCACCGGACCCGCCCGTCCCACCGGTTCCGCCGGTCCCGCCTGAACCGCCTGTTCCACCAGTGCCTCCGCTGCCGGTTCCGCCCGTGCTTCCGGTGCTGCCGCTTGAGCCGCTGTGCCCGTTGTGCTTGTCGTGCTGGGACTCGAAGTGCTGCCGCCGCAGGAGACAAGCCCGGCTCCCAGCGCCAAGGTCAGCGTCATCACCAGGAAGCCACGCATCACAATCGCTGCGCTAAGCTTCTGGCGACGCCCTATCGCAAGCATCGTCATCACCATCAGGCCGAAAGCCGCGAACGACATACTCCACGCCATCGGTCTGCCATAGTCAGGCAGGATGTGCGAAGAGGGTCCCGAGACGAACATGCTGGTTGTTGGCGTTCCTGTCCGTGTAAACGTCAGGGTATCTGTCGTGCTCTGTGCCGTACTGAGCGTCGGCGGATTGAACGTGCACGTAAGCCAGCTCGGAAGCGTGGAGGAATTCGTATCCACGTCGAAGCAGGAGAAAGTGATCGGCCCCGACAGAGCATTCTGACTCATGGTTATGGTAACGGCGGCCGTCAAGGTCGTTGGTGACAGGCTTACTGCGTTGGACGAAAGAGAGCCTGTCGGGAAGGCCGGCGTGGCAAAGTCAATATCCGCAACCGCGCTTCCGCTTGCCTGGTTCACCCAAGCCATATCCGGGGTCGGAATTCGCATCCACTCCGAGCTGAACCGTCCCGCAAGTACTGACATCCGGGGTCGTCGGAGCAGTCGGAGGCGTGGTGCCTTCAGGAGACGGAGGCGCCTCATAGCACAGTGTTGAGGGAGTCGTCGTTACCTGCAAGACCGTCGGAAACGTTTGCTGATCAGTCGAGCGGGCGAAGAACACGTTAAACATGTCCGTGCCATCGCCCTTGAGAGCGGCAGTCGGTTGCTCCCAGGCAATGTTCACGTTGCTCTTGGAATCGACCGCAATCTGCGGGAAAGCCGGCGATATGGCGCCCTTAGGAGCGACGTTGATGGCGCCGCAAGGTGGTTGGCCTTTCGCGCAGCTCGTGAACGAGCTGCCGCCATCGTCCGACCGGATGTAGAAGATGCCTTCCGAATTCGCTCCGCCAGTTGGGCCTCCGGACCAGACTGCGTAGAAGGTCCCGTTGTTATCGACTGTCACCTGCGGAGACGCTGCCGGAAGGCTCGCCAGATTGATGGGGAACGAGAATCTAAAGTGAACCCGTTCTGCCGTCCGTTCCGTGGGTCTCGCTTGTCAGCACATCCTCAACTGGTGTGTCGTCCGACCAGAGCAAATGCAGCAGACCGCCGACCTTATCGACGAACACATTCATGTTGTCATACGAGCAACCAAAGAAACCCTGAGAAAACTTCTTTTCGTTAGCATTGATTGGATTGGCAACTTTCCAGTCGTTATTCGAAAGGTTGCGGGTATTGGCGAAGCTGATGTTAACTGGCGCGCCGACCGTAGCGGCCGGCAAAGTCTCATTGACGTAGAAATTGCCGCCGAAGGTGTTGGTTACGTTTCCGCTGGGGTCGTCGATTTCATCTGTGCAGAAGTTTCCATCTCCGGGTTTGGCGTTGTCTTTCGCCAGTTCGTCGGTCCACACCACGAAGATATGACCCGCGGCGGTGACCGCGATGCGCGGTCCCCCGGTATCGATCGGAGTAGTCGGCGGCATAAGAGGGATCGGAGTGCCAAAACCGATCCCATCCTGTGCTTGGCTGATCCAAACATTATTGCGGCCCCAAACTATGTCCGCTTCGCCCGCAAAGTCAAAGGCCACCCGCGGCCCATCGAAAAGCGCCACCTGGGCCGGCGATCATCGTCGGCGTAGTCGCGAAGGTAGCGCCTCCATTGTGAGATCGGGCTGCCCACACGTCGTACAAGGGCGCCGCAGGTGTGGACGTGGCATCGGGAGAGGCCCACGTGATCTCAACCTCGCTCTCCTGTGTCTGATAGACGGCCAGCTGTGGCTGGAAACTGGGAAAAACCGGCGCGCCGGTCGGTCCCGTTATCGTTGTAATGGCCGGCGGGGTGCCAAAGGATGTACCGTTCGCTGAGCTCGACGAGCGAGAAAATTGAAGCCCCGCCGCGCTGTCGATCCAGGCCACATTCAGGTTCCCCTGAGAATCCGTCACCATGGAAGGAAAAGAGGCTTTACTGGTCTTATTATTCGTCAGGTTCGTGATGCTGAAGCTTTGCGCCTGCGCGGTCGCCAAAGCAAATATCAAGGCCGCGCACGAAATAGTTGCGGTCGTGGCAATCCGGCGCAACCCTCTCAACCAATTCGACATATCTCCTCCCTAGGAGCCTAAATCGCCGCAGACTCGCGGCTTCGGTAGAAATGCGGACCGGACCTGAGGACCATACCCGGAACAGCATATGCTGAGGAATACGCGCCACTCCGGAGAACCCTAACGTTTTCGCGGGATCGATTTCGAGGAGATTCCCCTAGAAGGCCGTCAGACGTTTCCTGTAGTTAGGTGAAAAGTTGAGCAGAAAAACTGTGACCAGAAAAAGGTGTGAACAGAAAAAGATAAAGGCCTCCGCACTCTAGACCTGCGGAGGCCTTATTCGATCTTCTTTTTCGGTTTCGCTTGCTTTCGCGGAACTTCTACGCGCTCGTCGCTTGTCCTCCCACCAGCCGCGCCGTCATGGTGATCTCCGCCTTCAGTAATTTCGAAACCGGACAGCCCGCTTTGGCGTTCTCGGCAGCTTTGTCGAAGGCCGCTTTATCCGCACCGGGGATGCGTGCGGTCACGTCCAGATGAATCTTCGTGATCGCCCATCCGGAATCCAACTTGTCCAGGCTCAACGAAGCCGTCGTCTCCAGGCTCTCCGGCGTGATTCCCGCGGTACCCAATTGCGCGGAAAGCGCCATCGTGAAACATCCCGCGTGCGCCGCGGCAATTAACTCCTCGGGGTTGGTCCCCTTGGCGCTTTCAAAGCGCGTCGCGAAAGAATAGGGTGTATTGGAAAGCACGCCGCTGTCGCTCGATACCGTGCCCTTCCCTTCCTTGAGTGATCCCTTCCACACTGCCGAAGCTTTGCGAACCATGTATTCCTTCCTCCTTTTGTTGGCTCTCTTGGCGCCGCATCCATTCGAATTAATTCTTGCTCCAAGCGCCGGCATTCTGCAGTAACCATTCTACTCAATCCGCCGCCAAAGGCCGACTTGTTTCCGCCCCTGTATCCCGGGCCTGATCGTTCGAACGTGAGTTCATTCGAATAACCAAATAGCCAACACTAAAATACGTTGCTAACCATAAGGTAATATGCTATGCTGATCGTATGTTGTTTGGCAAACCATCCCGGATTCCTGCCAATGCGATGGGTAAGTTTCAGCCTCTCGCCGGTTTCAACCCGCACAGCACACGCCAAAGGCGGCCGCGTGCAATCGAGCTGTCTCATTTTCCGAACTCTCGGCTGTCGATTTTTCAAATCACCACTTCCGGCACTAACTTCCGGAGAATCAACACATGCGCGAAACCTCACCCGCAACTCTCGCAAAATCAACACTTCCAATTTATTGGACTTAAAGCTGCCCAGAATCAACACTTACGAAATTGGCGGGAGGGGGCGGCTTGTTGCGGGCGCATCTCCTTGACGGCCCGCTCAAGCTATCGTATGGTCGTCCGCAAAAGTCCGGGCGTACTCGAGCATGAGGAAAGGGAGACGAAAACCATGAGTTCCAAATCCAAAATCAGCAGAAGAGCCTTGGTGAAATGCGGCCTCGCGTCGGCAGGGCTCCCCGTGGTTTCAAAGCTATTGGGTTCCCCCGCTGTCGCCCAGGCCCAGGCGCAATCCGATCCCTCGTTCGCGGCGGTCCCCGGACAGAAGGGCGTCCAGGACGTCTTCGGGGCCTATGACGTAGACCCGAATTGGCCTCAGCCCTTATCGGCGTTGCCCGGGAACGAACAGTGGTCTTGGGGATCAGGCGAAGGCATTTTCGCCGAGAATCCCGACCGGGTCTTCATCCTGCAACGCGGCGAACTGCCCAACATCAAGAGGCCTAAGGAAATTGACCTTACCCAACTGGGGCCGAGTATCGGCTTTCCCATCGGCCGTCTGCCATGGCGCGACGCGACGGCGGCCAGTCCGCCAGGCCCGCTGGATGGTCCTAACCACGGCACGGAGAATGTGGACTGGTGTTGGAAGCACTGCATCGTCGGGGTGAACGCCAAAGGAGAGATCAAAGAGACCTGGCCGGAGTGGGACAGCATGCTGCGGCGGCCTCATGCGATTTACATCAACCCCTACGACAAGGACAAATATATCTGGCTGGTGGACGACTACCGGCACTCCATCTTCAAGTTCACGCACGACTTGAAAAAGCTGGTGATGACGATCGGGACGCCCAACGTGCCCGGTGCCGACGGCACACACTTCTATCGGCCGACCTACCTCGCCTGGCTGCCTGACAGCACCATGTTCGTGGCCGACGGATACGTGGGCACGCGCGTGGCGAAGTTCGACAAGGATGGCAAGTTCCTGATGGACTGGGGACAAAAGGGGACCCCGCCGAACGATACGCGTCCTGGCTACCTCAATGGCGTGCATGGAGTCGCCGTTGACGTTCCATCCGGGCGAGTTTTTGTCAACGACCGGAATAACCACCGCGTCCAGGTGTTCGACACCAACGGCAAATTCCTTAACCAATGGAAGGTCGGCGATCAGCCGTCTGATGTGCATTGCCTCCACCTGTCCGCGGCCGACCGGCACCTCTGGCTCTTCGATCGCGGCACAAACAAGATGATCAAGTACGACTTGGAAGGAAACTTCCTGTACTCCTGGGGCACCTTCGGCGATTTCCCGGGCGGCTTCTGGGGCGTGCACGGCATGCACGTGGACCAGGAGGGCAATCTGTACACCGCCGAGGTTGATAACGGGCGCGCGCAGAAGTTCATTCCCAGGAAGGGCGCGAATCCGGCAATGCTGATCGGTCCGGGCGTCAAGCCGGTCTGGTCCTGAATATCCTGATTCCGAAACCGGCGCTTGGCTGAGAGCGTCGAAAAGATGAATTGTTTTTCTTTAGAGGTATCGAGCATGAGAACAAGACTTGTGTCTCTTTTCGCATTTGCCATTTGCCTGATGGCGGCGGCTGCGCCGGCCTTCGCCCATCATGCCTGGCGCGGCTACGATATGAAGCACGTGACGACGATGACGGGCACCGTCGCCGGATTCGATTTTGGCAATCCTCATGTGTGGATGGATGTGAATGTGATGAACGACAAGGGCGAGCTCCAGAAATGGAGTGCCGGCGGCCCCAGTCCCAGCCGCATGGCGAATGCCGGTTGGACCAAAGATACTATTCATCCCGGCGACAAGATCACGCTCGTCGGCAATCGCATTAGCGATGGCACCTTAAAGCTGCGCTTGTCGCACGTTATATTGGCGGACGGCCGGACACTGAAGTGCTACGGAAACGAGTACGGCCCGTGAAGAGCGGACCGAGTCAAGCCCGTTCCCCTGAGTTCCTGTACCTATAATCCGCCGTCGGAGGCGTCACGGATATGCGCAAATTAGGAGTATTCGAGTGTGCTCTTCTCGCATCGGCCTTTGTAGCTGCTTCGCTTTATGCGCAGCAGCAAGGCGGCAAGGTAGCCCCTGCGGGCGACAGCCCGGATCACAAGCCGCTCGTCGCGTTTGTCATGAGCCTTCGCGCCGGGGGCAACGGGCCGGCGAGCGCGCCCGCTGCAACCGCCGCTTCCAAGCCTGCCCCAGGAACCGCAAGAGCGGCTGCCCCGGCAGCCGGCGACGACAGTGCCTTGGTCGCCAAGGGCAAAGAACGGTTCCAGGCGTACAAATGCTATGACTGCCACGGCGAGAATGGCGAAGGAACTCCGGATGCACCCGACCTCACCCACTCGAAGCTGACGGCGGAGCAGGTCTCCAAGTTCCTCCAGAAGCCCAGCGTCGATGCGCAAAATAAGGGCATGCCGGACGTGCCGGCCGACAGCCCGGATCATAAGCCGCTGGTCGCATATGTCATGAGCCTGAGGGCCAAATAAGAAGCGGAACCGCGGAGCGAAAATGGCGGGTAACCATCGGCCGGACGGATCGATTCCGCCGGATCGCCTTGCGCCTGACTCCTCTTATTACTTTATTTAGAGGTATTTGCAGCAGTTTGCCGCGTGGAACTCGCCTGCTTCTCCAGCAGCTCAGCCCCTTGTTTCAAGCTGAGGTTATCGGGCACACGGTGGTAATCGTCGAACTGCCTTTGTTCCTGGACTGAGATCGTTTTGAAGAGCATAGCTTTCCCGTTCATCTCGACATCGAGCGCAGCCATCACCCACTCACCTGAACTCAGTCCCTTGAATCTTACGGAAAAGACTCCGCCCTTCTCCAGGTATCCGAGCAGTCCGCCGGCAAATTTCACTTCACTGTCGAGGCGGCCGTCGATCCGCGCTAATTGCTTTTGCCTCGGATCGATCCACATCGTCCCTTCCAGATGGTGGAAGACCTCCTCCTGGCGGCTGCTGGGCACAAATCTCGGATTCGGCTCGAACGTTAACTTCACGAGATCTCCATCTGTGCCGGCATACTTATAGAGGAACGCATCGGGAAATGTCGCAAACATCCGGCCCTGCTTGAGGAAGTCCTCCCGCTGCCTTTGCCTTTCCTTGCGGATCTCGCTGGCATTGGCGAGCAAGGCTTGAACGCGCGCATCCTCTCGCCTTTGCTGCTCCGCGGATAAGGGCTGACCATTGACGGCGGCGAGCCGCTCAATAGTTATCGCGTTCGTCTGGCAGATTTCCCGGGTTTCCAGTCTTCCGTCTTTGCGGACAATCTCGCGGAAGCTCCAATGAACCTGGGCATCGTTCATCTGGCGGAGCCCGTTTTGCACCGCCTCTTGCACCAAGACCTGTGGGTTAGAGGGAACTTCCGCCGCGGATTGGGGTCCTGGCCTGGCCACAAGATTTGCGGGTGGCGGCAAAAGGAAAAACGCAAATAATGGTAGAATCCTGGTGTACTGCACTGGCCTTAGAGTAGACCCACTTCGTCCCGGAAACAATACCGGGGAGGGTGTAAAGCTCGACGCCACAATACGGTGCATCTTTTAGCAAGGGCAGGACATCTAACCAGAAAGCTATATTAGAACTTCAGGCTCGACAGGGCGGCTATACCCCGCATCTTGCTGACTTCTTTGGGAATATCGGCCGAACGAGAGATTATTCATTTCACTAGCCGGCGGTCTTGTCTGAAGACGATATGTGAGGCAATCTAGAACCATGGGACTGATAGACAATCTGCAGAGCTTGAGGGAAGACGAGTTCGACGAGGCCGTCAGGTCTGGCGGGGTCTCCGAATCTCGCGGGATCCGTTCTGAGCCGGAGATCTCGCCTGAGGAGCGCGAGATCGAATACGCGCCGGGTGCCGACGATACCTTCGACCCTGTGCGTACATATCTGGCAGCGCTCGGCGCGGTGCCACTGCTGAAGCGCGAAGAGGAGGTCGTCCTCGCGAAGCAGATCGAGTGGGGAGAGAAGCTGGTGATGACCGCTGTCTCCCGTTCGCCGGTCAGCATCGAAGGGATGCTTCGGACGACCGAAGAACTACGCAGCGGGGCGCGGTCGATCAAGAATGTCATTCAAATCGAGAGCGACGCGCCTTCAGCGGAAAAGACTGAGCTCAAGCGGACGCTGAAGGTAATGGCTGAGGTGTCGCGGCTCTACACCCTGGCGGTTCGTCAACATAAGCAGCTCAAGCGATCTGGCTCGGGCCGCAGGCGCAGCTGGGCGGTGGCGCGCCTGCGCGTACGCATCTCGCGGCTGATGGGTTCGCTCAAATTCACCGCTTTCGAGCGCGCGCGTCTCATCGAACTGACCCGCGCCGCCTTGGAAGAAGCCGTCGCGCGCCAAAAGACGACGGCACGCGGGTCTGGGCGTGCTTCGCGCGCCGCGACCGATCTCCTCAGTGCGGGGGAAGAAAAGCGACTGCTCCAGCGAATCCGCAAGGGCGAAGCCATTGCGGAGGTTGCCAAGAAAAAGATGACGGAGGCCAATCTCCGCCTGGTCGTATCGATAGCCAAGCGATATCTGAACCGCGGCATGAGTTTTCTCGATTTAATTCAAGAGGGCAACATCGGGTTGATGAGGGCCGTGGAAAAATTTGAATGGCGGCGTGGATTCAAATTTTCGACTTATGCCACCTGGTGGATTCGCCAGGCCATCACGCGCGCGATTGCGGACCAGGCACGGACCATCCGAGTGCCTGTGCACATGATCGAGCACATCAACCGGTACATGCAGGCGAATCGCGAATTGGTCAAGGAGCTGCGGCGCCAACCTACGTCTCATGAGATTGCCGAGCGTCTTGGCCTTCCAATCGACAAAGTCCGAGAGCTGATGAAGATTGCGCAGGAACCGCTGTCTCTCGAAACCAAGATCGGCAAGGATGGAGAATCGCATCTGGGCGATTTCATCGAGGATAAACAGGCCGCCTCTCCTTCGGAGGCCGTAATCGATCGCAATCTGGAAGAGCACGCGATCGATATGCTGAACGACCTCACGCCCCGCGAGGCCAAGGTCATCCGCATGCGTTTCGGCCTGGAGGACGGCGACGAACATACCCTCGAGGAAGTGGGCCGCTGCCTGGGAGTCACCCGGGAACGCACCCGCCAGATCGAAGCTCAAGCTTTGCGGACGTTGCGACAGGCGCCACGTACCAAGCGCCTCCTGTCGTACCTGCAGCGCTCGGCCTAAGCGCATACAAGTAACGTTCGAGAGGATGGGGTCGCTGCGCAAACGGCGACCCCATTCGTGTTTCAGGGCTGCGCCAATAGAATCGCAATTCCCTGCCCCACGCCAATGCACATGGACGCAAGGGCGTAGCGTCCATTCATGCGCTGTAATTGCCTGGCAGCAGTCAGGACCAGACGTGCTCCGCTCATGCCCAGCGGATGGCCCAGCGCGATGGCCCCGCCATTTGGATTCACTTTTTCGCAATCATCAGGCAGTCCGAAGGCGCGAATAACGGCAAGCACCTGCGCGGCAAAGGCTTCGTTCACTTCCAGCACATCCATATCAGCCATTTTGAGATTTCGCCGAGCCAGCAGCTTCTCGTATCGCGGGAATCGGCCCGATGCCCATTACGTCCGGCAGCACACCAGCCGCTGCCGCACCGACGACGCGGGCTATGGGAGCCAAGCCAAAACGCGAAGCAGCATCCTCCGAAGCGATAAACATCGCGCAGGACCCGTCGTTGATGCCGGATGCATTCCCGGCGGTTACCGTGCCGCCTTCGCGGAATGGCGCAGGTAATTTGGCTAGCGCTTCGATGGTTGTGTCGGGCCGCAAGTGCTCGTCCTGGGATACGATCTTGCACGGCCCTTTCGGTTGCGGAACATGGACCGGTACGATCTCCTGCGCGAAGATTCCGGCATTTTGAGCCGCCGCGGCCCTCTGCTGCGAACGAAGAGCAAATTTGTCTTGCGAGCACCGATCGATGCGGTGCGCCGCCGCAACGTTTTCGGCGGTCTCCGGCATGGAGGCGGTGCCATATTTTTTCGCCATTTCCGGATTGACGAAGCGCCAGCCGATTGTGGTGTCGTAGATTTCCGCGTTTCTGGAAAACGCGGAATGCGCCTTGGGTATGACCATTGGCGCGCGGCTCATGCTCTCCACTCCGCCGGCAATAGCCAGGGAAATTTCGTCCGCGGCAATCGCGCGCGCGGCCACGGCAACCGCTTCCATGCCCGAGCCGCACAGCCGGTTGACGGTCATCGCGGGAACCGTGTGTGGAATACCGGCCAAAAGCGAGGCCATGCGCGCGACATTGCGGTTGTCTTCGCCGGCCTGATTTGTACAGCCAAGCACAACCTCGTCGAGCGACTCCCAATCGCTGCGGGCGAATTTCTCGCGCAAAGCAGCGAGCGGCAGCGCCGCTAAATCGTCGGTGCGGACCTGGGCCAGGGCTCCGCCATAGCGGCCGATCGGAGTGCGAAATCCCTCGCAGATATAAGCAATGCTCATAGGCTATCTTCGCGACTGCGCAATGACGCTTACCTTCGAAATGATATAACGCGGAATGGCCATCTGCACGTCAGGCGGCCGTAAGGTAGTGAGGAGGCAGGTAAAGATTCGGTTCAGTTGCGCCCGTGCGGCGGGGGATCAAAGGTCATAATATTGAAGCCGCTTCTGAAGGGCCGATTCGGCGATGCCGAGCAGTCGCGCGGCCGCCGATTTGTCTCCCTGGGAATCGCGAAGTGCCTGGATGATGGTATGCCGTTCGCGCTCGTCGAGATAAGACGTCAGGTCCGCCGCCCACCGCCGATCATTGGGCAAGTCGGGGGGCAATTCGGGATTGAGTTTGAGATTGCAAATGTCGATGATGGCTCCGGGATGAAGCTGGACTGCCTCTTGGACGATTTTCCGCAGCTCCCTGACATTT
Source organism: uncultured Acidobacteriota bacterium (assembly GCA_963761945.1). GTDB lineage: Bacteria > Acidobacteriota > Terriglobia > Acidiferrales > UBA7541 > Palsa-189. The sequence goes on along the minus strand of CAVXIM010000012.1, from coordinate 20,056 downwards.
CCCGGCCAGCCATAGTCGCACAAGTGCTGAATGGCGGCTGCCGAGAATTTCGCCTTTGAGTGATCCGCGCCCTCATACTTCTCCAGGAAATAATCGATCAGCAGCGGAATGTCTTCTTTGCGCTCCCTAAGCGGAGCCAGACTGATCTGCGTTGCATTCAGCCGAAGAAAAAGATCGCGGCGGAACGTGCCGCGCTCGACCTCCGCCTGCAGATCGCGTGAGGTCGTCGCCAGGACTCTTGCTCTGAACGGAATCGGATGGATGGAGCCAATAGGCTTGAATTCCTTCTCCTGCAGCATCTGGACGAATCTGGCCTGAACGTGAAACGGAAGATCTCCCACTTCTTTTAAAAGGATCGTCCCTTCGCGCGCAAATGCGAGCTGCCCCCAGCGGGTCTGGCTGGCTCCGGCGAAAGCACCCTTTTCATAGCCGAAGAGTTCCGATTCCGCCAGCGTGGGCGCTAACTTCGAAAAATCGGCGAGAACAAACGCCTTTCCTTTTCGCTGACTGAGAGAATGGATGGTGTGAGCGGCGAGTTTTTTTCCGGTGCCCTTTTCACCGGCAATGAGCACGGGAAACGCATAAGTGCTCGCCTGATGAATGAGGGCGTAGAGGCGCTGCATCTGAGCAGAAACGCCTATCAATCGATCCTGCGCGCGATCCTGCGCCGGTCGACCCGACTGGTCTGATTCAGAGTTCACGACTTACACCGCGGTTAGAACTTGCCCGCCTTCGACATACGCAAAAAAAGAGCGAAGGCAAAGGCCGATTACGCCGCACTCTTGACCCAACTGCGCTCGATTTCCGCCCATCCCGTGGCGGGAATGCGGCCAAGCACCAGAGCCGCGCCTTTGGACATGCTTTCCACCAATTGTCCGGCCTGGCGGGTGGCGCGAGGCAATGCGAAGGGGCCTATCGTGCGTACGGAAAGCCGGAGAAAATTGAGCAGCACGAGGGAGAGCAAGAGCGCCTGAAGCGTTCTGAGTTCTTCGCCCAGGCTCGATTGCACGCCGCGCTGAATCAGGAAGCGCCGGAAGCGCCATAGTGTGAGGAGGTCATTCTGCAGCAGCGAAATCCATGTCAGCGCGAGTTGCCTGCGCTCATTGCGAAGCCTCTCCGCCAAGCGGCGCAGGTCTGGATTCGAACACAAAAGCTGATAGTCCGTGTCGTCCAGCAGGCGCCTGGCGTTTGAAAAAGAACTGCCTTCGAGATTAATGATATCGGTGACCGCTTGAACGGCCGAGGAATCCGGCAAGCTTTTCGGATTGGCCGGCAGAGCCAGGGCAATGAAGCTACCGAAGAGCAACAATCCCAATATGGCGAACAGAATAAGGTTGATCATGGGCGTATCATCGTCCTCGCGGCTGAAACTGTGCGATTCCATTCCTCGGCCCACCGGGCAAGGTCCTCTCCTTCACTCTCTGGGATCGGCGGATTAGGCGCATAAACCCATAGAGCCCAGATCCAACAAGCGAGCATGAGTACAAAGCTCAAAGGCCGCAAATAGTCTCCGAAGGGCCGGAAGGAATTTGTGAGGTCAACCATGGCGCTATTAGCGGTAGAGATCGACGCCCAACCGCCGAAAGCGATGGCAATTCCTCGAATATTTCGGCCGTACCTGACGCCGTAATACCGGGCCATCGCTATCGTGCCCAAAATCATGGTGGCCTGAACAAACCCGAAGCTGCGATCAAGGGCAAGATGGATGGATCGGAGGCTAGTGTAATTCTGATAACCCCAGAAGCTGGCGCAGGCGAATATGATAAGGCCCAGCGCGACGATCCCAAGGCCCTTCGACAAACTCCGATTGAGCCCCGATTTTCTTGGAAACGTTTGACGAAAGACTTCCCAGATTACGAGAAGGCGAAGAACGATATCAATGCTGTCGATATGCCAATAGACGGCGGGATACAGAGCGGGAGATACCTGAGGAGATCGAGACCAAAGATCGGTGACAAGAATCGCGGAATTGGCAGCCAAAAGCCAAAGGGCATAGAGGGAAAAAAATGGATACTCACGCCACAGGCTTTTGCGCAGCAAAAGCAGCACCGCGCCCAATTCCAGTGCCACGGCCATGATGCATATCGCGAACGACAGAATCATGATCGCTGGCAGTATACATCAAAGTGACGGTTATGGAGCAGGCTTCCTAAGTCGCCCGCTACGCAAGACTTAACGTACGAAAGTACTAACGAAGTAGGACTTTTGTAGTCTTGCTGGCTATGGTCATCCCAGCAGAAGCTAGGTTCAAGCGCACAAGGACAGGGACAGCTTAAGAACGGCTGCCCGAAACTTAGTGCTTACGATATATGCCGATAAAACGAGTGCGCTCAAAGAGACTCGAAAACGCAAGCGCCGGGGCCCTTTCCCATTAACGGCTGCCCGGAGAAAGGGACACCGCGGGGGCGGGGACGCCCCCTTTTGCAGCGCCTAAATACAAAACATTATTCCTCTGGAAAGCCGGGTACTCGTCCGCCCATGGTGATCACCTCTAAGAGATTTGAGATTTGCCCAACGCAATCACACACTACAGGCTTCTCCTGAGCGTTAGTAATCTTTTCGTAATTCGTTCAGCGGGCTGAAAACGAAAGATTTGCGCGGAGTGCTAGACTTGTCCTAGAATTCCTCACCGTCATGCTTAGGGAAAAACCGATCTCGCGATATTTGCAGAATGTGTTGGACGCGCTGCCGAGCGCGTTCGCGCAACTCGTATTTCTATCGTCTCTGCGCGATCCTTACACCGGCCGCTACTTGCACGAAGGATGGGCGAGCGTCTCCACGCCGGAGGAAGTCAATTCGGCCCTGCGCGAAACACACCGCTCCGTCTTTGAAGCAGTGGTCAATCTCTCGCTGATGGATCTATCGAGGGAACTGCGCAAACACTTTAATTCCTTGGGCCAAGTCGAAGTTCGCGTGGCCAACCTGTGGCTGGAAACCGAACCCTACTACGAAATGATTCCGGCAGGATGCTCGTTGCTGGCGCGGAGGTTTTTTATCTCACAATTTCGTTCGGCTCTGGAGGTTTTGATCCAGGCGCCTGGGTGGACATACTTGGAGGAACCAGCCTCATCGCAACTCCCACCACCTGACCCAGGACCTCGGCCTCGGTGGTTAAATTAAAGCTCTGTACCGGGGCATTTGAGACCGGATGGGGTATTAAGATCAGCTTCGAGCCTTCTACTTGACACCACGCGCAACGGTAGCCATTGCGCAACTCGACAAAATAAACCGGCCGTTCGAATTCGTTGCGCCATCCATCCTGGACCACACGCTTGCGTTCGGGGTCGATCATCAAGAATGAACCCGGGCGCAGCAACGGAAACATCGTCTTATCGGCGAGCCCTACATAGCCATAGGTATGGTGGCGCGGGTTGCTGCTTAAAAGAAAAGCTGCAGGGATCTCTCCCCACATGGCCACAACGCGGTTGACCAATTGCGTGGTCTCCCAACGAAACGTCGCGTCGATGCGAACTGGAACCAATACCTTGTCCTCAAATCCATAGATTTCGGCTGCAGTGGTGCGCGTGACCTCGGGCAGAAAGCGCGTTCGGTAGGATCGCGTCCGGTTGGCATTGACGCCGTACCGCCGAAGGACATCATTGAGGTCGAGCCCGTAGACAGAACAAAGGCTGAAAAGCTTATAAAAACTGGGGATCGATTCTTCGTTCTCGATTTGAGTCAGCCTCGCCGGGGAGAGATAGAAATTCTCGTTGCCCTCTTCAGACGCAATCACCATGCTTGCGTCCTGTACCTCGCGCATGCCCATCTGGAGGCGTTCGCGAACGGCCTTAAGGTACTGACCTGGCGAGACTTTGGGCTCTGCCGCAACAGTCTTCGGCAAGGGCCTCTCGGGGACCTGCGGCTCGGGCCTAATCCGGGCGGGACTGTTCAGTTTACTGAACACGGGACGAGAGTGTACCTCTACGGGCTTATTCCTACAAGAAAAAGCTGATTGCATAACCCGCCCCTGTGGTGGGGCCTCGTCAGAGATGGTTGGGGATCGTGCTATATTTCAGATGTCTCGTAATCTATGGTTCGGTGGCGCGCCTAGTCTGAGTTAAGCGCGGCACACTGAGCGACAATACCGAATAGGATTGTGAGGGCATAGATGCATGAGGAAATCGGGACAACCGCGGGAGCAATCTGGCAAGCATTGAATGCGAACGGAGAGTTATCTTTGCCTAGCTTGAAACAACAGGTAGAGGCAAAGTCTCCGGTTTTCGAATGGGCTGTCGGCTGGCTTGCGCGTGAGGGTAAGGTCGTCATCACGCGCCACCAGAAGAGCTATCGAGTGCGGCTGAACGAACCGCATGCCCGCACGGCCGGCGCTTGAGCTCGGGCGTACGAGGAAACCTGAGCGCTGATTCAAGTGCGGGGCCATCACCGATTCTTTAGCCGAGGGGCTCAGGCTGCCAAGGGAATCCCTAGCGCGGCCGAGAGATGCCCAGCTTCTGCATGCGCGACTGCAGGGTCGTACGCTTCATGCCCAGCAAAGCCGCCGCGCCTTTAGGTCCGCCGAGAACCCATCTGGACTCCTCGAGCGCTCGCACGATGTGATCTTTTTCCGCTTCAGCCAACGTCGGCAGACCGGCGGCGTGGCCGTCGGGATTCGACTTCAATTCCGAGAGAGGAATATGCAGCACCGGTGAAGGCGAGAGGATAACTGCGCGCTCGATCAGGTTTTCCAGTTCACGGACGTTCCCGGGCCAATGGTAGCGTTCGAGAGCCGCGATTGTCTCGGTGGAAACACTCTCAATGTGGCGGTTCATCCGACTGGCGTAGTGCTGGGCAAAATAGCGCACTAAGGTGGCAATGTCTTCCCGGCGCTCGCGCAGAGGGGGAACGTTGAGGGGAAAGACATTCAGGCGATAGAAGAGATCGTTGCGGAATGTGCCATTCTCAACCATCCGGGCGAGATCACGGTTTGTGGCCGCCACGACGCGCACATCCACACGGCGCGTACGGGTGCTGCCGAGGCGCTCGAACTCCTGCTCCTGGAGAACACGCAAGAGTTTAGGCTGAAGCTCCAGGGGAATATCGGCAACTTCATCGAGGAAGAGCGTTCCTTTATCGGCCAGCTCGAAACGGCCGAGCCTCTGCGCGATAGCGCCGGTGAAGGCGCCCCTTTCGTGTCCAAAAAGTTCGGATTCCAATAATCCGGTGGGGATGGCGGCGCAATTGATCTTCACAAAGGTGCGGTCCCGCCGGGCGCTGAGATTGTGCAGAGCGCGGGCAATGAGCTCCTTGCCGGTGCCGGTTTCCCCGGTAATCATGACGGTCGAATCGGTGGGCGCCACGGTTTGCAATTGCGATAGCAGGGTTTTCAGCACAGCACTTTCGCCGACGATCTCCTCGAAGTTGTGCTCGGTGCGAATTTCATCTTCGAGATAGAGCTTTTCTTCGGTCAGTTTGTTCTTGAGCTCGGCAATCTCCTGGAAGGCCAGCGCATTTTCGACGGCAATGGCGACTTGCGCGCCGACCTGGGTGAGCAAGTCCTGGTCTTCCTGAGGGAACGCCGAGTCGCGAAAACTGGCCACGTTAAGGGTGCCCAGGACGCGCTCGCGTGTGATGAGAGGGACGCAACACTCCGCTCGAACCCCCTCGGCTATGAGCCGGCGGGTAATATCAGAATCAAATCTCTCCAAATCTTCGCGGCTGTAACGTTGCGGCTGGCGGGAGGAAAAAGCATGTCCGGCAGGAGATGTTTCCAGGGCGACGGACATCTCCTCGTGAATCAAACCCTGCCCGCCCGAGAAATCGAGCGCACTCACGCGCAGCCTACTGGTCTTACGGTCGAGCAACGCCAAACTTGTGTACTCATGATGCAGGACCCGCCGCAAACTGCTGGCGATCAGCTGAAAGAGCTGGCGCAGGTCGAGGGTGGAGACAAGGGCGTTATTGACCTCCAGCAACACACGCAGGCGATCCCGCTCTCGCGCCAGTTGCTGCTGATAAGCCCGCGATGTCTCGAAGTTCAGCGCGTTGTCCACGGCAAGGGCCACCTGGCGCGCTACCTGCTGCATGAAATCGACTTCACTGCCGTCGTAATGGTGGGGTTCGAGCTTCCCAAAGCCCAACGTTCCCAGCCGGCGCTGCGCGGTGGTCAGCGGAACCACACAGAAGGAGCGCACGCCCTCCTGCCGAAGCGCCTCCATAAGGGCCGGAAAGGAGGTCTCCGTCTCGACATCTGAAACGACGAATGGATGCTGAGTTTCGAAAACTCTTCCGGAAGGCGTCGACCCCATGGGCATTTCCAGACCCACGCGCAACTGGGTGGGCTTTTCGCGCAAGGTTTCAAGCAGGTGCAAACGCATTACCTGGCGCTCCGGGTCGTGCAGCACGAGATTCAAATAATCAAAATGCGCCACGTCGTGCAGCCGCGCAGCCAGATCGTGGAAGAGATCGGCCAAATCGCGGTGGTGCGCGATGGACTCCGCCACCTGAAGAAGCGCCTGGGAGCGCGAAGACAGGGGCTGAGGAGCAGCTTTTACGGAGACATCCGTCATTGGCACGAGAATAGCACCGGCTCCGCCGCGGCTCAATGAGGCAGGGAAAATCGGAAATCAAAAAACCGATGCGGAAAATCATTTTTTTAATTGACAAGCCGCGGAGGCGCCCGCATAATTATGCAGTCGAATGCATAAAGCACGGCAGGTCAAGGATTGGCGAGCCAAAAACGGTTCCGGCAAGGACAAATCCTCAAATTGATCGCCAGCGAAGCCATTTCGAGCCAGGACGAATTGCGGCGGCGGCTCGCGCAGATGAAGCTGCGCGTCACCCAAGCGACCCTTTCTCGCGACATCAGCGAGCTGAAGCTGGTGAAAACAGCGGAAGGTTATAAACCCCTCAAGCCCGCTCATGAAGACGGCGCGCAAGCGCTCCATCCGCTGGCGCGGGCGGTGCGGGAATATCTGCTGGACGTGCGGCCTGCCGACAATCTCCTCGTTCTGAAGACACCGCCGAGCGGAGCGCAGCCCCTGGCCGCCGCGGTGGACGGAGAACGGCTGCGCGAGGTGGCCGGCACGATTGCCGGCGATGACACAGTTCTCGTGATTACTCCCTCACGCGCCGCCAGGACGGCGGTGCAACAACGATTGGAGGCCCTGCTCCGATGAACGGCCCCTTGCGGGTCGCCGTCGTTGGAGCAACCGGCTACGCGGGATTCGAGCTGGCGCAACTCCTTCTGCGGCACCCCAAAATCGCCAAGCCTACCTTTTACCTGCGCGAAAGCGGGAAGCCGGTGAACTGTCTGACGGAGATCTTTCCGCAACTGCGTGGATGGGGAGAGGCGCCCTGCCGGTCCTTCTCTGTGAAAGCCATTGCAGAGAGCGGCGCGGCATTGGCTTTCCTGGCTACGCCGCACGAAGCTTCGCTGGAAATTGCCCCGCAACTGCTCGATGCCGGCCTGCGGGTGGTGGATTTAAGTGGCGCGTTCCGCTTCCGCGACCCGGGCACATTCGAGGATTGGTATAAGCTGGCGTCGCCAGATGCGGGAGTCCTGGCGCAAGCGGTTTACGGCCTTCCCGAGCTATATGGCAAGGCGGTGAGCAACGCGAAATTGGTCGCCAATCCCGGCTGCTATCCGACCTCGGTAATTCTCGGACTCCGGCCCCTCCTCGATGCGGGATGGATCGCCTCGGGACGCGGGATCGTTTGCGATTGCAAATCGGGCGCTTCCGGAGCCGGCAAGGAACCCAAGCGCGAACTGCATTTCGTCGAGGTAGACGAAAACTTCCGCGCGTACGGCCTCTTCACGCACCGGCACACGCCGGAAGTCATCGAGCATCTGGGAATTCCAGCGGGCGACTTTATCTTTTCCACGCATCTGCTTCCGCTAGCCCGGGGAATTCTTTCCACACTTTACGTTTGGCTGGAGCCGCGGCGCGAAGCCGCCGAAATCGAAACGCTCTATCGCCAGTTCTACGCGGGGAAGCCCATGGTAAGGCTGTGGCCGGCAGGGCGCCTCCCGGAGCTCCAGCACGTGGCGCACACGAATTTCTGTGACATTGGTTTCGCGTTGGATTCAAGAGGGGAGCGCCTGGTCGTGGTGAGCTGTCTCGACAATCTCGGCAAGGGCGCGGCGGGCCAAGCGGTACAGAATATGAACGCAATGATGGGCTTCGAGGAGGCAACAGGTCTCCAATGAGAATGGTCGTGAAGATTGCGGGAGCTTTGCTGGATGATCCGGATGCGGTGCGCTCGCTGGCCAGGCAAACGGCGCAACTGGTGCAGCACGGGCACGAAGTGCTCGTGGTGCATGGCGGCGGGAAGATTTTCACAGCCATGCTGAAGCGCATGGGCATTGAGAGCCGGTTCGTCAACGGCCTGCGCGTCACCGACCGCGAGACGCGGGATGTGGCCGTGATGGTTATGGGCGGACTTCTCAACAAGCGGATGGCAGGGGCCATATCTGCCGCAGGGCAGCCCGCCATCGGCTTGTGCGCCTCGGATTCGGGCTGCTTCCTGGCCGAGCCGATGCAACACGATGAAGTAGTCGGCGCTCTTGGCTTTGTCGGCTATCTCACGGGCGTCAATCTCGAGTTTCTCGAATCGCTCTGGCGGGCGGGCATCGTTCCCGTGGCATCCTGCCTGGGAATGGGCGCCGACGGCGAACTCTACAACATCAACGCGGACCATATGGCGGCCGCCTGCGCCGAGTATATCCATGCCGACCGGTTGATTTATATGACCGACGTTGCCGGCGTCCTCGACGGATCCAAAGTGATCAAGGCGGTCTCGGGCAGCGATGTGGAAGATTTGATTCGACACAATAAGGTTTCCGGCGGCATGGTGCTCAAGCTGGAAGCTTGCAAGCGGGCGCTGGCGGCCGGCGTGAAGCAAGTGCGCATCGTAGGAGGCGCCAGCGAAAGCGGGCTGCTTTCCGCCGCCAACGGACAGAAAGGCCCTGGAACTCGCGTCACGTCCAGCTATCCCGCCGTAGCCGGAGTCGGGCGTTGAGCAAAGTCCGCAAGCCGAAGAGCGCGAAACACAGCGCATCGCCTGAACAGGCGATGCGCCTGGCTGGACGGTACCTGATGAACACGTACCGGCGGCCGGCTTTGGTGTTTGTGCGGGGCCGCGGCTGTTATCTCTACGATCATCGCGGCCGCAAGTATCTCGATTTCCTCGGCGGACTCGCGGTGAATGCTTTGGGGTATTCCCACCCGAGGCTGACGCGCGTCATTCGCCGGGAAGCGGCGCGCGCCGTGCACTTCTCGAATTTATTTCATCACGCATACCAGGGCCCGCTGGCGCAGAAGCTTGCGGAGTGGTCCGGGCTCGAGCGCGTTTTTTTCACCAATAGCGGTACCGAAGCTGTCGAAGGCGCGATCAAGCTGGCTCGGCTCGCCGCGCATAAACGCGGTACAGAGGGAAAAACCCGCATCCTGGCGCTTGAGAATTCGTTTCACGGCCGGACCTTCGGCGCGCTTTCCATAACTCATCCGGCAAAATACCGCGAGCCTTTTGCTCCGCTTGTGCCCGGAGTCGAGTTCGTGCGCTTTAACGACGTCGCGGACCTGGAAGCCAAATTCGACGATTCGATTTGCGCCATGGTGATCGAACCCATCCAGGGAGAAGGCGGCATCTATCCGGTCAGCACTGGGTTTTGGACGCGCGCTCGCGAGCTGGCCAGCCATTATGGCGCGGCCCTGATCGCCGATGAGATCCAGTCGGGCTTGGGGCGGACGGGCCGTCCCTTTGCCTATCAGCGGCATGCCGGTTTGCCGGATATCGCCATCGTTGCCAAGCCGCTGGCGGGCGGATTGCCTTTGGGAGCCATTCTCGCGCGAGAGAGTTTCGCGGAGTCTTTCTCGCCGGGGCTTCACGGCTCGACGTTTGGAGGCGGGCCGCTGGCGTGCGCCGTCGCGCTGGAGTTTCTCTCCACGATTGAAGACGAAGACCTGCTCGAAGACGTGCGCGAGCGTGGATCGCAATTACGGGCGGAGTTGGTGCGGCTTGCCGCGGAGTTCGACTTCATCCGAGAGGTGCGGGGCGAGGGGCTGATCGTGGGAATCGAGCTCGCCGTCGAGGGCAAACCGTATGTGGAAGCCGCGCTGCGCGAGGGATTGATCATTAATTGCACGCATGAATGCGTGTTGCGCCTTTTGCCGCCGTTTATCGTAACCGAACGCCAAGTGAAAGAAGGTTCGCAGCTGCTTAGACGGGTCCTGAGCAAGACCAAACGTCCCAGCGCCGTTCCTGCGGAGCTTGCCGATAGAAACGACCGCAGCGCTCTGGCCGCTTCCCGCTAAAACTATGACCACCACACCGGTACCTATCGCTATTTCTACCGACCTCCTGACCGGCACGGAGTGGAGTGCGGCGCGTATCCAGGAACTATTTCAGCTTTCCGCCGACGTCAAAGCCCGCCCGAATCAATACGCGGGCGCTTTGGCGGGACGCTTCCTGGCTGTGATTCTGGAAAAGCCGTCGCTGCGCACGCGGGTGACCTTTGAAGTAGGTATGCGCAGCCTAGGCGGCACGGCCATTTTTCTGGACCAGACGGTTTCGCGGCTCGGTGAGCGCGAGTCCATTCCCGATGTGGCGAGAAACCTTTCGCGCTGGGTGCATGGAATCGTTGCGCGCGTCTTCGAGCAATGGGAGCTCGAGCAACTCGCTGAGTATGCCAATGTCCCGGTAATCAACGCGCTCTCGGACCGTTTTCACCCCTGTCAGGCCTACGCCGATTTCTTTACGCTGCGCGAGCGCTGCGGAACGCTGCGGGGTTTGAAGCTTGCGTACGTGGGCGATGGGAATAACGTCTGCCATTCACTGATGACGACGGCGGCGCGAGTAGGCGCCAAGCTGCGTATTGCCACGCCGGCGGGTTATGAACCGGATGCCTCCATCGTCGCCGAAACGCGGCAGGTGGCGCGCGAGACGCGCGGCAGTTTGGAACTTTTCCATTCGCCGGAGGAAGCGGTGGCCGGCGCGCAAGCCGTCTATACGGACGTCTGGGCCAGCATGGGACAGGAAGACGAAGCGGCCGCCCGCGCGAAAATCTTCGCTTCTTTTCAGGTAAACGACGCCTTGATGCGGCAGGCGGCTCCGGACGCCGTGTTCATGCATTGTCTTCCCGCCCATCGTGGCGGCGAGGTGACCGATTCCGTAATGGATTCGCCCCGATCAATCGTCTTCGATCAGGCAGAGAATCGTCTGCACGTGCAGAAAGCCATCCTGCTGATGCTACTCAGCTAAAAGGAGACTGCGTGGCTCGTAAAGTTGTGCTCGCCTATTCAGGCGGGCTGGATACATCAATCATTATTCCCTGGCTGATCGAAAACTATAAGTGTGAAGTCGTGGCCATGATTGGCGACGTCGGCCAGCAGGAAGACCTGGAAGGCGCGCGGCGCAAAGCGCTGGCCACCGGCGCTTCGGCGGCTTCCATCGAGGACCTGCGCGAGGAATTCATCACCGGCTACATCTGGCCGACCTTGCGGGCAGGAGCCGTTTACGAACACAAATATCTTCTGGGCACGTCTTTCGCCCGGCCGGTTTTGGCCAAGCGCCAGGCGGAAATCGGTTTGCGCATTGGCGCCGATGCTCTCGCTCACGGCTGCACGGGAAAGGGCAACGACCAGGTGCGGTTTGAGCTTGCGTACAAAGCCATAGCGCCCGAAGCTGCAGATCATCGCGCCCTGGCGCGAGTGGAAGATTCAGTCTCGCGAAGACGCGCTTGCCTATGCGCAAGCGCACAATGTCCCGGTAGGGCAGACAAAGACCGACCTTTATAGCCGCGATCGCAATATCTGGCACTTGAGTCATGAGGGCGGAATCCTCGAGGATCCCGCCAATGCCCCGGAAGAATCCATGTGGCAATGGACCGCTTCGCCTGAGCGCGCCCCGGATAAGGCAGTGGAGGTTGAAATCGGTTTCGAAGCCGGAAATCCGGTCTCCGTGGATGGGAAGCGGCTGAACGCCGTGGCTCTGCTGGAAGGGCTGAATTCCATCGCCGCGGCAAACGGCGTGGGACGGATCGATCTGGTGGAAAATCGGCTGGTCGGGATCAAATCCCGCGGCGCGTATGAAACGCCGGGCGGCACGCTGCTCGTTTTGGCTCACCGCGAACTCGAGGCGCTCTGCGTGGATCGCGAGACGGCGCATTACTCGCAACTTCTGGCCCTTCGATATGCGGAGCTGGTCTATTACGGTTTGTGGTTCACGGCACTGCGCGAATCGCTGGATGCGTTTTTTGCCGTCGCGCAACAGCGTGTGACCGGAACAGTCGGCCTGCGCCTGTATAAAGGCACGGTCGCCGTGACCAAGCGGCAATCTCCACACTCTCTCTATCGAACCGACCTGGCCAGCTTCAGCATGGCTCGCTACAACCCCAAGGACGCGGAAGGGTTCATTAACCTTTTTGCGTTGCCAGTGACGGCGCCTGTGAATGACTCCGTGCCGTGAAAGAGCCGTCAACAACCGCAGGCCCGGCCAAACTTTGGGGTGGACGATTCGATCAGCCGCCCGACGAGCTCTTCTATCAGTTTCAGCGCTCCTTTAACTTCGACCGCCGCCTGCTGCCCTACGAGCTGTCCGTGGATCGTGCCTGGGCCCGGGCAATAGAGAAGGTGGGCATCCTAACCTCCGCGGAGACCAAAGAAACGCTGGCTGCACTCGATGCCATTGCCGGGCGTGCCGAGTCCGATCCTTCATGGCTCGATCACTCGGCTGCGGAAGATGTGCACCATTTCGTGGAACTGGCGCTGGTCGAAAAGCTGGGTCCGGTCGGTTACAAGCTGCACACGGCGCGCAGCCGGAATGAACTGGTGGCCACGGATTTCCGCATGTTTGTCAAAGATGCGGTGCAGGAAGTCTCCCACGGCGTTCTTGCCCTCATTTCCGCGCTGGTGGCGTTTGCCGAACGGACGTTGGGAGTACCGCTGGCGGGGATGACGCACCTCCAGCATGCCCAGCCGGTTCTTTTTTCCCATTTTATCCTCGCGCATACGGAGGCATTCTTCCGTGATCTGGAACGGCTGAGCGCCGCTCGGCGCATGGCAGACTCGTGCCCGTTGGGCTCGGGCGCCCTGGGCGGCTGCGCCTTTCCCATCGATCGAGAGGCGCTGGCAAAGGAACTGGGCTTCTCGCGCATCTCCGCCAATAGCCTGGATGCCGTCGGGGATCGCGATTTTGCAGCCGACTACCTCTACGCTCTTGCAGGTCTGGCGATGCATATTTCGCGCTTGGCAGAGGATTTTGTGCTCTTTGCTTCCCAGGAATTCGGATATGTCCTCTTGCCCGATGAATACTCGACCGGCAGCAGTCTCATGCCGCAGAAGAAGAATCCCGATGCCTGGGAACTCTTGCGAGGCAAGACGGGCCGCATCACCGCCGCGTTGATTTCACTGTTGGTCACGCTGAAAGGATTGCCCTCGAGTTACCAACGCGATCTACAGGAAGACAAAGAGCCGTTATTTGCCGCCTACGATCAGGCCTTGGCGGCCGTCCGAATTGCGGCTGGGGCGATCGGCGCCATGCGCATCAATGAGACGAAGCTTCTGGCTGCCGCTGGGGACTCAGCGTTGCTCGCCACGGAAGCGGCGCATTATCTCGTCCGGCGAGGCGTGCCCTTTCGCCAGGCGCACGAAGTTGTGGGCCGGATCGTTCGTGAAGCGGAGCGTTCGGGCGAATCGTGGACAGCCATGCCTTTGTCAAAGCTCAAAAGTTTTTCACCTCTGTTTGAATCCGACGTGCAGCGCGCGCTGACTCTCGAATCCGCTCTGGCGAGCTGCGATGTTCCGGGAGGAACGGCGCCGGCGCGCGTGCGAGATGCCATCGCCGGCTGCCGCGCTCGCCTCGAACAATGGACCGCTTCCCTTGGCTAAGGTAAACGCCTAAATGCCTAACAACGCATTTCCGATGAATACCGCGCCGCTCAATAGCCTGCCGCGGGGATTTCGCTTTGCAGCCACGAACTGCGGCTTGCGCAAGCCTCCTAATCTGGACTTGGGAATGATAATCGCCGACGAGGAAGTCACGGCCGCCGGACTTTTCACGCAAAATCTGGTGCAAGCCGCGCCGGTCGTCCTTTGCCGCCGTCATCTACACAAGGCCGCCTCGCGTATGCGCGCGGTGATCGTGAATTCACGCAACGCAAACTGCGCCACGGGCCAGGCCGGAATGGCTGCCTCGGAAACAACGGCACAAGCAGTCGCGCGCGAAATCGGGTGCGATACCGACCAGGTGTTTGTTTGCTCCACCGGAGTCATCGGCATTGCATTGCCTGTCGACCGCATCCTTAATGCCATTCCTTCCCTGGTGAAAGCGGCCGATCGTACCGCCGAAGGATTTGGCGGCTTTACCAGAGCCATCATGACGACGGACACTCGGCCAAAGTGGGCGGCATCGCGCTGCACTCTTTCCGGGCGCACCGTCCGCTTGCTGGGGTGCGCCAAAGGCGCGGGAATGATTCATCCCAATATGGCCACGATGCTGGCTTACATTGTGACCGATGCGGCCATCGCAGCGCCGCTGCTGCAACGCGCCCTGAATCTCACGGTCCAGGGAACCTTCAATTCCATCACAGTCGATGGAGACACCTCCACGAACGACACGCTGCTGGCGCTCGCCAGTGGCGCTGCCGCGAATCGTACGATCACGCGGCCGGATGCGGATTATCGTCGCTTTGTGACGGCGCTCGAAGAAGTCTGCCGCTCCCTCGCATTGCAAATTGTTGCCGACGGCGAAGGCGCCACGCGTGTAATCGAGATCGAAGTGCGCGGAGCGGCAAGCGACGCCGCCGCGCGACAAATCGCACTCACGATTGCGGGATCGCCCTTGGTGAAAACGATGTTTGCGGGCGCCGACCCGAATTGGGGGCGAATTCTGGCCGCCGCGGGGCGTGCGGGAGTGAAAATGGACCCGAGCCGCACAAATATCTATCTTGCCGGCACTCTCACTTGCCGTGGCGGCGTCGAGCATGCATTCAGCGAAGCGCAAGTACATCGCCGCATGCTGCGCGATTTTATCCCCGTTCGCGTTGAGCTCGGCCAGGGCCGGGGCCGCGCTTGCGTGTGGACGTGCGATTTTACGTCCGACTATGTGCACATCAATGCAAGCTATCGAACCTGATACGTCTTTCCTCGTTTGTCACTTTCACTATTAGGCGACTTGCCCCAGTCTCCCGGGCAGGAAACCGATGGGGAACAACGCTTGTCCGCAAGCCACGCCGACCGGGGCCTAGATGCAGCTAAACAAATGAAAAAACGAGACTTACTTAAGAAATGAATTGCTGCCGCCCGTCACATTGTGCTGACTAGTCCATCGGGTAAGTTCGGTATTTTTGCTACTCTCCGTTGACCTGTTCGCAAGCTTAGCGGATGATGCGGCGCGAGAGCTGAAGCGCAAGCTTCGCCCGGGGTAGCCTGCGTTCGTTCGGACTGCGTACGGAGTTGGCCTTGCCTCTTCAGCCGCGCCTCGTGGATTGGTTCAACCAGAGGCCCAAGGAGTTGTTTCGTGAAAAAACTGTACGTGGGCAATCTGCCTTTTCAGGCTACGGAAGAGGACCTCGGCAATTGGTTTTCGCAGGTGGGCGTTTCGCCTGCGAATATCACTCTGGTGCGCGACCGCTTCTCAGGTCAACCTCGCGGGTTTGGCTTCGTCGAAGTGAATAGTGATGACGACGCCGGCCGCGCTATTCAAGCGCTCAATGGGCACGACTTCATGGGCCGCAGCGTAGTCGTAAATGAAGCGCGTCCCCCGCGTGAAGGGGGCGGCGGTGGTGGTGGCGGAGGTCGAGGGCCTGGCGGTGGCGGTGGACGAGGCGGCTATGGCGGTGGCGGTGGAGGAGGACGTGGCCGTGGCGGTGGCGGATCCGGCGGCGGGGGTGGCAGAGGCCGCTACTAATCTTGTGCTGCGCTTGCTCGCGTCGGCGCTCGAGTATGAGACGCGAGCGGGCGTGACGACGTCAGTTGTTCTGCTCTTTTAACAAGTCAACCGAATTGCCGGCGGCAGTGGCGAATCCCGGGCCGACTTCAAGGCGCTCGACGCGGCCGCCGGCGTAGCTATATCGTTCGAGCACGCTTATTTCCAGAGCCTGTTTCGTCATTTCCATTACATTAAGTCCGGTCTCGGCCTCTTCGAGGTCGTTCGCGGAAGCATAAAGTGCGGGGCTGCGCGGCATGAAAAGCGGGCAGCAATCGTGAAACGGTTCCTCGGAGAGCTCAAAAGTCCCGATGCGGCGCGCGAGCGTGAGAATCTCTTGTTTATCGTCGCCGGCTAGAGGACGAAAAACGGGCATCGGCGAGGCTGCGCCGACCGCAACCATGTTCTGCAGCGTCTGAGAAGCCACCTGTCCCAGACTATCGCCCGCGATGATCGCCTGCGCGTGGTTTCTCCGTGCGATGCGTTCCGCTATCCTCAGCATCATCCGGCGATACAGCAGCAGCCGATATTGTTCGGGCGCGCCGCGCACAATCTCACGCTGAACCGGTTCGAAGGGCACCAGGTAGAGCCTTGCCGTAAACTGGTAAGGGACGAGCCGTTCCACCAGCGCCCGGGCCACATGCACCGAGGACTCGCCCGGCAGCGCTCCGCCTCCCCAGAAGTGAACGAAATTGACGTGCGCGCCACGTCGCATCATTTTGTAAGCGGCGACGGCGGAATCAAATCCGCCCGACAAGAGGCAAATCATTCGCCCAGTGGTATTCGCGGGGAGCCCTCCCGTGCCGGGAATTCTCCTGGCATACACCAACATCGGCCCTGGCGTAATTTCGATCCTGCAGGTTATTTCTGGATTATCCAGTTGCACGCGGACAGAGCGACCCGCGGCACGCAATTGATCGAGCAAGTAACGTCCCACGCGTCTCTCGATCTCATCGACGCGGTGGGGAAACGATTTATCGCTGCGTTTGGCACGAACGGCGAAATTCGAAAATTCGACGGCCGCCATTTCTTCCCATGCGGCTTCGCAGAGAGCTTCCAGGTCGTCGCTGGATCCACGCGGTACCGAACGAGCAATTGCGAAGTAAGCGATTCCGAAAACGCGCTGCAGGCGCGCGACTATCGTTTCCAGCGGGGCCTCCAAACCGAAGTCGATGACCACGCGATCGCCCGGCTGGCGCAGGCGGGCTCCGGGAAAATCCGCGAATGCGCGCCGCAGAGCAAGCAAGAATTTCCCCAAAAAGAATTTGCGATTCCGGCCCTTCAGCCAGAGTTCGTGGTAATGGATGACAACGACAGTATTGAGCATTTGTCTCGGATAACGATGAGGAATCCCGAGAGCAGTATACAGCGGGTTCAAATGATCGGGGCAAAAGCGGGTTTATGAGGACTGTACGGGCTAGTACCTTTGGCTAAACTCGTATGTAGTAGTTGGACACCACTGTAGACTCGGGGCATGTTCTAGCGTATATGGAAGTGCAAGTCGCCCCGACAATTACTGAGATTAGGCGACCCTGGGCGCTCCTCGAGCATCCATATAGCAGCACGTTGATCTCGGAAGGAAGGGCCGAGCGATGTGGGATAAGCGCGATTGGCACCAGTTCTTCCAGCTAGCGCAACGTCCGTGGCAGCGGCGTCGCCCGCCGCGCCCGGTGGCTCCCTCTGGTTTGAACCGCGTGCTGCCGGTGGTTGGGTTCAGCCTTTCTGAACTGGATGACGCGGGAATCAACCTGGAGTTAGCGGAACGGCTTGGACTGCCTGTGGATGCGGCCCGCGTGGGCGTCTACGGCCCTAATGTTTCGGCATTGCGCGATTTTGTGCGCTCTGCCCGGCAACTTGGGTAAAGTAAGCACGCTGAACCTTCCGGGGTTCGTCCCACATACAGGTGAAAAGAGGCCGTTTCTCCAATGGCGGGGTGTGCCTGGGCTTTCCGTTCTGGCCGCAAGGCCTATTACATAGCAAGTGTGAAGGGATGCTTTGTAGTGGTACTAGAAGTTACTTCCGTCCCTCTTGACGCCGCCGCGAGTTTGGGTAAACTGCACTTTCTCGTATGAGTGAGCAGCAACTCATTATCGGAGAAGAAACGCTGCGGGAATTTGAGTACCCGCAGCGCGAAGCCGCCTTCTTCTACGGCTTGTTTTTGCGCGGCCATTCTGCCGAGGAACTTCGCCGCGATATCGAAGTGCCGGTTCACGTCCTGGCTCGCTGGCACCGCGAGGCTGAGCGCGAACCGAGCCTGCGCGACGTGCTCACGCGAATGGTGGAATACCGCCGGCACGTCCTGGCGATTTTCGATTCCCTGATTGGTTTCGATACCCGCGTCACCCGCGTGCAATAAACCCGCGATTGTTTGACGGCTGCCATGGTGCAAGTCGAACGTATTTTTCTCTGGTTTATTCTCTGCGTAAAAGCAAATCGCCGTAAGTCCCCCGAGTTGGGCACGCTGCTGCGACAGTGTATGATTGCAGAGTCGACGCGCGATTCCCCGGTAGCTCAATGGTAGAGCGTTCGGCTGTTAACCTTTCCTGGCCTCTTTGGAAGAAATAGCAAGCTTTGCACTCATTGGGAAATAGCGGTTTGCAGTTCACCGTTCAAGCCCCATCCAACCTCATCTACGGCCCAGCAACTCGGAGGAATTTCGCCGTGGACCCTGAGGAACCACCGTTTGACGGAGATGCAGGCCGTCTGAGAGTAACGCACAGGAAGCTTTGATGGCCCTGGAAATCCTGTCTTTTCGGAAAGTTAGCTATTAAGCCGGAATAATGCCGTAATCATGCCTGCGTCCATTGCTTCTTATGTGCGAACAGTTAAGAATGCGCCCGCTTGAAGGCAAGATGCCAGTCACCAGAGACGCTCAAAAGAGGAGGAAGATCATGAAAACGGAGACTATTCATCACGGGTCATGGGTAAGAGTGCTTGTGATTGTCACGTTGGCGACTTGTGCGTTTGCGGCTGCGGCGAATGCCCAGCCGAGCTACACAGGCAAGTTCACCTTGCCTCACGAAACCCGCTGGGGCAGCGTCGTGCTCCCCGCCGGACGCTACTCAATCATGATGGACTCGCCTTCGGCGCCGGCCCTTGTTTGGTCGGCCAACGGCGAGACGAAGATGTTTACGACCCCGCCCACGATCGGTGATAGCGAGAAAGGCGCTGCGGCCATAACCATGACGGTTAACGGAAAGGAGCATATCGTTCGATCCGTGAACCTGCCTGAGCTTGGCAAATCTTTCACGTACAAACCGCTCACCAAGGCAGAACGCGAACTGTTCGCCAAAACAGGCCAAATTGAGACCGTGCCGGTGATCATTGCCAGAAAGTAGATTTCGCATAGCCCGGTTGGTTGCTGTTGATCGAAAGTGGGGGATGAACCGCCAGGTCCATCCCCCCACAGGCTTATCTCCAGCAAGCCTTCGCTGCGGAATTGGGGGAGCATATGAATACAGAATTTGCAAGGCTGGTGAACGACGCTCGCCAAATCGAAACCTGCGGCAGGTGGGATGCCATTAAGGCGAGAATCAAATTCTTGGCCCAAAATCCAGGCTCGGGTAATGTCTGGTGGGTGCAGCTATTCGGCGGGCTGTGCTGTCAGACTTATTCTGAATACCTAGCTTTGAAAGACGCTTACCAGGAAAAGCGAAGCGGCGATGAGGCTCTCCTCGCTTGGCGCGCCAGGAACCTTCTGGAACTCTCAGTGTGGGCAACCTATTGCGCTGAAAGTGGAGAGAATGCCCGTAGTCTTTATCAACGAGCTTTATCCGATGGCACTGAGTCTTTCGAAAGACCTTACGAACGTGTCAGCGCCGCTGCTATGGAATGCGGAATCGGAGAACAGTTCACTCCTAGTTACAGAATGCTGTCCAAGTTCGCCCACCCGATCGGTAGGCAGATAGTGGGTCCCGATGAAGCAAGGGAGGCCTTCCAGAGAGACGTCTTTTACGGCGAAGGTTGCCTTTTCTTTTGTGGCGCATTCAGCGCCCTCGAACGCCTGCTTCTAGCTCAGCCCTGCGATTCAGTCGGGAAGGTAATTGTTAATCACTACGGCTCACAACGTGAAGGTCGCGAGGGTGGAGGCGTAGCGCAAACGATCAAGCGGCACGCTGAGGCATTTGGCGATGAGGAAGAGGTTACGGTCTATGACTAACGAATAGCCTTCACGCGGCCGATGGCTGGAGAC
>CAVXIM010000011.1:0-80567 GCA_963761945.1 uncultured Acidobacteriota bacterium | reverse complement strand
TGCGGAGAACGGCGAGCCGGCGGCCTACAACAGCGTCGATTCGACGCTTTGGTACGTGCAGGCCTTGCAGCAGTACGTGACCCAGACTGCGGATCTGAGCCTCGTGCGAGACGTTTTCGACGCGCTTGCCTCGATGATCGATTGCTATGTCCGCGGAACCCGATACGGCATTCACGTGGATTCTGCCGATGGCCTGCTCTACGCCGGAGAACCCGGAATGCAGATTACCTGGATGGATGCAAAAGTTGATGAGCGGCCGATCACCGCGCGAATCGGCAAGCCTGTCGAGGTGAATGCGCTCTGGTTCAATGCTCTGCATGCGATGGCTGGTTTCGCCGCAAAGCTCGGAAAATCCGCGGAGGAGTACACTCGCCTTGCCGACCGCGTAAAAACTTCTTTCGCGCGCTTCTGGAATTCGGCAGCTCAATGCTGCTTCGATGTGATCGATGGCCCGGACGGCAACGACGGCGCGCTCCGTCCCAATCAGATTTTTGCTGTCTCGCTTCCCGAAAGCCCGCTGGACGCGGAGCGAAGCAAACGCGTGGTCGACATTTGCGCGTCACGCCTGGTGACGCCCCATGGATTGCGAAGTCTGGCCTCCGCCGACGCCAATTACCGCGGTCATTACGCAGGGCCGCCATCGCAGCGCGACGCCGCCTACCATCAAGGAACGGTGTGGGCCTGGCTGCTGGGCCCTTTTGTCCTGGCGCATCTGCGCGTTTACCGCGATCCGCAGCGAGCCTTTGTTTTTCTCGAGCCCATGGCCCAGCATCTTTTGGCGGCCGGTCTTGGCACTGTTAGCGAGATCTTCGATGGCGATGCGCCGTTTATCGCGCGCGGAGCATTTGCGCAGGCCTGGAGCGTGGCCGAGATTTTGCGGGCCTGGCGAGCCTGTTATGACGCCGGACTGCGGCTAAAGACGTAGCAACGTGATGGCGATTGCCGTCAGTGTCTATTGATCTTCTTGGGTTTCTTGGGCGATTCGACGAGCTCGATCAGCAGCTTGCGATCCTCTGCGACGGGCGCCAGGAAGAAATTCACCAGCGTTTGATTGGCGCCCGCGCGAATCTGCGGATAGATGGGGTCGAGTTGAAAGCGCGTCGGCGAATGAATTTCCGTCGCGCGCGCGACGTCCCGCACATCGCACTCGACTTGCTGGATGCCTTCGCCAAAGCGCGCCAGAAATTTCGCGATCGGCGCATCTTTTGCCGCCGTGCGCGGTGTAATCACATCCAACCGGACCCCGTGAGCGAAAGCTAGTTCGAATTCGAGGACGTCCTGATCCGGCGGAGTTTCGGCGAGTTGAGGTTCTCCGAAACGCGCCCGAATCGCCTCAAATGTCGCCGGTTGAACCGCCAGCCCCACCGTGAGCAGGGCACTTCCGGCAGGAGCGAGCGCGCGAAACTCCGGATCGGCGAACCACTTCCGCAACAATGGTTCAGCAATAGAGCAGCCTCTGCGAAACAATGCATGGGCGGCTGCTTCACGCTCCTTGACATCAGCGCCAGCCAGCTTGGAAATTAAATCCGCGACGCTCTCAATGGATTTGTCCATCGGTTTGATTGGTCCGTTTCGCGGCGAAAATCGATGCGACCACGGCAACGCCCACGATCAGGCAGATCACGCCGAGCGCCTGAAGTGTAGGCAAATGAAACCACGGTTCCGCCAGCATCTTGCCGCCCATAAATATCAATACCGCGGAGATGCCGGCATCGAGGTAACGGAAATATGGCAAAGCCCCAGCCAGAAGAAAATAAAATGCGCGCAGCCCCAGAATCGCGCAGACGTTTGAGCTATAGACGATGAATGGATCGCGCGTGATTCCAAAGACGGCCGGGATGGAATCCACGGCAAAGAACAAATCGCTTATCTCCAGTACCAGCAGCGCCAAAAAGAGCGATGTCGCCATCCGGCGTCCATCTTCTACGACGAAAAACGTCTCCGGCGCGTGTTTTGGCGAGATGGGCAGGACGCGGCGCGCCCACCGCAAAATAGGATTGTGTTCCGGGCGAAAATCGCGTTGGCCTCGCCAGAGCAGACGCATACCGGAAATCAGCAGGAATGCGCCGAATGGATAAAGCACCCAGGCGAAACGCTGTACCAGCGCCGTTCCGATTCCAATCATCGCCCCGCGCAATATCAATGCGCCCAGCAGGCCCCAATGGAGTACGCGATGTTGCAGCGGCGGTTCGACGCCAAACGCCCGAAAAACCAGGAGAAAGATGAACACATTGTCCAGACTGAGAGATTTTTCCACCACATAGCCGGTAAGGAATTCCAGGGCAGGCGCGCGGCCATGAGTCTCGAAAATCCAGAGATTAAACGCCAGCGACAGTACGACCCAAACTGTGCTCCAGACCGCTGCTTCAGGAAAGGAAATGCGCTGTGCGCTTCGATGAAAAATTCCGAGATCGAGTGCCAGCGCGCCGAGGACCAATGCATTGAACACGGCCCAAAGAGCGGGCGTGCCCATCAATGCGTATCTTGCTGGGAAGTCTCGAGAGCGTTCAGGTCGGAAAGCTCAATGCTTGCGGTTTTTGCCGGCGGAACTGCTATGCCGACGTCCCAATGCAGCCGGAGTTCGCCCGCCAGCGCCGCCGTATCGAGATTGGAAATCCAGTATTGGCCGGGAGCGAGATTATTAAAGGCCGCGCGGCCGGTGAGATTGGTCACGGCTGTAGCCGCCACGTAGTGGGTGCGCGCAAGTTGCACCACGCGCTGTTGAACACGGTGTTGCTGCTCGGTTTGCAAGCGGGTCCAACGCGCGTATGGATTCAAATCCTTAAATTCGGCGTCAAGCCCCTGTAAGGAATCGAGATTAGCCTGAATATAATGGCGAAGCGCCTGGCGATACTGTTCCTTGTGTAGCTTATATTTTTCGGGGTTCTTCTGCTCCTCATCCTTCTTGTATTTTGGCTCGGGAATGACGGCGTGCAGAGCCGCGCCATTTTGTTCCGTGTAGGCTTTCAGAAACTCCGGCACGTCGAGGATGTCATCTGCCGTGACCTCCTTGACGAAATCGTCTCCGGCCAGATCGACGCGGCGGTGCTTTTTCATCCACTCCTTCAACTCCGCCGAGACCTCGAGTTTGGAAATGAATTGATCGAGATCGACGAGTCCTCCCGTAGTTTCGACTTCATTGCGTATGTCGGAAAGGCTTCTCGTCAATAGGTAGAACGCCATTCCGCGCACCGGTTCCGCCTGTCCTTCCGACGGACGGACATAGGCGTTGACTTCGATACTGCCGGGCGCGCCGGCCTGTGCTGCGGAGGGTCGAGCGCTCACGAAGAGCGAGGTGATGACAAGCGAGCCGATGACAACTAAGCGGAGTGTTCGCACGCCGTCATGCTAACAGATCAAATGGAAAGGCCATCGAGCTTATGGGAGGCCGGGTGCGCGTAAAGGCACTGCCCCCGCGACGCGGGTTGTCGCTGGTTAGAGGAGACGGAAATTGACTTCGATCGGCGTAATCGTCGCCACCGGTGTGCCATTGGGCCCGATGGCCGGCTTGAAGCGCCAGGTACGCACGGCTTCGATGGCTTTCTCATCGAGTCCGAGGCCAGCGCCCTTTACCACCTGAATATTGGTTGCGTGGCCGTCCGGCTGAATGATCACCTGGAGCACCACGATTCCCTGAAACTTGGCCTTGCGCGCGTCTTCAGAATATTGAGGTTCGGGGCAGTAGAGACACGCCGGGTACCCAACCCCGCCAGTCCCGGGACGGAAAGCGCCGCCGCCCGTGCCACCGCCATAGCCGGGGCCCAAGCCGCCGCCACTGCCGCTGCCGATTCCGCCGCCGTCACCCGTGCCCATTCCTCCCTGGGCGCCTGCGCCCGCTGAGGCGCTCATCATGGCCGCGAGCGGATCGCCGAAGTTCGGATCGTTCGGACTTGGGATCTTCAGTTCCGGCGGACCCAATAAAGTTGGCTCGGAAGCCAGCTTGGGGTTCGGATGAGGCGCCAGCAAGGGCGGAGTGATGCGCGTCATCTCGAACTTCGGAATCTTGCCCTGCGTCTGGGGCAGTGGCTTGTGCTCACCTCCGCCGCCTCCGCCGCCCGCTCTATCTTTTGCAGGAGGCAGCTTGGAGAGGTACGGAGAGATATCGATCACCTGACTGGCCTGTACGGGCGGCGATACGACATGGTGCACGAAAGGCACCAGGATTAACACAGCGATCAGCACGTGCACACCGGCAGAAATCATCTGTGCCGTGCTGTATTCGCGCCGCTTGGCCCAAAGCGGACGCACCGGCACAGGCTTACTCGTGAGCTTCAGGGGCGGCAGCTTGGGCGGCGAAATCAGGTCGCGCAAGTTCCGCCAGAAGACGCGGTACGTGGGTTCAAGATCCACGACCATCCCGGACGCGGCCGCGCCCTTAATACGTGGGGTCGGACGGAAAAACGCCTTCAGGCTTTCCGAGAAGCTGCTATCGACACTCTCAGTGTGAAATAGTTCCTGGCGGGCGTTACGCGGCACGCGGATGGACCGCTCGGTAAGAAAGTCTTTCAGATTAGTCCAGAAGGAAGGTGACTGGAGCCGGTTGCTGGGCGCAAAGCGAGGCGCAGACGAACCGGGAGCCAGATTCACGTGAGGAGTCTCGGCACCGCGTGTCGGATTCAGATTGAGTCGTTCCATAACTCTACCTAGGCAGTAGAATTCCCCAGGGCTCCACCCTTGGAGTTAGATTCATCGGCCGCCAAAAAGATGCCCTGGTCACGAGGCTGACTTGCTCGAAAATAAATTGTACCATATGACTTTTCACCTTGTGAGTGCGCAGTTCCATATGATGGTTATCTAGAAATACCCGACCTGAACAAGGTAACCGCTTGGGTTGCATTGCCCTGCACCGCCGCCAAAGGACGGAATTGTCCGACAGATGTCTAAGCCCGTAAAGCTGAAAGAAACGCTGAACCTTCCGCGGACGGATTTCCCGATGAAAGCCAACCTTCCGCAGAACGAACCCCGAATCCTCGCGCAGTGGGAGGAAGGAAAGCTTTACGAGCGCATCCAGCAGTCCCACAAAGAGGATCCTGCATACATCCTGCACGACGGTCCGCCCTATCCGACCGGCACGATTCACCTGGGTACCGCGCTCAATAAGATTCTCAAGGATATGGTCGTAAAGTCGAAGACCATGGCGGGTTTTCGAGCGCCTTACGTTCCCGGCTGGGATTGCCACGGTCTGCCTATCGAAACGCAAGTCGAAAAGGAGCTCGGAGGCAAAAAGGGCCGCGTCGCCCCCGTGGAGTTTCGGCGCATTTGCCGGGAGTTTGCTCTGCGTTTCGTCGATCAGCATCGCCGCGATTTCAAACGTTTGGGTGTTTTGGGTCGCTGGGGAGATCCATACCTTACGATGAGCAAAAGCTACGAAGCGTGCATCGCCGACGCATTTTTAACGTTTTTGGAGAAAGGATATGTCTTTCGCGGATTGATGCCGGTCTATTGGTGTCTCTATGATCGCACGGCCCTGGCCGAAGCCGAGGTCGAGTACGAAAACCACACCAGCCCGTCAATCTGGGTGCGCTATCCATTGCTGGAATCGCCCAATCCTCCGCCGGATTCGCCGGATTCGAAAGATAGGGCTTATGCGCTGGTGTGGACGACCACCCCTTGGACTTTGCCTGCGAGTATGGCGCTGGCCTTTCATCCCCAACATAAATATGTGTTTGCGACGGATCAGCGCGGAGATCGCTACATCGTAGCTCAGGAGCTCTTGGGCAGCGTCGTAAAGGAAACGGGGCTTCACTTCGACTCAATTTCCCCTGCAACTCCGGGTACTAGCTTTGCCGGCGCCAAGTTCCAGCATCCTTTTCTCGATCGGGTCGTTCCCGGAGTTCTGGGCGAGCACGTGACGCTGGAGCAAGGCAGCGGCATCGTGCATACGGCTCCGGGTCATGGAGCCGAAGACTTCGCCGTGGGTCAGGAGTATGGCCTCCAGACTTATGCGCCGCTCGATGATGAGGGGCGCTTCACGGAGGGCCTGCCGGAATATAAGGGCAAAACTGTATTCGAGGCCAATCCCGCGATTATCGAGTTACTGAAATCGCGGGGAGCGCTCGTAGCCGAGAGCAAACTTCAGCATAGTTATCCGCATTGCTGGCGCTGTCACAATCCGGTGATCTTCAGGGCCACAGAGCAGTGGTTCATCCAGATGGATAGCGGAAACGCCGCGGTTCCTCCTCCGAAGGCCGAGCCCTTACGCAAGCTCGCGCTCGAGGAAATTCCCAAAGTGAAATGGATGCCTGAATGGGGCCAGGAACGCATTCACGAGATGATTGCGCATCGCCCCGACTGGTGTATTTCCCGGCAGCGCGTCTGGGGCGTTCCGCTCGTCATCTTCTATTGCGATCAGTGCGGCAAGCGGTTGGAGAATTTTGCCGCCCTCCGGCAGGTGATCCGCTGGTTCGAAAAAGAGGGCGCGGACGCCTGGTACACGCACTCGGCCGAGGAGTTGCTTCCGAAAGGAATTTCCTGCGATTGCGGCTCTTCAAAATGGCGCAAAGAGTCGGATATTCTCGACGTTTGGTTCGACTCAGGTTCGTCGCATCTCGCCGTGCTGGATCCTCCCGGCAAACCGAATGCGGAATTACCCTGGCCCGCGGACATGTATCTCGAGGGTCCGGATCAGTTTCGTGGGTGGTTCCACAGCTCCTTGCTGATCAGCGTCGGGATTCGAGAACACGCTCCGTATCGTCAGGTCCTGACTCATGGCTGGACGCTCGACGAGCAGGGCCGGCCGATGTCCAAATCGCTCGGCAATGTCATCCTGCCCACGGAAATTTGCGAAAAATGGGGGGCTGATCTGCTTAGGCTGTGGGTCGCTTCGCAGGATTACCATAGCGACGTCCGCATGTCCGAGAACGTGATGAAACAGCTCTCGGAGGCATATTTCAAGATTCGCAATACGTTTCGCTTCGCGCTTGGCAATCTCTCTGACTTCGATCCTTCGCGTGACGCAGTGCCGGACGATTCACTGCAGGAACTGGATCGCTGGATGCTCGGAAGGGCTGGCCGCCTGATCGCCAACTGCCTGGAGTTCTATGAAAGTTTCGATTTTCACCGAGTTTATCATGCGCTTTACGATTTCTGCGTGGTGGACCTGAGCGCGTTTTATTTCGATATTCTCAAGGACCGGCTTTACACGTTTGCGCCCAAGGGCTGTGAGCGGCGTTCCGCGCAGACGGCCATCTACCGCATCGCCGGCGCGCTGGCGCGGCTGCTTGCGCCCATTCTGGTGTTCACTACCGACGAGATCTGGAAGTATCTGCCGCGGGAGGCGGGCACGCCTGAAGAAATACATTTGACGCGATTCCCCCGCTCCAGCGAATGGAGCGTCGTCCCGGATGAAGCGCTGGAAACACGCTGGGCGCACCTGCTCGAAGTGCGCGAGGCGGTGCTGAAGTCTTTGGAGCAGGCGCGCAACGCCAAGCAGATCAATAGCGGGCTCGAGGCTCGTGTCGAACTCGCGGCGGACGACAAGCTGGGCCCGCTGTTGCGTGATTACGCAGCCTGGCTCCCGACCTTGTTCATTGTTTCCCAGGTAGACCTGGTGAATGGAAGCTCTCCGGCCGCCGCGCGTTCCGAGAAGCTGCCGGGCCTCGGTGTGACGGTCCATCGCGCTCGTGGTAAGAAATGTGAGCGCTGCTGGAATTACTCGGTCAGAGTCGGCGAGAGCAGCGATTACCCAACCATCTGCGAGCGGTGTCTGCCCGTCCTGCGCGAAATCGAAGGGGCTGCGGGCACGGCCGGCGCGAATTCCTGATGGCGGCTCCCAGCGGGCGTTGGCTCTGGCTTGCACTGGTCATAGTGGCAGCCGATCGCGCCAGCAAGTTCGCCATCGAGCGGCTGACGGTGGAGGGCTTTCGGCGGCCGCTCATTCCCAATTTCGCGGACCTTGTTCACAGCGTAAATCCGGGAATCGCATTTGGACTTTTTTCGCAGAGCGCCTCCAGATGGATCTCTTTCCTTTTGGTCCTCAGTTCTGCGGCGGTCATCTTGCTCCTCGTGTGGCTGCTTGTCGCGGGACGCGCAGGCGGGGCCGAAAGCCAGATTGGCGTCGCCTTGATTACCGGCGGAGCGGCGGGAAACCTCCTGGACCGCTTGCTGCATGGCGGCGTCACTGATTTCCTGGAATTGCGTGCCGGCAATTTTCGCTGGCCTGCCTTCAATCTTGCCGATTCGGCGATTACCATAGGAGCGGCTCTGATTGTTTTTGAGCTTCTGAGTGGCGAGAGACATGCAAGCAGAGCCCGATCTTAGCCCCAGCGCCTCTGGCGACGCGCTCCCCGAAGCTCAAGTCATCACGCGACGATTCACCGTATCCGCCGAGGATGCGGGCCGCCGTCTCGACCTGTACCTCGCGTCACGTCTGCCCGATCTCAGTCGCACTCGCATTCAAGAGCTGATCGATCAGGGCCGCGTACACATCAGCGAACGCCTGGCCCGGCGAGCGCACCGCGTCATGCCCGGCGATGTCATCGATATCGAAATTCTGCCGCGCCCTCCGCTGCGGGCATTGCCGGAAGAGATTCCGCTCGACGTGCTCTATGAGGACGAGGATGTGATCGTCGTCAATAAGCCGGCGGGAATGGTCGTTCACGCCGGGGCCGGTGCCTCGAAGGGCACTTTGGTCAACGCCTTGCTCCATCATTTCGGCGCGCTTTCGCGTGTGGGAGGGAATCTCCGTCCAGGAATTGTGCACCGGCTTGATCGGGGGACTTCGGGTGTTCTGGTCGTGGCGCGCAATGACGTTGCCCATCGGGCGCTAGCCGAGCAGTTCCGGTCCCGCGCGGTTACCAAGACATACGTGGCATTGCTACACGGGCGGATGTCTCGCGATAACGGAACGATCGATCGGCCGATCACGCGCGATCCCCAACGCCGCACGCGCATGACGGCGCGATTAGGCCGGGGCCGTGCCGCTCAGACGGGCTGGCGCGTGTTGCTGCGGCTGGGAACTTTAACTCTGGTCGAGGCGCAACCCCGCACCGGCCGCACGCACCAGATTCGCGCGCATTTCGCGGCCGCGGGCCACCCCTTGGTAGGGGACACCCTATACGGCGCCCCGCGGCAAATTCGGGCCGGAAAAGCGTCTCTCGAACCGCTGAAACGCGTGTTTTTGCATGCGGCGCAGCTTAGTTTTGCGCACCCACGCACGGGCGCAACCATTGAAGTACGAGCGCCTCTTGACCCGGGACTGCGAGAATATTTAAACGAATTGGCGCGTTCCGCTGATGTTGAGCCGCGCCGAGTTGACGCCGCCTTGCGCCGGTACCTATAATTCCGCTAATGCGTGTCCGCATTTCCCTTGCCATCTGGTCAGCAACGATATTGTGTTCGGCACTGCTGCATGCCCAGCAACCGCAGCAGCCCTCGCCGCCTCCGGCGCCCGCCGAACCTGCCTACACCTCGCCTCAGTCCATTCGCCAGAATGTAAACCTTGTCGATGTTTTGTTTACCGTCCTCAACAGGCAGAACAAGATCGTGGCGGATCTGAACAGCGAAAATTTCCGCGTCTTCGATGATGACGCGCCGCAGGAGATACGTTTTTTCAACCGGCAAACAGACATGCCCTTGCGCGTAGGTCTATTGCTCGATACTTCCAACAGCATTCGCGACCGCCTCAAATTTGAGCAGGAGGCGGCAATCGATTTCCTTTACAACGTGATCCGGCGCGATAAGGATCAGGCCTTTCTAATGACCGTGGACGATGAGCCGGAAATGGTGCAGGGATTTACGGGCGACCTGGACATCCTTCGTGAGGTCATTCTGAAGCAGCGCGCCGGTGGTGGAACCGCGCTTTACGATGCGGTCTATCAAGCTTGCGAGCAATTGCTCAAGCTGCCGGCTGACGTCGGCGATCCGAATAAGGACATGCGTCGCGTGCTGGTGGTGATCAGCGACGGCGAGGATAATTTGAGCCGCCATTCACGTGGAGAGGCGCTGGACATCGCGCAGCGGGCCGGTATCGTCATTTACGCGATCAGCACCAGCACCAACTGGATCATTACCGATCAGGAAGTTGGACGGTCCGACCCTTCCAACCGGAAATACATGAAGGACGAAGGCGACAAAGTTCTGCAGCAGTTTTCCGATGAAAGCGGCGGCCGCGCCTTCTTCCCGTATCGCGTGGACGATCTTGCCCAGTCGTTTGCTTATATTGGGACCGAACTGCGGAGCCAGTATTCGCTCGCTTACGTGCCGCCCCGCGTTGCCGACGGCAAATTCCACAAGATCCGCATTGAGGTAAACGCCAAGGGCCTTCAAGTGCGTTCGCGAAGAGGCTATTACGCTACGCGTGCCGTGGGCACCCCTTCCGCCGATTCAACCCGCTGAATCCACTTTTAGTTTTTCGGGGCGTAATACCCGCGCCGGGCGAGTACGTCCAAATCCTTGCGCGTGGTATCGACCTTGATCTTGCGGTAGCTTCCATCCCGCGCGCTGTTGCTCGAATAATAGCCGATGGTGTACTGGCTGCGCAGTTCCTCGCTGATCTGATCGAAGGCCTCTTCGAGCTTTTTCTCATTCCGCACGACAATCGTGCGGCCCCCGGTTTCGTCGGTCAGTTTTTTGGCGACAGTCTCATTGCCGCCGCCGTAACGAGGATCGGCGATGAGCAGAATGTGCACCACCGTATCGGTGCGCTGCGCCGCCTCGATGGCGTCCTGAAGCTTCAGCGTGCTGCCTTCGTCCTGGGCATCGGTGAGGACGACGATGGCCTTGCGGCCGGCCTCTTCCGCCAGCCTGTCGTGACACGCGGCGTACACGGCATCGTAAAACACCGTCCCGGGTATGGTCGTCGGAAGGGGCCCCTGCGAACTCGGCGCATTGATGCGCGCGCGATTGATGGCCCGGTCGAGCCTGCCCTGATCGTCGGTAAGATCGGCTAGCAAGTCTGAATCGGTGTCGAAGCTGACCACCATGGCGAGATCGCCCTTCTTCAGCACACGGGAGAGGAAGCGCACGGCCGCTTCCTGTTCGGCCCCGAGTGTGTTTGTTTCGCTGCCGCTGGTATCGACCAGGAGGCCGAGTGTGATGGGCAGCGTGGATTCACGAGAAAAAAAGGAGATTTTCTGCTCGGTGCCGTCTTCGGTCACCTTGAAATCGCCCTGCTCGAGATTGGAAATGATCTGCTTGGTCTTTTTGTCGCGTACCGTGGCGAAGAGATTCACCAGATTCACTTGTACGCGAATGCCGCCCTGCTGCGGCGCTTCCGAATTCTGGCTCCCCCGCAGGGAAGGCTCGCCTAAGAGCAGCAGTACCGCCAGTGCTCCGGCAAAAAGTTTGAGGCTGAGACGTTCCGACCTCATCGTATAATCTCCATTGGCATTTGGCTTTGCCCTTACGATGCGCCATCGCCTCATGAAGGATGCGCGCCGGATTTCGTCCTCGTTTCGAAGACTGGTACCCTTTGGGAATTGTCGGTCCGTGAGTCTCTCACGTCAACCCGCTCTTTCGGCACTGCTGATCGTGCTCCTGGCATTCCCGGCGAAAGCCACGCAAAGTGGAGATGCACAGGCGCCCCCGCCGCAGGCACAGAATCAAACTCCCGATTCCCGCGGCAGGATCCGCAGCACGGTTGAGTTGGTGGTCGTGCCGGTGACGGTGAAAGATTCAAAAGGCAATTTAATTGCCGATATCGGCAAAGACGAGTTCCGCGTCTTCGAAGACGGCGTCGAGCAGCAAGTCTCCCTCTTTTCCACCGAAGCTGCGCCGCTTTCTGCCGTGGTCCTGCTGGATGACGACCTCAAGCCTAAGGCCGCGGACCAATTGCACAAGAGCCTGATCGCCATCGCCGGCGCTTTTAGCGAAGCCGACGAAGTGTCGCTCGCCGGTTTTGCCTCGTTTTTCTCACCCGTGATGGAGTTCACGCAGGATAACGATCGGTTGATGACGGAGCTCAAGCGGCTTGTCTCCGGCGACGAATCCTTCCCCGACCCGGAAAGCACC
Organism: uncultured Acidobacteriota bacterium; assembly: GCA_963761945.1. Classification (GTDB taxonomy): domain Bacteria; phylum Acidobacteriota; class Terriglobia; order Acidiferrales; family UBA7541; genus Palsa-189. Next base: position 68,618 of record CAVXIM010000011.1, on the reverse strand, counting down.
GCGCCCCACCCGACCGCCGGCGGCCAGCCAATTCCTGGCGCGCCTACCACCGCGCAGCAAGTGGCGCCTGATAAGACCACCAAGCACCTCGATGACGCCCTCCACGCCGCAGCCGAAGCCTTGCGTGTACGCGATCGCCAACGGCGCAAAGTCGTCATTCTCGTTTCCGACGGCGTGGACGCCAGGAACAACACCTATAACTACGATCAGACGCTCGCTATGCTGCTTTCTTCCGATGTATCGGTCTATGCCATTGGGACCGATGCCGCATTATTGCGGCGCGGTGCGAGCCCGCTTTCCCGGTACGCTCATGCCACCGGCGGCGACACGTACTTTGTCAATAGCGTTCCGGCCCTTTCCCGTGCTTACGCCCAAGTGGCCGAGGAAGCTCGTCATGAGTACACGCTCGGCTATGTGCCCATGGGCACCGATCGCACCCAGAATTATCATTCCATCGAAGTGCGCGTGAAGCGGCCGGGCTTAGACGTGCTTTCCCGCGATGGCTATTACCTCGTGCGGCTCCCGTGAGTTTGCGACACGCCTCTTTCGGCTAGGGCAGCTCGGTTCTTCCAGAGCCCGCTTGCCCTGACTTGTCCCGAGCCTCGAGGGGGCCTCGAAGGGTGCGGCCGGCGCCTTTTTATATTCGAATTTATCGCTGCTGCAGGGAAGCACGAACGGCGCTTCGTTCCGCGTCGTCGCTCGTCTGGTCTCGCGCCATGCGCGATTCATGGGCAGGACACAGAAAACGAAATTCGCAATTCTTGCAAATGTAGCCTGGACGGGCGGGAAACTCTCTTGCTCGAATATCGCAAGCCACTTCCTGGATCGTGCCGCGCACCTCTTGAAGCTGCTTTTCGTCGCGTGCAGCGGAAACACACTGATTGTTTTGCAGATTGTAATAGATCAATCTTACCGGCGTCACATCGAGCACTTCGCGCGCGGCCAGCGCATACACGCTCAGTTGCAGGTCTTTCTTGGCATGCGACTCCAGCTTCGGCTTTCCCGTTTTATAGTCGATGATCTCCACCTCACCCGCCGCGATGCGATTGATCTGGTCCATGCGCCCGATCAACTCCACGCCGTTTTCGCAGTGAATCGTGAAGCGCCTTTCCTGCCCGGCGACGTGGGCCGGGGTGGTGAGACAACTGGCGTGGAAAGCCCGCAATTGCTCCACACCGTCGCTCAGGTAAAGTTCCTCCTGGTGACGGTCTTCAAAACCCGCCGAGGTCCATTCGCGCCGGAAAATCGACACCACTTCCTCGAAGCTGAGCCGCAACCCTTTGCGCAAACCACCAATAAATTGGCGGATGGTATTGTGCATCACGTTGCCAAAGGTAAGTGCCGCACTGGGACCGCCCCTGATTCCCCACACATGGCTGAAGAGATATTTCTGCGGGCACTTCTGATACGTCTCGATCGCCGAAGCGCTCAACTGCAAGGGTTCGAAAACGGGGGGCCGGTATCGCTCGGCCCATGGCGCGATACGCGAATAAACCCGCGATCGATTCTGAGCTTCCGGAAAGAGCGGCTGATCTTGGGCCGGCGCGCGTGCCGCCACCGGCAAAACCGGCGCGGCCTGTTCCACATTTTGCCTGGCCACCCGAGGCGCGCTCAGAATATCGTCTAGAAAAACGGACGGCCGCGAGCGTTTATGCACGACCGTCGTCAGGGTCAGCCGCTCGCGCGCTCTTGTGATCGCCACGTAAAACAAACGCCGCTCCTCCTGAATGTGGAAATCGCCTCGGGGCAATTCCTCCTTCATGAGCTCCTGGGGAAATTCGAACAGTGGTGCGCGGGGCGCCATCGGGAAGCCGCGATGCGTCAGCCGCAAGACAAACACATGTTCGAATTCCAGCCCCTTTGCCGCGTGCACCGTCATCAGTTGAACGGCATCTCCGGATTCCTGTTCCAGATTGATTTGCCCGCCCGCCTGCGCGAAATAATCGAGATATTCGACGAATTCGGCGAGCCGCGAAGTCTCGCTCTTGGACTGCCATTCGCGAATAAATTGCGCGAGCCGCCGCCGATAGGCTTGATCCGCGGGCCTGATATTGAGCGGGATTCCCAGCCATTCGGTTAAAGCTTCGAATAGCTCGGTAGCGTTGATCGATGCGCTTTGTTTGCGAAGTTGACTGAGTCCTGCGACGAGATCGTTGGTGGCCGGCGCGCGGCCGCCGAAGGGCAGCTCCGCTTGCGGCGATTGGAGCTCATCCCACAGCGAACGCTTGGATTTGCCGGCGCGTTCGCAAAGCCGCACCAGATCCGCGGGTTCGAGCCCCCACGCCGGCGCAGCCAGCACGCGCGCGCAGGCTATATTGTCGCTGGGATTCGCGATCAGCCGCAGATAGGCGAGCAAATCGCGCACCAGGGGGCGATCCAGAATCGAGAGATTGCGGATCACAAAGGGGATGCCGCGTTCCTCGAGTGCGTCCACCAATTCGGTTCGATGTCCGTGAATGCGATAAAGCGCCGCGAACTTCCGCCAATTCAATCCGGCCGCGTGCAGGCGTTCGATTTCGGCGGCAATCCATCGCGCCTCATCTTTCGGCGAGCCAAATTCCACGATACGAACTTTTTCGCCCTCGGGTTTGTGCGGCACCAGCTCCTTCTTGGGCACCAGGGGCGAATGGTCGATAAAAGAGGCGACTTGGGCGGCGGTGCGCAGGATGCGCCCGGTCGACCGGTAGTTGTCGACCAGCGGCTGCACGAATCGCACGGCGCCCGCGCCATCGCTTCGAGCGACGCGAGCGAAGCGCTCCAGAAAAATAGTGAAGCTGCCAAACGAGGCGCCGCGAAACCGGTAGATCGCCTGCGCGTTGTCACCCACCGCGACGACGTTGCGATGGTCTCCCGCCATCTGCCAGAGCAGCTCGATTTGCGCGATGTTGGTGTCCTGGAATTCATCCACGAGGATGTAGCGGTACTTGGCGCGAAGCGCGCCGGCAAAAGTCGCATCGGTGCGCAGCAAATGCACGGCGTCGAGCAGTTGCATGCCAAATGTGAGCAGGTCGCGTTCGCGAAGCAGGCGGTCGCTGGCCCGATACGCTCGCGCGATCTCGCGCTGTTCCGCGATTCTCTCCTCACGCACGCTGCGTTCGTCTTCGCCAAGGCCGGCTTTCTCGCGCGCGTAGGTTTGCGCCAGGGATTCGACATGGCGCTCGTAATCCTGCGGTGTAACGAGCTCGTCCTGGCAGCGCGAAAAGAATTTCACGAAGTCGCCAAGGAATTGGCCCGGCTCGGCCAGGCGGCGATAACGTTCCAGCGCCAGAACCGGAAGATTTCGGCGCAAAAGAATCCAGTGATCGACGTCGTCGAGCGCTTGCAATTTGGGATTGCGCTCGAGGAGCAGCGCGTTGCAGAAGGCGTGAAACGTTCCCACGAAAACGCCGCGGCCGCGCTCGCCGGCGCTGCGAATCACGCGGTGCTTCATCTCGCCCGCGGCCCGGTCCGTGAACGTCAGCGCGAGAATGGATTCGCCCGGCAGTTCCGGGCTCGATTCCAGAAGATGGCGGATGCGTTCGGTGATGACGCGAGTTTTGCCCGTGCCGGCGCCCGCAACCACCAGCAGGGGTCCTTCGCCATGATCTACGGCGGCGCGCTGTGCGGCATTGAGGTCATCGCCTAATCTGGGTGCTGGCGAAGCTAAATCGAAGAGATTTCCCACCCCGCCATACTAGCCCATTTGCGCCAGGCGCGCACGACTCACCGCGCCGCCAGCGGGGCAGTTCCAAGTAAGCGAACTCTTAGAAGTTGGCTGCGCTCGCATTTCGATTGCTGTAAGGGAGCGCTATATTCAAAATTTCGATTGCGATAATCCCAAAGTTTCCTCGATTGTATTCGGCATATTTATGCAATGTTTATGCCGCGCTTATGTTGTTGGGCATTCAAACGTCGGGATCCGAAAGAGCCCTCATGAGTCAGGCACGAATCGCAGTAGATAGTCGGCTTCATCGTGCGATCACCCCCGCAGAACATATTGGCTTCAGAAATTCCGCGGCGGGACTCCAGACAAAAGAAGAGATTCTCGTTCGCATCGAGGAGATTGGCATCATTCCCGTTATTCGGCTTTTGTCGGCGCAAGATGCTCTCTTTGCCGCGGAGACCATTGCTCGGGCTGGCATTACGGTGGTCGAAATCAGCATGACCGTGCCCGGAGCGATGGACGTCATTTCCCACCTGGCAAAACATGCCCCCCACGTGGTCGTGGGCGCAGGAAGCATCTTGAGCGCGAACACGGCCCGCCGATGCCTGGATCAGGGCGCGAAATTCCTTACAAGTGATGGTCTGCTGCTGGACGTCGTCGAATTTGCGGCCAAGCAAAGCGTCGCGGTTATTGCGGGCGCATTGACGCCTACCGAAGTAATCGCCGCGTGGAACGCAGGCTCGGACTTCGTCAAGGTATGTCCGTGCGATGCGGTCGGTGGCCACAACTACTTCCGATTTTTGAAGGCTGCCTTGCCTGAAGCGCGCCTGATCGCCGCTGGAGGAGTGAATCAGCTGACGGCTCAGGAGTTTATCCTTGCGGGCGCTTCCGCGTTGGGCATCGGCAGTCAGCTTTTCCCAGACGAGGCTATTTGGTTGCGCCAAGACCGGCGGATTCAGGAATTGGCTCGCCGATTCCTGGCTCTTGTGGAAAAAGGCCGCAACTAGGAGTCATCCCCGTAGTGATTTCGGGTGGGATTGTTTCCCAACCGGAGCGATCACTCTCCACTTCCCTCCTCGTGACGATCTCGGAGTTCTGTCAGTAGCCGCGATTCTGCCACACCCCGCGGCGCCTAAATTGACCGCATTGCCCGCCGCGCTATACTGAATTCGTCATCGCCAGCTGAGCAGGTGCGCTAACCCGCAGGAGTGCGTTATGCAGCAGCCAAATCTTCGCCAACCCATGATTTTGAGCGCGGTGCGTACTCCGGTAGGAAAGTTTCAGGGGGCGCTCTCGTCCTTTACGGCGACGGAACTTGGCGCGCGGGTCGTCGCCGAAGTTACGCATCGCGCCGGCATCGAGCCGGACGCCGTGGACGAAGTCATTATGGGCAACGTCGTGCAGGCCGGCCTGGGCCAGAATCCGGCGCGGCAAGCGGCGCTGCGCGGCGGCTTGAATGCGCGGGTGGCCGCGATGACGATCAACAAAGTCTGCGGTTCCGGGCTCAAGTCGGTCGCGCTGGCCGCGCAGGGCGTGATGCTTGGCGAAAGCGACATCGTCGTCGCCGGCGGAATGGAATCGATGTCCAACTGCCCTTACTTACTTCCAGATGCGCGCGGCGGCTATCGCATCGGCGATCGCCAGGTCGTCGATTCCATGATTCACGATGGACTTTGGGATGTTTACGAAGACTTTCACATGGGCATGACCGCGGAACTGGTCGCCGAGAAGTACAAGATTTCACGCGAAGAGCAGGACAAGTTTGCCCTGCAAAGCCACCAACGCGCCGTGCATGCCATGAACTCCTGTTTCGTCGAATCTCAGATCCTGCCGATCGACGTGCCGCAGAAAAAGGGCGAGCCGATTGTGCTGAGACGCGATGAATCGCCACGGGCCGACGCATCGCTCGAGGCGCTTGCCAAATTGCGCCCGGCATTCAAGAAAGAGGGCACTGTTACCGCGGGTAACGCGCCGGGCACCAATGACGGCGCCGCTGCGGTGGTCGTTGCAAGCGAAGCCGCGGCCGGCCGCCTCGGAAAGACGCCTATGGCGCGTATCGTCGCGCAAGCTGTCTCCGGGGTCGAGCCAAAGTGGGTGATGATGGCGCCGGTGGAAGCCGTGGAGAGGCTCCTGCGAAAGACGGGATGGGATCGCGATCGCGACGTGGACCTTTACGAACTGAACGAAGCCTTCGCCGTCCAGGCCATTGCCGTCATGCGCGAATTACGGCTGGATCCGGCCAAGGTGAACGTAAATGGCGGCGCGGTCGCCATCGGGCATCCTATCGGGGCTTCGGGGGCCCGCATTCTCGTTACGTTGCTATACGAGATGCAACGCCGCGGCGTGCATCGCGGAATTGCGGCCCTCTGCCTCGGTGGGGGCAATGCCGTCGCGCTGGCCGTGGAGCGCTAGAAATTTTCGTGACAACTGCAAGTCCGCTTGATTTTTCTGCGCTTTCCGTGATTCCTTTGTGCCTTCCTTTTTCGAGCGGAGTTGCCATTGAATCCTGATGCGGTTCGCACCGTGGCTGTGCTGGGCGCCGGCACCATGGGCAATGGTATCGCCCATGTCTTTGCGCGCTGTGGATATAGCGTGATCCTGCGCGATGTCGAACAGACCGTTTCTCGACCGCGCGCTGGAAACAATCTCGAAAAATCTCGATCGCGAAATAAAAAAAGGCAAGATTGCTGATGCGGAAAAGTCCCCAGTTTTGGCCCGCATCGTTCCCGTGACGAAAATAGAAGAAATTGCGCGCGCGGACTTCGCGATCGAGGCCGTTCCCGAGCAACTCGATCTCAAGCGCAAAGTTCTCCGCGAGGCGGATCGTGTGTTGCGCCCGGAAGCGATCCTGGCGACGAATACTTCTTCTATTTCTGTAACCGAGCTAGCCGCTGCCACTCAAAGGCCCGACCGCTTTATCGGCATGCATTTCATGAATCCGGTGCCGGTGATGCCGCTGGTGGAAGTGATTCGCGCGCTGCAAACGAGCAATGACACCTTCGAGACCACCATGAAGTTATGTGAGAAGCTGGAGAAGAAGCCCGTGGCCGTCACCGATTCGCCCGGCTTCGTCTCCAATCGCGTCCTGATGCCGCTCATCAACGAAGCTGCCTTTTGCGTGATGGAGGGCGTGGCCGCGCCGGAAGCCGTGGATGCCGTGATGAAGCTGGGAATGAATCATCCCATGGGGCCGCTGGAATTGGCCGATTTCATCGGATTGGACATTTGCCTCGACGTCATGGAAGTACTTTTCGAGGGTTTTGGCGATCCCAAGTTCCGGCCTTGCCCGCTGCTGAAGAAAATGGTTTCGGCCGGCTGGCTGGGGAAAAAATCCGGCCGCGGTTTTTATGTGTACGGCGGGAAGTAACTCGATTGGTATCCTCATTGATATTCTCGTTTCATGCCGCACCCTCGTGCGCCTGTCATCCCGAATCCCGCGATTTGTGCGGGTGAGGGATCTGTTTTTTGGCGTTGGGAGCCTCAGCCGAATTCTCCGCGCCAAAGCAGTCGTTTTAGATTTGCTTTTTGTTCGCCTTCAGGTTAGGATGACGCCCGCGTGAAACACACTAGAGCGTTAGCAACAAAGGAAGCGATCTGATAGACTCCCGCCCATCCGCGGCGGCGAAATCTCTCTCGAGGTGCATCATGGCAGACGACCGCAGCAAAATCCTGGAATCGGCCATTGCGCAGATCGAAAAGCAATATGGCAAGGGCGCCATCATGCGCCTGGGCAACCGCGATGTGCTTGTGCCGGTGAGCGTGATCCCCAGCGGAGCGCTCAGTCTCGATGCGGCGCTGGGCGTGGGAGGATTTCCGCGGGGACGCGTGATAGAGATCTTCGGGCCGGAATCGGGCGGCAAAACGACCATGACGCTGCACGTCATCGCGCAGGCGCAGAAGATGGGCGGCCAGGCAGCGTTCATAGACGCCGAACACGCTTTGGATCCCGCTTACGCGCGCAAACTTGGCGTGGATATAGATAATCTGCTCGTTTCGCAGCCGGACAATGGCGAGCAGGCGCTCGAAATCGCCGAGACGCTGATCCGTTCGGGCGGATTGGATGTCGTGGTGGTGGACTCCGTGGCTGCGCTCGTGCCTCGCGCGGAATTGGAAGGCGAAATGGGCGAGCCGCAGATGGGCTTGCAGGCGCGCCTGATGTCGCAGGCGCTCCGAAAGCTCACTGGCATCGTTTCCAAATCGCGTACGTGCCTGATCTTTATTAATCAAATCCGCGAAAAAATCGGCGTGATGTTTGGCAATCCGGAAACCACCACGGGCGGGCGCGCCCTCAAATTCTATTCCTCCATTCGCCTGGATATCCGCCGCATACAGTCCATCAAGGAAGGCGATCGCGTGGTGGGTTCGCGCACGCGAGGAAAGGTCGTCAAGAATAAAGTAGCCGCGCCTTTCCGCGAGGCGGAATTCGATATTCTCTATGGCGAGGGCATCTCATTCGAGGGCGATATGCTCGATCTGGGCGTGACGCACAACGTCGTCGAAAAGAGCGGCACCTGGCTCAGTTTTGGCGGCGAGAGGATAGGCCAGGGCCGCGAGAATGCACGTCTCTTCCTGAAGGAACATGGCGATATCCGCGCAAAGCTCGAATCCGCCCTGCGCAAGAAATTAGGTCTGCCGACTCCGGGCGCTCCGGCCGAAGCGCCGGCAAACTCCGAACGGCAACCGGAGAAAGCGGCGGCGGCTTCCGCGGCGGTTGCGGCCGCTCGAGCCAAGAACGGGCGTTAGCGTGTCGGCGCGCATGGGTGCCAGCTCCCTCCGGCGCGAATCAGTTCTCATACGCAACAACAAGCGTCGGGCAGTAACTGGGCGGGAGTATCTTTTTGGTGTCAAGGCGCCTGGGAGCCGGCGTACTAATCCCAAATAGTCCTGATTGCCTATTGCGTAAGTCATTTAACTTCTCTAGAATCCGGGCTTGCCAGGGTGCAACGCCGGTTTTACTTCGGAGCTGACCCTTTTTTACATTGGAACGTCTAATTCGGCAGACGGGACCCAGTCCTATGCGCTACTTCAATAATCGCCTGTTTTTGGCTGGCATATTTCTAGCGACTTTTGTTTTCGCGCCCCACTCGGCGCCGGCGATCACGGCAAAGCCCGCTACTACCGCCGCGTCACGCATCAGGCCGAGAGGTGCGCGGCGTTCCGACCTTCGCTGATTCCACGCTGGGTGACATTGCGACTTTTGACGACCCGGTGGTTCGTCAGGCAGCCATTGCCGGACTGGGACACTATAACGGCTCAGTTGTGGCCGTCGATCCCAATACGGGCCGCGTTCTGAGCATCGTCAACCAGAAGCTGGCGTTCTCCTCCGGGTTTATTCCCTGTTCCACGATCAAGCCGGTGATCGCCGTTGCCGCGCTTCAAGAAAGCGTCGTCACACGAGACACCATGATCAAGGTGGCGCCTCGGCTCTATCTGAATCTCGTCGAAGCGCTGGCGCATTCCAATAATGCCTTTTTCGAGGAACTGGGCCGGCGCATGGGATTTGAAACTGTGTCGCATTATGCGCGGCTGCTTGGGTTAGGCGAGTTGGCAGGCTATAACCTTCCGGAAGAGCAGCCGGGAGCCTTTCCGTCGGAGCCACCCAAGAACGGCGGCGTAGCAAGAATGTCCAGCTTCGGCGAGGGGATCCAAATCACGCCTCTGCAGATGGCTTCGCTCGTTTCCACCCTGGCGAATGGCGGCACGATCTATTACCTGCAATATCCCCGCTCGGAAGCGGAGATCGCGAGTTTCCAGCCGCGAATCAAGCGCAGACTCGACATCGAATCTCTCCTGCCCGATATCCGAGACGGCATGCTGGCCGCGGTTCTATACGGCACCGCGCGCCTGAGCTACATGGACGATGAACAAGCTCTCGGAAAGACGGGAACGTGCTCCGATTCATCTTCCCGGGTGGGATGGTTCGTTTCCTACGCCGATCAGGTGCACCCGAAGATTGTCATTGCCGTGTTGATGCGAGGGCAGGCCCGAGTCGTGACGGGGCCGATGGCGGCACAGGTTGCGGGGCGAATCTACCGTCGTCTGGATAGCGAAAACTACTTTGTCGACAAGCCTACAACGAAGTCAAATCTGAGCGCGAATACCGGCGCGGCGCACTAATTTCCTGAAATAACTTCCTGAATTTAAAATTTAGCTTGGAACTTAGCGCACTTCCCAAGTGTCGCCCGAGCGCAGCAGCTTATCGATATCGCCCGCGCCGCGCTTGGCAATCACGTCCTTGATCTGATTGGCCATGTTGTCTTCGTAGCGCGGAACGTCATTCCAGGAACGAAGCACGCCAATAGGTGTGGGGAAACCGGGCATCTCTTCCATCTTAGCCAGCAAGAAGGCGTAAGCCGGATTGCGGTACTGTTCGTCGTGAATGAGCAGATCGTGTTCGGAGACGCCGTTGCCAAGCTGCACCACCTCGAGATCGAGCCCGTTCATGCGGATGCCCTTGTCGCGGTTCTTGCCGAAGATCAAGGGCTTGCCGTGCTCGAGCTGGACGATGTGTTCGGTGCGTGCGTCTTTATCGGTCAAATATTGCCAGGCGCCGTCGTTGAAGATATTGCAGTTCTGCAGGATTTCTATATAGGCCGCGCCCTGGTGCGCGGCGGCTTTCTTCAGGGTCTCCTTGAGATGTCCCTGCATGACGTCAACCGAACGCGCGACAAACGTGGTCTCCGCGCCAATGGCCAGTGCCAACGGATTGAAGGGCCGCGCATCGGAGCCGAAGGGAGTGGACTTGGTTTTCTTGCCGAATTCCGAAGTCGGCGAGTATTGCCCTTTGGTCAATCCGTAGATGCGATTGTTGAACATGAGCACCTTGATGCCCACGTTGCGGCGAAGCATATGAATCGTGTGATTGCCGCCGATGGAAAGCGAGTCGCCGTCTCCGGTAGCCACCCAGACTTCAAGCTCAGGATGCGCGACCTTGAGCCCTGTCGCGACAGCCGGCGCGCGTCCATGGATCGAGTGGAATCCAAATGTATTCATGTAATAAGGAAAGCGGCTGGAGCAGCCGATGCCCGAAACCACCACGAACTTTTCGCGGGGAATCCCCAGCTCGGGAAAAACGGCCTGCACTGCCGACAAAATGGCATAGTCTCCGCAGCCGGGACACCAGCGGACTTCCTGGTCGGTTTGAAAATCCTTCTTGGTCAGAACTGGAACTGTGGCGCCCATAGTTTTCCCTTATCTCCCGTTTCTCCCGGCTCCTACCGTGCCGTAGCTGAGAACCTCTTCGATTTTAGCTTCCAGCTCCGCCTGCTTGAAGGGCTGGCCCTGGATCTTGTTGTAACCCTCCGCATCCACGAGATATTTCGCGCGGAGGATCATGGAGAGCTGGCCCATATTCATTTCCGGGACCAGCACTTTGTTGTAGCGCTCGATTACCTCGCCCAGATTGCGCGGCAGTGGATTCAGGTAACGCAAGTGAACGTGCCCAATGCGGTGTCCCGCGGCGCGCTGAGGTTTCAAGGCGGCCGTGATCGAGCCGTAAGTTGAACCCCAGCCGATGATCAACAGATCGCCGTCAGGGTCACCGGCCGGCACCACATCGGGAACTTCTTGTCCGATGGCCTCCACCTTTGCGGCTCGCAAGCGAACCATTTTCTCGTGGTTCAGCGGTTCGTAATTTACGTTGCCGGTCACATCCTGCTTTTCGAGTCCGCCGATGCGATGCTCGAGGCCGGGCGTGCCGGGAATCGCCCACGGGCGCGCCAGCGTCTGCGGATCGCGCTTATAGGGCAGAAATCCCTCCGGGTCGGTCACAAAATGCACGGGAAACTTCGGAATGTCGCTGATATTCGGAATGCGCCACGGCTCTGCGCCGTTTGCCAGGTAGCCGTCGGAGAGCACGATTACCGGAATCATGTATTTCAACGCGATGCGGCTGGCTTCGATAGCGATCCAGAAGCAATCGCCGGGAGTGGAAGCGGCCAGCACGGGTATCGGCGCTTCCGAATTGCGTCCATACATAGCCTGGAGGAGATCAGCCTGTTCGGTCTTGGTCGGAAGGCCCGTCGAAGGACCGCCGCGCTGGATGTCGCAAATCACGATGGGCAGCTCCACCGCGACAGCCAAGCCCATTGCTTCGGTCTTCAGAGCCATGCCAGGACCGGAAGTGGTGGTCATCGCCAGCGCTCCGGAATAAGCCGCGCCAATTGCCGACGTGATCGCGGCGATTTCATCTTCCGCCTGGAAGGTGAGCACGCCGAAATTCTTGTAGCCGGAGAGTTCGTGGAGGATGTCAGAAGCAGGCGTGATCGGATAAGAACCCAAAAAGAGCTGAAGTCCTGCCTGCCGCGCCGCCACCACAAAACCCATGGCCAGCGCCTGATTGCCGCTGAGGTTTCGATAAATCCCAGGCGCCAATTTGGCCGGAGGGATTTCGTAGCTCACCTGGAAGGCTTCGGTTGCTTCGCAGTAGCTGTAACCCGCCTTCATGGCGCGCTTATTGGCTTCGGCCAGTAGAGGCTTGTTCTTGAATTTGTCGTCCAACCAGCGATAGGTATGGTCCATCGACCGGTTGTAGAGCCAATAAGACATCCCCAAGGCAAAGAAGTTCTTGCAGCGGTTCATGCTCTTGGCGTCGAGACCGAGTTCGTCCAGGGCCGCCTGGGTCAGGCGCTCGAGCTGGACCGGAAACACGCGATATGCGTCGAGCGAATGATCCTCCAGCGGATTGGTGGCTTGATGCGCCTTGCGCAAGTCGTTTTCGCTGAAGCTATCGCTATTGACGATCAGGATCCCGTTTTTCTTCAGGTCCTTAATGTTCATCTTGAGCGCCGCGGGATTCATGGCTACCAAAACGTCCACGGCGTCGCCAGGCGTGTATACGTCGGTGGAGGAGAATTGCACCTGGAATCCGCTCACGCCGGGAAGCGTTCCCGCAGGGGCGCGGATTTCCGCCGGAAAGTCCGGAAAGGTTGCCAAATCGTTGCCATAAAGAGCGGTGGTGCTGGTGAACTGGCTGCCCGAAATCTGCATGCCATCGCCGGAGTCACCGCAGAAGCGGATGACTGCACGATCAATGACTTGACGCTTGGACTTGGTCTCGACGGCGTCGGTAATGGTGGCCATTATGGCGTATGATCCTCAGGAAGTTGGAAGCTGGCGTCCAGCCGGGCGAACTCCCTCCCCCATGCAAATCTTGATGCCTGAAGGGGAGTCCCGCAGAGGGGCGCCGCAACTTAAATATAGCACAATTCCAGTAGATGAGATCACGCTTCGCCGGTAACGAGTAAACAGAATTTCGAGAGTTCACCTCAGCTCCGGCTTTGTTCGTCATGCCGCGCAATGTTGCTCGAAAGATCTTCAACTGGCTCAGTGGGTTCATAGGGAGGCCCGGGAATATCCCAAATGATGCGGGGAGGGAGTTTGGAGGCAGCCAGTGCCTGAACCCGAGCTTCTTCCATGCGCAAAGATTCTTCTCGATTGATAGCACCGAGGCTATTGAGCAGCAGTTGGCAGATATAGGCGAGTGTGACGGCGTCGCGGCGCGGAATGCGTTTCAAAGTGACCTGCCTAACCAAGGCGCCAAGAAAACGGTTGACTGCGGGGGCGTCAGCGAAATCGGTGCCGCAAGCAAGGAGCTCCTGTGCGGATTCGCTGACGCGCTGGTCTTGCAGGCGGCGCTGGTGGTAGGCGCAGAGGGCTTCATCGGGAGACTTGACCAACATACGGCAGCGCCTTCCCTGCGCATCTATGTGCTGGCAGAAGGCCGTTTCGTCCTCGGCTGTTTGGGTTTGTGGCTCCGTGAGGATGAGGTCGGCAGTCGGGGCATCATCAGGGGTTGGCATCGAACCAGGCGTTTCGGAAGTTAAAGTGACAGTTGAGGGGACCCCCTCCCCCCTATGTTTTCTGCAAGAGTGTGATTTCATTGGAGTTCCTTCTTGTCTTTGTGAAAGAGTATGATTCCGAAGAGGTTAGCCGCCTTTTGCCAATGGTTAAGAGCTGCGGGCAAGAAGAGCGAGGCGGGCCGAAGCCATTCCGCGCAGACTTCGGCGGACAACGAGGCAAGGCAGAATACGCGCATATAGTATTTTACCGTACGAGTAAAGGAGTTCGACGAAGCTAGCGCAAATGGAAGTCCGCGATTGTGCAAATTCGTTTCAGTTTTTTTGCTTGAGAGTCGCGGAGCATCCGTGGGAGTCGAGTGGATGCGCGGGTTAGTTCATTCCTGAGGGGAGTTTGAAAGAATTTCCTCGTACCTAGTTTCGCTTGCTCATATTTTGGTAATTGAGCCGGCAGCCGAATCGCCAAGTGTGACGCGAATACGCTCGACACCTGCGTCATCAGCCGGTACGATGTGAGGATGGAAAACCAAAGAAGTGCCGGAGATCGCGAAGCGAAGCCGCGCCCGAAGATTGAACCTAAATCAGTGGCGCAATCCTGGGCAGACTACTGCGCCTTAGACCACACCCCAAAGCAAGAATTCAATCCGAGTCGTACAGCGCCGATGCCACAGGATCGAGGGGACCGCGGAGATCGTGGAGATCGCGGATCGCGATAAGGTCCGTGCGACACCACTAGTCACGGCACGACGGGTTTTTGCCGCATCCTCGTGAACCTGGTAGGAAGCAGGCAGTTAGTTTCAACGTTGCTGTGAGTGCACCCTGGGGCTACAGGCGTTCCGCATTTCGTCTGAATGACTTAACTTTTGGGCTTCTTGACTCTCGGGTGTTCGGCGCAGACGTGAGATGCGAACTCCTTGTCGCGCCGCTTTTCGTACTGACTTTTCATCTCGTCGATCGAGCGGCCGATGGGCGAACCTGCCATCTTGAAAACCCATGCGCATTTCGAGCAACCCCAGCCCCAAAAATTCGGTCGTTCGATCCATACCAATTCGCGGCGCATCGCCTCCACGGGCATACCTCCTATTGGCGCGATTAGGCTTTGTGAAACACGGCGTAGGATCGGTTTTCACCGCCGCGACAAAGCCGCTTTTTCAGTGCCTTGAGTGAGGTTCGGCGCAAGCCACCACGCTGAGGCAGACCAAAAAGGCCTGAATATTAACGATTGAAAAATGCGTTGTCTGTGGGGTGTCCAACACTGACAAGAATGGTTATCTCAATCCGAGGTCGTCCTCGAATTGTTGAATTACGGTGTAGCATTCACAGGCGGATTTTTCGAGTTCCCTGCGATTTGTAACATTCACCGCGCCACGGACATATTCTATAATTCCCATTTTTTGCAGGAGTGCCGCTACCACGCTCACCGTGGATCGGTCGGTGCCCATCATGGTGGCAATGAAATCGTGGGTGATCGGAAGTACCCCCGAACCCACTCTATCCTGAGTCATCAGCAGCCACCGCGAAAGACGCTGCTGGATGTCGTGCAGACGATTGCACGCCGCCGTCTGTGCGACTTGCATCCCCTGAAGCCCCGTATGCCTGCCTAATATCATTTGCAACTGCGGAGCCGACCGCAGAATGCGCCCCAGCTCATTCCCCCTCATTTGAAAGCCATCTCCGGCGATCTGGACTACCTCACGCACTGAACTTCTGCTCAATCCCACTGCCAATCCTGCCCCAACATAGCCTTCGCTCCCCACGACACCGACTTCCACGGTTCGGCCATCTTTTGTAACCACAACTTGAGAAACCATTCCCCGGTTCAGGAAATAGACGAACTCGATACTTTGAGTCGGCTCATGAAGGCTGCGATGACTTGGCAGATCGATATACTCCAAGTGAGGACGCATCAACCGGTATTCATTGGCTGGCGTTGACAACAGCACTTTGTTGCTTACGGGCTTTCCCTCGACGTTAGTCCGTTCGCCCGCCCGTACGACTTGAGAGCTTTTTCCGCTCATGTCAATCCTGAATACGCACTGGGGTGGCTTGCACTTATTGCGTGAAACTTCATGGGAAGATCAAACTCGCAACTGGTTACCCAGCTGAGATGCCATGCCCAATTGAACCAAAACTGTGGTCCGACAACCTGTCTGAAATGGGACAGCCGTTAAATCTATTGCGTCTGAGCAGGTATTTGGCGATTTGCCTAACTCTTGAGAAACGGGATCTTCGGAAACGGGCCGGTCGAAAAGTCAGTTTCCGGGAAACCGACTTCTCAGGGCCTGGTGCAGGTCGATACGGCCTCTCAACTCGATCAAGTTTTGTGACCCACAAAGATCGCGTGGTGAGGGCCGCCCTTTTTCAAGCGCCCGCGCACACGCTCTACCTGAACGGTGAACCCGCCCTGGCGCAGGCGCCTTTCGAATTTTCGATCCTCTCGGGCAGACCAGACGGCCAACACCCCGTCCCTCTTGAGTGCATCGAGAGCGGCGGCTATTCCCTGGTCGTCATAAAGCCAGGCATTGTCCGATGCCGTAAGTGCGGCCGGGCCATTGTCCACGTCGAGTAGCACGGCATCGAACCTGCCGGGGCTCGATCTGAGTGTAATTGCCACGTCACGCGTCTCGATCTGTACGCGCTTATCCTCGAGCGGGCGTCCCGCTAGCGGCCCCAGAGGGCCGTGGTTCCACTCCACTACTTCCGGCACCAACTCGGCTACGACAACCGTCGCATCTGGTGGCAGAAGATCGAGCGTCGCGCGTAGCGTGAAGCCCATTCCGAGGCCGCCGATGAGCACGCAGGGCCGGCCCAGTGTCTGGGCCCGACTACAGGCATGCGTGGCCAGCGCCTCCTCCGAGCCATACATGCCGCTGGACATAAGGGTTTTGCCATTGGCGAGTATGACGTACTCGTCGTGCCGATGGGCCAGCTTCAAGACGGTGCCGTCGCGCGTGAGTGCCTCGCCGAGTGACTTCAAGTGCCTCACGCGTGCGATCTCCTGGCAGGGAAGTGCGGAGTCAGTTTTGACATGGGAAGCCGTCGACAAATCAAATCATGAGGTCAATTGGGTGCCTCCGCGCTCAGAAGATACGGAGAATCGGTCCCGCTGACTTCCCAGTGCCGAGAGGCTTAGGTGGGTGTCCCTTCTTGTGCCTCCGTTGGCTTGTCGACAGCCTTGGTTGTTATTTCGAGTCCATTCTTGTTCATGTCGAATCTCTGTTTGCGGTCCAAGCCTTTGACAAACTCACGCGCCGCTTTGCCCACGGCTCCGGGAAGACTCGAAGCATCTACCTGGACCGTCGATTCCACGCTTGCTTCATTTCGATCTTGATAGCGAAATCTCACCTCAAACGTTTTCATGCCGCTAACCCCCAGTTTGTCGCATAAGTAATGATGCTGGGACAGCCAGAATTGTAGTACAGAAGAGAGATGCGAAGCGGTTTCCCGCCTAACGAGTGGGAGTACGTCCCCCAAAAGACCGAATCGATCACTGAGCCGACCTACGGTCTCTAAAGTCCTCCACGATTGCCGCTCGCACAGCAGCGACGGCGGATATGACGGGGAAAATATGCAACGAGGTGACATGGCGTCTTGGCTCTTTCGGATCACCGGTGTCGTAAGCCCATGCATAGACTCGCGCCGCTTTCGGATGGCCATGTATCAGAAAGACTTCGACGGCTCCATCCCAAACCGTTTTGCCTTGGAATATCTCTTTGACCGGCACGCTCTCCAGGTGGGTGGACTCTACGCCATGCACGCGGCGAATTGCGTCTTGCAGGTCGGAAACATAGCTCATGGCGTCGCTGTCTATGAAGCGCCGCTTCGGTTTCAGGTTGCACAATTCAGTCGCCTGCCTCGGTCGCTTCAACCGTGACCGGGAACTACAGCAATTGATGACGGCGCACTGGGAAAAACTCCTTGCCCTCCTACCCAAACCAGATAGGTCCCGAGAAACAGGATTTCGGTATTGCGAATTGGCGGGAGCCCACTTTCCGGAAAGACGATATAAGGACGGTATAAGGACTGAGGCAGCGCTTATGCCCTATCATGTGGCAAGTCTTGACCGGCGTGTATTTAGGGGCTGTCTTGGTGCCTATGCTCAAAACGCCGCGGCTCTTGCTGCGGCCCTTGGAATTAGCCGATGCCGAACAGGCGCAAATCCTGTTCCCGCACTGGGAGATCGTGCGCTATCTGGACAAAGTAGTCCCATGGCCATATCCGCCAGACGGAGCCTATACGTGGTACCGCGACTTTGCTCTTCCGGCAGTCGAGCGCGGCGAGGAATGGCATTGGACGCTGCGACTCAAGAGTTCTCCTTCCCAAATGATCGGAAGTGTCACGCTGAGGAATGGGGAGAACAATAATCGCGGATTCTGGGTGGGATTGCCGTGGCAGGGGAAGGGCTTTATGACCGAAGCTTGCGAGGTTGTTACGGACTACTGGTTCGATGTTTTGAAATTCCCGGTGTTGCGCGCTCCGAAGGCCGTGGTCAATGCTGCATCGCGGCGTATCTCGGAGAAGACCGGGATGCGAGTGATCGCAAGAGAAGAGCGCGAATATGTCTCAGGCCGGTTCCTCACGGAGATATGGGAGATCACCGCGGAGGAGTGGCACGCGCGCATGAGAAATCACCGGCGAAGAGAGGGAGTTTTAGATTGACGTTCGCCTTTACTTCGCCTATACTGCGGCTCGTGTTTCGAGGTGAAAGGCGATGACGCTTACCAAGCGCCAAAAAGAAGTGCTCGATTTTCTGGTGAATTTTGTAAATAAGCACGGTTACTCGCCGAGCTTCGAGGAGATCGCGCGCGCCTTGCGGTTGACGTCACTGGCCACGGTGCACAAACACATCACCACACTCGAACGCAAAGGTTTCATTCGCCGCGGCTACAACCAGAGCCGTTCGATCGAAGTCACGCAACTGCCAAAGACGGTGCGCGAACAAGTGCTCGAGAGGCACAGCGTGGAATTGCCGCTTGCGGGGCGCATCGCCGCCGGACGTCCATTGGAGGCGGTCGAAAGCCGGGAGACATTTTCGCTAAGCGAATTCACGCGGGCCGATGGCAGCTTCGTTTTGCAAGTGAAGGGCGATTCCATGGTCGAGGACCACATTCTCGACGGAGATTACGTGGTGGTCGAACCTTCGCAAGTTGCCAATCCCGGCGAGGTGGTCGTGGCGCTGGTCGGCGGAGATGAAGCTACGCTCAAACGCTTTTATCGCGAACCCGGAGGAAAAGTCCGCCTGCAGCCTGCAAATTCAGAGATGCAGCCGATCATCGCGGCGGCCTCGGACGTGAAAATTCAGGGGCGGGTGGTCGGCGTGCTGCGCAAGTACTAACCGGGTTTTCCGCAACCGTCCTCAGTCTTCCCACCGCATTTTCACATTCGCGTTACTGACACGCACACGCGTTTCGATTATCTGCTTGCTCCGGTCTGAAGCAGAGGACTAGAGTGTCTCACCCCGGCCAAACGCCAGAGCCTTCTGGCCACCATGGAATGACCGAGGAGGGCCAATGTGGGGAAACAAAAAGTCTGAACCTGATTTGCCGTCAGCGGCTGTTCCGGCTCCGTCAAAGGCTCCGGAGACAAATACAACCAAGCCGACATCGGCAACAGTGGAGGGTAAAGTCATGAGCACAGATGCCGTTCGCCCCGTGGCTGCGGCTCCAGCGGGATCAACCGCCCGTCTGGGAGCCAGCCTGCATATCAAGGGCGAGATTTCGGGTAATGAGGACCTGCAGGTGGATGGCACAGTGGAGGGACTGATACAACTCGACGACCGCAAGCTGACCGTCGGGGCCAGCGCCAAAGTCACGGCCGATCTTGTCGCGCGCGAAGTGGTGGTCTACGGCAGCGTAAAAGGCAATCTGCGCGCTCGCGATCGCATCGAGATCAAAAAGGATGGATCGGTCATTGGCGACCTCACCACTGCGCGCATCATGATCGAGGATGGCGCTTATTTTAAGGGCGCTATCGAAATCGATCGCAAGGGTGAAGCCGCCAGCACCAGTCACGAAAAGCCGGCGTTCGTGAAAGCCGCTACCGCGACGGTGCAGGCCAGCAAGGCCTCGAGCTAGCTCGTTCTGCGAAGAGGCTGCTTAGGCTGACTGTTAGGCTAACTGAAGAATCGATGCCGACCTCCTGCCAGGCGGCCTGGCCGATGTTTGTCTGAAATTGAGTTTGGCCGGGCCGCTGACTAGATTTTTGCCTTCAGCGCGCGTTGACAAATCCCTGCCCATCCACTATCGTTTCCGTTTGTCCCTATAGGGTGGGGTGTTGGTAGAGCGAATGCGAACATTTGTTCCAGAGGGCCGTGAGGCCGAGACGCTGTCGCAAGGTCCGAAATGGTTTGTGGTCGATGCCGCCGGCCAGGTTCTGGGCCGCGTGGCCACGCAAGTGGCGCGCATGTTGATCGGCAAGGATAAGCCGAACTTCACGCCGTACCTGGATTGTGGCGATCACGTGGTGGTTATCAATGCGCAGAAGATTCGTTTGACGGGAAATAAACTCGAAGAGAAGGTATACCGCACGCACAGTGGTTACCCCGGTGGCCTCAAGGAAGTTCCCGCAAAGCGCATTCGTGGCGAACGAGCCGACTGGATGGTGCGTGAAGCGGTTCTCGGGATGCTGCCCAAGAATCGGCTTCGCGCCAGCCGTGCGCGGAAGCTGCGCGTCTACCTGGACGAGAAGGGCCTGGCGCGTCACGCAGGCCAGAAGCCGCAACCGTTAGCTCTATAGAGTCGTCCAACACCTTAGACACTTCGAACGATATTGTTATTGGACCGTTTTTGAGGAGGAAAGTTGGGCTCCAGCACACAGCCAACCGAGGGCGCATTAAAGACCAAGGGATATGGCACAGGCCGGCGTAAAAACGCCGTAGCGCGCGTCTTCATCCGCGCGGGCAGCGGCAAATTTCAGGTCAATGGCAGGGCTGTGGATTCTTATTTCAAGAAT
This sequence comes from uncultured Acidobacteriota bacterium, assembly GCA_963761945.1. GTDB lineage: Bacteria > Acidobacteriota > Terriglobia > Acidiferrales > UBA7541 > Palsa-189. Next base: position 48,227 of record CAVXIM010000011.1, on the reverse strand, counting down.
GTCACGTGGCTGATGCGCGCCACCGAGCCCCTGAAGTTCACCAATACGGCGAATGAACTGGACGTTATGGCCACATGCAATGGCGGCGGCGTTGGCGGACAAGCCGGCGCGGTGCGCATGGGGCTTTCGCGGGCGCTTTCGATTTTGAATCCGGATTTGCGCCATGGACTCCGAAATAACGGATTTCTCACTCGCGATTCGCGCATGCGGGAACGCAAGAAATACGGCCAGAAGGGCGCTCGAAAGCGCTTCCAGTTCAGCAAGCGTTAGTGCTTGCCGCACGGGCATAAGAACCCAGGACTCCAGTTCGCGAAAGCGGACTGAATACATGGCCGGCGGGATGCCGGCGCGAGGATGCTCGGCTTTGACGGGGACGGTTCCGGCAAAGTTTGTAAGCATCCAAACCTAAAAGGAGGTCCGTTGGCAGTTGAAATTACAATGAAGGAGTTGCTGGAGGCCGGCGTTCATTTCGGCCACCAGACACGCCGTTGGAACCCGAAGATGAAGGAATACATCTTCGGCGAACGCAACGGGATTCACATCATCGATTTACAAAAGACTCTCAAGATGTTCCGCGACGCGAGCCGGTTTGTGAGCGAATTGGCCGGGCAGGGCCGGGTGGTTCTCTTTGTGGGCACCAAACGCCAGGCGCAAGAAGCGATTGCAGAAGAAGGACGGCGCTGCGGAATGTTCTTCGTCAATCACCGGTGGCTGGGCGGAACACTCACCAACTGGGCCACCCTGCAGAAATCCATCAAGCGGCTCAAGACGCTCAAGGCCATGATTGAAGACGGGCGCATGGCGCAGCTTTCGAAAAAAGAAGCCGCCCGGCTCGAGCGAGAATTGAAGCACCTGCATCAGAATTTGGAAGGCGTCGAGAATATGAGCACGCCGCCGGACGCCATGTTCGTGGTGGATTCGCATACCGAGCAGATTGCGGTGCGTGAAGCGCGGCGCATGGGCGTGCCTGTAGTGGCCGTGGTGGACACGAATTCCGATCCCGATCAAGTGGATTGGGTCATTCCGGGAAATGATGACGCGCTGCGCGCCATCCGGCTTTTCACCACCAAGATTGCCGATGCCGTTATCGAAGGCCGCGCTGCCTTTGAGCAGACGCAGTTGGCAGGCCAAAAAGCGGAATCTCCCGAAGGCGCCGAAGGCGAAAACGTGGAATACGTGGACACCAGCGCCTACGAGTCTTACGAAAAACAGGAAGGCGATTTTGTGGAAGCGCCGGAATTTACCGATGCCGAGCAGCCCGTTCAGGCGGAAGGCGAGTCCGAATCCTGAATGCGCGTTGAGGTCGTCCTGCGCTCCGTTTATCCAGCCAAAAACTGATCATCATCTGAGGATTTGCCGAAATGGCGACAAACCCCGAACAGGTCAATATACCCGCGCAACTGGTGAAAGATTTGCGCGAACGCACGGGCGCCGGTTTTAGCGATTGCCGCAACGCGCTGGTGGAAGCCAAAGCGGATGTAGAACGCGCCATCGATATCTTGCGGCGCAAAGGACAGGCTGCCGCGCAAAAGAAGGCGCAGCGCGAGGCGAGCGAAGGAATGATCGGCCATTACATCCATGCCGGCGGGAAAATCGGCGTGGTCGTGGAAGTCAATTGCGAATCCGATTTCGTGGCCCGCACAGACGATTTCCAGAGACTGTGTCACGACTTGGCCATGCACGTTGCGGCGCTCGACCCGCGGTACGTGCGCCGGGAGGAAGTCACGCCGGAAATCCTCGATCACGAGCGGGACATCTATCGGGAACAAGCGCGCTCCACAGGCAAACCCGAACCGGTAATCGAGAAAATCGTGAACGGGAAAATGGAGAAGTTCTACGAGGAGAATTGCCTCTACGAGCAGCACTTCATCAAGGACGAGTCGGTGACGGTCTCCGAACTCATCAATCAGATGATCTCGAAACTGGGCGAGAATATTTCCGTTCGCCGCTTTGTGCGCCTCAAGGTAGGCGAAACGGCCAGCGCCTCCTCGGGAACTACCGGCGCCGCAGCGTTACAGCCGGTGCGCTGACGCGGGCTTGCCTTCCTGTCGCTGGCGGGAGAGCCCACGCCGATAGTAAGCTGCCGCGAATGTCTGCTAAAATGCCCCGCCGAATTGGCCCGAAGTTGCGGCCCAGGTCCACACAGCAAAAATGAACGTTGCGATGCCATCGCTCGAGACCACGCGGCCCGCGTATTCCAGGATCGTGCTGAAGCTTTCCGGGGAATCCCTGCAGGGAGCTCAGGGGTCCGGCATCGACGCGGAAACCGTAGCCCGCGTGGCCGCGGAGTTGAAAGAGATCAGCGAAATCGGAGTTCAGGTCGCGATTATGGTAGGCGGGGGAAATATATTTCGCGGCACGCGCCAAAAATCGCTCGCCGTCGATCGCGCCACGGCCGATTATATGGGCATGCTGGCCACCGTGATCAATGGGCTCGCTCTGCAGGACGCACTCGAAAAGCAGGGCGCCCATACACGCGTGCTGAGCGCCATTGATATGCGCCAGGTGGCCGAACCTTTCATTCGGCGCCGCGCGACGCGGCACTTGGAGAAAGGCCGCATTGTGATTTTTGCCGCGGGCACCGGCAATCCCTATTTCTCCACCGATACCGCCGCAGCCTTGCGTGCGATGGAAATCAAGGCGGAGGTCATTATCAAGGCCACCCGCGTGGACGGCATTTACGATGCCGATCCTGAAAAGGTTCAGGGAGCTCACCGTTTTGAGCACATCAGCTATCTGGATGTCCTGCAGCGGGGGCTTGCGGTGATGGATTCGACGGCCATTTCGCTGTGCATGGATAACAAGATGCCCATCATCGTTTTTGATCTGAATCGGCCCGGAAATCTAAGGCGCGTGGTTCTTGGGGAGAAGGTGGGCTCGCTGGTGACAGCGAGTTAGCGGGTCGTAGACTGCCGGGTCGTAGACTGCAAAGTACGGCGAAGACGACGAGGGACCGATGACCACTGTAACGACGAGCAAGGACGCACTGGTTCAAGCCCGAGCGCGAATGGAAAAAGCGGTGGAGGATTTTCGTCGCGAGTTGGCCGGCATTCGCACCGGCCGCGCGAACGTGACGCTACTCGATCACGTGCGGGTGGACTATCACGGCACGCCCATGCCGATCAACCAGCTGGGCACGGTCACGGTTCCGGATCCCATGATGTTGATAATTTCGCCGTGGGACCCTGGTGCCGTGCCCTTGATTGATAAGGCGATCCGGACCTCCGATCTCGGAATCAATCCCACAAACGACGGGAAAATTATTCGTCTGCCTGTGCCTGCGTTGACTGAAGAGCGCCGCAAAGATCTGGTGAAACATCTCCATAAGGCGCTCGAAAATCATCGCACGGCCCTGCGCAATGTGCGGCGGGAATTCAAAGAAGCGATCGAGCATTTGGAAAAGGACAAAAAAGTGAGTGAAGATGAGCGCAAGCGCTCAGTAGAAGAGCTCGAGAAAATCACTCACAGCGAGACCAAGAAGATGGAAGATCTCTCCGCCGCCAAGGAAAAAGAGGTCCTGGAATTGAAATAGTCGACTAGGTCTAAGTTATTGATGTAGCATGGGTTAGTAGGCTGTAGTGTTTCGCGTTACCCGGCGTGATTACTGGCCCCATTTCCAGCGGGCAACCGTGAAAAGGGGGCAGAGAGGGCTGTCTGCGGCTCTGATCGCGTCTTTTTTATTTTGACACTGAGTCGTTGTTTCATTATACTCAGCGTTTTGTCAGGGGAATTTTTGCCCTGTGGTAGAAGGGGAAGGTCTCCTGCTCCGGAAGATCGAGGTTGGGAACGGGGCTAGGAGAGCGGCCGGAATGGGGCGCCAGCCCCGCAAAGCCGAGTAAGCCTCTCCGCTTGACCGCTGCCTTGCAAGCCGCAGTGGATTCTGTGCGTGGAGAATCTTGTCGGTCCACCGGGGTCGCTACTGACCCTTTCTGTTGATAAACCCTTAAACTTCGCGTGTCGGCGAAAGTCGGCCGGGAATGGCATCAAATTTTTTGCTCGAGTGAGGGAGAGCCGTGCCGACGTTTGCGCAACTGGTCCGTAACGGACGTGAGAAGGTACGCACGAAAACGAAGTCGCCCGCGCTGCAAGGGTGTCCTGAAAAGCGCGGCGTGTGTATCCGCGTTTACACGCAGACTCCCAAAAAGCCCAATTCCGCGCTGCGCAAGGTGGCCCGGGCGCGGCTGACCAACAGCGTCGAAGTTACGACCTACATTCCCGGAATCGGGCACAACCTGCAGGAGCACTCGATCGTGCTGGTGCGCGGCGGTCGCGTCAAGGATCTGCCTGGAGTTCGTTACCACATCATTCGCGGCACGCTCGATGCCGCCGGCGTGGACAACCGCAAGCAGGGACGCTCCAAGTACGGAGCCAAGCGGCCCAAGGCTGCGCAGAAATAAGGGATCGGAGAAGCTTTATGCCACGCAAAGGATTCATATCGCGCCGCGCAGTCCTGCCGGACTCGGTGTATGGCAGCGATCTGGTTCAGAAGTTCATTAACTCGATGATGTGGGATGGCAAGCGCTCGACGGCTCAGGGCATCTTTTACGGCGCCATGGAGCAGGTAGGCCAGAAAGCCAATGACGAGCCGCTGAAAGTTTTCAAGAAGGCAGTGGAAAACGTCAAACCCGTGCTCGAGGTGAAGTCTCGGCGCGTCGGCGGCGCGAACTACCAGGTGCCGGTCGAGGTCAGCCAGTTTCGGCGGCAGTCTCTGGCGATTCGCTGGCTATTGCTTCACGCGCGTACGCGGGCAGGGAAGCGGATGGTCGATAAGCTGGCGGACGAACTGCTGGACGCCGCCAATGGGCGCGGGGGAGCCATCAAGCGCAAGGAAGACGTGCACCGCATGGCCGAAGCCAACAAGGCCTTTGCCCACTACCGCTGGTAAAAAACAAAAGACGGAAAATTTAGCAGAGTTATGGAACCAAGATCACAACTCGAACATACGCGCAATATCGGCATCATGGCGCACATCGACGCCGGGAAGACCACGTCCACCGAGCGCATCCTGTTTTATACCGGTGTGACTTATAAGATCGGCGAAGTCGATGAAGGCACCGCCACGATGGACTGGATGGAGCAAGAGCGCGAACGCGGCATTACCATTACCTCCGCCGCGACCACGGCAAGCTGGAAGCGCTTCGATCAGTCCTATCGCGTCAACATCATCGACACGCCGGGCCACGTGGACTTCACCGTAGAGGTGGAGCGCTCGCTGCGCGTCCTGGATGGCGCGGTGGCTATTTTCGATGCCGTGGCCGGCGTACAGCCGCAGTCGGAAACGGTGTGGCGCCAGGCCGACAAATATCGCGTGCCGCGCATTGCCTTTGTGAACAAGATGGATCGCGTGGGAGCCGATTTCGACCATTGTATCCGCTCCATGCGCCAGCGCCTCGGTGCGCACACCGTCCCGTTGCAGTTTCCCCTGGGCAAGGAAGATAGCTTCATCGGAGTCATCGATTTCATTGAGCAAAAGGTTGTCATCTGGCTCGAAGATACTTTAGGCGCAAAGTTCGAGGACTTCGCGATTGAGAAGCTGTGGGACCAGGCGTTCTTGAAAGAACGCCCGAACGTCGCGGCAGCGGTCAAGGCTTCGGCGATCAGTCCGGAATTCTATAAAGAGCATCGCGAGAAAGTCGTGGAGTACATCGCCGAACACGACGACGCCATTCTGGCCAAGTACCTTGCCGAACATGAATTGAAGCCGGAAGAGCTGCGTGCTTCGATTCGCCGCTCGACGATCGCCCTGAAGCTGGTGCCCGTGGTAGCCGGTTCGGCGTTCAAGAACAAAGGCATTCAGCCGCTGCTCGATGCTGTAATCGACTATTTGCCTTCTCCTCTCGATGTGCCGCCGGTCGAGGGCACTTCGCTCGATGGCACGGAGCCGCTTCTGCGCCGCGCGAGCGATGACCAGCCGTTTTCGGCGCTGGCGTTCAAGATCATGTCCGACCCGTTTGTCGGGCACGTGACCTATATCCGTGTGTATTCGGGCGTCTTGAAGGCCGGCAGCTACATCTACAACTCTTCGAAACGCACCCGCGAACGCATCGGGCGTCTGTTGCGCATGCATGCCAACAAACGCGAAGAGATCGAAGCCATCTATGCGGGCGATATTGCGGCTTGCGTGGGCCTGAAGAGTGTGACCACCGGCGATACGCTTTGCGACGAGCAGAAGCCCATCATTTTGGAATCCATCGAGTTTCCCGCCCCGGTCATCTCCGTGGCCATCGAGCCCAAGACCAAGGCCGATCAGGATAAGCTCGGCAACGCGCTCCAGAAGCTTTCGCAGGAAGATCCCACTTTCCGCGTACACACCGATCCTGACACCGGACAGACGTTGATTTCCGGCATGGGCGAATTGCACCTGGAAATCATTGTGGATCGCATGATGCGCGAATTTGGCGTGCAAGCAAGCGTCGGCCGGCCTCAGGTCGCTTACCGCGAAACCATCCGCCGGCATTCGGGAGCCGAAGGAAAATACATTCGGCAGACCGGCGGCCGCGGCCAATACGGCCATTGCAAGATCGAGATTCATCCCTTGCCGAATGCCAGCCACGAAGACATGCACGAAATGTCCACCGACGAGCTCGACGCGCTGGCCAAGCAAGTGGCCGGCTCGGGCGGGAAATTCCGCTTCGACAAAGAGCATCGTTTGCTTTTCATCGACAAGATTATAGGAGGGGCGATTCCCAAGGAATATGTTGCCCCGATCGAAGCGGGTATTCGCGAGGCCATGGAAAATGGCGTGCTCGCCGGCTACGAGATGGTGGATATCGCCGTGGTTCTGACGGACGGCAGCTATCACGAAGTGGATAGCTCGGAAATGGCTTTCAAAATTGCCGGGTCGCTGGCATTCAAAGAGGCCTGCAGCAAAGCGCAGCCCGTGCTCCTGGAGCCGGTGATGCGCATCGAGGTCGTGGTACCCGAGGAGTACATGGGTGAAGTCTTCGGCGACCTCAATTCGCGCCGCGGTCATCCGCTGGGGATGGAGTCGCGCGCCGGAGCGCAAATCATCCGTTGCGAGGTGCCGCTGGCGGAGATGTTTGGTTATGCCACGGATTTGCGCAGCCGCACGCAGGGGCGGGGAAGTTTCACCATGCACTTCTCGCATTACGCCGAGGCTCCCGCTTCAATCGCAGATGAAGTGATCGCGAAGGCGACGGGCCGGGTGACGAGATAATTCCGGGTTCAGGGCTCTTTATCGCAGCAGCGGAGGAACAAGACAAGCGATGGCGAAGGAAAAGTTCGAACGCAGCAAGCCGCACGTGAATATCGGGACGATCGGGCACATCGATCACGGCAAGACCACGTTGACCGCGGCGATCACCAAGGTGCTCAGCAAGAATAATCCGAAGGTACAGTTCCGGGCCTTCGATTCGATCGACAATGCGCCGGAAGAGCGCGAACGGGGCATCACCATCGCGGTGGCGCACGTGGAGTACGAGACGGCCAACCGGCATTACGCGCACATCGATTGCCCGGGCCACGCCGATTACATCAAGAACATGATCACCGGGGCGGCGCAGATGGATGGCGCCATTCTGGTGGTGGCGGCAACCGACGGGCCGATGCCGCAGACGCGGGAACACATTCTTTTGGCGCGGCAGGTGGGCGTGCCGTACATCGTGGTGTTTTTGAACAAGTGCGATGCGGTGGAAGATCCGGAATTGCTCGAACTCGTGGAACTGGAAGTGCGCGAGTTGCTGAAGACCTATCAGTTTCCCGGAGACGAGGTGCCGGTAGTTCGCGGATCGGCGCTGGGAGCGCTGAATGGCGAAGAGAAGTGGGAGAAGACGATTTTGGAGTTGATGGCCGCGGTGGACAAGAACGTGCCCTTGCCGCAGCGGGACGTGGATAAGCCGTTTGCCATGCCCATCGAGGATATTTTTTCGATCTCTGGAAGAGGCACGGTGGTGACGGGGCGCATCGAGCGCGGCAAGGTGAAGGTTGGGGAAGAGGCGGAGATTGTGGGTTTCCGGCCGACGATCAAGCGGGTGGTGACGGGCGTAGAGATGTTCCGCAAGCTTCTGGATGAAGGCATGGCCGGGGACAACGTGGGCTTGCTGTTGCGGGGCACGGAAAAAGAAGAGGTGGAGCGCGGGCAGGTGGTGGCCAAGCCGGGGTCGATCACGCCGCACACCAAGTTCAAGGCCGAGGCCTACGTGCTGACCAAGGAAGAGGGCGGGCGGCACACGCCGTTTTTCACCGGATACCGGCCGCAATTTTATTTTCGGACCACGGACGTGACCGGAGACGTGAAGCTGCCGGCGGGAGTGGAGATGGTCATGCCGGGAGATAACGTCTCGGCGGAGATATCGCTGATCACGCCGGTGGCGCTGGAGCGCGGGTTGCGCTTCGCCATCCGCGAAGGCGGCCACACCGTGGGCGCCGGCGCCGTCACCGAGATCGTCGAGTAACCTATGCCAGCCGGAGAGCGAATTCGAATTCGGTTGAAAGCGTACGACCACCGCATCCTGGACCAGTCCACCCGGGAGATTGTGGACACAGCCAAGCGCACCGGCGCGGATGTGGCGGGACCGATTCCGCTGCCCACCACGATCAATCGCTGGACGGTTTTACGCTCGCCGCACGTGGACAAGAAGTCGCGCGAGCAGTTTGAAATGCGCACGCATAAGCGGCTCATCGATATTCTCGAACCCACGCCGGACACCGTGGATGCGCTGATGAAACTCGATTTGCCGCCCGGAGTGGATGTGGAGATCAAGGCCTTTGGCCGCGAACACGCGGTGAAGTAAGCCTCCGACCAAGATGCCGCGAGAGAGCATCGCGAACGAGGATCTCTCCTCGAATAGTGGAACCGTAAAGGACGATTCGAATGGCCGTGAATGGAATTCTTGGGATCAAGCTGGGCATGACCCGGGTGTTTGCCGAAGATGGCGCGGCCGTGCCTTGCACGGTTTTGCAGGCCGGGCCGTGCGTGGTCGTTCAGCGCCGCAACCAGCAAACCGACGGATACGATGCGGTGCAGTTGGGGCTGGTGGAATTCGTGAAGCCGCAGCGCATCTCCAAGGCCATGACGGGCCATTTCAAGAAAGCGAATGTCGCGCCCTTACGCATGCTGCGGGAAATTCGGCTGGAAGAGTCGAATGACGAGTCGAAAGCGGGAGACCGCGTGCTGGTGGACCGCTTTGCGCCGGGCGAACTGGTGGACGTCACCGGGGTAAGCAAGGGCAAGGGCTTTCAAGGCGGCGTCAAGCGCTGGCACTACCGCGGCGGCGATGCCTCCCATGGCTCGATGTTCCATCGCGCCCCCGGAGGCATTGGCGCAAGTTCGTTCCCTTCGCGGGTGTGGCCCGGGCAGCATTTCCCCGGACACATGGGGCACGAGCGCAAGACGATCAAGAATCTGCGGGTCGTGAAGGTTGATAACGAAGAGAATCTGCTGCTGGTGCGCGGAGCCGTTCCCGGTCCCACCGGCTGCTATCTGGTGATCCGCAAGTCCAAGCGGGCGAAGTAGCGCATAAGGAGCGCAGACGTTTCATGGCCGTCGTCGACGTCATAAATTTGCAAGGGAAGACCGTGGGGCAGGTGGAATTGGCCGATGCTGTCTTTGCGGCTCAGGTGAATCCGCATCTGCTGCACGAGGCGGTGCGCTGGTTCCTGGCCGGCGAACGCGCCGGGACACACAAGACGAAGGGCCGTGGCGAGGTCTCTGGATCCGGCCGGAAGCTTTGGCGGCAGAAGGGCACGGGCCGCGCCCGGGTTGGTTCGATCCGTTCCTCGATTTGGCGCAAGGGTGGCACCGTGCACGGGCCGCAGCCTCGAAGTTATGCCTACCACCTTCCGAAGAAGATGGTTCTGGGCGCTTTGCGTTCGGCGCTGTCGGCGAAATTGTCGGACCAGAAACTGACCGTGGTAGACGGCTGGAAACTGGATTCGCACAAAACCAAGGAATTTCGGGCGGCGTTGACGAGGCTCGATGGAGAAACGCGCACCATGCTGGTGGTCGAAGGGCCCGGCAATCGCAATCTGGAACTGGCCAGCCGCAATCTCGAGGGGGTGAAGGTGGTCGCTCCGGTGGCGCTTCAGCCCTATGACATCTTGCGGCACGATCGTGTTTTGCTGTCGCAGGATATAGCGCTGCATCTGGGCCGGTCGTTGGGCGGGGAGGCCACTGGCGCTACCGAGGTCCGGAGCGAGAGCGGCAGCGCCGAAATGGCTCAGGCTGCGCCGGCAAAGCGGGCAGCAGTCGAGGCAGCGGCACAGTAAAGCAGCCCCGCGGCCTAAATCCAAGTCCTCGACCAAGGCCAAAGCGGCGCCCGCGAAAGCCAAGGCGAAACGCAAGCCCAAGGGCAAGAGCAAGGAAAAAGAATAGACCAGGCGGGGAAAGACCATGGACGTCAACGTTTACAAAGTGATTCGCCGGCCCATCATCACGGAAAAAGGCCTGGGCGTGAAAGAGACGCAACACACGGTGGTCTTTGAAGTGGCCGTCAACGCCACCAAGACGCAAATCAAAGAGGCCGTACAGCAGATCTTCAAAGTGAAGGTGGATGACGTGCGCACGGCGATTTATCACGGCAAATTTCGGCGGCGTGGGCGCTCGGAAGGACACCGGCGAGACTGGAAGAAAGCCTATGTACGGCTTGGCAAAGACGAAAAAATGATCGAGTACGCGGAGAATCTCTGATCGGTTCTTTACCATACCAGAGTGGAGGGCGCCGCGAAGCTGCCGGCGCTGCAGGAAGGTAACGGGCAATGGCACTAAAAAGCTTTAATCCCTATACCGCGTCCAGGCGCTTTATCACCATGCTGGACAAGAGCGAGATCACCAAGCAAACGCCGGAAAAATCGCTGCTCGAGCCCAAGAAGCGCTCCGGCGGGCGGAATTCGCAAGGCGAGCTGACCATCTGGCATCGCGGCGGAGGGCACAAAAAACAGTATCGCGTGGTTGATTTCCGGCGCGAGAAAAAAGGCATTCCCGCGCGAGTTGCGGCCATCGAATACGACCCGAATCGGTCCGCGCGGCTGGCCCTGCTGCATTATGCCGATGGCGAGAAACGCTACATCCTGCATCCCGTGGGGCTGGAAGTCGGCATGACGGTTCAAACCGGGGAGGGCGCGGACATCCTGCCGGGCAACGCTCTGCCGTTGCGTCTTATTCCGCCCGGAACACAGGTGCATAACCTGGAACTCGCTCCAGGCAAGGGCGCGCAGGTGGTGCGCGCCGCGGGCGGAGCGGCGCAATTGCTCAGCAAGGAAGGCGATCTGGCGCTGATCAAGCTGCCCTCGGGCGAAGTACGCCGGTTCGGAATCGATTGCATGGCCACCATCGGCCAGATCGGTAATCTCGATCATGAAAACGTGACTTACGGAAAAGCGGGTCGCACGCGCTGGCATGGCAAACGGCCCACGGTTCGCGGAGTGGCTATGAACCCGGTGGACCATCCGCACGGCGGCGGCGAGGGTCGTGTGAAGGGCAACCATCCCAAGACGCCCTGGGGTTTTCCGACTTTGGGCGCCAAGACGCGGCATAATCGCCGTACCGACAGGATGATCGCCGAGCGTCGAAAGCCCTGAGCGGCATCATGGCGGTAACGAGTACGAACTAGTAAAATAGGGAAGGACGAAAACCATTCATGATCCCGGCGCGGCGGGTGAGGGAAAGGGCCAATATGAGAGTATCGCGAAGCATATCCGCGGCTCGGCGCGCTTCGGGCGCACGAAAGCCGGCCAGGCCGTTGCGAGCGTCCAAGCCCGCGCGGAAGATGACCACGAAACTGCATGCGGTTCCGCTGGAACCGGTGCTTTATCGGTTTTGTAAGTCGGGGTGGGCGGTTCTGGTGGAAAAGCAGCCGAGCCAGCAGGGCACGCGGTTTGTCTGCCCGTTTTGCCCCCATTCACATCGCGTTTCCGGTCCGGTGCGCGGCTTTCGTAAGGTGCGGCGCGCCCAATGGATCAAGCTGCGCCGCGTGGATGAGTAGGGCTGCACCGGCCGGCCGAATAAACAGGGTCCGGATAACAGGGCAGGGAAGAGGGTTGGAGAGGGAGTGCCATGGGTCGTTCGCTGAAAAAGGGCCCGTTCGTGGACATGCCTCTGCGGAATAGCGTAGAGGCGCTCAACGCGCGGAACGAAAAGAAAGTCGTGAAGACGTGGTCGCGCCGGTCCACGATTGTTCCGGAGATGATCGGCCATACGATCGCCGTGCACAACGGCAAAAAGTTTATCCCTGTATATATCACCGAGCAGATGATCGGGCACAAGCTGGGCGAGTTCGCGCCGACGCGCACGTTCAAAGGGCACGCGGTCAAGGCGGCCCTCGAGAGGGCTGCCGGCGTGGCGGGCGCTCCCGGAGCGCCGGGCGGTCCGGGCGCCCCAGTGCCTGCAGGCGGCGGTGCCGCCGCGCCGGCCGGGCCCGGTCCAAAGGCTTAAGCGAAATGTCGACCAATGTCACAATTCCAGCTGCGCCGGCGATCGAAGCGCAAGCGCTCTCACGGCATGTGCGCATGTCCCCGCAAAAAATGCGCCTGGTGGTGGACCTGATTCGAGGCCGGCGCGCCGAGGATGCGCTGCAGATTCTTCGTTATACGAAGAAACGCGCGGCCCGGGACATCGAAAAAGTTTTGCGCAGCGCCATTGCCAACGCGGAACGCAAGGCGGAGGATGCCGGAGCCTCGCTCGACGTGGATGAACTCTACGTCTCGCGCTGCTTCGTGAACGAAGGCTCGCGCTGGAAGCGCTTGCGGCCGGCCCCCATGGGCCGTGCCTACCGCTACGTTCGACGTACCGCTCACGTTGTGGTGGCCGTTGCGGAACATCATCGCGCCGCCGCCGAGCGCTCGGCCGCCGCCGAGGCCGCGGCAGCCTCCGAAAAAGGCGTGCGCGGCGCGGTCAAGAAAGCGCGAAAGGCACTGGGTGGAAGCAAGCGGCCGGTGCGCAAGCCTAAAAAGCAGGAGTAACGGCGGTCATCGGATTCGGGAGGAGTTGCTTGGGACAAAAGACGCATCCATACGGATTCCGGCTGGGCTACAACAAGCCGTGGCGGTCGCGCTGGTTCGCCGGCAAGGATTATGCGGACCTGCTGCACGAAGATGTGGTGCTGCGCCGCCAGTTGAAGGATCGCCTGCGCTCGGCCGGCATCAGCGCCATCGATATCGAACGCGCCGCCAACAAGCTGGTCATTCGCCTGTTCACTGCGCGTCCGGGAATCATCATCGGCCGCAAAGGGGCCGAGATCGATAAGCTGAAGAACGAAATTCAGAAGCGCACCAAACGCGAAGTGCACATTGATATTCAGGAAGTCCACCGGCCGGAGCTCGATGCGCAACTGGTGGCCGAATCCATCGCGCTGCAACTCGAGAAGCGCGTGGCTTTCCGGCGGGCCATGCGCAAAGCCGTGGATTCGGCGCTGCGCTTCGGATGCAAAGGAATCAAGGTTCGCGTGGCAGGCCGGCTGAACGGGGCGGAAATTGCGCGCAAGGAATGGTACCTGCAGGGACGGCTGCCTCTGCAAACGCTGCGCGCCGAAATTGATTTTGGATTTGCGCAGGCTTACACCACCTACGGTGTGATCGGCGTGAAATGCTGGATCTACCAGGGCGAAAACGTGCCTGAGCGCGGCAACAAGCGGCGCGGAACCGTCGCCGCCGCGGCAGCGGATTAAGAGAGAACCCGTCATGATGATGCCCAAGAAAGTGAAGTACCGCAAACAGCAGCGCGGGCGCCGCCGCGGAAAGGCCTGGCGCGGAGGCGAACTCTCGTTCGGCGAATATGGGCTGAAGGCTCTCGAGCCGGCATGGATTACCGACCGGCAGATCGAAGCCGCGCGGGTGGCCATCACCCGCTTCATCAAACGCGGCGGCAAGCTGTGGATCCGCATTTTTCCGGATAAGCCCTTTACCAAAAAACCGGCGGAAACGCGTATGGGCAAAGGCAAAGGAGCTCCGGAACGCTGGGTGGCGGTGGTGAAGCCGGGGCGAGTGATGTTCGAGATGGCGGGAGTCGATTTGGCCACGGCGACGCAAGCCATGGAGCTGGCGGCACACAAATTACCCATACACACGCGATTCGTAAGCCGCGCGGGAGAGCTGTGATGCCCAGGAAAATCGATAAGCTGCGGGATTTTGGCGAACCGGAACTGATCGCGCGTGAGCGCGAGCTGGCCGAGCAGGTATTTCGGCTGCGCTTTCAGCTGACCACCGGCCAGGCGGAAGCCGTAGGGCGGCTACGCTCCGCCAGGAAAGATTTGGCACGCGTCAAAACCCTTTTGCGCGAGCACCAACTGAGGAAAAGCTGATGGCTACGGCGGTAAATAGTGCGACGGAACGGCGCCGGCGGCGCCACGAGCTGATCGGCGTGGTGACCAGCTCCAAGATGCAAAAAACGATTGTCGTGCGGGTCACCCGCCAGATCCAGCATCGGCTGTACGACCGCTACGTGCACGTGGCCAAGAAATTTTACGCTCATGATGAGCAGGGCGAGGCGCGCCCGGGTGATGTGGTGCGCATCGTGGAAACGCGCCCGATGTCTAAACTGAAGCGCTGGCGGCTGGCGGAAGTGCTGACCCGGCGAACGAGCGTGGATTAGCGCCTTTGATCAAGGTAAGGAGAGAGTGCGGCAATGATTCAGATGCGAAGCTGGCTGACCGTGGCCGATAACTCGGGAGCGCGCCGCCTGATGTGCATTCTGCCGGTAGGCGGCGATATCGGCAGCCGGGCCGGCCTCGGCGATATCATCACTGCTTCGGTGAAAGAAGCGACGCCGGAGAGTCCCATCAAGAAGGGCAAGGTGGTGCGCGCCGTGGTCGTTCGCACGCGCAAAGAGCACCGGCGGCGCGATGGCAGCTACATCCGGTTTGACGACAATGCCGCCGTGCTCATCAATGACGCCAATGAACCGGTGGGCACGCGCGTCTTCGGGCCCGTGGCGCGCGAATTGCGCGAAAAGAAGTTTGCCAAAATCGTGTCGCTGGCTCCGGAAGTCTGGTGAAGCCGGCGCTGAGGATTAACAAAGATTCATGAACACAATAGCGACAAACGCGAATATTCGGAAAGGCGACCAGGTGCGCGTGATGAGTGGGCGCGACCGGGGCAAGAGCGGGCGCGTGCTGGGCGTCGACCCGCGGAAGCGCACCGTCACCGTCGAGCACGCCAACATCATCAAGCGGCACACGCGCGCCAACCCTTCGAAAAACGTGAAGGGCGGCATCGTGGAAAAGGAAGGCCCCATTCAAATTTCCAATGTGCTGCTGGTGTGCGCCTCTTGCGGTAAGCACGCCCGGGTGGGCCATAAACTGATGCCCGACGGCACCAAAGTGCGCATCTGCCGCCGCTGCGGCACAAGCTTGGAGAAATAGCGCCGCCATGAGCCGATTGCAGGACAAATATCGCAGTGAAGTGATTCCGGCGCTGATGAAGCGCTTTGGATACAAAAATCCCATGGCCGTGCCGAAAGTCGCCAAGGTGGTCGTCAACATCGGCTTGGGCGAGGGCAGCCAGAATATCAAGCTGCTGGATGTGGCCGCCGTGGAGCTTGGGCAAATCTCCGGGCAGCGGCCGATTATTACCCGGGCCAAGAAGTCCATCGCCAACTTCAAGATCCGCAAGGGCATGCCCATCGGCTGCTGCGTGACGCTTCGCGGCGACCGCATGTACGAGTTTCTCGACCGGCTCTGCAATGTGGTGCTGCCACGGGTGCGCGATTTCAAAGGACTGAGCCCCAATGCCTTTGACGGCCGCGGCAATTACACCCTCGGCTTGCGCGACCAGCTGGTTTTTCCGGAGATTGATTACACGCGCGTGGACAAGATCAAGGGCATGAATATCACCCTGACCACCACCGCCCGCAATGATGAAGAAGGCCGCGAGCTGCTGAAGCTGATTGGAGTGCCGCTGCGCGGCTAAGGAGAGCTATGGCACGACTTTCGCAATTTGCCAAGATGCGCAGGAAACCGAAATTCAAGATTCGCGTGCGTAACCGCTGCCGCGTCTGCGGCCGGCCGCGCGGTTTTATCCGCAAATTCCAGATGTGCCGCATCTGTTTCCGCGGCTTTGCGCTCCGCGGCGAAGTTCCCGGCGTGGTCAAGGCGAGTTGGTAGCGATGCAGACCGATCCCATTTCCGATATGCTGACGCGCATCCGCAATGCCGCCAAGGCGCGGCACGCCCGCGTGGAGTTGCCGGCGTCGAAGCTCAAGGTCGAAATCGCCCGGGTGCTCAAGGAAGAGGGCTTTATCTCCACCTATAAGGTGGTCGATGAATCGAAAACACGCAAAGCCCTGCGGATATTTCTGAAATATACCCCGGACAAGAGTTCGGTAATCAGCGACCTTCGCCGTGTTTCGCGCCCGGGAAGCAGGCGCTACGTCGGGGTAAAAGAGATTAAGGGAGTCTTCGGAGGCTTGGGCGTGAGTATTCTAAGCACTCCGCGCGGAGTGATGACCGGCCGGTCGGCGCGCAAGCAGCGCCTCGGCGGCGAATTGCTCTGCGAGATCTGGTAAGAGGCGAAAAGCTATGTCACGAATTGGACGAAAACCGATTGCCGTGCCCGCCAATGTGAAGGTGCAGATCGGGCCAGCGGCCGTCGAGGTGCAAGGGCCCAAGGGCAAACTCAGCGTCCGGGTGCCCCAGGGCATCCGCTTCGAGCAGAAAGACGGCACCCTCAACGCCTTGCGCGAAAGCGACGAGCAGCGCGCCCTGCATGGTTTGGCGCGTGCTTTGGTTGCCAATGCGGTGCGCGGAGTGACCGAGGGATTCAAAAAGGAGCTGGACATTGTCGGCGTGGGCTATCGCGCCGAAGTGAAGGGAAAAAACGTCGTCTTTGCGCTGGGGTACTCTCATCCCATCGAGTTTCCTATTCCCGAGGGCATTCAAATCGCAGTCGAAAAGCAAAACCGAGTGGTTGTGACTGGAGCCGATCGCGGAAGAGTGGGCCAAGCGGCAGCGGATATCCGCGGCCTCCGGCCACCCGATCCTTACAAGCAAAAGGGCATCCGGCTGGTGGGCGAGCGCCTGAAGAAGAAGGCCGGGAAGGCTGGCGCCGCCAAGACAGCCGCGTAACCCCGGCGGGCTAACGGCGGGTCACGAAACAAGAGTCACGAAAGAAGAAGGGACGAATGGCTACGAAATCAGTTCTCAAAATCTCGCGTAACGCGCATCGCCAGCAGGTCCATCACCGCGTGCGGCAGCGCGTGGTGGGCACGTCTGGCCGCCCGCGCCTTTGTGTTTACCGTTCCCTGGGTCACATTTATGCGCAAGTCATCGACGATCACAGCGGACGCACGCTGGTATCGGCCAGTTCGCTCGATAAGGGCACTCGGGCCGGGCTCAAGGGCGGCGGGAATATCGCCGCAGCCAAGATCGTTGGGAAGGCCGTGGCGGATCGTGCTTTGGCCGCGGGCATTCAACAGGTGGTTTTCGATCGTGGAGGTTACATGTATCACGGGCGCGTCGAGGCTCTCGCCAGTGCAGCTCGCGAGGCGGGATTGAAGTTTTAACCTATGTCCAAACATATTCTGCGCGAGACGTTAGCGGTGCGCCGGGTGCTGGAAGTCAGCGCAAACAATTTGAAGGATCAGGTTGTCTCGATCCAGCGCGTAACCAAGGTCGTAAAGGGCGGCAAGAACTTGAGTTTTTCCGCTTTGGTGGTGGTGGGCGATCAACGCGGCCATGCCGGATTCGGGATGGGCAAGGCCCGCGAAGTCCCCATGGCAATTCGCAAGGCCATTGAGCAGGCAAAAAAGAATTTGATTCACCTCAACCTGAAGGGAACCTCGATTCCCCATCAGGTCACCGGCTACTACGGTTCCGGACAGGTTCTGCTCAAGCCAGCCTCGGAAGGAACCGGCATCATCGCGGGAGGGCCGGTGCGGGCGGTGATGGAAGTTGCGGGAATCTCGAACGTGCTGACCAAATCGATTGGCACCTCGAATCCGCATAACGTCATCAAGGCCACTTTCGACGCCCTGTTGCGGCTCAAAGACGAAGCCCGGGTGGCTGAGTTGCGCTCTAAAACCGTCGAAGAGCTGCGCTAGGAGTAGGGCGGATCATGGTGAAGAAGAAGGCCGGAACGGTTAAACTGAAGTGGGTACGCAGCTTTATTGGCTGCACCCGGGATATGCGCGCCACCGTGCGGGGCTTGGGATTCAGGCGCATGCAGCAGGTTGTGGAGCGGGAAGATACGCCCGCGGTTCGTGGTATGGTAGACAAGGTTCGTCATCTCGTTGTGGTCGTGGAATGATCCCAATTTTGGTCGCGGGGAATTGAGGCAAGCATGTCGGTGACGTTATCGAATTTGCGGCCTCCGCGCGGATCGCGCCACCGCAAGGTGCGGGTCGGCCGGGGCATTGGTTCAAAACTGCCCAAAACGGCTGGCGCGGGCAACAAGGGACAGAAATCGCGCAAGGGATATTCCCAGCGTCCGGGCTTCGAGGGCGGCCAGATGCCCTTGCACCGGCGCATACCGAAGCGCGGGTTTCACAATCCTTTCGGCAAAGATTATGCCGTGGTGAATCTCGAAGCTTTGAAGGCCTTTGCCGCCGGCGACGTCGTGACTCCCGAGTCCATGCGCGAACACGGGCTGGCGCATAGCGCTTCGCGCCCCATAAAGATTCTCGGAGATGGTGAATTGAATGTAGCGCTCACGGTTCGCGCGCACGCCTTCAGCCGCTCGGCGGAGGAAAAGATCGCGCGTGCCGGAGGCAAGATCGAGCGGATATCATGAACCAATTTTTCGAAGCTTTCGCCAATATGTTTCGCGTTCCCGATCTGCGCAAGCGGATCCTGTTTACGCTGGGAATACTGGCCGTATACCGTCTGGGCGCTTTCCTGCCGACCCCGGGGATCAATACCGATGTTCTGACGCAGCTCTTCCAGCAAAATCAGGGTTCGGTTCTCGGCATTATCGATCTGTTCAGCGGGGGCAATTTCCGGCGGCTCACCATTTTTGCCCTGGGCATCATGCCCTACATCACCAGCTCCATCATTCTGCAGCTCATGACCGTGGCCTGGCCCTACCTGGAGCGGTTGCAGAAAGAAGGCGAACTGGGGCGCCGAAAGATCACCCAGTACACGCGCTACCTCACTATTTTGTTGAGCATTGTTCAGTCGCTCTCGATTGCCTTCACGCTGCAGCGCCAATCGGGCCCCAACGGGTCAGCGCTTGTCTATAACCCGGGCCTGGGATTCACGCTGATGACCATCGTTACGCTGACCACCGGCTCGGCTTTCATCATGTGGCTCGGTGAACAGATCAGCGAGCGCGGCGTCGGCAACGGCATGTCCTTGATCATTTTTGCGGGGATCGTGGTCGGATTGCCTCGCGGCATCTTCGACCTCTGGACCAAGGCTTCCACGCAGCAATGGGGTCCTTTTACGGGTCTGGCTCTGCTCCTGCTCGTGGCTCTCATGCTGGCGGTGATCGGCTTCATCGTGTTTGTCGAGGGTGGCCAGCGGCGCATCCCTGTGCAATACGCCAAGCGAGTCGTCGGCCGCCGCGTGATGGGCGGGCAGATGACCTATCTGCCGCTTCGCGTGAATGCCGGCGGCGTCATTCCGCCGATTTTTGCCAGTTCGTTGCTGACCTTCCCGGGAACGATTGACCTGGTGATGCAGAAGCGCTTCCCTTCGTTTGACCGGCTCGCCAGGGCCTTATCCTGGGGCGAACCCCTCTATACGCTGATCTATGTCTTGCTGATTATTCTTTTTGCCTTCTTTTACGTCGGCATCGTTTTCAACCCCACCGAACTCGCGGACAACATGCGCAAGTACGGCGGATTTATTCCCGGCATACGCCCCGGACGCAATACCTCCGAGCACATCAATCGCATCCTGCGCCGGCTGACGTTTGTGGGCGGCGTTTATCTGGCGGCTGTCTGCCTGCTTCCGGAATGGATGATCGCCGGTATCCATCTTCACCATTTGCCGGGGGCGCTGGGCACCTGGTTCGATGAGCACATGTGGCGATTCGTGCTCGAAGGCTTGAATGTATCGTTCTATTTTGGCGGCACCTCCTTGCTCATTGTGGTAGGCGTGGCCATGGATACGGTTCAGCAGATCGAAGCGCAACTGGTGATGCGCAATTACGAAGGCTTCGTCAAGAAAGGAAAGCTGCGGAGCCGGCGGTATGCCTGAGGCCGGAGTGGCCGCGAAGGGATTGGGCCGCGCGGTCATCTTCCTGGGTCCTCCCGGCGCGGGAAAAGGCACACAGGCCAGGCAAATCGCGGAAAGTTACGGCGTGCCGCACCTTTCCACCGGCGATATGTTCCGAGACCATGTAAGCCGCGGCACCCCGCTCGGTTTGCGTGCCAAGCCCATCATGGAACGCGGCGAGTTGGTTCCCGACGATTTGGTTTTGAGCATGGTTGAGGAGCGGATTTCGCGCCCGGATTGCAGCGATGGCTTCATCCTGGACGGCTTTCCGCGCACCCTGCCGCAGGCGGAAAAGCTGGACGAAATTCTGCGGCGGCGCTTCAAGACCGATCCTTTGGTCGTGCATTTTGTGGTCGATCAGGATCAGCTGATGCGGCGGCTCACGGGGCGCCGGACGTGCGCAATTGGCGGCGAGATTTATAATATATACGATCATCCGCCAAAGGTACCGGGCCGGTGTGACCGCGATGGCGGAGAGCTCGTGCAGCGCCCGGATGACCGTGAGGACGTGATCCGCGAGCGTATGGCGGCTTACCAACGCCAGACGCGTCCCCTGGTGGATTATTATCGCGGGCGGGGAGTTTTGAAAGACATCGACGGTATGGCCGCCCCAGCGACAGTGACGAAAAATGTTCTCGAGTTGCTCGCGCAGAAAAAATGATCGTTTGTAAGTCCGCCGCGGAAATCGAGACCATGCATCGCGCCGGCTTGGTCGTCTGGGATGTGTTGAATCGATTGCGCCAAGCCGTGCAGCCGGGCATAAGCACGCTCGACCTGGAAAGGATCGCCGCTCAGGGAGCTCAGGAACATGGCGCTCGCCCGGCGTTCAAAGGCTATCGCGGTTACCCTTGTGTGCTGTGCGCCTCCATCAATCAGGAGGTGGTCCACGGCATACCTTCGGGGGCCCGGCGCTTGAAGGAAGGCGATATTATTTCGCTCGACTTCGGAGTCGAGCTGAACGGCTATTACGGAGACGCCGCGCTCACGCTGCCGGTCGGTAAGATCCGGCCTGAAGTCGGCGACCTGTTGCGGGTCACTCGCGAGTCGCTGGACAGGGCCATTGAGAAGGTTCGGCCGGGCAACCGATTGAGTGACATCTCCGCCA
The DNA here is from genome assembly GCA_963761945.1 of uncultured Acidobacteriota bacterium. Taxonomy (GTDB): domain Bacteria; phylum Acidobacteriota; class Terriglobia; order Acidiferrales; family UBA7541; genus Palsa-189. Next base: position 27,017 of record CAVXIM010000011.1, on the reverse strand, counting down.
CCGTGCAGCAATGGGTGGAGAAGCATGGCTACTCGGTAGTGCGTGAGTTCGTCGGCCATGGGATTGGCACCAAGATGCACGAGGAGCCGAATTTGCCGAATTATGGGGAGCCCGGACACGGCCCTCGGCTCGAGGAAGGCATGGTTTTCGCCATCGAGCCCATGGTCAATGCAGGCGGTCCGGAAGTAAGGGTTCTCGACGATAAGTGGACCGCGGTGACCACCGACGGGAGTTGCTCGGCGCATTTCGAGCATACTGTGGCGGTCACTTCGAATGGCCCTTGGATTTTGACGCGGCCTCGAGAAGTAGCAGGAGCATCCTGGTAAGATTCTGGAGCATATGGCGAAGACCCCTCAGCCAGAGAAGAAAAAAGCGGATTCCGGTAATCCGAAGGAAGATGCCATCGAAGTGATGGCCACGGTCATCGAGCCGCTGCCCAACGCGATGTTTCGGGTGCAATTGGACAATAAGCACCAGGTGCTGGCGCATATTTCGGGCAAGATGCGCAAGAATTTTATTCGCATCCTGGCGGGCGATAAGGTGGCGGTAGAGCTCTCGCCCTATGATCTGACGCGCGGGCGAATCGTTTACCGGTATAAGTGAGCATCCGAACAGGATGTTCATCCCGAGCGACGAACCGGAGCGAGGGATCTCGCCGAGGTCCGGGACAATGAGTCGCACGGGGGCGAACGATCATCTGATGCTTCGCCAGTTAAGAGATACGTAAGAATGGAGCAGAAATGAAAGTCAGGGCCTCGGTAAAGAAGATTTGCGATAAGTGCAAAGTCATTCATCGGCGCGGCGTGGTTCGGGTGATTTGCAGTAACCCGAAGCACAAGCAGCGCCAGGGTTAGGAGTTCTTATGGCGCGCATAGCTGGAGTCGATTTGCCTGTCAATAAGCGGCTGTGGGTCGGTTTGACCTCTATCTATGGCATCGGGCAGCCGCGTGCCCGCGCGCTCTGCGCCAAGGCCAAGGTGGACGAAACCAAGAAGGTGAAGGATCTGACCGAAGAAGAAGTGAACCAGCTTCGTCAGCAGATCGAATCCGAAGGGCGGGTTGAGGGCGATCTCCGCAAGGAGATTCAGATGAATATCCGCAGGCTGATTGAAATTCAGTGCTATCGCGGCCTGCGCCATCGCCGCAATCTGCCCGTACGCGGCCAGCGCACGCATACCAATGCCCGCACGCGGAAAGGTCCGCGCAAGGGCGCGGTAGCCGCCAAGAAGAAGGTCATGGCCCGCAAGTAGGCGGGTTTCGATAAGGGGACGCAATGGCCAAGGAACCGCAAGAGGGAGCAGCAGCGCCGGCAGCAGGGAAACCTTCGCGGCGCAAAAAGGAGTTCAAGAAAAAGCGCGAGCGCCGCGTGGTGCCGCATGGCTTGGCCTGTATCCAGGCGACATTTAACAACACAATTGTGACCATCACGGCTCCGGACGGACGCGCGGTTTGCTGGTCTTCCGCGGGCTCCATCGGCTTCAAGGGCTCGCGTAAGGGCACTCCCTACGCCGCTCAACAAGCTTCGATGACGGCGGCCGGCGTGGCTCGCGATCAGTACGGAATGAAAAGTATCGAAGTTCGTGTCAAAGGGCCGGGTTCGGGGCGGGAGTCAGCGGTGAGGGCGCTCGCATCCGCGGGGCTGCACATCGTGCAGATCAAGGACGTTACGCCGGTTCCCCACAACGGCTGCCGTCCGCCGAAGCGCCGCCGCGTTTAGAGAACGCGGGCAACAGGCAGCTAGCAGCTTCGAGCGATCATAAAGGAGAAGCGAAGTGGCAAGACATCGGGAAGCGGTTTGCAGGCTATGCCGCAGGGAAGGCCAGAAGCTCTTTTTGAAAGGGCTGCGGTGCTTCACGGAAAAGTGCGCCATCGAGAAACGGAATTTCGTGCCCGGACAGCACGGGCAGGCGCGCCGGCCCAAGATTGCCGGCTACGGTTTGCAGTTACGCGAGAAACAGAAGGTCAAGCGTACCTATGGGCTGTTGGAACGCCAGTTTCGCGGGTATTTTCGGAAGGCGGAGCAGGCCAAGGGTCCGACGGGCGAAAACCTCATTGTCATGCTGGAAAGGCGCCTCGATAACGTCGTCAATCGCAGCGGCTTCGGCGGTTCGCGCGCGCAGGCCCGCCAATTGGTGCTGCATGGGCACGTCAGCGTGAATGGGAAGAAGGTCAACATTCCTTCTTATCTGGTGAGCGTAGGCGAGGAGATCACGCTGAAGCCAAACATGCACCAGAACACCATGGTGCTGGAGGCGCGCAACGTCGCGCAAAGCCAGAATACCGTTCCCTGGCTGGAGATCGATCGCGATAATTTCAAATCGCGTGTCGTGGCCATGCCCAAACGGGAGAATATTCAAACGCCGGTATTCAACGAGCAGCTGATCGTGGAACTGTACTCGAAGTAATCGCGACGGCTGCGGATTTGCAAGTTTCGATCCCCGCGCTGCGGGGAGGAAGGATAGCGAAAATATGTGGAAGGGCTTTCAGAAACCAAAGCGGTTGGCGGCGGAACTTGATTCCCTGACGGATAAGTACGGAAAATTTTCCGCTCAGCCGTTTGAGCGCGGCTGGGGCACGACGGTAGGCAACGCACTGCGCCGTGCGCTGCTCAGCTCGATTGAGGGTGCCGCGATTACCGCGGTGAAGATCGAAGGCGTGCTGCACGAGTTCAGCTCGATTCCCGGCGTCGTGGAAGATGCCACGGATATCATCCTGAATCTCAAGCAGGTGCCTCTCAAGCTCAATAACGACCAGCCCAAGACGATCACGCTGAACGCGGAGGCTGCGGGCGTTGTGACCTCGGCCATGATCGAAGAGGACGCCGATTTTGCGGTGCTGGACAAGAGCGTCTACATCGCCACGGTGAGCGAAGGCGGCAAGCTGCAGCTCGAAATGCGGGTCAAGAATGGGCGCGGCTACATGGGCGCGGATCGCAATTTCGATGAGGACCTGCCCATCGGCTACATCCCTGTGGATTCCGTGCACTCGCCCGTACGCAAGGTGAATTATTCGGTGGAAGCCGCGCGCCTTGGGCAGATGACCGATTACGATCGCTTGATGCTGGAAGTGTGGACCAACGGCGCCATCACGCCTCAGGATGCCATTGGCCTGGCCGCCAAACTTATCAAGGATCACATGAGTATCTTTATCAACTTCGAGGAACCTACCGAGCTTCCGGAAGAGTCCGTCGAATCTTACAATGATCCTCGCCTGGAACACCTGGATCGCTCGGTCGAAGAGCTGGAGCTTTCCGTTCGCTCCTATAATTGTCTGAAGAACGCCAATATCCAGACCATCCGCGAACTGGTGCAAAAATCCGAAAACGAGATGCTGAAGACCAAGAACTTCGGCCGGAAATCGCTCAATGAAATCAAAGAAATTCTCACCCGCATGGGTTTGGGGCTGGGAATGAAATTTGATGAGCACGGGCGCATCATCTGGCCTCCACTGCCGAGCCAGACGGCTCCGCCGACTCCCGAGGAGACCGCGGGTCTGTAGTCCGCGCCAGGCGAAATGCGACACCTTAATTCAGGAGCGAAGCTGGGCCGCCAACCCGCGCATCGTCGCGCAACCCTGCGCAATCTGGTGACCAACGTCATCGAGAAAGAGCGCATCACGACCACCGTTCGCCGCGCCAAGGCCGCCCGGCCATTAGTCGAACGCATGATCACCCTGGGCAAAGGAGACTCCCTCCATAAGCGGAGGCAGGCGGCCGCCTATCTGCTCACCCCCAACGCCACCCGCAAATTGTTTGAGGATATTGCTCCACGATTTGCGGACCGCGCCGGCGGCTACACGCGCATCATTCACGCCGGTTTCCGCATCGGAGACGGCGCGCAGCTTGCCATACTCGAATTGCTTGGGTCTAAGTTGAAGAAGAAGGAAAAGAAAGAGAAGCAAAAGGTCAAAGCCGAGGAGCAGGAAACGCCGGAAAAAGCCGAGACCAAAGGATAAGAGGAATCTTCGCTGGAATACGAAGGCCCGTCTGTCGCGGCGGGCCTTTTTTTTGCGCTGTGAAGCTCAGGCCCCGCCCCCGGTGTTTTCCTCGGCGGCAGACCCGAAGTTTTTGCGCGTTAAGGTAGGCTGCTCCCGCCGATTCGCAATCCAGACGGCTAATTGCGCGACACTTGCGCCGCTCGTATCGAGCAGCGCGTCCCAGATGGAAGCGCCACGGCTGGGCACAAAAATCTGGTGAATCTCGTCGGATGAGGCGTACAGCGCAGCGGCGAGAATGGCCAGAACGGTCCAGCGCCATTGCCAGCCGCGGCCAGGCGCGCGGAAGGCATTAAAGAGCAGCAGGCCAAAAACGAAATACTCACATACGTGGGCGCATTTCCGAAGGAAATCATGCAGCGTCACGAGCGTACCCTCCGCCACATGCGGAAGCAGCGTATGGAGGATACCGACTACAACGCTTTGGGTGTGATCGCTCGAGAAAGTGTCGGTTGAAAAAGTAAAAATGAGGCTCGCCCAGACGGCCACGAGGAGCCAGGCGCGAATGCGGGAGAATCCGGGACTATTCCACCTGATAGTTGGGCGCCTCGCGGGTGATGATCACGTCGTGAACGTGGCTTTCGCGCAGGCCCGCCGAAGTGATGCGCACAAATCGGCTGCGCTCCTGCAGGTCGCGAAGATTGGCCGCTCCGCAATACCCCATGCCGCTGCGTAAGCCGCCGGTGAGTTGATCGACAAGGCCGCTCAGAGGGCCTTTGTAAGGCACGCGACCTTCTACCCCTTCGGGAACGGATTTTCCCCGATCCGCCGTCTCTTGAGCGTAACGGTCGGCCGATCCCGCTTCCATGGCGCCCAGAGAACCCATGCCACGGTAAGACTTGAACGTGCGCCCCTGATACAGAATGGTTTCTCCGGGTGCCTCTTCGGTTCCGGCAAAGAGACCTCCAATCATGACCACGGACGCACCCGCGGCAATAGCCTTGGTGATATCTCCCGAATATTTCACGCCGCCATCGGCGATCACCGGAACGCCTGTGCCTTTCGCAGCCCGCGCCGCTTCGACAATGGCGGTCACCTGCGGAACGCCGGCGCCGGTAACGACGCGGGTCGTGCAGATCGATCCGGGGCCGATGCCCACTTTGAGGCCATCGATGCCCAGCGCGATGAGGTCCCGCGCCCCTTCGTAGGTGCCCACATTTCCCGCCACCACTTGCATATTGGGCAGGCGCTGTTTAACCGCGCGGATCGCCTCCATCACGCGCGTAGAATGCCCGTGCGCCGTATCGAGCGCCAGCACATCGACATTGAACCGCTCCAGTTCCGTGGCGCGTTCCAGAAAATCGCCGGTCGCGCCAATCGCGGCGCCCACGCGCAAGCGGCCGTGCTGATCTTTCGTGGCTCGCGGATACTCCAATTTTTTCTGAATGTCCTTCACGGTGATCAGCCCTTTCAAGTTGAAGTGCTGATCCACCACCAGCAGCTTTTCGATGCGATGACGCTGCAAGAGCCGCTCGGCTTCCTCCAGCGTTGTTCCTACAGGCACAGTGACCAGGTTATCTTTGGTCATCACGCTGCTGACGGGCTGCCCGAGATCCTTCTCAAAGCGCAGATCGCGATTGGTGAGAATGCCCACGAGCTTGCTGCCGCGCGTCACCGGCAGTCCCGAAACGTGGTACTTGTTCATAAGGTCCAGAGCATGGCGCACCGAATGTTCCGGTGAAATCGTCACCGGGTCGACGATCATTCCGCTTTCGGAGCGCTTGACGCGGTCCACCTCTTCCGTTTGGCGTTCAATACTCATGTTGCGGTGGACGAACCCCAGGCCGCCCTGCCGGGCCATGGCGATCGCCAGGTGCGCCTCGGTGACGGTATCCATCGCCGCGGAGACCATGGGAATATCCAAAGAGATTCCGCGAGTCAGGCAGGTTCGCGTGTCCGCCTCGCCTGGAAGCACGGAAGATTTTCCCGGCAGGAGGAGCACGTCGTCGAAAGTCAGTCCTTCTAAAATAGCGCCTTCCATCTCTCTCCTAACGTTTCCTAAGAAGGGCTCGAGGAACACAGGAAAAGGAAGCCAAAAACTTCTCAGCCCAGCGGCAAGCCACTGGGCTGAGAAACGCTCGTTCCGTTTGCGGCGTCATGAGTCGCTATCGATTGTATGGGTCGCGCTGGCGATGGTCAAGGACGCGCCAGAGAGGAATATTTTTCGCGGCCAAGAGACGCGTAAGCGAGTCAGCGGCAAATGTACGCGCCGATTGCGCTCAACCGCGCGCAGATTCCGCCCATCCGGAAGTCAGGCAAAGCCCGAGCAGTCGGCCATCAATCCAGCGCGTTTGCTCCGACGCCGCCCACCAAGCCATTGGGTGGAACGTTCGTCGCTCCGCTCAAAGATGCCGGAATGAACTGGACGCGGTTGCTGCCTGTGGTTACGATGCCGATCCCCGAGCCGTCCTGGAAATTGAAATAGTGGTCGCTCATTCCGTTTGTGATGGCGATGGTGATGTTCAGGAAGTGAACGTTGCCAAGCGGGACGGTTGCCCCGCCGCCGCGAATAACGTCTACCGCCCCGCTGTCGTGATAGCTAGGATCGGGTCCGTTCACATGCGGATTCGTGACCGTCAGATTCTGGAATGTAAGGCTGGCTCCATTCGCCGCGTAGAAGCGCCCTACTGCGCCGTAACTGCCGCTCTGATCGCTGAAGGAATCCTGAATCAGGATGGTTCCGGAGGCATTCGATGGATCGTTGTTGTTGGCAAAGTATCCGTAGCGCTGATTGCCCGTGGAATGATTACGCAAAACGGTCACGCCGACCGGCTGCGAACTCGAGTTCAGCATCCATAGGCTGACCATCAGGCCGTCGCCGGCATTGTTGTCCGTATAGCAATCTGTGATATTAACATCGAGCAAGAACCCGCCGGGCGCGTTCGGCTCGACGTCAATGCCGCTCTGCGGCGCGGTGCCGTTTGTGTTCGTAAAGTGGTCGCGCAAATAGTGAACGTGATTCACACCGCCGGTAATGCTGGAGCCTTGCCGGCGGTTATTGTTGAAGACGCAGTCTTCAACGGTGACGTTTGTGCTGCCTGCCAGGTAAAGGCCATCGCCGCCCGAATCATTGCAGGAAATCCCGCTGATGGTCACGTTGCTGGCGCTCACGATATGCATACAGTGCCGTTGCTCGCCGCTGGTGTACTCCGCCTTTACGCATGTGGAACACGGAAACAGCGGCCCCGGCCCCCGCGATGGTAACGTTCGAGGAACTGATATTGAGCATCGTTACACCATCAGCGTAGCCCGAATTAGCCGTCACCGTGGCTCCGGCATCCACGAAGACGTTTGCATTGTTAGGAAACGAGAGTGGGTTGATGTTGTAGTTTCCCGCCGGTATCTCCAGGATTTGTCCATTCGCCGCGGTGGAGTTCAGGGCCGTCTGCAAGACATTGGTATCGTCGCCGCCGAAGCCGGCATTCCCGAATTTCAGCAGATTCACAGCATTGAGCGGGGCCGCCGCTAGTATCGAAACCGTGGTCGACGCGAATTTCGTCGGATCGGCATCGCTCACTGCCGTTATCGTGTCCGTTCCCGCAGTGGAAGGTGCTGTGTAGAGCCCGGATGAGGTGACGGTCCCCAGTAAGGCGTCCCACGTCACCGATTTATCCGATGCGGCGCCTTGTACACTTGCATTGAATTGAATGGTTCGCCCCGCCGGTGTCGAGGCCACTGAAGGCGTCACGCTGACGGAGATGATAGCGCCCGCGTTTGATGACGAGCCGGCCGGTAACAATGGGCTTGTGGCGCCCGTTGGGTCCGCAGGTAGGGTCGTGTTTGTTGACTGCATGCTTTTCGCCAGCGAACCGATCCCACTACCACATCCCCAGCCGCAAAAGGCAAGGGCGATCAGGAAAATGAAGAAAAGAAAGAACGGCAAATTGTGCGGTTGAAAGTGAGTGAGATCGGGTGCCAGCAAACGCGTGGTTTCAACTGCTCTAAACGGCAAGTTTGGTTCCAATTCGACCCCCGATATGAAATTTCGCGGGCACAAGCTAACCGCTTCGCCAGTCAGAAAATACCGGTGACTAGGGTAATGCCAGTACAGGTAGGGTAACTACCCTACAGCAGTCCCTGTAGTACAGGAAATACCTTAGTGCCTCCAAAATATCAACACGTACGAGGAAGGAAGGGCAGGAATGTTAAGGCAGCGGCTAAGAGGCGATCATCGATTAAACTTCGCCTTACGCTGTAAGCGCTTCGCAGAAGCGAATCTCTGGCGCCATTGGCACCCAAATTCTCAGGAAATCCATGCGTTAGCCACTTGGCTCGTTGCAACTTTCTTAACTCGCAGTATCATGACTAGACCCACCTGATCGGGGTTCCAAGTTGACCAAGTTTAGTCTCGTTCTCCTGATCCACGGACACCAGCCGGTCGGCAATTTTGACGCTGTATTGGAGCAGATCTATCAGCGTTCCTATTTGCCATTTGTCGAGTGCCTGCTCCGGCACCCGGGAGTTCGCTTGGGTCTGCATTACAGTGGACCGCTATTGGAATGGTGTGAGCATCGCCATCCGGAGTTTTTCGAAAGGCTAAGGGAATTGAGCTCTCGCGGGCAGATCGAGTTGGTGGGCGGGGGCTTTTACGAACCGATCCTGGTATCCATCCCGCCTCAGGACCAACTCCTGCAGATCGGCTTGATGCGCGAGTATTTGAACGAGAAGTTCGGCCGCGAGCCGGAGGGCGCCTGGCTTGCCGAACGGGTCTGGGAACCACAGTTGCCTCATGCACTGGCCTCCGCCGGGGTCCGATATACGTTGGTCGATGACGTACATTTTCTTGCGGCTGGCTTTGAATTGGACCAGCTGCACGGCGATTATGTGGCCGAGGACCGCGGGCAGACGGTGCGCGTCTTCCCCGGCCTGCAGGCACTGCGTTATTTGCTGCCGTTCCGCCCTTATGGAGAGGCCATCGGTTTCCTTCGGGAGAACGCCGCGCATCATCCCGGTGGCATGGCCGCTATGGGAGACGATTGCGAGAAGTTCGGCGGCTGGCCGGGAACCTTCGAGCACTGCTACCGAGATGGCTGGTTAGACGGCTTCTTCTCCGCGCTCGAGGATTCCGCCGACTGGCTTGCCGTCGAGCCTCCGGGAGAGTACATCCGCGGACACCAGTCCCTGGGCCGTGCCGACCTTCCGACAGCTTCGTACTCCGAAATGATGGAATGGACTCTCCCCACAAAGGCGCGCAACGCCTTCCATGCCATCAGTGAGGAATTCGCCAAACGTCCCGACGTATTGCGGTTTCTGCGAGGCGGGCCCTGGAGGGCGTTCTTCAGCAAATACCCGGAATCGAATCTGCTTCACAAAAAGATGCTGCGGGTGTCAGACAAGCATCGGGCACTTGCTTCGAAGCGCATGAGTGAGGAAAAAAGCGCCAGGCATAAGCTAGCCCAAAGGCATCTCTTGCGCGCGCAATGCAATGATGCTTATTGGCACGGAGTCTTCGGCGGCATCTATGCGCCGCATTTGCGTACCGAGCTCTGGCGCGAGCTCATCCGCGCCGAAACGCTGCTCGATGAACTCAGCCGCAATCGTGCCGACGGAGTGCACGTCGAGCAAACCGACTTCGATGCCGACGGCCGCGAGGAGCTATATATCACCTCGAAAAGCTTGGCCGCCTTGCTGAGGCCGGCGGACGGTGGCACTTTGATTTCCCTGGATTTTCGTCCGGGTGCCGTGACCCTGGTCAACTCAGTTCAGCGGCGCCCCGAGGCCTATCATCGCCGCCTGCGCGAAGCCTCGTCCGCCTCAAACGGCCAGGTCGCGTCCATCCACGACCAGATACGCTCCAAGGAAGATGGCCTGGAGCGCTTTCTGCGTTACGACCGCTGGCCCCGAAACGCTTTTCGTCTCCTGCTCTTTCCGGCGGACAAAACTTTTAAGGATTATGAGGAATTGCAGCTTGAAGAGAATGCTGCTTTAGCATCCGGCGCTTATACGGTCCTGGAGAACGGGCCGACCAGCATCAGCCTCGAATGCGAAGTGCCGTGTCCCGATTGTGCGAAGACCGGCGGATCGCTCGAACTCATGCGCTGTACAAAGCGGTTTTCCTTCGCTGCGGGAAATAAAGGCTACCAGCTCCATTGCACTTCCAGGCTTTCATGCGCCAATCCACAAGCCCGCCCCGCTCTGGTTGGCGTGGAAATCGTCTTGAACTTTCTCGCGCCGCGTGAGCAAAACCGGTACTTTGAAATTGCCTCCGGCCGGCATCCTCTAGGTTGGTCGGCGGCGGTACCGGCTTCGGAGATAGGCTCTCGATTAAGAGTGGTCGACGAGTGGCAAAACGTCGCCACGACGATCGAAGCGCCTTTTGCCAAGGAGCTTTGGATCACTCCCATCGAGACCATATCTGAATCCGAGGAAGGATTTGAACGTGTGTACCAGGGCTCGCAGATCTTGGCTGTATGGCCGCTGGATCTCGCCGCCGGAAAACCCTGGACGGGCGAAATCAGCCTGCGTGTGGAAGCCGCCCGCGTGCCAGAGCCCCACCTATCGTAGCTGCGATTTACGCCCTTCGCAGAACGACTTACTCCGCGACAAACAAGGTTTGCGCGAAAGGCCATTCGTGGTCGAACCATTGCTTCAACGGCCGGAATCCGCTGCGCCGCCCCATCAGCACGATCTCCTTGGGACAATACTTATGGGAGCTTTCCGTCCAGATGGTTTCGCCTTCGGCAAGTGAGACACTGCAATGAGCTCGCGGAATCACCACGGTTTGGGCGCGGAGCGAAAGCAGATGCATTTCGATGCGCCGCGTCGCCGTATCGTATCGGGCCAGATGCCGGAAGGCGGAAAGGTCGAAATCTGCTTCCAGTTCCCGATTCATGCGGGCAAGAACGTTCAGATTGAAGGACGCTGTAACGCCCAGAGGATCGTCGTATGCGGGAAGAAGCTGCGAAGATGGCTTCTCGAGATCGGTGCTCAGGAGCAATGCGTCTCCCGCAATCAAAGTCTCCCGTACCTCCGCAAGAAAGCGCTCTGCGGCGTGCTCGTTGAAATTTCCAATCGAGCTGCCCAAAAAGAGAACAAGCAGCTTCTCGCCCGGCCTGCGTTCCGCGGTCACCGAGCGCAGCCCTTCCAAGTATGGTTTTGGAACCGGCCTTATCTCTACTCTGTGTACCTGACCCAATTTCCTGGAGCATTCCTCCAAGGCCACTCGTGAGATCTCGATTGGGTGGTATACCGTTCGTTGGCGCTTGGCAAGAGCCTCGAGCATCCACAAAGTCTTTCTTCCGCTCCCGCTGCCTAGCTCGGCCACCACGACCCGCCCAGGCATCAAGGCCGTCGCAATCGCGTCGGCGTTTTGTTGCAGCAGGCGTTCATCGGCACGGAAAAGACCATACTCCGGCAGGACGGTAATCACTTCGAAGAGTGCCGAACCTACTTCGTCATAGAGGTATTTCGACGGGATTTCCTTCTGGCCTTCTTTCGTTAGTCCTAATCGCACGTCGATTGCGAAGTCACTGACGTAGTCTTGTGCGAGCGTCTGGGCGAGCATCCCTTCTCCGATCATGAGCAGTGTGGGTCAGTGTTCGACGCAACGAAAGCCGGTGTAGATATACGGATAGCGCGGCTGGAACCAATTGCGGAAGGATCGCCGCAATAAGCACGCGGCGGTTCGCGCTGATCCGCCCTTCAGGACGTAGTGCTGGCTATCGAAAAAATTTGCCGAATAGCCTGGGTAGAAGGGAAACGGCTCAAATCCATCAAATGGCGCAAAAACTGTTTGCGTCCACTCCCAGCCATTCCCCAGGAGATCCGCGACTCCAAATGCGCTGCTGCCTGCCGGGAACGCGGCTCCCGGGGTCGGGTCCCAATACTGAAAATCAAAATTGCCCAGGCCCGCGCCGGGCAGCGCATCGCCCCAGGGATAAACCCGTTCGGCACCGTTGTGGGTGCCGTAAGCCGCGCGGTGCCATTGGGCTTCCGTGGGCAGTTCCTTGCGGGCCCACCGCGCATACGCCGACGCTTCCGCATGACTCACATACACCGGCCAATCCAGCGGCAGCGGCACCTCGTCGAACATGGTCCGAAAGAAAAACTGACTGCCTCGCCGGATCCAAAATGCCGGACAAAGCGTGCCGCTCGATTGCAGCCACTCCCAATCCGCATCGTTCCAGAAAGACCGCTCGCGATAACCGCCTTCCGCAACGAAACGCAGATATTGAAGATGGGTCACTTTGTATGTATCGATTCGAAAGGCCGGAACAAGTACGCTGTGCTCCTGGAATTCGTTATCCCACCCGAAAACTCCGTCTTCGCGCTTCAATCCCAAAGTCGCGATGCCGGCTGGGATTTCGATCATTTGCGGGCGCACCTGCGGCGCGCGAGGTGCCGGCGGACCTTGCCGGGCACATTTGAGATTAAGAGGGAGCCGATGCAGCATGTATGCGAGCGTCTCGACGTGCATGAGGCGATGTTCGATGGCCACGCGGAGAAATTGCGAAAGCGCTCGGCTATGGTTATCAGCCGCTTCCAGCGCGGCCGGCAATTCATCGTCGATCGCGGCACGCAAACGCTGGTTATAACGAAAGACCTCTTCGCGCGCCGGCCAGTCGCGTGGCTGGTCGTCTGGAAGATTGCCGTTTACAGGATCGATGCCGAAAGCAAAGAGTTTGTCCAGGCTCGGAGCAAACGATTTCAACCCGCTGAGTTCACGTCCGAAGAGATTCCAATCGAAAGCTTCGAGATGGCCTAAATAGAAGACGATCCGGTGTCGCTCGGCGATGGGGCGCTCATAGAGGGCCTCGGGACGCACAATCTCGAATAGAGCATCGCTCCGCGCTCGAGCTTCCGACAGCTCGAGTAATAACGAGTTGCGTCCCTGGACACGCCCTGGAGATGCCATGTTACTCCCCCTAGTTCGATGCTCGGGTGGCCGACTGGTCGCACGGCAGACGTCCCGGCGGGGGTCAGGGACGGTGACTGCCCCGAGAGAGGGTGATTGCCCATGTATATGGGAGCAGCCTAACATATGGACAGATGGCTTCGAGCCGCATATTCGTGGTCGAGGGCCACCCGTGAAGGCTGTGCCCGCTTCCGATGGCCTGGCTGTCGAACTGCGAGACGTCGGCTACTCGCTTGATAACCGTAAGATTATCAGTGGCGTGAGCTTCCAGGTGGCTCCGGGCGAAACATTGGTTCTCCTGGGGCGCAGCGGAACCGGCAAAACCACCACCCTTAAATTGATTAACCGCCTGCTCGAACCCTCTTCGGGTGAAATCTTTGTGGAGGGCCGTTCTCAGCTCGCCTGGGACCCCATCCGCCTCCGAAGGCGGATCGGCTACGTAATTCAGGACGTCGGCCTTTTCCCGCACTGGACCGTAGAGCAAAACGTGGCCATGGTACCGCGGCTGGAATCCTGGCCGGAGTCGCGCGTCCGTGAACGTGTCCGGGAGATGCTGGAATTGGTTGGCCTCGACGGGGCCAAATTTGCCACGCGAAAGCCCAGCGAGCTTTCCGGCGGACAACGCCAGCGGGTGGGTGTGGCGCGAGCCCTCGCGGCCGATCCTCCCATTCTGCTTATGGACGAGCCCTTTGGCGCTCTGGACCCCATAACTCGCGCCGAGCTGCAACGGGAATTTTGCGAGTTGGCAACGCGTCTGGAAAAGGCCATCGTGTTTGTCACCCATGATTTACGCGAAGCGCTCCTGATCGGCACGCACATTGGCCTTTTCGCCGAAGGCCGGCTGGCTGGAATCTACACACCGGACGAGTTCTTGCACTCCGGCAATGCCGAGGCTAGAGCGTTTGTCGATTCACTGCATGGAGGGGAGAGCAAAGACCGAAGCTCTCCGCGGATCACCGGCAAATGGGGGAAGACATGAATTTTTGGAATTTTCTGATCAACGATCATGCGGAGATTTTGTCGCGAACCTGGGAGCATCTGCTTCTGGTTGGCGCGGCGATGCTGGCGGCCGTGCTGGTCGGAATTCCTTTGGGCATCGCCCTGGTTCGCCGGCAGAAGTTGCGACGCTGGGTGCTGGGCGCCGCGAATGTAATCCAGACAATTCCGAGTTTGGCGTTGTTTGGATTTCTGATTCCAGTTCCTTTCTTGGGTGGCATCGGCGCGAGAACCGCTATTGTCGCTTTGGCGCTGTATGCCCTGCTCCCGATCCTGACCAACACCTATACCGGCATCGCGGGCGTCGATCCCGCCGTTCTCGAATCCGCCCGCGGCATGGGCATGACTCCCAGGCAAATCCTTTGGGACGTGCAGCTCCCCCTCTCGATCGCCGTGATTCTTGCCGGAGTCCGCGTGGCCATGATCATCTGTATAGGCGTCGCCACGATTGCGGCCGCTATCGGCGCGGGTGGGCTCGGTGTATTCATTTTTCGGGGAGTCGCTATGGTCAGCAACGCTGTGATCCTTGCCGGGGCCATTCCCGCGGCGCTGCTGGCGATTGGCGTAGACTTCATCCTCGGGCTCGTGGAACAGAGACTCACGCCTTAGAGCGCCAGCCCCATCTGACACAAACCAATGGCCGCGACCTTCACGAGAAGAGATGCCCTGACGCTTCTTGGCGGGGCTGTGGCCACACTTGCGGGCTGCCGCGCGCGGCAGAACACAGTAGTGGCCGGATCAAAAAATTTCACCGAGCAGATCATCCTGGCCGAGATCCTCGCTCAACAGATCGAAGCGCATACAGCTCTGCGACTCGATCGCCGGCTCAATCTCGGCGGCACCCTCATCTGCCATCGAGCCATGCTCGCCGGCCAGATGGATTTCTACGTGGAGTATACGGGTACCGCTCTCACCGCCGTATTGAGCGAGCCGTCCTCCAATGATACCGAGGCGGTCTACCGCAAAGTTCGAGATGCTTACCGGGATCGCTTTGGTTTTGAAGTCGGACCGCCGCTCGGCTTCAACAATACGTTTGCCATCGTGGTTCGCAGCGAAGACGCGCAAAGGCTCAAACTTCGCACCATCTCCGATTTGGTGCCCCACGCTTCGCAATGGCGCGCCGGATTTGGCTATGAATTCATGGAACGCTCCGACGGCTATCCGGGCCTGACACGCGCCTATGGTCTTAAATTCGGCGCTGCGCCCAGTATCATGGATCTCGGCTTACTGTACCGAGCGCTCAAGGAACACCAGGTGGATGTCGTCGCCGGCAGTGCCACCGACGGCCTCATCATCGCTCTCGGAATGGTCATTCTGGAGGACGACCGGCACTTTTTCCCTCCTTACCAAGCCGTAACGATTCTTCGAGGCGCCGCCCTTCGCGATCATCCGGAGCTACGCGCTCCCCTTGATATTTTGGGCGGAAAACTTTCGGATGCCCAAATGCGTCAAATGAATTACGCCGTCGACGCCGAACAGCGCGAACCTGCCGCCGTGGCCCGCGAATTTCGGCGCGCGCAAAGCCTCTGACGCAAATTGCTCGCTGGCGGCGCGTTTGCTAGATTCAAACAGGGGAAACAGGAAGATGGCGATCAGCCAGGAACTGCTCGATTTGCTGGTATGTCCGATATGCAAGACGCCGGTAGAGCTCACGCCGGACGAAACAGGCCTTCGCTGCGCCACCTGCCGAATCATCTATCCGATTCGCGACGGCTTTCCCGTTATGATCCGCGACGAGGCCAAACCCGAACCTGGCTCGGCGCAAATCCTCATAGCGGAAAGCTGAGCGACTGGTCGCTTCGCTCCACCCACAATCGGATTTCCTTGGTACGGCCGCTTTGCGGATTGTTATTTTCGGGGAACGGTTGAAAGGGGCTAACTTCCACTACCACGACCACTCCACTGCCCCCATTGGGCGGCAGGGAAGCCGACTCGATGCGATAGCTCTTGATCGGTCCGTAATAGCCGTCGAGCGCCCAATCGGCTGTGAAATCCTGGTAGGTATACGAGCCATGAGCTTTCCAGATCTGGAAAGCGTGCTGGTAATCCTGCGCCACGACGGCATCCATGAAATGTTCGACTGTATGTTTTTCGCTGATAAATCGCAGGAAAAAGAACCAGATGCCAAAGGTGAGCAGAATTACCAGCGCGACGCCGCTTACGGCATAGCGAAGCCGTTTCGAGTTTGGTTCCTCACGGCTGGTCTCAAAGAGCGCCAAAATTTCATCCCTGGCCATGCGGAATACCGGCGGGCCAAGCTGAGAGATAGCCGGTGCGCAGAGCAGAAAAAACTAGCAGAGTCGGCACACAGAAGCAAACCCCAGCCTGTTAGCGCGGCCAGTTTCCGAGTAGCCGACGATTCGTTCCGGAGCCTCATCTTACGCCACAGCCGGAGGTGAATGATAAGATTCATCCACGATGGACGCAGAGCGAGTACGGGCACAAGTGGAGCGGATTCTGGCCAGTTCAGCATTTGCCGACGCGGAGCGCGCAACTCGTTTTCTGCGTTTCGTGGTCGAATACGCGCTCGAAGGGCGGGCAGACGAAATTAAGGAGTCCGTGATAGCCATCGAGGTCCTCGGTCGGAACTCATCATTCGATTCCAAATCCGACCCAATCGTTCGAGTCGAGGCTGGACGGCTGCGGGATCGCCTCAGCTCTTATTACGAAGGCGAGGGACGAGCAGACCGTACTTTGATCTGTATTCCCAAAGGTGGGTACGTCCCCGAATTCTCCGAGCGGCAGCCGTCTGAATCGGTAACGCAAGTTGATGTGTTGCGGCTTTCCATCCTACCGCCTGAGAACGCCTCATTCGAATCCTTTGCCATTTCGCCTGATGGCCGCAAACTCGCCTTCACTGCTGCTCGTGAGGGGAAGAATGATGCTTTGGGTTCGGACGCTCGATTCGCTCGAGGCCAAGCCTCTGCCCGCGACCGACAATGCGTCTTACCCCTTCTGGTCGCCCGATAGCCGTACGATTGGTTTTTTCATTCCGGCTAAGCTACGGACCATCGACTTCACCGGAGGACCAGCGCGGGATGTTGCCGAGGTCGTGGCAGGCCGGGGAGGCGCTTGGAGTCCCGAGGGAATCATCATCTTCTGCCCACGACCCATTGGTATCCTCTACCAAGTAGCAGCATCGGGTGGCGCACCCAAGCCAGTGACTGCGCTCGATCGGGCGCGAGGAGAGGTCGCGCACAATTTCCCTCAGTTTCTGCCAGGCGGCCGCCACTTCTTATATCTTGCGGCGAGTTGCACGCGGGGCGAGTCCTCGATTCGTGCCGGTTCGCTCGACTCAACGGTCTCCAAAGTGCTCTTGAGCGCGGATGCCCGCGCAGGCTATGCTCCTGTCCTTCCTGGAAGCACCGGCTCGTTGCTTTTTTTATGTGACGGCGCGCTCATGGCGCAGCCGTTCGACCCGCGCCGCCTTGAACTGAGCGGCGAACGAACGGTCGTTGTTCCGAAGGTCCGTTATAGACGCTGGTACCAAGGCGGCTTCTCGGTCTCTGATAACGGAGTCCTCCTCTATCAGGATGGCAGTATCGAAGATCAACAACTCTGCTGGCTCGACCGGCAAGGCAAATTGCTTGCGGAGGTCGGAGCGCGTAATGACTATGCCGCATTCAGCCTCTCGCTTGATGAAAAGCACCTCGCTCTTCAAAGGCTCGATGATCCGGACACGGTCTTTCCCACGATCTGGATCATGGATCTGTTGCGTGAGGGCGCGGTCTTCCGTTTTACCGAGACTGGCCAGGAGCACGCCGAATTTAATCCCGTCTGGGCCCCCGACGGTCGAGAACTCCTGTTTAGCCGCGGCGATGATCGCCGCATGCAGATGATGCGTCAGGCGTTGAGCGGCGGAACCGCGAATTGCGTTCTGGACACGGAGGGCCCGAAGTTTCCAAGCGACTGGTCCTCCGACGCGCAGTTCATCGCATACGGTTCCCAGGCGCCCGACTATCAACACATGCACACCTGGATCGTCTCGCTAAAGGCTTCGGAACAACAAGGTAAACCCCGGCCGTTTCTGCGGCATTCTTGTGTAGAAACCAGCGCCGTCTTTGCTCCGGCAGAAGATGGAGATGGCCCGCGTTGGATCGCATACATGTCCAATGAGACAGGACGACCAGAAGTCTATGTGCGAGATTTTCCCGGCGGGGGTCACAAGTGGCAGGTTTCGAGCCGGGGCGGCCTAATTCCGCACTGGCGGCGCGACAGGAGGGAGTTGTTCTATCTCACTCCCGATGCAACGCTCATGGCGGTTGCCGTGGACGCACGCAACACGTTTGAATTCGGCGCCCCGAAAGCGCTCTTCGAGACCGGACATGAGCTCAACTCTTACAGTTTCTGGATGAATCAATACGGTGTGGGACACGACGGACAGCGGTTTCTCTTGAACCGGCGCGCTTCGCAAGTGTCGGCGAGTGCCATCACCGCGGTCATTCCCTGGTAGCAAAACCCTCGCAAGATCTGAGGCTTCGAATCAAAGCGTACATGCGCGTACGGTACGTTCTCGTAACGTATTTGTACTTTCGTTCGCTGACTTCCCGTGCTTTCCTGATCTTATGAACCGGCCAGTTTGTTCTCCAGGTACTCGTACGCGCAGCTCCGCGGAGCTTGCTACACGGCGTAGATCGGGCTTAGTCATTCTATTTGGCTCGCTTGCCCTTGCTTGCGTGTTGGTCTTCGCAACCGATGGCAAAGCGCAAAAGACGGACTTCTTCGATCCTAAGACATTCCGGCCAATGATACCCAAGACTTGGGACGACGAGGCCCTGGCTACACTTGAACTGCCGTTGGCTAACCCTGCCGGCTCGCCCAAACACGTTTCAGCCGAATACTACTATCAGATTTCAGTCAGACCAATTTACAAGAGCTATCCAGTATATGTGCCCGGCTACGAGCCGCCCGGTTACATCGAGTGGCTTAAGCAGCAGGAGCCGGAACTTGTCTGGGGAATGGATCCCAAAACCGGCGTCATGCATACGCCGCCCCTTAAAACGCAAACGGACTGGCTCAGAGCTGGTGAGATCGTGTTTGACTCCCCGATTATTTTTACCCCGCCGCCTCCTCTGCAGTTTGTGCGACAGCTTTACGAGGTCGGCGGGAGGCCCATCCCATCGAACGGCATCGACCCGTTTGTCGTATGGGTCATCCGTCAAAAAGGAGAAGTAGAGGCCGCATTTGCCGCCTGCGCAGATTGTCACACTCGCGTGATGCCCGATGGCAGCATTGTCAAAGGGGCACAGGGCAACAATTCCATCGACCACGGACGCGCCTTAGGCATGCGCGCGCAGCTCGCTGCGGCGCGCGAACGAGCAAGCGTTGCTCGGGTTCTTCCGCCTGGGTGAGCGCTCCCAATTTGAAGTACCGTGGCTGCTGCTGTCCGAACAGCCGGACTATAGCGTGATGTCGGCAGAGGAAATCGCGGGCAGTCACGCGGCCATACCTGCGGGCGTCTTCGCACGCCAAGGGACAAGCGTGCTCTCTCCGCCGCATATACCCGATTTGATCGGCGTCAAAGACCGGCATTACTTGGATGCCACGGGCTTGCAGCAACATCGCGGCATTGTGGATTTGATGCGCTACGCCGCGCTCAACCAGGGTGCTGACAGTCTCGCCAATTACAATGGTTTTATTCCCGCAGACATTCCAAATTTCCAGAAGTTGCCCGCTCCGGGCAAAGCAAGTAGCCCCCAATCTGGTCCAGGCCGTTATAGTGATGAACAGCTCTATGCTCTCGCCCAGTATCTTTATTCACTCCAGCCGCCGCGCAATCCCAACAAGTTTGACGTTGCGGCCAGCCGCGGACAGAAAGTCTTCGAGCGTGAAGCCTGTGCGATGTGCCACACCCCGCCGCTCTACACCAATAACAAACTGACGCTCGCCGAGGGCTTCACCCCGCCACCCGGCGCCGAGAAGAAATACGACATCCTGTCGATCTCGGTGGGCACTGACCCGAATCTCGCGCTCAGGACGCGGCGCGCTACGGGCTATTACAAGGTACCGTCGTTGAGAGGCGTCTGGTATCGCAGCATGTTCGGGCACAGCGGTTGGTGTACGACCCTCGAAGACTGGTTTGACCCCCGACGCACGCACGACGATTACATTCCTACCGGCTTCAAACCGTATAGCGCAAAAACCTACCCTGTAAAAGGCCATCCCTTTGGGCTGAATTTATCGGAAGATGATCGCAAAGCGCTGATCGCATTCCTCAAAACTCTCTAAAGCGACTGAGTCCCACCTAAAGAACCCACAGTTCGGCAAGATACAAGCTCCGGTTTTAGGATTGTTGGCGAGTCACGGGCTACTCGGAAACTGGCTTCAGTCGAGCCTGCGGATGGCGGGCAGTTTCGTTGGGTGTTCAGGCGCCGAGCGCGCCGCCCGATCCCGCCGGCAGTTCGATCGAATATTTCGTGCGCTGCTTTTCGCGATGCTCGGCGAGCGCAAGCTGGATCAAGCGGTCGATCAATTCTCGATACGGAATTCCGGAGGCTTCCCAGAGCTTCGGGTACATGCTGATCGAAGTAAAGCCGGGAATAGTGTTGATCTCGTTGAGATAGATGCGCCCGCTCGGCTTTTCCAGAAAGAAATCGACGCGGGCCATTCCCCGGCACTCCAGGCAGCGAAAAGCGCTTACGGCATACTCCTGGAATTTCTGCACCTGAGTTTTCGTGAGTTTGGCCGGAATTTCCAGGCGGGTGCCGTCCTCCAGATACTTGGCCGTGTAGTCGTAGAATTCGCGATGAGGAATGATTTCGCCCGGAACCGAAGCACGCGGCTCATCGTTTCCGAGCACGGCAACCTCGATCTCCCGGCCGCGAATATTGCGCTCCACCAGACTTTTTTGCGCGAACTCCGCCGCCAAATCGAGTGCCGCCGGCAATTCCTTCCGCTGATGCACCTTGCTCATGCCCACCGAGGAGCCCAATGTGGCGGGCTTGACGAACAGCGGGAAGCGAAATTTCTTTGCCACTGCTTTCAAGACGCGCTCGCGGCCGCTCTCCCATTCGGAACGCAAAATAGCTTGAAATTCGCCTACGGGCAGCCCCGCCTGCAGAAACAGCCGCTTCTGCATGTCCTTATCCATGCCAACGGCGGAGCCAATCACGCCCGATCCCACATAAGGCAGCCCGGCTAGATC
This sequence comes from uncultured Acidobacteriota bacterium, assembly GCA_963761945.1. Classification (GTDB taxonomy): domain Bacteria; phylum Acidobacteriota; class Terriglobia; order Acidiferrales; family UBA7541; genus Palsa-189. The sequence goes on along the minus strand of CAVXIM010000011.1, from coordinate 6,031 downwards.
CAAAAGCCCTTGTACCGTGCCATCCTCCCCATAAGTCCCGTGCAAAACAGGGAAGATCACGTCCACCCGTTGTGAACCTGCGCTACTCGGTTCGAGCGGCATAAGCGCGCCGACGTTGGGATCGGCGCTCAGCATCACGCGCTGTCCCTGGCGCAGCACGTCCGGCAGCATCTTCTGCGCGGGCGTGCCGATGAACCATCGCCCGTCTTTCGCAATCCCGATCGGCAGCGCCTCGTATTTTTCTGGATCGAGCGCGCGAATTACCGACGCCGCTGACGCCAGCGATACCTCGTGCTCCCCCGAACGCCCCCCAAAGATCACGCCTACTCGCAACCGCTTGTTCTCTGCCATGAATTCGGCCCGTATCCTTTGCGCTTCGCAGCCCTGACGGCTGCGAGGCCTAGAGAATTTTCTTTCCCAACGCCGAAAGCACCATTTCCACTCCCAACAATGCCGTCTTATTGTGCAGATCGATCACCGGGTTGATCTCGACAATTTCGAGCGAAGCCATGGCTTCGCTATCGGCGATCATCTCCATGGCCAGATGCGCCTCGCGATAGGTGATCCCCCCGCGCACCGGCGTGCCCACTCCGGGTGCGTCCGAGGGATCGATGAGGTCCATATCCACGCTGACGTGGATGCCCTCGGTATCGTCCCCGGCAAAGCGCAGCGCCTCGCTCATCACCTCGCGCATCCCGCGCTCATCGATGTCTCGCATGGTCAAGGCATGCACTCCGGAATCTTTCACCAGCCGCCGCTCCTTGGCGTCCAGATCACGCACGCCTACGATGGCCACGTTGCGCGGCTCGACCTTCGGCTTGAAGCCGAGCAACTCCACCAATTCCGGCGCCCCATAGCCGATCAACGAAGCCAGCGGCATGCCATGAACGTTTCCCGAAGGCGAGGATTCCGGCGAGTTCATATCCCCATGTGCGTCCAGCCACAAGCAGCCGATCTTCTTCGATTGCTTGTGAAAAAAATCCGACACTCCCGAGCACGTCCCGACGGCGATGGAATGGTCCCCGCCCAAGACGAGAGGCAAAAATCCTTCTTCCAATGTCTTTTCCGTCATCTCCGCCAATCCGCGGCAGGTTTCCGCGATTTCGTGCAGGTATTTGGCGCGCTTTTCACCGTAAGGCTGCTCCTCAGGCTGCTTTACGGGCACGTTGCCGATATCTTCGACCGTATGTCCCAGCTGTTTGAGCCGAGATTGCAAACCGGCTACGCGTAGCGCGGAGGGACCCATATCCACGCCGCGCCGGCTTTGGCCGAGGTCCATCGGCACGCCGATGATGCGAATCTTTTGCGCCATGACGGATGTTCTGTTCGCCCAAACGGGCGGGCAAAAATGCGGGCGAACAGCGGCTAAGGATAAACCCGGTAAATCATGCGCGGGAAGGGAATAACCTCGCGGACGTGCTCTGTTCCGCAAATCCAGGCCACCACGCGCTCGAGGCCCATACCGAAACCCGCGTGCGGCACGCTGCCGTACCGCCGCAGGTCCAGATACCATTGGAAGGCGTCTTCCGGCAGTTTTTGTTCTCGCAATCGCTTGACCAGGAGATCGTAGCTGGAGATGCGTTCCCCGCCGCCGATGATCTCGCCGTAGCCTTCCGAAGCCAGCACGTCGAATCCCAGCGCCAGGTCCGGCCGGGCACTATCCGGCTCCATGTAGAACGCCTTGATCGAAGCGGGGTAGCGGTGAATCATCACGGGCCTGTCGAACTGCTGCGAAAGCGTCGTTTCCTCATCGCCGCCGAAGTCGTCGCCCCACTTCACATCGTGGCCGTGTTTGCGCAGGATTTCGAGCGCTTCTTCGTAAGTAATGCGCGGAAAGGGAGGCTTGACCGGCTCGAGTTTGGAGGCGTCGCGCTTCAAAGTTTCGATCTCGCGCGCTCGATTGCGCAGGACCGATTGCACGATGTGGCTCACCAGCCCTTCGCCGAGCGCCATCATGTCTTCGAGATGCGCGAAGGCGGCCTCGGGCTCGAGCATCCAGAATTCGGTCAGGTGCCGCCGCGTTTTCGATTTCTCGGCGCGAAAGGTGGGCCCGAAGCAGTAAACCTTGCCCAGGGCCGCCGCTAAAGCTTCGACATACAGCTGCCCCGATTGCGTCAGGTAAGCCTTTTCGTCGTCGACGTACTGCACCTCAAAAAGCGTCGTCGTGCCTTCGCATGCAGCCGGCGTGAATACGGGAGCGTCCGTCAGCGTATAGCCTTGGCCATCCATGAACTCCCGCGCCGCCCGGATGGCTTCGGCCCGAACCCGCAAAATCGAAGCTTGGCGCGGAGTGCGCACCCACAAATGCCGGCGATCGAGCAGGAAGTCCACACCATGCTCTTTCAGTTGTATCGGGTAAGGCTCCGCTTCACTCACCCGCTGCACTACCTGAACCCGCGTTACGCCGATCTCATAGCCTCCCGGGGCGCGCGCCTCGCTTCGAATCCGCCCGGTGATCTCGACGCTCGATTCCTGCGGCAGCCCCCGCAGCGCCGTAAAGGCGTCCGGCTGCTCTTTCTGCGAAACCACGCCCTGCATCAGTCCCGTCCCGTCCCGGAAAATCGGAAACAATAGCTTCCCGGACTCGCGGAGATTGTAGAGCCATCCGCGTAGCGTGACCTCCTGTCCCTCGTGGTCGCCGGCTTTTTCAATGGTAATAACGCTCATCGGACTCCAGGTCTAGCTTTCACTTTCGGGCGAAGAGAGCGCCTGCTCCACCCGCTCGAATGCAGTGCGCGCGGCGCTGAGCGCAATGGAAGTGGGAGCCGGGTCTGCGTACGCGGGCTTTTCCTTTAATTCAAAGACCAGCGGAAGCTCTGGCGGCAAAGCAGGAAGGGCGGATTTCCATTCGATTGTGCCTTCGTAGGGAAGCAGGTGTTCATCTTTCAGGCCGTGATTATCGTGGATGTGCGAGGTCGCCAGAAATTCGCGCATCGGCTCGAGGCTGGCCAGCACGCCATCGCCGATGTGCGCGTGCCCGATATCAAAGCACAGCCGCAAATCGGTGAGCCGCGTATCGATGATGAATTGCCGCAGATGCGACGGCGTCGCCAATTCTCCCGGCGTATTCTCCAGCGCCAGGGTGACGCCGCGTTCCTTCGCGAAAATATGCAGGTGCTCGAGCGAACTGAAGGCCGCGTCGAATCGCCGCTCGTCCGCCGTGTCGCGCGACCCGCCGATGTGCTGCACCAGATAACGGAAGGGCATGAACTCCGCGACGTCGAGGGCCCGCTTGATCTCGTCCACAGCCTCCAAACGCCGCACGCGTTCCGGATCGCAAATCGAAAGCGGCGCGCTGCTTTCGTGTATGGGATTGAAGTCCCGCTCCGGGGGAGCGTGCAGCGCATGCAGCTTCAGGTTGTAATCTCGGAGAGCGCTGGCTGTTTCGCGCACCACGTCCGGCAAGTGATAGTTGAAGTGCGCCCTCGCGCAGAATATCTCCAGCGCCGTGAAGCCATGGCGCGCGATATCCGCCAGCAAGGCCGGAGTCAGCTTTCTCTTTACAAAAAGATAAGTGGATAGGGTCCGCGTCATAGCTGGCTGTCAGGTTTCTGTGGCACCGCTCGGCAGGCCCGGTTGGTATGCGCGCGAAACACCCAGCTCGGGATGGTCGAAGATTACCCCTGCACGGGAATCAGTGACTCTAAGCGAAACGCCACGGAGCGTCAAGGCGCGCACATCCGGTCGATCTGAGCTAGTCCGCGGCGCGTTCGTAATTCAGATACGGGCCCAGCCATCTTTCGATGGCGCGCAACTCCAGTCCCTTGCGGCGCTGGTAATCGAGCACTTGATCGCGCCCGATCTTGCCCACGGCAAAGTAGCGCGCCTTGGGATGCGAGAAATATAAGCCGCAAATCGATGCGGCCGGCAACATGGCGAAATTCTCGGTGAGGGTGATGCCGGCGCCGCGTTCCACATCGAGCAGCGCGAAAAGCGTGGCCTTTTCGGTATGATCCGGTGAAGCCGGGTAGCCGGGAGCGGGCCGAATCCCCCGATAGCGCTCACGCAGCAAATCCTCGGGCGTTAGATTCTCCTCGCGGCCAAACCCCCACGCATCGCGCGCCTGCTTGTGCATCCATTCGGCGAGTGCCTCGGCCAGCCGGTCGGCCAGCGCCTTGACCATAATCGCATTGTAATCGTCATGTGCTTTTTCGTATCGTGCTGCGAGTTCCGCGGCGCCGATCCCGGCGGTCACCGCGAAAGCGCCGAGATAATCCGCCAGGCCGGTTTCCTTGGGAGCGATGAAGTCCGCCAGCGCGTATTCCGGTTCGCCGTCCGGCTTCTCCATCTGCTGCCGCAAAGTGAAGAATGTTGCGAGAGGCCGCGCGCGCGTTTCATCCGTATAAAGCTCGATATCGTCTCCGACGGTATTCGCAGGGAAAAATCCAGCCACAGCGCGCGCCGTAAGCAGTTTTCCTTCCACGATCTCTGCCAGCAATTTTTGAGCATCGTCGAGCAGCTCCTGCGCCCGCGGCCCCACGACCGGATCCTGCAAGATTCGCGGATAGATTCCCCTCAGCTCCCAGGCATGGAAGAACGGCGTCCAGTCTATCAGCGGCACCAGCTTTTGAAGCGGCACGCCATCCCAAACCCGGCTGCCGGTGGACGGCGGACGTGGCGGCCGATAACTCATCCAATCAATCGGCGCCCTCCTGGCGCGTGCCTCCTGCAGAGAAACGAGCGGCGCGATTCGCGGCCCGCTGTATTGCTGCCGGATTCTTTCCTGCTCTTCGCAATTTTCGCGCGCAAACACGGGCCGCTGATCTTTACTGCTCAAGCGGGAGACCACACCCACGGCGCGCGAGGCGTCCAGCACATGAACCACCGGATGGCGATAGCCCGGAGCAATCTTCACGGCCGTATGCGCACGGCTGGTCGTCGCGCCGCCGATCAGCAACGGAACAGAAAATCCCTCTCGCTCCATCTCCTTGGCCACATGCACCATTTCGTCGAGCGAAGGGGTAATCAATCCGCTCAGCCCGATCAGGTCGACTCTTTTCTCTCGGGCCGTCTGCAGAATTTTGTCCGCCGGCGTCATCACGCCGAGATCGATCACCTCGTAGTTGTTGCAGCCGAGCACGACGCCGACGATGTTTTTCCCGATGTCGTGCACGTCGCCTTTCACTGTGGCCAGCAGGATTCGCGTGCGCTTCGCGGCCCCCGCTGGCCAGCTTTTCGGCCTCGAGATACGGCAGCAGAATGGCCACCGCCTGCTTCATCACTCGCGCGCTTTTCACCACCTGCGGCAGGAACATCTTTCCGGAACCAAACAGATCGCCAACGATGTTCATGCCCGCCATCAGCGGACCTTCGATGATGCTCAGCGGCGACTCATATTTCTGCCGCGCTTCCTCGACGTCCGCCGGCAAGAATTCCGTGATGCCATGCACCAACGCGTGCGACAGGCGTTCCTCGATGCTCGCTTGGCGCCAGGCGTCTTCACGCACTGCCGCGGGTCCGCGCTTTTCCACCGTTTGCGCGAATTCCAGGAGCCGTTCGGTCGCATCGGGCCGGCGATTCCAGGAGCACGTCTTCCACCCGCCCCCGCAGTTCGGGCGCGATCTCTTCGTAAATCGCCAATTGCCCCGCGTTGACGATTCCCATGTCCATACCGGCGCGAATGCCATGATAAAGAAACGCGGAGTGCATCGCCTCGCGAACGACGTTGTTCCCGCGGAAGGAAAATGAAATATTGCTGACGCCGCCGCTGACCTTCACTCCCGGCAGCGCCGCCTTGATCTGGCGGGTCGCTTCGAGGAAGGCGAGCGCATATTGATTGTGTTCTTCGATGCCCGTGCCTACGGTGAGAATCGCTGGATCTATGATGATGTCGGTGGCCGGCATTCCCACTTGCTCGGTCAAAATGCGATAGGCGCGCGTGGCGATCAGGACTTTACGTTCCGCCGTATCGGCCTGGCCTTTTTCGTCAAACGCCATCACCACGACGCCCGCTCCGTAACGCCAAATCTTTCGCGCCTGCTCGCGAAAGGCGTCCTCGCCTTCTTTCAGGCTGATGGAATTGACGATTCCC
>CAVXIM010000010.1:0-134096 GCA_963761945.1 uncultured Acidobacteriota bacterium | reverse complement strand
ATCTTGGGGTGATCCCCAGGAAACCAATCGCCAGGAGCATAATTGTTGTCGATATCTTTGATCGCCAACGACACGTTGGTGCCGGGCAGGTGGTGTGGCGTCTCGCGGTCTTCGGGCTCAGCAGCAGGGGCGGGAGCTGCGGGGCGCGGGAGCCGCGGCGGCGGCGCCTCGTCCTCCTCCACCTCCAGCACCGGGCCCGGGAGCCGGCACGTACGGCGTAGCGAAGCCGTATGCCCACGGAACGCCGCGATTCATGTTCTTTCCGTCTGATTGGCCTTCTTCCTGACCTCGCTGTGGCGGCGCGGCTTTAATCGCCAGCGCGCCGAGCGAAGCAAACGACGCGAGGAGGAGAATCCCCGTGCGATTCCTCATAAAGTGCCTCCCGAGTTCCGATGAAACCTCTGAATTGATGCGCCCGATTTGACCATGATTTCGAGGACGTTTCAAGTGGGCGTCAGAAACCGGGGACGCCGGAAGCGGCGGGGCGAATCTCTTCCCGTGTACGCACTCCGATGTGCAGCCGCTCGAACCACACTTGTCCGAGCGACATCAAGCCGGTGTACAGATAGCCCCAAACAAAAAGCAGGAGGAAAGGCGCGGTGAAATAATTCTCGTTCTGAAAGGAGTAATACACGGTGGCGGCGAAGTAGAGTCCCAAAGCTACTTCGAGATAGGGCATCCAACCGGCGCGGTTGCGGTAACCTTTGCGCCGCCAAGTGCCGGTGTGGCCTTCGATGCGATATTTGGGAGTTCGCGCAAACTCGGAGTGCACGCCGAAAAGCGCTTCGAGCACGGCCTTGGCGTTGCGAACGGAAAGACCAATGCCCACGGCCATCACAAACGGCAGATAGACGATTTTTCGCGGCCAGGACTTGGGATAGAGCGCGCGCTGGGCCGTCAGATAGAAACCGGAAATCGAGCAACTGGAAGCGAGAAACAGGGGAAGATCGATCAACAGCATCTGCACCCAGCCCTGATAGAAGCGCACGATCATGGCGGGCAGCAGCAGCGTGGAGAGGACCACCATCAGGGGATAGCTGATATTCGCGGTGAGATGGAAAAAAGCTTCGGCCTTCACGCCCACGGGTAAGTCGGCGCGCATCACGCGCGGCAGAATTTTTTTGGCCGTCTGCATCAGCCCCTTGGCCCAGCGGGCCTGCTGAGTTTTGAAGGCGTTCATCTCTACCGGCAATTCAGAGGGGCACTCGATATCCGGCAGGTACAAAAATCGCCAGCCGCGAAGCTGCGCGCGATAGGAAAGATCGGTATCCTCGGTCAGCGTGTCGTGCTGCCAGCCGCCGGCATCTTCTATGGCCTCACCGCGCCAGACGCCCGCGGTGCCGTTGAAATTGAAAAAACGCCCGCTGCGCGCGCGTGCGCCATGTTCGATGACAAAATGGCCGTCGAGGAGAATGCTTTCCACTTCCGTGAGGGCGGAGTAATCGCGGTTGAGATACGTCCAGCGCGTCTGCACCATGGCCAAACGGGGATCGCTGAAATACGGCAAGGTGAGGCGCAGAAAATCGGGGCCGGGCTGGAAATCGGCGTCGAAGATGGCGATGAACTGGCCCGTAGCGGACTTCAGGCCCTCGGCCAAAGCGCCCGCTTTGTAGCCTTCGCGATTGGCGCGGTGCAGATAACGCACGTCGAGCCCCAGAGCGCGATAGCGTTCGACGCAATTTCGGGCGACTTCCTGGGTCTCATCGGTGGAATCGTCGAGAACCTGCACTTCGAGCAAATCCGGCGGATAATCCAGGTGCGAAATGGCCTCGACCAACCGCTCAATGACGTAGCGTTCGTTATAGATCGGAAGTTGTATAGTTACCTTCGGCCATTCGGCCGGCGCATCGGGTTTGGCGGGGACGTTTGCGCGATTCTTGGAATAGCAATAGACGAGCCAATAACGGTGGATTCCGTAAGCAGCGAGCACTCCGAGGACGAGGAAGTACGGAATCATAATGGCCAAGTCGAAGGTATTGAACTGATAAATTCCGCGGAAGGGATCCCGGCCGGCAACGGACATGAGCGACCAATTGCCGCCGAACCAGCCCTGGGCTGCGGCAATCAACCAGATGACGTCAGCGCTGAACACGCCCTGCCTTCCTCCTCAACGTGAACTCTGCCCGTTCGAACTTTTGGCGACGACTTTGATCTCGCCCATTCCCATCTCCGCCAATCTGGCCTCGAAGAATCTCGCGGCCCGATCGATGCTTAGGGAGCCTCAGCCTTCTTCTGCTCTACGGCGGCTTACGGCCTCCCAAACTGCAGGCGGCTATTGGCGGCGCGGTGGCCCTCGAAGCGCTCTTCGCGTTCATGGCACGCCTTGGCGACTTGAAAATCGAGGTCATCGAGACCATCGCCCTGGCGTTAGCCGCCGGCATCGTTTATCTCATCGCGCTGTACTTCCTCGAACATTCCGCCAACACCGGGCCGGCATTCTGGATCATCATTGCCGGCGCGCTGCTTTTCCGACTGACACTCTACTCGCTCACGCCCTCGCTTTCCACTGACATTCAACGCTATCGCTGGGACGGCCGGGTCCAAAACGCCGGCTGGAACCCCTATTCGCTCGCCCCCGACGATCCTCGTCTGGCTTATCTGCGCGATCCCGGCTGGGCGGTCATGCCGGGGCCGGATATTCCCTCCATGTATCCTCCGCTTTCGCAGCTTGTGTTCCGGCTCACAGCACGCTTTTTACCGCGCACGGTGGCGTTCAAGCTGCCTTTCGTTTTAGCGGACCTCCTCGCGCTGGCGATGCTCGCAAAGTGGCTGCGGCGTTACGCCGACGGAAATTATCGGCTGGCCATCTATGCCTGGAATCCATTGGTCATCGTCGAATTCGCGGCCAGCGGGCACAACGATTCGCTGGCGATCGCGGCAATGATTGCCGCCCTGGCGATCATAAGAAAGCGCCCGGGCGCGTCCGCGGTGACTCTGACTGCGGGCTCATTGGCAAAACTTTTTCCCATCACTTTATTGCCCCTGGCCCTGCGGCTCTCGGAATGGCCGCGAAAGCTTCGAGGATGGCTCGCGCTGGGCGGAGCGGCGCTCGTCACGGCGGCGTGCGTCTGGCCGTACCGTTCGGCGCTTCGCGCAGTTCCCCGAGATTTTCGTTCGCTATCAATCCATCTGGCAAAACTACAATCCCAGCCTCTACGGCGTCCTGCTGTGGTTTTCCGGCCGCCCGGAGATCGCCGCGGGAATCGGTGAAGGCGTGGTGCTTGGCCTGGCGATCTGGGCAGCGGCCCGGAAAATCGAGCCGGTGCGCGCGGCGTTTCTCATCATCGGCGCCATTCTTATGCTCGCGCCCAATACGTATTCATGGTATTTCACCTGGATCGTTCCGCTGCTCTGCTTCTTTCCGAACCCCGCCTGGCTGCTCCTGACTATTCTGCAGTTTCTTTCCTACAAAGTGCTCATCGAATATCAGATCAATGGCATCTGGCATTTCGATCCGTATTTTCAGTGGCTCACCTATGCGCCGTTTTATGCGCTGCTCATCGGCGAGATGTTTTTAAATCGGCCTCGGGGACAGGGTGTGACGGCCTCGGCGGAGCAAAGGGCCGAAGAGGCAGCCCCGGAAGCAGTTTAATTCGGGGCCATACAACAGCGTTACCGAATAGCCGGTTATACGATGCCAGTTATACGATGATGGAAAGGCTGGCGCCGATCTTGGGCGGAGGGACCGGCATCTGGGAGCGATCGATGGGGCGGTACAGTGTATCGCGCTCAACGGGCACGCGGCCTGCTTCACGGATCAGCCGCTCGAGCTGGGCGCGCGGCGTGAACTGCTCCGTGGTAGCGCCGGCATCGTGATAGATCTTCTCTTCCACTACCGTGCCGTCGATATCATCGGCGCCAAAGCGAAGCGCAATCTGCGCCACGCGCGGCGTAAGCATGATCCAATACGCCTTGATGTGATCGAAATTATCGAGCAGCAGGCGCGAAATGGCGATGGTCTTGAGGTCGGTGAACCCGGTGGGTTTTGGCAAATGCGCGAGCCCGGTGTTTTCGGGGTGAAATGCCAGCGGAATAAAAGCCACGAAGCCGCCGGTTTCGTCCTGCAGCGTGCGCAAGGCCAGCAAATGCTCGACGCGCTCTTCGTCGGTTTCGATGTGGCCGTAAAGCATGGTGGCATTCGAATGCAGACCGATCTGATGCGCCGTGCGCGCGATATTGAGCCACTGCTGCCCGCTAACTTTGTGGTCGCAGATTACCTTGCGGACGCGGGGATTGAAGATCTCCGCGCCGCCGCCCGGCAGTGAATCCACGCCCGCCTCCTTGAGCGCGAGCAGGGTATCGCGAATGGAAAGTTTAGAGATGCGCGCGAAATAGCCGACCTCGACCATGGTGAAGGCCTTCAGGTGCACGCTCGGGCAGCGCGACTTCAGGCCGCGAATCAGGTCGAGGAAATATTCGAAAGGAAGATCGGGGTGAAGGCCGCCGACCAAATGAAATTCCGTGGCGCCTTCGCGCAAGCCCTGTTCGGCGCGCTGCCAAATCTCCTCGAGAGCAAAGGTGTAAGCGCCGGGTGAGTCCGGGTTGCGGCCGAAGGCGCAGAGCTTGCAATGCGCGACGCAAACATTGGTGGGATTGATGTGCCGATTGACGTTGAAGTAGCAAAGATTGCCGTGCCGCTTCTCGCGGACGTAATTCGCGAGCCAGCCCAGCGCGAGCAGGTCGGGCGAGCGATAAAGTGCGACGCCATCCTCGAAGCTCAGCCGTTCGCCGGCCATGACTTTGGCGGCGATCGGTTGGAGGCGCGCGTCGTCGATTACCGGAGCGGAGGTTTTCATTTCAGAAGATTGCGCTAAGCTCATCGATTCACCGCTGTTACCATAGGCCCACGCCGCAGAAATCGGAGAGATTCTTCGCTACGCTCAGAATGACAATCCTCGCTAACGAATTCGCTTACCGCGCGACCGCCACCGCGGCGCCCCAGAAAAGCAGGAACAGCAAACTAATATAACCGTTCACCGCGAAAAACGCAGCATTCAGCCGACGCAGATCGTTGGCATGCACCAGGGAATGCTCGTAGGCGAGCAGCGCGGCGATCACGGCGATGCCCGTCCAGGCAGGCCAAGGCAAGCGGAAGCTGGCCGCGAGCCAGGCCAGCAGCGCCACCATGACCACGTGCATGACACGCGCAATCGTGAGAGCTCGCGCGATGCCGAAGCGCTTGGGCACCGAATAGAGACCGGCGCGGCGATCGAAATCGAGATCCTGGCAGGCGTAAAGCACGTCGAAGCCGCCCACCCAAAGCGTTACGGCAGCGCACAAAATCAATATGCGAGGATCGAGTGCGCCGGAGATGGCAATCCAAGCCGCAGCCGGCGACATCCCCAGGCAGAATCCGAGCACGAGATGGGACCACATGGTGAAGCGCTTCGTGTAGGAATAAAGAAACAGGACCGCTAGGGCGAGGGGAGAAAGCTCGAGCGCCAGGTGATTCAGCCGCCAGGCCGCGATCACCAGTACGCCAGCGCTCACAAACGTGAAGACCCAGGCGAAGCCGACCGAAAGCGCGCCGGTGGCCAGCGCACGGTTGCTGGTGCGCGGATTAGCGCGATCGTAGTTAACGTCGGCAATGCGATTGACGGTCATCGCGGCCGAGCGCGCTCCCACCATGGCCACGATGATCCAGAGGATCTGCCGCAGCGATGGCCATGCCTGGCCCTGGCCGTAACGCGCGGCGAGCAAAGCTCCGGTGAGCGCGAAAGGAAGGGCAAAAATAGAGTGCTCGAACTTGATCATTTCGAGCACTGTGCGAATGCGGCTGTGCTTGGCGATTGGCGCGGCGTTCACGGGAGCTTCGGGAACTATATCTTAAATGCCTTGCGCAAGGGCGGGCCGGGTTGACCCTTCCAGGCAAATTGGCGATTCTGCGGCAACCCCATCTGCGCCAGGACCCGGCACACGTATTGCGTCACCAGATCGTCGATGGTTTGCGGCTGGTGATAAAACGACGGGATGGCCGGCATGATCACGGCGCCGGCCTGCTGGGCGCGCATCATGTTCTCGAGATGGATGCGATTAAAAGGTGTGTCGCGGATGCAGAGCACCAGGCGCCGGCCTTCCTTGAGAGTTACGTCCGCGGCGCGCGACACGAGATCGTTGCTCGCGCCGCCGGCAATTGCGGCGAGCGTGCCCATCGAGCAGGGTATGACGCACATGGAATCGGCGGGATAGCTGCCGGAGGCGATCGAAGCTCCTACGTCCGTATTCGGCAGGATTTCAATCTTGTGGCGCGATTTGCCGCCGTTCGAATCCAGGATGCGCGCAGGCAGATCGGCGAGAGGCCCGGAGATGTGCAACTCATGTTCAAGAAGGCGGATGCCGGTTTCGGTGACCACCAGATGGATGCGCGCGACGCGCGGATCGGCATCGAGCATACGCAGGGCCGTCTGCGCCAGCACAGCGCCGGAGGCGCCGGTCACGCCGACAATAACGATCTTCGCTTCAGTGATCTTCGCTTCGGCTGGTTCCATAAGACTTGGCCTGCGTGGTTTCATCCGGCAAATTTTCAGCGGCAGAACGAGCGAGTGTAGGCAGCTGCTCAAACCAAGTCAAGGCAACCAGGGGTAGTACACTTCGCGGAAAACTAAGCCACACCTCCCTCCCAGTGGCGTTGCAGGTAGCGGTGGCTCTCAAGGAACCGTTGCTTTATGGAGCGGGCACGTTAATGACGGTGTTCACCATGGTCACCGACGCATTGAGTCCCAACGCCCGGCCATTGAGCGTGGTGATGGCTGTTACACCGGAAGTGGAGAACGTGACTCCGGAGTTGGCGATGATGGTGCCCACCATGGTGCCACCGCCTGCCCCATTGATCGTGGCCGCGCTGCCCACGTACCAGAACACGTTCTTGGCCTGCGCGCCGTTGACGAGGATGACGCTGCGGGGTGCTCCAGCGTCGCCGACGGTAAGACTCCCGGCTGCCTGGAACACCCACAGGGCGTTCGCATTGCCTTGGGCATCCAAAGTCAGATCCGTTCCGGTGATCAGGAATGAACCGCCTGCGGCTTTGTAGACGCCGGGAGCCAGGACGTGTCCGCCGAGCTGGCCCGCGCCTGGATCGGTTCCACCGGGCTGCGAAGCGGGTGAAAGACTGTTCCATGCGGCGATCGCATCGACCGAGGCCTGAGTCGCGGTCGCGGCGGTGGCAGCGGTGCCTTCCGACGGACATCCGACAGTCGGTGGCGGGGCAGCGGTGTAGATCTTCCCTTTGACCACTCCCACATTGCTTCCCGTTTCCGTGTACGTGCAGCCTGTTCCCGCATCGTGAAATCCAGTCACCAAGGTCGAAGATGCGGTGGTTCCGATATCTCCGTTAACTACCGTGTTGATTCCCTGATTGGTGGTGCCGGAGCCGCCTCCAAAAGACCCGAAAGTCGCGGTGACCCCAAGAGGCGGAGCCACCGGGGTTCCGGCGGGGGTGGTGGTGGAAGTCGAAGTTTGTGTCGAGCCGCATCCGGCGACAAAACCTGCCATGAGGAACGCCAGCATCCATATCTTTCCTGCCGTTACCTGACGCATCGGTATCTCCTCTTCAATCGTTTAAACGTTGTTACCCTTCCGTTCTCTCGACGCCCCACCGACGCGGCCAAATGACGCCGGTGGATCGTTGGCGACAAAGACTCTCGCTTTCACAGCGCAGGGCGTGAGTGCCTGAAGGCCCGGGAATTTCCTTTATTCAATTACGCGCAAACCGGGTTTCGCTTTCTTTATTGTTCAGGGGGATATAAGTGCACAGCCTGTGCCAAAGGCAACTTTAAGAAATTGCGGAGTCTCCAGATGGCAAATTGCTAAGCCCTATGTCTGTGACTTCAAAGACAAAAGAAATTCGACTCGTATTCAGCGCCGAAGACACTTTCACCAGTAACTCGATTTTCTTTCCATATCGGGAAGGAACCGGAGCCATTTGAGGATCAGCTTTTCACATGTGCCTTCCACTTAGCTTTTCCTTCCTCCGAGGATTCAGGACGACGAATCCTTCGCGATTGTTGATGTAAAGGGCTGTGAAAAGATTGGTTGGCAGCAAACCATCCCCGATGTTGGCCCCGATGTTGGCCCCGATGTTGGCCCCGGTGTTGAAAGGTTCCGCCGCAGGCAGAACCACCGTAAGATCATGAAACTTCTCCGGGCCGACCACGAGCTCACGGAGCCGGCCAAACTGCAACCCAATCTGCCCGCTGCTGGTCGTTTCGACTCCTTCCGCCTGTGGCGAAAGCTCGAGAGCCCTGGCAGCCGTTCTCAGGAGCACGACTGAATTGGCTCCCGAGTCGAGAAGTAAGCGCAGCGTGGCGTGATTGCGTGATTGCGCTTCCAAGGGAATCAGCATTTGATTCTCACCGGTCTCCAGTGGCACCCGCTGTCCTCCGATGGCATCGCGGATTTCCGTGTCGCGTTCCATCCGGATAACGTGCTTTTGGTAGTCGACCAGATAGCTGAAATGCGCTAGAAAGTTCTGTCCGGCGATACCTTCGATATGAGGATCGAACTTACGGAGTTCGGAAAGATCCTTCACCACCACTTCAACGTTCGCGACGTGCATAGCACCGCAGGACAAGCTGGGCAAAAGACCGCGCGTCAATGTCCGAATCCCAGCTAAATCGGTTTGCGGGACAGTATCAATCGCCACCATCGCGACATGGCCGGCGATACTTGGGTCCACAACGCCGGTATTGGCGCCCGTATCGAGGACAAAATCGAAGGGTCCTTCCTTTCCTACCATCACGGGAACTACAACAAGAGCGTTGTGAACCAGCCCAAAATGGATCTCCGACTGGGCTTGAGCGGTCTGGCAAACCCCCGCGAGTGTGAAATAGAATTGCCAGTTTGAGCGCCAGCGTCGCGTGCCATCTATTTTTCATGGGTCCTCCTCGCTTTCGGGAGGACCTTAGGTCCAGGGCGCTTCTGGTGTACTCAGGGCGCCCGGATGTTTTCGGCTAGATTTGCTAATGGAATGCTGAGGTCGTAAGAATGGCAGGGCGATACCGCTTTGGTGAGGTCGAGATTGATGTGCAAGGCTTCCGCCTGCTCAAGGATGGGCGGCAGGTACCGGTTGAGCCTAAGGCGCTGAATCTGCTGATCTTTTTGGTTGAAAACCCTCACCGTCTGGTCGAGAGGCAGAAGCTGATCGATGCCGTGTGGGGCGATGCCTTCGTCACCGACCACGTGCTCAATCGCGCAGTCGGCCTGTTGCGCAAACTGCTGGACGATGACCCCAAGCAACCCCGCTACATCGAAACCGTTCCCACTCTCGGCTATCGATTCATAGCCGATGTTGCGCCCGACGCCTCGGCGGGTATCCGCCGGCGGGCCGCTTCTGTTGCGGTTCTGCCGTTCGTCAATCTAAGCGCCGATCCGGAAAACGAGTTCTTCGCCGACGGAATCACCGAGGACGTGATTGCCCACCTTGCCAAGATCAGATCGCTGAAGGTGATCTCGCGCAGCTCCGTGATTGCATTCAAGAAGCGCGACCGCAATCTTCGTGAGATCGGCGAGAAGCTGGGCGCCGCGACGCTGCTGGACGGCAGCGTCCGTCGTGCGGGTAACCGCGTGCGCATTGTTGCCCAGCTCATCGAGGGATCGACCGACGAACACATCTGGGCGGATACCTACGATCGCGACCTCACCGATATCTTTGCCATCCAGACCGATGTAGCGTTGAAGATTGCCAATGCTCTGCGTGGCGAGTTATCGAAAGACGAACGCGCGCGCGTCGGCCGGCGGCCGACGGAAGATCTCCAGGCTTACGAACTCTACCTGCGCGGTCGCAATGCGTACTACCGGTTCACCAAAGAGGGCTTTCGCAGCAGCATTGCGCAATTCGAAGCCGCCCTCGCCCGGGATCCAAGTTTCGCTTTGGCATGGGCGAGCCTGGGCGAGGTTCACGCTGAATCCTGCATTCACGGCGAAGCCGGCATCTTGCCCGAGCAAGCGATCCCGCTTGCGAGGCAAGCGTCTGCCCGCGCCGTCGAGCTCGATGACGAACTTGCGGAAGCGCATAGCATCTCGGGTTTTGTTCGATTTGCCTTCGATTTCGATTGGAGAGGCGCCGAAAGCGAGTTCCTCAGAGCCATCGAGCTCAGCCCCAGCAGTGCCGCGGTGCACGATCACTACAGCTGGCTCTGTGTGTCACTGGAACGATACGACGATGCAGTCCGTGAAGTCCGCCTGGCCCACGAGCTTGATCCCTTGATAATTCAATCCGATATTGCCACCACTCTGCTTCGCGCCGGTCGTCTCGACGAGGCGATTAAAGAGGCGCGGCGCGGGCTCCAGATAGACCCCGCAGCGCTGCGTTGCCATTCCGTCCTGGGTTGGGCCTTGATCTTCCAAGGGGAGAACGCTGCAGGAATCGCAGAACTGGAGCAGGCGGTGGCACTCACGCCCGGTGACACGCTTTTCCTGGGGCAGCTCGGTGAGGCCTACGCCCTCACCGGCAGCATCGAAAAGGCGCGCCAGATCCTCGGCCAGCTTCACGAGCGCGCCAGGCTCGAGTTCGTCTCCCCCTACCACTTCGCCTACGTCCATGCCGGCCTCGGCGAGGCCGACGCTGCTATCGATTGCCTCGAGCGCGCTTTCGAGCGGCGCTCGGGCGCGATTTATGGAATCAAGGGATCGTTCCTCTTCAGAAACCTGCGCGGTCATCCCCGATTCGAATCTCTGTTGCGACGAATGAACCTGGCTTAACGCGTGCTGCGTGTGGCAACCGGCGCGGTCACATTGTGGGAGTTACCGGTTTCAGAGCGACCTATCTCCTATCCCGTCAAGGCAGCCAGCCGGGCGCACGATTGGCAGCAACTTGTACCCCGAATGTTTTGGTGTTATACCTTAGTGCTTTGGTTGCGCTTCCCTAATCCTTCATAGCCAGTTGAAGCGCCGAAATCGTTCAAGGAGAGCACGATGGCCTACGTAATTGCTGAGCCCTGCATCGGAACGAAAGACACCGCCTGCGTGGATGTATGCCCGGTCGATTGTATCCATCCCCGAAAGGACGAGCCGGGGTATGAAGCCGAGACCCAGCTCTACATCAACCCGGTAGAGTGCATTGATTGCGGAGCGTGCGTGCCGGTTTGTCCCGTGACTGCGATTTTCGCACTAGACGACCTGCCGGAAAAATGGCAGAACTTCACGCCGATTAACGCTGATTGGTACACGAAGAAGGCATAGTTTTCCCGACTGCTGCATTCCTAGCGCGATGGCGGAGCCCTAAAAAGCTCCGCCTTCTTTTTTGCAGCGAGAGCGCCTTGTGCGATGGACATCCTTCTCGGAAGCAAAGCATCTAAAGTTTCGCGCCAAGATTTCCAAGCGAGCCCAGACCGCAGCAGGAAGCGAGTTGCGCAGGTCCCTATTCGGCCAATGATTACGATTGCCTCCACCGCCACCGCCGTTCCTCCACACGTGCTTTCGCGTGAACTGGTGAAGGAGTATTACGGACGGACGTTTGCGCTATCCAGCCGGCGGCTCAAGGCCATGCTGGAGGTCCTGGACAACTCCCGCATCGACCGGCGTTACTCCCTGTTTCCCGTTGATTATCTTGTGGGGACCCGCTCGCTCACGCAAAGGAATTCCGAATACCGGGAAGCGGCCATCGCCTTATCGCGCCAGGTCGCCGGCGAAGCGTTGGAGCGCGCGAATCGCAAAGCCGCAGACGTGGATATGATCGTCACCGTCTCATGCACCGGCTTCATGATTCCTTCAGTGGATGCATACCTGCTCTCGGAAATGGGATTCCGCTCCGATGTGCGCCGTTTGCCGATTACGGAACTGGGTTGCGCGGCGGGCGCCGTTGGGTTGACGCGCGCATGGGAGTATCTTCGCGCCTATCCCCACGGGACGGTGCTCTTGATCGCCGTGGAAATCCCGACGCTCACCTTCCAACGCAGAGATTTGACGCAAGCCAATCTGATCTCCTCCGCGTTATTTGGCGATGGAGCCGCCGCGGCCGTCATTACAGGTGTTCCGGGCAACGGGCCGGCAATCCTCGACAGCCAAAGCTATCTTTTCCCTTCGTCTCTCGATGCCATGGGATTCGAACTGAAGGACAGCGGCTTTCACATTGTGCTCTCCAAAGAAGTGCCGCAGCTGATTCGCGACAAAATTCGAACTTTGGTTGACTGCATGCTCTCGCGGCATGCGCTCACGCGCGAACAAATCCGGGCCTTCGTCCTGCACCCGGGCGGGCAAAAGCTGCTCAGCTTCATGGAGCAAGAGCTGGAATTGTGTGCCTGCCAGATACACCCTTCGTGGGATGTTTTGCGAGACTACGGCAATCTTTCGAGCGCTTCGGTGCTCTTTGTGCTGAATGAATGGTTGACGCGTGGTGAAATCAAGACCGGTGACCACGGCTTGCTGGCCGCGTTTGGGCCAGGGTTCAGCGCGGAGATGCTGCTGCTGCAATGGACCTGACGAAAATCGGGTTTTTGATCTTGCTGGGCTGCGTGGGCCTCGAGCGGCTGGTGGAGTTGCAAGTTTCGCGCCGCCATCAACGCGAACTGGCGATCTGCGGAGCGCGCAAGCAGAGCGATCCCCAGTATCGCTGGATGGTGGCGCTTCATGCGGCCGTCCTGATCGGGGCGGCGCTGGAAGTGCTTCTGCTGCACCGCCCGTTTATACCGCCATTGGCGGCCGCCGCCCTGCTGCTCTTCGCGCTGGCCACGTTGCTGCGCTGGTGGGTGATTCGCACGCTGGGAATCCATTGGAATACCGAGGTGGTGGATTCAGGCTCACTGGGCGTGATCACGGATGGACCGTTTCGCTGGATACGCCATCCCAATTATCTCGGCGTTTTCGTGGAGTTGATCGCTCTCCCGCTCGTCTACACCGCATGGATTACAGCGGCGGTTGCCACCGCCGGCAATGTGTTTGTGCTGCGAAATCGCCTGCGCGTTGAGGAGCGCCTGCTCGAGGCTGTGCCCGCGTACCGCGCTACCATGGCGGGGAAACCAAGGTTCTTGCCCAGGATTTTTTAGGCGGATTTGCTCCGGAGAACGTCAGGTCAATTCCTTTTGGCGAAGGTTTTCCGCCATTTGTATTTTCGGAAGTCTGGCGCCGCCCGGGTCCTGTTCCGCTCGCAACGCTGTTACCCATTCCCTGGCGGCCACACAAAGCCGGTCGAGCGCGATTCCACCCTGGTCGGCAGGCAAATCATGCAGGCGGCGCAAGCCGGCTTCGAGGAGCGAGCAGGCGCCGGGCCGGTTGCCGCGCTGATAGTGGTGAAAGGCTGCGGCGATCTGAATGATTCCCTGGAGAAATCTCTTCTCGGAACCGGCAGAAGCCAGCCAGACTTCCTCCCAGACCTCATGGGCCTCAAAGAAGCGTTCGGTATTGAACTCGTGCAGTCCCCGCCGGAAGGCTTCGTGGTGATTTACATTCATGAAACTGTGGATTCATTAAACCAGAAATGGCGGAGTACCGCTCAAAATAGCATGCGGCCGAGCTCACGTGGATTCGCCCCCCTGGCCGTAATCCAAGAGAGCCCCCCTGAATGATTACGCATCCAAAGTTCAGGAATGGCCGGCCGGGCTCCTAAAAAATTGGACTTTTGCCGGCAATGAAAATATCTTGCGACCATGCAAACGTCCCGAGAGGAAAATGCCTTGTCTATAGCCGCGCATGCAGACCTTGCCGTACCGATGCTCGATCTGGGGGCGCAGTATGCCTCCATCGAGGATGAAATTCGTTCCGCCATCGACGAAGTGTTACAGACGCAGCACTTCATTCTGGGTCCTAATGTCGAGGCCCTGGAAAAGGAAATTGCCTTCTACTGCGGACGGCAGTTTGCGGTAGGCGTTGCCTCTGGGACCGACGCCCTGATCCTGGCGGTACGCGCGGCAGGCATCGGGCCCGGAGACGAGGTGCTCCTCCCTTCGTTTAGTTTCATTGCAACGGCAGACGCGGTGAGCCTCTTAGGCGCAAAGCCCGTCTTTGTGGATATTCAACCCGATACCTTCTGTCTCGATCCCCGCAAGCTGGCGGCGAAAATTACGCCGAATACGCGCGCCATCATCCCGGTTCACCTTTATGGGCAATCCGCGGAGATGGAGCCGATTCTGGCGATCGCTCACGAACGGGGGCTGAAGGTGATCGAAGACAATGCGCAGGCGATCGGCGCGACGTACAACGGCAAGCGCACCGGAAGCATGGGAGATTTTGGCTGCCTCAGCTTTTTCCCCAGCAAAAATCTTGGCGGGTACGGAGACGGGGGAATGATCGTGACCGATTCCGAGGAGGCTTACAGGAGATTGCGGTCACTGCGAAGCCACGGGAGCGCCAAGAAATATATCAGCGAGGAGCAAGGCTGGAACAGCAGACTCGACGAATTACAGGCGGCTATTCTGCGAGTGAAGCTGCGTCATCTGGATAAGTGGGGCGGGGCGCGGCGAGCGAATGCGGCGCGTTACGAGGCTCTGCTCGAGAACGTTCCTGGCGTGGTCGTTCCGCGGACTGCCGCCTGGGGCGAGCACGTCTTTCATCAATACACGATCCGTGTCGAGCGGCGTGATCAGGTGCAGAAGTTTTTGGCGGGCGAAAGAATTGCAAGCACGGTCTACTATCCAGTTCCCATCCACATGCAGCCGATTTACAAGCACCTGGGCTACCGCGCCGGAGATCTTCCAGAGTCTGAGCGCGCCGCATCAGAAGCTCTCTCTCTGCCGATGTATCCCGAGCTCACTGAAGACCAGATCAAGCGTGTAGCGGATACGGTTACGCGAGCCCTGAAATCGTAGAACGCCGGAGCCGACACGCAGCCCCATGCCAGGTCAAATTTTTGCACAGCCCTCAGCGGTAACGTCTGGGTTAATATCGGAAGAAGATTGGATGAAATGCGCAACGGGTTACTCTCAATACGGTCAGAGCCGCATGCTTCTTATTGATAAATAATAGCTTAACGTCGCCTGACCTTGGCACAGAAGAAGCACTGCCAAGTAGCATGATCCTCCCCATAGCGGCGCTGCTTCTGCAAATCCAGGCGATTGCACCACGACCGACTTCTACGGCACCGAAAGCTACAGCCGAGATCAGTCGAGCGGCGCGAGCGGATGCCGGTGTTAAGGCAGATGAAAGCGCTGCAGGGTCCGCCGCACCTGCCGGTGCTAAGGAAGCGCCTTCCAGTCCGGAATCGCGGGCTGCCGGAGACCCGGCTCCGGTCATTAATGCAGGTATTGGTACAGCCTCCGTTCAGCCGGCGCCTCCATCCTTGGCAGTCCCTTTGTCCCAATCTACGCCCGCCGATTACCGGGAAAAGTCCCTTCGACGCGAGTGGATCGCGCTTGGCATTGCCCAGCACAGCGCCGCCGCGTTCGATGCCTGGTCCACGAGGCGCGCGCTTTCCACTGGCGACGCTCAGGAGTCGAACCCCGTTCTTCGGCCCTTTGCTAACAATTCATCGCTTTATGCAGCCATTCAAGTTGGCCCCGTCCTTTTCGATTATGTGAGCAGGCGCATGATGACCAGCCAGCATGGCTGGGCGAGACGTACTTGGTGGATTCTGCAAGCGGCGAGTACCGTGACATCCCTCGCCAGCGGCGCCCATAATCTGACAATTCACTGATAACCAGAATTCCTCTTCATTCGATGCGCCGTTTGGCGCTGCTTTCAGTAAACCAATCGTAAGGCTCCCAGCCCTCATTAGCTCACGACAGAATCCCTTTGGCATGATTTGAGAGCATGCCAACAGCTCGAAATGCGCCCCAGAGTCCCCTTCTGTTTCTCATCGGAGTTTGTTTTCGGGCCACAGGAATCAAAGTAGCGCGCCGCAGATCGTAAGCTTTTGATATCCTGCGATCCGTGATCACCCTTTTCTATCTGCTGGTAGTGGAACAAATCCTGCAAGGCTTCTATAGCCTCTGGCAGGGTCTTCAATGGCTGAAAATGGCGAGGCTGCGTGCGGGTTCCGGGAATACCTTCTATACGCCTCGCGTGGCCCTGATCTGCCCTGTAAAAGGAATGGAAGACGATCTGGAATTAAATCTCCTTTGCCTCACTCAGTTCGACTACCCGCAATACGAAGTTTTCTTCGCCATCGCTACCGCGGATGATCCCGCCTTTCGCGTGCTCGAGAAAGTGGTTGCAGCAAGCAAGCGGCCCGCCCATATCGTTCGCGCAGGACGCTCCTTGGATTGCAGTGACAAGGTCCATAACCTCATAGCAGCAGTGGGGGAGGTCGGCGACCAATTCGAGGTCCTGGTGTTTGCGGATTCTGACGGCCGGCCGCCCCGCCGCTGGCTGGCGCGTCTGGTGGCGCCTCTTTCAGACGCCAACCTCGGCGCCGTGACGACATTCCGATGGCTCCTTCCAAAACGGCCCGATTTCTGGAGCGCCCTGGCAGCCGCCTGGAACGCATCCGCGGCCACTTATCTCGGCGAACACAAGCACAATTTCTGCTGGGGCGGCGGAACAGCCATAAAACGACAGCGGTTCGATACCCTCCGAATTAAGGATGCCTGGCGCGGAGCCGCCAGCGATGATTACGTCCTTACCCGCACCCTGCAGAATAATGGCTTGCCTATTGCCTTTGCCCCTGAATGTCTGGTGCCTTCCGCCTGTAAGTTCAACGCCAAAACTCTTTTTGAATTCACAAACCGGCAGCTCGTGATCACCCGCGTCTACGCTCCAAAATTATGGTTTGCAGCCTTGATCGGACATCTCTTCTACTGCGCGACCATACTGACGGGGATCGGAGCCTGGTTCGCGAGCTCCATGATGGGCTTGCCCAGCATACAATTT
Organism: uncultured Acidobacteriota bacterium; assembly: GCA_963761945.1. Lineage (GTDB taxonomy): Bacteria > Acidobacteriota > Terriglobia > Acidiferrales > UBA7541 > Palsa-189. The sequence goes on along the minus strand of CAVXIM010000010.1, from coordinate 117,359 downwards.
GTCGTCTTGGCGCTGATTCCCCCGATTTTTGCCTCCGTACGCGGCGTTCTCCGGCTGGCAGCGGTGCTCGAACTGCTTCCCGATCTGCGACAACAGTTGCTCAATGAAGGTTGGGTTTGGGTCTTACTCGCGCCCTTGGTCCCCTTTGTCTACCTCTATAACTCGCTCACCGCTCTTTTTACTCGCAAGATTACCTGGCGCGGTATTCGTTATGAACTTTTGTCGCCTATTCGCACGCGCATCATAGCCCGTTAAACCGCCTTTTCTACGATTCGAGGCTAGCTTTCAGCCGATAAACCGGCAAATTCTGCACTCCGCGTGAAAAGTATTCCCCTTAGTACTGTATGCATGTGTCTCTGGACTTCCGACAAACTGCTGATTCTTCAGTACGGGAAATACCTTAGAAAGTGGCATGCGCATTGCTCGAAATACCTTACGAGGGATGCGGGCATCGCAGGGCATCCTCAGAGCAGACCCGTACATAATCGCCCTGGCTGCGCCCTCGGTCGACTGTAGGCCCAGTCGTAATTAAATCCACATATGTCCACGATCCGCAGCGTGGGATTCGGACAAGGCGAGGTCTTTCTGAATAAGGCACGGAGCAATCCGGTACTCGACCCTATTCCCGCAAAAGTACACTCGCTGCAGCCAGGTGCTTTCGTCTTTTGTGACCGAGCATCTGGAGCGGCCCGATTTGAAGTCGAAGCAGCCCCTGAAGGCACTTTGCCGGTCGAACGGGCGGCCAGTCTGCTCGCCATGCATTGCCTGGTTCGCGGCCAAGCTCCAGCGGACTACACAGTTCTGGTTGTACCTCGTTCGAGCTTGCTGGACTCGGTTGGACGGCGCGCTCAGGAACTGTTGGATGCTGGGCGAGCGATCGGCTCGGAAGTCCGCTTGAGCCCGCGCGAACGCGAGGTGCTCGAGTGCGTGCTGCGAAATCTCTCTAACAAGGAGATCGGCGCCCGGTTAAATGTCTCCGAGCGCACGGTCAAGTATCACGTTTCGGCCTTGCTGGCGAAGTTCAATGTCCGCGATCGCGTGAGCCTGATGCGCGAAGCAACGAGCGGCCTGCACACTTCGTCGGTCTCTTCTTCTGTAGACACGCTCTTTGGTTTTCCCGTGTCGGCGCAACCTTCGGCGGAGGAAACCACGTCAGAGGCACCTTCGGCGGGCGAGCGAGTGCTACGGATGCCGGGGAATGCGCGCGTCAGCTGACGAAGACCACCGTGCCGCAGTGCACAGGTGACGCATTACCGTGCCGCAGCGCACGGTAACTTCGTAGATCGATCGCATTCCGCCAAAAGCTCGGCCCGCTGAGTTGCTCTCATCGGCTGCAACTCAGCGGGCCGAGTCCACTTCAAGGTAAGGAAAAAACGCCTGAGATTGAGGTTGGGGCTGCCCTATTTCGCCGACCCGAAATTCTTCTCGATCTCTTCCCAGTTCACCACGTTCCACCAGGCTTCGACGTATTCCGGGCGGCGATTTTGATACTTCAAATAGTAGGCGTGCTCCCATACGTCGAGACCCATCACCGGTTTGCCCCCGCTCATAATCGGGTTGTCCTGATTGGGCGACGATTCGATGGTTAGCTTTCCGTCTTTGACGAGGAGCCAGGCCCACCCGGATCCAAACCGCGTCGTCGCGGCCTGATTGAATTTCGTCTTGAAATCGGCGAACGATCCAAATGCAGACTTAATGGCTTCCGCCACTTTCCCTTTGGGCTCTCCCCCGCCGCCTTTCTTCATAATTTTCCAGAACATGGAATGATTCATATGACCGCCGCCGTTATTTCGCACGGTCGTGCGGATATTCTCGGGGACGCGATCCAGATTGCTCAGCAATTCTTCGATCGAGAGTCCCTGGAGACTGGCTTGGCCTTCCAGGGCTTTATTGAGATTGGTAACGTACGCGCCGTGGTGCTTGTCGTGGTGGATCTCCATCGTCATCTTGTCGATGTAAGGCTCGAGCGAATCCGCCGGATAAGGAAGCGGAGGAAGAACGTGGGCCACTTGACCCTCCTTCGGTGAGGTAGCTTGCTGTGCCATAAATTTGCCTCCTACGGGATTTGCGGTCTGAAACTATAGAGTTGGATGTAGGCTGGGCGCCTTCCGGGCACTCGCCAATCTTAGCGCCGCTCGCGAGCTCAGCACAACACTCCGGCTTCCGTACCGAAGAAATCTTATTTCGTGGCGGTAAGTCGCGCCATGGCCCAGGCAGCATGTTCGGCGATCAGAGGATCGGCGGATGCCGCGAGTTCGTTCAAGCGCTTGCGAAGCTGCAATCGTTCCGGAGCGTCGGCGGCATAGTGTCCAGGAAGATTGCCTGCAGCGACGCAGGCGTTGCGAATCAAGCCGCGCCACTTCGTCCGGCGCACCGGGCTGGCCGAGAAGATATGGCCGAACTCTTCCTCTCCCAGGGATAGCAGCCAACTAAGTTCCGGCGCCATCAGTTTCTCGCGCGCGTGAAACGACGGAACCGAAGTGACCGGCGCTTTGCGGTTCCACGGGCAAACGTCCTGGCAAATATCGCAGCCGAACACCTGCCAGCCTATCGGCGCCCGCAAATCCTCGGGAATAGCTTCGCGGAGCTCGATCGTCAAATAGGAGATGCAGCGGCGTGCGTCCATTACGTACGGCTCGACCAGTGCTTCTGTGGGGCAAGCATCCAGACAAAGACGGCAATTCCCGCAGAGATCGGCCGGCGCCGCGGCAGACGCGGCGTTCGAAGGCGCGAGATCGAGGGAAGTCACGATCACGCCAAGGAATAACCAGGAGCCGAATTCTTCGTTGATGAGACATGTGTTCTTGGCCTGCCAACCCAATCCCGCCTGCTGCGCCGCCAGCCGCTCGTCTATCGGTCCCGTGTCCACGTAGGCTCGCGCGTGCCATGGACCGGTGAAGTGAGCGCGCATGGACGCGAGTAGTTGTTCGAGCTTTTTGCCGATCACAATGTGATAGTCGTCGCCCCAGGCATATCGCGAAATCCAGCCGTGCGGCGCCCCATCGCCGGCCTGAGCGGCAGCTTCGATAGAAGGCTGACGGCAGTTTCGATGGAAGCCTGAGCGGCAGCTTCAATAGAAGAAGGATTGGCTGTGTTGTAATTCAGGGCGCATACAATGATGGCTCTGGCGTCGGGAAGCACCTGCTTGATCTCCGCGCGACGCGGATCATGCATATATCGCATTTGACCCGCATATCCACGCGCCAGCCACTCCTTTAAATCCGCCGGATCGGCGAGTCCTTCTGCGGATGCAATGCCGCAGAGGTCAAATCCAAGTTCGTTTGCCTTCGCGGTGATCCATTCGCTTGCTGCAGCGTCGTACATGAATCGATTTTGCCGCAATCTGTATCTCTTAGGAAGGCGATCGTGCCCACGCGTAGAAAACCTGCCACCCGGCCGCGCCTCGGCCCGCAGAACGCAGATTGTGGTTGAACCGCGCCCGTCACTGCTACAATGCTGGGCGATGGCAGACTGGCGGCAAATTCAAGCTCGCATTCGCAAAGCGAAAGCAGGCACCGACGCGGCGGCAAAGCTCGCCGAACTTTACGAGCACACTCGCGACGCCATGGTGGCGTTCGAACTGGCGCGCTGGCAGGAGAAAGCCGGCGAGCACGCGGAAGCGGCGCGCTGGTATACGGCGGCGGCGGAACGATTCCGCCGCTCGCAATGGAAGACCAAAGCCGAGGCAGCGCTGGCTCGTCTAAAAGCTCCGGTTCCCGGCGGCGCAGAGGCTGTCCAAACCAGCGAAGCCGGCCAAGGCGCGGAAAGCACAACTCCGGCAGCGGCTTCCGTAGCCTCAACCGAGGCAGGCAGCGCCGAGCCCCAATCGCTTGGCGAATCGCACGCCTTCGAAGCGACCGCCGAATCCGAAACCGTCGCTCACTTGGAGGCCGCGCCGGAACGTGCGCAGGAGTCTCGTCAGACCACCGTGGGCAGAGCGAGCCGAGAACTTTCCGGCAGAGCTGCACAGGATGAGACCGCACGTGGGAAGCCCCGCCGCCGAGGGAACCGCGGAGGACGAAACAGGCGCCGGGGTAGTCAGCGGCCCTCTCCCGCAACGGCGGTCGCAGGACCACCAGCACAAGGAGAGGAAAGTCACCTACAGCCGCCGCGCGACAATCCCGTGGCAGTTCCTTTCGTTCCGGCACAGGCTATTCCCGAACCGCCGGCCGCAACGGATGTCGCTGGAGATTCGCGGTCTTCCGTCTCTTGGCGTGGACGAAGCCGTGCCGGCGAACCGGCCCTCGCCTCTCGGATGGCTCATCTCGAGTCGCAGCTTCGGCGCTTGCTGGCGTGCGCTCAGGCGCCATTGGATCAGGCGGATTCAGCGCCGGCCGGTCCTGGTGTTCTCTTGCTTTCCGATTCCGACGCGGTAACACACTATTACGTCGAGTCCTGCCAGACCTTGCGAATTGCCATCGGCAATCTCGTCCGCGGGGGTCGTGGTGGGAAAGATTTGCCCCGGCTCAAGGAACGCCTTGCCGAGAACTTGGGTATTGCCGAATCTCGTGTGACGAATTACCTCAAGGAACATTGCGCCGTGCGTTTTCTGCAACTCGACGAGGGCGCCACCGAGCTGGCGCATTTCGCCATCGCCGTTCTGCGGCCGGTGGTCAATGAATGAAGTTGGTGGTCAATGAATAAAGTTCGACCTGCCCTCAACTCACTCTAACAATGCGGCTTATCAGTAACTAGCTAACTCACTGCGCAGTTGTTTTTCTGTCCGCCATTTGCCATTCTGCCTGTGCCATTCGACCCCTCTTTTTCGCCCTTGAGCGTATCCGGCTGGACGCTATGGCGCGGCCCGGCGAAACTGGTGATAGCAAGGGACTTTACGGCGCGGGACAGGCGTGCTGCGGACCCTCGGGTCCTGTAAGTCCTGTATGCGGGCAGCAAGAGGAGTCATCGGGGGGTTCGCTGTATTTCTTTTCACATATTCGAAATTCTAGTGGGAAAGTGAGGCACTTCGTATGCCTAGAAAAGTAGGCGTGAGTTCACAGGCCTGGAAGCTGGTGGACCTGGCTGTCAGCAAGACCGCCGGCGTGGCTTTCGATACCCTGCAATTTTTTAATAAATCTAACCCCAATCCTTCGTTTACACCGAAGTGGTCGGATAAGCCGTTGCTTAAATCCTGGGAAAAGACCAAGCCCACGCTGGGGTTTCCGCGGCAAACCGATTCGCTCTGCCCGGGGTGTGTGAAAGAAGCGCGCGAGGCTATTTTCAGCGGGAAGAAAGACTGGCAAGATCTGATGTTCGAGAAGGTCGGCGAGATCAAGGCGCAGATCATCGAACGCGATGGCCAGGTGTGGATGGTGAAGGAGTGTCCCGTCCATGGCACCTACGAAGATCTCATGGCCATCGATTCGCGATTCCTGTCGTGGATCGAGAAGAATTTCCCCGGCCGCGATATTCCCGCGCATAACGATGAGGGGCTGCACAAGCACGGTTCCAGCACGGTTCGTTACGGCCGCGGCGCGGTCCTGACCGTCGACCTCACCAATCGCTGCAACATGATGTGCGATCCCTGCTTTATGGACGCAAATCAGGTGGGCTACGTTCACGAGCTGGCTTGGGACGAAATTCAGGAAGTCCTGGACAACGCCGTAAAAATCAAGCCGCGCCGCCAGCTTTCCGTGCAGTTCTCCGGCGGCGAGCCCACCATGCACCCCTATTTCCTCGATGCCATCCGCTATGCGCGAAAGCTCGGCTACAACAGCGTGCAGGCGGCCACCAACGGGATCGAATTTGCCAAGAACAAAGACTTTTGCAAGAAAGCGTTCGAGGCAGGCTTGCGCTATGCCTACCTGCAGTTCGATGGCGTTGGAAACGACGCAAACAGCCACCGCCAGGTGGGCAATTTGTTTGACGTGAAGCTGCGCGCCATCGAAAACATGCACGAGGCGGGCATCGAGATCATTCTGGTCGTGACCATCGTGAACAACGTGAATAACGACCAGGTTGGCTCGGTCGTGAAGTTCGCCATGGAAAATCCCAAGAAGATCTCCTTCGTGGCTTTCCAGCCGGTCTCTTTTACCGGCCGCGACGAAGACATCACGCCCGAACGGCGGCTCCGCCAGCGCTATACGCTCTCGCACCTCGCCCAGGACGTAAGCAATCAGATTGGACGCGTCGAACCAACCCGCGATTGGTTCCCGATCTCGCTCATTAGCGCCTTTTCGGCCTTTGCCGACTTGGCGCACGGTCCCGATTCGCAGTGGGGCACAGTCAGCTGCGGCTGCCATCCGAATTGCGGTGTGGGTACCGCGCTGATGGTCAACAAGCACACCAAGGAATGGGCTCCCGTGCCGCGATTTCTCAATGTTCCCACTTTGGTGGATGACATCAAGAAAATCACCGATGCGGCGCGGGGCAAGAATTTCTCGAACCTGATGATGGCCCTGGCGCTTTTGAAGAATTACCGCCCGTTCGAAGCGCCTCCCAGCCTGGCCCTGATCGACCTGTGGCGCAAATTCGACAAGTCCTGGGGCTTGACTCCCAACCACGTGAAGAAATACGGGAATTCGGGTCCCGATCGCACGTTCGAAGACACCAAGAAGCGGCGCGAAGAGGATCCCTGGAACTTCCTCTTCATCGCCGGCATGTGGTTCCAGGACCTATTCAACTACGACTTCCGCCGCACCGAAATGTGCATCATCCCGTATGCCACGCAGCAGGGAGAAATCTCCTTCTGCGCGTATAACACGGGCATCGGCTGGCGGAAGATCATCGAGAATATGTACAAGAACGCGACCGTGGCGCAGTGGTACCGCACCCACGGCAAGCATGAGATTTACGCCAAAGGCCGTCCCGTGGACTTGCAGAGCTACGAACATTCGCTGGTGATCGATGAAGAGGATGCCTCGCGTGTCCGTCCCAAGGAGCACGATATCCCGATGACGGCAGCGGAGGAGAATAAGCTGCGCCGCCGTAAAGCTCAGGAAGAGGCTGCCAAAGTACGGGCCCTTTACGAAGAGATGGTTTTGAAGAAGCCACAGCCCAGTGTGGTGCAAATCGGTTCCGTTCAACAAATCAAATCGGCCACCGGCCCAGCCCTCAATACCATCGCGAATGCCGGCGCGAAGGACGTCGTCAAGGATGTGGAAGAGGTCGCTGCGCCCGCCGGCGACTAGCTTATCGGCAATCTGCGAACGCCGCTGCGGCCCCCGGATTTTTCGGGGGCCGTAGTTTTTTAGGCGGGTGGGTTTTGTCATTCTGAGGAGTCCGCCCTTGGCGGACGACGAACAATCTCTCCTAGGCCAAGCCTCGCAGACTACCGGCGATGCCGGTCTTGTCATTCTGAGGCCCGTCTTGTGGGCCGAAGAATCCCTCTTCCGCCATTTGCGATCCGACAAAACCAGCCTTGGCGTGCCTGGCGCAACTCGCCTACCCTGCCGCCGCAGCCCGTCGCGAAGGCGGGCTGGGCACTGCGCCGTTAAGACTATTCCTCTGAAAACCGGCGAGCTTCTTGGTCAGCCGCTTGGGCGTATTCGTCTCGCACTCCCGTGCGGTAGAGAGTGGCGAGCAAACCCTCTAGTCTCGGCCACCCCACCTTGAGGGTCGAATACGGCCCAACCTCTTATAGACTCACGATTCACCTGCGTAATGAACTCGCCTATGGTTCGCGAATAGTGGTCATTTGCCAATTCAGCGGTCCGTTCGACCGAGTCGAACTCGTGGAAACAGTGGTCATCGGAGCTCGCGTAACCCCGCGCGAAGAGGAATATTTCGGGAATGCGGAGCTGCCGGGCAATAAATAGACAATTATCTATAAACGCGCGCCTAAGAGCTTCAGCGATAGACTCGAGGGCTAACTCTCTGGGGTTCGAAAAGACCAGATCAGACCACTTTTTGTAGTTACCGGCATCGCGGTATAGATAATTGAACCTTATATTGCTAAGCATATCCAGACCTCCAGTTGCACCTTAGGCGAGAAATATTTTCTGGTTGTGATAGCGAAGGAATTCTGACTCGGGCGTAAACCGACGAGGCGCCGAAACGGTTGCATTGTCATATCGCTGCAGAAACTCTCGAGCGGCAGTATCGGTAGGCCTCATCCTTATGCGAGAAGAGATTCTAACCTTAAGCTCAGGGGTGACGGTCAGTAGACCGCAGTCAAACGCACGGTCGTGAATCGAATTGAGGCATAATCCATTTCGCGGGTTAGTTCGAATCGTTGCATCTACAGACCAAGGCACGATGTGGCTCGCGGCCAATAACTGCGGCACAGCCAATCCAGTGATACAGCATCTGACTCCGTATGCTGCCAGAACCGCAGCCCGGAAGAAGCCCTGATTGACCCTCGCACGAATGATCGTCTCACGGGTTGTTCCCTCAGGGAAGACGGGATCCACATCGAAGTATTCGCTCAGGTGGCCGGTGAATTGGACTAGGAGACGTTCGCTCTCAAACGCCAGTTTCTCCCAATCGTTACTGAACTCGTTCCATATCCCCATGTCCGCTACGGCACCATGGCTCGCTCCTGTGATACGACGTTTTTTTAACGCTGGGTCGAGCCGGGCGAAATTTGCGAGCTTCCACGACACGGCTGAGGGTGTCCGACCGATCGATCTGGCCAAATCAATTACATCGGGATTGCGGGTATGAATTTTCCCGAACGGTATTTTGCAGTATAGGTTGAACGCGACGATCAGTTCATCACGACACGCGAACCATCAGTTCGGCTATTTGCGGCGCGGCAAAGCGGCCATGGCGCGCTTGCCCGGCGCGCCAATTGTTTCCTAAAATATACGGTGACCTAAGGAAGGAAAAACCAACATGCCCATATACGAATATCTCTGCGACGATTGCGGCGCTCACTACGAGAAAATCGTGCTGGCCAAGAACACCAAGATCGCCTGCCCAAAATGCGCGAGCGAGCGCCATACCTTACAGCTTTCGGTGTTTAGCGCTCCGGCGAAAAACGGCTCGGCGGATGCGTCCTCCAGCGCCAACGGCTCGGCCGCGGGTCCCTGCTGCGGAATGGGCGGCTGCGGCTGCAACTACCCGCGCTCACGATCGCCATCTTCTCCCGCCGTCTCGCGAACACCGATCCACCTGTAAATCTGATGGGAAACCCCTTTGTGGTTTAGTTGTAGGGAGATTTTAGCGAGATGCTAGAATCGATGCGGAGAGACGCATAAACATGCATCGCATCGGCATCTTAACCGGTGGCGGAGATGTGCCGGGCCTCAACGCCGTCATCAAGAGCGTCGTTTATCAAACCACGGATATGGATTATGAGGTGCTGGGCATCCGCCGCGGCTGGGAAGGACTCACGCATCTACGCCAGGGAAATCAATTCGACCCCGATTACATTCGGCCGCTCGATCGCAACAATACGCGCGGAATCGACCGCACCGGGGGCACCTTCCTGCACACCTCGCGGACCAATCCCACCAAGATGCGCCGCTCCGCTTTGCCGAAGCATCTGGCTCCGGAGAAATTGGAATCGCTGCGGGTCTCCGCGGAAACCTACGACCTCACGCCGGTGGTGATCGACAATATCGCTCATCTCCGTCTGGACTATCTCGTCGCGATCGGCGGCGACGACACGCTCAGCTTCGCAAAGAAGCTCGATGCCAAGGGAGTGCGCGTGATCGGCATTCCAAAAACCATGGACAACGACGTCCAGGGAACGGAGTACTGCATCGGCTTTTCCACCGCCATCAGCCGGGCCAAGGAAGCCATCACGCGGCAGCGCACCACGCTCGGATCGCACGAGCGCATCGGCATTTTCCGCATCTTCGGGCGCGATTCGGGATTCACGGCGCTATACACGGCTTACGTGACCTCGGGCCGATGCGTGATACCGGAAGTGGAATTCGAGCTCGACCGGCTGATCGAAATCCTGCTCGAGGACAAGCGCAACAATCCGAGCAGCTACGCCTTTGTCATCGTCTCGGAAGGCGCGGTGTGGCGGGGCCGCACCGTGGCCGAATATGGCGAGGCCGACGCCTACGGGCATAAGAGAAAGGTCGATATCGGGCAAGCGCTCGGCGAGGAGATTCATAAGCGCGCGGGTGAAGAGACGATGGTGAGCGATCTCACCTACGATCTGCGCAGCGGCGACCCGGACGCTTTGGATCAGATCGTGGCCATCACCTTTGCGAATGTGGCCGTGGATTTGATCCGCGAGGGCGCGCACGGCCGGCTTACCGCCGTGCGTGACGGCAAATACGCGCATGTGCCGCTCCCCGACCCGAATCTTGGCGCGCGCAGAATCGACGTGCCCCGCATGTACAATCTCACCCGGTACCGGCCGCATTACGCGGGCAGGATCGGCTCGCCGCTGTTACTCTCCAGCGTGGATTCCTGAGTTCAGGGACGGAAAGCGTTCCGCTTCAGGCAGCTATCTTTCGGAGTTTGAGAGGGCGGAGTTCGGGACCCCGGGGGCGGATTCGGGAGACCGAAGGCGAGCGCCACACGCAAGGTGGCTTTATCTTTCTTGAGCCCGTCCAATACCTGACGCTCTGCCTGCAGCCAATCGTCCACGTCACGTCCATGGACAGCGCCGCGATCGAGATAGAGGTGGTAGGCGCGCACTTCAATATCTTCAGTTAGCGGACTTCTCCGCAGCTTAGAGCCATTCGCGCCCTGCCGCGCGGCGGCTTGCGACGAGGCATAGGAGAATGCCAAACGAAGCAACTGCTCGAACACGGCGTCGCGCGCGTCAGAATTCTTGACTGTTCCCGTAGCGCGAGAGCCGGGTTCCATGCCATCCCATTCCGCCCTCACTGCCTCACGCGGCAGCGATGAGCAAGGGAATGTAGCCATCGCCCGGCGTCCTCAAGCGAAGCGCAAGCAATACTCCAATAGCCTCGCGATAATCGAGCGTGTAGGTCTTGGCGCAGGAATCACACAGCCAGTGATGCTGAACGGAATGCGAATTGGGAAGCACGGCTGACTGTGCCGAACTCTGGCGGAAGCGGAAAAACCGTCCGTGACCGTGGTTCAAAGGGGCTCTGCACTCGGGGTTTGCGCAGCGGGACATCATGACACCTTCTCCTTTCTTCAAAAAAGTACGATGCTGCACAAACCTACCGAGTTTTGACAAAAGAAGCCAACTCATTAAATTTATCGATCCAATCGGGTTTTCCTCAGCTTTTCCACAGAAAACTTTTAGGGTTCGCCCGGAAGAGGCCCGAATTGAGGCGGCGGAACACGGCGCTTGGAAGCCGCCTGGTATGCCGAAGCGACCTTTAGGATCACGTCCTCTTTGCCCGGCTCCGCCCTAAACACCAGCGAGAAAGGAAGGCCCGGCGCAGGCAGCGTGGCGGGCGTGTTGTTGTTGGTCGGAACATACCGTTTTTTATCGGGACTCAACACGAAGACAGGATCGTAGACCGTGGTCACGTAACCGGCAGGAATCAACACCTCGGTGAGGCCCGCAAATGGCCCCATGCGAAGCTCGCCGCGGATCTCGCCACGAGGCTCCGGCTGAGGCGCCAGACCGATTTTGCCGGGAGGAAGCGAATAGTGGAGACGCACGACGGCGTCGAGGTGATTCTCATACATGACTTTCATTTCCACACGACGCAGCAGCTCTCGCATCATGATGTGCTCGTCGATGCCCTGCCGATCGCCGAGCGGCTGGCGCATGTCTTGCATCTCTTCCCAATTCTTGAACGAGGCCCGCTGATCGTCGCCCCAGAATTTGGAGCGGGCGTTGAGGGCGTGGAAATCGATCAGGGTCTCGACGAATCCGCGTTCTTTCCAATCGGCGGCGCGCCGCATTGCGTATTGATTGAAATGAAAGGTGAAGGCGTTTGATTCAACCTCTTCCTCGATAGCGCGAATGTTCAGGTTCTTTGGGATGGGTACGCGGCCTTCAGCCAAATTGAGGAAGTAATCGATGGGCTTCATCGTGCCGGCTCCCAGGGTCTTACCGGGCGCGAATTCCGTGGGTTGAATCTTTGCGGCGAATTCAGGGAATTGCGGCTGGGCGTCGCGCCCGAGCCGGTAAAGGATATCCGGGAAAAATACGGGAACGAGCTGCGCGAGAGCCTCCGTATAGGATGGCTTCATATTTTCGATGCCGGGATCATCGGGCCATAGCGGGTCGACGGATTCGACCAAAGTCGCCCCCAGATAATCGCCGAGGATGGTCTTGATTTCCTTGGCGGCGGCCTGAGAAATCGGTTCGTCCGCTTTCACACCCGGAAAGGTGAGCATCGACTCGCGGATGATTCCGATGCGCAGCCCGCGCAATGAGCCGCGCGTTCCCGGCGAAGTGGTGCTCGCGGCGTAGGGCTTATCGAGAACGCTCGATCGCGGAACGGTGGTGAAGACATCTCGTGGATCGTAGTAACCGTTTGCGGGATCTTTGAGCGCGTCCAAAACCTTGGAGGCGTCTCGAATGGTGCGGCACATGATACCGGCGCGATCGTTGTAAATATCCGCGCCGATGGCACCGCCAAGAAAGGAGATGAGGGACTTGTGAGGCAAGATCAGCGACACCGCGTTGTGATTGGAAGGTCCGCGGCAGGACATGCTGGTCTCTTCACAAAGACTGCACATCGCAAGATTCGCGCTGACGGAGACGCCCGAGCCTGAGCTGGACCCCAGAGAGGCCGCACGCGTGGTGTCATAGACATCGCTTGGATTTCCCGCCCAACTGCTGCGTTGATAACCCTGGGTGGAGACGAAAACCTTGGTGGGCCTGTTTGTGCCGCGCGATACGGAGGCATCATCGCCACGAATGGCGGGAACCGGGCGTCCGTTGTATTCCGTGTTCACCGCCTTGGCGTAAATGATGGCGCCTTTTTCCCGAAGCTGTGCTACGAGCGTCTGGTCGCGGGCGGGGAAATCGATGTCGTAATTGGCGTCGGCGCCGCCGGTGCTGCGCATATCCTTGGCGTCATAGGAATCCTTGAACGTGAAAACGACGCAGTACATGGGCATCTTCTGAAGGTCGGGATTCCTGCCGTATTGGGCATCGAGTTCGGCGGCACGTTCGAGCGCATCGGGCTGTTTGCGGAACTCCTCGCAGACGGCGGGCGAGCCGGAGGGCAGCGGACCCTCCGACGGACGGCGGTCGCGATCGCCTTTGCAGGTTACGGAACGCTCGCCTCGAAGATTGATCGTGCCGAGCGCATTAAGCTGACCGGCGTTGGGCATGCCGATGGTCATGCCGTATTGCTGCTGCACCGTGGGATCGGATGCAGTCGGCTCCATCCTGCCAAACTCAATCGGAGGGCCGGCGTACTGATCGAAGTCGGGCAGCAAAGTCGAGATGGCGACAGTGGCGGTCGGGAACTTGAGGGGTGCGCCGAGTCGCACTACGCCGGGCGCGGGCGGGATGGATGCTCCATCTTTCGTCACGAGCTCATCGGCGACGCCGTTGTAGGCTTTGGCGCGATTGATATAGAGCTGCACCAATCCCCGGCAAGTAATCTGGCCCTGCCGGATGGCTTGGTGAACATCGTCGATGGTCGCTTCCTGAAGATGAAAGCGAAACTGCTGGGAATATGCAGCTTCACTAGCGGCCAGGATTGCAGCGAACACCAGAAATGCCGTTTTAGGTCTGACCGTCTTTGCTCTGAACATCGATCCTCCGGAGCGACTTGGGATTCGCGATTCCTAGCGAGCGCACGCAGCGATTTTCTGGCATAAGTGTTGATTCTAAAGCTGGTTTAAGTTCAATGAATCCGTAAGTGCAGATTCTGGGATAGTTATGGGCGAATTTTTCGCATCTGCTCATTCCGCAGGCCTTAATCGAAAGGGAGAACGTAAGCAACATAATTTGCGGAGGGAGGGTGGCCCCCCTATTTTTCCGCAAGAGTGTGATTTTAAAAGATTTGTTCTTTGCATTCTACAAGAGTATGATTCTAAGATGGTTACGGTGGCGGCGGGAATTGCGGGAGCGGGCAGTTCGTAGCGAAGCCGGTCCAGGCGGCGTTACTCGGTCGCGCACTGCGGCAGCCTGCCCTGGGAACGGCCGGGAGTGCCTGCCACCCCAATTCACGCAAAATCGGCGCGAATTAGGGGCGACGGTGCTGTACCACCCGCCGGGCACAGGACGCCCGTCTGTGCAAAATGCGGGCGGGTAAATTTCGAGCATGTTCTATTCTACCGCAGGAGTAAATAGGCCCGCGCGTAAGGAATCGACTCAGAGATATTCCTCGCTCACGATGTTCATACGGCAGGCCGATAATCCTGACTGGATCAGGGCTTGCGTAGTGTGGCAGAGCAAAGAAAAAGCAGATCCCTCGCGCTTCGGCGCTCGGGATGACAACAGGGCTACGTGCGAGGTTGCGCAGAGAAGAAGCCGCACCCGTGAAACCAAAGGGTGCGGCTTCCCACTCTACCTTTGATCGTGATGATCGTCGTCGCTCGGGCGGTCCGAAGGAGCGAATGCAACGCCGCGAAGGACTTCGCCGAACGATGCGGTTCGCAGGGTCAGGAAGTGCCCCAGGGAAGAATCGTCGTGGTCATTGTCGCCGTCTCCGGCGGGCAAGGTGGTTGCGGAAAGCAGATCGGTGACCTTTACGAGTTTATTGGGGTCGGCACCCTGATCTCCGCTGGCGCTGACCGTGGAGGTCACGGCATAGATATCCACCGTGCCGTCATGATTAACCTGACCGGTGATGTTGCGGCAGCCGTCTGTTGCCGGGGCCGGATAACTCCCAGCGTTGTAGGGAACCCCGATGTTCAGGCCATTTTGAAGAATGTAAAGCAAGTGCCAGGTGCCGTTCACCAAGCTCCACTTCTGCACGCCCGCCGTGGCCTGGGCAGCAGGGGAGGCTTGGTTCCCGTTGACCGGCGGGTTAACGAAGGTGCCGTCGCCTTCATCGCAAACATAGAGAGTGCTGGCATTGGCGAAGAACAGGCCAAAGGGAAACGATACCGGCGAGGGATTGCCCTTTTGATCCACGCCGCTTGCGAGCCCGGTGGGGAATCCCGGAGGAATGGTGATCGGCTCTGCAGCAAGCTGCGCGGTTGTTCCAGTGGGAAGGGTGCCCGCCAGGCCGACTTGATAGACGGTGTTGATGCCGTTGCCGCCACTGCCTTTAGTGGCATACATGGTGTTGTTGAAGATGGTCAAGCCACGGAAGTTATTGTCTTTCCCAGCTTTATCGGCGCTCGTGTAACCAACCTGGGTTACTTCGAAGTCACCGATTTTGTTGATGTTCGGCGGAACGGGCGGCGTCTGACCCGGAACCAGAAGCTCAGCGCCGGTGGACGTAATCAGGTTTACGCCAACCTGCGTGGTGGTGAGCTGTTTTGACGAGAGGCCGCCGTTGTTATCGTTTCCGGTCAGGTAATAGAGCCAGTTCGCTTTGATGGCGGCGCGACCGTTATTCCCGCTGTAAGCATTTCCATCCGTAATGTGGATGTTCCCGTCCGCATCGACTTCGGCGACGGCCCGGTAGTATTGCGATACGACCGGATTGGTGGGATCCACGACGCCTGGGGTATTGGAATTGGAGACGT
Source organism: uncultured Acidobacteriota bacterium (assembly GCA_963761945.1). Lineage (GTDB taxonomy): Bacteria > Acidobacteriota > Terriglobia > Acidiferrales > UBA7541 > Palsa-189. The sequence goes on along the minus strand of CAVXIM010000010.1, from coordinate 101,927 downwards.
CTAATTGATTTGGCGCGGTCAGGAATCCCGGGCCTCCGCGATAGCCTACGAACGTGAACGATTTGCCGTCCAGCGAACGGTTCAAGGCCAGCTCTGACTTCGAACTGAAGCTTGTGACGATGAGGTCGCTGGGAACCGCCAGACTTCCAATCTTTTCGCCGTCGGTGGTGAGGTTATCGATGAAGATAGGCGAGGTGACGCCAAAGCTACCGTCGGATTTGTTGTTATTGAAGACGGTTGGAAATGTCCCGTCGGCAATGGCCGTTGCGCAGGTGACCTTTACACCCACAACCCCTCCCGCGAGGAGCGGCACATTAACGGTACCGGCGACGCAGCCCGGCGGCAGCGTCTGACCGAGGGTCACGGTCGCTGCATTCCCAGCATAGACGCTGCGGCTGAGAACCAAAGTGCCGGGTTTGAACTCGAAATGATCGGAATGATCGCGATCGTCGTCATCGGCGGAAACTTTGCTTACGAATACGCCCATGGCCAATGTGAAAGCCACGGCAATAATAAGAGCTGCTGGAACCAGAGTCTTTCTCACGTGCGTATCCTCCCGAGGAGTCTATGCAGCAACATAGGAAATTGAGACTTCAGCGGCTAAAGCCGTTCTCCTTGAGAAACCGCTAATGTCGCGGCTAAAGCCGCGACCCACAAACCTATCGAGCGGTCATACAGACTCAAGGCGGCGGAGAAAAGTCGCACATCTGGGGCTCCGGCGGTTTACTCTGCTGTTAAAAATGGGTGAACGCTTCGAGAACTGTGGACCGAAAGGGAAGTTTCTTGCACAAAGGGGGAGCTGGAGGACGAAAACTCTACATCGCGTCTGCTGTTTCCTGCACGGTCGCTACGGTGAACCGTTCCAGATTGGGCAGGAACGCGGCCAAGAGGCCCACGGCGGGCAGGACCGAGCAGACCAGATAGACGAAGCGGATGCTGGTCAGATCCGCGAGCTCGCCGAGAACTGCCGCACCCAATCCGGCCATGCCAAAAGCGAATCCGAAGAAGAGCCCCGAAATCATGCCCACCCTGCCAGGAACCAGCTCCTGCCCATAAACTACAATCGCCGGGAAAGCGGAGGCCAGAATCAGGCCGATTACAACGCTGAGAATCTCAGTCCAAAAAAGGTTTGCGTACGGCAATGCCAAGGTGAAGGGAAGAACGCCGAGGATCGAGCACCAAATCACGCGTTTGCGGCCGATGCGGTCGCCGATCGGACCGCCGGCGATCGTTCCAAGCGCAACCGCACCGAGAAAGACGAACAGATGGATTTGCGCGCTACGCACGGAGACGTGAAATTTGCCGATGAGATAAAAGGTGTAATAGCTGGTGATGCTGGCGAGATAGAAGTACTTCGAAAACAAGAGCGCCAACAAGATGATAATCGACGTCACTACTCTCTTGCCCGAGACAGGAGCAGGCTGCTCCTTGTGAGCGGCGCGGGATGAACTCAGAGACAACATGTGTCTCTTGGCCCATGCGCTCACCCAAGTCAATAAAATGATGGCGAGGAGAACCGCAAGAGAAAACCAGGCGACGGCGGGCTGGCCCCTGGGGAGTACGATCACGGCCGCGAGCAAAGGGCCGATGGCCAAGCCGGCGTTGCCGCCAAGTTGAAAGAGCGACTGCGCGAGACCATGCTGACCTCCAGAGGCCATGCGAGCCACGCGGGACGACTCCGGATGAAAAACCGACGCGCCTGTGCCCACCAGAGCCGCGGCAAAAAGTATGGTGGCAAACGAGTGAGCCAGCGCCAACATGATCAGCCCGAGCAGCGTAAATATCATGCCGGCGGGGAGCGAATAGGGCATGGGGCGACGATCGGTGTGAAGTCCGACCAGAGGTTGCAGAAGCGAGGCCGTACACTGATAGGTGAGCGTGATGAGTCCGACTTCGGCGAAATCGAGGTGATAAGAGTCCTTCAGCAAGGGGTAAATCGCCGGCAACAAAGAGGAGATCATATCGTTCAGGAGGTGACAAAAGCTGATGGCCAGGAGAATTTCCAGGACCGTTTTCGATCCGTTCTTCAGCGAGGTGTCCAGTTGCGTGGCGCTCACGGCGGCTCTCTGGGTTGCCATCAAAGAGTGGTACGTTTCGGAAACATTGTATCTCGTTTCGGAGTTCAGAGTTTTGATGCCCGAATCACGCTGAACGGAACAAGCAGGTGACCTTTAACACAGAAGGCCCAGAGAGATGGAGAGCCCAGATAGGAAAAGAAAGAAATTTGGAGATAGAATATGCGGCGGAGGAAGCAGCCGGCGAGGTCTCCCTCAGCTCAGCGAAGATGATCTCTCCGCCGTTGCAACTCTCTATCGTCATTCCTGCCTTTAACGAGGAACAACGCTTACCAAAAACACTCGAAAGCATTCGGGCGTATCTGAAATCCCGATCTTTGCGGGCGGAAGTGCTCGTCGTTGACGACGGGTCTACCGACGCGACGGCAAAAGTGGTGGAGCGGTCGCGAGCCTGTTTTCCGGAACTGCAATTGATATCGACCGACCGGAATCATGGCAAAGGTTTCAGCGTGCGGCGGGGCATGCTCGAGGCGCAGGGAGAGATCGCGCTGTTTACGGATGCGGATTTGTCGGCGCCCATCGAGGAAGCGGATAAGTTGCTTGCGGCGCTGAACGAGGGCGGATATGACGGCGCCATCGGCTCGCGCGCCGTGGACCGCCGGTTAATCGTGGTTCACCAATCGGCTTTTCGGGAACGAGCGGGCATTTTCTTCAATCGCATCGTGCGCTGGCTGACGGGCCTTCCCTTCCAGGATACGCAATGCGGGTTTAAGGCGTTTCGCCGCGAGAGAACTCGCGTACTATTTGAGAGGCAACGCACGGAGGGGTTTGGATTCGATCCGGAGATTCTGTTCCTTGCGCAACTGGAAGGGATGCGCATCGCCGAGGTGCCGGTTCGCTGGGCGCACAATCCTGCGACTAAGGTGAATCTGCTCGGCGACAGCGTGCGCATGTGTCTGGATTTGCTGGCGATTCGCTGGAATGCCTGGATGGGGAGATACTCCGCACGGCGGCAATAGGGGATCTCAGGGGATCTGATTGGCGCTTGATGGTTTAGCGATCAGGTGTTAGGGGCCCGGGCGCGAGGCTTGTGGTGATTTGCCAAGCAAGGCAGGCATGTTCGATTATTGCTTGGTTTGCGTTCAATCTGAAGCGGCGTGGGTGGGGGGAATCAACCGAGCGTGAAGGTCTCGATTATCATTCCCGTTTATAACGAGCGGGCGTACATCGAGGAGGTGTTGCTCCGGATCCAGGCGATCAGCCTGGAGAGAGAAGTGCTTGTAATCGACGACGGGTCCACAGATGGAACGCGAGACCTGCTGCGGGACTTCGAAAAAGCCCAAGCTGCCGGACAGACTGAAGTTCCAGTACAAAACGGCCGGGCAATGCTCTCTCTCCAAAATATTCATTTCCTTTTTCAGGACCGCAACTACGGCAAAGGCGCGGCCCTGCGCCGCGGCTTTGAGATGGCTAACGGCGAAATTCTTCTAGTGCAGGATGCCGACCTCGAGTACGACCCGAAAGACTACCCCAAACTACTCGAGCCGATTCTGGACGGACGCGCGGACGTGGTCTATGGCTCACGCTTTCTGGGCGGGCCGCAGCGGGTGCATTATTTCTGGCATTACGCGGGCAATAAATTTCTGACCTTGCTATCGGATATGCTCACCAACCTGAAGCTCACGGACATGGAAACGTGCTACAAGGTGTTCCGGCGCGAGGTGATACAAAACATTCACTTCCGATCAGATCGCTTCGGCTTTGAACCCGAGTGCACGGCGAAGGTCGCGCGGGGCAACTGGCGGATCTATGAAGTGCCGATCTCGTACTCCGGAAGAACCTACGCGGAGGGTAAGAAGATCACCTGGCGAGACGGCTTCACGACCCTGTGGTGTATTCTCCGCTACAATTTGTTTGACTGATTGGCACATCCTATAATCTTTGGTCTTTGTTTCGACTCTTTGTTTGGACTTTTGTTTCGACTTTCTGTTTCGCGATAGCAAGGCGATGACCTCGAATCCCATCAGCAATGGCCATGAGTGGACCGTTGACTCCATCCGGGAAGCGCTCTTGGCCAAGCGCATCTCGGCGCGCGAATTGACGGCCGACTTCTGCCGGCGCATCGAGCGGCGCAACGCTGAACTTAACGCCTACCTGACCGTTTGCCCGGAACGCGCCTACAAGCAAGCCGATTATCTCGATGGACTTGTCGCAGCCCGTAAGCCTTTGCCCAGCCTTGCCGGTTTGCCGCTCGCTGTGAAGGACGTGCTTAGCACCAAGGGCGTGGTCACCACCTGCGGCTCGCGCATCCTGGAAGGCTATCGTCCGCCATTCGACGCGACTGCGATCGAGCGGCTGGAACGCGCCGGCGCGATCATGCTGGGCAAAACCAATTGCGATGAATTTGCCATGGGCGGCTCGAACGAAAACTCCGCGTATGGCCCGGTGCGAAATCCCGTGGCGATGGACCGCGTTCCGGGCGGATCGAGCGGAGGATCGGCCGCAGCGGTAGCGGCAGGATTGGCGGTGGCAGCCCTGGGAACCGACACGGGGGGATCGGTTCGCCAGCCGGGTTCATTCTGCGGCATCCCGGCGATGATGCCCACCTACGGGCGGATATCACGGTATGGGCTGATCGCATTCGCATCGTCTCTCGATCGAGTGGGCACGTTCGCTCGAAACGTCCGGGACGTGGCGCAGATCATGGGCACGATGGCGGGCAGCGATCCGATGGATTCCACGGCGGCGGTTGTTCCGGTGCCGGACTACGTCCACGGACTCGACGCACCCGTGAAGGGGCTGAGAATCGGCGTGCCGACCGACTATTTCGCGGAGGGGCTGGATCCGGCCGTTCGCGAGAAGGTGGAGGCGGGGATCAGCTTGCTCGAGCAACTCGGCTGCCGGCGTACAGAGCTGAGTATGCCGCACACGGAATATGCGGTGGCCACGTACTATCTAATTGCCACGGCGGAGGCGAGCTCGAACCTGGCGCGCTACGACGGCGTTCGCTACGGAATGCGCGTGCCGGGCGGGACGTTGATGGAAATGTACCGAAAGACGCGCGGGGGCGGATTTGGAGCTGAGGTGAAACGCCGGATCATGCTGGGGACGTATGCGCTTTCGGCCGGGTACTATGATGCCTACTACCTGAAGGCGCAAAAGACGCGCGCGTTGATCGCCCGTGATTTTGCGGAAGCTTTTCAGCAAGTGGATGCCATCGTTACTCCGACTTCGCCGGTGCCGGCTTTTCGCCTGGGGGAACGCACCGCGGACCCGTTGGCCATGTATCTTGCTGATATTTATACAGTTACAGGATCGCTTGCCGGGGTTCCGGGGATCTCGGTGCCCTGTGGTAAGACGGCGGAAGGCCTGCCCGTGGGATTGCAGATTTTCGGCCAGCCGTTTGGGGAGGGGCGGGCCCTGCAACTGGCGCATGCATTCGAGAGAGCCGGCGGTGGAAACGTCTAATCCGATCCTTTACGGTGATATTAAGTACAGTTGTTCGGAGATTCAATTTCCAATTCTGCGCAGGCTTGTTTCACTTCGGATCAACTTCCTATCAGGCGCCGCGTTCGTTTAAAGACCAAGCTTTCTGTAATCGTCGTGTAAGTCTTTTTTTTGCCGCAGCCTTGCCCCGTCAGTGCGTCCGCGAATCGAATGTAATGGAACGGAAGGACTATTGCTAAGATCAAATCTAGAAAGTAGGATGCGTGTTATAGAGCATTCGAGGGGTGGAGCTAAATATGAGCGGCCCTACAATCCGGTTCAGCCAAAAGATCTTTACGGAAGAGGAAGTCTCCGGGATCACCGGGATTTGCCTGGAGCATCTGCGAAATCTTACCCGCGTGAAGCATTTGGGCCGCGCCGCGGAAGCAGCCGGAAGTACTGCGCAGAAATGGTTTTATACGCCCTCGGATCTGATGGTGCTTACGGTGGTTTGCGGGCGCTGCGAACATTAACCGCAAACGCGCTCACAAGAATCTTTGTTGGTTCCGCGATCCAAGTTCTCCCACTTCAAATTTTCGCTCGATCTGAAACCAAGGGAAACCGGCCGCAGATCTCCCGGCAGAAATCGCCGGGCCACCCGAACCACAGCACTCGCTTCAGTTGTCGCGATTGCAGAGGCACCCTGACGGCGCTATGCTGAGCGAGTACGCGTGACTAACCATGGTCCGGCAGGCAAAACATCCCTCAAAAGAACACGTGAAGGCGGGGAACTTTTCGCTCACTGCTTGCGTTACGGCGATAGCGTTTTTCGCCGTCATTGCCGCGGCACATAGCACGGGTGCGGCCAGCTTTGGCGCTCAGGAGCAATCGGCGCAGCAAAGCGATCAGGGCGCCGCTCAGTCCGAGATCGCCGTACCGCTTCCCAAAGGCAAAAAGCTGATCCTCAAGGACGGCACCTTCCATATTGTGCGCGAATACCATCGGGAAGGCGACCGGGTGCGGTATTACAGCGTGGAACGTTCGTCATGGGAGGAAATGCCGGCGGCCCTGGTGGATTGGGATGCGACGCAGAAGGCCGAAGAGGAGCAAAACGCGAAGCAAGCAGAATTAGCCAAGCAAATCGCGGAGAGCGAAAAAGCGGCGCGCTTTGCCGATTTGAACGTGGATACCAGCTTCGAGGTGCGCCCGGGCGTCTTTCTTCCCGATGCAGTGGGCTTTTACGTCATCGACGGCAACAAAGCCGCCAGCATGCAACAGGAAAAGGCCGAAGTGCATACCGATAAGGGGCGGGCAGTGGCGAAAATCGTCACGGGGATCCCGTTGATTTCAAGCAAGCAAGATATGGAGATTTTGGGGAAGCAGGCGAAGCTGCGCATCCATACGGGCGATGCGGAGTTCTATTTCCGGACGGCGGATCAGCGCGAACCCCACCTCACGCTGGTGCAAGCGACAGTGAAGGGCGAGAAACGCGCGCTCGAAGCGATCACCACGAATATTGCCGGCCAGCAGAAGTTCAAGAATCGCGAAGTTTCGTTGCTGCAGTGGGACGCCGCCCGGGGCCTTTATCGTTTCACGGTGGAGCAGGCGCTCGATCCAGGGGAATACGCCATCATCGAAACGACAACGGCTGAGGGGCAGAGCATCTACGTATGGACCTTTGGCGTGGATGTGACGGGAAATCCCAAGGCAGGGGGCAGCCCGGCAGCGGCGCGGTGAGGCGGCAGGAAGCCCGGCTAATTCGCACGCGAGAATTGCGCGGCGCCAGATGAGGATTTGCCGAGCTGATCGGTGAGAATGGCGATCAGGTCCGAGATGCGAAAGGGCTTCTGAATCGTTCGAGCGCCGACTTGGGCCAATTGTTCGGTGACCGCCGCGGGGGCCAATTCTCCACTCATAAAGAGGAAGAAAGGCTTGTCGCCAGCGCGAGCGCTATTTCTCACGGCCGCGTACAGACCGAGACCTGAAGCTTCCGCACCCCCGGCGCCCCGCAAATTTAAATCGCAAAGGACGGCATGGAAGGTGCGGCGCTCCATCACGGAAAGGGCCTCCTCCACGCCGGCCGCCGCCTGCACGTAGAAGCCACGCGCGCTGAGCCCCTCCCGAATCATCTCCCGGATACTTTCCTCATCATCCACAACGAGAACGGAATAGCCCGCAGCTGTTTCCCGCGGGATTTCTCTGGAACTGGAAATGCCCGCTCCCTCCCTGGGTTCGGCCAAAAACAACGCGGTGCCTCGCGCGATCGGCAACCAGATCGTAAATAGATGAGCCGCCCTGGGGCACCGGCTGGGCTTCAATCTCGCCATTGTGTTCGCGAAGGATCGCCAGGCAAATGCTCAGGCCCAAGCCGGTGCCGCGGCCGGGCCGCTTGGTGGTGAAGAACGGGTCGAAAATCTTCGGGAGTATCTCACGGGGAATGCCGGGACCGTCATCCTGGAAGGTGGCCACGACCCGATCGGCGGCACGGCTGACGCGGATGCGCAGGGTGCCATGATCGCGAATCTCGCGGATGGCCTGCTCGGCATTAGCGATCAAGTTCAAGAAAACCTGAGTGAGCTGGCTGGTGTCGCCCAGAACGAGCGGAAGATCCGCGGGGGCCGAGAAATCCACGGTGATGCGATTCGAGCGCAGGGAATGTTCGTGAAGCTGCAAGCTGCGCTCGATCAGTTCGCTCAAATTGAGACAAATCTTGCGGGGCTGCGGCGGGCGCGAAAAGGTCAGGAGGCTCTGGACGATCTGGGCGGCGCGGCGCGCCTGGCGGTGCGCGATTTCGAGCTGGCGCCGGGCGGAATCGTCGGCGGTGGAGTCGCGCAAAAGTTCGGTGACTCCGAGGACCGCAGTGAGGGGATTATTCAACTCATGGGCCACGCCGGCGATCATCTGGCCCATGGCCGCAAGCCTTTCGTTCTGGATCAACTGCTGCTCCATGCGCTTGGAGTCCGTGATGTCGCGCGCGGCGGCGATCACTCCGGCGATGCGGCCGGAAAAGTCCATGAGCGGGCTCGCCGTGGCGCGGAACAGACGCGCTTCGCTGTCGTTGCGGCGGACGAGAAACTCGGTGCTGCCATTGGCGCACTGGCCGGAAATGATCGCGTCCAGGAATGCCTGCACTTCTCTCTGGCTGTGTGGCTCGATGTGCTCGCTGAAGGACGACCCGATCAGTTCTTCCGGCGAAAAGCCCAGCAATTCCCGGGAGCGCGGACTGACAAAGGTATAGCGGCCCTCGTGATCGAGGGCGATCACCAGATCGGGGAAGCTTTCCACCAGCCGCCGCGCAAATTCCTGCTCCCGCTGCAAACGCGTCTCGATTTGCTGGCGGTCGCTGATGTCGACCAGGGTACCCTGACGGCGGCGGATGCGTCCGGCGGTATCGCGGATCAGAGTCGATGCGTGAAGCGCGGCGAGAGCGGAGCCGTCGCGGCGCCGCAGCATGGTTTCGCGGCCATGCATGACGTCAGACTGAGCCAACTGGCGCCGTTCGGTTTCCCATTCTTCAGGCTGCAGAAAAAATTCCGAAAGTGGGCGGCCGATCAAGCCCTGGCGATTTTCGTAGCCAAGCATGCGAACGAGTGCCGGGTTGATGTCTTCCAGTTTGCCGTCGGCATCGGCAAGGTAGACGCCTTCCTGCAAAGTCTCGAACAGGTCCTTAAACCGGGCTTCATTTTCACGTTCGGAGGTGATATCGCGTGCGAGGATGCACACTCCTTGTAGAACGCCGTCGTGAACGAGGGCGTGCGCAGTGCACTGGAAATATCGCGCGGTGGTCTCATGCTTGAGGCGGATGCGCAAGGCGCCCGACCAGTGCCGCCGGTCCGCCATGCGGGGCAGTTCACGCTCCAGCACGGCAAGCCCGGTGCTATCGGCGAATTCCAGGAACTCACCGATACGGTGCCCTGCCACCATGCCGAATGAGCGGCCGAGCATGGACGCGAAACTGCGATTGGTGGCGAGGATTTCTCCATCCAGAGAGAGCGAAAGCAAGACATCGTCAAAGGTGTCGATCAGATCGCGATAACCGCGCTGCGAACGCTCGACGATTTCGAAGAGCTTCTCCACATGCCCTGCGGCGGGGGCCAGGGCTTGATGCGACAGATCGTGGACCAGACCGCGCAATTGCGCGATTTCGCGCCATTGCGAAATGGCGTAGGCCGCAAACAGGCAGACCAGCAAGACCAAACCAATGGGAAGCGCGTCCAGCCTCCACGGAAGCAAGCCGACGGGTTGCCAGGAGACGAGCGCTAATCCGATGGCAAGAGAAACGAGCACGATAACCGCAAGCAGCCAGAGCCGGCCTTCGCGGACCGCCAGGCGATCCAACGGAACAACCGGTGAATTCAATTCCGGGCGCACCGGTCGAGGCTCGCTCGAAGCTTGGGACAAGTCAGGGCCAGCGGCCTCCAGAGGCATGGAGAGGGCGGCATCGGCGTCGGCGGCAGAGCGCTGGCTGGTCCGTGTAGACATTCCGTCTCTGTAGTTCGATCTCTCCTGCAGGGCGAGGAGACATGCGAGGTGACAGTCTAGGTCTGGGGCGGAGGCGGACGCAACTGCTTCGACCAGCGGCTTTACCTATTGATCACGCCGAAGCCGGAAGCAAAAAAGGAGTGGCAGGAACAGCTCAAAGACACTATCGGCGTAACCTGCGGCAAGCCTTGGCAAAAAAAACTTCCGCGCACCGGAAACAGATTCCGGTGCGCGGAGTTTTGAGCAAGATTGAAGGACTAACCTTCCGCTATGGCGTCGGCGTCCTTGCGAAGGAAGTCCAATGCAGCGGCTTCCTCGGGGGTGAGTTCGGGCGCCACAGCTTCAGGTTCAACGGGCTGCGGAGGCGGAACCTCAACCAGGAGCTCGATATTGCGATAGCGCTCGAGCCCGGTACCCGCCGGAATCAGGCGGCCCATGATGACGTTTTCCTTGAGGCCACGGAGGTAATCCACCTTGCCGGCGACGGCCGCCTCGGTGAGCACGCGCGTGGTCTCCTGGAAACTCGCCGCGGAGATAAACGAGTCCGTAGAGAGAGAAGCCTTGGTGATGCCGAGCAGCAGCGGACGACCTGTGGCCGGGCGGCTTCCCTCGGAGATGATGCGATCGTTTTCCTCGCGGAAACGGAATTTATCGACTTGTTCATCCAGGAGGAATTTCGTGTCGCCGACGTCCTCGACTTTGACCCAGCGCATCATCTGGCGAACGATGGTTTCGATGTGTTTGTCGTTGATGTTAACGCCCTGCAGCCGGTAGACCTCCTGAATCGAATTCACGAGGTAGGCCTGGGTGTATTTTTCGCCAAGGACGGCGAGCAGGTCGTGAGGATTGAGCGGCCCATCGATGAGAGGCTCGCCGGCATGGACGTGTTCCCCTTCCTGGACGTTGATGTGCACGCCGCGGGCGATGGAATACTCTTTCTGCGTCTTGCCGTCTTCGCTCTCCACGTAGATCTTACGCATGCCCTTGCTGATCTCGCCGTATTTGACCACGCCATCGATTTCGCTGATGACGGCGGGGTCTTTGGGCTTGCGAGTTTCGAAGAGCTCGACGACGCGCGGCAGACCGCCGGTGATGTCCTTGGTCTTTGTAGTTTCGCGAGGGATCTTAGCCAGGACGTCGCCGGGCTGCACCTCATCGCCATCGGAAACCATCAAGTGCGCACGCGAAGGCATGAGGTACTTCTTGCGGCTGCGGCCGGCGGAATCGCGGACCTGGATGGTCGGCTGGTGCTTTTCGTCGCCCGGGGGCAACGTGACGACAAGCTGAGCCAGACCGGTGACCTCGTCCACTTGTTCCTCGATCGTGATGCCCGGCTGCAGATCCTTGAATTCGATCGTGCCGCCGACTTCCGTGAGGATCGAGAAGGTAAAGGGATCCCATTCGGCCAGGATCTGGCCGACATTGACCGACTGACCTTCGTCGACGCGCAGGCGCGCGCCATACACGACGTGATGGCGCTCCTTTTCGCGTCCCTTTTCGTCCAGGATGGCAATCAATCCGGAGCGGTTCATGGCGATCAGGGCATTGTTGCGGCCATGGACGGCCTTGAGGTCCAGGAAGCGAATGAAACCATTGCTGCGGGCCTCGACCTTGGATTGCTCGGCCACGCGCGTGGCCGTGCCGCCGATGTGGAAGGTACGCATGGTGAGCTGCGTGCCCGGTTCGCCGATGGACTGGGCGGCGATGACGCCAACCGCTTCGCCGAGTTCGACCATGCGGCCACTGGCCAGATTGCGTCCGTAGCAGCGGGCGCAGACACCACGGCGGGACTCGCAGGTGAGCACGGAGCGAATCTTCACGCGCTCGATGCCCGCCCCCTGAATGGCGTTGGCCAGCTCTTCGGTGATCTCCTGATTGATATCCAGGATGACGTTTCCTTCGTAGTCCTTGATTTTTTCGAGTGAGACCCGGCCGACGACGCGGTCGCGCAACGGCTCGACTTCGATGCCGGCCTCAAGGATCGGCTCGACGTAGATGCCATCCTGCGTGCCGCAATCGATCTCGTTGATGATCACGTCCTGAGCGACGTCGACGAGGCGGCGCGTCAGGTAGCCGGAATCAGCGGTTTTGAGCGCGGTATCGGCGAGGCCCTTGCGCGCGCCGTGCGTGGAGATGAAGTATTGCAGCACGGTGAGGCCTTCGCGGAAGTTGGAAGTGATGGGCGTCTCGATGACTTCGCCGGAAGGCTTGGCCATCAACCCGCGCATGCCGGAGAGCTGGCGAATCTGCTGTTTCGATCCGCGAGCGCCGGAATCGGCCATGACGTAGATCGGGTTGATGACGCCTTCTTTGTCCTGCTGCTCGAGCGCTTTGAACATCTGCTCGGCAACTTTTTCGGTGACGTCACTCCAGATGGCGATGACTTTGTTGTAACGCTCGCCATTGGTAATGGCGCCGTCGAGATACTGTTGCTGAACTTTGACGATTTCGCGTTCGGTAGCCTCGACGAGGGAGGCCTTGTCACCCGGGATGAGCATGTCCTCGATTCCGATGGAGATGCCCGAACGGGTGGCGTAGAGGAAACCGAGTTCCTTGAGGTGGTCTAGAGCCTGGACGGTGCGCTCGAGTCCAAAGCGCAGATAACAGTAGTAGACCAGTTGCTGAACTCCCTTTTTCTTCAGCAACCCATTAATGAAGGGCATCTCCTGGGGCAGGTTATCGTTGAAGATCACGCGCCCCACGGTGGTGGAAATGAACTGGCGGCTCAGGTTGACGGTTGCCGTGTGCGGAACGTCCTGATCGTCGTACGCGGTGGTGAGATCGATCATCTCGCCGGTATAACGCAGACGGATGGGCGTAAGCAGTTCGACTTCGCCGGCCTCCAGCGCGAGTATCACTTCTTCCACCGAACCGAAGGCGCGGCCTTCGCCTTTGGCGCCGGGCTTCGCCTTAGTCAGGTAATAGATGCCGAGGACCATGTCCTGCGTGGGCACGGCCAAGGGCAAGCCATTGGCGGGAGAGAGAATGTTGCGCGAAGAAAGCATCAAAACCGCGGCCTCAATCTGCGCCTCGGGAGAGAGCGGAATGTGCACGGCCATCTGGTCGCCATCAAAATCGGCGTTGAAGGCCGTGCAAACCAGCGGATGGATGCGGATGGCCTTGCCCTCCACCAGGGTGGGCTCGAAAGCCTGAATGCCCAAGCGGTGCAGCGTGGGCGCGCGGTTGAGAAGCACCGGATGTTCGCGAATGACCTCTTCCAGGATGTCCCAGACAATGGACTCCTGCTGCTCCACCATCTCCTTGGCCTGCTTGATGGTGGTGCAATGGCCGGCGGCTTCCAGTTTGTGATAGATGAAGGGCTTGAAGAGCTCGAGAGCCATCTTCTTCGGCAGACCGCATTGGTTGAGCCGGAGTTCCGGACCGACGACGATGACGGACCGGCCGGAATAGTCCACGCGCTTGCCGAGCAAGTTCTGGCGGAAACGCCCCTGCTTGCCCTTCAGCGTATCGGAAAGCGATTTGAGCGGGCGGTTGTTGGTGCCGCGCAGGACTCGGCCACGGCGGCCATTGTCAAAGAGCGCGTCGACGGCTTCCTGAAGCATGCGCTTTTCGTTGCGCACGATGACGTCGGGAGCATGCAGCTCCATGAGCTTCTTCAGCCGGTTATTGCGATTGATGACGCGGCGGTAAAGGTCATTGAGATCGGAGGTGGCAAAGCGGCCGCCATCGAGCGGCACGAGCGGCCGCAGCTCCGGAGGAAGAACGGGAATCACGTCCAGGATCATCCACTCGGGCTTATTGCCGCTCTTGCGGAAGGAGTCCACGACACGCAGCCGCTTGGCGTACTTGATGCGCTTCTGCAGGCTGGGATCGCTCTTCATCTTTTCGCGCAATTCGTCGCTGAGCTTATCGACATCCACCTGACGCAGGAGCTCTTTAATGGCTTCCGCGCCCATGGCGGCGCGGAACTGGCCCGCGTATTCGGTTTGCAGCTCGCGGTATTTTTCTTCCGGCAGGAGCTCGCGTTCCTTGATTCCGGGCACTTCGCCGGGATCCACAGCGACGAAAGCCTCGAAATAGAGAATGCGCTCGAGGTCGCGCATGGAGATATCCAGCAAGTAGCCAATGCGCGACGGCAGGCCCTTGAAAAACCATACGTGCGAGCAAGGCGAGGCCAGCTCGATATGGCCCAGCCGCTCGCGACGCACTTTGCTCAAGGTAACTTCGACGCCGCATTTATCGCAGATCACTCCGCGATGCTTCATGCGCTTGTATTTGCCGCACAAGCACTCCCAATCCGTCACGGGGCCGAAGATTTTGGCGCAAAACAGGCCGTCGCGCTCCGGCTTGAAGGTGCGGTAGTTGATGGTCTCCGGCTTGGTGACTTCGCCGTGGGACCAGGAACGGATCTTTTCAGGACTCGCCAAGCTGATGCGAATGGAATCGAAATCGGCAATCAGGCTGGCACGATCATAAGGGCTGCTACGATACAAGGTTTCCTCCCCTGCCGCGGCTCCCGCCGCAGCGCTCCCGGTCTCCCGGGAGGTGGAACTTGTGGTCAAAAACTGGTTGTCAAAAACTACGGTTAATCGGCCGCAGCTTCCGCTTGCGGCTCTCGCCTCTTCATCAACTCGACGTCCAGGCACAGCGATTGCAATTCGCGTACGAGCACGTTGAACGATTCGGGCACGCCCGGTTCGATACCGGGCTCGCCTTTGACGATGGCTTCGTAAATTTTGGCGCGGCCGTAAACATCGTCGGATTTGGCCGTGAGTAACTCCTGGAGGATGTGCGCGGCGCCGTAAGCTTCGAGCGCCCACACTTCCATTTCACCGAAGCGCTGGCCTCCAAATTGAGCCTTGCCGCCCAGGGGCTGCTGCGTGATCAGCGAATAAGGCCCGATGGAGCGAGCGTGGATCTTGTCGTCTACGAGGTGCGAAAGCTTGAGCATGTAGATGTAGCCGACAGTGATCTCCTGGGCAAAGGATTCGCCGGTCATACCGTCGAAAAGCGGGAGCTTGCCGGACTCCGGCAGCCCCGCGACTTCCAACAAGTGGCGAATCTCGGATTCGCGCGCGCCGTCAAAGACGGGCGTGGCCATGGAGATGCCATCGCGGAAAGTGTCGGCGAGTTCGAGCAAATGCTCGTCTTCCATCGCCGAGACCGAGCGCCAGATGGCCGTATCGCCGAAGACCTCGCGGAACCAGCGGCGGGCGGCTTCGGCCTTTGTGGCTTGATTGAAAATGCGGCCGATACTGCGGCCGAGTTCCTTGGCGGCCCAGCCAAGGTGCGTCTCGAGAATCTGCCCGACGTTCATACGAGAGGGAACGCCGAGCGGATTGAGCACGATCTCGACCGGTGTGCCGTCGGGCAGATAGGGCATATCTTCCTCGGGCACGATGCGGGCGATCACGCCCTTATTGCCATGACGGCCGGCCATTTTGTCGCCGACGGAGAGCTTGCGCTTCATGGCGATGTACACTTTGACCAGCTTGATCACGCCGGGCGGCAGTTCGTCGCCCTTCTTGAGCTTTTCCTTGCGCTCGTCGGTAATCTTGCGCAGCACATCGATCTGCCGCGAGGTCATCTCCTCGATCTCGTCGATCTTCTCGATGAGCAGCGGATCCTTATCGGCGAGGCGCAGCCGTTTCAGGTTGCGGGTGGAGATTTTCTCGATAATTTCACGCGTGAGCGCGGTGCCTTTGGTGAGCAGGCGCTTGTTGGTTTTTTCGTCGTGCAGGTCGGCGACGAGTTTCTGGTCATTCAGCAGACCGGTCAAGCGCTTGAGCCGCTCGTCGGTGAGGATGCGGATCTCGTCCGCCAGGTTTCGTTCCAGACGGAAGACCTGCAAGGCTTCGATGGCCTTGTGGCGTTCGTCCTTTTCGGCGCCTTTGCGGCAGAAGATCTTTACGTCCACGACGGTGCCTTCAATGCCGGGCGGGCAGTAAAGCGAGGCGTCGCGAACGTCGCCGGCCTTTTCTCCGAAAATGGCGCGGAGCAGCTTCTCTTCGGGGGTCAGGGTCGTTTCGCCCTTGGGCGTTACTTTGCCAACCAGAATGTCGCCGGGACGAACCGTGGCGCCAATTCGAATGACGCCGCTTTCGTCGAGATTGCGAAGGAAGGTTTCGCTGATGTTGGGAATATCGCGGGTGATTTCCTCGGGGCCGAGCTTGGTATCCCGAGCCTCGATTTCAAATTCCTCGATGTGAATGGAAGTGTAGTAATCCTCTTTGACCAGCTTTTCGCTGACCAGGATGGCGTCTTCAAAGTTGTAACCGCGCCACGGGAGGAAGGCGACCAGCACGTTGCGGCCCAGCGCGAGCTCGCCACGATCGGTGCAGGGGCCATCGGCGAGCACTTGTCCCTGTCCGACGCGATCGCCCACGCGCACCAGCGGCTTCTGGTTGATACAGGTATTCTGGTTCGAACGCTTGAATTTGATCAGCGAGTAGATGTCTGCGCCCACCTCGCGGCTGAGAACGCCGGAGTGGTCGGATTCGACGCGAACGATAATGCGCTCGGAATCGACCTGATCGACAATGCCGTCACGGCGGCAGATGACCACGGCTCCGGAATCGCGAGCGGTGACGCGTTCCATGCCCGTGCCCACCAGCGGCGCTTCGCCGCGGATAAGAGGCACAGCCTGGCGTTGCATGTTCGAGCCCATCAAGGCGCGATTGGCGTCGTCGTTTTCAAGGAAGGGAATCAGACTGGCAGCCACGGAGACGAGCTGCTTGGGCGAAACGTCGATGTAATCGACCTCTTCGCGCTGCTTGAGGACGAAGTTTCCGGCCTGACGGCAGTTAACCAGTTCGGTGGTGATGCGGCCGCGTTCATCGAGAGGCACATTGGCCTGAGCGACGACGTAGCGGTCTTCTTCCCAAGCCGACAGATAGAAGCAGTAGGGCTCGGCGGTGACGCGGCGCCGCTTGAGCTCTTCGTTAACGGCATCCACTTTATCGCGCTCGGCGATTTCACCGGCCTTGAATTCGCTGTCTCCGGAGTTGACGACCTGCACGTAATCGATCACGCGGCCGCCGCGCACTTTGCGGTACGGCGATTCGATAAACCCGAATTCGTTGATCCGCGCGTAGCAGGAAAGCGAGCTGATCAAGCCGATATTCGGGCCTTCCGGCGTCTCGATGGGGCAGATACGCCCGTAGTGAGTGGGGTGGACGTCGCGGACCTCGAACCCGGCGCGTTCGCGCGAGAGTCCGCCGGGACCCAGAGCCGATAAGCGGCGCTTGTGGGTGATTTCGCTGAGCGGGTTGGTCTGATCCATAAACTGCGAGAGCTGCGAACTGCCGAAGAATTCGCGTATCGCGGCCATCACCGGCTTGGCATTTACCAGGTCGTGAGGCATGGCCGTGGACATTTCCTGGTAAACCGACATCTTTTCCTTGATGGCGCGTTCCATGCGAACGAGGCCGATGCGGAATTGGTTTTCCAGGAGTTCGCCGACAGCGCGCACCCGGCGATTGCCGAGATGATCGATGTCGTCGACCGAGCCGATATTCTTGCGCAGCTTGAGCAGGTAACGGATGGCAGCGACAAAGTCCGAGGAGTCCAGCGTGCGCGTTTCGAGCGGCGTCTCCAAGCCAAGTTTGATATTGAACTTCAGCCGGCCGACCTTGCTGAAGTCGTATTTGCGCGGATCAAAGAACATGCCGTTGAAAAGCGCCGTAGCGGTTTCGAGCGTGGGCGGATCGCCGGGACGCAGCTTGCGATAGATCTCGATCAAGGCCTCGCGCGAAGAGCGGATGGCATCTTTGTCGAGTGTCCGGGAGATGACCACGCCGGTATCGTCGCGGTCCGGGAAAAAGATATCCACGCCGGTAATGCCGGCCTCTGGCAAAGCGGCCCAGACCTCCTGGGTTAGCGGTTTATTGGCCTCGAGCAACACTTCGCCGGTCTGACGATTCACCAAATCCGCGACCGTGTAGGCGCCCTCGAGGTCGGCGAGCGAGACACGCGCCTGAGGGATCTTGGCCTTTACCAACTCCTTGTAGAGCGGTTCGGTAATTCTGCGATGCGCCGCGATCAATACATCTTCCGAACGGGGAGCTTTAATCTCGTGAGAAAGCTTGCGATCGATCAAGCCTTCGGAGAGATTCCAGAAAAATTCATTGTCGCGCAAGGTAATGCGCTCGACCTGGAAAAAGGTGCGCAGAATATCTTCATTCGATTTCATGCCCAGCGCGCGCAGGAAGATGGAGCCGAGGAACTTGCGTTTGCGGTCGATGCGCACGTAAAGAACGTTCTTGGTATCGTATTCGAACTCCACCCACGAGCCGCGATAGGGGATGATTTTTCCGAGGAAGTAAGAGCGATTGTTGGCGGTCTCATAGAAGACGCCCGGCGAACGATGGAGCTGGCTGACGATGACGCGCTCGGTGCCATTGATGATGAACGTACCGTTATCGGTCATCAGCGGGATATCGCCGAAGAAAACTTCCTGTTCCTTGATGTCGCGAACGTTTTTCGCGCCCGTATCGGGGTCCTTGTCGTAGATGGTCAGGCGGATGGTGACCTTGAGCGGCGCGGCATAAGTCATGCCGCGTTCCTGGCACTCGTTTACGTCATACTTCAGCTGCATGGCCACCGGATCGCCGCACTTATTGCAAAATGTCGGCGTATTCTTATTGAAGGTGCCGCACTTCGAGCAGATCACGTCGCCGGTCTGGTAAGGATTGGTGACCACCGAGGCGCCGCAATTACGGCAGGTGGCGCGCAGATGGTGCAGCCCTTTGAGATTGCCGCACTTGCATTCCCAATTTCCGATCGAGTAATCGACAAAATCCAGCTGCGAAAGTCCGCGAAAATCCTGGATCGGGAATACCGACGTGAACACCGATTGCAGACCGGTATCTTCACGCTCCGAAGGGAGCAGATCCATTTGCAGGAAGCGCTGATAAGAGAGCCGCTGGACTTCGATCAGATTCGGAATCTGGATCGAGCTCTTGATCTTGGAAAAGTCCAGGCGCTCGCGCTCCCGAACGGCATGATTTCCGTTGCGATTTCCATTCTCCATTGCTATTACCTCGCGGTACCCAAAAGGGTGAGGCCGGGACGCGCGGCGGATACACTTCCGCCCGCGGTCCGGATTGGACACAATCGAAGTTCAAATTTCCGACAGTTCGGCTTCGTACGAATTCCTTTGCGCCTATATTGGAGCGCGACGGGGCGCTCGCGTCTTACTTGACTTCTACTTTGGCGCCGGCGTCTTCAAACTTCTTCTTGATCGCCGCGGCTTCGTCCTTGTTTACGCCTTCCTTGATGGGCTTGGGCGCGCCATCGACCAGATCCTTGGCTTCTTTCAGGCCCAGGCTGGTCACTTCGCGGACGGCCTTGATGACGTTGATCTTGTTGGCTCCCACCTCGGTGAGAACGACGGAGAATTCCGTTTTCTCCTCGGCGGGCGCGGCTCCGGGAGCGGCTCCGCCGGCCATAACTACCGGCGCCGCGGCGGCTGCGGAAACGCCAAAGGTTTCTTCCATTTTCTTGACCAAGTCGGCAGCCTCGAGCAGCGTAAGCCCCTTGATCTCTTCCAGGATCGACTCCACTTTGCTAGCCATTGCCTCGTTCTCCTCTCGCTAGTGTGCGAACTTTTCTGCCTTGACTGCCTCTTGCACGACGACAGCCAGATTCCGGTTAATTCCGGCAAGCGCGCCGGCGCTGCGACGCGCGGGCGCCTGCAGCATAAACATGATCTTGACGATCAGCTCTTCCTTGGACGGCAGAAGAGCCAATTGCTGAATTTCGGCGATCGATAAGACGCGTCCCTCAACCACGCCTGCCTTGAAGCGAAATGCCGGGACGTCCTTGGCAACCTTCGTGAGAATCTTGGCCAACGACACCGGATCGGTGCTGTAGGAAATCGAATTTGTTCCGGTGAGGCCTTTGAGCATACTCTCGGCCGAGGTTCCCGCTCCGGCTTTTTCGGCGAGGGTATTCTTGACCACGCGATACTTTCCGCCCGCTCCCTGCACGGCACGGCGGAGCTGCGTATCCTGCGCCACCGTGATGCCCTGAAAGGTCGTGAGAATCACCGTGGAGACCTTGGCCAGATCGTTTTTCAGCTTCTCGACGTCTTCTTTTTTCTCAGCGCGCTTTTTCATTTCAATAATCTCCGGCGTTTAAGCGGCAGTGGCCATGGCCATCTCCGCCTCGGCCAAATCGATGGCGATTCCCGGCCCCATGGTGGAGGTCAAGGTGATCTTTTTGACGTAACGCCCCTTGGCGGCGGCCGGCTTGGCCTTGACCACGGCGCCCAGCAAAGCCTGCGCATTCTCCGCAAGCTTCGCGCCGTCAAAACTCACCTTGCCGATCGGCGAATGAATGATGCCGGTCTTATCCACGCGAAATTCCACCTTGCCGGCCTTGATCTCCTTCACCGCATTGGCAACTTCGAAGGTGACCGTTCCCGTCTTGGGGTTGGGCATGAGACCGCGAGGACCCAGAACCTTGCCGAGCCGCCCAGCGGACCTCATCATATCGGGAGTCGCGATCACGGCCTCGAAATCGGTCCAGCCCTCCTGAATTTTCTGCACCATGTCCTCACCGCCAACGAAATCCGCGCCGGCCTCCTGCGCCTCGCGAATCTTTTCGCCGGTGGCAATCACCAGGACGCGCTTGGATTTCCCGAGGCCGTGCGGCAATACGACCGTTCCGCGCACCATCTGATCGGAGTGCTTCGGATCGACGCCCAGATTGATCACCAGCTCCACGGTCTCGTCGAATTTCGCGAAATGAGCCTGTTTCACAGCTTCGGCGGCTTCGCCCATTTTATAGGGCCGGGCCTCGATCTTCTTTCGCGCATTGACGATATTTTTTCCGGCTCTTCGCGGCATGGTCTCTCCTTCACCCTTCGACTTCGAGTCCCATATTGCGCGCCGTACCCATCACGGTGCGAACGGCGGATTCGAGATTCGAAGTGTTCAAGTCCACAAGCTTGGTGCGCGCGATGTCTTCCACTTGCTTTCGCGTGACCTTGCCCACCTTGGTGCGATTCGGCTCCGCCGAACCTTTGACAATTCCCGCAGCGCGCTTGAGCAATTCCGACGCGGGCGGCGTCTTGGTTATGAAAGTGAAGCTGCGATCGTTGAAGATCGTAACCAGCACGGGAATGATCATTCCCTCAGGCTCTTTGCTGGTCTTGGCATTGAACTGCTTGCAAAAATCCATGATGTTGACGCCCTGCGGCCCGAGCGCCGTGCCCACGGGCGGCGCGGGCGTAGCCTTGGCCGCCGGCAACTGAAGTTTGACCACGGCTTGAACTTTCTTGGCCATTTCTCGTCCTTACCTGGGATCCCTAGAATCTTCCCTAAGTGATTTTTTCCACCTGGGCGAAATCCAGTTCGACCGGAGTGGAACGCCCAAAAATCGTCACGGAAATCTTCAGCGTGCTGCGGTCTGTGTTGACCTCTTCCACCACGCCGGTGAAATTGGCAAACGGCCCGTCCACGATGCGCACTTGTTCGTTGCGCTCGAAAACCAGCTTAGGCTTGGGCTTTTCCGCCGACGTGGTCACGCGATGCAGGATATTCTCGACCTCCTGCTCGCTGAGCGGCGAGGGCGTCTGCCCCGAGCCGACAAACCCGGTGACACGCGGCGTCGAGCGCACGACGTGCCAGGTGTCGTCGTCCATTTCCATTTCCACCAGGACGTAACCGGGATAAAACATCCGCGGCGAAACGATCTTCTTGCCGCCGCGCACTTCCATGACGTCCTCGGTGGGAATCATCACGCGCCCGATGCGTTCACCCAAACCGAACGCAGCGACGCGGCCTTCCAGGCTCTCTTTGACCTTCTTCTCGAAGCCCGAATAGGTATGGATGATGTACCACTGCTTGGCCATCGACACGCTAAGCCTCAGTGCTTGAAAATATTGAACAGGCGATTGAGCAACCATCCCACGGTGCTATCCACGCCGAAAAAGAAAACTCCAAAAAAGGCCACGGCCACGATCACCACGAATGTCGTGACCACCACTTCATGGCGCGTTGGCCAGGTGACCTGGCGCAGTTCCATGCGCACCTCGTGCAGGAACTCGCCCCAGCGTTTGGGGTGCTGCATCATCCGCTCCCAAAGCGCTCTTCCGCGCGATTCCGGACCTCACCTGACATGGCCTGACTTTTAATCGTTCCGCCTGTAATGCCATGCTCCTCTGTTCCCACTTCCCGTTCGATCTGGCAGGGGAGGAGGGATTCGAACCCCCACATCCGGTTTTGGAGACCGGCGGTCTACCGTTGAACCTACTCCCCTTCAGCCTGAGCGGCGGCGGCTGCCCAGGGCTGATCCGATTCCGTCATTTCACTTCACGGTGTGCGGTATGTTTTCTGCACGTGTTGCAGAATTTTTTCGTCTCCATCCGGTCGGTGTGCTTTTTCTTGTTCTTTGTCGTTGTGTAGTTCCGGTTCTTGCAATCATTGCACTGCAACGTGATGATTTCGCGCATCAGCCCGGCCCCTTTTAGGTTACTCGACGATCTCGGTGACGGCGCCGGCGCCCACGGTGTGGCCGCCTTCGCGGATGGCGAAGCGCAACCCGCGCTCCAGCGCCACCGGCGTGATCAGCGATATCTCCGCCGATACGTTATCTCCCGGCATGACCATCTCCACTCCCGCCGGCAGCTTCACGTCTCCGGTCACGTCCGTGGTCCGAAAATAAAATTGCGGCCGGTATCCGGTGAAAAACGGCGTGTGCCGCCCGCCCTCTTCCTTGGTCAGCACGTAGGCCTCGGCCTTGAACTTGGTGTGCGGCGTGATCGACCCCGGCTTGGCCACCACCTGCCCGCGCTCCACCTCTTCTTTTTCCGTGCCCCGCAACAGCAAGCCCACGTTGTCTCCGGCCATGCCTTCATCCAGAAGCTTGCGGAACATCTCTACGCCCGGTCACCACCCTCTTGATCGTCGGCCGGAAACCCACAATCTCCGCCTCTTCCCCAACCTTCACCTTGCCGCGCTCGATTCTTCCCGTCACCACCGTGCCTCTTCCAGAGATCGAAAAAATATCCTCGATGGGCATGGCAAACGGCTTATCCACGTCCCGCTGCGGCAAGGGCACGTTCTTGTCCACCGCGGCCATCAACTCCAAAATCGTCTTCTCCCACTTCTCTTCGCCATTCAGCGCTCCCAGCGCCGATCCGCGAACTACCGGCACCTCGTCTCCGGGAAACTGATAGGTCTTCAGCAACTCGCGCACTTCCAGTTCCACGAGTTCGAGCAATTCCGGATCTTCCACCGCATCGCACTTGTTCAAAAACACCACGATGTACGGCACGCCCACCTGCCGCGCCAAAAGAATGTGTTCCCGCGTCTGCGGCATCGGCCCGTCGGTCGCCGCCACCACCAGAATGGCGCCATCCATCTGCGCCGCCCCGGTGATCATGTTCTTGATGTAATCGGCGTGGCCCGGGCAATCGATGTGCGCGTAATGCCGGTTGGCGGTCTCGTACTCCACGTGCGCCACCGCGATGGTGATGCCCCGTTCGCGCTCTTCCGGCGCATTGTCGATCGAATCGAAGGCCCGGAACTGTACCTTCGGATTATTCTTGCTGAGCACCTTGGTGATCGCCGCGGTCAACGTGGTCTTGCCGTGATCGATGTGCCCGATCGTCCCGATATTCACGTGCGGCTTGCTGCGTTCGAACTTTTCCTTCGCCATGCTTCTGAACCTCTCTCGAGTGACTGGAGTCTCGAGCAACTGGAGCGGGGGACGGGATTCGAACCCGCGACCATCGGCTTGGAAGGCCGAGACTCTTCCACTGAGTTACCCCCGCCGGCCTTCGGCCAACTCTGGAGCCTGGGACCGGGATTGAACCGGTGACCTCGTCCTTACCAAGGACGCGCTCTACCAACTGAGCTACCCAGGCCGAACCCGGTGCCCTCAATCTATTCGTATCGTCGCAACTGCTTCTCGTTTTGAATTGTGTGGCACTTCGTTGTTGTTTTGTGCTTTTGACGCTGGTCCGGAAATTTCCCGGATATGGCCACCTGCCTCAGGATCAACCGGTGCTGCATGCGAATGGTGGACGGGGGAGGATTCGAACCTCCGTAGCCCGCAAGGAGCGGCAGATTTACAGTCTGCTGGTTTTAGCCACTCACCCACCCGTCCGCACGGGAGCCCTCATCGAGACCGAACGAGCCGTCTCCATCCGCAGAGAGACACCACGTTCGTCTGTGTTATTCACGCAGGAGACAGTCTGTCCTTTTTATTTTCGGAGATCCGCCGCCCCAACACCGCTACGATTCCAAAATCAGCTGGCGGAGGGATTTGAACCCCCGACCCTCTGATTACAAATCAGATGCTCTACCAACTGAGCTACGCCAGCGCAACTGAAACCCAACGAAGATATCAAAAGGGCAACGTAATTGCAAGCGCTCGGCCGCGACGCTCCCGGTCGCAAGCAATTTGAGTGCCCCCACGAATTATTTTGGAGACCACAGTGTACAACACGACGATAGTCTAAGCAACCAGCGATTCAAAAGAGTATTTGAAGAATTCAGTCTGCTTCCGCGGAGGAGGTAAATCGGAGGTAACGCATGGGATTCACAGGCGCATCGTTGATGCGAACTTCATAGTGGACGTGAGGTCCGGTCGTCCGGCCGCTAACGCCGACATAGCCGATGATATCGCCGCGCTTCACATGTATTCCCGGCGGCACCGTGAAGGTGGACAGATGGCCGTACCAGGTGGTCACGCCAAAACCATGATCGACGATAACCAAACGGCCGTAGCCGGAGTGCAGCCCAGCTTCGATCACCACGCCATCGGCGGCGGCGCGCACGCCTTCTCCATATTCCGCGGCGATATCGACGCCGGTGTGAAATGCACCTTCACCGCTGAATGGATCCAGGCGTTCGCCGAAATTTGCGCTGATACGCCCGACCACGGGCCATAGCGTCGGACTGAAGGTCATCTCACCCAAACCGAGAGTAGGCGTTAATCGCGGGCCACGGCTGGTCATCGCCGCGGGCGTTGCGTTTTTGGCAAGGAAGTCAAACTCCTCTAGCGTGTGGTCAATCTGGGGTTCCTGCTCGGCGGCGGATTCGCTCAGGCTAAATGGAGTTGTGCGCTGGTACATGAAGCCGTAGGTCATGGCGACTTCGGTGGCGAGGGATTGCAGAGAGGAAAGGCGCTGGTCGGTATTCTTGACCGTATCCTGCAGCTCCTGATACTGCTGCTGCAGATGGTCCTGTTTGCGGAGTAGCGCATTGTAGTCGCCGACCTTCCATAACATGCGGGTGTAGGAGGCGACTGCGGCGGCGATCGTAATACCGCCCACCAGGGACAACAGCACGAGAAAGTGCAAAGCGTAAAGGGGAATGGTGATGCGGCGGACCTTCCCCCGATGGTTGGAAGCAACGAATAGGGTATATGTTTGTCGCTTCATACGCGCGCTGCGATCCCGAATTCTTGAAGCCGGCGCAAACAAGCCGCCCACGCGGCTTACCCTGGTGCCGGCGAACCCGAAACGAAACGCCTTGGACCGCGAGTCTTGGTCCGAAAGCGACGCCAGTCTAAAAAAGACCAGTCTGCCGCGTCAACCTAATTCTAACCAAAAGCGCAGTCTCTATTAACCTGTGCCAAAGTTGAATTCTTGTCCAGCTGTACTGGAGTACCGTTCGAAACTGTACCTAAGTACCTTCCAGAAATCATAGCAACACAACCGGGCTACAATACCTCTACGATCGACATCCTTTCTACGATCGACTCATGGGGCCGCATGTATAGCACGTATAATTGGTCCGAGAGTATCGAACCCGCCATTGCAAATTATCGAAGACGAATTGATTGAACGCATTCGGCGCCGCATACCATCGTCCGAGGGTGGCGCGCTGCGGCTGGGGATCGGCCACGACGCCGCTTTAATCCATCCGGGAAACGAGGATTGGGCTGTCACGTGCGACCAGTTCCTGGAGGGCGCTCACTTTCTGATCGATAAACATCCCCCTGCATCGATCGGCTATAAAGCGCTTACTCGAGCTACGAGCGACATCGTCGCAATGGGCGCGCGGCCGCGCTTTTTTCTTTTGAGCCTGGTCTTGCCCGTCGAACGCAGCGGAGCCTGGCTCGGCGAACTGCTCTCGGGGATGGCCAGGGCGACCAAACTTCTCGGGTTGAGGCTCGCCGGCGGTGACACAGCCCGCAGCCCCGGCAAACGGGGACGGGTGGCGCTCAATCTGATGGTGCTCGGCGAAGTCCAAGCCGGACGCAAGAGCGGACGAGCGGGAGCAAGGCCTGGGGATGGAATTTATGTGACTGGAATTTTGGGACGAGCCCAACTCGGACTGGAGCTGCTCCTGAGAGGTGTGGCCGGAAGGCGTAAATATCGGAAGCTGCTCGCTCCCCACTATTTTCCTCTCCTGCCCGTCGAATTCGGCCTTTGGTTAGGACGCAATCGCTTACCATCGGCGATGATGGATATCTCGGATGGTCTTTCCACCGACCTCACACGGCTCTGCAAGGCCAGCGGTGTTGGCGCGCGCATATATGCGGAGCAGATCCCGGCAGTCAGCGTTCCGGGGTGGCTCGTTCAAACACCAGCGCTTGTTCCCCTCACTCTGGCGCTTCATGGCGGTGAGGACTATGGCTTGCTTTTTACCGCTCCGAGGCGGATGGTTCCACGGATTCCGCGGATTTTTGGCCGCACGCGTATCACCCGCATTGGCGAAATTGTGTCCGGGTCGGGGGTTAGCATGGTTGGAGAGCGGGGAAAAATCTCATCGCTTACGCCGGGCGGGTGGGATCATTTCGCTAAACGCTGAGACGCATACTGGCGCTTTCATTGAATTGGCGCCCAATCCGCGAATGGACAGATCCCACAAGACAAGTGACGATAGGGGGCGCGGCCGGCCGGCTCGAAGGGCTGCTATGGGTTCCAGAGCCATCGCGAGAGGTCCACTTGGCGGCAGTGGTGTGTCATCCGCATCCCCTCTATCAGGGGACCATGCACAACAAGGTGGTCTATCAGGCTGCGAAGGCGCTCGATTCGTTGGGTATTCCTGTCCTGCGTTTCAATTTTCGCGGTGTGGGCGCAAGCGAAGGAACTTACGATCATGGACGCGGGGAGGAAGATGACGTTCGCACTGCCCTGGACTATGTGAGTTCCCAATTTCCAGGCGTTCCCTTGCTGGCCGCCGGCTTCAGTTTCGGCGCCTGGGTTGGACTGCGAGCAGGCTGCCTGGACTCCCGGGTTGTGGATTTGATCGGACTCGGACTGCCCATAGACGATCGCAAACTGGGTTTCGATTACTTGAGAACGTGCACGAAACCGAAGCTACTTGTGCAGGGAGAAAGCGATCAGTACGGCGCAAGATCTCATTTCGAAAGGTTCGTCCAGACGTTTAATCCTGAAGCCGCCCGGGCGACTCGCGTTGTCTTCATTCCGGCTGCCGATCATTTTTTCCAGGGACACCTCGACGAAATGGCGGGCGCGCGTGCGCCAGTGGCTCCTTACTCGCCATCCGGATTGGAAACTGCCTCAGGACTGAGTCTATTGGCCGCGAGGGTCTGTGGGTGCCTGGGTCCCCGTGGTCGGCGGGTCCGGGGGATTCGCGGGTGGCTGCGGCTGCGGCACAACTGCAGGTTGCGGCGCCAAAACGGGCTGCGGAGCCGGTGCGGCCCGGCCTCCGCCTTCTTCCTCGGTTGGCGCAGAGTCGGGCGTATCGACGTGCACTTGTTTGGTCAGCGCGATCTTTTCCAGGGGCTCGACATTCGGGAAGTTTTCTACAGGCATGTCCGCCAGGGCGTTCTGCATGAATTCGAGCCAGATCGGCAATGCGGCGCGGGCTCCGGTCTCATTGCGGCCGAGTGACTTCTGCTTATCGTCAAACCCCACCCAAACTCCCGCGGTGAGCTGCGGTGTGAAACCCATGTACCAGGCATCCGTGAAATCGTTTGTCGTTCCCGTTTTGCCAGCGGAGGGCCGCCCAAGCGCTTTAGCGCCAACTCCCGTTCCAAAGTTGACTACATCTTCGAGCATGGCCACCATGGTGCGCGCCACTTCAGGGGAAATCACATCATGCACCGCCGGCCGGGCCTCCTCGAGAAGGGCGCCATCGTAGGTGGTGACGCGGCGAATCAGATGGGCATCGATGCGAATCCCGTCATCGGGGAAGACGGTGAAAGCCGAGATGTGCTCCATCAAATTCAAATCCGCGGCGCCCAGCGTAATCGGAAGATAGGGCGGCAGGGGGCTCTCAATTCCGAAGCGCCGAGCCACTTCGATGACGTCGTTGATTCCGATCTTGTCCGCGAGTCTTACGGCAGGGACGTTGCGCGAGCCTGCCAGCGCCCTGCGCAACGTGATCATGCCCTCGTATCGTTCGTCATAGTTGTGCGGCGAATAAGGCTGGCCGCCACTCATGACCGTAAAGGGAGCGTCCAGGATTGTGTCGAAAGGCGTGAACCCCTTTTCCAATGCTGCTGCGTAGACATACACCTTGAAGGAGCTGCCCACCTGACGCTGCGCCTGTGTGGCGCGATTGAATTTGGAATCCTCGAAACTATAGCCGCCCACCATCGCTTTCACTTCGCCGGAGCCGTTATCGATGGCCACCAGCGCGGATTGCGGACCGGTATCTTGTTCGACGGTCAGATGCGCCGTGCTGCCGGTGATGTCTCGGATATAGAACTGCGCGATGTCGCCCACGTGAAACAACTGGCTCGGCAGGCGGCGACCGGTCCAGGCAAAATCCGGCGGGGTAAGCACGGCGCGGTAGGGGCCGATCTTGATGACCGCTGCTTT
Organism: uncultured Acidobacteriota bacterium; assembly: GCA_963761945.1. GTDB lineage: Bacteria > Acidobacteriota > Terriglobia > Acidiferrales > UBA7541 > Palsa-189. The sequence goes on along the minus strand of CAVXIM010000010.1, from coordinate 73,292 downwards.
GTCGTCAACGGCCATGACCAAGCCGTCGAGGTACCCGCCTTTCGAAATAGGCTGGTGCCAATCTTCATCGTCGTAATTCTGCAGCGAGACATGCTGGTCGCGGATCACGTTGGGAAGATTGCCGCGCCAGCCGTGGCGCCGCTCGTAAGCGTGCAGCCCTTCTCGCACCGCGGTATCGGCGGCGCGCTGCATGCGCACGTTAAGCGTGGTATACACGCGCAGCCCGCGCTCGTGAACGGCTTCGGTTCCGTAGGTCGATTCCAGATATTTCCGAATCTCTTCCACGAAGTACGGCGCCAATTCATTTCGCGTCGATTGCACGTTGAGATTAACGGGCAGGAGCCGGGCCTCGCGTTCCTGCTGCGTGGTGATTTTGCCATCGCGCTGCATCAGATCGAGCACCAGATTGCGCCGCTCGAGAGCGCGGTTTGGATACATGATCGGAGAGTAGGCCGGTCCCCGAATGAGCGCCGCCAGCAGTGCGGCTTCGGGCAAAGTCAATTTGCCTACCGGCCTGCCGAAATAAAATTCCGAGGCGGCCTCGAATCCGTAATTACCGTGCGCGAGATAGACCTGATTGGCGTACATGGTAAAGATCTGCTGCTTGGTGTAATTGCGCTCGATCTGGATGGCCAGAAGCGTTTCCTGAATCTTGCGGCGAAAACTGCGGTCCGAGCGGTCCAGAAAAAGGCCGCCGGCGAGCTGCATGGTGAGCGTGCTGGCGCCTTCTCGAATGTGGCCGCGGAGGACGTTGCGCCAGGCCGCTTCCATAACGCGCGGCAAATCAACTCCCCAATGCTCGAAGAAATGCTGGTCTTCGGTGGAGGTGATGGCATCTTTCAGGATGGGCGGAATCTGTTCCCAGGTAAGCAGGATGCGGCGTTGCAGCGCGAAGTTTCCGATCTGCTGGCCGTCGTCGGAATAGAGCTCGGTAACGACATTGGGACGATAGTCCTCGAGAGCACGGATCTCCGGCAAATCCGTGGAGTAAACAAAGATCAGGCCCGCCGCGGCTCCCAGCAGGACGACACCCACAAAAACAATCGTGAATGCCAAGCGGCCTGCGAGCCGGCGCCCGCGGACCTGCAGAGTGATGGAAGGCAGAAACATCGTGTTCAGTCGATTCCAATCCTAACGGGACTTGGCAGCAGGGAAACGTGCATGGTGAATAGCGACCCGCGAATGTAAATGAAATTAAGCCCGCGACTTCCCGGCGCGATGCGAGAGAAATCCTCCGAGCGTGACGCCGAGGGCCACGGCCAGAAGCCCCACGTCACGGGCCAACTCGGTACTTGGCTTTACGCTGTTGTTGCCGAAGCAGCCGCAATTGATCTCCAGGCCGCCCATCGCCGCATGCGCCAGGGCAATCATGAAGACCACCAACAGAGCACTGGCGGCGATGCCTACCCACCGCACTCCCGCCCCGATAATGAGCAGCGTGCCCAGCCCCAGCTCCACCCAGGGCAGAATCTTCGCCATCCACTCCACCACGGTTAGCGGCAGCATCTTGTACGAATCGATTCCCATGGCGAAGAAGAAATAGTAATCACGCAAGTGCCATGCGCCATTAAAGTGCAGTTTCGCATAGGCCGCGTAAACGAAAATTGCGCCGAGGGCTATTCGCCCCGCGGCCAGAAGCCAGCGCCCCTTGCTGGACGCGCGCGGCCGCTCGATCACTACAGGAGTGGCTTGGCTCATACCTCAGTGCTGTTGCAAGAGATAATCAATGTATTGCTTCAGCAGCGAATAATTTACGCCACCTGGCGGCAGCGGTGTCATCTGCCCTTTGTGGAAAACGTAAATGGAAGGCGTGCCGTTCACGCCGCGGGATTCTCCGAGCGCCATGTCTTTGGCGATGGCCGCGTCAATTTGAGAGCCCTGGGTAGCTTCGATCGTGCGAACTTTCTTCATATCGGCGGGAGAAAGCGCGGCGGCAAGCGTATCCTCGATTTTTCCGGTCGAGCCCCATTGGTCCTGTTTGCTATAGAGCGTCTCTTCGGTGCTTTGAAATACGCCGGCCATGGCCGCCGCAGTGGCCCAGCGAGCGGCTTCACGAGAATGTGAATGCATGGAGAGTGGAAAATCACGATGAACGTAATAAACCTTCCCTGCCGGTATGTACGTTTGCATCAATTGACGCGCCGTATCCAGGTAAAAAACCCGGCACTGTGGACATTGGTAGTCGCTGAAGACTTCGATGGTGATCGGGGCGTCACGCGAGCCTGCGGCTTTAAGCGCGGTCATATCTTGCGCGGGAGCAGCAGACTTGCTTGCGGAGCTACTTTGTCCGGTCCGCCCAATAAGGGCAGCAGAAGGCCGCTGACGGCAACCGATAAAAGCACTTTCACGCAAAAACGCTTCACATTTCCTCCCTAGATGGCGGCTGATCCGATGGGAAGCGGTATTGTAATAGGATGCGGGCCCACTTAGAAGTGTTTGGCTGCAAAAAAATGGAAGCGGCCAGCGGGAAACCGATCGCACGCCGTCGATTCTCTTCTTCGATTCGCATATTGCCCCAGAGAAAAGAAGGGTGAATAAGCTGATGAAGGGTGCGGGAGGAGGGGAAGGGCGAGAGGAGCTAAAGAACGGAGGCATGTGCAAGCTATTGTTTTTGCATATGGTTATTATCATTATCAAGCAACTTGACAGCAACACACTCAAGGTGTAGAATCGCCCTCGAATCGCGCCCTGCGCCGCACAACCGTGCACGGGGCAACGACGGAGGAACGAAATGAGCAAGATTATCGGCATCGATCTGGGCACCACCAATTCCGTGGTTGCCGTGATGCAGGGCGGAGAGCCCGTGGTCATTCCTAATCAGGAAGGGGCGCGCACTACTCCCTCAGTGGTGGCAATAACCAAGACCGGCGAGCGGCTGGTCGGGCAGGTGGCCAAGCGCCAAGCGGTGACGAATCCCGAGAATACGGTCTATTCGATCAAGCGCTTTATGGGGCGACGCTACGACGAGGTCGGCGAAGAGAGCAAGCGAGTGCCGTACAAGATTACGCGCGGACCGCATGACGACGCCCGTGTGGAGATTTTTGGCAAGAGTTACAGTCCGGCTGAGATCTCGGCAATGATCCTGCAGAAATTGAAGACGGCCGCGGATGATTTCCTGGGTGAGAAGGTCACCAAGGCAGTCATTACGGTGCCCGCGTACTTCAATGACAGCCAGAGGCAAGCTACCAAACAGGCGGGGGAAATTGCGGGGCTCGAGGTCCTGAGAATCATCAATGAGCCCACCGCTGCGGCTCTGGCCTACGGGTTGGATAAGAAGAAGGATGAAACCATCGCGGTGTACGACCTGGGTGGCGGCACCTTCGATATTTCGATCCTGGAAGTGGGCGAAGGCGTGGTGGAGGTGAAGTCGACCAACGGCGATACCCACCTGGGTGGCGATGATATCGACAACAAGATCGTGGATTGGCTGGTTGCGGAATTCAAGAAGGATCAAGGCATCGACGTCAGTAAAGATCGCATGGCCATTCAGCGATTAAGGGAGGCGGCTGAAAAAGCGAAGATCGAGCTTTCGCAGACCCAGGAGACGGACATCAATTTGCCGTTCCTCACGGCTGACGCGTCCGGGCCCAAGCACATGCAGATAAAGCTGGCGCGGGCCAAGCTGGAGCAATTGATGGAAGATCTGCTGCAGCGAACTGTCGGCCCGGTGAAGCAAGCGCTTTCGGATGCGAGCCTGACCGCGGATAAGATCGATGAGGTGGTGCTGGTAGGCGGTTCGACCCGAATTCCGCGCGTAGTGCAGATCGTAAAGGACCTGTTTGGAGGCAAGGAACCGCACAAAGGCGTGAACCCGGACGAAGTGGTTGCGGTGGGAGCGGCGATTCAGGGCGGCGTGCTGGGCGGGGAAGTGAAAGACATCCTGCTGCTCGACGTAACGCCTCTGTCGCTCGGTGTGGAAACGCTCGGTGGGGTCATGACGGTTCTGATTCCGCGGAATACGACCATACCGACCCGCAAGTCCGAGGTCTTTTCCACGGCCTCGGATAATCAGCCCTCCGTGGAGATTCATGTTCTCCAGGGAGAGCGCAAGATGGCGCCGGACAATCGCACGCTCGGCAAGTTCCATCTGATGGGCATCCCTCCGGCACCGAGAGGAATGCCGCAGGTCGAAGTGACGTTTGACATTGACGCCAACGGCATCTTGAACGTCTCGGCAAAGGACCTGGCCACCAACAAAGAGCAGAAGATCACCATCACGGCCTCGACGGGTTTGAGTAAGGACGAGGCTGAAAAAATGCGCCGGGAAGCCGAATCGCACGCCGACGAAGACCGCCGCAAGGTGGCGGAAGTCGAGGCTCGGAACACGCTCGACTCGCGTATCTACCAAATGGAGAAGCTCATTGCGGAGAATCGCGAGAAACTCCCGGAGGGCGATATCAAAGCTGTGCAAGCGGCGATCGAAAGCGGCAAGAGCGCTCTGGCAGGAGGCAACCTGGAAGCCATTCAAGCGGCGACCAAGGAGCTGGAGGGCGCCTCGCACAAGCTCGCTGAAGTACTCTATCGATCGAGTGCCGCGGCGGGTGCCGCCGGGGGCGCAGGAACGCCCGGGGCACAACCCGGCGGTCCGCAGGGCCAAAGCACGGAAGGACAGAAGCGCCCCGAAGGCGAAGTCATCGACGCCGAATACGTGGACGTCGATGAATCGAAGAAGCCGAACTGATCTGCAACACGTTGCCTGGGGAGGCGTCTGATCTCAGACGGCCTCCCCCAAGCATTGGACGGATTTCCACGGCATTTCCGGGAGCAGTGATGACGGACGGGATCAGGCGAGCGGGACCTCCGCTTGCCTTGCAGAAGCTTCGCGAGAATTTTTATCTCGTGCAGGTGCAGCTGACCGAGACGCCTTCGGCAGACTGGAAGCGCCTCTTCTACGATACGCAGCAATCGCCTCCGCCGGAATTTCCGCCGCGAGCCCTGGAAATCAGCGGCCACCTGCTTCGTTTCCGTTCCGATGCCGGAAGCGTGGAGCAAAAGGTGGCCTGGATTGATCGTTGGATCGAGCGCGCCAACCAGAAGGAGACGGCTATGGGCGGACGCCTCGATGAAGAGCGGCGCCGGCGTCGCGAGGATTTGTCACGCGAACAAGCCGAATTAGCCGACCTGAATACACGCTGGGCCAAGCTTTAAAGCATCTCGCGTTTTCGCGCGCGGGTCACAATTATGCCGACCACTACCAAACAGGATTACTACGAACTGCTGGGCGTCGACCGTAAGGCCAGCCAGAAGGAGATTCGGCAAGCGTACCGCAAGCTTGCCCGGAAATATCATCCGGATCTGAATCCCGGCGATAAATCGGCGGAAGAAAAGTTCAAGCAGGTGCAGGAAGCGTACGACGTCCTTTCCGACGCCAAAAAGCGGCAAATGTACGATCAGTTCGGCTTCGATGCCGAGCGGAGAACGGCCGTTCCGCCCGAACAAGAGCCGGGCACCCATTTCGATTTTGGCGGATTTGATTTCGGCGGCTCGACGGGCACGAATTTTCGCGATTTATTCAGCCAATTCTTTCGCGGAGGAGCCGGTGGGGCGGGTTCGGAAGAAGAGCCCGGGTCAGACCTCGAATATGGAATCGAGATCGATTTTTGGGAGGCCGTTCGTGGCACGGTAAAGAAAGTGACCATCTCGCGTCTCGAAACGTGCTCCACGTGCGGCGGTACAGGCGCGGTGGGCACGCCACAGACTTGCGAAGTCTGCGGCGGTACGGGCCACGTCTCTCAGGTCAGCGGCCGCATGCGTTTTAATGTCGCATGCACGCGCTGTGGAGGCACGGGGAAGGTTCAACCGATTTGCCGCGTGTGTGGCGGCGAAGGCCGCGTACGCCGGGCCGAGACGATCGAGGTCAGGATTCCGGCCGGCGTGCAGAGCGGATCCCGTGTGCGTGTTCCGGGGCACGGCAATGCAGGCACCCACGGCGCGCCTCCCGGCGATCTCTACTTCATCACCGAGGTGAAGCCCCACCCGTATTTCGAGCGCCGCGGCGATGATCTTTACACCGTTGTGCCCATTACGGTCTCCGAGGCGGCTCTGGGAGCCAAGATTGAGGTGCCTACGCTCGACGGGCGTTCACTCTTGCGCATCCCGCCCGGAACGAGCAGCGGACAGAAGCTCCGGCTGCGCGAAAAGGGTGTGCCTTCGGTTCGCCAGCCAGGCAAACGGGGGAACCTCTACGTCGAGTTGCAGGTTGTCGTGCCCAAGCCCATCGATGAGCGCGTGCGCAATCTCCTGAAAGAATTGGCGCGTCTGGAACCGGAAAATCCGCGCCAGGATCTTTTTGCGCGCGCTGGAATCTAGCGGGAGGAGGAGGCCATGCCGAACCGAACGTCCAGGAAGAAGGGCCGCGCCGGATATATGATCAGCGCGGTGGCCGAGCTTTACCAACTGCATCCTCAGACGTTGAGGCTTTACGAACGCGTGGGCCTTCTCAAGCCCTCGCGATCGGAAGGCAATACTCGTCTTTACACGGATGCGGACCTTGAACGGCTGGAAGTGATTCTCAACCTCACCCGCGAGATGGGGGTCAACCTTGCCGGCATCGAAATCATTTTGAACATGCGGGAGAAAATGAGTGAGATGCAGCGGCAGATGACGGCCTTCGCGGAATTCGTGCAGCGGGAGCTCTCACGGGGCTTGCACTCGGTCCAGCAGAAGCCTTCGCGAGATGCGCTGGTGCGGGTTCCGCCTCCACGAGTGATCCGAGTTCACAAGTAGCTTCTCTCGGTTCGATCCGCGCGTTTCGTTTTTCACATTTCCTTTTTTTCCACGCCTGCACACCCTTGCGCCTCCGAAGCCGCTGCGCCTATGCTTGCGAGTCATGGCCAAATCAGAATGCCCTTTATGCAGCGGGACGGGCTGGCGCGTGGTGGAGCGCGTCGACGCGAATCAAACGGCTGAACGTGTGATTCAGCGCAAAGACGTCACTCCAGGAGCTTCTGTGCAGCGGCCCAAGCTTAGTTGGGCAGTGCCCTGCGACTGTTCGGAGGCTGATCGGGCCAGCCGCAGCTTGGCTCGCGCTCGCATACCGCGCCGCTACGAGCACTGCGATTTTCAGAATTTTGAGACGGATCTTTGGGAAGGCGACCGTCCGGAAGGGGCGGCATGGGATCGCAGCCTGGCTCAGGCTAAAGTCGTCGTACAGGCCTTTGCTCGAAACTATCCTGCCGGCGGTGAGACGGGCGTTCTGCTAATGGGTCCATGCGGAGTGGGCAAGACACACCTGGCCGTCGCAGCGCTCCGCGAATTGATGCAGCGCGGGCATGAGGCTCGATTTTACGACTATCGCGAACTGCTGAAAGAACTCCAAGCCAGCTATGATCCAGATCATCCAGTCAGCGAAATGGGTGTGCTTGTGCCGGTGCTCAGAGCGGAAGTTCTGTTGATCGATGATATTGGAGCGAGCAAGCCTTCTCCGTGGGCTCTGGACACGATTGGGCATATTCTGAACAAGAGGTATAACGACAAGCGGCCGACGCTCCTGACCACTAACTATCTCGACCCCACCGAAGGCGAGCCGGCGGTCTTGCCCATGCCTTCGGGCCAGAAAATCGCCGCGCTTCGAGAGGAAACACTTGTGGACCGTTTGGGTCAGCGCGTGCGCTCGCGGCTTTACGAGATGTGCCGAAAGGTTGAGATTTCCGCCCCGGATTGGCGTATTGAAATTCGCCGCTCAAGGAGCAATCGCTCCTGAACTGCAATCTCACCGAGATCCGCAGCAACTTGCTGGTTTCATTGACATACAATACAGAAGCCGGTATGATCGCGCGCTGATAAGCTCTTGTAGCGGAGTGGTTTTTCCCTCCTTGCTCTAAGCTCCATGAGCGGGATTCCGTAAGGAAGTTCGCCAGACGAGCGGGCAAACTATTCCCTGGGAGGCTTCTAGGATGTTCCCCGATTACGATACGCCAGGCAGCGAGCCGTCCGGCGCCCCAGCGGTTGCAGCCGCTCGGGCACCCGAGTCGGATGCGCCCGCCGCGGTCGAACCGGGCGCTGTAACCGACTCGCAGGTCAGCACCCAGGACGCATCCTCCACTCCAGCAAACAATGCAACCTCAGCCGCGAACGGCTCGGCGAATACGCCGGGGGGCGGCTCCGACCATAACGCCTCTGTGCTGCCGGAAACGGCTGCGGCAGAAAGTCCGGCAGTGCGGGACGAATCGACGGAAACGCCTTCCAGCGAAGAACTCAATCAATTAATGGATCAGTATGCCGCTCCCCAGCAGGCGCCCACCGAAGGTGAGATTGTTGAAGGCAGAGTGGTAGCGATCGCCGACGTTGGGGCGGTAGTGGATATTGGCGGCAAAACCGAGGCGTTGATTCCCGCAGGCGAATTCATGGAAGCGGATCAGCCGATTCGGCTCGATCCGGGACAAAACATCGAAGTTCAGCTAACCGGGGAGCACAAAGACGGTTATCTTGTCGTTTCCTACCAACGCGCCCGGCGGCGGCGAGTGTGGGCGAACCTGGACAAGGCCTATCACGATAAATCGACCCTGACCGGGCGAATCGTCGACCGCGTTAAGGGAGGCTTGGTCGTTGATGTAGGCGTGCGGGCATTTCTGCCGGCATCTCAGGTGGACCTTCGCCCCGTGCATGAGTTGGAAGAGTGGAAGGACCGCGACATCGACGTACGGGTTCTCAAGCTCAACCGAAAACGCGGCAATGTGGTGGTCAGCCGGCGCGCGATTCTGGAAGACGAGCAGAAGCTACAGCGGCAAAAGTTGATGGAATCGATCACGGAAGGCCAGATCTTCCACGGAGCCGTCAAGAGCATCACCAGTTATGGCGTATTCGTCGATATCGGCGGAATCGATGGCCTGCTGCATGTCTCCGACCTTTCATGGGGCCGCGTCGCCAACCCGGTGGATGTGGTTCGGCCCGGCGACGAGCTGGATGTGCAGGTTCTCAAATTTGACCGCGAAAAAGGGCGCGTGTCCCTGGGGCGCCGCCAATTGCTGCCCGACCCGTGGACCACGGTACCCGAGCGGTTCCCCGTGGGCGCTCGCGTACAGGGGCGGATCGTCGGCGTGGCCGATTACGGCGCTTTCGTGGAACTCGATTCGGGCGTCGAGGGACTCGTGCACGTTTCCGAAATGAGCTGGTCGAAGCGCAAGCAGCATCCTTCGAAATTGGTACAAGTCGGGGATGCCGCAGAGGTTGTGGTCCTCGAGCTTCATCCGGAGCAGCGGCGCATCTCCCTGGGCATGAAGCAGGCGCAGGCGGACCCCTGGGTAGAGCTTGCGCAGAAATACCCGGTAGGCTCCCAGGTTACCGGACGAGTCCGCAACCTTACCGATTTTGGCGCGTTTGTGGAAATCGAGGAGGGTTTCGACGGGCTCATTCACGTGAGCGATATCAGCTGGACCGGGAAAATCAAGGATCCCGCCGAAGCATTGAAAAAGGGCGACACAGTGCAGGCGAAGGTCCTGAAGATCGATCAGGTGAACCGGCGCGTTTCCCTGGGCATCAAGCAGCTGAACGACATTTGGGCAAATTGGTTTACGGCGCACAAAGTAAACGACGTGGTTCGCGGCAAGGTTTCCCGGCTTACGACATTCGGAGCGTTTGTCGAATTGGCGGATGGAATCGAAGGCTTGTGTCACATCTCCGAAATCGAGGATCGCCGCGCGCGCGATAAGGACAAGAAGCCCCAGCAGCAAAGCCCCTCAACAGCAACGCTTGCGCCAGGCCGTGAATACGATTTCAAGATTGTGAAGATCAATCCCGACCAGCACAAAATTGGCTTAAGTTATCGAGCAGCAGTGCGCCACGCCGAGCGCCGGGAAATGGAGGACTACCGCTCGTCCAAGTCTTCCCCCACGGCGACGATAGGAGACGCCATTCTGGCGAAGCGCAGCCTGTAGCCCCGAAGAGTGTCCTGGCCTTCGATGGGCTCGTCTTCTACCTTGATTACAGCGACAGCCAAGCGGTTGAAACGGCGGAAAATTTTGTATAGGCCCGGAGTTTTGGATTACGGGGGGAATTGACTGCGATGAATGACACGACCATGACCAAGGCCGATCTGGTCGAAGAGGTCATACGAGCCACGGAGCTGCCCCGCAAGGAATCGGAAGCCATTGTCGAGACGATCTTCGATTCCATCATCCAGGCATTGCAAACCGGCGACAAAATCGAGATCCGTGGCTTTGGCAGCTTCCGCACCAGGCAGCGCCGTGGCCGTGTAGGCCGCAATCCGAAGACCGGCGCCAAGGTCGAGGTGCCCCCCAAGCGCATCCCCTTTTTCAAGCCGAGCAAGGAACTTAAGGACTTCGTCAACGGCGATACTGCTGCCGCAGCCGCTGCGGTTCCTCCCCCGACGCTCCCTCAGTAGCCGCAACCACCATGGACTATCTCTGGACGCCCTGGCGGTATCGCTATATCGCCAGCGCTGGCTCAAAGGACGATGAGTGTATCTTTTGCGCCGCTGCGGAAGGGCGCGATGATGCCCAATCCCTGATCGTTCTCCGCGCGCCAAAGAATTTCGTGATCCTGAATCGCTACCCCTATACCTCAGGGCACGTGATGGTAGTTCCTTATGCGCATCGGGCGACGCTCGCCGAGTCCGAACCGGAGGCCCTCGCCGAAATGATGGCTCTCGCGCAACGCATCGAACGGGCGCTCGAGAGTCTGTATCACCCCAATGGGTACAACGTAGGCATGAACATAGGCCGGGCCGCGGGAGCCGGCATCCCCGGACATTTGCACCTGCACGTTTTGCCGCGCTGGATCGGGGACACCAATTTCATGACCGCGATCGGCGAAACGCGGGTCCAACCCGAGGAACTTGCAACCACCTATGAGAGATTGCGCGGCGCCCTCACCGTCTGAACCGCACGAGCAAGAAACGCCATACTCCCGAAGCCTCCTACCTGCGTGTATGCTGAATCCATGCTGGGGCTCGACAGCGAAATCAACTTTGACCCTGCACGGGCCGAAGAGTTTTTCGAAAGCGTACCGCCGCGTCCGGCGGTCGTCAGGATCGAGCCGCATAAATCGCTGGCAGGCGCTCGGCCTGTGCTTTTGCGCACCGCCGATTTAAGACGACGCATGCGCCTGCTGCTTTCCGAGCGGGACGCTGCCTCCAGGCGCCTGAATCTCAGGGAATACGCTGCCGCCATACATTTCAGGGTTACCGGCTCTCGCTTCGAGCAGGCCCTGGTGCATTGGCGGGAGGCGCGGATTCTATGGCCCACCGAACTATCGCGAGCGGCTGCGGCTCTCCCCACCCGCTCTGGTGAAACTCAACCTGGCGAACGCCTATCCGCGTGCCTACGTCACCCGGCGCTTGAGTTCGGCGGGACTATGCCTGGGCCCATTTGTCACGCGCCGGGCGGCGGACAGCTTCCTCGAACCATGCCTTGATCTATTCCGGATTCGGCGATGCCAAATCAAAATTCGCCGCGATCCGGCGTTTCCGGGATGCATATATTCAGAAATGAAGATGTGCCTGGCGCCATGCTTTGGAGGCTGCACCTCCGAGGAATATGCCGATGAGGTGAGCCGCGTCGCCGCGTTCTTGCGCTCGGGCGGAAGCTCGCTCGCGGATGCGCTCGCCCAACAGCGCGAATCGGCCAGCGAGCAACTCGATTTTGAACACGCCTCGGCATTGCACCGGCGCCTGGAGAAAGTTCAGGAATTGCGCCGGGCTCTTCCGGAATTGGTTCGGCCGATTGATCAGCTCCATGCCGTGATTCTCATGCGCGCCGCGGCGGAAAATACGATCGCGCTCTTCACGGTGCGCGCCGGAAAGATCGCGGATCCGTTTCTCCTGGAATTCAGCGAGTCAGCGAGCCAGCCACGATCGGCGGAACAGATCGTTCGCGAATTGCTCGAACCCGCCGCACCCCAGCTGGATGAAGCAGACGCTAAGCGAGCAGCCCCGGGGCCTTCGGAGATGCAAGCCTTGGAAGATCACCTGGCGCTGCTGGCGCGCTGGTTTTACGCCAGCCCGCGTGAGGGTGAAATCATTTTCCAGGAGCCTCCTCCCACGGGTTGGCCCTATCGGCGCGTCCTTCGCGCGTGCAGACGATTGCTTGCGCCGCCAGGCAGCGAGAAAATCGATTGACCGGGATTAACCTTTGATTGTTGCGAGCACCGGTTTTACGCCCAACGTTCGCCTTCAGACAGAGACGGCCAACTCCGGCTGTACCATTGCGGTTTTACCATTTAGATGCTAGCTTCCTGCTGAATTCGGACGCCCTTGCAGGGGGAGCAATGCCCGAACCTACCGAACGCCGCACCTCTCGGCGTTTTACCATGGCGCTTCCTCTCATCCTTCGTTTGGACAAGTCTTCAGGTCCAGTCGAAAAGCTCGGCGAGACTCGGGACGTCAGCTTTCGCGGATTGTATTTTTGGACGCAGGAAGAGCTGGCGGCCGGTATTCCTATCGAATTTGTGCTCACCTTGCCCAAGGAAATCACCATGACGCGCGATGTCAAGATTCATTGCTTCGGCCGGGTCATCCGCGTCGAGGGGCAGCAGGAGACGCGCGGAGTGGCGGCACGTATTGAACGTTACGAATTTCTTCCCGTATCCCCATAACCCTCTCGTCTTGGTTTCTCGCGAACCGCAGTACAATGTTTTTCGGGAATGCCCTCAGGATTAAAGCGTCTTCGAGTAATCGGTGCCCCCAGCGCACTTCGGCAACTTGGGTCTAGGGAAAGCGCAGAGGGAATCGTGCTACGGCAAGATTTTCGCCAATCGCGTATGCGGCCATGCGGCGACTGACGCTGCTCGTCAATGCGGACGACACTCTGTGGGAAAGCAACGTCTTTTTTGAGCACACCCTCGAGCGATTTTTCTCGCTGGTGGAACCTTTTGGCTACGCCCGCGCCTATGCACGGCATATCCTGAATGAAACCGAACGGCAGAATATTCAGCAGCACGGATATGGGGTGCGGAGCTTCGCCCGGTCGCTCGAGCAAAGCTACATGAAGCTCGCCGGCGGATTGGCACAGCGAAGCGCTATCGAGGAGGTCGCTTCCATGGTTGCCGAGCTCGAGCACACCCCGCCACGCGTGCTCGACGGCGTTCCGGAGACGCTCGCTTATCTCTCCAGCCGGCACAGAATGATTCTTTTCACCAAAGGCGAACAGGCGGAAGAAGCCGCCAAGGTCGAGCGTTCGGGTCTCCAAGGATTCTTTGATTCCATCGAGATTGTGTCGGATAAGAGCATTCGCGTGTATCAGGGTTTGATCGATAAGCATCACGTGGTGAAGACGCAAGGCTGGCTGATCGGCAGCAGCGCGCAATACGACATCAACCCCGCTCTGCAAACGGGGCTCAATGCCGCTTTTGTTCCCCACGCACTCACCTGGAGCAAGGAAAACGCCGAGCTGCAGAGCGGCGCCGGGAAACTCCTGATCGTTTCCAGCTTCCGCGGATTAAGGGATCATTTCTGAGGCAATAGAGAGCTTGCGAGTTCGCGCGGCCGTATTGAAATTGAAGATTGAAGATGGCCTCAGGCCGCAAGGATCGGCTGGTAGAAGCTTAAGGCCGAGTCTCCCTGCTCCACAACGCGGGTCCGTTCGAGATCACCCGCGATCCTCGGAAGATCGTTCTTTCGCCGGTGTTCCGCGATGACGCGGCCGCTACGCGCAAGCAATTCCGATTCTCCCAGGAATGCAAGAATATCCTCGTAGGCCTGCGCGTTCGCGTAGGGCGGGTCGGCGAAGACAAAGTCTATATGCGCGCCGCCGTTGGCCAGTTGTTCCAGGGCATCCATCGCCGCCATGCGAAGTATTTCAGCGGTTCCGGCGAATGTTCTACGGCCGGCCACTTGCGCGGCGGTGGGAATACCCAAGGACGCTAAATTTCGAGAGATCAGCACGGCGCCGGCAGGATGATTTTCGACGAAGATCGCTCCATGCGCGCCACGGCTCAGCGCCTCGATGCCCACCGCGCCTGATCCGGCAAAAAGATCGAGAAACACGCTCCCCTCGATCGCCGCGCCCAGAATGTTAAAAAGAGTTTCCCGCAGGCGATCGCTGGAAGGCCGCAGGGCTGTTCCACGCAGCGTCTGCAGCCGGCGGCTGCGATAGGTCCCCGCGATCACGCGCATGGCACGGTTTTCTTCTCCGAGACAAATGATCCGCTAGGCACGCCGCTTGTGCTTCCCGCTAGCCCACCGCAGCGAGCTGATATCGCCGCTGCCAATTCGGATCGAGCGTTTGGAAGAGACGGGCGCGCTCCGCATCTTCTTCCGGGATTCTCGAGCAAGGAAAAGGCTTCACGACGAGCCAGTTCGAGCAGTTCGCGATCGCGCAGCGGGTTCGCGATATGAAAACCTAACGACCCGTGCTGCCGGGTGCCGAAGAATTCGCCCGGTCCCCGCAATCTCAGATCCGCTTCCGCGATCGCGAAGCCATCGTTTGTGGCCACCATCGTCTCCAGGCGTTCGTGGGCATCCTCGGAGAGGCCTTTTGGCGCAATCAAAAGACAAGTGCTCTTCTCCGCGCCGCGGCCGATCCTTCCGCGCAATTGATGCAGCTGCGAAAGGCCAAAGCGCTCGGCGTGCTCGATGACCATGATGGTGGCGTTGGGGACATCCACACCCACTTCGATCACCGTCGTGGATACCAGGACCTGCAGGTCGCCGCGCCGGAAGGCTTCCATCACCTGCTCCTTCTCCTCGCTTTTCATGCGGCCATGCAAGAGCCCGACGCGCGATCGTGGGAAGACGGATTTCCGCAGACGCTCGTATTCCACCATGGCCGATTTGAGCGAAAGCTGCGCTTCGCTTGATTTGGATTGCTCGATCACTGGATAGACCACATAGGCCTGACGGCCCTTCTTGAGCTCTCGTGCGACAAACTCCCACACGCCCGGCAGATGTTCCGGTGCGGACCAGCGCGTCTCGATGGGAGTCCTGCCGGGAGGCATCTGGTCGATCACGGAAACATCCAGATCCCCATACAGGGTGAGTGCCAGAGTTCGTGGAATGGGCGTCGCGGTCATCACCAGCACATCAGGGGTGACGCCTTTTTCGATCAGGCGCTTGCGTTGTAGAACTCCAAACCGGTGTTGCTCATCGACGATGACCAGCCCCAGGCGCGCGAAGGCAGCCGATTCCTCGAGCAAGGCGTGGGTTCCCACCAGAAGTTGCGTTTTCCCCTTGCGCGTGCGCTCCAACACTCGTTGTTTTTCAGGCCCCTTCAGGCCGCTGATCAGCAGTTCGATATCGTAACCTGAGGCAGCGAAGATGCGGCGCGCAGAGAGGAAGTGCTGCACGGCCAATATTTCAGTGGGCGCCATGAGGGCCACTTGATAGCCATTCTCGATCACGATGGCAGCCGCCTCGAGCGCCACGATCGTCTTTCCGCTTCCCACGTCGCCCTGCAGGAGACGATGCATGGATGTGGGTTTCTCCAGGTCTGCGACGATCTCCGCGAGCACGCGCTTCTGCGCATCCGTTGGTTTGAATGGCAGGATGCGTCTCACCGCTTCGCGCATGCGTGGCTCGCGCACACGAAAGGAGATGCCCGGATGCCGCTCTCCCTCTTTCTTGCGCAGCGCCAGGCTCAGTTGGTAAAGGAAAAGTTCTTCGAATATCAGGCGGCGGTGAGCCGGCGAATCGAATTGATTCAGCGGTTCCAGGGGCACATCGGAAGGAGGAAAATGTGCGAAACGAAGAGCGTCGCCTCGGCTCGGCAAATCATATCGCGCGAGCAGCGATGCCGGCAGGGCGTCCGGAAGAACCGCGGAAAGGCTCTGCAACGCTCCATAGATGATCCGCCGCAGCACGCGCGAACTGACGTTCCCGATCGCCTCATAGATCGGGACGATGCGGCCTATCTCCGTGGAGTCCATTGTATTGGCGCCAAGCACCTCGCACTGCGGATTGATCATTTCGATTCGGCCCGGGCGGCGCGGATCGAGATCCGCTTTGCCATGCACCACGAGCGCTTGGCCGGTGCGGAAACGCCCTTGCAGGTAGCCGCCGTGAAAGAATTTGCAAGCCAGGCTCCCCGTCGAATCTCGCATGACCAGGTGAAAGATAGCTCCCCTGCCCCGAGTAAAGCGCGCAATGCCGGCATCGGCGACGGTGCCATGAATGGTGTACGTACCGCCGGGAGCGATCTCCGCAATCTGGTTGAAGCGAATGCGGTCCTCGTAGCGAAAAGGCAAATAGAGCAGCAAATCGGCGACGGTATAAATTCCCCGCGAAGCCAAGACGGCGGCGCGCTGTGGGCCGACGCCCTTCAGATAGGTGACCTCGGTCGCCGAAGTAACGTTCATCGTGCCTTATATATACCATTGCATTCGCAAAGCGCCCGGCCTGCACTCATCTTGCGCTATACATTGGTCTGCCTGCGGGCGCATGATTTAGTTGAGTGAGTCGAGCCATTCGCCACCCGGAGACATCTTGGCGTCCCCTGAGGTAAGCCACGCACTCAGCGCAAATGTTTTGAGCCGGCGCGATCTGCGGACGCTCCTTCTCTGGCTGATGGCGGCGCTGGCGGGATCGTTCGTCGCCTACCGTTATTTCTTCCGCGCTTTCCCCGAAGCCTCCGTAGATTTCAAAGTTACGCGAGGTGCGGCGCTGGAACTCGCGCGCGCCTTTGCCGTGGGGCAGGGCCTTTCGCTTCAGAGCTACCAGTCCACGGTCGTGTTCGGTGTAGATGACGATACCAAGACCTATCTGGAGCGTGAGGTCGGACTCGAGCAAGCCAACCGCCTCATGGCTTCCGAGGTCAGCGTCTGGTATTGGGACGTGCGTTTCTTCCGCCCGCAACAACAGGAAGAGATTCGCGTACGCGTCGATCCGAAGGGCCGCATCGTCGGTTATGAGCACGTTCTGGCGGAGGCGGCCCCCGGCGCTCGTTTGGATCGGGCCCCGGCATTCAGTCTCGCCGAGCAATTTCTTGTTCAAACCCTGCACACAGATCCAGGGCTCTATACTTTTTTACCCGAAGAGGCCAACTCGGTCGCACGGCCAAACCGCACCGACTGGACTTTCACTTGGGAACGCGCGAACTACCGCATCAAAGACGCGCCCTATCGATTGCAAGTCACGATTGAAGGCGATCGAGCGGGCGGCTACATCGAGTTCCTCAAGGTTCCGGAAGCCTGGCTGAGAACGTACGAGCGCCTGCGCTCCTCCAATAATTTCATCGAAACAATTGCCGTGATCCCTTACGCCATTCTGATCGGCGCGGCCCTTTCGGTACTGATCATGCTGGGACGCCGCGGCCTGATTCGTTGGAAATGGGTGCTGGCCCTGGGGCTGTTCATCACCGCCCTTTACTTCGCCATGCAATTGAACGAATGGCCGCTCATTCGCGCCGGCTACGATACCAATGATTCGTACGCCAGTTTCGTCGCCACCGAAATCGTCAGGGCGCTGGCCAGTAGCTTTGGACTGGCGTTGCTGGTGGTCATCGCCGCGGCGCCGGGCGAGCCGCTCTATCGCGCAGGTCAACCCAATCACCTTCGCTTGGGAAGCGCATTCACCCTGAAGGGCCTGCAAACCCGCCAGTTTTTCTGTGCAGGGTTCGTCGGCCTGTGCCTGGCCGCCGTGCACATTGGATTCGTCGTGGCATTCTATGTCGCCGGGCGGCGCTTCGGCGTCTGGGCCCCGCAAGACTTGCAGTATTCGGACACTCTCAGCACCGCGCTCCCCTGGATTTATCCCCTGACCATCGGCATCTACGCGGCCGCCAGCGAAGAGTTTTTGTTCCGCATGTTCTCGATTCGCTTTCTGATGCGGGTGACGCAATGGAGAATCCTGGCCATCGTGCTGCCGGCATTTGCCTGGGGCTTTCTGCATTCGAACTACCCGCAGGAGCCACCTTATATTCGAGGAATCGAGGTCGGAAGCATCGGCATCGTCGCGGGCTGGGTCATGCTGCGTTGGGGAATCCTCGCGACACTTACCTGGCATTACACCGTGGATGCGTTTTTGACGAGCCTTTCCCTGATGCGTTCCGAGAATCTTTACACGCGCATCTCCGGGGGCCTGGTTGGTTTCGCCGCGGTCATCCCGGTTGCGGTGGCCGGAATTCTTTATCTCAGGCGGGGAGCATTCGCCGACGAAACGGAATTGCTCAATAGCGCGCAGCCCTTGTCCGAGCCGCCCGCCATCATGGAAGAAGCGGCTCCGGTCGCGCAGTCTCGCGCATCGTACCCGCCGCTACACCGGCGCGCATTGATGCTACTGGCTGCCGGAGGAGTGCTCGGCTTTGCTTCGCTGTGGATCCTCAAGCCTCAACTCATCGGCAATTTTGTGCGGTTTCCGCTGAATGGCCGGGAAGCGGCAGCGCGGGCCGATGACGTGCTTCGCCAGACGCGAGAGAATCCGGCCTCCTATCACCGTGCGGCGACGATACAGTACACATTCGACCCTCTGGTCAATGAATACCTTCGCCGAACCATCGGAGTAGAAGGCGCGAATCGAGTCTATCGCGATGAAGTGCCCGCGGCGTTCTGGACGGTGCGCTATTTCCGCGATTCTCAGAAAGAGGAATATTTCATTGTGCTCCGGCCCGATGGCACGCTGCATTCCGTCCACCATACGCTGGCCGAAGCGGCGCCCGGCGCCAACTTGACGAAGGAAGAAGCTCAATCCCGTGCCGAGGCCTTCCTGCGCGATACCAAGAAACTCGATCTCAGCCGATGGAAGCTCGTGGAAGCACGCTCCGAGAAACGGCCGTCGCGCACCGATCACACTTTCATTTGGGAGGAAACGCAGCCATTAAACCCTTCGCCTCCGGGAGCCGAATCGGCGCATGTGCGAGTTTCGCTGGCCGTTCAGGGAGACGAAGTCTCCGGCTATCGGATTTTCATTCACCTTCCCGAAGACTGGGTTCGCAAGCAGAATGAAAACACTCTCGTGAATACCGCACAAACGGTGTTGTTATTCTCGCTCGTTGGCGTTTTTGGACTCGCCGTATTGATCATCTTTCTCCGAAATCTGAAAAGCCCTCAAATCGCGGCGGTCCCGTGGAGGCGAATCGCTCTGTGGGCGCTGGTGGTGCTGGCGGCTTCGCTGGTCAAGTTCGTGGCGCTCGAGCCGCAGTATTTGCTTACGTATCAAACCGGCCAGCCTTTTGCGACGTTTCTTGGCACGCTGCTGATTGGGCAGGTGCTCAGCGCGGCGCTTTTTTACTCGGCGACAATATTCCTCCTGGGATTGGGCTTGTTTTTTCTGGGACGCGCCTACGGACCTGATTGCCTGCCATCCTCGCAGAGTCTTCCCGGCGCGTACTTTCGGGATGCCATTCTGGTCATGCTTTGCGGCTGGGCCGTTTTCGCCGGACTTCATCGGCTGCGGGATTTCGCTGCCGCGGCTTGGCCTGTCGCGCGCTATTCCTTTCCCGCGAACGTCCCCACTGGGTTGGACGCGAATTGGCCTGCCATCGACGCGCTCTCGAGTGCGATAACGTACAGCTTCCTGGCCGTTGGAACGATCGTCCTGGTTCTGGGGTTCGCCGCCGGCTATCTTCGCAAGTCATGGACTCAAGTGACTCTGCTGGCAGCTCTGGCCATATTTTCGGTGCCGCGATGGGGCAGTGCGGGCGATTTCATTCAAAGTGCGGCCTTTGGTTTTCTGGAATTAGCGGTAATCTGGTGGGGCGCGCGGTACGTGGTGCGACTCAACTTGCTCGGATATTTCCTCCTGACTATGCTATTGATATTGTCGCCGGCAATTGGGGAGCTGATTCAACAGCCGAACATCTACTATCGGACGAACGGCGGGATATTGATCGCTGTGTTAGCCCTGGCAATCGTTCTCGGGCTTGCCTGGTGGCGAGCGGCGGCGCGCCGCCGGGAACCGGCGAATCAGTTTGCCGTACCCATATAGAGGGGTTTGCGTATGAGCGGCCGGGAAGAGACAAATTCGGGAATCGAAAGCAGGGTCTCCACGGCTCGCCGTTGGGCCGAGTATCTTGTGGCTGTGCTTGGCGGAAACATAATTTACCTGGCTATCGAGCCGCAGTTGCCAAACCCGCTGCGTCACCGCATGTTTCAGGTCGATTTGGGTTTGGCCATAGATTTCCTCATTTGTGTAAGCCTGTACGGTCTCATCCGCCTGGTGCGTGGCTCGGGCGATCATCGCGGCTAGCGTCACGCGCTTCCCGATTTTCGTTTTTCCGGCGCGATCCCGGGCTGGCAAAATAGAGCAACACTCCCAACAGAATGATTCCTGTTCCAATCATCAATCCATTTGTCGTTCCCACCTGCTCGCTCTGATTCCGAACCACGCTTAGGGCAAGCAAAGCGGCCGGCGGCGCGCTGATGGCCATCGTGGCGAGAATCCCTCCGGGAATCCGGTAAGGCCGCGGCAGATTCGGTTCGCGAATCCTTAAGCTAATGAGAGCCGCAAATTCAAGCAGAATGCTCAATCCGGTCAGCAGCACATCAAGAATGAGCAAGTGGAAGAAGCCGAGAGGCAAGCAGGCGGCCCAGGCAACTGCGCACGCCACGATTGCCACCCAAGGGGCGCCGGTCTTCTTTTGATGGCGCGTAAAAACCTGCGGAAGGTATCCGTCGGTGGCCATCACCGCGGGAAGTCTCGTAAACGAAAGCATCAAGCTCGCAAAGCTCCCCAAAGCGCCAATCATCCCGGCGGCAGCGATCCCCAGCGCCAAAATCGAACCGCCCAGCGCCTGCCCGGCGTCCACCCAACTGCCCGTCGTCCATAATCCAGGGTCGAGCCGCGCCGCCGCTACAGCCATCACCGGTAGCAAATAACTGGCGATCACTAAGACGACAGAACCGAACATGGCCAGCGGGTACGTCGTTTGCGGCCGGTCCACCTCGCCTGCGATCGTGGAGAGATTGTCCCAGCCCATGTAGTTCCACATGGCGATGAGGATGCCGCCCGCCAGGTCCAAATGCTGGATCGGAGCAGGTGGCGTCCCGAGAGGCTTGCGTAGCGCGGCGATCACAACAATGGCGAGAAAAGGTGAAAAAAGCAGGGCGTTCAGCCATATCGAGCCTTCGCCCACGGCCCGTGCTCCCAGGATATTCCATCCGGCGCACAGCGCGATCAGCGCCAACTCCAATCCGATCGCCCTGTATCCGGCGGAGAATCGTGGCGCGAATCGGCTCAGGTAGGCGACAAAAAGAGTTGGGTAAAGCGCCATCTCAAAAACGCTGCCTGTGAGCGTAAGCCACGTCTCCTGAAAGCCCCAAAATGGCCCTAAGCCTCGTCGCACCCATACATAGAAGCCCCCTTCGTAAGGCAGCGCAGCCGCGAGTTCGCTGACCATCAAGGCCGTGGGTATGCTCCATATCAACGGGGTGAGCACCAGAATGATGAGTGTGGCCCGATAGCCGGCCTTGCCGATCAGGTCTTCCAAGCCATAGGGTCCGCCTGCTACCATGAAGTAGGTGGCGGCGATGAGGGGCAGAAGCGTGAGTTTGCGCGAACGTCCTGGGGCCACAGTTTCGCCACGGGAAGTAGCAGCGCGCATCACGGTTCCGCGTTATACCACAGTGCCGGGCCCCCTTTTCGCGAATCCATCGTAAGTCGCCTGAATCCAACAAGAAGGAGATGCTTACGTTTTGGCCCGTTCCTGCGTCTAAGTAACTGGGCCCTAAAGCCGGCCCTAAATCTGTAGGATTAGCCCGATTTGCCTATGTCTTCGGAAGTCATAGCCAATTCGCCCGAATTTGAAGCCTTGCCGAATGCCGGCGCGTCTGCCGTCAGGCCGCTCGCGCCGTCGGGCTCATCGGTGCTTTCCGCGGCCGAGCTTTCGGCAGCCGATGACCGAACGCTGATCGAGCGCGCGCAAGCGGGTGACCGCGCCGCTTTCGAGGTGCTCGTGCAGCGCTACGATCGCCAGGTCTTGCGGCTCGCGCTCAATGTGCTGGGCAGCGCGGAAGATGCGCGGGATGTCTACCAGGAAGCCTTTCTCAAGATTTACCGCAATCTCCACCGCTTCCGCTTCGAATGCGCTTTCTACACTTGGGTTTATCGCATCGTCACAAACGTCTGCCTCGATCACCTGCGCCGCCGCCACAGCCATCCGGAAGAGCAGCCGCCCGTGCTGCGCGCCGTTTCCTCAGAGGAACGCCGCGACGCCGATTTCTTTGATCGCCAGCCCGGAACCGGAGCGCAGTCGGATCCGGAGCGCCAGGTGCTCGGCCAGGAAATTGGCCGCCAAGTGGAAGCCGCGCTGCAAGCGCTCTCACCGCGCGAACGAATGGTTTTCGAGATGAGGCACTATCAGGGAATGAAGCTGCGCGCCATCGGCGACGCGCTGGGCACAAGCGAAGAGACGGTGAAAAATTCGCTCTTCCGCGCCACGCGCAAACTGCGGACCC
Source organism: uncultured Acidobacteriota bacterium (assembly GCA_963761945.1). Taxonomy (GTDB): domain Bacteria; phylum Acidobacteriota; class Terriglobia; order Acidiferrales; family UBA7541; genus Palsa-189. The sequence goes on along the minus strand of CAVXIM010000010.1, from coordinate 51,011 downwards.
AACTGGAGGGATTGAGGTAAGCACGTCATGCCTGACGAGCTCAATTGCGCGAATTTCGAGGATCGCGCGATCCTTTACGCGGCGGGTGAACTGGCCGAGGAAGACCGCGCGGCCGTCGATGCTCATGCGCTTGAATGCGCGATTTGCGGAGCCGTGCTTTCGCGTGAAATGAGCTTGCGCAGCGCGCTTGCCGCGCGTTTGCAGCCTGCCGATGCACTCGACGGTTCCGAACTGCTGCTGGCGCGTTGCCGAAGTGAGCTCTTCGAGGCCATAGACGATGCCTCCACCAAACCTCGGCGTTCCTGGCGCTCGGTGCTGGCGCCGTGGCGATGGGTGGCCTTTCGGCAAGCATTTGCATTTCATCCCGGTTGGAGCGCGGCCGCTCTGCTGCTCGCCGGCGCTCTTGCGGGAACAGCGGCCCACGAATGGTATGGTCAGATCGCTTCGCCCCTTCCGGGAAAGCCGGTGATCACGGTCTCGGCGCCCGCGCCCCTAACCCAGCAGGAACTCGAGACAATCGATCGTGACGGAATTCGTCTGGAGCCGCAAAGCGATTCGCCTGCCCCCAAGGTGGAATTGCAAGTGCGTTCGCCGCGGCCGCGCGTCGTCGAGGGAACACCGGATGACGCCGAAATCCGGCGCGTGCTCGCGTACGTCATCGGACACGGCGGGCAATTTGATGACGGCGTGCGGCTCGATTCCATAGACGCGCTCCGCCCCGAGGCCGATGATCCGCAAGTCCGTGCGGCCATGAGCGAAGCTCTCCGCCATGATCCCAATCCGGCTGTGCGCTTGAGGGCCATCGAGGCGCTTCGCCAGGCCGGTTCAGCGCCCGACGTGCAGAGCGCCCTTCTTGGTGCGCTTTCCGATGACGATAACTCCGGTGTGCGCATTCAGGCATTGAATTCGCTGCTCGAGCGAATGAGAAGCCGCGAATTCTCGCGCGGCCTGCTCGATGATCGTGCCCTGAGCATTCTGCGCGACCGCATGCAAAACGATTCCAATAGCTACATTCGCTCCCGAAGCGCCGATGCGATCGGGCAGCTCGCTTCGAGCGACGAAGACTCGGTGTCGGGCGGGGGGCGCCATCCGTGAATCTGCTCAAAGACGCCAGGTTTCGCCCCGCGGTCCGTACGCGCTGGGCTGTAATTATCGTCGCGATTCTAGCTGTGTCGCTTTTGTATTTCCTTGCGCCTGATTCCGCGGTTGCCTTCGGAACGGCCCCGTCCGGGAATGCCCAAATAAAGTCAGGCGTCGAGGCGGCGCGCGCAGCCGGTCAGCAGACTTCTCCCGCACAATCTGGTCCCACACAATCTCGGCCGCGGGAAAGTGCTTCGGCCTTTCGCAAGACCGTCATCCCCACGCGCGAGAATCTTCAACTCACGGTGAGAGCGGATTGCGCCAGTGTAGAGATCTTTACGGACGCGCAGAATGAAGTGAGCTATGGAGTGCGTCTGGATCCAAAGGCCGCCGGCGCGGATGCAGATGCGCTTCGCCGAAACCTCTCGCTCACGGCCCGCGACACGCCGCGCGGCGTTGTGCTCATCGGTCCCCCCGGCAGCGAAGGCGATTGCCGCGATCATCCAACGTACGAAATTCATGTGCCGCGTCGCTATGATCTGGATATTGCAGTCCGATCGGGCGATATCGCCGCCGACAATCTCGACGGCGTCATTACCTTTGCCACTGGAGGAGGAAATATTCGCGTGGGAAGTGTGGGACCCCGCGAAGGCGTATTCAAAGGTTCCGATGCCAGGACATTCATCGTCCGGCTGGAAACGGGAGGCGGCGATATTTCCGTCAGCGACGTTGCGGGCGGGCTTCGTGCCGCAACGGCAGGCGGCCAAATCTCAGCTGGTGATGTCCGTGGGCCGGCGGTTCTGCGCACCGGGGGTGGCGATATTCATGTGGGTCATGTTTTCGGGGTAGCTCGCTTCGCTAGCGGAGGTGGCGACATCACGGTCCAGAAAGTGGATGGCGGCCTATGGGCGGATACGGCGGGTGGACGTATCGAGATTGGGAATGCCCCCCGAATGAGCGCGATCTCGCCAGGCTTCCCTGCTGGAGAGAGCGGGACGTTCCCTGCTGTCGTGGCTCCGGCGGATCATGAGCAACAAGGCATGATCGCCGTGGCCGACTCCGTGGATGTCATGGAATTTGCGCGCCTCTTCGATGCCCTCGTCTGGGGCGGGATTCGCGTAGATCCCGCCGACCAGCAGAAGCGTCTGGTGAATGCCATCGCGCCTGAGTACCCGGACGTCGCGAGACTGGCCGGCATCGAGGGCGAGGTTACCTTGCGTATTTTTGTCGCTTCGGATGGAACCGTTCGCGGCATCACGCCTGTTTCTGGTCCGCCCATCCTGGCGCGCGCTGCTGTGCGTGCCGTCGAGCGGTGGCGCTACGCGCCGGCTCTTGTGGAGGGACACCCCGTCGACGTACTCACTACGGTTACGCTCGCCTTCCGTTTGCATCCCTAACGCTTGCCTGCGGAATCCTGCCGCGTGAGTGGGCCGCTCCGTGCGGCCCTTTTTCTTTTTCGGAGATTTGATCGCTCTAGGCTGATCGTTACTGCCGGAGGATGACCACCTTCGCTGCGGGCACCTCGAGACGAATGAGGTGGAATTTCGCGTCAAAATAGAGCTCAATCTCGAGGTCGGTTGAATGTACGCGCAAGAGTTCCAGGTTTGCGCCGTCGACACTTTTCCCGCCCAGGGATTCCACATCGACACTCCCGGGAGTTGCGTCTTGCGGGATCAGAACGGAGATGCTTTGCGTCCCCTTGGCGTTCCAATCGTAGAGCCTTCCCAGAATCGCATATTGCTCATAAAGATTGTTGTCGAGCACGGCAACTCGGGATGAGCTGAATTTGAAATCTTGCAGCACCGGCTGTTTGGCACTGGAAACGCTCGTGGAGGTCTTTGCCGTGCCGCTCTCGAATTCGACTACGCCTGACGCTTTCTTATCGCCTTGCGCGTTCCAGGTGTAACGCTGCGGCGTGCCGTCCGCGGAAATCCGCAGCTGTCCTGAAGTTCGCGTCTCCGCCGAACCGGGCACATGGATGGTCGTTTCATCTTCCATGATCCAGCCATTTCCGGAGGGCGCGAAGCTGAACTCTTCCGTGCCGGCTTCGGTGCCCTGCTGCAGAATGCGGAATTTCCCCTTATCTGGCGTGAAGCCGGAATCCCCTGCCGGCCGTGGTTGGGCGAGCAGATGGTTGGGTCCGGCGATCAAGAGCGCGCCCGCGACCGCAAGCGGCACGCACCACAGCTGGAGGCGAGCTTTCATGGTTTCATCCTTCGCGCCGATAGATCTTCACCTACACTAGTCAGGCGCTTGGCGAAAGAGGGTAAAGCTAGGATCCGCTCCACCACGCGAGCCGGGTCATCGTCGCCGGCGACGCGATAATCGGCCTGCTGATAAAACGGCAAGCGCGCCGCCAGCAGACTTCGGAAGCTGGCCTCATCGCGGAAGAGAGGCCGATTATTCATTGTGGCGCAGCGCGCGAGCAGCAGGTTCACCGGGCAATCCAGCCAGATAACCACGGCGCCCGATTCCCGGAGTCTCTCCACGATCTCAGGCTGCGCGTACGTCCCTCCGCCCAGGGCGAGCACGATGGGCTCTCCTGACTCTGCCACGCGTCCCAGGGATTTCTCCAACTGCTCCCGTTCGATCTCGCGGAAGGCCGCTTCGCCACGCCGTTCGAAAATTGCGGAAATATTGAGGCCGGCCGACTCCTCGATACGCGCGTCCAGATCCTCGAAGCGCCACGCCAGTTGGCGCGCCAGGAGAACGCCGACCGTCGTCTTGCCTGAGCCCATGAAACCCGTCAGGCACACCAAACGATGATCAGACCCCGGTCCCGGGTTTTGGTTGGATTGTGGAGAGGAGGCTGGCAACACCGGCGCGACGTCTTATTCTCGCTTGGAGATCTTGATCGTGCCGTTGAAAGAGGAAAGTTCAACTTTGGCTCGTCCGTCGTTCATCGTGCCAAAGAGGCTTTTCGCCAAGCCGCTGCGCGGCGCGGGCATGTTATGGCGGTCCGGAACTACCGGCGCCTGATTGATGACGTTCCCATAAAGCGAAGTAGCTCTGACGTCAAAGGAATCGGTGCTGGAAAAGCGCACCTCGATCGTGCCGCTGTAGTTCTTCAATACATAAATCCCGCGGTTCATAAAACTGCCGTCGAAGAGGATATTTCCGGACGAAGTCTGCACGCGCACGTTATCCATGGTTGGCTGTAAAAGCTTGAAATTGCCGCTGATCGAAGTGGCATCCAGCCGGCCCGAACAACGCGTGCAAACGGTCGATCCGCCGATGCTCTTCACCACCAGATAGCCTTCCACGTCCTGCAGCTCAAGATCGGCGGCGACGGTATCAAAAGACATGTCCCCGTGTACGCTATCGACAGTCACGTTGCCGGAGTCGCTGCGAACCTGAAGTTCGGATTCGGCCGGAACGCTGATATCGTAATCCGCTCGGAGAGCGTCGGGATTGGCATTTTCGGAGAGCACGCGTGTGGCGATCTCGATGCGATTACCCACCTGTTCGGTATCCACCTCGACGTTCGTGCTTCCCCGTTGGCCTACGATCATTACCTCTTGCTTATCCCAGGCCCGTACCTGGATCCGCCCGGTGGCATTTTGAACCGTGACTACGGGCTTGCCTTGAACTGTAAAGTGGCGTTCGAAGCGCCGCCCTTGCCCTTGTGCGTAGGCCGACGTACCCAGAGACAGCGCCACCAGCGCCGTGCCGGCAATTCGCAAGCACACCATGGAATCTACCCCGCCTTTCATCGGCCCTCCAGCGCGCTGCGGTCCATTGCTGTCGCCAGCAAGACGGCCTTTTGTTCATAAGCCCCGTAGAGATAGTCACGGGCCATGCGGTCATCGGGCTGCTCGCGAACGGATTTTTCACACACAGCGATGAGATTATCAACGATACCCAGGTTTTCGCGCAATGAACTCGTCAGCACTGTATTGCCTTCGGGCAGCGAATCGAACACCTGCTTCAAGTCGCCGTCAAGTGCCTTGCCTAAATCGGACGCGACCAACTTTGGCCGCGGCACGGAAATACTCATCCGCATCGGGAGCGGGGCCGCCGCATTCGGCTCATTCTTCTGGTAACTCGCCAGCATTGCCGCGATCAGCAGCAGCGAAATAGAGGCGCCGGCCAGGGCCCAGCGTGGCGCGGCTCCAAACCACCCAGCGAGCCAGCTCCGCTCTGAATTCTCCCGCGGCACGCCCCGTATCAGGCCTTCGGATTCCAGTTGCCGCCGCAGCGCGCTCCATAAGTATTCGGGCGGCTCGGCTTCCCGGCCTCCCCACTCCATTGCCGCGGTGTGGATGGCTTCCATATCGCTCCACAGCGCTCGGCAATCCGTACAGCCTTTCATATGCGCGGAAGCCTCGGCGGTCAGCGGACCGTCCGGCTGCTCCTCCAGCATTCGTTCGAATTGCGCGCATTGGGTTGGGCTCATGGGTTATCCTTCCGCGTCGAGACCTGTTTGGTTCCCTATTCGTTCCTGCGCGATCAGTGACCGCCGCCGGAACTGCCTTTAGCGGCTTGGCGCTCTTCGCGCGCGCGATCGCGCGCAAACTCCTGCAAGAGCTCTCGCAATCGCATCCGCGCCTTGTGCAGCTGTGATTTCGAATTGCCGATCGAGCAATTCATGATCGTGGCGATCTCATTATGTTCGTAGCCCTGAACGTCGTGGAGCACGAAGACGGAGCGGTAGCCTGGTGGAAGTTGCTCGACAGCACGTTCAAGATTTACCCGGTCCACGGATCCTGAGAGCCGTAGATCAGGTCCTCCGATATCTTTACGCGGTCCCCCGACGTCCTCGTCCGGCTCGGTGACCTCTTCGAGCGAGGTCTGCGCAAGAGTTTTCTTGCGAAGACGCATCAACACCACGTTTACAGCCAGACGATGCAGCCATGTGGAAAACGCCGACTCACCCCGGAAGGTCCCGATCTTACGAAAAAGCTGCAGAAAAGCTTCCTGCGTAAGGTCTTCGGCTTCCGCCGTGTTTCCCACCATCCTAAGGCATAGCGCGTACACGCGCCGATTATGCAATCTGTAGATGCGCTCAAAAGCCTCGGCGTCGCCCTGCTGTGCCCGTCGGATCGCCTCCGCTTCGCCTAGCTCGCGGATTTCAGTTGGTCTCGTTCGGGCCACCGGTCCCGTCGGGACGCATCAGGTACTATCGATGCCGCCCCTGCTCCCCAAGGTTGTCTACTCACACTACTTATTATTATTATCCAACACGGTCGGCTCTTCTTGGTTCCCACGTGGGCTCTGGGGAATAGCAGGGCTTTCCGGTGCAGCTGGTATGGCCGTTTTACGGCAAGCCGGCTCGATTTTGGCAAAAACTTGCCCAGAACGCCGATTCTGGTTCACCGACGGCTTGGGAGTAAGCGAAACCACCCTGTGCCGGAAGGCCGGCAACTCCTCGCTCGGCAGCACACAGAAAAACGATTTCAGCACAATCGTCGTTTCGCGCAGGCTGGTGTTCAGGTCGTAATCGAGAACTTCCAGGCGCGTCCACTGCTTGGGCCACGATACCGCCATTCCTTCCGCGATATCCCTGGCTGTCTCACGCGCTTCTCGCTGCAGCCCGGCGACGATTTCTTCCAGAGCGCCAAGTTTGCGGAAAAAGCGCGTCCGTGCCCGAAATCGGATCAGCGCCAGCAAATTATTGGCTCGGGCCACTTGCTGCCCGCGTTCACTTCGGAAGAAGCCGGGGCGCAAGGGCACGGTATTGGGGAAGGTTCCAAACTGCCGGCCGTGTTCGTACAGGGCCCGCAAAATTCCCCTTAGCCGGCCCGCAAGTCGGTCGAATAATTCCGCGAACATGCGAGCCTGTTCGCGCGCCGATGCGAGCTTCCCCTGCCGGCATAAGTTGAATGCGTCGTTCAGGCTAACGCTTAGGATTCCGTAGGAAATATCCAATTCGCTCAGAGTGCCGTCGAAGAGGCGATCTTTCTCCTCCGGCAGCCAGGCAAGCCAGTCTTCCTGCACGCTGGCCGTGCGGCGTAGCCCGCGATTGGCTATCACTTCTTCCAAGCCATCCTCCTGCGGGATTGCGATAATATCACAGCGCCCTTAAGACAAGCGTTTTCTTGACGCTCCAAGAAACCCATCGGTATACTCCGAGAGCAGCACAACGGAAAGCTCCTTGCCCTTCGAGCCGCTCGACCAATACTTCCAGCGCAAGAAAAAGCTCGCCGATGTCCAAGCGCTCGGCGATGATCCCTACCCTCATAAGTTCGAACAGACGGCGACGCCGGCCCAAATCGTGGCTGCTTACGGCCAGAGTGACGCCGCAACTCTCGACGCGAATCGCGTTGAGGTGCGCACTGCCGGCCGAATTTTGACTCTGCGCCTTCACGGCAAGGCCGGCTTCGCGCACATCCAGGGAGATGGTGCCCGCCTGCAGATTTATGTGAAGCTCGACGTCGTCGGCGAGCGCACCTTCCGCCTTTTTCAGCTGCTGGATATGGGCGATATTGTGGGCGTTTCCGGGCACTTGTTCCGGACCAAGACGAACGAGTTGACCGTGTGGGTCGGCGCGGTGCAGTTGCTTTCCAAGGCGCTGCTTCCGCTGCCCGAGAAATGGCATGGTCTCGCGGACGTCGAGCTCCGCCACCGGCAGCGCTACGTCGACCTCATCGTAAACTCCCGCGTGCGGGAGACATTTCTGCGGCGCGCCGAGATTCTTCGCGGATTGCGCGAGTTCTTCGACGCGCGCGGCTATATCGAAGTGGAGACGCCGATGATGCACACCATCGCCGGCGGCGCCGCCGCTCGCCCTTTCATCACGCACCACAATACTTTCGATCTCAATCTCTATCTGCGCATCGCCCCGGAGTTGTATCTGAAGCGCTTGCTCGTCGGAGGCCTCGATCGCGTCTACGAGATCAATCGCAATTTCCGCAATGAAGGCGTTTCCGGCGAACACAATCCCGAGTTCACCATGCTGGAGTTCTATCAGGCTTACAGTGACTACCGCGACCTCATGACGCTCACCGAAGAGCTCTTCGCCGGCCTTGCGCAAAAAATCTGCGGCTCAACCCAAGTCACTTTCGGCGAGCACAAGCTCGATTTCGCCCATTGGCAGCGGCTTTCCATGCGCGAAGCGATCGCGCAACACTGGCCCGCGGGCGCCGGACCAGCGCCGAGCGCGGCGGAACTGGGCGTCCCCGGCGGTCCCCGCGCCGTTGCCTCGCGCTATAACGAATGGCTGCAGAAGCAATCTTTGCAATCGCCGGCGGCGCCCGCCGGACCTTTGCTCGGTGTCAGCTCCATGTCGGACGGTGAGGTCATCGGGCTGCTCTTTGAAACTCTGGCTGAGCCCCACTTGATCCAGCCGACGTTGCTTTACGATTTCCCGACCGACATTTCTCCTCTCGCAAAATGCCGTCCCGACGACCCATCGATTGTCGAACGTTTCGAGGTTTACGTCGCCGGGATGGAGTTGGGCAATGCCTTCTCCGAACTAAATGATCCCGAGGAGCAGGAGCGCCGTTTTCGCGAACAGGTTGCGCGCGGCGGTGAGGAAGTGCCGCGGGAGGTCGATCTCGACTATATCCGCGCGCTTTCCTATGGTTTGCCCCCGGCAGCCGGAATGGGCATTGGCATCGACCGCCTGACCATGCTCTTCACCGATTCGCATTCCATCCGGGAAGTTATTCTTTTCCCCCTGCTGCGTCCGCAGTCGGATGCCAACCAATGAAATTTGCCTGGATCGTGGCGAGGCGGTATTTGAGGTCGCCCAATAGGCCTGCGGTTCTTCGTCTGGTGACTTTGCTGGCCGTCGTGGGTGTCGCATCAGGCGTGGCTACCCTGGTGATCGCATTGGCCATGAACAGCGGATTTCGCACCACGCTGCAGGATCGCCTGCTCGGCGTGACCGCCCATGTAAGCATTTCCCACCCCGGCACTGAAGCGATCAGCAACTACGCCGAACTCGCCGAGCGCCTGAGTCACGTTCCCGGAGTTAAAGCCGTTGCGCCCGCCATCTACATCACCGTGCTGCTTTCCTCGGGCGGACGCGCGCACGGCGTCGTCGTAAAGGGAATCGATCCGGCGCTGGAACAAAAACAGGACGAGGCACTGCAACGGGTGGTCGCCGGCGCCGCCGATTTTACTCCGGATGCTAACGGCTTCGAGTCCATCGTCGTGGGAAAGATGCTGGCCGACGATTTGAAATTGCGGCCCAACGACTTCGTGATATTAACGAGCCCTGCGGGTCACATGACCCCATTTGGAATGATTCCTCGTTCCCAGCGGTTCCGCATCGGCGGAATCTTTGATTCGGGTTTTTATGATTACGACGCGAATTGGGGTTTTGTCGCCCTCCGCGCGGCGCAGAACCTGGCCGGCGTCGGCGACGTCGTCAGCGTTCTCGAGTTCCGCATCGCTGACGTCGATCGTGCGGAAGAAGAAGGCGCTGAGCTCGCCCGCCAGGCCGGAGCCGGGCTACCTGGCAACCACCTGGATGGACGAGAATCGTGCCCTGTTTCGCGCCTTGCGTCTCGAGAAGTTGGTTACGGCCTTGTTTATTGGTTTGATAACCTTTGTTGCCGGATTGAATATTCTGGTCGTGCTGGCCATGACCGTGAGTGACCGCGCGCGCGACATCGCCGTCTTGATGGCCATGGGGGCGCGACGCCGGCAGATTCGGCGCGTTTTTGTTTTGCTGGGGATCATTGTTGGCGGCTTCGGAACGGTCGTTGGGCTCATCGCCGGGTATTCCCTCGCTTGGGCGGCAGGCACATATAGGCTGATTCCTCTGGATCCCCAGATTTATTCGGTGCCTTTCGTGCCCTTCCAGCCGAATCCCAGCGATGCGTTGTGGATCGCCGCCGCGGCCCTGGCCATCAGCGTCGCTTCCACGCTGGTGCCCGCTCGGTCTGCGTCACGCATTCAGCCAGTGGAATTGCTGCGTTATGAGTGATGGCGATTACAGACTCTTCCGCCCAGCGGCTACAGTCTTAAATAGGGCCGTCGGCATGGAACTTTGGTGCCTCGCGTGCTCCCCTAACTGGTATGAGAACGGGCGGCTGCGATTTCGAAGGCTGGCGCATCCCGGTGGCGCCACGCGAGCTGATCGCAATTGTCGTGAATACAATGAGTTGTGGGAAGAGCTTTTAGCCTCCACAATGGCTTAAATAGACCGGTGGCAGTCTCAAGCAGAAAAGAGGAAAGCTTTTAGACCGGCGGCTAAGAAATTAGACTGGCGGCCAGGAAATCAGACCAGAAGGCGGGCCGCGGGTTTTACGGGTTGGACAGCAATCTCGATACGGAATTTGGCATCAAAGAAGTGTAAAGGCCAATCTCGGCGAGGAAATTGTGAACCAGGTGCAAGAAACGCTAGCCTCTGATGGGCGCGGTCTGCCGGGAAGTTTGCCGCCCGGTGGCGTTTGCCTGGAGGCTCGCTCCCTTCGCAAAATCTACCGCACGGGAGCGAGCGCCGTCACCGTTCTCGACGGTATCGATCTCTCGCTCACGCAGGGAGAAATGGTCGCCATCGTCGGGCCCTCTGGTTCCGGCAAAAGCACTCTTCTGCACATGCTTGCCGCGCTGGACACTCCAACGAGCGGTACAGTATACTTTAATGCGAAAGCGCTGGCGGCGCAGCGAAGCGACTCGCTTGCAGAGTTCAGAAATCGGCGGATCGGGTTCGTTTGGCAACGTCATCATCTGTTGCCGGATTTTACGGCGGCCGAGAATGTGGCGATGCCTCTGTTGATGCGCGACGTCGCCTATGGCGAAGCGCTCCGGAAGGCTGACGAATCGCTGGGCGAAGTGGGGTTGGCTTCCCGGGCGCGGCAAAGAGCCGCAGAACTGTCGGGGGGGAGCAACAGCGCGTGGCCATTGCGCGGGCGCTCGTGACCAAGCCGGCTGTATTGCTCGCCGATGAACCCACCGGCGACCTCGACGAACTCAACGCCGTCGCGATTATGGATTTGATCGAACGCTTGCATCGGACGCACCTGCTCACTTCTATCCTGGCGACTCATAATCCTGCTCTGGCCAAGCGCTGCGGCCGCGTTCTGCGTTTGGAGCATGGCCTGCTCCGGCCCGACGCGGATTACCAACAGGCCCCTTTACCGGTAACCGAGGGAGAAAAGAGCTAGCCGTGTTTGAACGCTATACGGAAAAGGCCCGGCGCGTGATCTTCTTTGCGCGCTATGAGGCCAGTCAATACGGTAGTCCGTACATCGAAACAGAGCACCTCTTACTCGGTCTCATGCGTGAAGACAAGGCCTTGGCTAATCGCTTTCTGCGCACCCATGGCTCCATCGAATCGATCCGCAAGGAGATCGAATCCCGCATTACCATCCGGGAGCGTATCTCCACGTCGGTAGAGGTTCCCTTGAGCCAGGAGTGCAAGCGCATCCTCAATTATGCCGCCGAAGAGGCGGAGCGCCTTGGCCACAAGCACGTCGGCACCGAACATCTCCTGCTGGGGATTCTGCGCGAGGAAAAATGCTTCGGTGCGGAGATCCTGGCCGAGCGAGGTCTGCGTTTGTCCTCGCTCCGCGAAGAGCTCGCGCGCAGCGCGGGAGAAAAAGTTCAGGTGAATCGGCCCAAGGAAACTTCACTTCTCGCTGAGTTCAGCCGCGATCTCACCCAGGCGGCCCTCGAGGGGCAGCTGGATCCATTGGTCGGACGCGAAAAAGAAGTCGAGCGCGTCATCCAGATCCTCTGCCGCCGCACTAAAAATAATCCCGTGCTGATCGGCGAGCCCGGCGTCGGAAAAACTGCGATCGTGGAAGGGCTCGCGCAGTGCATCGCCGATGGCGACGTGCCTCCCTTCCTCGCGGATAAGCGCATCCTCTCACTGGACCTTTCGCTGATCGTCGCCGGAACGAAGTATCGCGGGCAATTTGAAGAGCGACTCAAGACCATCATGAAGGAATTGATGGAAAGCCAGAACGCCATCGTTTTTATCGATGAGCTGCATACTCTGGTCGGGGCTGGCTCGGCCGAGGGTTCGCTCGACGCCGCAAACATTCTGAAACCGGCATTGAGCCGCGGTGAAATTCAGTGCATTGGCGCCACCACCCCAAGCGAATACCGCAAGTCGGTGGAAAAGGATCGTTCGCTCGAGCGCCGTTTCCAGGCCGTGAAGGTCAATAGCCCCAGCGAAGATGAGGCCATTCGCGTTTTGCAGGGAGTCCGCGAGCGTTACGAAAAATTCCACGCCATCAGCTACACCGAAGAAGCCATTCAGTACGCTGTGTATCTTTCCAGCCGGTACATACCCGATCGCTTCCTTCCGGATAAAGCCATCGATCTGATCGATGAAGCCGGCGCGCGCGTCAAGCTGCGCCAGGCCACGCTTCCCGACGAAGTCGCCGAAATGCAGAAACGCGTCAAATTCATCACCCATCGCATGGAAACGGCCATTGCCAATCATGAGTTTGAAAAGGCGCGTTTTTATTCCGAAGAAGAGCGCAAGGAAAAAGACAATTTGCGCCAGTTGCGCGAGCGTTTGAAGCTGGATGATTCGACCACCGGCATTGTGGCGCGCGAAGACATCGAGGAGGTCGTTTCGCGCTGGACCGGCGTGGCGGTCACCTCCATCAAGGAAGACGAGCAGCAAAAATTGCTGCGCATCGAACAGGAACTGCACAAGCGGGTCATCAGCCAGGAAAAGGCCATCACCGCCCTGGCTCGCGCCATTCGCCGCAGCCGCGCCGGCCTCAAGGCGCCCGGCCGCCCGGTCGGATGTTTCTTGTTCCTTGGCCCCACAGGCGTCGGCAAGACCGAAGTGGCGCGCCGCCTCGCCGAGTTCCTCTTCGGCACTGAGAAGTCCCTGGTGCGCTTCGACATGTCTGAATACATGGAGAAGCATTCCGTATCGAAGCTGATCGGCGCGCCTCCAGGCTATGTCGGTTATGAAGAAGGCGGCCAGCTCACCGAACGTGTACGCCGCACGCCGTATTCCGTCATTCTTCTGGACGAGATTGAAAAAGCCCATCCGGACGTCTACAACATCCTGTTGCAGGTCTTCGAGGATGGCCAGCTCACCGACGGTTTGGGTAATACCGTCGACTTCCGGAATACCATTCTGATCATGACTTCCAATTTGGGCGCCCGCCACTTGCAGAAGCGCGCCGCCCTGGGCTTCCAGTCCATGGGAGAAGAAGGCGCTGGCAAATCGATGGACGAGATGGTGATGGGCGAAGTCAAGCGCGTCTTCAATCCGGAATTTTTGAACCGCCTGGATGAGATCATTCTCTTCAACCCGCTCACCGATGACGACCTCAGGCGCATCATCGACCTCCTGGTCGGCCAGATCAACGACACCCTGATCCACCGTCAAGTGCAAATCGTCTTGACTCCGGAAGCCCGGCAGTGGATTCTCGATAAGACCTGCGGGGATCGCAGCTACGGGGCGCGGCCGTTGCGACGGGCATTGCAACGCTACGTGGAAGATCCGCTATCGGAAGCCTTGATCCAGGGAGGCCTGCAGCGTCCCGCAACGCTGGAGGTCCATGTCTCCGGCGAAGGCCTGGGCTTCCGGCCGGTCGTCGAAGCAACCCCGGTCACTCACTAACGAATCCTACGCCCGCAAGCCGTCCCTTCGGGGGCCGGCGGGAGAGCGAACCATTTTGGCTTGGGGGAAGCGGCCTTGACAATTGCCACGGCCGCACATAAAAATTCCTGCCTGTTTTCTGACTTTGACAGGACGATGTGGCTGTCGCTGGTTCTCTGTCTGTTTGCGCTCGCGCTGCCTCTGCGGGCCCAGATTACTCCCGGCGCGCCTGTAGCTCCGCCCACTCCCGAACCACAGGTGAATCCGGCTACGCCCAATCCGCAAACGAACCTTCCGGCCCCCGCCCCTCAGCAGAACGTGCCCACCATCGACCGTATCGAATTCCAGGGCAATCGCCGAATCCGCACGGAGACATTGCAGGCGCGAATCTTCAGCCGGGCAGGGGATCCTTACAACGAAGACGCGCTGAAACGCGATTTTCAGGCTCTTTGGAATACCCAATACTTCGAGGATGTTCGCCTCGAGGTTCAGGATAGCCCCACTAAACCCAATGCCAAGCTTGTCATTTTCTATGTCGTTGAACGCCCCATCATTCGCCGCATCGAGTACCGTGGCAATAAATCCATAACCGAATCGGACATTCTCGACCGCTTCAAAGACCGGAAAGTGGGCCTCTCCGTCGAGGGCCAGTTTGACCCCACCAAGATTAAAAAAGCCGAAGTGGCCATCAAGGAACTCGAGTCCGAGCACGGCCATCAATTCGCCGTGGTAAAGCCGACCTACGAAAAAATCCCCTCCACCAACGCCGTCAAGCTCATTTTCACGATCGACGAAGGCCCCAAAGTCAAAGTCGGACTCATTACCTTCCAGGGGAATCACGCCTTCTCCAATCGCAAGCTCATAAGGGCTATGCACAATTCCCGGCCGATCGCCGTTCCCTTGTGGCTTTTCGATGTGCCCATCATGCACAAGACCTTCGACCGCCAGAAGCTGAATGAGGACCTGGAGGCCGGTATCCGCGATGTTTATCAGAGCGCCGGATATTTCAAAGTCGTCGTCAAGGATCCTATTGTCACCACCGTCGATGTAAACCGTGAGGGTTTGGGGCCGCTGCCGATCATCGGCCACCAGCACGGCAAAGCCACGAACATCACCATTCCCATCGAGGAGAACGAGCAATATCGCATGGGAAAGCTGGTGATCCGCAGCGCCGATCCCACCAAAGGCCTTTCCCTCAAGCGCGAATATCTGGAATCGGTTTTCCCGCTGCACCAGGGAGATATCTTCGACATCAGCAAGATTCGCAAGGCCATCGAAAATTACAACAAACTGTACGGCGTTTACGGCTACATCGACTTCACTGCCGTTCCGCTTCCCGATGTGCATGACGACACCAAAATCATCGATCTCACGCTCGATTTCGACGAGCAGAAGCAGTACTTTGTCCGGCGCATCGATTTCTCCGGCAACACCACCACGCGGGACAAGGTCATTCGCCGCGAGCTCCTGCTCAGCGAGGGAGATATTTTCAATAATCACGCCTGGGAGCTCAGCATTCTCCGCCTCAACCAATTGAACTACTTTGACAAAGTCGAGCCCAAGAATGCGGATATCAAGCGCAATACCAAGCAGGGCACCGTCGATATTTTGCTCAAGCTCAAAGAGAAGGGTAAACAGTCCATCAGCTTGACCGGCGGCGTCAGTGGGCTTTCCGGCAGCTTCATTGGCCTCAGTTATCAGACCAATAATTTCCTGGGTTTGGGCGAGACGCTCACGCTATCCGGGCAGATTGGCGATATTCAGAAAAGCGCCCTTTTCGGTTTTACCGAGCCGTATTTGTTTGACCGGCCGATTGCCACCGGTTTTACGGTCTCTTATACCAGCTTCAACTTCAACCAGTCGCAGCAGGAATCCATCCTGTTCGGGCAGAAAATCCAGATCAATCCCAATATCGAGCAGGACTACACGCAGAACACCACCGGCGGCACCGTCTTCGCCAGTTATCCTCTGCGGAAATTCTCTTTTGCCAGGCTCGGACTAACCTACGGCTACTCGCATACCAACATTTCAGCTTTCAGTACGGCTTCGACCGATCTGTTCGAGGTTTTGAATTTCCAATCCCTCGCCGGACCCTCCGCGCTTACGGGCATTGATTCGAGTTATCTCAATCCCACCATCACCTACAACACCGTAAACAACCCCATGAATCCGACCACCGGAAAATCGCTCTTTTATTCGTTCAAGGTGGAGGGCCTTGGCGGCAATGTCAAAGCCATGAGCAATGTTGTGGAGGCCAAGTATTTCCATCCCACCTACCACAAGCGCAATGTCCTGGCCTTCCATTTTGTAGGTGCCTTCGCCACGGGTTACGGCGATCGTGTCGTGCCTCCCTTCGAGCGGCTCTTCCTCGGAGGCGAACAGGACTTGCGCGGCTTTGATATTCGCACCGTCACACCGATTGCCTTTATTCCCCTGGCGACTACTACAAGTTTTAATTATCTGGATCCCACCCACCTCGATATCTCCGGCAATCCCCTGGCGCATGCGACTCCCGCCATACCCGTCCTCACCTTTGAGCCCACTTTCCCGGGCGGGGATACTTCTGGCGTCTTCAACGGCGAATATCGCATTCCTATCGTCGGCCCGGTAACTGCCTCTCTTTTCCTCGATGCCGGCGCCGTCGGCATCTTGCGGAAAGATCAACTGCAGCTCAACGCGAGCGGTCTTTCCAGCATTAATTCGCTCTTCCCCAGCTTCACCAGCAATTCGCTGCTCATTCAGCCGGGAACCAATTTCAGGCCCCGCGCTTCTGCCGGAATTGAGTTTGTCGTGCAGTTGCCCATTATCAATGCTCCTTTCCGCCTGTACTGGGCCTATAATTTCGATCGTCTCGAGCAACAGATCGCCGCTCCGCTGACGAATTTCGTTTCGAACGAATATCAAAGCCTGAGACAGGGGGTAGGTCCAAGCTTGTGGGATTCGCAGGTTCTGCCGCAGCTTCAGAGCTATCCAGGTCAATACGCAGCGAATCAACTTCTTCGAGCCGACTTCAACCTTCCGCTTTACGGTCAGCCGGACATTCTGAATGAGTGACGCGCGCGCGGCCAAACGGGCCGGAAAGGTCATGGAATTGGAGACAAAAGTATGAAAGCGTGGTTGGCATGGCCTTGCCTCGCGCTCATCAGCAGCCTGGCCCTGGCCGGATGCGGAAGCAGCAGCACTGCGGCCGCCATTACCATTACTCCGACCTCGGCGACTGTCCTGCTCAATACCAGCATTCAATTTATTCCCAGTGAGACGGGGTCGAGCAATGCCATACAGTGGAGCGTCAATGGCATTGCCAATGGAAACGCTACCGTGGGCACCATCAGCGCCGCCGGCCTGTATACCGCCCCCGGCACAGTTCCCGCTTCTGCCACGGGAGTGGCCGTGCCCATAATTTTTTGCACGCCCAATTCATCCGTTCCCAACTCGGGTTCGACGGGTGCGGTCTGTGAACTCCAGGCTGGTTCAAACCTAACCAACTTTGTTGCCGGTGACACGATCACCATAGCAAACAACTCCCAGGCCGGCTGGGATGGCTCCTTCATAATTCAATTCGCCGCGCCTCTCAGCAACGGCAATTTCGGCGTTCAAATTGCCAATCCTGCCGGACCTCCGCCTACAGGCACCGGCGGAACCGCGACGGCCGTGCCGAATCTTACGATCAGCGCACAGGTCGAGAGTACCAGTGCCGTCGCCACCGCTACCGTCACCCTCGATTCCGGTGTCCGCGTCGCGTTCTCCGAGACGACGTTCACGATCGGCACCAACGAGCAATTTCTGTTTACTCCCTTTATTTCCGTGAGCGGCAGCTCCAACACTGCCGTTACCTGGAGCGTCAGCAGCGGCATCGGCACCATCGATCCGAATTCCGGGCTCGTACATCGCTCCCAATACCACCGGAACGGCCACCATCACCGCAACTTCGGTCGTGGACCCGAGTCAAAGCGCAAGCGCTACGGTGTCTATCGTCACGGCCGCCGACCCGACGCTCACGTCTCTGAACCCGCCCACCGGCGCACTCGGGGCCGCCTTTCAGGAGGTCTATCTTTCAGGAACGAATTTCATTTCCACGACCCTCGTGTTTGTAAACGGCACTCCTCTTCCGAGTAATGCTCTTTTTGCACTCTCCTCCGGCACTCTCCTTGTGGTCGTTCCCGATTCGGTACTGTCCATCGCTGCCGACCCCTCCGGCCACCAACTGTCCCCTGACTTTCACCGTGTCGCGCCAGAGCAGGCGCGCAACAGGTCTGCTCGCCCTCGCCCTGTACGCTTGGCCTCTCCCCCGTGCGTCCGGCGGTGGTCGCTGTCACACCCGACAGCATTCAGCCGGCCGGCGGCAACTTCAACGGTGACTCTCGACGGCGGTTATTTTGGTACGACAAACACGACGTTAGGATTCGCAGGCAATCCCGCTGTAAATCTGCAGTTTAATGGGACCCCAGTTCTCAGCCCCAGCGTTCAATTCGGATAGACAGCTGAGTTTTACGCTCTCTTCCTCGCAGGTGAGCAGTCCAGGTCTTTACCCCATCACCGTCACCAATACTGTGTCACCTGTCCGACGTGGGCGGCCCGGTTGCGGCTCAGGTTCGCCCAATGGTGGTATGGCTGCGTCAATATTGCCGTGCAGCCGACCGCCTTCGTCTGCTCGCGATCTGTAGCCTCGATTCACGGTCGGCACGATCCCGCCGTCTGTCGCCATCAATACCGCCACCGGCATCGGGGTTGTGGCAAATCAGAGTTCGAACGACATAACGCTTGTCAATCTACTGCTCCATCACAGCCGCGATCGGGTTTGTCTGCACTGGCTCTCTGGGGTCCTCGCTGCGCCCGGCGGTTACCTCCTGCCCGCAAGTGCTCCGTCGGCGTAGCCGTCGATAACATTCGCAACTTGGCCCTCGTCGCAAACAGCAAGCCTAATCCCACGCTTAGCGGTTGTCAACCTCAACTCCCGCTCCAAGTCACCGCACTGCTTACGTTTCCGTCCGCAACTCCCGTCCCTGACTACAACGCTTGGCGCTCCTGTTTCTTTGTCACCCCAGGCTATCGGAATTAATCCGGTTAGCGGACGCGCCCTCGTCGCCTTTACGATAACCATCTCCGGATCGAAAGGCGGATCCAGTGCCGGCGCTATTTTGGATATGAATCAGCTCCAAACCACTGTGGGCGCGGTGACCTTGCCTGCGGCTGTGGTAGGCGCCGTCAATCTCAATAACGGCCTGAATCCCCACATCGCCGTTTCCCCCAAGCTCAATTGGGCCCTCGCCACGCCGGGCGGCGCCGGATCGCTCTCCATCGTGGACTTGGGACGCCAGTCGACAAATCAGCTCAGCAGTATCAGCTGTACTCCGGGCGCTTCCGGCGCGCCCACGGTCGTGGCAGCCAATACCACCGCCACGGTTGGCCTGCAGGTGGGCGAACCCGTTCTTGTGAGCGGCGTGAGCCCTTCGGCCTTCAACGGAATATTCTCCGTGACGGCCGTCTCCAACACCGCATTTCAGTACTTCTCGCAGGCGCCCTGTCCCTCTTCGGCTACTTCCGGCAGCGGAGGCATTGCCAGTTACTCCTTTCCCGTCGCCACACTCGCCACAAACTTGAATGTTCGCGGTGTGAGCATCAACGATGAAACGCAGAAAGCGCTGCTCGTCGATCCCACCCCTACCGTGCCCGCTTTCGTCTTCAATATTCTCGATCAGAGTTCCGTGGCCATACCCCAATCCCAGCTGCCTTCCAGCAACAACAACGTGGCCACCGCCATGGACCCGCTGATGAATATAGCCTTGATTGTTAATCAGGGCGTGGGCACGGGTACGAACGGCGAAATCTCTTTAGTTGATCCGGTGACCCCCACAGTACTTTCCAGCTTCCCGGCGGGAGCAACGCCGGTCGTTGACGCCGCCATCGATCCGGCTACGAGCATGGCGGTCATTGTTAGTCAGGGCGATAACAGTGTGAAGGTATTTTCTGTGGGCGCCTTGCGAACGGCACCACAGATCGTTCAGACGAGTTTTATGCCCGCCGGAGGCGCGAGTTCCTCTCACGTGACCCTCAACTCCACTCTGGGATCGGCTGCCACGGCACAAAACCAAACTGTGACCCTGATCGGAAACTTCACGGCTGGTGCCACCCCGCGGCTAGACGGAAACCCTTCGGCTTTTAGTGGCGTCTCGGTTTCCCAACAACAGGCTACTCACTGCAACTTTGTCTGGAAGCTCTCTTGCTTTGAATGGTCCGCGCCTCTACGCGCTGGACGTCGTCGACAGCCCGACTTCACCCTCGCTCTTTTCAAATGTCGCCCAGTTGCAGGTCATCCAGGCTGTCAACCTTGTTACCAGCGGCTGTTCCAATCCGGCGCCTCAAGGCGTCGCCATCGACGCTACCCATAACGTCGCCGTAGTCACCGAGCCCGGATGTAATCCCGTCGGTGCGGGGGGTGTCGCCATGGTTAGCCTGTCGCCTGGTACCGGCTTTCCCGTTGGCACGGGCTTCGGAGCCAATCCCCAACTTGCCGTCGGAAACAATCCCCAAGGCGTCGCCGTGTATCCACAAGCGGGTTTGGCGGTCGTGGCCGCTTCCGGCAGCAACAGTGTCTCTATCGTGGACGTTCTCAATGATGATGTGGCTACCGCCTTCACCACCGATCCCATTCCCACCGGCGTAGCCGTAAATCTGGGCACAGGCAATGCCGTGGTCACCGCCCGTGGTGCCAGTCTCGTCGATGTGTTCCCGGTCTCGACGAGCTCGCAAACCCCCACCACCATCGGAGTTCAGCAGGGGCCTACCGGTGTGGCCATCGACCCAAAGAGCCAGACGGCTGTGGTGGCCAACACCAACAGCAACACGGCGAGTATTGTCAATCTGAGTACGAACACGACAGCTTACCAGCAACCCCATCATTGTGCCGCAAGGGGTCGCTTTCGATCCCATCTTCGACAACTTTTTGATTACTTCCAGCGCCAGCAACCAGGTGATTATCCTCAACCCCAGCAACGTCTCCTCAGCCGCCATCCGCGTGGGCATCGATCCCAGTTCCATCGCCTATAATTTCGAGAGCGGCACGATGGTAACGGCGAATAGCCTGAGCGGGACGATGACCGTGGTTGATTTCGTCGATGACTCGGTTCGGGGTTTGTTCTCGTTGGTTTCTTCCACGCAGTTCGCCGTCGATATTCATCCGCAAACGAACTTGGCCGTGGTCGCTGATCCGGTGGACAATCAGCTTTTGTTGGTTCCCTTGCCGCACTGATGAAGTTTGTCGCATGCAACGAAAGGCACTTTACGCGGCATCACACCCGCAACCAAGTTGACGCCTGGAAAATGCGGTCGCTATAATTCCCGACTTGTAATCTTGTGAAGGAGAAAGTATGAACGTTCATCAAGAGCCAAGAAAACTTTGGATACTCACGCTGGCGCTTTTGTTTCTGCCGGCCGCGTGCGCTTGGGCCCAGACTGGCGGCGGCGCCGCGGGCGCTGCTCCCTCTGGTCCGATGAAAATCGCTATTCTCAACGTGCGCCAGGCCATCGTGACCACGGCGGAAGGAAAACAGGCTTCCGCCCAGTTGCAAAGCCAGTTTGCCGCGCAACAGAATGACCTGCAGAACATGCAGAAGCAGATTTCGGAACTGCAGAATCGCATCGCCAATAGCCACGGCACTCTGAGCGACGATGAGCAGAGCAGGCTGCAGCGTCAGGGTGAGCTTTTGACCCGCCAGTTTCAGCGCAAGCAGGATGACCTCAATGAGGCCGTCAACGCTGCGCAGAGCGACGTCATCGACAATATCGGGCGAAAGATGCTGGACGTTCTCGACCGTTACTCGCGTGAAAACGGCTACACCGCCGTATTCGATACTTCGGCCCAGGGATCGCCCGTGGTCTACGGCTCGAGCCAGATTGACATCACCAATGAGATCGTCCGGCTCTACGATCAGGCCTATCCCCTAAAGGCGGGCAGCAATCCTGCGCCGTCCGGTGCTCCCGCGGCGCAACCCAAGGCGCCCGCCCCGGCAGCAACTCAGCCGTCAACTGCGCCCAAGAAGACAACTCCATAAGCACATCGGCGACAGTTAAAGAGCGCAGCCCGGTTCACAGCGTGGTTCGGCTTCCCCGTCCAGGCTGCGGATTATCGCTTGGCGCGCCGTCTCGGCTCGGGCATGGGGATGGGCTGTCACTGCATGAGGCAACCTGGCTCACGTTGCCTGCTTCTGACTTCACTCGATGGGGTGGAAGGCCTCGGGAATCTTTTAGCCTGATTAGGTGAACGCTCTCGCGGAAAGCGAGTCGGTGCACTCCAGCTATATCATTTGAGCGTAAAAACGAAGGTGTTTTCTGATGCAGCTGATCTCGTGCGAAAATTCGGCCGGCGCGGGAGTGAAAACTCGGTGGCCCTGAGCGATTTGCGGCAGCTTCGCTCGATTCGTTTGCCGCTCCCCTCTTTGATCGCGATTTTCTGTCTCCTTCTCTCGGGCTGCTCATCCAACTCCAGTTCCTCGGCTCCGGCAGCCACCACCACGACAACTCCGGGTGCGCTGGCGACGATCAAAATAACAGCGACGCCGCTGGCGATCGCCACGAACGCTACCGATCAGTTCTCGGCCACCGGCGCCGATAGCAACGGCAACGCCATCACATCGCTCACCGTCGCCTGGAGCAGCAACACTCCCAGTGTCGCCACCATCGACCCGAATTCCGGGCTTGCTACCGCCGTGGGTCCCGGCGTCACAGCGATCACCGCCTCTTCCAGTGGAGTGACCAGCAACCCTCTTTTCCTCACCGTAACTGCCCCGCTGGACGGGCAGTATGCCTTCCTTCTGCAGGGCTTTGACGACGCCACTGGAAATCAGGTCGCCATGATCGGCAGCTTCACCGCCGACGGCATGGGCAATATCACCGCCGGACTCGAGGATATAAACGGACCGCCCGCCGGCATCCCCATTCTTCCCGCCGGGACAACTCTGCCGGTTGAAGTCACCTTTACCGGCAAATATACAACCGGCACCGACAACCGCGGCGTGATCAGCATCACCAACTCGCTGGGCACATTCGGCACTTTTGCTTTTGTCGCCGGCTCCCTGAGTGCCGGCGTGCCTGCCGCGGGCAGGATGATTGAGTTCGACGATTCCACCGGTACAAGCGGCGAGCGTGCTGCCGGCGTGTTCTATATGCAGAACACCTCGGATTTCGCTTTGTCGACTCTCACGGGACCCTATGCGCTGCAATTTTTCGGACAGCAAGCCGCCGCCGGCTCGCGGCAGGTGCGCACCGGCGCGTTCAGCGCCGATGGAAGTGGCCATTTCACCAGCGGCCAACTCGACACCAATGCGCCTCCCACGAGCTCCGTCCGCCACGCCGCAAAGCTTCACGGCCACGCTCAGCGTCAATTCGACTACCACCACCAACACTTCCACTTTTGGGCAGCTACTGCTGAACTTCAGCTCTGGCCCATCCATCAACGGCTATCTCTACGTTATTTCTCCGGCTCAGTCTCTTTTTATGGAGTCGGATGCGGAAAACTCCGCTGGCCTCGTGGCTGGTCAAATCCTCGCGCAGACCTCTTCGCCGTTCTCGAATGCCTCGCTCAGCGGGACGACCGTGGAGTACGAACAGGGCCTCGGCAGCACCGCCGGCCAGCCCGCCGCCACCATCGGCCTGATCACCTTCGGCAGCGGCACCGCCTCGGTGAGCCGTGATTACGACGATAGCGGGACACTCGACGGCGGCACGCTCACGCCGGAGACCGAGTCCCTGACCTTCCCGGTCCCGAGCGGCGTCGCGCCGAATGGCCGTGTAGTGCTATCGAATGGCGCCGCTGAAAATGCCATCGTGTACTTGGTCAGCCCGAACGAAGGCTTCCTCATGTCCGCTACAGCCTCAGCGACCAACGGATTTTTCCAGCCGCAAGCCCCCGGTCCTTCTGCCGCCTCGATTAACGGCAATTACTTCTTCGGCAGCGTGCCGCCGTCCGTCGGGAGCATGCCGAACGCAAGTACTCCCAGTTTCGTGAATCCCACAGTCAATTCCGGCGAGTTCACCTCCCCGGGGAATGGTGGCGCGGGCATCACCATCGATCTAAGCCGCGGCAGCACCGTCGGGAGATCCCTACTTCTCGGCGAAACTGGTTTCCTGGGCATCACCGTCGCTTCCACCGGCAGAGCAACCGATTCCCAAGGCGACATCTATTACCTGATCGGGCCTTCTAACTTCCTGATGCTGATCCCAAATGCGGCCGGTACCACTCCCCCGGCTCCGCAAGGGCCGGTCATCGACGTCTTTCAACAATAGAAATCGCTTCCCGGCCCGTCATGTCAGCGATTGTAAATTCAACAACATACAAATCTTCATGCGATCCGGTCCCCAATAGCCGCCACTGGATTGCTTCCGAAGCCAGCAACCTTGCGCCCGCCGCTCCCTTGCTTTTGTAGTTGTTGACCACTATACTGATCCTTCGTCCGAATCCGGTCGCATATCCGAGTGGGCGCGAGCCCACTTTTTTGTTGGAGAAAATACTAAGCGGCCGCTGATAGCCATGGAGCTGGAGCGCATACGCGATGCCGCCGAACGCGCCGCGCGCACGGCCGGCGTGGAAGTAGTCGATGTCGAGTGGAAAATCGGGAAGCAACGATTTTTGCGCGTTTACATCGATAAGCCGGGGGGAGTCAGTCATCGCGATTGTCAGGCCGTAAGCGAACAGCTTGGCGTGCTTCTCGACGTCGAGGATCTGGTTCCCGGGCCTGGCTATATTCTGGAGGTCAGCTCTCCCGGTCTTGACCGCAAGCTGACCAAGGCGCCCGATTTCGAGAGATTTACCGGCCGGTTGGCCCGTATTTCGACGGTCGAGCCGGTGGAGAATTCCAAGTTTTTCGAAGGCCGCTTGGCGGGATATAGCGACGGCCTGGTAAAGCTCGACGTCAAGGGGCGCATCATCGAGTTACCCCTGACCGGCATTCGCAAAGCGAATCTGGTCGTGGAGTGGTAGGAGTGAATCGGAATGGCGAATCTGCTGGACCAAATGATTGAGCAGATCAGCCGGGAAAAGCATATCGAGCCGGAGATCATCGTGGCGGCTATCGAAGACGCCATGGTCGTTGCGGCGCGGAAGTACTACAAGACTGAAGAAAACCTTCGCGCCAAGTTCAATCCGGAAACCGGCCAGGTCGACGTGTATTCGGTTCGCGCTGTCGTGGACGAGGTCGCCGATCCCAAAAATGAAATGACCCTCTCCGAGGCTCGCAAGGTCGATCCTCATCTCGAGCTTGGCGGCGAATTATTGACTCCCAAGCCTACCGGCGTTCTCGGCCGCATCGCCGCTCAGACGGCCAAGCAAGTCATCATGCAAAAGGTGCGCGAGGCCGAGCGCGACACCATCTTTAACGAATATAACGGGCGCGCCGGCGAGCTCGTGAACTGCATCGTCAAGCGATTCGAAGGCCCGGACGTAATCGTGGATATGGGCCGCACCGAAGCCCGGCTGCCCAAACGCGAGCAATCGCGCCTGGAAACCTACAATCTCGGCGACCGCCTCCGTGTCGTGATCAGGGCCGTCGACCGCGCCGCCAAGGGCCCGCAAGTGATCGTTTCCCGCGCGGATTCGGTACTGGTGCAGCGCTTGTTCGAAATGGAAGTCCCCGAAATCTACGACGGCACCGTGCAAATTCGGGCCGCTGCCCGCGAAGCCGGTGAGCGAACGAAAATCGCCGTTCTCAGCCGGGATAAAGACGTGGATCCGGTCGGCGCATGCGTCGGCATGAAAGGCATGCGCGTGCAATCCATCATCCGCGAATTGCGTGGCGAAAAAATCGATATCATTCCATTTTCGGAAGACATTATCGCCTTCGCGCAAAAGTCCTTGAGCCCGGCCAAGGTTACGCGCGTGCAAATCGTCGATCCGGAAAATCATCACCTCGAAGTCATCGTCGAGGATACTCAGCTCTCTCTGGCCATCGGCAAGAAAGGCCAGAACGTCCGCCTCGCCAGCAAGCTGATCGGCTGGAACGTCGATATCAAGAGCGAAGAGGAAAAGCGCCAGGAGATTGAGGCGCAAATGGCCGCCCTCACCGCTCCTGGAACGCCGCTCTCTGAATTGAAGGGCGTCGGTCCCAAGACCATCGAAAAAATTGAAGCGCACGGCGTCACTACGATAGAAAAGCTTGCCGATATGACTCCGGAGGAACTCACCGCCATTCCGGGAATCGGCGAAAAGATGGTCGAAAAAATTCAGCTTTCCGTGGCCGCCTATTTCCAATCTATCGAACAGCAAATCGTGGAAGGGGCTCAGCCCGCCGAGCTTGAGGAACAGCCGGGCGAGGCCGGGCAACTGGCTTCTGAAGAAGCCTCCGTCGACGAAGCCGCCCCCGCGGAGGCCGTCCCCGAGGAGCTGGACACTGCGGCCGAACAGTCCACCGAAGTCAATCAGGAAGCTGCGCCACAGGCTGAAGCGGAGTCAGTCGAGGCTGTCTCCGAAGAGGCCGGCGCATCCGAAACCGAAAACGTGGAGCGAAAAGAGAAATCAACTGGGGAATGACGGAACCAAACCAAATTCGCATCAACGAGCTCGCGCGTGACCTGGAAGTAAAGGCCAAAGCGATCATCGACTATTTGCCCGAAGCTGGCGTCACCGAGAAAAAGACCCACTCGAGCTCGATCGACGTAGCCGCCGCCGAAAAAGTTCGCGCCCATTTCCGCAAACTAGCCGAGGACGAGGCCGCCGCCGAAGCGAAAGCGCAAGCGGACAAGGTCGCCAAAGAAGCTGCCGCCAAAGCCGCTCGCCTGCGTCCGGCTGCGCCGGCAGCTCCCGCGCCGGCAGCGAAAGTGCCTGCTCCCGCAGCCACGGTGCCCGCGCCAGTTGGGGCTGTGCCTGCGGTTCCTAAGCCGGCTCCCGCTCCGGCGGCTCCTGCTGTTGCGAAACCCGCTGCTCCTGCGCAGACGCCGGTTCGTCCGGCTGCTGCGCCTGCCGCTCCCGGACCGGTTCCGGCCGCGCCGGCACCGCCTGTTGCCGCGCAACCGCCGAAACCATCGCCCGCGACCGCGCCGCCCGGATCGGCCCCGCGGCCTGCAACCCCGACTCCGATGCGCCCTGCCGCGCCGGGCGCTCCGCCGGCAGGCGTTGCCCGGCCTCCCATGCGTCCGGCTGCGGCACCTGGCGGACCCGGAAGTCCAGTCGCTCCCCGCCCAGGCGCTCCTCGCCCCGGTGCTCCCGGTTCCGCGCCCGGCATTGCCGCGCGTTCCGGCGCTCCTGCCGGAGCCCCGGCCATGCGTCCCGGTATGGGCGCCCCCGGTGGCCGCCCTCCGATGCGTTATTCCGGCGCGCGTCCCGGAACAATGCCTGTGCGCCCCGGCGGACCTCCGCGCCCTGGTGGACCTCCTCCGCGCCCCGGCCAAAGGCCGATGCGCCCCGGCGGGCCGATGCCGATGCCTGTCGTGCCTCCGCCAAAGGCGGAGCCCGGCAAGCCAATTTACGAACGCAAGCCTGCGGCTCGCGCTCGTCCCACGCTCGAGAAGCGCTTCGAAGAGGGCGAACGCAAACTCCATCCCGTTCGCACGCGCCCCGGCGTCACCGAGCGCCGCGCCACGCGCATTGAGCCTGTCGCGCAGCCGCCGCGGCCGCCGCGCGACATCACCATCACCGAAGGCATCACCGTCCGCGATCTCGCGGAAAAGCTCGACGTGCGCGCCAAGGAAGTCTTGAAAGAGCTCCTCGACCGCGGAGTTTTTGCCTCCATCAATCAGGCTCTGGACGTGGGCACGGCCACGAGCCTCGCCGAAGCCTTCAGCGGTGTCGTGAACGTCGTCTCCTTCGAAGAAGAAGTCGTCCAGGAAGTTGCCAAGGAAGAGAAGAAGGAAAATCTCCTGCCTCGGTCGCCGGTCGTCACGGTCATGGGCCACGTCGACCATGGCAAGACCAGCCTCCTCGATGCCATTCGGCAAACCGAGGTCGCCGCCGGCGAAGCCGGAGGCATAACGCAGCACATCGGCGCCTCCGTCGTTTCCGTCGACGGCCGCCGCATCGTCTTCATCGATACGCCGGGCCACGAAGCTTTTACGCGCATGCGCGCGCGTGGCGCCAAGGTCACCGACATTGTCGTCCTCGTTGTGGCCGCCGATGACGGGCTCATGCCGCAGACGCTCGAAGCCATTGACCACGCCCGCGCCGCCGGCGTGCCCATCATTGTCGCCATCAACAAAATCGATAAGCCCGAAGCGCAGCCCGAACGCGTCAAGCGTCAGCTTGCCGATCGCGGTTTGATGCCCGAGGAATGGGGCGGCGATACCGTGGTCGTCGAAGTCTCCGCGCGCGAAAAGAAAAATCTCGAGAAGCTGCTGGAGATGATCCTGCTCGTCGCCGATCTCCGTGAGCTTCGCGCCAATCCGTCCGCGCCTGCCAGCGGCACCGTTCTCGAATCGCGCGTCGACCGGGGCCGCGGACCTGTCGCCACCGTTCTGGTTCAAAACGGCACGTTGCACACCGGCGACGTCTTCATCGTCGGCGCCGTATACGGCAAAGTGCGCGCGCTCTTTGACGATCACGGCCACGCCGTCAAAAAAGCCGATCCCTCCACGCCCGTCGAGGTGCTGGGCCTGCAAGGCGTTCCCGAAGCAGGCGATCAATTCCAGGTGGCCGACGAAGCCAAGGCTCGTCACATCGTCGATTACCGCCAGACCAAGTTGCGTGAAGCCACTCTGGCCCGCAGCGCCGGCAGCCGCATCACCCTGGACCAATTGCACGAGCAATTGAAGACCGGCGAGGCCAAGGAATTGCCCATCGTCATCAAGGCCGACGTGCAGGGCTCTGTCGAAGTCCTCAGCGAGCTGCTCCCCAAGCTCTCCACCGATCAGGTGAAGCTGAAGATCATTCACGCCAGCGTGGGCGCCGTCACCGAAACAGACGTCCTGCTCGCTTCCGCCTCGGGCGCCATCATCTTCGCCTTCAACGTGCGCCCCGATCGCAAAGCCTCTGATCTGGCGCAGCGCGAAAATGTCGAGATTCGCATGCACTCCATCATTTACGAGGTCACCGACGAGATTAAGCGCGCCATGACCGGCCTGCTCGAGCCGGTCTACAAGGAAACCCATCTCGGCCGCGCCGAAGTGCGAAACTCCTTCCGCATCAAGGGCGTCGGCACCATCGCCGGCTGTCATGTTCTCGATGGCATCATCAAGCGCGATGCCGAGGTGCGCGTCGTGCGCGAAGGCGTGGTCGTCTACACGGGCCGCGTGAGTTCGCTGCGCCGGTTCAAGGAAGATGCCAACGAAGTCCGCGCCGGTTTCGAATGCGGCGTCGGAGTTTCGAATTTCAACGATATCAAAGTCGGCGATGTGCTCGAATGCTTCTCCATGCAGAAGCAGATTCTCGCCGAAGCCACCGCCTGACGATCTAGACGTCGTCACGTTGTCGAGCGCGAAAAGGCCGTGCCTTCCGCGAAACGAAGTTTCGGGGTTCTAAGAGAGGCACGGCGCTTTTCGCGCCTAAAAAAGTCAGCGCGAGCGAAGGATCTCTCGGTAACGTTCGTCTTTTAGCAACAACTGAGCTGAGTGCCATGCCCGTCGGCTTGCTGACCCTGGAAATCTTCATCCCGGACGCGCATTCCCTGAAAGACAAGCGCCAGGTCTTGCGCAGCCTTAAAGACCGCCTGCGCGCGCGCTTCAACGTGGCCGTCGCCGAGCTCGATCACCAGGATACCTGGCAGCGCGCCCAGATCGGGGTCGTCACTCTTTCGAATGACGCCGCGCACCTCGAGCAATCTCTTCAGGCCGTTTTTCAGGAGGCCGAAAATCTGCTCGGCCGCGACCTCGTCGATCATAATTTGGAAGTGCTCTGAGGACCGCCGCTACGCATGCGCGAAGATCCAGAGATTGAAACGTAGCGGGTGTACGTCTTAGCACCGGACTTCAGCGCGGTATCGCCTTAAGTGCGAAAAAGTCTATGACCATCGCGGGACATCGTCACGAACCGCGCTTTTAGCAGGTGCGCTCGCCGTCGCGTTACGCCAAATTAGAGGCGTAAGCGGCCTGGGGATTTGGATGTCATCCGAGGATCGTATCCTCTGCCGGCGAAAGTCACCTACAGGATGAGCTTTCGCCGGTTAACGAAGTCGAGCCGGAGCGAGGGATCTCTCCGCGTTGCGGCTTACATTCGAAGACCTTATGACCATCGCGGGACACCGTCACGAACGCATCGCCGGCGAAATCCGGCAGGAAATCGGCGCCATGCTCGCCGGCGAACTGAAGGATCCGCGCTTGGGCGGCTTCGCCACCGTCACCGAAGTGCGCATGACGCCTGACCTCAAGCAGGCCAAGGTCTACGTAAGTGTTATGGGCACCGACGCCGAGCAGAGATCCACCATCAAAGGTCTCGCCGCCGCCGCCGGCTTCATCCGTCACGAACTCAGCGAACGATTGCAACTCCGCCGCGCCCCCGAACTGTTGTTCGTCCTCGACCGTTCCGAGGAGTACGGCAGGCGCATCGACGAACTCCTCCGCCGCACCAAATCCCCCGGCTAACTCTACGCGTACGGTAAAGTAGATTTGAGGAATAGCTTGTAAGCTCTTGTAGGACTTAGCTTTTTACTCTACCCGATTGTGGGCTCGCAGGCTTTTGGTTGTATAACTTAGCACAGGCTTACCGAACGGCTTCAGGGCAGGGGCCGGAGCCGAGAGGTTCCGGCCTTTTTCATTTCCCAAAAGCAAAGTTAACCACAGTATCTTTGCCACTTGTGACTGTAGCGTTTTCTGGAGGACTTTGTGCAGAACCGAATTGAGCAAGCACGGTGTAGTTGCCCGGTCTTAGAGGAATAGCATAATCAGTGCCTTTTTGATTGGGTTGCACGGGTACTGTCGCACCCTGCCCACCACCCACAGGGTTAGCCGAGATTGTAATTGAGAGATTCGTAGGTGCGGCTGGTAATCCTTCTATGGTCACTTTCCCAGTGATAAACCCGAGGGGCGTATCTGACATTTCGTCTTAACCTCCGCGCCGGATTCTATACCCAAAAAGAAAAAGGCCGGTAGCCTCGCGGCTCCGGCCCGGACAACATCGCGCCCCGTTTTTCTCAATCAGGCTGATAACGCCTGTGGAAGTGTATCGGCGCGAAAATACTCAATCACTTGAATGTCTTCGATGAGGTTCTGCTCATTTACAATTGTCTTGTCGATTTTTTGAAAGTACCACTGCTCTGTTCTGTTCCACATAACTTCCCACAAAATTAGTCCGATGAATTTGCGTGCTATGTCGTAGCTTTGGCCCATCGCTTCCCATACCGGGTTATATACTTCGAACCATTCATCACCGTGGCCCGGTCGACAAACAATGTAGTTGGCTCTTACTACGTTGTGCCTATCAATCTCCTGATTCATGGCCGCGACTATTGCCTGATGATTTGCTGGTCCAAGGTAAGCCAGCCACGGCTCATACACCTCGGGACGCGCCCACGAACGCATAACCTGAACCGCGCCTTTTTCCGTGAATCTTGCGAGCGCCATTTACCGTGCCTCCTCGCGAGGAGATTCTACACCCCAAAAATAAAGGCCGGTAGCCTCGCGGCCCCGGCCCCGCATGGGAAGGCCACTACGGTTGGCAAACGGACCTTGAGGGTGATACGTTTCCCCGCTAGTGACACGTTCTGTCCAGCGTGGAACGAAATGGGCGGAGAAAAGTGAAGAAGTTTGCCCGA
The DNA here is from genome assembly GCA_963761945.1 of uncultured Acidobacteriota bacterium. GTDB lineage: Bacteria > Acidobacteriota > Terriglobia > Acidiferrales > UBA7541 > Palsa-189. The sequence continues at coordinate 19,799 of CAVXIM010000010.1, read as the reverse complement.
AAAACTTCGCAAGCGGTAGTTGGATTTGCGCGGCATCCCCTTCCAGTGACATGTCTTGATTGTGGATTTTTGGCGTTTGAAGCTAACGAAGTCACAAGCGCAGACAGAATTCTTCTGCACTGCGAGGGAAGCGCAGGGCTTCCCTGCTTCTCTGAAGACCTAACGAAATACAATTGCACCCGCTCACTATGGGTTCATTACGACCTAACGTACTCAGGCGGTTCCACCCGAGGGATTTTCGATGAGCTAAAAGAGCAGAGGCGGTACTGTGTAGGTTATCTCAAGTACAGGCCGGGTTTCTCACCAACAGAGCACCGAGACATTTTGCTGAAACGGGTGGACAGCAAAGAGAAACTAACGTTCGCCATGCTTGGTGCAATCGCAGGCGGAATAGTGGCCTTGTTCTTTGCGTGGATAGCAAAGCATCTTGGGCTGAAGGCACCTTAAAGACCCGTGCAGGGACGCTAACCACGCGGGCGGCCTCGTTGCCGCTTGACCTTGATTCTCCTACTCGTATCGCGCGGTCCCTCGCCTCGCATCGGCTTCGGCTTTTTCCGCTTCGGCTTTTCCTGTTCTTCCATGCCGGGCATTTATTTTACCGACTCTGTTAGTTCTGCTTCCTCATCTTGGTCTTGGAGCTTTGAGGCCGTTACGGAGATTGTCCTATTACGACAGTGCAGCATACCTGACTTAGACTCAAAAACTGCCTGTTCTTCGTTTTTAGTCTCCACTGTGCAAACGCTGTTGTGGTCAGCCTCCAAATCGCGCACTGCAAAATAGAAACCGCGAGCGAGCTTTGCTGCGGGCTGGTCAGTGCTGTCGTAGAGACTGTGCTCAGCTGATTCCAGTGTTCCACCAACGAAAATTATATTGCCAATGAAATCGCGCTCGCTATTCTGGTTCTTCATCACAGTCCAAAAATCGCCTCCAACAGCGGTCTGGCGCGTGATTTCATAGCCCGCTTCAGCCACCTTTGTAATAACTGTTTCCTTCGGCATACCGACTTGCAAGTCAGCCCCGACCCATATTCGTGCCGGTGCTCTCTGCGCTTGCGCCGCACTGACATGGTTATTAAGAACCGAGGCAATCAGCAACCCGAGGAAAAGGCCAACTAATAGGTTTTTCATTCCTCGCCCCTCCAACAGTGCGGTCGGAATTCTATCACCGGACAACAAAAAAGGCCGGGTATGGCCTCGCGGTCCCGGCCTCGGCACAGGGCGGAGGCGCTTTACGCGTGCGGTAAAATAGAACATGCTCGAAATTTGTCCGCCCGCATTTTGCGCCTACGAGCTGTCGTGTGCCTGGCAGGTGGCACAGCACCGGGGCCCCCAATTCGCGCCGGTCTTGCGTGAATTGGGGTGGTAGGCACTCCCGGCTGTGCTCAGTTCAGCGTGCGGCTGCCGCAGTGCGCGACCGACGTAACGCCGCCCGGACCGGCTTCGCTCCGAACTGCCGGCTCCCGCAATTCCCGCCGATGGATGCATAACCATTTTAGAATCATACTCTTGTAGAATGCGCAGAATAAATCCATTAAAATCATACTCTTGCGGAAAAATAGGGGGGCCACCCCTCCCTCCGCAATTATGTTGCTTACGTTCTCCCTTTCGATTAAGGACCGCATAATGAGCAGATACGAAAAATCCGCCCGCAACCCTAGCAGAATCCGCACTTACGGATTTATTAGACTTAAAGTTCCTTTAGAATCAGCACTTACGTCAAAAGGGGGGTGGGGGGTATCCCCCCGCAGTGTGTTCTTACCGTGACTCGCAAACCACGTCCGGCGCCATACGATGGGGCTCTTGTCGTCGATAAGCCTCGCGGCCGCACCTCGCATGACGTGGTCGAAGCCGTCCGCCGCATCCTCGGCTTTCGGCAGATCGGCCACCTGGGCACGCTGGACCCGCTCGCTACCGGCGTTTTGGTTTTGCTCCTCGGACGGGCCACGCGTTTCGCGCAGTTTTACACTGGCCGCCGCAAGCGTTATGAGAGCGCCTTCCGCTTCGGGTTTGCCACCGATACCTACGACGCAGACGGCACGCCGCTCGGTCCTGACGCCAATCCGCAGTTGAACAAAGAAGACCTCGAGCGGCTGGCCGCCGGCTTCACCGGCAAATTCCAGCAAACGCCGCCGCCGTTTTCCGCCAAGAAAATCCAGGGCCGACCGGCGCATGAACTGGCCCGCAAACACATGCCCGTGGAACTGAAGCCGGTGGAGATCGAGGTGTTCGAGTTTCGTCTTCGAGATGTGGAAGGGCCGCTGGCGCGCTTCTCGGTCGAATGCGTTGCCGGCACCTACGTTCGTTCGCTGGCCCACGACATGGGTCTGCGCCTTGGCTGTGGCGCTCATCTCGCAGAGATCGTGCGCACCGCCGTCGGCGAGTTTACGCTCGACCGCGCCATCGGCCTGGACGATTTCGCGCGCGCCGCGCAGTCCGGGCAGGCCGCACAGTGGATCGTGCCGCTGGGAAATCTGCTTACGGAATTGCCTCGCGTCTCGGTGTTGCCATTCATCGAGCACCGCGTGCGACACGGTTCTCGATTCCAGGTCGCGCTCTCCCAGGTTCAGGCCGGGCGCCGTGAAATCCCGCAAGGCGCTCCGGCGCAGCTGGATTCCGGCGAATGGAAGCCGGCGCGGCTGCGCGTCTTCAATCAACAGGACCAGCTCATCGCCATTGCCGAAGCCGTCGTGCCGCGCACCTATCAACCCGTGCTCGTACTCGAAGCCGAAGCGTGACTCCGGATTTGGCTGCTAGCGGTCCGGGTTGGGCGGCGTCCCGGCTGCGGGCGGAGGCGCATTGAGCTGAGGATTAGCAACGGGATTTTGTGGGTTACCCGCCGTACCGGCGTTGGGTCCCGCGGCCTGATTTGGCGGAGCAATCTCAGGAGCAGGCGCCGGTGGCCCTCCGGGAGCGCCCGGAGCCGGCACGGCGATGGGCGGCGCGTTGATTCCCGCGGGTCCAGGCACTGCGCCAGGAACGGCGCCTGGTGGCAACTGGCCTGGCGCGGCAGGCTCCGGTGGAGCAGCCGTTCCCACGCCCCGGCCGGCATAAAAAGTGCGTCCCTCACGAGGCGTCAGGCGCAACTGGCGCGGGGTTATGGCGATCACCAGCTCCGTATCGGTTCGCTGTGTGTTGCGGTCGCTGGTGAGCGGACCGACTACGGGCAGCTCGGCAACTCCGGGCCATCCGGTGATGCTGCGAATTTCGCTCGATTCGATCATGCCCGCGAGGATGCTGGTTTCATTCGCGCGCAGCCGCACCACCTGCTCGATGGTGCGATTGCTGATAATCGGAATGCCGTTCACGTTCTGCCCGGCCAGCGCCGTGACCTCAAATTGCATGTTCAGCGAAACTTCGTCCGGCGCATGCACGCGCGGCGTGGCGTGGACTTTCAGTCCGATATCCACATACTCGGAGGCGGGGTAAGAGGTAAGCGGCGCGTTCGACGATTGCTGGGCATTCACGCTATTCAGGATGACGGAAACCGTATTCGACGATTGATTTGCCACGGCGACGTCGAGCAAGCCGGTGCCCACAAAATCGCCTTTGACCGCGGCCACAGGGCTGCTCCCGGTGGGAACCGCCAGCGGCGTTGCAAACGTCGCATTGCCAAGTCCCAGAAACAGGTCGAGCGTGCTGGCCGATTCGCATACCACGATCAAGTCTGTAAAGGGGCTCGAAGCGAAACTTCCCGTGAGCAGAGCGGTAGGGCCGGCATCGGTCGTGAAACTGGTTGCGGTGCCGAACGTCCCGTCGCCATTGCCCAGGAAAATGGAGAAGGTGTTGTCGATCTTATTCGTCAGCGCCAGGTCCAGCTTGCCGTCGCCATTGAAATCCGCCGCGGCAACCGCCGAAGGGTCCGATCCGGTGCTGAGTACCGTTTGCTTCGGGAAGGTGCCGTCGCCGTTGCCGAGCAGCACCGAAACACTGTCGGAGCCGCCATTCGTCACCGCCAGGTCCGGTTCGCCGTCGCCATTGAAGTCGCCGGTGGCCAGCGCTGTGGGAGTCCGGCCTACGGAAGTATCGATTTTATTGGCGAAGGTGCCGTCGCCATTTCCGAGTAGAACCGAAACCAATCCATCCGCCTGGTCCACAACGGCGAGGTCTGTTTTCCCGGCATTTCTGAAGTCGCCGCTGATCATAGCAACCGGGGTGTTTATACCTGTTATGGTGCCGCCCGACGTGAAGGTCCCGTCGCCATTGCCCAAGAAGATCGATATGGTGTTATCGGTAAGGTTAGCTACAGCGAGATCGAGTTTTCCATCGCCATTGAAGTCGGCGGCAACGACGGCGTCGGGTCCCAGGCCGGTAGCGAAGGTCGTCTGAGTCTGGAATGTTCCATCCCCATTGCCTAACAAGATCGAAACGGTATTGTCGGCTTCATTGGTGACGGCCAGATCGAGTTTCCCATCTCCATTGAAATCACCCACGGCAATCGCGCTAGGCGAATGTCCCACGTTGAAGTCGGTCCGCGGGAAAGAAGCTCCCGAGAGATTGCCGGTGAGTGCGGCCGAGGCGAGTTGCGACACCGGCGCAACCAGGCTTGCCGAAAGCAACGCCAGCGTAATGGGAAAATGCTCGCCCACGAAAAACGTTGCCGGACGCCCGTCCTCGACGCGCAACAGCACGCGTTGAGCGTGCTGCACCATGCTCAGAGTGCGGGAGAAATTAGCCGCCGCCCCCGGGAGCGTCGCCAGAAAAATCGTGTGGCCGCCTCCAAAGGCGATCAGCGGAGGTATGCCCGAGGCAGCGCCGCTTGATGCCGCCAGCGGATTCTGCGATCCAAATATGTTCTGGATCGCCTGCAGCAGCGTGCCCGAACTCTGTGCCTGCTGCAGTTCGCGTATCACACCTGTGGGCAGCGAAAACGTGCTGGCCGTTGAAGGAGGTGTGATGCCGAGGTCCTGCGCGGCGTTCCGGTCAACCTCGAGCAAATCGACTTCCAGCAAGAATTCGCCTGGCGTCTGCTGCACATCTTTGAGAATGGCTTCGGCGAGCGCGACGTTGGCCGGCGTGTCGCGCACGGTGATGCTGTGTGTCTTGAGATCCAGTTCGGTTCGGCGCAGGCCCACAATGTCGCGAACCATGCGCATGGCCTCGGTCATCTCGTCGTTCGTTTCAGCAGCCGGCAGCAATATGGTTTTCTTGATCTCAGGATCGTAATCGCGCCGTTTGTTTGCCGTGTCGGCGGCAACGAAAAATGTTTTGGAATCTACCGCAAACCAGAATGTACCGCTCTCCTCAGAGAGCAACCGCATGGCCGTGTCGAAATCGACGTCAGTGACGCGGAACCGGATCTGCCGGTCCTGCAACTCCGGATCGAAGGCCGCAGTGACTCCGAATTGCCGGGCGACTTCCTCATAGGCGCCGTGAGTCGTGCCGTTGTAGTTGAAATCATGCTCACCAGCGGGAGATTTGATCGCCGGCAACGCGCTCGCCAAATTGTCGATCGAAAGCGCCGGCGAGGAGTCCGCTTGGGCCAATTGCTGCAGCCGTTCCTGCGCGACCGTATAACTCGGGTCCACTTGGAGCGCGGATTGCAGCGTGGCACGCGCCAGCGCCGGATTGCCGCTCACCAATTGCCTTTCGGCTTGCTCGGTGCGCTGCTGGGCGAGAGCCGAACGAGCCAGTTGCTCCCGAAGCCGTATGGCGCGATCCTCCGGCGACGTCGCGGCGGCCTGCTGATAGGCCTGGAGCGCGGTCTCCCAATCGCCCGCTTTCTCGGCGCGCAGCCCTTCGTCATAGGCTTGCCGTGCTTTGCCCGTGCCGGCAGAAGTCACATCGGAGTTACTTTCGGCGGGAACCGTGCTGGGCGATTGTGCTCGAAGACAGACAGGCAGAAACGAGAGAATTGCCGCCAGAGGAATAATCGCGATGCGGCCCATCCCTATCCGGCCGCTCCTGTTGCAGCCAGTTCGGTTTTGGCCAGCCACGAATCGGGAGTTTCGGCACAGGAGGTCAGACGCAAACATGAGCGGATATTGTAACCGTCGAAAGAGGATGGAGCAGCGGCAAAATGCCTTGACTGTGAGATTTGGAGGCACTAAACTGGATTTTGTTACTTGCAACTGATTTGCAACTGGGACTTGCCGTTTGATCTCCTCCTTCCTGATTGCTCTGCGTGAAGGCGCCGAGGCCGCGCTTGTCGTCGGCATTGTACTCGTCTATCTCGACCGCACCGGCCGCTCCCGATTGGCTCGTTTCGTTTGGGCCGGCGTAGGTTTAGCCGCCGCCTTGAGTTTGGCGGCAGCGATCGCCCTCGAGCGATGGCAGATCAGCGAAGACGGATTTGAAGGTCTTTTGATGCTGCTCGCCGCGGTCTTTGTTGTCAGCATGATCGTGTGGATGAACGGCGTGGCGCGCAACTTGCGCAAAGAAATCGAGCAGCGAGTGGAGTCTTTTGCGCGGAAAACCGATTTGGCCGCCGGACTCGGTCTGGGCACATTTGTCTTCCTGATGGTTTTGCGGGAAGGGGCGGAGCTGGCGCTGATCTTGCGGGCCGTGGAGCTCTCAACCGAAGGAGTAGCCGTTTGGATCGGCACGGGGCTGGGCCTGGCGCTGGCGATTGCCGTCGGTTTCTTCTTCTTCGAGGGCACTTTAAAGATTCCGCTGGGCCGCTTTTTCTCGGTAACCAGCGCAATCCTCATGATCGTGGCCGCGCAATTGGCGCTGACGGGATTTCACGAGCTCAGCGAAGCGATGTGGATTCCCTCAGGCAAGCGTGAAATGGCCATTGTGGGGCCGATTGTACGCAACGAGTATTTCTTTTTCGTGGTTATCCTGGGCGCGGCGGCTTTGCTGATCCTGCGAGAATGGCGATCGATGCGGCTCGCGGCGGAACCGGAAGGCGCAAATGCCGCCGATCGCCGCCGAATTCATTGGGAGCGGCGCACCCAGAGCCGCTGGATGTTTACAGCAGCGGCCGTTTTCGTGATCGTGATTCTTACTCTGACCGCCGATTTCGTCTATGCGCGTGTGTCTGCCGCGCCCCCGCAAGCGCAAACGGTGACCGCACAGGACGGCGCGGTGCGCATACCGACGGCCAATGTGAACGATGGCAATCTGCATTTTTTCCAGGTCGAGGCAAACAACACCTCCTTGCGATTCATCGTCATACGCAAGCCCGACGGCAATTGGGCGACGGCCCTGGACGCTTGCATGATCTGCGGATGGGCCGGATATCGCCAGAACGGATCCGACGTGGTTTGCCGCAATTGCGCGTCCGCGATCTACGTTCCCAGCATCGGCCAAAGCGGCGGGTGTAATCCCGTAACTGTTCCTTCGCACGTTGATGGCGGCGAATTGGTGGTTGACGTTTCGGCCCTCACCGATGCGGCGCGCAGAGTTCCGCAGTAGGCGCATCCTTACGTGTTCTTCAGGCTCATCACGGATTCTTTCGCGCGGCAGCCTCGCCGCAAGCTGCTGACCACAATTGCTCTCGCGCTGGGCACAGCCATCGCTACGGCCACGCTCACAGTAGCTTTGGACGTCGGCGACCGGCTGGCGCGCGAATTTCGCAGCTTGGGCGCCAACCTCCTGGTCACGCCGGAAGCCGACACACTTCCGCTGGAGATCGGCGGTGTCGATTATCGGCCGGTGGATTCGGGCGTCTTTTTGTCCGAGGCGGAGCTGGGGAAACTGAAAACAATCTTCTGGCGCAACAATGTGATTGGCTTTGCGCCTTTTCTGGATGTTCCGATTGCGGTAAATTCCGCAACCTCTGCTGTGCCGAGCGGTGGGTTGCGTACCACGCTGATCGGCACGTGGTATCGCCACAACGTGGCGATACCGAATGGCGGAGGCGTTTTCAGCACGGGCGTGGCCTCCACCAATCCGGGATGGCAGGTGGCGGGGCGGTGGTTTTCCGATGATTCCACCGAAGCCGTGGTGGGCGCGAATCTCGCGCGTCGCGCAGGCATTGGGGCCGGCCAGACACTCGAGATTCGGGCCGGCGGCGCCAGTTCGCAGCTACTGGTTACCGGAATCATTTCAACCGGCGGGCAGGAGGACGATGCGATTCTTGCGCCGATCGAAATCGCGCAGAGGCTTTCCGGCAAGCCCGGAGAGTACCGGCGGCTTTTGGTGAGCGCATTGACGAAGCCGGAAGATGCCTTTTCCCAGCGCGATCCGAAATCCATGAATCCGGAAGAATTCGACCGCTGGTATTGTTCGCCGTATATCTCCTCGATCTCGCGGCAGATTCAAGAGCAGTTGCCCGGCGTCAACGTGCGGCCCATACGACAAGTAGCCGAAGGCGAAGGCCAAATCCTTTCGCGCGTTCAATCTTTGATGTGGCTGGTGACGTTCGCGGCGTTATTGGCGGCGGCGCTGGCCGTTGCGTCTACGGCGGGGACGACCGTGCTCGAAAGGACCGCCGAAGTGGCCTTGATGAAGGCTCTGGGAGCGCGCCGCAGGCTGGTTGGCGCATTCTTTCTGGGAGAACAGTGGTTCATGGCAGTCGTTGGCGGTGTGGCCGGCTACGTGGCGGGAATCGGCCTGGCCCACGTGCTGGGCGAGCGCATTTTTGGAGTTTCTCCGAGCACAAGGCTCATCTTGCTTCCGGTGATTCTGGGACTCGCCGCAGCCGTAGCCACGGCGGGAAGCCTGCTTCCATTGAGAAAGGTAATGCAGTTAGACCCAGCGCCCGCCTTACGCGGCAAGTAGGTCCGCCCAAGCGCGCGCCGCTACTGCGCAATCCTGAAAATGTTTTGGCGCATTCTTTGGCGATTGCTGTACGCGAGCCGGGGCAGGCTCGCGCTGGCGGTCATTGCCGTCGCCAGTGGCGCAGCCGTTTGCGCAGCGCTGCTGAATCTCAATCTGGATGCCACCGATAAACTGACGCGCGAATTCCGGGTGCTCGGCGCGAACGTCGTCGTCTCAGCGGCGCCAGGGAGCGATGTTACGGAAACAATTGACGCCGCCACCACCAATGAGATCGAGAATTTGCACCTGCCGGAGATTGTGGGCGTGGCGCCATACCTTTATCTCTCCGCGCAAGCTCAGGCAGGCGAGAATACCGCGCCGGTGATCGTTGCAGGCACCTGGTTTGACGAAGTGAAGCTGATGAATTCGTGGTGGAAAGTTGACGGAAGCTGGGCGGAGGCTCGCGACAACCGCACCGATTGCATGATCGGCGAGGCGGCAGCCGCGCGGCTTGGGCTGGTGCCCGGAAAGACCCTGAAGGTGATATATGGAGACCGCGAAGCGACACTTAGGGTCGCGGGTATCGTGACGGCCGGGAGCTCGGAGGACAACCAGATATTTATCAGCCTGCCTTTGGCGCAGGAACTGGGCCATCAAGCAACGCGGGCGAGCCTCGTCCAAATCACGGCGCGTGGCTCGGCGGCTGAAATAGAGGACGTAATTCGGCGGCTCTCGAGTGCTTTGCCGGGCGTGGAGGTGCGGCCTCTCCGGCAGCTTGCACAAGCCGAAGGCCGGCTGCTCGAACGCATTCGCGGGCTGCTCTTTGGCACGGTCATCTTGATTCTCGCGCTCAGCTCTCTGGGCGTTCTGGCGGCCATGGCGGGACTTGCGCTGGAGCGGAGGCGCGACGTCGGCATGATGAAAGCGCTGGGCGGTCCGGTGCGCAGGATCATGCGATTTTTCCTGGCGGAGGCGATGGCCATTGGTCTTGCCGGCGGAATTTGCGGATTCATCGTGGGCATGGCTCTTTCCGAGTGGATCGGGGAACGCGTCTTCTCGGTATCCGTCACCCCTCGGCTGATTGTTTTGCCGGCTACTCTGGTCCTGATGGTCGTTGTGTCGCTCGCCGGAGCGCTTCCCTTGCGGTTATTGGGCCGCGTTCGGCCTGCGGACATTTTGCGGGGCGAATGATGGGAGCGTTGGTTCAGGCCGAAGACGTCTCGAAAGCGTTCGGAGGAGTGCGGGCGCTCGATAGCGTCAGTTTCGAGGTGCGTTCGGGAGAATGGATCGCCATTATGGGCCCGTCGGGTTCCGGAAAGACCACGCTGATCAATATCCTGGGAGGCTTGGACCGGCCCACGGGCGGACGCGCCATCGTGGATGGCGTGAACGTCGGGACGCTGGGCGAACGCGAATTGACGCGATATCGGGCCGAAAAAATCGGATTTGTCTTCCAGAATTTTTATCTCGTTCCGTATCTTTCCGCGCTGGAAAACGTGATGCTGGCGCAATACTTCCATAGCGTAGCCGATGAAGCCGAGGCGGCGGAAGCTCTGGCGCGAGTCGGACTGAAAGATCGGCTCGATCATTTGCCGAGCCAGCTATCCGGCGGAGAACAGCAGCGCGTCGCTTTGGCGCGGGCGCTGATCAATCATCCCAAGCTGATTCTGGCGGACGAGCCGACCGGAAATCTCGATGAGGCCAACGAGCAGATCGTCCTGGAATTACTGCAGGAACTGCACCGCGCCGGGCACACCATTCTGGTGGTGACGCACTCGGCGGAGATTGGCCGTATGGCCGACCGGCGGATTGAACTGGCGCATGGGCGACTGATGCACATCGTGGCGAATGTCTCTTAGTTTTTTGCGGCTGCGATGGCCGCAGCCATGGAAAAAATGCCGATTCCTATCGATCCTCGAAAAAAACCTGCCGACATCAAGGTGCGCGTCTCAACGGGCGCCGGCGTCGATATCGTGTGGGCTGACGGTCACAGCAGCCATTACGACTTCGCGTATCTGCGGGAGCAATGTCCCTGCGCGATGTGCGACGACGAGAGGCGAAAGAAGGAAAATTTGACCGCGCACGCGGGCAGCGGCCCGGGCGCCGTGCTGCCGATGTTCAAGCCGCGTCCGACCGCTCGCGCCGCCAAAGCTGTGGGGAATTACGCCTTGCAGATCGACTTTTCCGACGGGCATACGACGGGAATTTATAGTTACGATTACCTGCGAACCATCTGCCCCTGCGACGAATGCGCGAAAGCGTTTCGCGCGCAAGCGAGCTGACCGCACGAATTGAAAGCTCGATCAGCCGCCGTAGAAGAATCCGGTGTCGCGCAAGGTGAGCGGCTCCGCATCTTTGCGAACGCCCGCTTCCACGACTTCTGCCACGAATACGGTGTGATCGCCGCCACGCACATCGTTCACCACGCGGCATTCGAACCAGGCCGGCGGATCGGTCAGCAGCGGAATGCCGTCCGGGCCGCTCTCGATGGGATAGCCATTGAGGCGATCGCCGGAAAGTTCCGCGCCACGGAAGAAAGCCGTAGCCAGTTCCTTCTGGTCCTTTCCAACCACATGAACGATGAACCGAAGTGACGCCGCGATGGCGCGATGAAGGGCGCTGTCGCCCTTGATGGCTACCATGATGAGTGGAGGCGTGAAGGAACTCTGCGAGATCCAGTTGATGGTGCCCGCGGCGGGTCCGGAGTCGTCTCGCGAAGTGGCCACAAAAAGCCCGTAAGTGATCATGCGCAGGGCCTTCTTTTTTACTGCGGGATCCATAGTGCGCCGCTCCTTTCGCGAACAGCTTTCGGAACTTCAGGCAGATCGAGCCATGATTGCCGCGGACACCAAACCTCTGAGCACGAAGACGCCGCCGGTGGCCAGCAGCAGCCATCCGGCCCATCGAAACGGCGCCCAGGCGAGCGAGAGCATAATCAATCCGCCCAGCGCGAGCGAGCCGCCTCCGATTTTGGTGACCAGCCGGTCTGCCGGAACTCTGCTCAGTTGCGCGCGGCGCCAGGTTCCCAGCCCCCAGACGATGAGCACGACCGAGAGAGCAATCCAGCCGGGCCGCCGAGGATTAAAAAGATAGCGGCCGGTAAGCGCAAATAAAGCCAGCAACGCTCCCACCAGCATGAATACGAACTCGTTCATCACTCGAAAGAGTTGGCTGGGGCTGGCCATGGCACATCACACGCGTTCGATGCGCACGTGCTGCAGAGTCACGGGCGTTCGCGGGCGATCGCTCGAGTCGCGCGGGAGCTTGGAGATTTTGTCCGCGACGTCCTGGCCTTCCACCACTTCGCCGAAAATCGTATGACGCTTATCCAGCCAGGGCGTGGCCGCCACGGTGATGAAGAATTGGCTGCCATTCGTGTTTGGCCCGGCATTAGCCATGGAAAGCTTCCCCGGGCCCGAGTGGCGCAAGGACGGATGGAATTCATCGGCGAATTTATATCCGGGGCCGCCGGTGCCCGTTCCCAGCGGGCATCCGCCCTGAATCATGAAATCGGGAATCACGCGATGAAACGCGAGGCCGTCGTAAAATGCGCGTTTGGTTTTCTGGTTGTTCTTGGGGTCGGCAAATTCCTTTGTGCCTTCGGCCAAGCCGACGAAATTCGCGACGGTCTGAGGCGCTTCTTTTTCAAACAAACGGCATACGATGTTTCCCTGCGAAGTCTCAAAAATGGCGTAGGTTCCAGGCGTTCGTGGCAAAGTCATCTCCTGAATAACTGTACCGTAAATCTTGGCGATCCATCATCTCATCTAATTCTAATGCAAATGTTTCATGAACGAGGGCGCGGGCATTCGCCCTCCACTATCGGGATGTTACACTACAACGCTTTGCCGCGGACGGCTTCAATTACAAGAAGAATTTTCCGGGCGCTCGATTCATCGAAGGAGGAACTCTGTGCATAACGTAGTCATCATCGGGAGCGGATGCGCGGGATTGACGGCGGCGATTTACGCCGCGCGCGCAAATCTCAAACCGCTGGTAATCGATGGGTACGAACCGGGCGGCCAGCTCACCTTGACGACCATGGTGGAGAATTTTCCCGGTTTTCCCGATGGCATCCTCGGCCCGGAGTTGATCGAACACATGCGCAAGCAAGCGCAGCGTTTCGGCGCGGAATTTCGCGCCGGCGCGGTTACGGGCGTCGATTTCAGCAAGCCGCCATTTCAGATTACCGCCGGGAAAGAGGCCTTTCACGCCAAAACAGTCATCGTGGCCGCGGGCGCTTCCGCGCGCATGCTGGGGCTCGAGTCTGAGCGCAAGCTGATCGGCCATGGCGTCTCCACCTGCGCCACCTGCGACGGATTTTTCTTTCGCGGCAAAGAAATCGCGGTGGTGGGCGGAGGCGATACCGCGATGGAGGAAGCGATTTTTCTGACGCGCTTCGCCAGCCGCGTTCATTTGATCCATCGGCGGCGCGAATTTCGTGCCACCAAGATCATGCTGGATCGCGCGCGAGCGAATCAGAAAATCCAGTTCATCACGCCGGCGATCGTCGAGGATATTTCCGACGTGGACAAGAATTCGGTGGAGATCGTTCGGCTTCGCCATCCGGAAAGCGGAAAGATCACGGAATTGCCGGTGGAAGGCGTTTTTGTGGCCATCGGCCACGAACCGAATACCAAGGTTTTTCGCTCCATTCTGGATATGGACGAGAACGGATATCTTTCCACGCGCAACGGCAGCAAGACCAATGTCGAGGGCGTCTTTGCCGCCGGAGATGTGCAAGACCATCGCTACCGGCAAGCGGTAACGGCCGCGGGTTCGGGCTGCATGGCGGCGATGGATGCGGAGAAATTCCTGGAAGCGACGAGCCACTCAACGTAGTTCTTGCGGATTACTCCGCCGTCTCCTCCATTTCACACTGCTTCACTTGACACCACATGCATGACCGCCGTATGGTTTGCGCAACGTCCTGAATACGTCTAAAGACTGGTTGTCGCACGATTAGGGGGAACCGCCATGGATCGGAAACACCGGTTGAATTCCAAAATTGGCCGCCGCGCGCTCTTGAAGTCGTCTCTGGTTGGCGGCGGAGCGGCCTTGGCCGGCAGTTGGTTTGGGAGCTTGATTCCAAACGCGGCCTGGGCGGCCGACGTGGCTGCGAAGTACGAAACGCCCGTCGTGGAAACTGAATCAGGGAAACTCCGTGGCGTGATGCAGCAGGGCGTGCACACGTTCCGAGGCGTGCCCTATGGCGCTTCGACCGCCGGAAGCAGCCGTTTCATGGCGCCTCGCAAGCCGGAACCATGGACGGGCGTGCGCGATGCATTCCAGAATGGCCCCACCGCACCGCAGCTTGGCGGTCCGCCAAATCCGCTGATCGTGGGCCACCGCGCGCCGACTTTCGAAAGCGAAGATTGCCTGGTGGTCAACGTGTTCACGCCCAACGTGAGCGGCAAGCGGCCGGTAATGGTGTGGCTGCATGGCGGCGGCTACGCCGGTGGCGCGGGTTCAGCGCATTCCTTTGACGGCAACTACCTGGCGCGGGCGAATGATGTGGTGGTGGTGAGCGTAAATCACCGGCTGAACGTGTTTGGCTATTTGTACCTCGGAGGCGTGGGCGGCGAGAAGTATGCGGATTCGGGGAACGCGGGCATGCTGGACGTCGTGGCGGCGCTGCAATGGACGCATGACAATATCGCGCATTTCGGCGGCGACCCGGGCAACGTGACGCTATTCGGCCAATCCGGCGGCGGCGCGAAGGTAAGCACGCTATTGGGAATGCCTGCGACGAAAGGCCTGATCCATAAGGCGATCATCGAGAGCGGCTCGGCGCTGAAGGGAGTCAGCCGGGAAAACGCCAATAAGACCGCAGAGACGATTGCTGGCGAAGCTGAACCTCCAGCCGAACCAGGTGGACGCACTGCAACAGCTTTCAATGGAGAAACTGCTGGCGGCGATCGACAATCGCGGCCAAGGAGCGGCCGGCGGCGGGCCTTTCAATTTTGCGCCCGTGGTGGATGGCAAGAATTTGCCGCGCGACCCCTGGGATCCCACCGCGCCGGACGTCTCCGCCGATGTGCCTGTGATCATCGGGTCGGTGAATACGGAAGGCACGTTCTTTATGCCGCCCGATTCGCCTCAGTTCGCACCGCTCTACTCGCTGGACGAGGCGGGACTGAAAACGCAATTGACGCAGCGCTACGGCGACGCGGCGGAAAAACTCATCGAGGCTGTATCGCAAAGAAGCGCCCGATGCCAACCCGAGCAAGCTCTTCTTCATGGCCATGGCGTTTCCGTGGGACGCAATCAAGCAGGCCGAGCGCAAATTCGCGCAAGGCAAAGCGCCGGTATACATGTACCTCTTCACCTGGGAAACGCCGGTGGAAGGAGGGAGGCGGCATTCTCCGCACACCATCGAGCTTCCTTTCGTATTCGATAATCCTCAGGAACAGCCCGACGAAGTGGGCAATGGTCCCGACTTGCAGCCGCTGGCGGACAGAGTGAGCGGCGCGTGGACGGCCTTTGCGCGCACGGGCAACCCGAATACGTCTCTCACGCCGAAATGGCCGGCCTACAACCCCGACCAACGCGCGACCATGATCATTAACGATGAGTGGAAGGTCGTGAGCGACCCGCGCCACGAAGTACGAATGATCATGCAAAGCCTGAAAGGCGGGGTTGCTTCCTAGCGCCCGACTTTGGCGCCAGAAAGCTGAGTTTCGACCCTCAAGCGAAAAGCAGATCCCTCTCCCAGCACACGTCTCCTTTCTGACGTGGCGCTTCGCGCCCGGGCGGCGTGGGCTGGGGACCCCGGCTGCGCTCGGGATGACAGCCGCGAGACTGGTGCATTAACGTGCCAAGCTCAGTGGGTGCCCCTGAGTTGCCCTCAGCGGCTTAGCAGGACGAATTTTTGCGCGCGCTTCCCCGTATCCACTTCGCCGGTGTACAGGTTTCCTTTTGAATCAGCGGCGATGTCGTGCACGTGGTGGAACTGGCCCGCATTCCGGCCCGCGTGGCCGGTGCTGCCCAAAATAGCGCCGTCACTTCGCCGCAGCGTCCAGATCACGTTGTTCTCGCCGTCGTCCACAAGCAGAAAGCTCTGGTTCGAGTCTCGCGAAAAGGCGAGATCATAAGCCGAGCCGTTGCCCAGCGTCTCTTTGCGCAAAAAGAATTCCCTCAGGAACTTGCCTTCCTTCGTGAACACCTGAATCCGGTCGTTCACGCGGTCGCAGACGTAGACGAGGCCGTCGCTCGAGAGATGTACGCAATGCAGCGGCGTGCGGAACTGCTTATCGATTTCGGCGCTCGGATTGTAGGGGCCGGGATCCGCATCGTTTGGCATATCGCCGTACGCGCCCCACATGCGCTTGAATTTTCCAGTTTCGGAATCGAAGACAATTACGCGTCGATTTCCATAACCATCGGCGATATACAATTCGTGAGCTTTCTCGTCGATGTCCACACCGGCGGGACGCCCCAGGATGCTGGTATCCAGGCTATTTATGGGCGCCTTGGAGGCATGCCCGATCTGCATGATGAATTTGCCGTCGTTTGTGAATTTGATGGCCTGCCGGTCCGCGGCTCCATTTCCGGTGATCCAGACGTTGCCGGCCGCGTCCACGAAGATGCTGTGCTCCGAAGTGGGCCAATCATAGCCGGCGCCCGGTCCGCCCCACGATTTCATCAGGTTGCCCGCGCTATCGAATTCCAAGACCGGTGGCGCGGCAAAGCAACACTGGGATACCGGCGGGGATTGAGCCGCGGCAAGATCATCCTTTGCGTTTGACCCGGGCCGCTGCAGAACCCAGACGTGATCCTGCCGATCGACGGCGATCCCGCTCACCTGCCCCATGATCCAGTTGTTGGGCAATTGCTTGGGCCAATCGGCGTCCACTTTGTAGGAAGGTTGATGATCTTGCGCTCCGGCGGATCTGCAAATCGCGAGTGCAACGATCAAGAGCACGAACGTCAGCTTTCTCGGCATCTCCACCTCGCTTGTTATTTCAGATGATAGATTCGGGCCGCGTTTTCAGTGCCGATTTTCCGCCGGATGGCCGCGGGAAGCTCGTTGAACAACAACACCACAGCCTGCCAGCGCTGCGGCCCCGAGCCCTGCGGATAATGCTGGTCGCTGCCAATCACGAAACGGTCCTGAAAGTCGGTGAAAAGCTTCAGCCACTCCGGCTTGATCTGGCCCGACGCGCCGTTCGTGAGCGGGGAACTCTTCCCTACATCCAGCGGGTCCAGTTTGATCTCCATAAACAGATTGGGATGCGCTTCGAGTAAGCGCCGCATCAGTTCCGGCTTGCGATAACCCGTTGTATCCCATCCCAGGTGGGCCCAGACGATCTTGGCGCGCGGATTATGGGCGAGCAATCGCTCGAATGCGGCGATATTGGCGTGCAGCCGCGGCGGATTGGGCGGAGATTTGAGTGGCGCGGGCAGATCCATATCCTGGGGAAGAGCTTCCATGTGGATCGAGATGGGCACGTCGTGCTGCGCGGCGATATCGGCAAGCAGGAGAAAAAGCGGATGATCCGGGGGAGCCGTCTCATACGGTGTGGACGAGGGGAAGTGCTCCGCAGCCATCTCGCCGAATCCCACGGCGCCGGCGGCGAGAATGGCTTCAGCGCGTTCGCGGAATGTTTTTTGTATCCCGGGACCCGCATCACCGGTTCGCGCCGCCTCGATGATCATGGGATTGAGCGTGCCGCCGCCTCCGAGCACGGCGATCTTTCCGGGATACTTTTTCGCCGCAGGCCGCAGGCGCTCGACATCGAACCGGTTTGCATCGGCCAGCGTGAACGGCGACGGCATAAAAACTATTTTGGCGAGATTTTCCACTGGCATAGAGTCGATCGCCGACTGCATCGAGCCGTCAACGTCGGTTTCATCCAGATGCGTGTGCACGTCGATGTAGGGACTGAGCGCGGCGACGGGCTTGTGTGCCGCGGATGAATTCTGCGCCTCCACGGACGTGCTTAGCGCTTGTCCCATAGTTGCCGGAAGAACGCTCAGGAGCAGTGCTCCGGCCAGGACCACGCCCACAGTTACGATCGATCCGCGGAGCAACATTGTTAATCGCTTCTCGACGGTCTCGACGGTCGCCTCCATGACGGCTCCTGTTGCCGGTCGGCAACTACAGAGCTATCGGACCGGCGCATCCTCGATGCGCGTTTGATAGCTTGCGGCTTCCATCCAATTCCCGCCGCGCTTAACCCAAACCCGGGTTATATGAACAGGTTTGGCATTCGGGGGCTGATGCTTGGAAATGAGGATGGCGGCACTACCAAAATCGAGCACCCGCATCTCGACCACGGGCATGGGCGTGTATCCGGCCATCTTGCTGCGCGCGAGATCGGCCATGCGGCCCGGTTTGGTGAGCGTCTGATCGCTATTGGAATTCGCCGCCTCGAATTCGTCGGCGACGTACATTCCCCAATTCTTTGCGTCATGCGCCACGGTATAGGTTTGCAAGAGCTGAAATCCGCCGAGAACGTCGCGCTCATTCTGCGTTTTCGGCTGATAGGGCATGGTTTTGCAGGGATTCTCGCAAGCGGCGCGCGTGCCGGGAGTGGGTGCCGGCGGATCATCGAGCAGATGCACTTCCTGATAGATCAGCAGGCGCCATCCGGCCGAGCGGTTCACCCAGACGTGCAGGGCGTGATCTTTCCCGTTATGCACCTGAATACTCTCCAGGCTTCCATAATTGTGCGAGGTGATCTGCGCGCCTTCGTCCGTGATGGCGGGCTTCGGCGCTTGCTGCAAGACTTCCTGGCGCGACAGCGTTTTGCCGTTGGCATCGGTCCACGTGAACCGCGCATCCAGCAGTTTATCGAGCGCCGCCGTATCCGATTTGGCGGCAGCTTCGACAAAGGCGCGGTCGGCGGCCAGGGCGCGTTGTTCGAAATCCTTTTGGCCTTGCTGCCCCACGGAGGCTTGCTGGCGGGCCGGAGGTGCGGCGAGCAGGCTCGGCACCAAAGGCACAGCCGCGCCGGCCCCAAACAGGGCCGTTATCATCACGAAATATCCGAGCCGGCGGTTCATGGCTCCTCCATTGGCGTGGGCGCGCCGCCGCATTGTAGTGCCGCCGTAAGGGTCGCGGCAACTCAGAGAAACATGTACCGTTTATGCACGCCCAGCGTCCAGGGCAATCCGGCATGCGGCGCCACGCATAACAAAGCCTGACATAAGGCAATCTGTCTTAAACTAACCACCGATTAGCGGGACCAATACTTCGACCAGGGGAATGGCATGACCAAAGCGGCCCAAGCCAAAGTCACTCTCGAGGATATCAACGCAGCGGCAAAGCGGCTGAGCAATTGGGGGCGCTGGGGTCCGGAAGACGAAATCGGCACGCTCAACAACGTCTCGCCGAAAGACATCGTGGAAGCAGCGCGCCTGATCCGCAAGGGAAAGGTGTTCTCACTGGCGCTGAATTTCGATAATCGCGGTCCGCAAAACGGCCTTTGGGGCAACCGTTTCAATCCCATCCACACCATGCTGACCTCCGGAGTGGATGCAGTTGCAGGACGCCAGGAAGCCATCGGCCTGCGTTATGCCGACGATATGGTGACGATGCCGTTGCAATGCGGAACGCAGTGGGATGCGCTCGGGCACATTTTCTTCGGCGAAAAGATGTGGAACGGCTACGACGCCCGCCTGGTGGATTCAAGCGGCGCGCACAAGAATGGCATCGAAAAGACGAAAGACAAGATGGTGGGCCGCGGAGTGCTCCTGGATATTGCGCGCTTCAAAAACGTGCCCTTCCTCGAAGATGGGTACGGCATCGGCAGCGATGAGCTCGATCAGTGCGCCTCGGCTCAACGCGTGGAAATACGGCGCGGCGATTTTGTGATTATCCGCACCGGGCAAATGGAGCGGTGCCTCGATTCCGGCGAATGGGGCGGATACGCGGGCGGCGACGCTCCCGGGCTGCGGTTCGAGACCGCCGACTGGATCAAGCGCAACGATCTCGCGGCAATCTGTGCGGACACCTGGGGCTGTGAAGTGCGGCCGAACGAATCGGCCGTTGCGAGCCAGCCCTGGCACTGGATTGTCATTCCCATGATCGGCATCAGCATGGGAGAGATTTTCTACGTCAAGGACCTGGCGGCGGACTGCGCACAAGACGGCGTGTACGAATTCTTCTTTTGCGCGCCACCGTTGCCGATCACGCGGGCGGTTGGATCGCCC
>CAVXIM010000009.1:0-164194 GCA_963761945.1 uncultured Acidobacteriota bacterium | reverse complement strand
CGAATCTGCGTCTCTCTGATGTCGTACGTGGGCCTGCCAAGCTGGAAAAATGCTAAATCGTTGGCGATTTCTGCATGTTACTGAAAAATATGGTAGGCCCGTGCGGGCTCGAACCGCAGACCTCTACCGTGTCAAGGTAGCGCTCTAACCAACTGAGCTACGGGCCTAAAGGACTTACGGGCATTTTCTGGAGTGGCCCTGCCCAAGCTCTGCCCGTTCGTCATTTCTTGACCTCACTGGCCTACATCTTCGTTACGGCGTCCATCCGCCGCATGAAGGTCAGACGAATCGACTATATCATAGCGACTGAATATGTTGGCCGTCTTATGGCCGCTGATCTTCATGGCAATGGACTCACGAATATGCCTGGGAGTTTGGCTGCCGCCGTTTCCTTGGCCCACTCCTTTCGGAGGTTGTTGGTGTCGAATACCAGGCCGTCGTT
Source organism: uncultured Acidobacteriota bacterium (assembly GCA_963761945.1). Classification (GTDB taxonomy): domain Bacteria; phylum Acidobacteriota; class Terriglobia; order Acidiferrales; family UBA7541; genus Palsa-189. Next base: position 163,752 of record CAVXIM010000009.1, on the reverse strand, counting down.
TCTGTGAAACTGCTTCTTGAGCATCCCAACGAGCTCCTCACTGAGAGGAGGAATCCCTCGAGGTGTATTTCCTTAGCCTTGAGGTCGACTTGCGGCCACATGATTTGTTTGGCTTCGCCGACTCGGACGCCAGAACTATACAGGAACGCCAATAGGGGATGCAGATGCTTCGGCAACTTGTCGAGTATTTTCTTAAACTGATTCGGTTCGACAAATCCCTGTCTCGGCGCACCGTCACTTTGCATCGGGAACGCAGGAACGAATTGCAGCTTGCCTTGCTTTCGAGCGATGTTGAACATCGACCGGAGCGCGCTTTGCGGACGGCTCAAAATCAAGTCGCTCACCGTCACTTTCTGTTTGCCGCAAGTATCAGTGCGCCGAAATATCGCCTCTCCCGACCACACCTGCCCAGCAGCTCTCATGGATTACTGTTCGCTGGCGTCTCCAGCTGCCAATTGAACTGGAGCGCCACGTCATCGAAAATAACTTTGTAGTATCCGCTCTCAGGTGCGGTGAATTGGCTATTAGGTCCTCCACCCGTTGTAACCGTTGAGGTTCCGGAGAGCCCTTGGCCGTTTCCCCAGTCGGCGCCGGTGAAGTTATTCGTGTCGGCGAATTTGTATTGCTGCATCCCGGCCGGGACCCAAACCTTGTCGCCGACCCAGGTGCCATTCACCAGCTTCATACGCCACGGCGTCCAGTTGGTGAACGTGCCAAAGAGAAACATGTCGGACTGGTGTATTCCGGTGGCATTAAATGATCGCAGTTGCGGGATCGCGGCACAGTTGCTAGCGTCGCCCGGTTGCCTTGCCACCACGTAGACCGTACCCGTCTGAGCCGTGGGCTGCACCTGACTGTTCACCACCGTCGCGGGTCCGAAGGCGACTTCGAATTGCACTGGGAGGCCGGAGGTGGCGGTAGCGGAAACGTTGGGTGGCGGGCTGGGATAGTTCCAGTCGGGAATCGGGTTGAACGTGATGGATTGCGGACGGCAAGTGCTCGGTACTTGGGTAAGCTTGACGACGATGCTGCCGTGCGGAGGAAGATCCACAGTCAGGGAACTCATCTGGCCCATGTCCGCGTGCTGCCAGAGATCCCTCACGGCGACATTACCCGAGAACCCGACGTCGCTGAATGTCAGGGAACGGGTCCTCGTCATCAACTCCCGATTGAACATCTCAACGATCCCGTCGCCATTGGACATGCGGCCGGTCCAAATCTGGCTGGCCTCGTTCGTCGGGTCGTTGGTTAACGGGTGACCCACGAAATCGTCAGCATTCAGGGCGATCAGCTCCGGATTCTGATAAACCCAAATGCTGTCGCCGATGGTGTCGACTTGGTCGGTGACGCCCACCGGTCCACCTGCCATGAGGTGAGTCGAGATTACGGTCCGCCTCTCGGAATCATTTGCGTACGTGTTCATACGGATGAAGTCGCCATCGAGGCGCATCTTATTCTGGCCCGTGATATATGACCAATAGGTGTATCCATCGGCCGCATTCGCCCACTGCGACCACACCTGAAAGCGGTGGCCACGGTCTTTGTCGCTGAACTTATACCACTCGCCATAATCGACATCCTCGTCGATGCGGGTCATGTGGGCGTACTGCCGCTCTACCTGCCCCTCGTTGAACAAATTGGCCATAGCCAGGCTCAGATACATACCGTACTGATCGCAGGCCTCGCGCATCCAGCGCAAGGCGGTCACGTAATCCTGGTGGGAATGCGGCTGTCCGACCTTGCCAAGGTAATGATCGAATCCAGTTTCGTACCAGGGAAGGAAGTCGACCCGGAGAAACTTGATCCCCATGTCAGCATAGAACTTGATGTATCCCTTAATGTATTGCTCGGCTCCAGGCCGCTCGATCGCTATCCACGTGAAATTAGTGTTTGAAGGGGACTGACCGGTGAGGCCGCAAGGAGTACTGGCTTGGGGACTAGCTGTGGCGGCGGTCTGGGAAGGGCCTGCGTTTGTCGCCGACGGGGGATTTGGAGCCGGGGGGTTTTCGATCAGGCTGCTAACGGGGATGTTCGTACCAACGATTTTCGTCTGGGTGTCGGAAGGGGCGACATGGATCCACAGAGGATCGGCGTACATCCCTAGTCGCATCCCCCGCGATTGAAGGTAAGCCGACCAAAAGGCGAAATCGTGCTGCCAAAGGCGCGAATGCGTAGTGCGATATCCGTTCTCGTTGAGTTCCTGACTGTCGCCCCATCCGTCGATCTCGATGGAGTTATAGCCGAACTTCTTGAGATTCGCATCCACCCAGTTAATATTATTCAGTAATACCGATTCCGGGACGTAGTTGTAGCACACTCCGATATGCTGCCGAATGATGTTGTATTCGTAGGTGCTCCAATAGAGCGGCGTCTTGTAGGGGTCGCTCTGGGGATCGTTTTGGGCAATCGCCTGAGAGGTGGCTACAGCGACCAGACAAGCTGTCAGCAAGATTTTGAAATAAGTCCTCATAAGTCCTTCCCAATAGAAAAGGTGCCAGCGCTAAGCTGGTTGTGAGATCGCCCGGGTGCGGTGACGCCGCGGGCGATCTCGTCGGTGTTGGTTGTTTTCCACGGTTTCATTTCGCTGTGTTCCGAGCTTCGCCTGCTACTGACGGATGGAGCCGGCCGTTTGAGCACTCACTCTGTGGACTACAAGAGTGCGACCGCTGAGGGCGTTGAGATTGATAGTTACATGGCCATCGTTGGATACGTTTGCAGTGCTGTTGTCGATGATATCGGTACCCATCTGACCGGCCACGTCCGACGCCGGGATCCCAGGCGGAATTTGGGTGAGATCGACCGTCACCGAATTAGAGTTTTTACCGTAGTTGAGCGCAGTAACCGCCAAGTCTGAATTGGGAAGCGTCATCGTGATGACGGCAACCGCGGGGTTGCCAGTGGGGGGCACGGAATTCTCTGTTGCGTCGGCAATGTCAAACTTCTTGCGCGCCGCGAGCATCTTTTGGATCTGGCTCGCGAACGAGTTAGGGTCAGCGAGCTGTTGGGGCAGGGAACCGTACAGCGTCTGGGCCTTCGGGAGTCCGAGTACTGCGGACTTGGTCGCGCTGGGGTTTACATTGAGCAGGTCTACGGCGCCACGATTGATCCAGCGCCAGTCGCCCCCCGTTGTGAATTGCGAGACCGAGTCCGCAGAAACGGGCAGGGCACCCGTGAGATCCCACGCCGAGATTCCGAATACGCCCGGAATCATGGCGTTTGCGTGGGCGACCAGAAGTTGTGCCTGGCGAATCATGGCTACTTGGTCAGACGTGGCGTGATACGGGTCAATGCCAAAAGCGGCGGCGATGAAGCCAGCGAATGTGGTTGCCACCCCGTCCTGCTGAGGACGGTAGAGCTTGTTATAGGGCGCGGCGCCCACGGTTGATTGCATTTGCTGAAGGATCTGCTGTTTCAATTGCGCTCCGTTTACTGTCTGGCCGTCGAACTGGATATTTGTCCGGGAGCCGAGATCGATGAGCTGGTAGGTGATCTCGTCGTGGTTTTGCATATCATGGATCATCAGGCCGGGCTGCACGCCTACCTGCAGGAGGACGGAATGCGCGAGCCGCAATGGCATCACGTCACCCGTGATTAAGGGATGGAGTACCTGGGCGCGAGTAAAGAAATCGTACGTGAGGTCCGGGCCATTCTGGAGGAATTGTTTGACCTGCTCCAGCGGGGTATACAGCTCCATATACGAAAAGCCGCCAAGCTTGCGGGTCATAAAGCCGAGATCGTTCGTGCCGGTGATCGAAAGCGGTTGCAAATAGGTCTGGGCCATCGTGTCGTTGGTATCCGGATCGATCCCGAGGAACGGCACGGCGTCCATCCGGAGGTATTTTACGCCCCGATCAACGATGTTGCGGGCGGTGTCGCCGTACATCGCGCGGCGTGAGGCATAGGAGGGATCCAGCCAATTGAGGGTCGGCTGGGCTGGCTTGAACACATGGAGGTAGACCCATCGGCGTGTCTTGCCGTCGACGCCAACGATCGCCGGCGTAGCGCTCCAGCCGCTCCAAGTGCTGGCCTGTGGATCTGCGTCGGCCGAATGGATGGTCCCGGGGATATATCCCATGGTCTTGAGCTGCTGGGCTGCAGGAACCGGAAGGAGTTCGTGACCCCATGGATCGCTGACGGCAGGCAAGAGATTCCAAAGTGATTGAGGGATCTCAACCATCGTGTACATGCCGGGGTAGTCTTGGAAAGCCCGCTCGGCAAGCCGGAAATCACCGCCGAGGCCTGTGTGGAGAGGCACCAGATCGTGGCCGATGATCGCCCCATGCTGCCCGGCGACGCTGACCATTTGCTTGAATTCGTTCTCGGTCCCGAACGTTGGGTCGAGGTCTAGCGCGATGCGGTCGAACCAGCCGTCGATCGTAGGGGTGAACATGGTTCCCGTAATACCGCCCGCGCGTTCCATCGGGTCGAGGTGCTGACTTTGGATCCCGACGTTCGCCAAGTCGTCCCAATACTGCGTGCTGCCAAACGCTCCGAGGACGGACTGATTCGGCGCGGTGATCACAGAAGCAGGGTAGTAGAGAAGCCAAACCGAGGCCGTGTCCACGAACTGTTTCGGTTCTGGATTATCGTAGGTGTGCCGCCACTGTACGCCTTGGCCGGATATTGTTGTTGCCTCCTGGTCAGCCTGGAAGAGCATCGAGTTCTGTTGCAGAAAGTTGATGTAATCGGCGCTGTCTTGCGCGAAGCTGATCTGACGGCCCGCAAACACCGTGCAGAACACCGTGAGCAACGCGAGAGTGCAGAAGCGCGCGAGACCACGAATGCGATGGTCGAATTTTCTATGTTCCATGGTTAGTTCTCCTGTGCCGTTTCGTTGATGGCGTGGAACAGGTTCCCTGATTTCACCTGTCCTGTTGACATCGCGGTTGAGCTTTTTTTTGCGTTCTCGACGGCCGTTTCATGCCGTCTGGCTGAAGCGCCACGACGGCTCGGAGTCAACAGGGGGCAAGTTGCAACAGAAAATCCGTCGACCTCAGGCAGTTGCTGGCACCGCCGCCACTGTTCTTTGCAACTGGTGTGCCATGCGCAATTTGTTGAGCCGAAGGAAAAAGGAAAAGCCTGGGGCCCAAAACTCAGAGCAAGGTGTCAACATTCTGACTTGGCATTCATCTGCAAGGAAACTACGGCAGGAGGTCAGCAGTTTAAAGGGCTATTCCACGCTCTTCTCGCCGAACTGTGAAGACTGAAGGCCGGGTCTCAACGCAGCGACACACTGATGATGTTGGATACTGCTTGCTCTGGGTTTCTGGGCGCTTCCGCCTGGCCATTCTGCGCAAAAGGAAAAGAAGCCTGCAAGACCGTTCGATTTTTGCCAATGTCAAGCGTCAGATTCTTGCGACGGATATCTGACCCTGGACGACAGCAAGAGCCGTGAGAACGTCTGATGCGACAACCACAGCGGTTCCAGTATAGATACGGCTTTAGCCGTTTTCTCTAGACCCTTGCTGACCTGCCTCGTGCTTTCTGTTTTTTCTCGTCGATCATTCCATGCAAGTGAGCGGCAGCAGCTTCGATATCGAAATGTTTGTATTGTCCTGCTCTACTTTCAGCACTAAGCACCGCACAACGATGGACATCAACAAAGTCGCCGTAGGGGAATCTGTATCTCTTTTTGGTGTTCTCAGGTTGCTCATCGTCGATGCCAAGATGCCATTCCGCGTATTCTTGAAATCCATGTTGTTGGACGAAATCGTTTTCATCCTGAATGGAGGGCTGGTGTTCACTCCATGCGTCTCTTTCGTCCCTCACAAAGTGGTCTTCCTCCACCAGCCTCTTAGCGTAATCAAATGCGGTCTTGTTTAACTTCACTGCCATATCTTACTCCTGACTTGTCCAGCGTCCGGGCCGCCTTCGCTTCCCGTCTCTGAAGGTCCTCATCTTCCGAGATGTGTAACGCTTTGACGGCAAGCTTGAAACGAATACCTTGCCGAATCCCCGGCACGGCGACTCACTTCCTGGGATCAAGCCCTGGGCAGGAGATGTGCCACTGCCTCATTGGTAGCTGGACCTGCGCCGTCCTTGGCCTTGGCGGCCACGCTCTCGTCGGGATTTCGCCGTCATGATGATTTTTTAGGTGGAGGAGACTCCCCCTCTTGTTTCTATTCGCTGTCTTCTCAAGGGTGACCTCACAGCCGGACGCCGTGAAGCCTTTCACGTCCACTACCTAAGCAACAGCAGAACCTAAGCTGTCCGCCGCTGGGGCCACACTTCACGGATTTTCTTGGGCAACATATGCTCAACATCCTCGATCTCGCCTTGGGCAACACGTTTTTCCAGTACGCCGAACAGAGCGAGTTCAGAAACCTCTTTAATCTTTGATCAAATACTGATAGTGATCCTGTTCTCGACAGACGCCACCCCGGGGGCAGACCACGCCGCGCGCTCGGCTTCTTCTCTCTCGAACCAGGAGCGCACATTTCCCTTTAAGATCACCTTGTTTCTTTCCGTTTCGACCGTTATCCGCTTCGCGTCAGTTTCGACGGAACGAAGCAATGCCTGTTCAATTTTCTGCTTTAGTTCGGTCGGCGTTGCGCGGGGCTTGACGACAATCAAGTTAGTTACGCCTCTAACGCCGGACAGGCGCCTAACAACCCGCTCGGCGTCTTCCTTCTGGTACTGCCATTCAACCTGACCTTGCAGCGTGACCCACCCCTTCGATACTGTGACTTCGATCTTGTCTATAGGTACGAATGCATCCCACTCAAGGGCGCGAACTGCCGCCGCGGCAATGTCGGCATCGTTACGTTCGGATGAAGTGGGCAACCGAACCTCGATATCATTGGCCACAGCTACGACGCCTGGGACACGGTGCGCGGCTTCTTCGGCAGCCCATTTTTTGAGGTAAGAATCGACCCAGCCCGTAAGGGTGACGACACCATCTTTGACAATGACGCCGACCTCATTGGGCTGGACGCGCGCATCAAAACTTAGTTCGTCAAGTACATCCTGCTGGATTTGATCGTCCGCTCGGATCTTTGCGGGAGTTGCCATAGTTGCACCTCTCCTTCGGTCTAGCTGTTATCGTGTGCATTTTCGTTTCCAGCGGTGGCAATCGAATGAGTACGAGCGTCTTCACTTAAATGAAGTGATTAGCCCGAAAGGCGGAGCGTGGAGCTAGTGGCGATGTCAAAAGTTTGACGGCGCGCTGTCAATTGTGCCGACGCCGCAAGTCGGATCGGCATTTGTCGATCAATGGCCGATGTTGCGGCAACAATATCGTTTTCGCCCAGGCGGATAACTCCCGGACGACGTGTTGCCTGGTGTGATCGAGAGACTTGCGGGAATTCAACTCGACAACTGAGACTTTTGGATCAATTACGGCTCCTCATCATCAAACGCGATGAGGCCTTACCGTTGACAGTGGACCGACGAGAATGCAAGCAACGCACCGATTGTTGGGCTTGGACATCACCGAGTTGGCCGCAATTGTAAATGCCGGTACCGTTGTAATTCTCGTTTTCGTCAACGCCTACTATTTGAAGATTGCTAAACGTCAGACAGAAGCCGCGATGGCTCAGGCCAAGGAAAGCCAAAGGCAAGCAGACGCGGCGATGGAAAACCTGAAACTTGCAAAGGCCCAGGCCCAACAGCAAGCGGTTCAGGAACTTACTATCGTAATCGCCATGCTGCGCGGGGTTGCCGCAGACGTTGAGTTCTGGAAACCAATCGTTAAAGAGCACTGGAACACGGCTCCTTCGACAGTTCACCTCGTCCCTGAAGATTGGCCGCTGGTTGTCTATCATGCCGGGAGGGTATCCGCCGAACTGCGCAAGAAGGTTTTGGATCTGCACGCAACGCTTGCCAATGCGAATTACCAGATCACGCGATTTCTGAGCGCACCCGTAACTTCGCGGGACCCATCGATTCTAAATCCCGCTTACACGAACTTGGTAAACCTGACGCCGGAATTAGACTACGTTATCCAAGTTCTTGAAGATTTTGAAAGATCCGCCCCTACTTTCGTTCCATAAATATTGATTTAAAAAACGGTGATGTCCGATTAGAACGTTTAGCGGATATTTGCGTCTGGTCACGGTTGGTATGGGTGTGATGATGCTTGGTTTGTGCGAGCCACGCATCGTTGGCATTCTATTGTCCCTGGCTGGGCCCTGTTTGAGCGCCCAGCATCTTCCCCCCCACAGGGCCGCTGGGTGCTGCGTGCCTGCTGGCAGCATCCCTTTACATCAGAACTTGTCGCGCGCAACCGGGACCGTTTGCCGAGAAATCCATGCCTGACCGAGCCACGTTAGTGGGGAAACTGAAACGCTCTGCAGGCAAGGACGTGGCAGATGGACAGTCCTCGAATTAAGATGCGCACTTTCGACCCTTTCCGCGCTTCTCGCGAATGGTCCGCAATCAAATTACTCTAGTTTATTAATGCTCCGAAGACGCCGGAACGCACACCTTATCTTGATGGAAGAAATCGACGCCGCGAATTTCACTGGATACTTTCACCGGCTCGGTGCCAGCTTTTTTCTGGGGCTTGGCAAGGAATGTAAGCAGGAACTGATGCATGAGTCGCTGGCCCATCTGATTGAGATAAGGTTCGAAAGAGACTGGAGCTTGGGCGCCCAAGAAATAGAAGGACTCACCGCCCGTTTCTTCAGAAAGCTGAGCCAGATAATTCTGACCCCAGTAAATTCGCCAGTAGGTGTGGGCCAAGTGTCCAGACCCGGCCGTATAGAGCGAATATACGACGACGCCAGCGCATTGAGCGTCCTGAATTGCCGTATCCACGTACGGGTCGGGATATCCGCCCCCGTAAAAAGTATCGATGCCATCGGTGATCATGAGCACTTCGCGTCGAGGTGTTGCAGGGTTGGGAGGCCACTTCTTAACGAACTCGGATAATGAGAAATAGGGGCTCGCTACGGCACCGACGAAACCCTGTGGCAAGCGCAGAGATTTCGCAGCCGCAGCATGATCTTGCGTGAAATTCTGCGCCAGGGACACGGTGCCGTTCTGCATATAGCCCACGGCGACCAGAGTGGTTGGGGGCTGCTCTGTAATGAAAACGCGAATGTCGTCCATTTGATTGCCAAAACTCAAGCCGGAACTATCGTCGACAAGAATTGCTAATTCGAGACCCGCGTGGGGCCCGGCCGCTGGGACCCATCCGGTAACCGGTCGGCGATCGTGGCCCTGATTCACAATAACGTCCTGCTGGGTGATCTCCTGCACCTCATTGCCATGCTTCGGTTCTGTGGTGACAACGATTTGGACGGGGACGCCTGTAGCTGCTTTCCCTTCCTGAGCAGCCACAAATTGGGGAATGGACAGAAGTGCTATCGCAAGAAAGATTTGTGTAATAACCCTTGGCGGCAAATGCATCGTCGATTCTCCTCGTTCGTTTGTATTCTCGCTCGTAGTTCAAGAAGCCCTTTGTTGCGTTTGCTGCTGGGTTCCCGTGTCTTTTAACGGTGCGACAATTTCGACTGTGCCATTGCTGTGGCGAGCTGTGAGCTTTTCCACGTCCACATTGTTGGGAAGCCTAATCGTGCGCTCAAACGGACCAGCCGAAAACTCGTTGCTCAGATAATTCGGCTGCCGGTTCTCTTGGCTGCCGTCGTTTTGGTCACCGCTGAGGGTCAGGTTGTGGCCTTGAAGTCTTAATTGAATGTTTGGAAGGTCGACTCCAGGTACGGCAAAGGAAAGGTGGTATTCTTTCTTATCTCTATCGATCCAAGCCTCAATTGGCGGCGCCACAAAGACAAGCTGCTCATCCATCATTTCCTCCTTTCCTTGTGTTTCCTGACAAAACGGTCCTGCTGATCGCGCAAGACTAGCCTAATGGCGCGAGGCTAGCCCACGGGGCCTCCATGGCATAAAGGCACATTGCGTTCCCTTTTCTCCGGTCGGGCTTGCGTTGTGTATCTAGCTCTGGAAGCTCGATATAGATATGAGCCAAAGCTTTTCAACGCAGGGACCCGCCAAAGCGAGGAGGTGGAGCGTCGGAATTTTGACACGGCTTTGACAGTGCAAACTCTGTCGATCGAAAGCTGCCTGTTCTTCTAGGCTTTGCAGGCTGTGGGGTGGCACGCGACGTGCGGCTTCATTGGGCACACCGCATTTGGCGGTGAGTTTGGAGGCAATATATGCGAGTACGAGTTCTCTTCGTGACGTTTGTTGCGGTCGTCGCTTTTGCGTTCTGCCTTGCCGCGATGGCAGCCGATGACCCTTCGGTGGGCACCTGGAAACTTGACCCTTCAGAATCGAAGTTCAGTTCCGGGGCGCCGCCGCAAAGCATAATCCTAAGAATCGAGCCCTCTGGCGACAACGGCCTGAAGATCACCACCGAAACGATTGACGCCCAAGGCAAGCGCTCGGTTAGCACCGTCAATGGCACCTTGGACGGGAAGGATTCTCAGGTAACAGGGGATCCAAACGCCGATACTGCTTCGCTGAAACGAGACGACGCCAATACCACGGAGACCGAGAACAAGAAATCAGGGCAGGATAACCAGTTTCTTCAAGCGCATCGTGTCTAGAGATAAGAAAAAGATGACCGTTACGAAAACGCAGAACAACCCTCAGGGCGAGGCTGTCGTGGATATCGAGGTCTTTGATCGAATTTAGCGATGACCTCGATGATGGGCCCTAATTGCCACTAGAACGAGCGCGCCGTCACTTGCGAGTACTTACCGTATAACCGCAAAGCGCTGTCGAAGTGGTGTCATGTGAAGTGTCATTACCCTGACGCAGTTGGCATTGGTCAGCAGCGATGTGCGCGGAATGCATGGAATCTTCGCCAAACACTTCAGTTAGAGGGCTACTCGATGAAGGCGGAACAGGTGCCCACTGGAAAGAAACGTGCCTGTGATTAAGCGGCACCACCGTTTTACAAAGGAGGAATCGTGAATTCAACAGCAGCATTAGGCGCAATTTTAGTTCTTGGGTTGAGCGTCGCGGCGACCCCCACGATGCAGGCCCAGAGCAACGACTCGCAGCCAGTGGACCACGTGGAAGTGACAAAAGTAACCGGTGTGGTCCAAAAAGTAGATCCCGATAAGCGGATGATGACGATGAAACTGGACAATGGGAAGAGGACAACTCTGAAGGTCGATAAGCGTGTGAAGGACCTTGACCAGTTCAAGCCCGGAGACCGTGTGCAACTGTCGTATACAGAGGAGATCATCGCCATGGCGGACCGTTCCGATGACGGCGGAGCATCGCTGGCCAAGTACGGTGCGGTCGACGTTGAACCCGAAGGCGACAATCCGGCCTTGGTGAAGGTGGATACAACTGAGATAAAGGGAAAGATTGTGTCCGTCGATCCAAAGAAACGCCGCTTGACATTTGAAGATCCTGACGGGAAGAAGCGCACCCTGACGCTCGGCCATAAGATCAAGAATCTGGATCAGTTCAAACCCGGACAGACGATTGACATGGCGATTACCGCCGAGATGGTGGTAGAGGCAGTTCGCACTTAATGGTTGCACGCTGCCCCCAGCCGACGCGCTCCGCTTCCTCACGCTCGTCCGCTGCGTAGCAGCCCAGCTTACCGAGTTAGCGTAAGGGTCCCATTTGGAGGGCGGTCCGAATTCTGTGGATTGCCCTCTTCCTGCTTTGTTTAGCTTGGTGTCTTGGAGCCGAGGAAATAGCCCGTGCGCGAGCGGACGGAAAGTTTTACTCCTTGCCTCCTGTCTCTTTGGTGAGCTTTCTCAGGACTAGGATTTTGATCCGAGCTGAGCTCGTCGAGCAGACCGACGGCATAAATGATCACGTTCGCCGCCTGGGCCATGCGAGCACTTCGTGAAAATCGTGCGTGCTTGCGTTGTCTCCTCCATCGCTGACTCTCTTGTGCCGGAGACGCGTGCGGAAAAGAAGCGAGGGCCAGGAGCGCGCACACACAAAGCGCCCCGGTCCTCGACGTCGAGTTACGTGACGGATCCCTTTGGCTTACTCCTCGGTGCTCGATCTTGACCGAAACTCCTGGCAGTTCGTCCGATTCCTCAGCCAGTTGTTCGGTCAGCCTTCCGCTACTTTGAATTATTCGAGTTGTTGCCCGGGTTGCTTCCGAACGTCTGCTGGACGCTGGTCTCTTGGCCATTTGGGTTTTCGGACTTCAGTTGCGCCCGCTTCATGTCTGTGACGGAGGGCGCATTTGAGTTGTTGGCGGGCTGGGCGATATTTCCGGACAGTTCCGAAGGCATCGACGGGACGGATTGATTCGCGGCCTTGGCGATCTCCGTCGCTCGAGACTTCGGATAAACGAATTCCTGGCCATAGTTATCGCCTGGGTAGAACCACTCTTTGATTGCCTCGGGGCCACCCTGGGAAGTTTCCGAGAACTTGACGATGGTTTTGTCGTGAGGCTGAGGACGGTAGTCTGGAATCGTGAGGATCGTCGCGTACAGCATGGTCAAGTCCTTGTTGAAGACTTGGACGATATTACGGTCACCGGCGTTATCCAGCAGCTTAAAAGCGTAAGTGCCCGCGGGTAGAACCTTGTTGCCTGGCAGCTCCACTGGCGCGCTAAACGTGAAATACGTCAACTTATTGGACTCATCAGCTTTGGCCGGAGAAGCGAACCCAAGTACACAAACCGTAATATACAGACCGAATGCCACTCGATACAGAGCCTTCGTCATCACAGCCTCCTTTAAACAGTTTTCTGCACGGGTGAGGGCTATGTAGCCTGGGCACCTTCGGTTCCAATCAGTTCGCTACTTCGGGTGTGTATATCCAGCATTAAGTCAAGGGGTTAGAGCAAAGGAGGCTGGGGAAGCAGTTCGGCCCTCCAACTCGGTCACGCACGTGTCATCACGTTGACACTCTATTGACGCGTCCCACTCATTCATGGCTATCCGCGAGCGAAATCCGGTGTGGCATTAGGAACGCTTTGGTCGGAAGCCTTTGGAAGGACGGCCCTGACGGGCTACCGGTTTGCAGCAGCGGTCGAGGGACTTGAGAGCAGACCGGGCTTGGCAAGATCAAGTTAAATACATGACGTCGTTTGCAGGGCGAGGGCCAAGATTGGCTCGCAGTTGGCGCCCAGCAATCTTCTGACTTCCGTGGTCAGACTGGCCGCGTCAGACCTGACCGCATACCCCTAATGGCGACGGAGAATATCCAACAACTCCTTTTGCAATGCCAAAACGAATTAACGAGCATAGGTGCCTGATCGGGGAACCAAGTGAGGCTACCCGCTCACATCAGGATTTGGAGCGTCAATAATTTGACAGCGGTCCTGTCTCTCTCGCGGACGGCTCATGCCGAGGCGTCGCATTTTTTCCACCAGTGTCGTACGTTTTAGCCCCAGAAGTTCAGCAGCGCCGTGCAGCCCCCCAACAACCCAGTTGGTTTGGCGTAAGGCTTGCAGAATATGGTTGCGCTCGGCGGCGGCCAATGTGGCAGGTTCATGCGGTGTACTGTTTGGAGCGCGCTCGATCGGAACGAGTTGAAGGATTCTATCAGATGACAGGATCACGGAGCGTTCCACCACATTCTGCAGTTCGCGCACATTTCCCGGCCAGGGATAACATACGAGTGCATTGAGATCGGTCCGTCGGATAGATTCGATTTTCTTGTCCATACGCTGCGCGTATTTTTGGGCGAAGTGCCTCGTCAAAAGAGGGATATCCTCTGGCCGATCGCGGAGGGCAGGAAGCTCGATAGGGAAGACACTTAGCCGGTAATACAGATCGCTGCGAAATTGATGACTCTCGACCATCGAAGAAAGGTCTCGATTGGTCGCGGTCAACAGCCGGAAGTTGACATGAAGTGTTCGTGGACTTCCCAATCTCTCAAATTCCTGCTCCTGCAGGACATGTAGAAGCTTCGGCTGAAATTCCAACGGAACATCGCCTACCTCGTCAAGAAAGAGGGTTCCTTTGTGGGCCAGTTCAAAACGTCCAATTTCCCGCCCAACAGCACCCGTAAATGCGCCCTTTTCATGGCCAAAGAGTTCACTTTCAACAAGTCCTGCCGGAATGGATGCACAGTTGGCCCTCACGAAGGTCCGGTCGCGGCGTGAACTTAGTCTATGGATAGCCTTGGCAACGAGTTCCTTCCCCGTGCCCGTTTCGCCGAGGATGAGCACGGTCGTATCTGTCGTCGCAACTCTCTTCGCCTGGTCGAGAGCCGCTTTCAGACAAGGACTGCGGCCAACAATTTCAGCGAAAGAGGAGGTCTCGTCCCCATCGTCGATGCTTGGAAGAGTTTCTTCGGCGAGAGTCTCGATGCTTAACACGTCTTTGCCCTCACCCCGTAAAGGAACAGGGAATAAACGATACTGGAAGCCAAACGTAATTCCTTCAATCGGGTGATCCCTTGACCTGAAGCCCCCCAGTACGCGTGACTTATCGCAACGCACGACGCCATGATGTCAAAAAATTGACTGCGTCCGGCCCCGGCTCCATCGCAGCTTCCGCTCTCGTATTTACTAAGTGGCTTCTAACCACGGACTTATTGATCGAATCAGTAGCTCTCGATAAATGGAAGCCAAGGTGCTGCTCTGCGAAGAGAGGGATTTCATCGAAAGGAGCAACGCATGGATGACCTGGAACTGAAGAAGAGTGTGGAATCAGAGCTGAATTTCGAACCGAGCATAAATGCGGCTGAAATTGGAGTGGCTGTCAAGGGAGGTATTGTCACGCTAAGTGGGCGCGTGCCGAGCTATTGGGAAAAGATCGCGGCCGAACGTGCTGCCGCACGGGTCTCCGGAGTGAAAGCAGTCGCAAATGAACTGGAGGTTCGCCTGCCAGGCTCAAGCGAACGAACCGACGAAGACATTGCTCGGGCGGCGGTAGATACACTCAGATGGACCGTCTTGGTACCTCAGGACAAAATTAAAGTCAAAGTATCCAAAGGCTGGGTCACTTTGGAAGGAAGCGTGGATTGGCAATACCAGAAGTCAGCCGCCGAGAAGGCAGTACGAAAACTGGTCGGAGTCGTGGGAGTCAGCAACTTAGTTGAAGTCAAACCTGCCGTTAGTAAGGCCGAAGTGAAGAACTCGATCGAAGCCGCGCTGAAACGCCTGGCCGAAGTAGACGCAAATCGAATCCGCGTCGAGACAGAGGATGGAAGGGTCATTCTGAGCGGGAGCGTGCGCTCGTGGTTCGAACGAGAAGAAGCGGAGAGAGCAGCCTGGGCCGCACCGGGCGTGCGATCTGTCGAGGACCACATCGCGATCGCGGCCTAAATTCTTCGTCGCCTGCACGAGAAGAGACAAGTAGTCCGCAGTCCGCAAGGTTGCTGAAACTGTATAAAAAGCAAGTTTTAGGTCCAAACATTTCCAGGGAGGATAGCCATGGCATTTCTCACACTGAGGCAGACGCCGGCCGACGAGTTATTCGATTTCAGGCGGGACTTTGACAGCATCTTCAACCGGCTTCTCGTCGGACGCCCCGGGGTACGGGAACAATTTAGATCGTCCACATCGACACCACCCATCCAAGCGTGGGTCGATACCGACCAGAAAATGTATCACTTGCGCGTCGCACTACCCGGAGTAGATCCCGATAAGGTCCAGATCAGCGCACAAGGCAATATGCTGACGATTAGCGGCGAACAAGAAGAGACTAAGGAAGAGGAGCAGGCGGACTATTTGCAAAGGGAGTTCTCGTTCGAGCGCTTTGAGCGAAGCGTAACTCTGCCGGAAGGCGTCGAGGTTGGAAAGCTCAACGCCGAATACAAGAACGGCATAGTCGAAATCACGGCGCCGCTTTCCGAGACTGCTCTGCCGAGGCGAATCGAAATTAAAAGTTCAGAGAAGGGCAAAGCTGCACGTGCATAGAGGGTCGTCAGCAGCACCGGATTGAGGGTCAACCATGAATTCACTGAGGGCTCGGCGTTCTGCCACGTCTTTAATTCTTACTCTCCTGCTCTTACCGGCGGGCTGGAGCTGGGCCCTCCCCTTTCAGGAGTCGGATTCGTCCACCCGGCAGACCCCATCGCAAATTACCGTTCCCAACAGACCTGCGGCACCACTCTTTAAAGGCGAGCAAGGTGAACAGAACTCGGAAATCGAATTCACTCCTTCGAGCCGCACGGTGGCTCTTAAACTGCATGTGGAGGATCCTAATGGATATTTCCTGCCGAACATTCGGCGAGACAATTTCGCCGTTTACGAGGATGGGGTGCGGCAAAATAACGTCAATGTAGAAGTCGAGCATGCACCTGTAACCGTTGCACTCCTGCTCGAGCTCGGCGGTCGCTACCACGAATTGAACAAAGCACTCGCGATGGAGGTCTCCCAAATCGGCCGACAATCGCTTGAAGTCATTACCCGGGAGGACAGGATTGCTATTTTCAAATACGACGCCAATCTGACCTCCTTCGCCGACTTCAATCAAGGCCACGACCGTCTCGATAAGATCTTTGACGATCTTGCCGTCCCGCCGGCTTCCGAGGCCAACCTTTACGACGCCCTTCTGGAGACCCTCAGCCGAATGCGGGGAATCACGGGACGAAAAGCCATCATCCTCGTCTCAACGGGCGTCGACACATTCAGCAAAACGAGTTACGAAGAAGTTTTGAGAGCGGCCCGCGAAGCGGCAATACCGATTTATACCATCGGCCTCGCACGAATGATGCAGGTCGAGGCGAATCTATACGGGCCAGCGGCACCGTTTGCGCACATAGATTGGAATGCAGCAGAAAATCGACTCGAGACGCTAGCGCGATCTTCAGGGGGCCGGGCATATGCGCCTCAGTCAGAGGTGGAAGTCCCCGCGATATACGACGATATTATGGAAAATCTCCGCGTACGCTACGTGATTACGTACGTGTCATCGAATCCTGCGACCTCTGGGCTGCCTCGCAAGATCCGTGTCGAACTGATCGATCCAAAAACTGGCCAACCGCTGAAGTTTCGTTACTCGAACGGCAAGCCGGTTATGGCCAGAATCTTCGTTCAAGAAACCTATAGCCCAAAGGCGGCTTAACCACCCGGAGCGGATCAACATGAGCACAACAACTGGCATCCGAACGTTCCTCACAAAATATCTCCTGATCGCGGTTCCGCTGCTCACTGCAGCGATGTCCGCGCGTGCGCAAGACGAACGTCGCTTCACTGTGAATGCAGGCGCCGGTTTTTCACCTCTCGTCGGTCAAATCAGCGATCGTCTAAACAATGGTTGGCATGTAACCGTCGGCGGCGGGTATCGGTTTACACGGCACTTCGAAACCAATCTGCAGTTCACCTATAACGGTTTCGGCGTCAAGCCGCTGGTTTTGCAGGAAGCGGACGTCCCCGCCGCCAACTCTCACCTCTGGTCGTTGACGGTCAATCCCAAGCTCCGGCTCCATCCGGTCGGCAGGCTGGACCCATACTTCACCGGCGCCGTCGGCTACTACCGCCGAACCATTCAATTCACGCAGCCCACCCTGGCACCCATCGATATCTTTGATCCGTTTTTTGGTTTCTTCTTTTTCCCCACCTTGGTTCAGGCAAACATAGTCCTCGGTAACGTTACTCGTGGAGGCGTGGGCGGAAATGCGGGTGCGGGATTCGATTTTCCTTTTGTGAGCGACACCCGACTCTTCATAGAGGCGGCATATCAGTATGCCAGTACGGGAAGCATCCCTACGAGGATGGTCCCGCTGACACTCGGAGTGCGGTGGTGATGGATAGCATTACGCCGGCTCCTGAATAAACGAAAAACAAAGGAAGAGGTGAGTTATGAGCGTAACGGCAAGCGCAACTTTCCCGAGAGCATCGTTCGGTTGGTCGATCGTGCTCAGTGTGTTCCTGATCGTGGCGGGCATCCTCGCCATCGTCATGCCTTTAGCGGCTGCCATCGCTGTAAACATATTCGTCGCCTGGATGCTGATGTTCAGCGGGGCAGCTCACCTGGTGTTCGCCTGGCAGAGGCGCCATAGCCGCGGATTCCTATGGCAACTTCTGCTGGGCATTCTCTACGCCTTTATCGGTGCGTACATCCTGATTAACCCGGCCTTGGGATTGGTCTCACTTGCTCTCGCCATTGCGGCCTACCTGCTCCTCGAAGGCGTGTTGGAGATTATCTTGGCATTGCAAATTCAACCGACTCGCGCGTGGGGCTGGCTGCTCTTTGACGGGATACTCACCCTGATCCTTGCCCTGATGATTTGGAAAGCGTGGCCGGCCGGTTCCGAACTCGTGGTCGCGATACTCGTCGGAATCAGCATGCTCTTCAGCGGAATTTCGCGTCTGATGCTCAGCCTTGCGGCGCGTCATTTGACGGCATAACAAATACGGCCGACTCGCAGTTTGCGAGGGCGGCGGCGAAAAGGGAGGCAATATGCGTGTTCGCAACTTAATTCACCTAATTATCGGTGCGTTCTTTGTGCTGGCCATGGCCAGCCGCGCGAGCGCACAAAAGGTGAGTGTGGATTTCGATCCCCATGCGGCTTTCTCGGACTACAAGACCTTCATGTGGATCGAACGCGTGCACTATCCCGGCGATCCGCTTATGGAAACGCGCGTAATGGACGCAATTGACGCGGCGCTTATGAGCAAGGGTTTGCAAAAGGTGCCAGACGGGGCGCATATCGGCGTCGCTGCCCACATCGCTACAAGAGAAGAGCAGAGCTTGGAAACTTTCTACACTGGATTCGGAGGCGGCTGGCGATGGGGCTTGGGATGGGGCTAGGCGATAACCCACTCCGCAGGTTTATACCATCGGCACGCTGGTGGTGGACCTCTTCGATACTTCGACCAAACAGCTTATCTGGCGCGGTGTGAGTACCGAAACGCTATCCGAAAAGCCGGAAAAAGATACTCAGAAACTTAACAAAGCGGTCGAGAAGATGTTCAAGGACTTTCCGCCCAAGGCTAGCAAATGAAGGTTTAACAAAGACGCATGACAAATGATGAGGTCTACCTTGCGAAATCAACCGCCAAAGATTGCGCTTGGCAAGCTTATGCTCCTGTTCGCCTGGCTGGCGCTCTGCGTTCTGCAAGCGGCTGCCCAATACACGCCACCTCCTCCTCCACCTCCGCCCACATACCAGTACACTGCGCCTGGGCCACCTCCAGGTTCGCTTCTCAGTCCGCAGCAGTTGGACCAGCTTGTCGCGAGAATCGCCTTGTACCCCGATCCGTTGCTCGCACAAATTCTTACCGCATCCACTTATTGGCCCCAGATCCCTGAAGCTGCCGCTTGGGCAAATCAACACAGCTATCTCCACGGGGATGCGCTTGCAGAGGCGATCCGCGCTGACAATCTGGAGTTCGATCCAAGCATACTGGCGCTGCTGCCCTTCCCCTCGATTCTGAACACGATGGCTCAGGATATGACCTGGACGCAGCAACTTGGCAACGCAGTGCTGGTGCAGCGCTCCGATGTAATGGATGCAATCCAGCGCCTACGTCGGAACGCCTACGACTACGGCTATTTGCGTTCGAATCCTTATTACACCGTCGCGAAAATGGGTGATTACGTCGAAATCCAACCGGTGAATCCGCAGTACATCTACGTTCCCACCTATGATCCTCTGATCCTATTCCGTCCACCGCCTCCTGGGTTTGCAATTTCAGGGGCTATCCACTTCGGCCCCGCCGTCGTCATCGGTGCAGCATTCTGGCCTTGGGGATGGGCCAGCCCGAGGCTATTATGGGGGCCGCGCGAAATTATTATCGACGAAACTCCCTGGCGTCGCGTGTGGGCCAATCGAGGATTCTACGTCCACCCGTATGAACATGCCTGGGTGCACAGGGTCGGGCCCCGCGTTGAACACCACCCGATCCACCACCACTAGCGGCACCAGCGCGACACTCACAGAGAAGGTTTTAGACCCGGGCAGCGGCGGTTCGCGTCTAATGTTTAGAGTTGCTACCCGCCATTTAGCGAATAGAAACTCCCGGCAGTTTCAGTCTCTTAACCCAGGGAGAGGACTGAATCAATGGACGATTACGAATTGTCCTAAGTGCAAACGCAAAGCTGTAACCGTGAAATACCGTGAGCGGCGGCGATTGAAGACACTTCCTGTATGGGTGATGGAGTACCGCTGCCCTCGTGGGCACAAATGGAATCGTGTCATGAGCCCGAATAAACCAAGCCCGATAAGAGAAACGAAGATGAACCCAACGAAGCTAAACCAAACGGACCGACATAACATGAAGGCCATCGCGAACCCCACGGCGTCGCGTCTGGATGAACCTGCATGGCTGCCGTTAATCTGATCGGCTCCTACGACTATTCCCTCGTGGCGCTCTCCTTTTTGATCGCCATGGTTGCTTCCTATTCCGCACTCGACTTTGCGGCCCGCGTGACGGCATCGAACGGGCCGATTCGTGCGCTTTGGCTCCTGGGCGGAGCCGTCGCGATGGGCACGGGAATCTGGTCGATGCATTACATCGGTATGCTCGCTTTCATGCTGCCGATTCCCATGGCTTACCATTGGCCGACCGTTCTGTTATCGCTTCTGGCGGCTATTGTCGCGTCGTCCGTTGCGCTATACGTGGTGAGCCGGCGGCGGATGGGGCGGGCCGAAGTGATGGCTGGTAGCTTTCTGATGGGTGCTGGTATCGCGGGCATGCACTATATTGGGATGGCCGCGATGCGCGCCGCGGCAGTCCGCCGGTTCAATTCACTTCTCGTAATCCTGTCAGTGGCGCTCGCGGTCCTGATTTCTCTCGCGGCGCTGTGGCTTGCCTTTTACTTCAGAGTGGATAAAGCCGGAATTGGCTGGCGAAAGTTCGCCGGCGCCCTGGTGCTGGGCGCTGCGATTCCAACTATGCATTACACCGGAATGGCCGCCTCCACCTTTCTGCCGTCGCCTGCGCCAGTAGACTTTTCCCGCACCGTAAGCGTTTCGACCGTCGGTACCGCGGGCATCGCGGCGGTTACCTTAATCATTCTCGCGCTGGCTCTCCTGACATCTTGGGTGGACAGGCGATTCGCTGCGCAGAGTTTGGAATTAGCTCAAAGCGATGAACGCTACCGCCGGCTTTTTGAGCCAGCCTCGCGGGCGTCTATCGCATAACCGTAGAAGGACGGATTCTCGATTGCAATGACGCATGTTCGCGAATCCTTGGATACGCCTCACGCAAAGAACAGTTATGCCAAACAGGAGCGATTATTCCTCTCTACTCCGACGGATCGGATGGATTCCTCGCAGCACTCAAGGAACAGAAAGGTCTCAGCAATTTCGAGCGTTGCCTTCGCCGAAAAGATAGCAGCCCAGTCTGGGTTTTGGAGAATGCAACCCTGCTAGACCTACAGGAAACTGCCCTACCGGAGATCGAAGGAACTTTGATCGACATCACTGAGCGTAAACGAACTGAAACAGAACTGCGTCGCGCCAATTCGCAGTTAGAACTGCGGCAGCGCGAAATCGAAGAAGATCTGCAGCTGGCGGCACGCGTTCAGCAAAGTCTTGTACCGGCCAGTTTAACCTGGGGCGGCGTTTCCGTAGAGACGTTCTATCAGCCGGCGCGAACGATCGGCGGAGACTTTGGCCTTGTAGCCGAGCGCGCGGATCGATTGAACATCCTGATGTGCGATGTTTCCGGCCACGGCATCGGCTCCGCTCTCCTGGCCAATCGAATCTATGCCGAGACGATTTCCCAAATCGAGCTTGGTGCAGGACTAATACCGATGATGCGCCACCTCAACCAATTCGTTCTCAGGCATCTGGGCAGCCCGGAATTCTATTTGACCGCCGTCGCAGCACATCTCAGCCAGGAGGGACGCCTTCTCCAATTTGCCGGGGCTGGCCACCCGCCGGCTATCATTGCCCGGCCTGGCGACTCGCCGCGGTTGTTGGAATCGCAGAGCGCAGTGTTGGGACTTCTAGAGGACGCGGTGAAAGGCGAGCCGGTCGAAGTTCTCTTGCAGCCGGGCGACCGCGTCGTGATCTACACCGATGGTTTCGTCGAGAGTTTCAACGCGCAAGAGGAGATGCTCGGCATTGAAGGATTCGCCGGGATTGTACAAAGTGCGGCGTCCTTACCGCTTCCGAGTATGAAGCAAGCCATTGTTGAGAAGGTTGCTGCCTGGCGCAGCGGTCCTGCTACAGATGACATGTCTCTTGTGATAGTTGGAGTTCTGTAGGTCGGAAGGATCGCGACTGGCAAAGTGGGTTGATTGAAGTTCCCGAACCCGAATGCGTAAACAGCCCGTCCCTGCGAAATGCTCTTTGGGGGCAGATTTCGCTGTGTCGTCGAAGATGTGTGCTGTGCTCCTGCCATGACATAATGTTGGCGTGAGCCTGGTGGACGGCACGGAGAACCCGTGTCAAGGTAGCGCTCTAACCAACTGAGCTACGGGCCTAACGTTGTGGAATCAATCAACTAGCCACTTGGCATTCTACCGTATGGCGGGTTTAGCGTCACTGCGCGTGCACTGCAAATGATGCAGCGTAATCTCCGGCGGACAGTTAAACCTTACGGGAATTACGGACGACCCCACTCCCGCCGACGTGTAACCGGTCATCGTCTGGTAGTTCCACGGACCGGCTCCAAAGCGCCTTGGCAGATCGCAAGACAGAGTAGCCGGAACCGATCCTGGCAGGCAGATTTGGCCTCCGTGTGTATGGCCGCTCAGGAACAGATCAAAACCGGCATATGCCGCTTCTTTGTAGATCTCTGGTGTGTGTGACAGTAGAATCGAAAATTCGCCGCGAGGGATTCCCGCTGCGGCCTTTTCGAGGTTCGCTGCCCGGTAGTAATGAGCATCATCCACGCCTGCTAAATGAATGTGTTGATTGCCACGCCCAATTGTTTCCGATTCATTGACCAACATGCGGATGCCCATCGCTTCCAACTCCGGAAGCATGCGCACGCTATCGTGATTTCCGAACACGCCGTAAACGGATTCGCCTAACTGCGGGCGCAGGCGGGCCATTCCTCGCAGAGCTTCGTCGAAGGGGCCAAATGCTTTTCCGCGAAAGTCGCCGGTCAAGACGCAAATATCGTATTTCAACGTGGCGACGAGATCGGCCATTCGCCGCATCGCACCCGCACTCATGTCCACGTGCAGGTCGCTCAGATGGAGTATGGTGAAACCGTCAAATCCTCTCGGGAGTTCCGGCAGCTCAAGGCGATTGTGTCTCTCTTCTACGCGTTCCGCATTCCTGCTTCCGAGCTGGTACAAACCTGTGAGCTTCAAAGCCTGCGTGAAGAAAGAATGTACGGAATACCACTTGTCAGGGTTCAGTAAATTGATGCTCCCGTTGAATCTCTCCTCATAATTTCTCTCCATGCCGAGTCGCTGCTGTGCGTGGACTCGCCCGAGACGCTGCTCCAGTCTTTCGACAAGCTCCTCTTCTTTCGACAACGGTTCACACACATCCTGAATCATGCAACTGCCTCCATTTAGAAACAGGCCGCGTCGGCTGTTGACCTGTGGACGCTTCTGAGGCCCGGGGCGAACGACCCCTCCCACTTTCATCTACAGTAGCCGACCTCCTGGCCCCATCCAAGCGGGCAAGCCGAGCGGAGCAAAGAAATGTCTTCAATCAATCAAGTCACACATGAGATTCATCGTGCCAGCTCTTGGGGTTAAGCTGTGGAGATGCGGCGTTGCTGTCGGGCGCTTTATACCGACCCAGTCGCCCGTTCAAACGCGTGCGCCAGTTGCAGGACGGCTTAGGTCTTCGTCATCCACTTCCTTCGGTTACTTTCACCGTGACGTCCATGCCGAGCAAGGCTTCCGGGGAACCCTCGTAGGTGCCCCATAAGGGCAGCACGTTACAGGGGTCCCACGCGACGGCGACGCGAATGAGATTACGGTTTCCGATGATGCTGTTGGTGGGGTCGAAGTCGATCCAGCCGGCGCCCGGCAGATAGGTCTGCATCCACGCATGTGTGGAGCCGCCTGAGTGGCCAGAACTGTTGGGCACGAAGATGTAACCGCTGACAAACCGCGCCGCGATACCGAGCGACCTGCAAGCCTCCATCATCAGAACCGCGAAATCCCGGCAACTGCCGTGCCGCTTCCGCAACGTCTCCTCGGGAGTCTGCACGCCTTTCTCGGTGCGGCGGGTGTAGGTGAACTGGTCGCGAATACCGCAGGTCATGGCGCGAAGTATTTTCATAGTGCCGGTAGTTTCCGATCGATCGAGAAACTGCAATGCCCATTGGGACACGTTCTCGCCCCGGTAGTGACGAGCCAGCGCGCGCACCAGATTAGGGAAGTCCTCGTCGGAATAGCGGAAAGGATACCTCCGCGCGTAATCCTCAAGCGGATACTCCGGCATTGGGGTCTCAAAATGTTCAAGCGTCACGGTACTTTCGAAGAGGAGTTCGATTGTGGTCCCCTCAAAAGTGGCGACGGCAACGGAGTTATCGAACGGATCGTGGAGCCAGCGCAAATAAGTGGGTTCCGGCGTGATGACCAGGTTCGTCCGGATCAAGCGCAGGTCGTGACTTTCGCGCGGGCGGAAGAGCATGCGATGTTCGCCGAGGCCGACGGGCTCCCGGTAACGGTAGACGGTGGAGTGGCGCACGGTCAGAAAGGACATCAGCCGGCTGCCCTGAGACTCTCGCCATCTGGTATCTCATCGGTCCAGACCCTGAAGCTTTCCAGCGTGTTGGGTCCGAACGTCGTGGCGATCGCGACGTCGCACGCATCGCGGCCCCGCGCCATCAGGATGCGGCCCTTGCGCGGCACATTGTTGCGCGGGTCGAATATATGCCAGCGGCCGCCAATCCAGGCTTCGAACCACGCCGCGAAATCGCCCACGGCGAAAGGCGGCGGCGTTCCGACATCGCTTAGATAGCCGGTGCAGTAGCGCGCCGGAATATTCATGCAGCGGCAGAAAGTGATGGCGAGATGCGCGTAATCGCGGCAGACGCCCGTCCGTTCGTTGAAAGCCTCCGCGGCGCCGCGAGTGGCGCGGGCGTTCTGGTAGTCGAAGACAATATGGTTATGAACGTAATCGCAGATTGCCTGCACGCGCGGGTGGCCTGGAGCCGTTCCGCTGAAGAGTTGCCAGGCCGTCTGAGACAGCAAATCGGTCTCGCAGTAGCGGCTGCCCAGCAGGAACACAAGCGTTTCTTCGGGCAGATCCTCGACGCAGTGCTGCCCGGCGGAGGGCACAATCTCGTCTGGCTGGCCGCTATCGCTTATGACGGCGTCGGCCGTCAGGCGGACACGGCCCGCAGGCGCGACGAGGCGGTTGCACCAGTTTCCGAAGATGTCACGGTAACC
This sequence comes from uncultured Acidobacteriota bacterium, assembly GCA_963761945.1. Taxonomy (GTDB): domain Bacteria; phylum Acidobacteriota; class Terriglobia; order Acidiferrales; family UBA7541; genus Palsa-189. The sequence continues at coordinate 138,652 of CAVXIM010000009.1, read as the reverse complement.
GATGATCGGAATGGATGGCTCGGCGGTGAGGTGATCGGGGACGATGATGTCGGAGGCCCGTGAATGGTGAATATTGACGACCAGAATGATCGGCGTGGGTTGCGGAAAGCTGTAGATTAGTTCGTAACCAGTCCGGAGCTGCATGGCAAACACCTTCAATCTGTGACAAGGAAATAAGCGAGACGAGATGAAGCGATTCAGAAGGGATATAGCGAGGGACCGTACTATTCGCCTCCCCGCGGCTCTGGATTGATTGTACCAAGAAGCCGCCCACTGACTGTCATCATATCCGGAATTTCACGCCAAGCGCCCTCACCGGGTGACCTTCCCCGATGAGCAGCAATCTTAAGATAGTGAGGAGTTCCTTAGCTGCTAAATAGAAATGCCGGACAGGTGGGCTATTACCAGCCCACCGCAGGGGTTTCGGCATTCAAGTCGCCGGCGACACTACCCAATAAAAAGGCAAGATTCGCAGGAGCTTTGTTTTGGATGCCTTCCCGTGCCAGCCACAATGTGGGTCGCTGCACGAGATATGTTCGTCTCCAAACATTTCCATGGCCTTGCTGTCCGAAAGCGATGCCACAGAGCACTTCCGCTGGAAATTGATGTCATGGCCGCCCTTGGGGCACTCGAACACGATTCTGTATGCTTTGCTCATAGTCGATAATACCAGTTTCAGTAATTTCGCCCGATTGAATCGCAAGAGTTTGCTCAGGGTGCTAACTCCCGGACGATCGCTTCCTTCGATTTCAGCGTGCGGCCCGATATTGCGTACAGCGACAGGAGAGCGTCTTGCATTTGCCGAGACAGTGATGCTTGCTCTTATGATGGCCGCATTGCTCACAGGGCGTTTTTCTGAGGTCTACTCTTGTGCCCTAGCTTTTTCGTTATCCATGAATCTCCTCGGCTTTCCTGAGATACCCTTACTTTACCGCGAAGAGCAAAGTCGGCCTTCTTCTTCAGTTGGATGTCGTGATTGCATTCTGCAATCTGATCGTCGATAAACTTGATTTCTATTGCTAAATCGAGCTCGTCTGGATTGTTCTCAAATCGCTGGAACAGAGGCTCTCGTTTAGCTCTCAACTCGTCAAGCTTGTTTTCTGGCATGGTTCCTTTGAGTGGCGTGGCAATTGGAAAGATGGTCGACCCAATCAGAATAACGACTTCTGTCAGAGTGTGGGGCCCAAAACGGAACGGTGGTTTCCTCTAGGTCAAAATCCCGTCGCTCGGAGGCCCGGCTCCAACTCACATACGTCCGCGCCTGATCGCGCCCGCTCCCGAAAGTTCGTCGCTCACTTCGTCTTCGTCCTGGTCGTCTCATCCGTCATCGTCGTCATCATCATCGCCGTCATCATCGTTATCGTCGTCATCTTCATCAGTTTCGTCGTCTTCCCCATCATCGACTTCATCGTCTTCGGCGTCTATCGCACGCACCTCGATGTCATCAGGGTCTAGACTGTTTTCTTCGGCGTATTCTTCCGGTGAACTGTAGCGGTTATCGTCGTCTCTGCAGTCGCCGTCGAAGGCCCATGGATGATAGGCGCCGCATGAGCACTTATAAATTACGGTTCCGGTTGCCATGATTCCTCCCCGCCCAGCCGATTCGCCACCACGACCGCGCTTCAACGTGATCTTGCGATGCGGCTTTGCGTGAATTCCTCCACCGGACTCTGTTCTGCCGGCCCGTATCTGAGAGCCTCTTACCGAAAACAAAAGGGCTACGAGTTGTGGACTCGCAGCCCCTTCAAATGAATCCAAAGGTTTTACAAGAGCAACAGACGCAACCTCATTATATCACAGCTTCTGGGAGAAAGCCGGACGCTCGGTTTAGTCTTCGAAATTGGTATTGATCGTGGGCAGAAGTTCGATCGCAACCATTTAGCTTGCCTTCCGCTGGATTCAGAGTAGGCTGAGATGGTCGTCACAACCTTCCGCCAAGCCCAACTGGGCCACGGCACTTTGTGTTAGACGTCCCTCCCTCTTAAGAACATCTTGCGTAGTCGGAAGCAACAACTGGAACGATAACGATTTGAAAAGCTCAGGGACCGTCAGGAGGTCTCTCATGTATGCCAAAGCCGTGAAATTGGTTTCTATAGCTGCATTCTTCGGGATGTTTATCTGGTGGTTCATCGCAAAAAGCCAGCTGTGGTCAGTCGGAGACGGAGGTTATATGGAGTTGCTTGCACTCGCCGCCTTTTCGGCAGCGCTTCTGCTCGTAGCTCAAACAGCCCTCGGCGGGAAGTACTTTTGGGCGGTCGCGTTCGCAGCGATTGCAGTACTCTTCAACCCTTTCGCCCCGTTGACGCTTTCTCGGACCACCTTTCTCGTTTTGGACGTGGTTTGCATATGGGCTTTCAGCCTCTCGCTGACTTTGTCATGGAGAGAACCTAAAACTAACCCCGCCGTCGAAAACCGAATATAGTCTATCAACGAGGGCTTATAGTGGTGAACGGAGCCGTGACTGCAACACGAAAGGATGCTTATGCGCACAGTTAGTATGTCGGCAGCGAAAAAGGCAGCCCGAAAGCGAAAAGTGAAATCGGCCCACAAGCGTGCAGCGAAAACCAAGAGACGAAAAGCCGCGACCAGGAGGGCCGCAGCCGCAGGGGCTCCACCCTCCACGGAGAGTTAATTCGCGAAAACGAAGATGAGCGCAGCCGATTCTCTTCAGAATGTGACTGTCCAGAAAAGGACAGTTAGCTGGAGAGCGCGCACGGCCAATTGAAAATTTCCGCAAGCCATGGCCCTGCGCTTGTGTCAGAATAGTGGTCAAGGCCGCATCGAGCCTGTGCTTGACAGCGCCGGTCTGGCAGTCTCCGAGCCCCGGCGCTATCCGCACTCGACCAACCAGAAAATGGTTTATGCGCGTTTCCTTCTCTGACTCGCTTGTTCAGCGTGGTAGACTCAACACATGGGCAATCCAGTAATAACACCGACGGTCCGTGGGGCGTGGGTTGGAAAGTGCCCACGCTGCGGAACGTGTTGCTTTTTTGCGGGGCTTCCGGCCACAGACTATGTGGGCCAGCAGGTCGTTCGCCCTGCCAAGTTTAACTCGGTTTCCGTTCCTTGTTCTTGCGGTCGCAGGTTCCAGACCGACATGAACACCTTGATGTTTGGCACCATCGCATCGTTGTCGATTCAGCGATTGTCGCCGGACGCATTTTCCGTGGAACAAAACTATGCGGGAGCCAAGACCGACCTCGGACCGATGAGCGAGGTAGAACTGTGGGCGTATCTGAACTCACGCACTTTGATCGACATTATTCCCTCCCAGGTTCTCACCTTCCTGAACGTGTCCAAGGCTCTCGATATGGACATGATTCTTTCAGTTGTGCGCCCGCCTTTAGCCGATCCACAAGTCGCGCGCTCCTGACTGGTAAGCGTCGCCAAATCATAAAGCAAGCCCCGCGGAGGCACCTGATGCCCAAGCCCATTGAAAATTATGCCCGCCCAGGTGGCCAGTGACATCCACAACTTCACCGATAAAAAATAACCCTGATACTTTCCGGCTTTCCATGGTCTTACTCGACAGTTCATCGGTATCCACACCGCCCACCGTCACCTCAGCTTTTTCATAGCCCTCGGTGTCTTCAGGCAGGAGAACCCATTCATGCGTTTGCCGATCTAGTGTTGCCAATGCCTGATTGTTCCACGCCGTGGGTGTATGCAAGTCGATCCAACGCTTGGCAAAACGATGCGGTAGAAATCCCTGGAAAGCGAGCCGGACGGCGGCTGTATTTCTAATTTTGGCTTCGCCAATTGCGGCCGCAACATCACGACCAGGCGCCAGGTCAATACGGATCGACCCGCCTGCATTCCAATAGGAGGAGATTTGTAGGATTGCTGGTCCGCTGAACCCTCGGTGGGTAAACAGCATCTTGTCCCGGAACACATGATGATCGGTGGACACGGCTACTTCCGTCGAGACGCCAGCCAAATCGCAATACTGGCTTCGATCTCCTCTTCCCAGCACGAGCGGCACCAGACCAGGTTTCGTTTTGCGAATATTCAAGCCGAATTGACGCGCCAAGTCATAACCAAAGGCAGTGGCCCCCATTTTAGGGATGGACAGTCCGCCCGTCGCAACCACTAACGCCGGGGCGTGAAACACAGCAGATTCGGCACGAACCACGAACTCCGTCGTGTGTTGGACCTCATTAACCTTCGTCCGGAGAAATATCTTTACGCCGGCCGCCGCGCACTCGGCTTCGAGCATCTTCATGATGTCGTCTGCCGACCGGTCGCAGAAAAGCTGTCCCGCCGCCTTCTCGTGATAGGGGATATGATGCTTTTCGACCAGAGCAATGAAGTCAGCGGGCGTATACCTTGCCAACGCGGATTTTACGAAGTGTGGATTCGCGGATATGAAATGTTCCGGCTGGCAATAGATATTGGTGAAATTACATCGGCCGCCGCCAGAAATGAGAATCTTTTTGCCGGGACGCTCGGCGTGCTCGATCACTGCGACGCGGCGTCCTCGTTTGCCGGCCTCCACCGCGCACATGAGCCCGGCGGCCCCGGCGCCAAGAATTAAGGCATCAAACTTGTGATTCAAGGAAGGTTTCACTGCGCCGTTCAGTCACGAATGCGGATCCCTGAAGAGTAATTAACGAATGCGCGGTCGGTCGATATAAGGGGCAAGAATACATCGCAACCAATCACACCGTCGCCGCGGAATCTGAGAAACTGCCTCAACGCCGCGGCGGCCCATGACTTCACGTATGGGTCTGACGATTCACCTTTGCGTTACGCTATCGGGAACTGCCGGCGTCGGCTTGGGCGGAGTGCGTTCGTACCTTGATTTCGCAGGTGCCCGTTGATCCTTGGTTTTCTTTGGTTTCTTTGCTTCTCGGCCTCGCCTGTCTCGGTTGCCCATGATTCTCTCCTCGGATGGATCTGACGTGATGGCGCTCGCTAACGATGCTCCGGAATGATCTCATAAATCAGACCATAGTCCACAGCCACCACTCGCCCAAAACTCGGGAGACGTGGCGCTAGATTCATACCCCGCATCAGCCGATCCCAGACTCAATCAGCTCCACGTCCGTTACGCTTGCGTACTTGAGGAATTGGGTCAAGGCACTCGGAGTCCAAATATACGGTTAGTCCCTTTTGGTTGTCGAAGGTAACCCCGTATCGGGAATCGAGCACAATCTCCCGAACCGTTCCAAGTCGCGCGACGTATCCGCCGGGTGCCTTTCCGTTGACCACAACACGCGCGCCGACGCCGAATTCTCGATGCATCATTGTTTTCATTTGACGATCCTCTTCAATTACCTACGGATTCAAGTTTTGGTGTTTTGATCTCGTCCAAAGGCAGTTCCGTGCTTGGTGATAGGCCAATGCTTTGGACCGGGCGCAGCTCAATTTTGCCCGGAGCCGCGACCTCAAAGCCTTTTTCTCGGGCCTGAAAGATAATGGCGCTCTCCTGGATATGCCGGGATCGGGCGGAGACGGTTACGTGGCGGATTCCCAAGTAACGCTTGGAAGCCGACGAGGCCACCCGCACAATCTCCAGGGAATTGAATTTCTCCGCCTGCGCCTCCCGGTTTGCCAGGATCCGCTCGATCGCCCGGCGCAGCATCTTTTCTTCGTCGATACCAAAGGCACTGGCTTTCGTTTCATAAGCCAGGCAGAAGAAGGTCCATCCCGCGTCGTGGATTTTTCGATTTAATGCATACCCGTCAAGATTCTTCACCGATCTCCAGCGAGGGGTATAGGGTTCGCTTTCAATCTGCAGGGTTTCCGGCAATACTGTGCCGTCTCGGATAAAGATTCTTCCTGCTTCCGTTACTTCTGCCACTTGGTTTCTCCTCAGCGTCGACACGACAGCGTCGCAGCGGATTTGAACAGGAGATTGGGGGACCACTCGTAGCCCGCGATGACCCAAGATAGAAAGTACATACGGCCTCCTGTTGTTGAAACTTCGCTTGGCCTCTTCTTACCCGACAACCTTCTCAACGTCACTCTTGATCCCGTACAACTCGCGATCCGCTGTCCGAAGAAGGTCCTCGATTGTTTGGCCGCCGTCGGCATAGTCCGCCACGCCGATGCTTACTGAAAGTACGGGTTGCTCGTTATCGCTTGCTAGTTGGTCGCAAATGCGAGACGCCACGACTCTGGCAGCCTCAGCGGTTGTCTCCGGTAAGACGACGGCAAACTCGTCGCCGCCGTACCGTGCGGCTGTATCGATAGATCGGCAATGCACGCGGAGCACATTTCCCAAGCGGCACAATGCCCGGCTGCCGACTGTGTGGCCGTAGCGATCATTCACTTTCTTCAACTCATCCAGATCCAGCAGCAGCACCGCGAACGACCGGCCGGTGCGATCGAACCGCTTAACCTCCGCCCCGAGGACCTGAAGAAGGCAACGATAGTTGCCCAACCCAGTGAGCGGATCGGTTACAGCCAATAGCTGTGCTCGCTCTTCCACTCGCTTGTGTTCCGTGAAGTCGAAGGCTGAAACGAGGCGCCCGGGTGCCCCCTCTAAGTCGACCGCTGTCGCCGTGATATCGAGCCAACGCTCCTCACGATCTTTGGTGAGAATCTTGATCTGGTATCGCGCAGCGGCGCCGTTTGTGATCAGATCTTTGGAATCGGGGTGGACCAGATCGCAGAAATCCATCGAAACGAGTTCTTCTCGCGTATAGCCGGTGATAACCTCGGCGGCACGATTGACATAGCTCAAGAACTTTCCCCGGCAAATGAAAATTGCCGACGCCATCGTCTCGAATAGCGTGCGGAAGTTTCTCGCGCTCTCGCGAAAGGATCCGCCCTCTGACGGTGCGGATTCCGCGGGTTCTTTAATCGGGGCACTCATTCAAAATCTCCTGCGTTCTCGCAGGGGCGGTTTGTCCCGCCCCTGAATGAACGCTAGGACGTGAAACTTCAGGCCGTTGCTGCAGCGGCAGCGGCGATCTTATGAAAGGTGGAGTTGGCAACTTCAAAGGTTTCCACCTGAGCAGGCCCCTCAACCACCGACGCAAGGATCTTGGTCACTTCCGGGTACGCTCCGCGGTTGTAAGCCTCGGCGTTCTCGGCCTTATCCCACAGACTGATTCCGAAAGCCTCCGTCCCTCCGTGGCCGACGAATGAGATCTCGTCCTGGAAACCTTTCTGTTTTCGGAGCAGGGGAATGATCTCCTTCTCCAACTTCTGGGTAAACTCAGCCACGCCATTGGCTTTCAAGTGCAGATACACTCTGCGTGCAAACATGGGTCACTCTCCTTGGTTCTTATGCCCAAGGGGGATTCAGATAACCGATTTCGGTCAGGACGACCTGAAGGCTCCCTCAGTACGTTAACCACCATAGGTTAATTAACTTGAGTGTGTCAAGTGCTATCTGCCGCTGTATAAAAGTATTAATTATGTGCAGTTAAGTAACGGGTTATTCGTGGGCGTTTGTTCGGTAATCCAGCAGCAGGCGTTCAGGAGGCAAGCCTGTCAAGCCGCGTGTGACAGGCGTGATGCTTAATTAAAAAACATCTAACTCTCAGTGCGGATCAAGATCGCTGCAATCTATCTATTAAGCCTTCCTGATTTGAGGCGAAACTGTCGACTCTCCCGAAATGGAAGCTCCACAGGCCAATTCGGAACTCTTTTGCGCTGGGCGTGGAGGTAAGGCCTCGATTCATTCGGCGCAAACTGGCGAGGCGAAAGACGGAAAAGTTATCTTGCGCGGCGCAGTAAATTCAATGAGCGGAGCGGGAACGAGCGGAGTTGGCAGCCTGGGTCGCCCCGGGGCGTATCGCGCGTAGAAAACGAAATCCCGATCGCCTCGGATCAGGATTTCGTCGCGTCCTTATGAAGACTCAGGATCGAGAGGCTTCCTTCGCGCAGCCGACGAATTGTCTCGGTTAAGGACGCACCTACGGACGCGAGCCGAGTTGCACCCGACCCCGTGTTTAGCGGCTGCTGCTGGTGGTTTCGCGCGGGACAGCTTTGCCGTACACCTCGATCGTGCCGAGGTGAATGTACCCCCCGACGCCGTGCCCGCTGCCCGGCATCAGGTCCACGAACCCGACTTCATCCACTTTGCTCAGGTCCGGATTGTTTACCCAAATCTGATTCGCAGGACCGTTCGTGCCCAGCGTGACCACTCGATTCGGATCCAATTTGATCCAGCGCACGTCGGCCAGCGCGAATTCTCGCACGCTAAACATGGCGACGGAGGCGTCCGTGTGGTCTCCCACCAGCATAGTTCCATCCGCGAGCTTAACCACAGGCCGAACCTCGTGGAATCCGGACGTCTTTACCGACCAACGAATTCTGCCCAGACCCGTAAGGTCCACGTAATTATTCTTCATCCGGAAAGTGATGGCGAAAGGTCCCGTACAAGCCCCCGACCACACCGTGAAGGGCGTAGCTTCGCTTCCCGGCGTTCCGGAGGTCAACAATTCCTTGGCGCCCGGCCCGTATTCCTTGAGCTGAATATTCGGATCGGCGATGTTTTCTTGAACAACCGGGACCTGTGCTGTCTGGCTCGATGGCCGCACCCATTCAACTTTGAGGACCGCGGGCGCACTGGACGCGCGCGGTCCTTCCGCGCCGCCCTGTGGCGCTTGTGCCGCGCCACGTTGCTGTGCGAATAGCGATCCGCTGCACACCATTCCCACAGTCACGAGAAATCCCAAGATCGACCTGAGGAAAACGCGATTCGGCATGGAAGCCTCCCGTCGGTTGATGCGGCCCACTGGCGCTATTCTTCGCCTGCCTACAAGCCGGTAGGGCGAAGCATACGCCGTGCGGGCCGCCACTACAAGCTGGAACGAGAGGCCGTCCAAGCTGCGATCAGCCCAAGTTGCGATTCAAGATGCTCAGCTGGTTGGTTTAGCTACAAGAGGCGGGAATCGATCGAGATCGAAACCAGAATCAAATATTGACGCGCTGCATGGCCGCTTCCGGGTACCGCGCGCCCGCGGTTGCGCCGCGCGGTGCAATTTCATCCAGACGTGAAAGATCGGCCGGCGTCAATTTCACCTGGACGGCGCCCGCATTCTGCTCGAGGTAGGTGCGCCGTTTGGTGCCCGCGATGGGCACAATATATTCGCCGCGAGCCAGCAGCCAGGCCAGCGCCAATTGCGCCGGCGTGCATCGCTTCTCCGCCGCCAGTTGCTCTATGCCTTTGACCATTTCCAGATTACGGCTGAAATTCTCGCCTTGAAAACGTGGTGAATTCGGGCGGTAGTCACCCGCATCAAAGTCTTTTCCGCTGCGAAAGCGCCCGGTTAGAAATCCGCGGCCGAGCGGGCTGTAGGCGACGAAACCGATGCCCAGCTCGCGGCATGCAGGCAGAATTTCCACTTCGGGATCGCGAGTCCAGAGCGAATATTCGCTCTGCAAGGCGGTTATCGGATGCACGGCTGCGGCGCGGCGCAAAGTCTTCGCGCCAGCTTCCGAGAGCCCGATGTAGCGCACCTTGCCCTGCTGCACCAGCTTGGCCATCGCACCCACAGTATCCTCGATCGGCACTTCGGAATCGACGCGATGCTGATAATAGAGATCGATGTGCGCAACTCCGAGCCTGCGCAAGCTTGCCTCGCAGCATTGCGCGACGTACTCGGGCCGGCCATTCACGCCCAGCCAGCTGCCGTCGTTCGCCCGCACGTTCCCAAATTTCGTCGCCAGCACCGCCTGCTCGCGCCTGGCCGCGCAAGGCGCGGCCGACGAGTTCTTCGTTTTTCCCGCGGCCATAGACGTCGGCGGTATCGAGAAAGTTCATGCCCATATCGAGCGCCCGATGAATCGTGGCGATCGACTCGGCATCGTCAGCCGTGCCATAGAATTCGGACATGCCCATACATCCCAGGCCGATGGCCGAGACGCTCGGGCCGTCTTTGCCAAGCCGCCTTCGCGGCAAGGGCGCATGGGTTGGCATGGATGTGGCGCTCATCGCGTACTCCGCTCGTAGGGTCAGAGTCGCTTCATGAGCGACTCTGATCCACAGTTTATACCGAAGCGGCTCGCGTTTGCAGCAAGGAGACTTTGAGTTTAATCGCCGGTGGCCGGTTGGAAGCGCGGCGCAAGCTGCCGCGCAGTTTGAGTGATTCGCGTGCCATGGCGCAAGACATCGCCCAGGCGGCCCGCCAGTTGCTGGCGCGCCCGCCACAGCCGGGCCTTGAGTGTATTGCGCGAAACGCCTAGTGCTTTGGCCGCTTCGTCTGCGGTGAGCCCTTCCAGTTCGCGCAGCTCGAAAGCATTGCGCAAAAGCGGCGAAAGAGTTTGCAGATTTTCTTTGACGCGCGCGGAAAGCTCGGCGCTGGCATAGAGCTGTTCGGGAGTTGGATGCGCGTCGGCGAAACGTTCCGCCATCGGTGTTTTATCCTCAGTCGAGTCGTCCAGGGATAGTGCCGGATGGGCGCGCTTGCTGCGGCGGCGCATCAGCGCGGCATTGATCACGATTCGAGTCATCCAGGTGGAAAATTGCGAACGACCCTCGAACCGCGGCAGATTGCGGTAGGCGGAAAGCATGGCTTCCTGCAAAGCGTCTTCGGCATCCTCGGGATTTCCGAGCAGCCTCAGAGCAGTTTGAAAGAGCGCGCGGCTGTGCTGGGCGAATAATATTTCCAAAGCTCCTTCTTCGCCTGCAATAGCCTTGCGAACAAGGGCCGCTTCGTCGAGGGTTGAGTGGTTAATGGTGTAGTTATAATTGAAGTTGGTCGGATAGCTGCTTCTCGCAACGGCTTCGCGTGTATTCATTTCCCCTGACCTCCCCCTGATTGCGCTGCAATGATCTTGTTGCTTTCATCTTCACAATCGTGGCCCGGGAACGCCGCGCCTGTAATTCGGGCGATAATGGCGCGCACCATGCAGCCGTTCCCTTCGAGCTTGGTTCCCGCTTGAAAGATTCTGCTGAGCAGTTCCTTCCCCGCATCATCGATGAAAGTCACATTGGCGAGCCGCACCAGAATCGTTTCGGATGGTGCTCGCCCCCGCTCCGCTTCCCAGGAGCGTTGAAGTTCCTCCACCCAAGGTCCAGCCAGTCGGCCCTCGATCTCCACCAGAAGCTTTGTTTCTTCGTCCTTGATCGAAATCTTTAACATTGACGTTTGTACTCGGCTTGGGTTAACGCTGTACTCGTATTTTGGTTAATGCATTTAGAGGGCCAGAGATTCCGCGGGCGCTGCAGCTATAACTCTTTCGTAATCAATAGAGGAGCTACGACGGCCGGAGTTCTGCCGAATTTGCCATGCCAAGATCTCGGCACGTCGTCGGCATTTCGGCACGCGGCTCAGCAGACCCGCACCGATATCGCCCTTCAAAAAGATCGAATTTTCAACTCGATCCCATTTCGGAACGCCCATTCGAAACAAAACAATGAAACTTCCCCGCCTGCGGATAATCTCAATATCCGCGGCGCCGCCGTTCCGCGCATGAGCCAATTTGGGAGATAATGGAACCATGCAGGTATCCATATTCGCTGCGTTTCTTGCGGGACTGATTTCGTTTCTTTCCCCGTGTGTCTTGCCGCTGGTGCCCGGCTATATCTCCATGCTCTCCGGCATCGGAGTGGAGCAATTGCGCCAGGGCGAAAGGCCCCGTGGCAGCTTGCTCACTTCCTCGCTGGCCTTCGTGATCGGCTTTTCCGTCGTGTTCATCACCTTTGGCGCTTCGGCCAGCGCGGTTGGGCAATTTCTGGTGCGAAACCGCAGTCTCCTCGCGCCTTTTGCCGGCGCGATTATTGTGCTCTTTGGGCTGCATCTCATCGGCTGGCTGGGACGCATTCCCGTGCGCGGCGGGCTGGCGATCGGAGCAGTGCTGCTGGCAGTCGCGGCCGTGGTGTGGATATGGGTCGGCGGCGGTGAGATTTGGGGATTCGGTCCCGCGCAATTGATTTCCATTTCGTTGATTTTCCTCGCTGGCCCGATGCTCACGCGCTGGCTCAATCGCGATGTCCATTTCCGCAATCTGGGCGGGCAATCCCCGAAAGAGACCACCAAGGGGCCTTTCGCCGGTGTCGCCAGCGGCTTTCTGCTCGGCTTTGCCTTTGCTTTCGGCTGGACGCCCTGCATCGGCCCGATATTGGCTGGCGTGCTGGCTATGGCCGCCACGGCCGAGACGGTTTCGCGCGGCGTTCTTCTCCTGGCTTTCTATTCTGCCGGGCTGGCGATTCCATTTCTGCTTACCGCGCTCGGCATCAATCAATTTCTGCGCTTTTATCAGCGTTTTCGCCAGTATCTGCACGCTGTCGAAGTCGGCAGCGGCGCGTTGTTGCTGGCCGTCGGCTATCTGATCTTCTTTAATCGCCTCACGTGGCTTTCGGGTAAACTGAGCTTTCTGAACGTTTTTGTGAAATGAGGAGCGCCATGCGTGGAAAATTTCTGGCAGCCGTGACAATCACTGGATTGATGGCCTTGCTTCTGCTCGCAGGCTGCAAGCAGAAGGGTAATGAGAACGCAGCCGCCACTCAGGCTGAACAGGGCAACGGCACGATGGATTATCCGGTCCTGCTGGGAAACGACAAGATCGCGGATAAATTCGGCGGAATCCTCGGCTTGCCTACGAGCATGCTCTATTCTCGCGATGGCCAGAAAATCAAAACCATAGTGGGAATAATTTCCAATCGCGATGAAATGGCCAAGACGTTGGAGACCCAGCTCGACAACAGCCCAAACTCAGCCGGCACAGCCTCGGCCCCCGAAGGCTCCGTGGCGATTCCCACACTCGACGGTTCCACCGTCAGCCTGGATCAATATAAAGGCAAGGTCGTGCTAGTAAATTTCTGGGCGACCTGGTGCGAGCCCTGCAAAGCGGAAATCCCCTGGCTCATCGAGTTCAACCATAAATACGGTTCGAAGGGCCTGGTAATTCTTGGCATAGCCATGGACGATGAGGGCAAGAAAGTTGTCGAACCTTGGGTGAAAACTAAACGCTTTGACGTCAAGGGCTAGCTGCATACCATCTGATTCTTCTCGGTAGTAACGATCGTCGCCGAAATTGGGCGGCATGGACACTCCAGACCGCGCGCACGACTCCTTACATCAAACCTATGCCCGTAATGTATGAAACCGCGGAGACATTCATCGGCCAAGGTTTCGAAAACAAGCTCGAAAACTAACTCGCGCCGAGCCCGTTCGCGAAGCAGCAAGCGCGCCGTCGGCCCTGCGATGCTCTTCGATCTCGATGGCACGCTAGTCGATGCGGTCTATGACCATGTACTGGCGTGGAAGGAAGCTTTGGAACAAAGGGGGATCGTCCTCCCGGCTTGGAGAATTCACCGCCAGATTGGATTGAGCGGAAAATCCTTTTTGCCCATCCTGCTGCGGGAAATCCGGCGTGAACGCAATGCCGAGCAAATTCAAGAACTGGAGGATTTGCACAAAGATATTTACGTGCGCCGGCTTCCCCGGATTCGTCTGCTACCCGGCGCGCGCGAACTGCTGAAACACCTCACTGAAATCGGAGTCCCCTGGGCCATCGGAACGAGCGGCGAACCGAAGACCGCCGAGCCTATCCTGGAGCAGCTCCACGTCCCACAGTCTGCGCCGGTGATCATGGCCAAGAAGGTCCAGCGCGGAAAGCCGAATCCCGATGTTTTCATCCTGGGCGCGCGGAAACTTGGCGCCAGCCTCTCGGATTCTCTGATTGTGGGCGATAGCGTTTGGGACCTGCTCGCAGCGCAACGAGCGAAAGCCCTCGGGGTCGGCTTGCTTTCCGGCGGCTACGGTCAATACGAACTCGAACGGGCGGGAGCTTACCGCATTTACCAGGACCCTGCCGATCTGTTGAACCACCTCGAGGAATTGGGAATTCAGCCCGACAGCAAATAATCGCTTCGTTCACGGGAAGATCCCTCAACTATTAAGCCATCTACGCTTGCTTGAGTCGCAGCCACGGTTTCGCTTTTAATTCGTAGTCTGAACTACATTACATGGTTCGCTGTATAGCTTCGCCTCGGGTCTTTGCCTTAGGATATGCTATCCGTTGCGGGGAGGCCGCCATGCCCAAACTAGACGTGTTAGTGGCAGACGATCACGATATCGTGCGCCGAGGCCTTCGAGACCTGCTCGAAAAGCAGCCGGGCTGGAAGGTTGTGGGTGAGGCGACCAACGGAAAAGAAGCGGTCGAGAAAGCCAAGCAATTAAAACCCGACGTGAGCATCCTGGACATCAGCATGCCGTCGCTTGATGGACTGGAGGCCGCCCGGCAGATCGTAGCGAGCGGATCTCCAACCAAGGTCCTCATTCTCACCATGCACCATTCCGACCCGCTGATTCAGCAAATGCTGAAAGCCGGCGTGCGAGGATACGTACTAAAGACCGACGCCGCCAGCGAGTTGGTGCAGGCCGTTGAGGCTCTGTATCGGAATAAGACCTTCTTCACTTCCAGGGTTCCCCAAGTCTTTCTGGACGAACGCGACAAGCCGGCAAAAAATAACGGGCAGGACCGCGCACTCAGGCTCACCCCTCGCCAGCGCGAAATTGTGCAGCTTTTGGCGGAAGGCAAGAATAGCCGGGAGATCGCTGCCGCGCTGGGGACAACTTTCAAGACCGTGGAAACACACCGCGCCAATATCATGCGGCGGCTCGAATGCCATTCCGTCACCGAGCTCGTCCGCTACGCTATCCGCAACGATCTAATCCAGGCTTAACTGACGCTTGTCTGTTGACTAGCGCTTTTCCGAGACTTTCTTCGAGTCGAAGTTCGCGATTTGCCGCGCCGGCCCCGTCAGTTCCAGAATGTGCATACCGGTGTTGGCCCGGTCTACGATGTAGATGTAGCCGCGGTCGTCCACTTCCACGTTATTGGTCTGAATGGCCACTTTGCAGTGCTGGTCCGCCCCGGTGCCCACGCACCGCTTATCGGTCTTATCCGTGATCGCCGGAATAAAGTAAGCGATCTCCTTCGGATGGAATGGATCGCGCACATCGAGAGCACGCAAGCCTGCATTGAAGTGCGCGATGAAAACGACCCGTCGATAGTAAATAGGCGTGAGATTCTCATTGCTCGAATGCGTGCCAAACCTGCCGCCCCGGTCGCAGAAATTTCCGCTGGCCTCGGGAACGGTCCAGGTGGCTACGCCGAGCGGATGCGTTTCATTGGTGATGTCGAGGACCCTCACCATCTGCCTGTTTTCCAGGCATTCGTTTCCGGTGGTCTCGCCAATCGATAGGATGAAGTCCCGGTGTGATTGATTGGGCTTCCCGGTGGTGTCCGCTTCGCCATGGTCCATGCCGGCGGCAGCCGCGGATACGCGCGGTTTCTGCTTCGCGAATTCCGGCAGGTCCACGCCCAGCAGCGGGTATACCGTATGCGAGCCCGCTTCCGGCGGCATATCGAACCGCATAATCTGGGGATAAAGCAGGTTCGCGTCGGTCGGATCCTTGGGTCCGTTCAGCAGCTTATCGCGATCCACAATCTGCACGATGCCGTTGCCATTCGTTCCGTACCCGAAGTACACGCGATTGCTGCTCGCTCCCATGGAGAAGGGGCCGTGCAATTCGGTCGGCGCCGGGCCTGTCGAACCCGGTTGTTGCCCCGGCAAGCCAAAATTCCGGATGAACACCGGGTGCGCCGGATCGCTGAGATCGTAAATCTGCGTCATGCGCCGAACGCGCCACCCGGGCACTCCCGAGACAAGGTAAGCGATCCCCGTGTCGCACTCCCACCAACTCTTGTGCGTATCCACCAAGCCGCTGGAGACCACCGTCACACGGCTGGGCTTCGATGGATCGGTCACGTCCCAGATTTCGTGTTGCGATCCGCCAAACGTGCGCAGCATGTACACCTTGCTTTTGTCCGCATGCGGCAGCGAGCTGCCGTCACACACGCGCGCCATCTGCGCCCCGCCGGTCTCCGCGTTGCCCCCCTTAGGAGGCTCCCCCGGAATATGGGCCAAATATTTCGGATGGGCGGGATCGGTGACGTCGAGCAGCGACGTGCCGTTGAATTCCATCTGTCCCGTCATCGGATTCATTTGCGATCCGCCGTGGTGCCCAATGTAGGCGATCCATCGCTGACCCTGTTGGTGAATCGTGGGCTGATACGAGCTGCGCGCTTGCAGGTCGTTGTAGCCCACCACCTGCATATTGCTCTTCTCTTCCTTTTGCGGCTGTGCCGACGCCGCAATGGCCAGAAGAACGACCAGCCCTGCCCATGATGCGCGCCGAAGCGCGGCCGAAAAATGCGCGAAGAGTCGAAGGTCGTTTGACATTAGGCCCCCTATCGAATCGTAGTTAACCAAAGGCCGACTGCTTGTGGTTTGGGAGAATATCACTGCGGCTCGCGGAAGAGAAGTCGCGGCCATGGCAAATCGGTGGGAGAGGTCAGTGCTCACTTTGGCTGCGCTTTTGCTTCCGAGGAGTTCGACCCAAGCCGGTCGAGCGCGGGTTCAATTCGCTGCCGGCTTTCCCAAAAATCCGCCCATAGATCGCCTTTTTCTTTGAGCCGCTCGGGAAGATTTCTCATATTGAACTTCTCCGGCTTCAGCGTGGGCCGCAATTCCTTGATCTCCACCGGCGTGGACACGGGGGCTTTAGGAAAGGCGCGAACCGTATAGGCCGCGGCCAGCGGCCTGCCGAGCGAGTTTTGCGTCACGTCGATCAATACGTGTCCGGGCCGCCGCTTGGCCACCATGCGTTCATGTGTCACCAGGTCGGGATGTTCGCTGGAGACCATCTGCGCGAAAATTTCTCCAAACATGCGCAACTGCTCGAACGTGTACACGCGTTCGACCGGCAAGTACAAATGAAATCCCGTGGCGCCCGAAGTCTTCAGGAAAACCTTCAAGCCCAGCTGTGTGAGCTTTTCGTGCAGCGCCCGTGCGATCGTGAGCACGCGGGAGAATTCAGTCCCGTCGGCCGGATCGAGATCGAAAAAGAAATAGTCCGGATGCTCCTGGTCGTCGCGGCGGCTGGACCACGGATTGTGGTCGATGCATCCCAGTCCCGTGAGGTAAAGAAGTGACGCAAGGTCATTCGCAATTACGTATTGCACGTCCTCGCGCTTTCCTTCCGATGGAATCGACACGGTTTCGATCCACTTGGGCACGCCCTCCGGCATATTTTTTTGAAAGAAAGCCTGTCCTTTGATCCCGTCGGGATAACGGCGCAAAACCAGGGGACGGTCCTTGAGGAAGGGAAGGAGATGGTCCGCGACGCGATAGTAGTACGCCACCAGATCGCGTTTCGTGTAGCCCGATTCCGGAAAGAACACCTTGTTGAGATGAGTCAGCCGGAAGCGCTTTCCCTCGAAATCGAGAGTGACCGACTCCTGCTTCCCGGAAAAAAGTTCCGCTTCGATTTCATCTCTTTCGCTCAATACCGTACCCACAATTTCGGGCGAGCGAACAAGTACCGGCCCGGCCTGCGGCGCCACTTCGTTTTCCCACCGGCACTCTTCCGGCTCCACGTCGTTGCGCAGCGCGAGGAACACCGGCGCGCGCAAGCGCGGCTCCTGAGTCCAGCCGATGAAACGCACGTGCGCCACCAGTTCGGGCTTCGCCCAGAACGCTTGCTCGTTCGCCTCGGGAATCTTGTCGAAAGGGCACTTCTCCGTCTCCAGCTCTCGCAGCTTTTTCATGAGCGATGCGCGCGCCTTCTCGTCCATTCCCGTCCCGGCATGTCCGACGAAGCGCAGCGCTTTCCCTTGATACAGGCCCAGAAGCAAAGAGCCGAAATGGGTGCGGCTTCCGCGCGGAGCCGTCCAGCCGCCCACCACCACGTCCAGAGTTTTCGTCGCCTTCAACTTCACCCAATTCTGGCTGCGCGCGCTGACGTAAACGCTGTCGATGCGCTTCCCCACAATTCCTTCCAGGTCTTGTTGGCGCGCTAATTCGAATAGTTCCTTGCCCTGTTCCAACTGGTGATCGGAAAAGCGGAACTCCCGGTTCGGATCGAGCATGCGGCGCAGAAAATTCTTGCGCTCGAGCAAGGGAACTTCGCGCAGATCGTATCCATCGCAATAAATCAGGTCGAAGAGGTAATACGTCACCGCATAGCGCGAAACGAGATCCGCCGAGGGCCGCTGCACATTCATGCGCTGCTGCATGTGCTCGAATTCGCTGCGTCCTTTCTCATCAAGCACGACGATCTCTCCATCCAGAAGAGCGCGTTTCGCGCTGATATGCTGCGGCAAAGACGCCAATTCCGGATATTGGTGCGTCACTTCGTTGCCGGCGCGCGAGCGCAAGCGCACTTCGCCATCCTCGATCCAGGCCAGCGTCCGCGCGCCGTCCCATTTCACTTCGAAAAGCCAGCCGGGATCTGAAAACGGGCGCTCGATCAGCGTGGCCAGCATCGGGGAGAGAACGGACGGCATGGGCGCCTCTTGTGCTCCCTCTAGCTCCCCCGGCCGGAGCGCTTGAGGCGCTCGTTTTGGCGGCATTTCGCCGGCAATCTCATCCAGGGTTCGGCCGGTCAGCACCGAGCCGTCGTGCCTGTCGATATCCCACGCCGGATCGACGGCGTCGTCCTGGTGCTTGATCATCAGCCATTCCGGCTGTTTCTCGTTCTTTTTAGTTCGAACCAGCACAAAACTCCCCGAGAGTTTTTCGCCCGCCAATTTGAATTTGATCTCGCCGCGCGCCAATTGCTCGCTTGCGTCCTGTTTGCCTTCCACCCGGAATCTGCCGCGGTCCCACACCATCACCGTTCCTGCGCCGTAATTTCCAGGCGGAATGATCCCCTCGAAGTCGGCGTAACTCATGGGGTGATCTTCGGTCTGCACCGCCATCCGTTTATCGGCGGGATTCAGCGACGGCCCTTTGGGCACCGCCCACGATTTGAGCGCCCCGTCGATGGCCAGCCGAAAGTCATAATGCAGCCGGCGAGCCGCGTGCTTTTGCACGACGAACGTGCCTTCCAGTTGCGGCACCGGCTTGGCGGAAGAGGGCTCTGGAGTGCGCTCAAAGCTGCGTTTTCGGCGGTATTCCTCGAGGCGAGGCATGGTTTCATTCTAACTGAGTGTCGCGAGGCTGGTTTCGGGGAATCGGCGTGAGCCCACAACCAGGGAATGGTTATAGGCAGCGAGCGCTCTAGAGCCCTTCGAATGTGGGTTCTGCTGACGGGAAAACGACCTCGACCGCCGTGCCCCAGTCGCCACTGCGGATTTGCATATGGCCGCCGAGGTTGGTCACGCGTTCGCGAATCCCGTTTAGGCCCACGCCTTGGGTCCGTCCCTGATCGCCGCTTTCAGTTTTCGTCGCCGTCATGCCTTTGCCCTGATCTTCGATCTTCAGCCGGACCTGCTTATTCGCGAATGATAAGGAGACGCTGGCGGTGGAGCTATTGGAATGGCGATGCACGTTCGTCAGGCATTCCTGCAGGATGCGAAAGAGCCCAAGTTCCAGCTCCTTGGGAAGCCGGCCCATCTCTTTGGGTAGATCGAGGCTCACTTTGATGCGGCTGCGCTCGGCAAAGCCCGAAATATACCAGGGAAGAACACCGCTCAAGCCCAGTTCTTCGAGCAACGGCGGATGAAGGAGATAGGAGATCGTGCGGACTTCGGATAAAGCCTGATCGATCAGCTTGGAGCATTCCTCGATGTAAGCGGCGGCGCGGGGATGGATGGATCCGAGATGCTCCTCCGCCAGCGAAAGGTTCAGCTTGGCCATGGAAAGCAGTTGGCCGGCGCTATCGTGCAGATCGCGCCCGAGCTTTCGCCGCTCTTCATCTCGCAGATTCAGCAGATGACCGGAAACAACTCGCATTTGATTCTCGATGCGCTTTAATTTTGTGACCTCCGTATCCAGATGCAGTCGCCCGATAGGTTCGCCCGCCTCATTCCTCCAGGCCGTCCAGCGGCTGGCCACGATAATCTGCGCTCCCTGTCGCGCGGTGGCTTTCAGCTCGTACTCCCAGTATCCCTCCCTCCGCAGGATGTTTTCGATCTGCGCCAGGGGACGGGGCAATTCTGCCTTGACGAGTTCGAGAAAGGGCTTGCCGATGACCTCGGTTTCTTTCCAGCCGTAAATGCGCTCGCCCGCTGGATTCCAAGCCAGAATGTTGCCGGCCAAATCGACTAGGGTTATGGCGTCGCGCGAGGAGAGGAATATTTGCCCCACTCCACCCTTCCATTCCTCAACTGCTTTTTTCAATTCCTTAGGAGCCAATGAGCCGGGCGAGGTGGGTTGATCGAATACCGGCGAGGCGCTCATTTGTGTATCCGATGACATAGCTGCAGGCGGCAGAACGATTACACAGGGGCGCTTTTCTTACCGGTTCCCACAAAGCTTTGCAGCGATTGCTCCATCAGCAGATTCAATCCAATTCCCAGACGTCTCAAGTCCGAAATCAGGGGAAGAAAATCGGTGACGGCCAGGCTCTTTTGAATCAAGTGATATGCCGCTTCCTCTACGATACGGAAATCCTTGGCAATGTTTGCCGCCGAAGCTCCCCCGCGGGCTCTCCAATGGCCATATTGGCCGGCGGAACGCAAGGCCTCTGGCTTCGGTTTATCGCTTTCCTGATCCATGAAATCGACGACCGCGCCTAGAAATCCGGAAAGGAAGCCGGCGAGCTCCTCGAACGAATTCGAGGAAGCCTTGGAATCGCGTTTTATGGCTGCAAGGATGCCGGCTTCGAGTTCCGCCCTGTTTTCCTTGAGCACTGCGGAGATGCGCTTCGCTTCGGATTTCGCGGCGGGTTTTTCGAGCTTTCCCCTGAGGGCGTTGACCAGCGAATCGATTTCCACCGGCTTCACCAGGTAATCGTCCACCTGGCTGTGGATCGCCTGTAAGGCTGTTTCGAACGCGGGGTAGCCCGTTAAGATGAAAACGGTGCATTCGGGCTGAATGTGCCGCATGCCGCTGGCCACCAGGAAACCGTCGCCTTCCTCGCCAATATTCAAATCCGTTACCAGCGCATCGAACTGAAAAGAATTAATCTCAAAGAGGGCGTCCGCGACGCTCTCGGCAACATGTACCTCGAACCCCGCTTTTTCCAGAATGGGCGGCAGAGTCAGGCGGATGCTGGGCTCGTCGTCGACAAAAAGTACGCGCTTGCGTCCTTTGTTTTCGGCCATAGTCTGCTCCAGCAAGTTCAGGCTTCGGTATCCTCTTCCCCTTTACGATCGCGTTTTTTCAAACTTAAGGCCCGATCCGCAAGATCCAGATAATGCTCCAGCCGTGACGGTTCACGCGCGCGATCTCCCAAGGGGATCAGCCGCGGTCCCTCGTCGCGGGCCGCATCATCGGTCGGCGGCAGGAGTTCAACGCGCTTTTTCATTCGCTTTCGCTCGACTCGACGCTCCGGATTGTGCCGGGCTTTCATATCCTAGAGCCGACTCAATCTCCAATTGCGGCACGGCGGGCGCCTCTTCAGGCACGGCGCCGGCCATCCTGCGTTTGCGATTTTCGATCTCCCGAAGCTCCCGCAGTATCTCCGCCTCCTGCCGAACATATTCCTGCTCGGAGATTTCGCCCGACTCCAGCGCCACTTGCAGTTCCAGCAGCCGCCTCTTCCCGGGCGTGCTATCCGTATACTGCTCTTCGGCGACTTGCTGCAGAGTGTTCAGGACGAATTTGATGCCCAGAATCGGCAGCGAAAGCAGATCGTCGATCAGGAACACGGGCCGCTCCGTCCAATTATGAGGCTGTCACGCGCTCCAGTTTCAACCTGATGTTCACAAAGTTATAAGGAGGCCACGGCCCTGTGTACTTGAACTTCAGGCGCTTCCCATATTTTCGGGCGATCTTATTCACCACGCGATCGAACTCGGATTCGCGCTCGCGCTCCACCAGAAACGCCGCGTTCATGATCATCTTATCGCCGATGGGCTGGTTGTCCCGCGAGGCCACGCAGCAAATTCGCAGCGCTTCATAAATTTCTCGAACGTACTGAATCGCCCGCTCGGCCAGGGCCTTGTCAATCATGCGGCCCAGTTGCATCCGCGCGAAGTAGGTCGATTGCAATTGCTTGCGAATGATTTCCCGGTGGAAGCGGCGGATCTCGTCGTCCTGTTCCATTAATTCCTGGATGATCTGGTCGCGATCCCAATTGACTTTGAGTCCGAACTCCAGCTTGCCGGCCATCTGCTCGAGCACGTCTTTCACCGAAGAGTAGATGCCCTTCAAGACTTCCCGAATATCGTCGTCGGTGCGAAACACGGTGCCGAAGCTCATGGGGATAATGGTGTGATTTTTCATCACGGTTTCGATTACGTGTTCGTGGGCCAGCGCGTTTTCGCGCGTGGGATCGAAGATGGCCACGGCGGTCTTGCTCACCACGGCGGCGATGTCCACGTAGGTCACGGTGTAAACCTGCTCGGCCGCCCCGCCGATGCCGATGCTCCCGAAGTTCATGGCCCCTTTGGAACGAACAATTCCGTACACGTATCGCCCGCCTTCGCCCGGCGCTGTTGAAGATGCCGCGGTGGGGACTTCGTTGATCTTCACGTGCAGATCGTCTTTTAAGCGCAGATTGCCTTTTCGCGCTGATCGCTCAAGTTTGGCTGCCATACGGTTCCTCACTCAAAAACTTCTCTCCACCTTCCAGGCTCCTCGAAAGCTTCTCCTCATCGGTCAATCTTCGGTCGTCCGGCCGCTTACGCCGAAATCGGAAACATCAGGTTGATCACGGTGCCTTTGCCTAACGCGCTTCGCACCCGAATCCGGCCGGTGTGATTCTCCACGATTCCTTTGACGATCCACAGGCCGAGGCCCGTCCCTTTCCCGCCCTTGGTGGTCACAAAAGGCTCGAACATGGATTTCTGAATCTCGGGACTGATGCCGCAGCCCGTGTCCGCGACCGTCAGGCTGATCCAGCGGCGCAGCCCGTCCGCGGAACGAATCTCGCGCGTACGGATCACCAGTTTGCCGCCCGACGTCATGCTGTCGCGCGAGTTGACCACCAGGTTCGACAGCAACTGCCGAAACTGATCGCCCGATCCTTTGAACGATGGGAGTTCGCCCAGCCTCCGATCGACCACGATGCCGACCTTCGCCAGTGGCCGTGCGAAGAGCGCCAGCGTGTCTTCGACCACCCCGTTCAGATCGAAGCTATCGAACTGCACGACATTCCGGTACAGGCCGAGCATTTGGCGCACGATGCGCGTTACGCGCTCGGTCTCGTTCTTGAGCACGTCGTAAATCTGCTTCGACTTCGGCTCGACCTCTTCGCCCAGAATGTGTATGGCGTTCTTGATGGCCTCCATCGGGTTATTGATTTCGTGCGCGATGGTCCCCGCCAGCTTGCCGGTGGCGGCGAATTTCTCAATTTCGAGCATGCGCCGCTCCATCTGCAATTGCTCGAGCTTTCTCCAGGCGGTGAAGTCGCGCAGCACGGTGACGGTGTAAGAAACCTGGCCGCGGGCATCGTAGATTTTCCCGGAACGCGCCGCATATTCCACTTCGTCCTGAGAAGTGGGATTGTAGAGGCGCAGAGAGCGGTTATCTTTGTCGGCAAACGAAAACGTGAAAGCCGTCAAATAAGCATCGAGCTTGGCCAGATTTTTCATCATCTGGGGATGCTTCGAACCTTCGGCGATTCCAAACAGCTCCTTGGCCAATGAGTCGAGAAGCACAATCTTTGCCGAATTATCCGCCACGATGATGGGATCGCCGACGTTTTCGATCACCAGGTTGAGGCGGTCTCTCTCCTGCCGCACGATCTCTTCGGCAATGCGCAATTTGTCGAGATTGGCGCGCACTTCCATATCCGCGCGGCGCAGGTCGGTGACGTCGCGCATCACCGTGACCATGCCCGTCCGCGTGCCGTCCGTGCTTTGCGTCGGCGCGCACACCGCCTCGAAGAGCACTTCCTCGCCCTCCATCACGTCCACCAGAGTCAGGTCGCGCGAAGTATCTTTTCCGCTCACCATCATGGAAGAGAGCGCTGCCGAAAATAGCAGGTTGTTCAGTTCCACGGCGCGGCGTCCGCCATCGCCGATTCCCTCCGGCACGCGGAAGAACCTCTCCGCGGCGCGGTTTTGGATTACCACGCGGTGTTGGTCGTCGGTAAAGATCACCGGGTCCGCCATGCTTTGCATGACGGCGCCCAGCCGCGAGATGGTCACTTCCATATCCCGCATGCGGTTGAAGTAATGCTCGATCTTGAAAAGCCGCGCCAGATAACGGTTCGCCCGCTCGGCCAGATTTCGAAGTTGTTCCAGGCGCGATGCAGGCGTGTCTTTGGCCAGTTGAGCCAGCAGCACCGTCGCATAAGCGCGCATCCCGCAGGCGCTGCAGATCTGCCCTTCCAGCGGCAAGTGCCGGGAGAGTCGCGCATTCTGAACTGCCAGGCAATCCTCGCGGCGTTCGCGCTCCGCCTCCCAGCAGCGCGTGTCGCTGCGGTAAATCATGGGATAGGCATAGAAGGGTGCGCCTTTTCCCGAAGGGTTCGGCAGAACGCCGGGATTCAATCCTTGCAGAGCGGCCATGATCGGATTATCGCGAGCCCAAAGAGAGGTTTGAAACTTTTCTACTTCACTTCTATCGCAATTGAGCGACGCGGTGGCCTTCACTACGCCGTCTTCAAAGTCAGCTTCGAGGACAAGCGCTCGCGGGAAACCGATCTTCACCACTTCTTCCAGCAGTATGGGGAAGATTTCCTCGGTACGTTCGGCGGAGAGCAGGCGTAACGCCGCGGAATCTCCCGCTCTCTCCTGCACGACCAGGACGGGTTTTTCTAGTACGCGCGGGCTTGCCACCGGAGCCATTCCTCAACCCCTGATCTTAACGCCGGGCTCTCCGCCGTGCTGGCGCGCGAGCGGCACGCCGGGTCGGCTCGACCGCCAATTCCGGCTCCGTGCCCTGACCGAGCTGCGGTCTCGAAACCAAGCCGGTCAGACCAACGGCATCCGCGTACTTCAAATACGTGTCGATGGATGCGACCACCACACGCGCTTCGACCGTGATCAGATCAATACCGACCAGGGAGATGCGCACCCAGGCGTCAATCACGATGCCCTTGTCCAGTACGCGATCAAGGACGTCGATTAGGCTGGAACCACCTGATACGCGTTCAACTGCCATAGGACAGTCCTCCTCGAGCTAGACTCATCGTCTTTGTCTTCGCCCCTCTCGAGGTCCCGGCTCGGCGGGTGACTCGCCGGGCTTGCGGGAGCGCCGGGGGGGGCGGGCCTTGCAGGGTCAAATGGGGGTCGTATTTCCACCAGTTCAGCCCAATCTCTTCGGCCTTATCAACGGAACAAATTAATAAGCGAATTCGAATCGTGAGTAACTCCACATTTGCCAATGAGATACGGACGTCCCCGGCGATCACCAGACCCTTGTCGAGCACGCGATCCAAAATGTCGACAAGGTTCGTCGTTCCAGAGACAGTCTGCACTTTCTCCATAAAAACGCGCTCTCTTTTTGGGCGGGGTTATACGCGAAGAACCCGTCCAGGGGACGAAGGGCCGGATGGTAGACGCCACGGGAACCCCAGTCAATAAGTGTTTTCCTGTATCAACAAAATAAAAGGTTAGCTTTTTCAACAACTTGGAAGGCGGCGTTTATAAAATGTTAATGCCCTTAGCGCAGGCGGCCTAAGGGACCTAAGTCTATATTCAAGTCGGCGGGAGACAGCCCGAATTGTTCGGCCAGTTCGTGGATTTTGGCTTCCAGCTTCATCAGCGCTTCGCCCATCTGCTCAATTTCCTCATCGCTGAGCGTGCCGCCTTCCATGCGCCGGATGGCTTGGCGCTCCAGTAATTGCCGCAAAAAATCCACCAGGGTGAGAACGAGTTTCCCAAGCCCCTGCTCGATATTTTCCGGGGATAACTCAATTCGCCCCGGGACAGAAGCAGCCTCTTCCTGAAGCTTGGAATTCGCCCCCGGGGATTTTTGGGGAGGCCGCTCCTTACTCATCAACGTTATTCATTGAGTTATTCATCGACGATTTCTACGAATTCGCTCGGTGGCCACGGGCCCGTGACCCGTGCTGTGATACCGGCAGGAGTATGCACTTGCGCGATTTTCTCCAGGAAAATTGGAAGCGAGGCTCGGTCAAGCAGCGCAAATCCGCGAACTCCAGACGCAGTATCGCGCTGGGTCCACTCTCCGGCCACTGAATGAGAGACGCGGCGGAATTCCTCCTGAACGGATTGGGCCTGCTGGTAACGCGCCCGTTTCTGCCGGAGATAGTTTTTGCCCGATTGGCTCGACTGCATCGAGTTTTCCGGCCCTTCGGACTTGGCGCTGATCCGCACATCCATTTGCACTTTGTCGCGCAAGCGCTGCAAAGCGCCGCTGTACTCCGCGCGCCGGCGCTCCACGAATTGCGTTAAAACAGCTTCGCTTTCGACGACCGTCGGGAAGCGGAAAGGAATGATAGCCGTTTGCGCAAAAATGCGCTGCAAGACTTCGCTGAAAGCCTTCACCATCTCGGGCACGGGCTCAGCCGGCATCTGCGCAGCGAACTCCGACACGAAGCAACGCAGCCCGCCCACATCGATCGAGCGGACCGGCGCTCCGGCAACTCCGGCAGGCGGGATATCGATTTTGCTTTGCTGTTCTGCGATGCAGTATGCGAGCACAAGCTTCTGATTCAGCCAATGCGCTTTAGCGCTTCGATCGCCGCCCGCCGGGAGGGCGTTCCGCCGGCCTGGTCTTGGCGATCTGACGCATGGCTGTTTCCACGGAAGTCACGATGAGGTCCAGCCCCAGATACACCAAATCCACGCCCGCCAGCGAGAGCACCAGGTTGCCGCGAATGATCACTCCCGTATTGAGCACGTGATCGATCAGATCCAATAACGTCAGATCCGGCGACTCTTCGTTGCCAATGAGCACAATCTCGGGCGCCCGATTAGCCACCCGATTAGCCATCTGTCCAGACATCTGTTCAGCCATCGCTTTGCCCCGATGATTCTGGTTGCGAAACGAACGAAAATGGCGGCCACGGGCCGGTACACTCGATTCGCTTTTTATCTTTCCACTTTCTCGCGTAGCTCCGCACCAGGCTTTCCAATCGCTTGCGGTCGGTCCGTTTCAGCAAGAGCGTCTTATGAAATTCCAGGTCGCGCCTGGCGGCAGCGAATTTCCCGCCCTCCGTGACCTCGTCAGCCACCGCCCGCAGCGCTTTGGCAAAATCCAGCAGCTCGGGATTCTCTCGATCGGGCGCTCGATGCGTCAGCGCGGCTTTGGCCTGCAGATAATCTTTGCCGCTGCGAATCTTCTTCTTGTTCTTGGGCATCGCAGCGATCGGCAGCGCAAAAACCTTTACGCCCCACTCTTCCTTGCCTCGGATGCGATCGAGATCGGCCTGCAAAAGAGATTTTCGGCCCTCGACATGAGATCGCAGCGATTTGTCGTTCAGAAACTCTATTCCGAACCGCGCCGGCAGAATATCAGCCGCCTCGGCAATTGCGGAAACGACCTGCTGATGCCGCGTGGTCGCGGCCGCAAGCCAGTCGAGGTCTTGCATATTCTTCGCCAGGTTCTCGGCGAACTCGGCTTCCGGCACGCGGCTGATCCAGCAGGTGAGTCCGGCGCAAGCCAGCGCCTCGACGGCGGCAGCGCCATCGATCCCCTTTAGATCGCGAGATAATTCGGGCGAAGGACCTGAAGCTTCCGTCACGCCATAGAGGTGAATGACCTTGCCCGCGGCCGGCGTGGACCCGACGCTTTTGGCGAGCGGATCAGCCCTCACGCCAGCCGCCATAACTCCCCTACAAAGCTGCGCAGCGCCTTTTTGCCGGCAATCTCCTGGGCAAAATTTCGCACCACGTAAATCGGAATCTGCGAATAACGCGCCGTTAGTCGATTGATCGTACTGAGCTGCCACTGGCGCGTGCGCGAGCACCGCCGGCATTTCCTCGCGTCCTGCTTGAATAGCACGCGGTTGACGAATATCGCCGCCGCGGAAAGGCGCAGCTTGGAGAGCTCGGCCATGAGCCGTTCGGTTTGCCTGTCAGGAAGCGCTTCCGGGAGCATAACGACGTAGACGCGAGCATGCTTGGGGTCTTCCAGGAGTTCCAATAACTCCCGGACGCTCTTCCCCAATTCCGCGATTTTCACCGCGGCATCACGCGCCAAAGCGAGTGTACGGTGATGGGCCAGACTTTTCAATAATAGCCTGGTCCACACCAGGATGCGGTCCGGCGTGCGCAGCAGATCGAGAGCGTGGCCCGTCGGCGCCATATCAATCAATACGTGGCTTGTGTGTCCTCGCACTAGGTCGAGTACGCGAATAACAGCTAGGATCTCGTCCAGGCCCGGCGGAACGCTCTCGAGCAGTTGCGAAAAGAGCTGTCGCTCGAACCACAGGTCCACATGCACCCTCGACACTTCGCCGCTTGTGGCCGCGTCGATCATCTCCTTTACGCCGCGAGCCCAGGCTCTAAATACGGCGACTGCGTCCATCTCGGAGGCGCGGAATTTCCTGTCCCCCAGGACCGCGCGGGGCTGGTCCGAAATATCGGCTTGGAAAATATCATCCAGGGAGGGTGCTGGATCGACTGAGCAAATATCAATTGCTCCGCGGCGGCGAAGCCGGGTATGGAATCCCAGAGCGGCGGAGATAGTTGTCTTTCCCACACCGCCTTTTCCCAACACCATGGAGAGCGGCCGGTCCAAAACCGGCCATTCGACCCGCGAAAGCCGTATTTCGCGGGGCTTTGGCTTTGGCAGGGTGGCCTTCCAGGCGAGCTTCCTGCCTGTAAAGACGTGCTCCCCAAACGGCCTAAGTGCCGGCCCCAGTACGGGCGCGCCGGCATCTTCGGCCATGTAAATTTTCGTCGCAGGAAAATTCTGCCCGAGGAACTCGCGTGCATCACGCGTTGCAGCATATCGCTTGCGGCAAATTCGGCATTGCCGCGATGCGAGCACGGCTTTGTTCAGAACGATGCCGGTGAGATCCAGATCGGGTGAAATAGAACGCAGCGCGAGCATCCCTCTTCGAGCTTCGTTGAGCGAAAATTTCTCCGCCGTGGTCACCAGAAAAATCTCCGCATTGCTCAGCAATGCCGCCCTCACTGTCTCCACCATCTGCCGCCATTCTGCAATTAGGGGATTACTAGCGCTTTGTGCGCTGCCTCCGAAATGCTGTGCCAGAAGCCGGTCGCGGCTGGCCGTCAACTCGAGAATGTCGAGAAAGCTCGAAAAATATTGAGGCAGCGCAAATAATCGCAGCGTGTGCCCGAGAGGCGCGGTGTCGACTACGATCTGATCGTATTTGCCGGACCTCAGTGCGTCCGAGATGGCCAGAAGCGCCGCCATTTCCGCCATTCCCGGCAGCGTAGTCTCCAGCAAAGGTTCGATATCCTCCCGCGAAAAGATGGTGCCCTTTTCAAGTATGGCCAGGAGTTTTTCTTTGTGCCGCCCCAGGAAAGCTCGAAATTGCTTTTCCGCATCCACTTGCCATACATCCAGCCGGGCCTTGGGGATGAGGCTCACCTTCTTGGGAACGTCCTCTAGCGCTTCACCCAGGACGTCGGAAAGGGAATGAGCCGGGTCGGTGGAGACCAGGAAAACCGCCTTTTTCGCTTCCTTTGTGGCGCGATGTAAGGCATAGGCCGCCGAAACCGTCGTCTTCCCCACGCCGCCTTTGCCGATAAATAGAGTTAACTTAGGCACTTAGCCATTGTAGACAAGACCGAACCCGGTCCCAAGCGGCCCCCGGTTTATCGGGATTTGACCGGCCCTTTCTAGGGTCCCGCTCTCGCGGGAAATACGGAACCAGATGAAACGAAAAATCAAGCTTTTAATGCCCGTTCTGTGGGCCTTGACCGGATTCTCACCCGCTGCCTTTTGATGCACAGTATGGATGAAGATCGTGAGTCATAGCCAAATCAGAAGTAACAAGACCCGCGATCTCAAGAAATGCGCGCACGCTTTTCAGCAGGAGCTCCGCACTCGAACGCGGCCTCTTCAGGAGAGCGCAATGAATATTCAGCCCAGAGTATTGGATCCCACCAAACGCAGCTCGCAGGTTCAGGATTTCGAGGCTGCGCTCCGCTCCAAGGTCGTAGGACAAGACGAAGCCATCGACGCCCTCGTGGGAGTTTTTCAGGTCTTCTGTGCCGGCCTGAATGCGCCCGGGCGCCCCGTCGGTAATCTGCTCTTTCTCGGGCCCACCGGCTCGGGAAAGACGCGCATCGTCGAAGCCGCCGCCGAGATTTTGTTCGGGGAAAGGAGAGCGGTGGTCAAGATCGACTGCGCTGAGTTTCAGCACTCCCATGAGATCGCTAAACTCATTGGCTCGCCTCCCGGCTACTTGGGGCACCGCGACACTCACCCCGTGATCACTGAGGAGACTCTCAGCCAATATCACACCGATAAGCTCAAGCTGAGCTTTGTGCTTTTTGACGAGATTGAAAAGGCCAGCGATGCGCTCTGGCAATTGCTCCTCGGCATCCTGGATAAAGCTACACTCACCCTCGGCGATACGCGTCGCGTGGATCTCTCGCAGACCATCATCTGTCTGACCTCCAACCTGGGCGCTCGCGAAATCACCGCCCTGGTAAGCAAGGGCATGGGATTTGTGGAACCATCCCCCGAACCAGCCGAGGGGCTGGACGTAAAGCTTCAACGTACCGCCGTCGAGGCTGCGCGCCGCAAGTTCTCTCCCGAATTCATGAACCGGCTCGATCGCGTCGTCGTTTTCCACCAGCTCCAACTCGAGCAACTCGGAGAAATCCTGGATATCGAGCTCGCGCTGGTGCAGCAACAGGTGCTGGATGCCGGCCGCATGCCGTTTATGTTCCACGTGATGCCGCAAGCCAAGGCCTTCCTGTTGCGCGAAGGAACTGATCTCAGGTATGGCGCCCGCCATTTGAAGCGCGCCATCGCCCGCCATGTCGTTTCGCCTCTGGCCAACTTGCTCGCCTCCGCGCAAGTGGGATTGGGAGACATGGTCTCGATCGATTGGGATAGCGACGCGCGATGCCTGGTCTTCCAGAATCAAGGGCCCGCGCCGCCTGCGCCGCTGCCGCTACAGCCGGTCACTACCTTCGCGCCGGCCATGACTGGACACGCGCACAGCGCCGTCGCCGGTGCCGGCGCCCCCTGATCGAGTATTTTTTCGTAGCGCCGACATCTTGCCGGCTTCGGCTCCGGAACCCCTCGTGCTTTTTTTAGCGCCGGCCTTCAGCCCGGCCTCTCTCCGCCTCAGCGTCGGCTGCTGTCATTCCGAGCCCGTCGCGGGGCGCACGCCCCGCTTATCCTTCGACGGGCGAGGAATCCCTCTTTAGCGCCGGCCTGCCCTGAGCTTGCCGAAGGGAGTCTCGAAAGGGCATCTTGCCGCATCGCTCAATGCGCCTCCCCGCTTGACAGTAAACCATTAAAATTCTATTTTTGTTATTTGGCGTACGGCAAGTTCTGTATACAGGGAGGCGAGCAACTTCTTAGTGCTCGCGATCGTTCTTTCTCGAACCTGCTCTCGCAGCAGGTAACCCACAGTCCTGGGTTATTTTCGAATGCCCGAAATCACCACGGGCTCGCAGCGTGATTCGTCCGCGTACGTGCGCCATAAGTTGTCTCGGATTTCCGTTCTTCTTGGCATGGGGAGGTAGATAACCAAATGGCAGGGCACCCGGTAACAGTCACCGAGGGGCATTTTACAGGCACCCTCCGGCGAGACGCGTGGTGGACCGAGATTCTCCCGGCGTTCCTGCTCCTGGGGGCGTTTGGCGCCTACGCCACCTGGAGGGCTTTCGAGGGCGCCTACTACACCTGGGGCCCTTACCTCACTCCTTTTTACTCGCCGCTGATCGATCCGCAGCACCACTTTTGGCCTTGGTCTCCTGCGCTTCTGATCCTCGTATTCCCCTTGGGATTTCGTACCACCTGCTACTACTACCGCAAGGCTTACTACCGCGCCTATTTCATGGATCCGCCGGCCTGCGCGGTGGGCGAACGCAAGCGCAACTACTGCGGGGAAACGACATTTCCCTTTATCTTGCAGAACCTGCATCGCTATTTCCTGTATGCGGCGGTCATCGTCCTGGGCTTTCTTTGGTACGATGCAATCGTCGCGTTTGACCTGGACGGCCACTTCTTCGTCGGCGTGGGCAGCATCATCATGCTGGTGAACGTCATCCTTCTTTCGACCTATACGCTTTCCTGCCACTCTCTGCGCCATCTGGTTGGCGGTAAAGTCGACTGTTTCTCCTGCTCGTCGTTTGGATCCTCTCGGCACGCCTGGTGGCGCGGGGTTAGCATTCTCAACGAAAGGCACATGCTTTATGCTTGGTGCAGCCTGATTTCTGTCGGTCTCACCGACCTTTACATCCGGCTGGTTGCATCTGGCGCTGTGCGGGACATTAGAATCCTGTGACCACCAAGTTTGAAACACACGAACACGATGTCTTGATCATTGGCGCCGGTGGCGCCGGACTGCGCGCGGCTATTGAGGCCTTGGGGCAGGGTGCCTCGGTCGGCGTCGTCTGCAAATCGCTGCTTGGCAAAGCCCACACCGTCATGGCCGAGGGCGGCATCGCCGCGGCCATGGCTAATGTGGACCGCTCGGACGATTGGCGAACGCATTTCCGAGACACCATGCGCGGCGGCAAGTTCCTCAACAATTGGCGCATGGCCCAGCTTCACGCCCAGGAAGCGCCTGACCGCATTCGCGAACTTGAGCAGTGGGGCGCGCTTTTCGACCGCACTGCCGACGGCCAGATCCTGCAACGCGCTTTTGGCGGCCATACCTATAAGCGGTTGTGTCACGTGGGGGACCGTACCGGCCTGGAGATGATCCGCACCCTGCAGGATCGTGGCGTCGCCCTCGGTATCGATGTCTACATGGAATGCGCCGTCACGCGCTTACTGAAAGACGGCGATCGGGTCGCAGGCGCATTCGGCTATTGGCGCGAACAGGGCCGCTTCGTTGTCTTCAAAGCAAAGTCGGTCGTGCTTGCTACCGGCGGCATTGGCAAGATTTACAAAGTGACCTCGAACTCCTGGGAATATACCGCCGATGGCATGGCCCTCGCCTACCAAGCCGGCGCCGAACTGAAAGACATGGAGTTCGTCCAATTCCATCCGACGGGCATGGTTTGGCCTCCGGGTGTGCAAGGCATTCTGGTCACCGAAGCCGTACGCGGCGAGGGCGGCATCCTTCGCAATAAGAATGGCGAGCGCTTCATGGAGAAATACGATCCTAAGCGCATGGAGCTTTCCACCCGCGACGTCGTGGCCCGCGCCATCTACACCGAAGTCCGCGAAGGGCGCGGCTCCGAACACGGCGGCGCCTTCCTGGATATCTCCCAGAAGCCCGCGGAGTACGTGAAAAAGAAGCTCCCCAGCATGTATCACCAGTTCCTCGAACTCGCGGACGTCGATATCACCAAAGGTCCGATGGAAGTGGGTCCCACCTGCCATTACGTTATGGGCGGAGTACGCGTGGATCCGGAAACAGCCGAAGCTACCGTCCCCGGGCTTTACGCCGCGGGCGAAGTCGCGGCAGGCCTCCATGGCGCGAACCGGCTGGGAGGAAACTCCCTCTCCGATCTGCTCGTGTTCGGAAGACGGGCCGGTCTGGCAGCCGCGCAAAGCGCCAAAAAGGTCGGCCAGGCGGCC
Organism: uncultured Acidobacteriota bacterium; assembly: GCA_963761945.1. Taxonomy (GTDB): domain Bacteria; phylum Acidobacteriota; class Terriglobia; order Acidiferrales; family UBA7541; genus Palsa-189. The sequence continues at coordinate 105,252 of CAVXIM010000009.1, read as the reverse complement.
ATCGATCAGGCGCAAATCGACCAGGCCGAGCAGGAGATGCTGGCCCCATTTTCGAATGGAAATGGCGAATCTCCCTACGCGATCCATCGCGATTTGCAGGACACCATGCAAAAGCTGGTGGGAATCTTCCGCACCGAAGGCGATCTCCAGCAGGCCTTGACCGAACTCGAAAAGCTCAACGAACGCGCCAGGCGTATGCACGTGGAGGGCTCGCGCCTGTTCAATCCCGGCTGGCACTTGTCTTACGACCTGAAATCGATGTTGTTGATTTCCGAAGCTGTTACGCGCAGCGCCTTGGCCCGCCGCGAGAGCCGCGGAGCGCACAGCCGCATCGATTATCCCGCCTTGGACGCCGCCACGTGGGGAAAGCAGAATAACGTCATCTCCTCGCAACGCGGAGCTATGACGCTTCGCCAGGAGCCCGTTCCCGCCATGCCCGGCGAGTTGCAAAAGCTCTTGGCCGACGAAGTCGAGGCAACCAGCGCCAGGTAACGAGGTAGCGGAGTAGCGCCGTAACGGAGGAAGAATAGATGGCCGACGCGATTTTAGAGGTTTTCCGGGGAGACCGCCAAGGCGGCAAAACCGAACAATATCGTGTTCCCGTCGCCCCCGGAATGGTCGTGCTCGATGCCATCCACTATATCCAGGGACACCTGGCGCCCGATTTGGCCGTGCGCTGGAATTGCAAAGCGGCGAAGTGCGGTTCCTGTTCCGCCGAAGTCAACGGCCGCCCGCGGCTCATGTGCAAGACGCGCATGGACGCGCTTCCGCTGGATAAGCCCATCACCGTTTTCCCCATGAAATCCTTCCCCATACTGAAGGATCTCGTTACCGACGTCTCCTGGAACTACAAGGTTAATAAGAAGATACCGCCGTTCAAGCCACGCCCCGGCACCGATTGGAAGGTCTATCAGGAAGATGTCGATCGTGTGCAGGAGTTCCGCAAATGTATCGAATGCTTCCTCTGCCAGAATGTCTGCCACGTTTTGCGTGATCACGATAAGTTCGAGCAGTTCGCCGGCCCGCGTTTCTTCGTCCGCACGGCCGGACTCGAGATGCATCCGGTCGATGGCCAGTCTCGCACCAAGCTTCTGCGGGGTGAGATGGGCATTGGCTTTTGCAACATCACCAAATGCTGTACCGAAGTCTGCCCCGAAGACATTCATATCACCGATAACGCCATCATTCCCCTCAAGGAACGCGTCGTGGATGAATTTTACGATCCGGTCCTGATGCTGGTGCGCAAAATTCGAGGGGCCGACTCAAAGTAAAGGCCTCGAGGTAAAAAGACCCAAAGTAAAGGCCCCGAGCTTTCCTGCCCCGTCGAGAGTGCCCTTGGACTTATTTACCCAAGCAGCACTAAAACTCAGAAGTACTATGGCGGCTTCCCCCTGTTCAGGCCAAGCTGATCCCTTGCTTGGGGGTCATTCTCTGCCTCTCCGCAGGAGGATGCATGAAGGACAAGTGGATCGCTCGCCTGGCGCAGATAAATAAGGAACTTCTGCTGATTTTTTCCATTGTCGCCTCGGCGGCGCTGGTGAATTTCTTCGTCGAGGGCCAGCGGCTGGTTCTTACCTTTTACAATTTGCCCACGCTTTTCGCCGTCTACTACTTCGGCCGGCGCCGGGCCGTGCAGGCTGCCGTGGCCACGATTCTCTTTGTGATCTGGGTCAACGTCATGCACCCCACGCTCTTCAATCGCGGCCCCGTTCCCACCGAAGACATACTCGGGTGGTCCGATCTGGCGATCTGGGCCGGGTTTCTGGTGATTTTCGCTTACGCCACGGGTACCCTGCACGAGCATAGCGAACAGCGCATGCATGAGCTGCGCGAGACTTACTTTGGCGTGCTGCAAATCCTCAGCCAGATGATTTCCAATGACAAGTTCACCCAGAATCACTCCTACCGCGTCTCCATTTACGCCACTCAGATCGCCCTCGAATTGGGCATGAGGGAAGATCAGGTCGAGGACGTGCGCGCCGCCGCACTCCTCCATGACGTCGGCAAGCTGGAAGTCAGCCGCGAAGTCCTCTACAAGGCGGCGCGCCTAACCGACCAGGAGATGAAGGAGATTAAGACTCACGTCGAGCGCGGCGTCGAGATGCTGAGTCCCGTGGGAGGATCGCTGCGCCGCATTCTGCCCATTATTCTCGCCCACCACGATAAATTTGATGGCTCCGGTTACCATCCCACAAAAGGCCAGCAGATACCTGTCGAAGCCATGGTCATCAGCGTCGCCGATGTATACGATTCGCTCGTCAGCGACCGGCCTTATCGCAAAGGCCTCTCGCCCTTCGAAGCCCGGGACACCATCGTAAAAGCTTCCGGAGCCGATTTCGATCCGCGAATCGTGAATGCCTTCGAGGCGGCCTTCCGCAAGCAAAGGCTGGAAGTTCCCGAAGTCCTCGTGTAACCGCCTTTCGGCTGCCCCCGATCGCCCCGCCCTAATGGGGCTGTCGGGCGCCAAAAGGCTCTTCGCCGCGAACGTCATGGGCATCAGGAGCTTCGCGGCGATAAAGAAGTCATCACGGCGCTTTTGGCGCATAAGTAAAGGCCGGGCGTACTCGAAACGCCTTAAGGGACCTTTATACAGCGTTCTGCCTGTTCGAATTTGCCCTCTGGTTCAGTAGAGTTTTGGGGCGATATCCGGCATCGTCTCGTGCGGGAGGGCAAATGCCAGTCCACGAAAAAGCGGCCAAGAAAGAAGTAACCTTCGCGCTCGCGGTAGTGAAATCCAGTGTAATCTCCGATCGCGCCGAATCCTCGAGGATTGAGGCCGCTTTGAAGGTCATGTTTCCCGGAGTTTCCTTCATTCTGGTAGCGGAAGACGCGGAAGGCGATGGCCTCGCGAGATACCGCTACCGCCGGGATCTGTCTGACTTCATGAACCAGGTCTCTTGCCGGGTGGTCCCTTCCTCAAAAATTACCTCCAACTGACCCGCAGGGTTGCTAGCGGTTAATAGCCTCTAAGGCACCGGAATCCGCGCCGTAATCGACACCGGAAATGATCGTGAGTTTAATGATAGGGGCGAAATCCCATGTCATTTTACGCTGCGCAAGATCGGCCCAAAGTCATCGTGGTTATGCCTGCGTACAATGCCGCGAAAACCCTCAAAATCACTTTCGAGGCCATTCCCCATAAGGTCGTGGATCAGATCATTCTCGTTGACGACGGCAGCACCGACAAAACTTTGGAGATTGCCCGCCAGCTGCAACTCACGGTGTTCGTTCACACCCGCAACTACGGTTACGGAGCCAACCAGAAGACCTGCTATGCGGAAGCCCTGAAAGAGGGCGCGGATATCGTGGTCATGCTTCATCCCGATTACCAATACGATCCCGCGCTCTTGCCGGAAGTCCTCGCGCCAATCAAATCGGGCGAGGCCGATATCGTATTGGGCTCCCGATTTCTGGCCGGGAACACACTCGAGCAGGGCATGCCCTGGTGGAAATATCTTGGCAATCGATTTCTGACCGGCCTGGAAAATTGGACGCTCGGCTTGCGCTTGGCTGAGTACCACACCGGCTATCGCGCCTATAGCCGGCAGGCCCTCGAGCAGATTCCTTTTTCATTCAATTCCGATAGCTTCGTTTTCGATCAGGAAATTCTTGTGCAGGCCACTCATCTTGGCTTCCGCATCAAGGAAGTTCCCGTCCCAACCAAATATTTCCCGGCGGCCTCCAGCGCCAGCTTCCTGGATAGTGTGGTTTATGGCCTTAGCATCCTCGCACTGCTGGGCCGTTTCCTTCTGCATAGGATTTCGCTCGTGGAATTCAGGCAGTTCGAATCGCTCCCTTCCCGCTATAGGAGAGTGTATTGACTCCGCGCCCACATCCGCAGAGCCCGGCCTTGCAGAACGATCCGCACAGCGGCTACGTCTTTAAGAATTTCAAGTACAGTAGCCACTATTGCATCCTGAAAAAACTCGAAGAGGAAAGTGCGCCTCTGCGCATTCTCGACGTCGGCTGTGCGGAGGGCTATATGGGAAAGATCCTGCAAAAGAAGGGCCACGCGGTCACGGGAATAGAAAGCAATCCTGCGGCCGCGGAAAGAGCCTGCTCTCACTATGACGTCTTTCATCGCGCCGATATAGAAACCTTTGCTTTCCCTTACCGCGGAGTCTTCGATTACATCCTGTTCGCGGACGTCTTGGAGCATCTGCGCGATCCCGCGGCGGTATTGAGGAGGTCCATCCCCGCGCTGAAAGATTCAGGCAAACTCATCATTTCCGTGCCGAACGTAGCGAACTGGATCATTCGCCTCGGCCTGCTCTTCGGAAATTTTGACCCTGTCGACCGTGGCATCCTCGATAGGACTCACCTGCATTTTTTTACGCTGCGAACTCTGCGGAACATGATGCGCGAAGTTTCCTGCGGAATTCTCGACGTCACTCCGACTCCCGTGCCCCTGCAGTTGGCTCTGCCGTTCACCAGACGAAAAGTATTCGCGCCGCTCCACGCACTCCACTACGGACTAACTCGTTCCTGCAAAACCTTCTTCGCCTATCAATTTGTCGTTACCGCGGCTCCGTCTGGCCGGATGCCTCTCCCAACCCAGCCTGAAAAGCTCGACCAAAAGCCCGATCAAACGCCCGCCGCAACCGTTAGCGTATGAGCCTCAACACCACCATCGATCCGCAAACGGAATCGCCGCGCGACGCTTCGCCTGTTATTTCCTCATAACGCGCCTATCGCCCATGCCCACTTCATCGAGAGCTGGCTTCGCGGCCACATCAACGCAATTGCCATCGCGATTACTGCGGCTGGTCTCGCCCTCAGAATTGCCGCCGCCATCAGAACTTACTTCAACCCCGACGAGATTCTGCATTACCTGCTCATCGATCAGCCTTCTCTTTTTCTTGCTTACAAGGCGAGTCTGACCAACGCGCATCCCCCGCTGATCTATGTTCTGCTCTATTACTGCCATCTTTTGGGCCGGTCCGAGCTTGTCCTTCGCCTCCCCTTGATCCTCGCTGGAACAGCCTTTTGCTGGTTCACATTCGAATGGATTCGGATGCTTTTCGGCGGGGCGGCGGGCCTTTTGGCGCTCACAGTGATCGCCTTTTCGCCCATTATGATCGCCCTCTCGGCTGAGGTTCGCGAATACGCGCTGCTGCTGTGTTGTATGGCTGCCGCCCTCTGCTTTTTCGAGAGAGCTCTCGAGAAGCGGTCCCTCCGTACCATGTGGTGTTTCTCCGCTTTCCTTTATTTGGCGATTCTCTCCCATTACTCCGCCGTTTTCTTTGTTCTCGCCTCTGGCGTCTATGCTTTGGCGAGATTTGCGGACTCCAAATACCCGCGCAAACTGATCGCCGCGTGGGCCATGGGGCAAGTCGGCGCACTGGCGATTTACGTTTTCCTGTATGTGACGCATGTATCCAAGATCAAGGGCCACGTCGCGCTTTGGGCCATGCCGTTCGGCGACACGTTTTTTCAGCCCGATCAGCAAAGCATTTTTCGTTTCACGCGCGTGAATACCTGGAACATCTTTCTGTATACGTTTGCGCAACGCTATGTCGCCCAAGCCATGCTGCTCGCTTTCATCGCCGGCGCCGCGTTTCTGTTCTTCCGGGACTTCATTTCCGCCCCTGCCAGGCCGGGCGCTCATCACGGCCCTCGGCACGTCAGCATTCAGCTTCTGCTTCCGTTTGTAGCCGTCTGGGCAGCGTCCATCGCCGGTATTTATCCCTACGTGGGCAGCCGGCACACCGCCTTCTTGGCGCCGTTTATCCTCGCCGCGGCGAGTCTCGCGTTTGCCGCCCTTTTCCGCCAAAGGCTGTGGGCCGCACTTCTGGCCGCAATCCTCCTGGCAGGCGTATCGAACTACTATGGGAACCCCTCGGAACCCGGCTTTACGCAAGCCAATCAAAGCCGAAAGCTGATGGCTGACGCGGTCGGCTATCTGCGTCAGGCGGCTTCCGAAGGCGATTTCATCTTGGCGGACCAGGAGAGCAGCTTACCTCTTGCCTATTACTACTGCGGAGCGGAGGCAGCCAATCTTCTGAATTGGTCAGGCGAGGATTTCGACCAGTTCCGTTGCCAGGGCCATCCCATCGTCACTCTGAATTTTTGGCATTTAAGGGCTGAGGGCCTTACTGGCTCGTTCGAGAAGATGACCCGAAACTATGGATTGAAACCCGGCGCTCGGGTTTGGGTCTTCCAGGCAGGATGGAAAGGCTATCTCCTCGCCCAACTGCCGCGGCAGATCGCGGAATTGCGCTGTGTTGCTCCTAAAACCTTCGGGGAAAATATCACCATCGTCCCCTTGATGGTCGGGCCCGACCTTTCACCCGCCCCCAGTCGAGCTGCACTAGAAGCCTGCACTCGGGCTCCCTGAAAGCGTAAGCATATTGGGAGGCCATGGGGATAATTCAGGCAATCATCTTTGGATTGCGGCTGCGGATTGCACTGCGCTCGCCCCCGCCGCGGCCCATTTGCCATCTGTGCCCAGCGAGTAGCAGGCATGGTCGACAACGGCCACGCTCAATCCTCCGCCATCCAGCAGCAGAACGGGCGATTTCAGGCTCGGTACGGGGCGATCCTTGAACCGAACCGGCGGATCGACGATCAACGCACTGTAGTAAACGCCATGAGCAAAGAGCCGCAGAGTCGAATCCGGAGATTCGACCAGTTGACTGGGCTGTTTGATTCGCGTCCAGGCCAGCCGCGACCACGCCTCCACGCGGCAACCTCGAATCCCCAGGCAGCTGCGCACCAGTTGCCGGCGCGCCAAGGCAGCGGAAGCATCACCTCTTTGAAGACTTTCAGCTATGCCTTGCAGGAAGCTCCGCACCGCCACCGGACTCGCTTGCTTGCTCACGCCGGCGCCGAATAAGTATTTGCTCGCCACGTAGGCCACCGTGGTGTCCTGCTGGACCAAGGCTGCCTTGCCGCTGGCATTCCAGACGTAGACGGAGCTGCCGCAGGCGAAGTGTGCATAAGCCGTTATCGCAAATCCCTGCTGCTTGTATCCAGGCACCGAAGTGCCCGATTTGCATCCCGTGATCAAAGCGGTTCCCGGTTCCTGAGCACTCGCGGGAGATGAGAATAGGCCGGTTGTCAGGGCCAGTAGGAGCAGAACGATGAGGTTCGAAGGTCTCATTAGCTGAGCCGCGGTTCGTACTACCAAGCCTAAAGAGCCGCCGCGCCTCCGGCAACGCTTTCGGCCTTTCCGAGCCGCGAATCGTATAACCTGATCGAAAGGAGAGATTTACAAACCGGCCATCAGTACAGGTAAAAAAGACTACAGGTAAAAATTGGCGCTGGTAACTTGGGATCTGGGGTGGCTGGCGGGCTGTCAGGAAGGGACTATTCTTTGGCCGCCGATTGCCTCAACTGGGCCAACTCCTTCTGCGTTTTCTCCCATCGTTTTCTTTCCTTCCTCGAAGCCGGCGGATCGTTGATAGCCTTCGAATAAAAATTGAGGATGTTGGCCGTGGCCGCCGCGGGGACATCCGCGAAGTTCCGAGCCGCGAGTCTGTCGAGAAGCTCCGCATAGGTCTGGTCGGCCAGGCCATACTCGCCCGGCAGGCTGGGATCTCCTGTGTCGAGGTCCTCATTCGAGAGCGGCGCATTCCCGGAATTCAGCCGCTGCGCGGCCGCGGTAAATCGTTCTGTTACCACCTCAAAGCTGTGCTCGAAAAGAGAGGTCATTTGCGGCGTCGGCGGCTGGAAGGAAAGGAATCGGAAGAAAGCGATTTTCGGAAAGAGGTTCAGAATAAAGGCGAGAAAGTGAGCCCCGAACGATGGCTCTCGGTACACCTTGCCGAAGTCCGCCTCGTATTGCCGGCGAGTCATTCTGTAGATGAATCGATTTCGTTGCGCGCCGGGGATCAATTTCCGGATCTCATCTTGTTTTTGCGCCCACGCCACGCGAGTCATGTGCGGGATGGTCTTGCTCACGCCGCGGCGATACGTGCCCAGCGCCAAATCTTCGTTGAAGAAAACATCCTTCATCTCCAGGCCATATGTGTCCTTGAACGCCCGCTCCAGCAAAGGCCTCGCCACTTGGAAACCAATGAAGTCGTGGTAGGCCTGCGGCGCATAGGCCTTTGACGCAACCTCAATGACGTCAAACGAGAATTCCACCAGAAGATGTTGTTTCTTTCCTTCTTCGAAAGTAACCACCTTGCCGTATTTTCTGCGCAGTTTGGGATAGCGAATGGCGACCGATGGGTTCACGCCCAGCGGATGCCCCAGCGTGTCTCCGAAGAAATGGGCCATGGCCCCGAGCGCAAAGGCGTATTCATCTTCCGTCTGAGCATCGCGAAGAATCGTCTGCACGAAATCGCCGCTGCGAACATAGTGGAGCAGATTCGTGAAGAAGAAGCTTCCGAAGGGATAGTAGCCGAGGTCCTGAATGATCGAACCGCCGTAGGCATAGCTTCGAGCTTCGGCTAACTGCTCCGGAGTAGAGCCGGGATAACGCGCCAGCAGCAGGGGCTTGATCGCCGCATCCCACGATGCGTCGATGACGGCTTCGTGGGCCAGCACCGAATATGCCGATGCTTTGGCCGGAACGAATAACAGGAAGAGGGCAACCGCCCAAATCGAAGCGAAGGCCGAAACGAAGATCGAAGTCGAAACTTCTAAGCCCCCCGTTTTGCCGCTCATTTTAGCGTTCGATCCTGTGATTTTTGAGGGCAAGGGCTTTTCGCCCCGACAGGCGATCTGCGGTCAAGTAGACCCGCGTCGGGATTCGGCGAGACTATGCGGGGAACTCTGCTCTTGCTTCAGTACAACGCACCCAGAGTCTCGACCAACTTATGCACCCACTTATGCGCCTACTTATGCGATGACTGGCAGGCTTCCCGGTGACCTCCTGCGAGCGCCGGAAACAGGCAATCGCCGCCAGAGCCATTTCCAATTTAGCCGCAACTGTACCTGACCTGTCCGGAGGTACAGTATCGTTCGCTCTGGGGCTCTTTTTTAGAATACCTACTGAATTTGGGCAGAAGGGGCTCCGCAGAACATGCTTCATCTGGACTATATCTCTTGTTTTCTGACAATCCTCTCCACAGTACTCATCGGAAAGCGTTTATGGTACGGCTGGATCGTCGCAGGGATAAATAGCCTGGTCGTTTGCGTCATCGGTGTTCAGACCGCACAGTACGGCTTTCTTCCCGGTAATCTCTTCTGCATCGTGCTCTATGCTCATAACCTTTCAAATTGGCGTCCCGCGATCCAAAAGCAAGCCGCTCCATCTCTTACCATGGACGAAAATCGGCAAGGCGCCGGAGAATCCGCTTCCTGATTCGGCCATTCTTGAAATCGTCAGTGGAATAATCTAGGCGCATCTCCAGCGTGCCTTTAAGAAACTGCGGCGCTGCCCTGGATTTTCCGGAGAAGGCTCTTGGTCTGAGTCTGCTTGAACTTCGTTTGCTAAGTCTGATGGCTTAAACGGCGCGCCCGTCGTCACAGCGGAGAACTTACCGATAAGGACGCTGGTTCGGATTCGCATCCAGCGTCTTCCCACTCGGAAGCACGACGGTAATGATGCGTCCAAGCGGTAAACCATTTTTGACGGGGAACAAAGCGACCGTAACCTCGTCTCCAACCTTGAAGGCGTTCTTGCTCCAGCCCACGTCGGTCATGGTCACCGGATTTTGAGTCTCTCCGATCCAATGGACCACTTTTCCGTCATCGCCTTTCACATCGAATTGCAGCAGGCAATGTGGATTGGACCAGTACCATTCCGTTACTGTCCCCTTCAGCGTAACTTTTTTCTCCGTCTCGAAGGCTGCGTTTCCGTGGTGCGCCAATAGCGGGGCCGAAAAACTCGCCAGGCCCAGACCCACAACAAGTCCCAGAATCACCGCCGGCACAATTTTGCTTCGCATCCCTATGCCCCCGTTCGAGCTATTGCTTCGGCGTCTTTTCGCCGCTGGAAGGATTACCGAATAGCTTATTGTACCGCTCCATTTCTGTGACCGAGCAGTACTGCTCCATCACGTCCCGGTGACCGTCCTCCAATACCAGAGGAAATTTATCCATGGCCACCCAGGGATGCGTATACATCTTCGGATCGTCAATTGTCACCGACCATTCCATGTGGTCCTGGTCCACGCGATGAAAGCGTTCTTCCACCCGCAATTGGTCGCTGATGGGACGCCCTGCAGTGTCCAGCCAGACCCTGTCTTCTCCCATCATTCCCGTCGTTTGAACCACCAGCGTGGTGTCGTCCACCCATTTTCCCACTGAGTATCCGTAATATCGCGGCTCCTTGACTTCACTGCCGACCTGCACGCCGCCATCCACCACCTTCGGAAGCGCGCGCCCGTCGGTCCAGATGACGCGCCAGGCCGTTCCATATTGGTAGAGCATCACGATCTTGTACTCGTTCTGCAGGATCTGTGTCTCCCGCAGGTTGTAGAAATTCATCCGTGGAAACCCCAGTGGCTCGCACTTGTCCCGCGGATCGTCAAACTCGCCCGGGAGTACAGCATCGGCTCCTTCGAGCGCGTGATGTGACTTGTATACTTGCAATCCGTAAGGCGTGAAGGGCAACTGGTGCGCCGGCTTGCCGTCATTCGGCATGGCCTTCACGCCATTCGCTTGGATTCCATCGGAAGGCCCGTTGGCCGGTGCCCAGGTTCCCGAAATGTCATGGCGCGGCGCCGATTTGTGATCCGTAGCTGCCGTCTTCGGCGTCTTGGCGGCCACGCTTTGCTGCGGCCGATCATTCTGCGCAAAGGCCAGCGATGTCCACAGCAGAGCCGATGCCAATAGACTCAAAGAGACCCCGATACGATTAAGCATTTCAAACCTCTTCTGGAAAGGCCGAATCCGCGAAACCATACGTCCGCCGTCCCGCTCACGTCAAGCTACCCGGTCGTGCCCTTCCCCGCCATCAGGTCGCGCTCTTGGATACTCCAAAGTCATCCACCTGAACATCGAGGTGATGATTGATGCGCAGTCCATAAATGCCGTCCGTCTTCGCGGCCGCTCCGGTTTTCGGCAGGCTTTTCACCACCGTACCGTTCACAACGAAATCGATCTTGTCGGCCATCACGCGTACTTCGAGCGTATTGGTGCAGCTTCCATTGGCGTCCGGCTTCTTGACGGCGCTGCTTGGCGTCTTGTCAGACACTTCTTGCGCGCTCCCGCCGGTGCGGCGCTTGACGAGCCACGTCCCATCATCCGTGATCACAAAATAGAGATATTCTTGCCCCGCTGCCGCGAGATTGCTCCCTCCGAGTATCAGTCCGTAATACTCGAGATAGCCACTGGACTTGATGAGCTTGAATGTGCCCTTGAGTGTGTAGTTACCGCTTGCCGTATTTGCCGGGTTCCAGAAAACGGCCGCCTGAGGTGTCGTGACGTGAAAACCCGATCCCGTTGGCGCCATCTTAATGGCCCCCGGGGCGTCTGGGTCTGAAGCTTCTGTGCTGCGATCGACCCGCAGCATCCAGCCTTTTGGCACCTGTGCCCACAAAGGCGCGATCGCAATTAACGCGAGCACCGCAATAGCCGCATGGCGCTTCATCTATAGCCTCCCTAGGAAATATGATTCCGATGATACTCCCACTTCCGCCAGGCTTAGAAGCGAATCACGTCTCGCGCATGATTTGCAACCCAAGGACCCGCCCCGACGTCCGGCCTTTGTTATTCGTGCGCGTACACGGCGATGCAACCCCGCTTTTCCGGCAGGCCAAACATCGTGTTGCACACGTCGGTTGGCGCGGCATTGGTGGGAATCGCGATCGGAACGAAAATGTGGTTGTTCTCGCGGTACGCGGCCACCGAGTGTGACCCGGGGCCCGCGGGCAGGTTGTTCAGCAGCTTATTGGTCGCGGCATCGACCACGCTGAGCGTTGGCATGCCCCCGAATCCGCTCGGAGCGTAATAGCTGTTGTCCCCGGGGTTGTACCAAACTTCGTCGGCGCCCTTGGTTCCCTCAACCGAAGCGAGCACCTTCCCCGTGACCGCGTCCAAAACAATCAGCGGCTTTCCGCCTCCGCACCCCACGAAGAGATGCCCCGAAGGCCCCAGCACCAAGCCGGAACCGCAGTTCCCGGTAGGATACGTCGCTTCGATGCTCGGCATCTTGGGGTCCTTCAAATTGAAGACCACTACTTTCGACGTCTCGCCCATGCCGGGCACGGTCGCGAGCATGCGCCCGCCCTTCAGTTCCGGATCCCAAAGCGGCTGCTCGAAGCCCCGCGCATCCGGGAAGGGAACCTTCCCGAGCATCGTGTACGGCGGATCCGACGAAATGATCGCCGCGTACGGCGGCTTCTCCTCCGGATTGCCCACCATGATGATGTGGTCCTTGGGATCAAACCCGATTTCGTCCGCCCGGCAATGAGCTCCGGTAGAGATCGTGGCAATCGGGCTCACATTCGTAAACGGCGGCTCGGCCTTCGCCATATCGAACACCTTCACGGTGCCGTGCGCATCGTCGGCCCAGAGTTGGTTATTCGGCGTCACCACAATGCCGTTCGGCCCCATGCCTTCGATGGGCCCGCAGGGGTCGTCGGGAAGCCCCAAGCCGTGAAATCCGGTAATGCGGCCCAGAAAGATGTCGTTCTCCGCGTCGATCACCTCCACCGCGGCGTTGCCGGCTTCTGCCAGGTAATACCTGCCGGTCGCCTGATCCACCCAGCTGATGTCAAAGCGCAGCGGATTGCCCGGCAGCAAAATCCCGCCGAGAAGCTTCACCGGCTTCTTGGCGCTCGGTTTGGGACTTGCATCCACCCGCGTGCGCGTGCTCACGCCCAGCACCAGAGCCATCGCCAGCGCCGCGAAAAATACAGTGGAAACGCTCCTCTTCCTCGCGCACGCCTTCCAATCTAAAGTCGCGCCATCCTTCCTCGGTCTCATCGCGTGGCTCCTTTCGCCGGATAGGCCAGTCATCAAACACAGTCTTCAAACGCAGCTTCGCGTTCGATCGGTTTCTTCTGCGCAGCTGATGGAATCGGAACGAATGGGGCCGATGATACTTACAGAGCGATGCCGTTTCAAGCTTCGCGAAGCGGCTTGCTGCTTATTCTCCGCCTAGCCTGAAGACGAGCACATGCCCATCGGAATGGTATTTGATCTGTTTGAGGAATCCCCAATGCTTGGAGTGATCTTTCGCGGCTAAGCAGGTCATGGTGACTTCCTCGCCCACTCGCCAGTCTTCCCGGTGCACGCCCGCGCGGCTATAGGTGCTGGGAGGATTTCCCTCGCAGCCCCACGTTTCCACCTTGCCACTCTCGTCCTTCACTTCCACCCAGGTCGCTGTGTGCGGGTTGATCCAGTCGACTTTCTTAAGGATGCCCGTCGCCGTCCATTCCTCATTCGGGTCAAATTCGGCGGTAACCGAATGATGCGCCAGCACCGGCGCTCCGACCGCCAGAAGAGCAATCGCACCGAGCACGATCCCGCAAGCCCCATTTTTGCAGAATGTTTTGATCATTGGTTTTCCTTCGCCGCAAACCGGAACTCATTTCGGTTCATCTTGATGGTTCCGTCGATGTCCTTGGCCACGACCGTGGCGCGAATCATTGTATTTCTTTTGCCCATCCGTCACGGTGCTTCGAGAAACGCGCCGTCCAGCTTCCCCTCGAGCGGCAGCTCTCCGTTCTTCGCCATCACCGTTCCCGTAAATTTTGTCCCATCCTGTTTGATGGCCCACTTCTGGTTCACCACTCCCTCGATGCTGCTGTAAATCTGCACGTTCCAGCTCCCCGCAACATTGGGAACTTTCGCCTGTAGCGCCCGTCGAGCTCGTCGCGTTCGTCGCCTCGGCCGACGTTTGCCCGGTACTCGCGCCCGAACTTCCCGAACGACGAGATATACGGAGTATTGTCTTCTTTTACCAGGTGACCCTTGTCAAACGGCACGCACATCGTCGGACGGATATAGTCGCCCGCAGCGGCAATCTGCGTCTGCCTCGGAGTCATCACCCATGGCTTGGTAAACATGACCGGATCTTCCACCGTGGCCTCATAGCTCAACACGTCCCCCGGTACGCGTCCAGCGTTCCACGACGTGCAGTTGATCGCTGTGCATCATCGCCAATTTCGGCCCCACGGTTCCCGAGCCCAGCCACGTCTCGTCATTGAGCCCCACTACATCCACCACCAGCGTATCGCCCTCCCAGTGCCCGATCGAGTGGCCATAATACGAAGGGTCCAGGTCCTTGGGATGCTGTCCGTTCATGTAAACGATCCTGAAATAAGGCCCGGGCCTGTCTTCATAGAGAAACGCTACCACGTCCGCATTTTGCACGATCTGCATCGCGAACCCGCCGCCGCCCCGCAGCGATCCGCGCGGAACGCCGTACGGCTTGCAGTCATACTGCGGATCTTCCGGCGAGGAGTCGCCGTGCATGGCCTCGCCGATCGCTTTGGCTTTGGCCATGTACTCCGGTTTGTAGGGCGGCTCTTCGCAGATTAACGCAAGTACGATCGAGCACGTTTACTTTGCCGTTCTGCGTCTGCAGGACCTTCGTGCCCACTTGTTCGGTCCCCGCATTCGCTCCACCGTAATCGAAGAAGACCGAGCCGTCCATTGGACCTCACCACCACGTGTTGCCCCGGCTTTTCGTCTTACGGATCTCCGGCTAAAGATGTCGCCGAGATTGTAGAAGCCGCTCAGGTCCGGATGTCCGTCCGCCGTCCTCGGCGTCGCCTTTGCTTGCCGCTGAGTCTCGAAGGGCCGCGGGAGCCGCTTTCGCGGCTGTTGCCTTTGCAGCCGGCGTCCCATCTTGCGCAACACACGGGAGAAGCCACAAAGCCGCCAACGCCGCTACAGCGACGATGACATAGCGATTCACATTCCCGCTCATCGCAACCCTCCCGTTTCTCTTGCTTTGCGTGGCACAGCCACTCCTGGCTGTGCCCCTTTGGGCCGACATCTCTTACTTGCCGTCAGCCTCGAAGCGTGTGGCCAGCTTCTCTTCCAGTGCCCGTGCGGCCAGCACTTGCGCGGATTTTGCTCCCGTGCGCGCATGCTGTCAACGCTAGCAAAGGTGTCATCACGAGTCGCCGAAGCGCGGGTCCCCGCACGCGTCGCTTCGCGCGCCCGGATGATGTTGACCGGGGGATCCGCTGTTTTTTCGTTTTACCGGCAAATTCCCTATGGCAGGGTCTTCTTCAGGTTACAAATCCGGCCAAATCACTTCGATGAGCGTCTCGATACCAGATAGGAAGGCTGCGTCCGCGCATACGGTTGGAGAGCCGCAATCATGAACGCATTCAAGCCCTTGGTCAGTTTCATGAGGTCTGTGATCAACCCCACCGGAGCGGCGGGCATCCGATCGCTGGCCATCAGTTCGCAGATTCGTTCGTCGATCAACTGAAATTCCCGCACCACCATTCTCACGTCGTAACCTTGTTTTTTACGGCGGCGCCCATGCTCGATGCCGAGCCTGAGTGCTTCCGATTTCAAGCCATTGCGACCGAACTCCACGTACTCAATCAGCGCGTCCATGATCTTCGGAAGATCGCGCTCCCGCGGCCTCGAGGAGTCGGCAGCGGACAGGATCGGATCGCTCTTGATCGCTGAGCCGGTCTTCGCCACGATATCCGCGCAATGTTCGCGCAGCACTGTGGTCAGACGCTTATACGGCACTGGCACTCTCGATCTGCGGACCTGCAGTTTTTCTTTGATGCTCTTGACCAGGGCATTGACGTCCGCGGGCTTGGTGAAGAATTCATCCACCTGGTGCTGAATCGCTTCCATCGCATTCTCAAACGAAGGATAGGCGGTCAGCACCAGACTGACGCACTGCGGCTGCGCATATCGCATGGCGCTGATCACCACGAATCCATCTCCCGGTTTCTCGACGTTCAGGTCGCAAACCAAAACGTCATAGTGCATGCAATTGATCTGCGTGAGCGCATCCCTGACAGTTGCCACCGTGGTCACGTCAAAACCATTTTTGGTCAGCAGCGCGGCCAGTGTCAGCCGAATCCCCTCTTCGTCATCCACAAAGAGAAGACGTGGGTGCGGAGATTTTTCGGACATAGACACTCCTTCGCGCTGCTGTAAGTGGAGATGCTGGGAGCTGCGAACCGTGGAGCCTAAGCTCGGTACGACCACCGCTCAATCGGGTTTTTAGGGTAGGAATTCATCTTTTGCACGAATTATTTGCGTGGCACAGCCACTCCTTGGCTGTGCGCCTGAATCCCCACGCTGTCATCACGAGGTCGCCGCGGCGACCGAGGGATCTGCTGTTTTTCGCTTTTTTGGGTGCCCCACCCTTCGCTTTTCGAAGGTGGGTCCAAGCCTCAGGCCCTTGAGCCATTAACGTAGCGGCCCTTCGGCCCGGCCATCCCCTGGTTTCGGGCTCGCGCTCTATTTTCACGGTAACAAAATGTTTACAACCGAATTAAGCCTCCCTTAAGCTCAGGTCGACTATCTCTCGCCCCCAGTTATTCATATCTTTAAGTTCTTGGAAACGCATTTTCTTGTCAGGGAGACCGTTACGCCGCGCATCGGCGGTGTTCGGGGGTGTGATTGGGGTGCTGCACGGCTGCCACGTCCAGCCTGGTGTTGTCCTGCCGCACGCAATCGTAAAGTTCCGTTCATGTAACAAAGCAGTTGGCAGCTGTGTGCTTTACAAAAGGCAGCGACCTCACTAGGGGACGTTCGTAGAAGGGAAGGCGTCGTCGACGTTGACGCGCCAGAGGAGGAAACATGGGGTGCTATCGCAAGGCGTTAAGCCAAAGCATGATCTGGGTGGCTGTGCTGATTCTGACGGCAATTCCGCTCGCGGCCCAATCTACAGGAGCGATCCTGGGGACGGTCAAGGATTCCTCGGGCGCGTCGATACCCGGCGCCACCGTGACCTTGAAGAATACCGACACCAACCTCACGAAGACAGCGATGACGGAGCAAGACGGCAGCTATCGCTTCCCGGAATTGCCTGTCGGTCACTACGAAGATGACCGCAACCGCTGCCGGGTTCCGAACCGAGACGCGAACGGGCCTGAATCTCGAGGTCACCCAGCAGGGCGTAATCAATTTCGCGCTGCAAGTCGGCGCAACCGCGCAGCAGGTCACCATCACCAGCGACATACCTTTGGTGAATACGCAGGACTCGACGCTTGGCGGCACGGTCAACGAACAGCAGATGGCGGAGTTGCCGCTGAATGGCCGGAACTATATTGACCTGACGTTGCTCAAGCCCGGCGTCAACAAGGACAGTAAACCAACGCAACCCATCGCGGCACGAGCTTTAGCGTAAACGGCGCGCCGCCGCGATCCAATAACTTTACGTTGGATGGAGCCATCCTGCAAACAGCACGGCCGCAGCCCCGTCGCGGGCGGTTCCGGCGATGCGCTGGGGTTGGACGGAATCAAGGAGTATCAGACTGTGACCGGCACGTTCCAGGCTGAATACGGTTTGGCCATGGGCAGCCAGATCGTGGCCGTGAGCAAGGGCGGAACGAATCAATTCCACGGCGATGTCTTCGAGTACTTGCGAAATTCGGCTTTCGACGCCAATACGTTCCGTAATCGGGGCAGCGGGTACCCCCAAGGTCGCCTCTGGAAAAGAACCAATTCGGGGCGGCATTTGGCGGACCGATCAAGAAAGACAAAACGTTCTTCTATGCCGTCTACGAAGGAATTCGTCAAAACGAGGGAGTCGCCATCAACAACCCTGTGCCGTCAGCGGGATGTCACCCGCCGGGGACCCGGCATTGGCTACGGCAGCGAACAATTATGGCGCTGGCCAGACGATTACTCTGGCGCAGTGTCCCGACCTCTCTCAGGATACCGACGCGGCTCGGCAACCCGATCACATCGGTGACGCTTAGTCAAATACACTGCTCCTTTGCTGGCGATCGTACCTCTGCCATCCCCGGGCAAGTGTTCGACGCCGCGGGCTGGCAATCCGCCCTCGCAAATAGGCAGTGACATCAACAGGCTAAGCGAAAATTACGGTCAGATGCGAGTGGACCAGAATTTCTCCAGCAATGACACGTTCTTTGCGCGCTACACCATCGACAACGCGTTTCTCAACCAAACGCAAGGCGACTACATCTACTTTCGCAATGCGGCGCCGGCGCGGAACCAGTGGATTACAATTGCTGAGAACCACACCTTCTCTCCCACCGTGCTGAATACGGCGCGCTTTTCCTTCAGCCGCACCCGCAGTGCCACAAACCTGCTGAACAGCGGCCTGACGCAAAACAATGGATTGGGTCCGGAACTCGTGTCAGGAAATTCCACTGGCGTCGTTGATTTGGCGGGATCCGGTGGCGGCCTATATCAGGAGTTCGGCTCGGCTAACGCCGCTCCCACGACCTTCAGCCTTCAGAACATCTATACCCTGAGCGACGACGTGAACTGGACTCGCGGGAAACATGCCTTCAAGTTTGGAATGCTGCTCAACCGCTTCAATCAAGGGGATCAGGCCACCAACTCCTATAATGGGCAGATCATATACGGTCAATTGTCCGATTTCTTCCAGGACGTACCTTTCCAAGTCGAGTTTGCGCCCACCTGGGCCAATGAAAACCGCTTTTTTCTCTACAACACTTACGGCTTCTACGGCCAGGACGACTGGCGGGTGACGTCACGGCTGACCGTGAACCTGGGCCTGCGCTATGAATTTATGAACACGCCGCGTGAGCTGCAAGGGAAGCAATCCCACACTGGTTAACGATTACAGTGACTTGTTTACCTCCGGCCCTGTCATTCAAAACAACTCGCAGAAAGACTTCAGCCCGCGAGTCGGCATGGCCTATGACCTCTTTGGAAACGGCAAGACCGCCATCCGCGGCGGCGCGGGAATCTACTATGACATGGGGAACATTGGGTCGTCTCTGGGAGGCACTACGAACGGAGCGATTCCCTTCGGCGCATTGATCGATATCAACCCTAACTGCTCGTCGGCCTTCTTTAACGCGAACAACAACGGTCTTGCTCCAGGTAGCCCCGGCTTCCTACCATGCACGATTACAGATTGGGAGCAAGTATTGGGAACCGCCACTGTTATTCCTAACGGGTCTCCTACGGCTGCCACTGGCGGGTTTCCGTTGCCCTATTCCTCAACAGGTACTAGCCGCCTATCCGCCCACATGTCAGCCCGGGCACGGGGGCCTTCGCCCAGTGCACGACGAATCCTGGCCTTGTGACTCCTACCTTCATCGACTACAACTGGAAGAGCAGCTACATGATCCAGTACAACGCTAGCGTTCAGCAGCAGTTGCCCTGGAACATGGCCATCGGTGTCGCCTACGTGGGCAATCATGGACTTCACTTGCCGACGGTTCGGGACGGAAATCCGATCCTGCCCACATCGTTTGGTCCGTGCGGCGATCCCGCCAGCCTGTGCGTCGACGGCAAGGTGCCATTCTGGGATAACAACTCTCCCGCCTACGGAAATGTGAACCCGAACTATGGCAGCGACATCAATATCGCCACCGTCGGCGTTTCTCGTTACAACGCTTTGCAAATTGTTTTGCAGAAGCGAACGAGTCATGGGCTGGAATTCGAGAGCTCCTTTACGCATAGCAAGGTGACGGACGACACGCAGGGTCAAGCGAACATACAGGATTGCGTTGCTTCCGGTGGGCTGTTGGGCACCTATCCGCTGGATCCGCGGGTTGATAGGGGCCCGGCCTGCTTTAATGTCCCCAACAACTGGGAATTCAACGTGCTCTATCACTTCCCGAGCCCCAAGGGGAGCGGCTTTATGCCCAAGGTGCTGGGCGGCTGGTTCATGAGCAGCATCGTGAGCGTCCAGGACGGCCTGCCGATCACCCCGCTTACTGTCAACAATCGCTCGAACTCCGGCGTCTTGCAGGGTGGCCAGGGCGACTGGGTCAATATCAATACGCCGGCTTTACTGGCGGCCTATCCTTGCACCTCGACAGCCAGGTCATCCGGCAACCGGCCCCGATACGAACCCGTGTGCCTATCAACCCATCGTCTACAATCCCAACACGGTCATCACCGGAAATCCCAACCAGTGGTTCAATCCGGCCATGTTCTCGATAACGCCGAACTGTTTGGGACCTGGGTTAACCAATTGCTCTAACTCCATTGGCCAGCTTGGCAACGCCGGACGGAACTTCCTGAGCGGGCCCCCGGAAAGGAATTGGGACTTTTCGGCTGTCAAAGATACAAAGATCGGATTCCTGGGAGAAGCTGGCATGCTGGAGTTCCGAGCGGAGTTCTTCAATATCCTCAATCATCCCAGCTTCAGCGGAGCGGGTATCAACACGTTTGTATTCGATGGTAATGCAGGTGACACCCCGTTCTCGGAAAAACCGCAAGGGAGCAGGGTCAACCGGCAGTTGGATAATAACCAACGCGAAATCCAGTTTGCGCTGCGGCTGCAATTCTAAAATCGGGGCTTGCGGGAGCCTTCGCAAGTTTTTTCTAAGCGAAGGCTCCTGCAACTCTCGCTCGTGCCGCTTCCAGGTGCGCATCGGGTAACCCGCCAGAGGCCGAGGCCAGCCGTTATCCTCACCACAAATTCGGCCCACAAATTCAGCCCACAAACTTAGAAAGGGTGAAGTATGAATAGCCTCAAATTGTCCCTGGTTGCGATTCTGCTCTCGGCTGCGCCGCCGGCCTTCGCGCAAACGGCCGCGCCTTTGAAATTGGCCACCAAATACGAGATACCCGCGTCGGTGAAAGGACGCTTCGATCATCTCGGCATCGACGGCGCCGGCAATCGCCTGTTCGTGGTCGCCGAAGAAGCGGGCCAGGTCCTGGTCTTCGACTTGGCCAGCGGCAAAATCGTGCAGACCATCAAGACCCCGCATCCGCACGCCGTGCTCGTCCGCGACGATCTCAGCCGCATTTACATCACCGATGAAGACAAGGGCGCGGTAAATATCTACGACGGCAAGACCTACGGGCTGCAGAAGGCGGTTGCTCTCAAGGTCGATACCGACTCCATCGGCTACGATCCCGCCACGCACAATCTTTACGTCGTCAATGGCGGCGACAACGCGCACGAGACTTCACCATGCTCAGCGTCGTGGATACGACCGCGGCCACCAAACTTGCGGACATCAAGATTGATGGCGACACCCTCGAGGCCATGGCGCTCGAGAAGACGGGAGACCGGCTCTTCCTGAATAATCCGGCGAAAAACGAAGTCGAGGTGATCGACCGCAAGACAAACAAAGTCACAGCGGTTTGGCCGGTCAAGATGGGCAAGGGCAATGCAACCATGGCGCTCGACGAATCCGCGCATCGGCTCTTCGTGGGATGCCGCAGCGGGCAAATCGTCGTGGTCGATACGCAAGCAGGCAAAGAGCTCCAGGCGCTTCCCATCGGAAGGGGAGCGGACGACCTGATGTTCGATCCTGCGAGCAAGCGCATTTACGCCACGTCCGGCGGCGCCGGGGTGATCAACGTGTTCAAGGAAACTGACCCCGACCACTATCAGTCGCTGGGACAGGTTCCTTCCGGTCCTGGCGGCAAGACGGGCCTCCTGGTGCCGCAAATGATGCGCCTTTTTGTTCCCGTGCCGGCGCAGGGAACCGCACCCAGCGCCGTCTTCGTCTACCAGCTCCAGTAAAGCGCTCTCGCCGCGAACGTCATGGACATCAGGAGCTTCGCGGCGTTAAAAAAGTCATCACGAGGTCGCCGCGGCGTCGGGGTCCCCTGCACGCGTCGCCTTTACGCGTGTAGGGGTGGTGGCGACCGAGGGATCTGCTGTTGGCTTTTTCGGGTGCCCCACCCTTCGTCTGTAAGGGGTGGGTTCATGCCGCAGGCCGTCGCTCGCATCGCGGCGGAAGCCTTGCACGCTGTCATCCCGAGGTCGCTTCTTCGCGCAAAAGTCATCCGCGCCGCGAACGTCTACCAACAGGTCCGGTTTTCGGTCTCCGGTGGAGTCCACCGGACCGCCGACACCGGAGATGAGCTTTCGCCGCTTAACAAAGCCGGTGATGTTCCCGCCGCAGCGACAATCGGCGTTCTCCCACTACCGAATAGAATCGAAACATTTTCCATTTTCCTGCCTCATTCGAATAAATCGCTCCCCTGCCGTTCGAACGAATGTTTCAAATATCCCCCGCCCTCATTCGAATAATCTAGTTCTGTTCGAATAATCGAGTGGTAAACAATGTGGTTGAATTATGTATACTGTTGTGGTAACATCGCATATGACTACCGCAGAAAAACTGTTCCACTCCCTTTTTTCGCCCCCTCGTCCGATCAGCGAACCGAAAGACGAGGACCACCACAAAAACTCACACGAAACCGCCATCTCTTCCGCCGCGAACCTCAGCGGCGTTAAAGAAGACCGGTGTCAGTTCACCTTTTCCGACGGACGCCGATGCCGCAATCGACACGCGCAGTTTTGCGTTCACCATTCCTCTAGAACAGAACGGGAAAGTCGCCGCAACGATTTTCCAGACGAAGGCCTCGCAGGCCCCGGGCTCGAAGCCCTCTGCGGCGATCTCACCACCGCCACCAACATCAACCGCGCCCTGTCCCATGTTTTTCTCCTCATGGCGCAAGGACGCATCCCCCAAAAGCAGGCCGTCGCCTTCGGCTATATCACCCAACTCATGCTGCAAACCGTTCCCGGAATCCGCAGCGAATACGTCAGCGTCCACGGCTATCGCGCTTGGGAAGCGAAACTAAAGGAGAACTTGACGATCCCATCAGGATCGCCAAGTCCGGCGGCGAAAGTCTACCCACAGGATGAGCTTTCGCCGCTTAAGGAAGTCTCGCTGACGCCGGACACAAACGAAGCTCCCGATCCTTCTCCCGAAGGCGGCGGAGAAGAGCAGGAGCGATCCCGCGACACAAACGAGCAACCAATTAATGGTGTTGTCGAGCAGGAAAAAGGCGTCCCGATCACGCCGTTTTTGCCGCGTGAAAAAGTCCCGGCTCCCGATTACGGCGACCTCTTCCGCCGTTCTCGTGACATGATGGCCGGCAAGTACGACACCACCCCCGAAGGCCGCCGCGAAGCCAACGCCCTCGCCCTCGAACTCGAGTTGATGAATCCCGCGCCCGCGAAACCGCCTAGAGACTTCTTCGGCCGCACCGTCGCTCTTGTCCGCCGCCTTCGGGCCCCACCAACTCAAAGAAATCCGGAGCGGCTTCAGGCCTCCATCAGACTCCCCCGCCGCCAACAACTGCGCCCGTCCCGTCGTTCGCTACGTTTGCACCGCCAACACCTTCCGTCGCTGCCTCTGAGGCCGCCGCCAAAGCCGTCATCCCTGCCGCCAGCGCTTCACCGATGCCCTCCGACGCCATTGCGCGTGAAAACAATTTTATAGCGCCGCCTTGTCCTGAGTCTCGAAAGGGCTTCCAGGCGGCCTACGGAGAAAGTCTACGAACAGCCTTCGGATCAATATCCGAAGACTTGCCGCAAGCAAGAAATGCCCGTTCCCGGCACCATTCGGGCCAGAACCGAACACACCACCGATTGGTATGTGCCGGCGTCTTGGTCAGCGACCCCGGCCCGACCCGTTTCCCAGCCGTAAAGAGAAGCTCCGGCGCTCGCTTCGCGCGGCGAGCGACCGTCGCCTCCAGCACCAAATGCAGAACCGCGCCTTCTGGCGCTAGCCCATGCAACTCCCGCCACAATGAACACTTGCACAAAAACACCCGGGGGGTGGCGGCGAGAATGGACCATCCATTTATTGAGATTGTCGAGCGCGAAAAGGCCGTGCCCATCACGGCGCTTTTCGCGCATCACAAAGTCGCTGCGGCGGGCACGCCACCGCCTGCGCGACGGCCTGCGGCAGCAAGTGTTCTTCGCGCGAAAGTCATGGCGATCAGGAGCTTTCGCGCGTCAATAAAGTCACGCCGCTTTTGCCGCAGAAAAAGCGCAATGGCTTGACTTCGCGGGAGGCGGGGGTATACACATCGGGCGCGGGTGCTGGCCGCACGGGCATAGGGCGGGCATAGCGGCGCGCGCGGGGCAAGGCGAGGAGGAGGGGCGATGCTTAAGAAATTCGTAACACTGGTGCTGCTGGCAACGATGGCGACGGCTGTGGCGTGGGCGGCGCCGCCGTCCCCGCATCCGGCCCTCGATCAAGACGCCAAGACGATTCTCGGCAATGTGTCCAAGGCGATGGGCGCGCAAAATCTGAAGACTCTCCAATATTCCGGGACGGCCACGGAATTTGCCTTCGGACAGGCGGTGAACCCAAGCGCGCCATGGCCGGGATTCGCGGAGAAGTCTTACACGCGCACGATCAGCTACGAGATGCCGGCGTGGCGCGTGGATAGGGTCCTCGCGCCGATACCGCCGGATCGCCGAGGCGGCGGATTGCCGCCGGGTCCGACGCAGACCGTGGTGATTGGCGCAAACACGCCGTGGGCGCAGCAAATGGACCTGTGGATGACTCCTTACGGATTCTTGAGGGAGGCGGCCAACAATACCGTCACCGCCACGTCCAAATCGATGGGCGGGAAGAAATACACGGTGGTGACGTTCACGGCGCCGAACAAGGCGAAGTTCAGCGGCTATATCGACCAAGACAACATGCTCGCTCGCGTGGAGACCTGGGTGGACACGCCGATGCTGGGCGATACGCTCGTCGAGGTCAACTACAGCGGATATAAGGATTTTGCCGGGCTGAAGTTTCCCACTTCGATTTTGCAGAAGCAGGGCGGCTATCCGACGCTCGACCTTACCGTCACGGACGTGAAGGCGGACGCGCCGGTGGCGATTCAGGGCAATCCCGCGGTCGCGCAGCCAACGCCTCCCGCGACTTCTCAGAAGCTCGCGGATGGCGTTTATCTGATCCTGCCGGCGTATGCGGCGCTGGCCGTGGACTTCAAGGACTACATCGTGATCGTGGAGGGGCCGCAGAGCGAGGAGCGCGCGAGCGCGGTGATCGCCGAAGCCAAGCGGGACATCCCGAACAAGCCCATCAAGTACGTGGTCAATACGCACGGGCATTTCGACCATTCGGGCGGCTTGAGGACGTTCATCGCGGAAGGCGCCACGATCGTCACGTGGGAAGGCAACAAGGCTTATTTCCAGAAGATCTTCGCGCTGCCGCATACGCTCAATCCTGACCGGCAGGCGAAAGCCAAGAAAAAGATTTTGATCGAGACGATGACGGATATGAAAGTTCTCACGGGCGGGGATCACATCATCGAGCTGCATCGGACGCAGGGAAGCAATCACAACGACGGGCTGATCATGGCTTACCTGCCGAAGGAGAAGATCCTGGTCGAGGCCGATTCCTTCAATCCGCCGGCGCAGATGAACGCGCCGCCGCCGAATCCTCCGACGGCGAACAATACCAATCTCGTGGAGAATATCGACCGGCTGAAGCTGGACGTGGAGACGATCATTCCCATCCACTATCCGGCGGATAGCCGCAAAGTGACGATCGCGGAGCTGAATCGGGCGGTGGGAAAGAAAGGATTAGCAAAAAAGACTAGCAAGAAAGACTAGCCGGGGCTACGAATAGCCTGCGCCTTGCCGATGATTGTCTGGCCCAAGCGGCCGCATGATCGAAAGATCATCGAAAGATATCCAAAAATGATCGAAAGATGATCGAAAACGGACGGCCGCTCGATTTGGATTTCGCTTGACTCGGAATCTGCCCTGTTACACAGTCTGGCAAAACCGGATCTCAGTTCATCGGAGGTTTTCCCGTGATGAAACGCATCTTTGGCGCTGCGTTGTGGCAATCTGTGCGCTGATGTGGGCGCTGATGGCGACGATGCCCGCTTTGGCGCACCATTCTTTTCAAGCGGAATTCGATGCGAACAAGGCGGTCACGCTGAAGGGAACTATTTCCAAAATCGACTGGATCAACCCGCACATCTATTTCTACCTGGATGTGAAGGACGATGACGGCAAGGTGACGAACTGGACTTTGGAGTGCATTCCTACCGGGTTCATGCATCGCGCGGGCCTGACGAGAGAAGACTTCAATGTCGGCGACACCATTACCGTGCTGGCCTACCGCGCGAAGGATGGAACCAGAGCATTTGCCTGGCTGCAGGAACTTACGTTTGCAAACGGGCGCAAAGTGGCGTTCGGCGCAAATCGTCCGGTGGCACAGCCGGATGATCCTCCTGCGAAATAGGGCTGCGAAATAGGGGCAGCGAAATAGGCGCAAGCCAAGCCGAGCGATTTTCGCCGGCTCAGCAGGTCAGCCGTGAAAGGAGATCCGCAAATGAATCCTCGAACGTTTTGGGAGCGCGATGCGATGGCGAGCTCGCAGCGAGCCGCGATGGCGGGTTGGCGGCGCGCGGCGATCGCGGGGTGCGGCGTTTTGTGTCTTTTTGCGGTGCGGGTCGCGGTGCGCGCGGGCGCCCAGGTGGATCGCGCTACGGTATCCCACGGCGCCGCGGCAGCGGCGGAAATCAAGGCAGCCGCGGCAAAGCCAACGCCGCGCGCTTCGGACGGCCATCCGGACCTTACCGGATATTGGGATTTTCCTCAGCCGTCGGTGAATGAACATACAAAGGACGGCGTCACCTATGCGACTCCTTTTCTGCCCGGCCAGAATGCCGTTGGCCAGATGGTAGGGGACCCGAATCCGCCGCCTTACAAGCCGGAGCTATTGGCAAAGGTGAAGGAGTTGGAAAAGAACCAGACGCATGCCGACCCGGCGTTTCATTGCAAGCCGCTGGGAGTTCCGCGGGTGGGCCCGCCGCGGCAGGTGATTCAAACTGCGAAACTCGTAGTGTTTTTGTATCAGGTGGATATCGGCGAAGGGGACCAGAGCGGCGTCGGCGTTCGCCTGATACCGACGGACGGGCGTGCGCACCGCAAGGATGTGGATCCGATGTATTTCGGCGACTCGATTGGTCATTGGGAGGGAGACACACTGGTTGTGGATGTAACTCATTTGACCGACGACACCTGGCTGGGCATCAGCGGCTACTTTCATAGCGCAAAGCTGCACGTAGTCGAGCGATACACCCGGAAGGGGAATGCCCTCACCTATGAGGCCACGGTGGAAGACCCGCAGGTGCTGACGAAGCCGTGGATAATGACTCCGCAAACCGTGCGGCTGGAAGAGGGAATGGTGGTGGAGCAGCCGCCTTGCGAAGAGCGCGACGAACAGCACCTCGTGAATGACGATCACCACACGCGCGACTACTGAGGATGGCGAGCAGGGACAGTGAGCAGCCCGGCTTAGACAACAACTGGCGGCAAGATGCCCTTCGAGACTCCCTTCGACAACTCAGGGAAGGCAGGGCAAGCCCTTCCTAAACTCAGGGCAGCCGGCGCTACAAAAAGCTCGAGTGCTTCGCGACAGTGTGCTGTGCCTGCTCGATATGATCTTGACATCAAAGAGGTTAAGTGGTGAACTGTGAGCAGTATCGGTATCCCGTCCTATGTGTCCGTGTATTCAGAGCGGCCGAATGTAGGCCGCCTGGCCCAGGAGGTAATGTCATGAAGCCCTTCGGGAAATTGCTCCCCGTGATGATTCTTGCGTTGGCTACGCTGCTCGCGACCAGTGTGAGCGCGCAGACGACTTCTTCGGCTGTGAATACGACTTCGGCTGTGAATGCGGCGCAACCGCAAGTCACTTTTGCGAAGGAAGTCGCTCCCATTCTGCAGGCCAAATGTCAGGACTGCCACCATGCGGGGGGCATGGCTCCGATGTCTTTGGTGACCTACGAAGAGACGCGTCCCTGGGCGGCGGCGATGAAGCAGCGCGTGGAGACACGCATGATGCCGCCGTGGCACCTGGACAAGACGGTGGGCATTCAAAAATTCCAAAACGATCTCTCTTTGAGCGATGAGCAAATCGCGACGATTGTGCGTTGGGCTAATGAAGGCGCGCCGCTCGGAAATCCGAAGGACATGCCCGCGCCCAAGCAGTGGCCTACTGAGGATGGGTGGCAGCTCGCGAAGCAGTTTGGGCAACCCGATATAGTCGTCGACTCCGGCACTTACACCATGGCTGCTCACGGGCAAGATGTGTGGTGGAAACCTCTGACGGATCTGCCGATCACAGAACCGCGCTGGGTGCGCGCCGTGGAGATCAGGCCGGCGACGCCGGACGGCCGCAGGATCATGCACCACGTGCTGGCCCGCCTGCAGCAGGACGAACCCGATCTGCGCAAGACGCTCTTCACCGGCAATGACGCCGATAGCAACGGCCCGGGCATGTTGATGGAATGGGCCATCGGCAAGAACTACGATATCTACCGCCCGAACACGGGCAAGCTGTTGCTGCCCGGCTCGCACATCTGGTGGGAACTGCATCTTCATTCCGTGGGCCAGGAGATCACTTCTCACGCGCAACTGGCGATCTACCTCTATCCGAAAGGGCAGGAGCCGAAATATCGGACGTACTTAATGTCCTACACGGCAAATCCCACCGTGGATGGGCAGCTTTCGCTGGATATCCCGCCGAACACGGTCAAGATGACGGAAGGCTTCCATGTGTTGAAACAGCCGGCGATTCTCGAAAACTTCCAGCCGCACATGCACCTGCGCGGGAAAGCGATGTCCATGGAAGCGATCCTGCCGGACGGCAGCACGCGGATGCTCAGCTACGTCGATCATTTCAATTTTGCCTGGATGACGAATTACATTTATGCCGACGATGCCGCGCCGGTGCTTCCGGCGGGCACCATCCTGCATATCACTGCGTGGCATGACAACACGGTGAACAATCCGAACAATCCCGATCCGAACCAGTGGGTCGGCTGGGGCGAGCGCACCGTGGACGAAATGTCGCATGCCTGGGTGAACGTGACCTTCATCACCGACGAGGACTATCAGTCCTACGTCGCGAAGCAGAAATCGCAAGTGGCTTCCGCGGCCCCGGCGCGTTAGCAGAACGCGCTACTCATAACCGAATATGCACGCGTGGCGTGCCACACTCATCGTTGCCTTTGCACCGTAATCGGAATGGGAAGTCCTGCGCTCGTGCGGGCGCAAGGATTGCCTGCCGAGCCGAGGCACGATTCGGGACAGGGCGTTACCGGCGCCTTTGAGGGATGGTTCAAAAATCAGGACGGCAGCTTCAGTCTTCTTTTCGGCTATTACAATCGCAATCAGAAACAAGACCTGGACATTCCCGTCGGTGCGAGCAATCGCATCGAACCCGGCGGGCCCGATCAAGGCCAGCCAACTCATTTCCTGCCGGGACGGCAGTGGGGTCTTTTCACCATCACCGTTCCCGCGGATTTTGGCACGAACAAACTCACCTGGACGCTGGTCAGCAATGGCCAAACCCTAGCGATACCCGGGAGCCTCAATCCCCTGTGGGAGATTAATGCCTTTCGCGAGCCCACCACGGGGAATACCCCGCCCGTGATCCGCTTCGCGGAGGGAAGCTCCGTGCAAGGTCCCCGGCCCATCAGCGCGGCGCTCTCAGCGTCGGTAGCCAAACCCCTCGCACTGACCGTGTCCGTTTCCGACGATGCCACGAGTCCTCTGATCGGGACGACGGGCATGGACCAACCCAAGACGCCTCCGGTGACCGTGACGTGGAGCAAATTTCGCGGACCAGGCGAAGTCACCTTCACCAATGTGAAGCCTGCCGTGGAGCTGGCAAAAACAGCGGGCGGCGGTGGGGTGAGCGGGACGGCCTCTACGTCGGCGACCTTCAGCGAACCGGGAGAGTACATCTTGCTTGTGGTGGCCAACGATTGGTCGGGCGTCGGCGGCCACGGGTATCAGTGCTGCTGGACGAACGCTGAGGTCAAGGTGACGGTCAAGCCCTAGCTAGTAGGCAGCGAAATCCGAATCCGCAGTTTTCCGTAGAGCCATCTTCTTTTTTTACATCTTACAACCACGTGTCTTTTGTGGAAGTGACGCAGTTTGCTTTCACGATTGTGTCGCCCCTACATGGCTTTCGGGCATTTGCCCGCGACCCCAGGGCTTCCACCACCCCAACGAAAAGCGAAAAGCAGATCCCTCGGTCGCCGCGGCGCACCTCGGGATGACAGCGTGGCGATTTAGGCGCACAGCCAGGAGCGGCTGCCACGTAAATCCCGAAGCAAGAATGCCGGGCTAAAGGCCCCGGCGCGTACGTTAGAGGCAAAAGCGGCCCCGCGGCAGCAAGGTGGGGGTGAAGTCGCGGAGTGGCGGGCCTCCGGCGGAGGCTCCTTCGTTCCTCAGGAGAAGTCTCAGGACAGGCCCTTCGTAAACTCAGGACGCCCTTCGCAAACTCAGGGCAAGCCGGCGCTACGAAAAGCGAAAAGCAGATCCCTCGGCGCAAAAAGCGCGCCTCGTGATGACAACTCAGCGGCGCCGACAGGCGCTGACAAATGAGCAGAGGCTAGTTCAGCGGCTCGAGCTTGACGATGGAGGCGCCGTGAGTATT
Source organism: uncultured Acidobacteriota bacterium (assembly GCA_963761945.1). Classification (GTDB taxonomy): domain Bacteria; phylum Acidobacteriota; class Terriglobia; order Acidiferrales; family UBA7541; genus Palsa-189. The sequence continues at coordinate 75,076 of CAVXIM010000009.1, read as the reverse complement.
GCCGACCCAGAAGGTGACCGGCGTGGTGGAATTGTCGACGAAGGCTCGCCGCATATTGGTGAATCGCGGCATGGGATATTCGGTAAATTGGCCGGTCTTGGGATTGAGGCGCAGAACGCTATCGGCGAATTCACCGATGGCCCAAGCTTCGCCGTTTTTGTCCGACGCGACGTCGTATGGAAAGAACTCGGGCGTGGGCGAATCCCACTCCTGGAATTTTTGCGTTTTGGTGTCGAACATTCCGATCTTATTGGAGCGGTTTTCGCCAAACCAGAGATGGCCCTGCGCGTCGATCATTCCGCGGCGCGGGGCCGAATGCGCGGTTGGAGTGGGGAAGAAGGCGATCTTCCCGGTTTTGGCATCGATCTTTCCGATATCCTGGCGGCCCATCACGTCGAGATACAGATTATTCTGCGCGTCGGAGATGACCTGATAGATATTGGGCCGCGGCACGGGAAAGGCCTCGAAGGCTTCCCATTTGCCTGAGGCAATATCCAGACGCATTTGCGTATAGCTTCCGGCATCGGTGAGCCAAACCTTGCCGTCGACGTGGCTATGCTGGGGCGCCACGAAGGTGATCTCGCGGTAATCTCCATCCAATTCGGGCGGCAACTTGTAGATCTGGAATTTTTCCGTTTTCCTGTCGAATTTAGCGATGGCCGACTGGAAGGTCATGGCGATCCAGATGTTTTGATCTTCGTCGAACTCGACATCGAGATTTCCGACCACAGTTTTGGGCTTCAGGACAGGCAGCGGATATTCGGTGATCTTTCCGGTCTTCGGGTCCATTTTGCCGAGGATGGGTTCGCCGAAGCCGGCATACCAGACCATGCCATCTGAATCGACCACCACATCATGCGGCTGGCGTGTGCGCTGGGGCAGATCGTATTCGGTAATGATGGCGCGATTGCCGAGGCCCTTGACTCGCGGGAAGGGTTTCAGCGCGTAACTCCACTGAGAAGAAGAACTGAGATTCAGCGTGGCCAAATACTCGGCTTGCTTGCGGCGGTTCTCTTGCTGCTGCGCCTGCTGCTCGGTATTTAATTCGCCTCCGCCTGTGCGGCTGGGCATGTGCGGCTGGGGCATCAAGGGAAACGACTCGGGCGTGTAGTGGGACATGCGCTCGAGGACTTTTTCAAACTCCGCCGCGTCATGATGCGAGCGAACGACCGGCTCGAGCGTGTGGCAGTGCGAGCAATTCTGAACGGAGGCTTTTTGTTCGGCGGTGCCGGGGAAACTTACCAGCCATTCGGCGTTGGTGAGTTGAGCCGCGAGGTCGGCAGTTTTTCGCAGCTTCAAATCGAGTGTCACCGGATCGTTGGCGGGAATGTCTACGGCTTCCGAATCCTGGGCGTCAGGTCCCGCGAGATCGTACCCCGTGGCTCGAATGCGAATGGTGTAGTGGCCGGGGTCGAGTCTCGAGGCGGGAAACTGATAGCGGCCCTTTTCGTCGGTGAAGACAGTGGTCGTTATGGTCGAGCCGGTTTTCTTTGCGCTGACCAGCACGCCTTCCATGGCGCCCTCTTCCGCAGAGGTCACCTGGCCTGTGAGGACGACCGAGCTTTTGGCGTCTGCATAGCTTCGTTTCAGGAGCATGGAGGCGCCAAGAACGCCCACGATCGCGACCAGTAGAAGACGTGTGCCTCGCATCGGACCTCCCCGTTGCTACGCTGCTTCGATCTTTTGCTCGCGGCGCGGGTGTGTGTCGCCCTCCGCTGCCCAGCATGCGCGAGAGCGCACGCTGGGCAGCTAGGGGCTTTAATTATTCGTACGCTTTTCCCAGGGCTTCCGCCCTGGGCTAAGTTCTGCGCCCCTACGGGGCTTCGGGCACTTGCACGCGGTCCCAGGGTTCCCCCACCCCAACCTGCACGACTTTTTTGACGCGACTATCGCGCTGGGAGGCGCACGTTGGGGGCCCCGGTTTCCGCCCTGGGCTAATTCTGTCGCCCCTACGGGGCTTGCGCATGGATAGCCGGAAGCTGCTGGCAATATACATCCGCGCGCTTCGGGCGTGCAATGAGCGCCGCAGGCGGCGAGAAGTGACTCAGTTTGCTTTCACGATTGTGTCGCGCCGGAGGGGCTTCGGGCCACTTGCACGCGGTCGCCAGGGTTTGCACCACGTGCACGACTTTTTTGAACGCGCGACTAGTCGCGCTCGAGAGGCGCACGCTGGGGACCCCGGCTTCCGCCCTGGGCTAAGTTCTGTCGCCCCTACGGGGCTTGCGCATAGATACGCGGAAGCTGCTGGCAATATACATCCGCGCGCTTCGGGCGTGCAATGAGCGCCGCGGAGCCGGGTAGTAACTCAGTTTGCTTTCACGATTCTAGGCCGGCACTAGGAAAAGCAAAAAGCGAAAACGGACACCGAACAGCGAAAAGCAGATCCCTCGGTCGCCCACGAGCGCGCCTCGTGATGACAACAGGGAGCGCTAGGGGTGGATGTGCCACTGGCAAACTGAGTCACTACTCGGCGGCACGAGGAGTCCGATAGGCATCGTGACGCGGTGTCGCTTTAGTAATGGCGGTGAAATGCCGCTTCAGGAATTAAACAAAGGGCAAGAGTTAAAGTGCTACAGTTGTCTTTGCCTGAAGAACCTATCGTTTGGTTTGGAAAGCAGCCGAATTATTCCAACAACACAGAAGCAGATTCTGACCACTGATTTCGAGGGGATTTCGAGGTGATTTCGAGGGGGCGGCCGGCGGAGCCCGGGAAGCGAGCCTCGGGATCGCTTCTTCTCCAATTAGCGAATCTTCTCGAAATAGCGAACCCTGGTCACGTCGACCGCGCGCATCGGCGGTGAGTTTCGGGCTCGCCGCGCTTGCCGCGCTTCTTGGGGCAAGCTTTGGCGCCGCCGGGCCGAGGGCTGTGTCCAGCGCGGTTGCGCCTTTGCCATCGGGACAGCAAAGCGCCAAGCCACCGTCTCTGGCGTCGCCGGGCGGGAACGACACGCGCCTGATACCGACAAACGTGCTGGAGAAAATTCCGCCGCGCGCGAGCGGGGCGGACGGCGGTCCGGGAGACCTCGTCAATATTCTGATCGTCGGCACGGAATCGGACCTAGCGCTGGTGTTTCGGGCGGCGGGATGGAGGGCGGTTGAGCGGACGAAGGCCGGCGCCAGCGCGGCTGCCTTCGTCCCAGCCGCCCCAAGCGGCCGCAACTTTGGAGGAAGAGTATGTGGCCACGCCGCTCGGCGAAGAGCTTCTCTTCGGGAAATCGCAAGATTATGGCTTCGCGCAGGACGCGCTGATCACGGTCGTTCAGGCGCGGCACGATGTGCGCATCTGGAAGGCGCCTTTTGGCGTAAACAGGCAGACGCTTTGGGTGGGCGCGGCGTCACATGAGGGACCTTGGTGGGACGATAGCTCCGAAACGGTGAGCTACGCGCCTGATCCAAAGGTGGATGATGAGAGAGACTTCGTTGGCACTTCGCTGCGTACCACGGGATTGGTGGAGCATTCCGGGTACGTCGCGGCTTCGGGAAAACAAGGGAACGTGGCGGCGGGGAGCGACGGTTTGCACACCGACGGGCGCATCCTGGTGATAACGCTAATTCACTTGTGACGAGCCCGGCATGGGCTCGTCGGAAGCGGAAGGCGGAAGCAGGCGAAAAGAGCAAACCGGGCATCTTATTTGACAGGGGTTTCACAGGGGTTCAGAGGGGCTCGCGTTCGCGTCCGCAAAGATTTGCGGGACAGCTGAGAATGGGAGGCGGCATGAAGAAGGTGATCGGATTCGTTGCGGTTTGCCTGTTGCTTTCGGTTCCTGTTTTTGCACAAGAGCGCGGCGGAGCCCAAGGCGGTGGGGCTGCGCGCGGCGGAGCGCAGGGTGGCGGCGCTCAGCGCGGCGGGGGAGCACAACCCGCTCGCGGCGCTGAGGTCGGCGGCGGGCATATCCCTGCACGCGGGCCGGCGCCGCAAACATCTCGGGCTCCAGTACGCACGACTGCGGACTCGAATCGCGGGGGCGCTGCGCCGGCGGGACGTCCGCCCGCGGACTCGAATCGCGGAGGCGCTGCGCCGGCGGGACGTCCGCCTGAGGCCGCAAATCGTGGAGGTGGCGCGCCGGCGAATGGCCAACCCCGGAATTTTGCCGAGCAGCCGGGCCATCCCAATGCGCCTCACGTGGATGCGAGGACCGATCGTTGGGTCGGGCACGATACGGGCAAGGACGATCGCAATTACCACCTCGATCGTCCCTGGGAGCACGGACATTTTCCCGGGGCTTTCGGTGCGTCGCACGTCTACCGCCTGGGAGGCGGCAGCCGCGAACGCTTCGGCTTTGACGGCTACTTCTTCAGCGTGGCGCCTGCCGATTATGACTATTGCAACGACTGGGTTTGGGGTAGCGACGACATCGTGCTCTATGCCGATCCGGATCATGTGGGCTGGTACCTGGCCTACAACGTGAGATTGGGCACCTACATTCACGTGCAATTTCTCGGAAGCTAGCGAAGGAACCGACGAGCCGATCAGGCGCAGAGCTGAGCGCGGCGTCTGATTGAGGCGGGCCGATCGTGAGCGGGAAGAGCCGAGTTAGACGGCGTCTCGATTGACGACGGCGGTCACGTCGATTTCGACCAACATGCCGGGATGGGCGAGTTGATTGATGTTGAGGAACGTATGCGCTGGGCGCGGCGCATCGCCCAGCGCTTCGTTGAGGCATTTGAAGTAAACGCCTGCTGAGCGGATATCCGTAACGTAAGCCACTATTTTCACGATGTCGGCGACGGTTGCGCCGTGCCGCGCGAGATTTCTCTTGATCTTGTCAAAGGCATAGCGGCATTGGCCGAGAACGTCTCCTGGGGACAGGATTGTGCCGATGGTTCCGTTTTCGTCTTCGGCACCGACTCCGGCGAGAAAGATCATTGTGCCTGGACCCGAAACCGTCACGACGTCTGAGAATCTTTCCTTGGCCCACTCGCTGTAGTTGTAATTGCGCTTTTCGAAATTTGGCATGGTTGTCGGCTTTCGCGGCGCCATTATCCGCTAAAGCGCTCGAGCTTCTCAAAGAAATGTAGCGGGCTTGCGAATCGGCGCTTCAGCGCTGGACCTTGCATCACTCCTGCTATACTCGCGCACCTGGAGGGACCAAAAATGACTCGGAGAATATTGGTGTTCTTGTTGACGTTCACGGCCGGAGCGATCGTCGGACATGTGGCCATTCCTGCAATTGGTGTGCATTTCGCGCAGCCTGATGTGGTTTTAGCGCAAACAGCACACAAACCGCTCATGATCACCCGGCTTTACATGGGGCCCGATAATCAAACGCATGCCGAGGAAATAGAACTGAAGTTCACGCCGGGCAATCCCGCGGAAGTTTCCAAGATGATGCAAGTCACCGGGGCCGAGCTCCATCGGACGGCGGGCGGCAGCGTTGACGACTGGCATCGCGCACCACGCCGCCAATATGTGATCACGCTGAGCGGCCGGGGCGAGGTCGAAGTTGCCGGAGGAAAAAAGATCTCCATGGGGCCGGGGCACATCGACCTCGTGGAAGACACGACGGGCAAAGGTCACATCACGAAAGTGTTGGGCACGGAAGATCGGGTGACGCTGCAACTTCCGCTGGCGGATCAATCGGGGCGGTAGGTCAGGTCGCACACACGTGTACGTGGAGTCGCGCCGACTAAAGTGCACTTTATTGCTGCGGCTGATGCCGCGACTCACCAGATAAGCGGGGGAGCCGCCTGGAAGGCGGCGCTACGAAAAGCCACGTCCCGGCGATTTAGCGGGCGGTCCAGCCGCCGTCGATAGCCAGGCTTGTGCCGGTAATCAGCGAGGCCGCGGGAGAAGCGAGGAAAACAATGGCGCCGGTGACCTCGTCCATGCGCCCGATGCGGCCGAGCGGAATTCTGCTGATCACCCAATTGCGGAATTCGGGGTCCTTGAAGAAGGAAGCGGTCATGGGCGTTTCGAGGAAAGTGGGCGCGATGGCGTTGACGCGGATATTTTCCGGCGCGAGTTCGACGGCCATGGCTTTGGTCAGACCTTCGATGGCGTGCTTGGTCATGCAGTAGACGGTGCGCCGCTCGGCCCCGACGCGACCCATCTGTGAAGTCACATGAATGATGCTGCCGCCAAGATTGCGGCGGTCGGGATGCTGGAGCATTTTTTTTACCGCGGCTTGGGCGACCAGGAATGCGGCGCGGACGTTGAGGGCGATCATATCGTCCAAGTGAGCTTCGGAGACGTCGACAAAAGGCTCGGGAATATTCATGCCCGCGTTATTGAGCAGGATATCGAGGCGCTCGATGCCGGCGAGCGCGGAATGCACTTCGGCAGCCTTGGTGACATCGCAAGCGATTACGCGCGCCCGGCCTTTCGCGCCGGCGATATGTTCAGCGACTTGTTCGAGTTCGCTGCGCGTTCTGCTGAGCAGGACCAGTTCGGCACCGGCCTGGGCGAGAGCGAGCGCCGCTTGCGCGCCGAGGCCGCGGCCAGCTCCAGTGACTAGCGCGACGCGGCCATCGAGGCGAAACGCCGGCGGAAGCGCTGGGGCTTCGGGCTTGGAGTCCGTCAGGCTTATTGGGCGTCTCCCGAAGTGGTGCTGACGCTCACATTGCGTTTGGCGTAGCGGCGGACGCGAATATCGGCCTGCTCTTTGTGTCCCCAGAACCGTTCGATGGCACAGAGGCGCGAACAATATTCGCCGATCAGCACACTGGCTTCCTCGGTGCACTGCTGGTAGGTGACGGTTTTCATAAATTTGCCGACCCAGAGCCCGCCGGTGTAGCGGGCGGCACGGCGGGTGGGAAGCGTGTGGTTCGTGCCGATCACTTTATCGCCGTAGGCTACGTTCGTTTCCGGACCAAGAAAAAGCGAGCCGTAGTTGCGCATGTGCTGGAGGAAATATCGAGGATTGCGCGTCATGATCTCGACGTGTTCGTAAGCAAGCCGGTCAGCTTCCTGAACCGCCTCGGCGAGATCAGCCACCAAAATAATTTGACCGTAATCGCGCCACGAGACGGAGGCAATCTCAGCGGTGGGAAGAGTTTTGAGCTGCCGTTCGATTTCCGAGGGCAGAGCTCGCGCGAGAGCCTCCGAGGTGGTGATCAGGGCCGCGGGCGAAGTGGGGCCATGTTCGGCCTGGCCGAGCAGATCCGTGGCCACAAATTCCACGTCAGCGGAATCGTCCGCGACGATCAGGATTTCGGTGGGGCCGGCGAGCAGGTCGATTCCCACCTGGCCGAAGAGCTGGCGTTTGGCTTCCGCGACAAAAGCATTGCCCGCGCCGACCACCATATCCACGGGAGCGATCGTCTGCGTGCCGAGCGCCATGGCGGCGACGGCTTGGACACCGCCGAGGATATAGATCTCGTCCGCGCCAGCGAGCACCATTGCGGCCACCGTCTCCGGATGGGGTTTTCCGCCGGTGGGCGGAGTGCAGGCGATCACGCGTTCCACGCCGGCGACCTTAGCAGTGACGATGGTCATGTGCGAGGACGCAACCATCGGATATCGGCCGCCGGGAATGTAACAACCCACGCTGCTCACGGGAATGTTGCGATGGCCGAGACGTACGCCGGGCAGCGTTTCGACCTCGATATCCTTTAGCGCGGCCTTTTGGTTTTCGGCGAAATTTCGAATTTGCGCCTGGGCGAATTCGATGTCTTCGATTGTTTGCGGTGAAACGGAAGCCAGCAGGGAATCGATCTCGTTCTGCGAAAGGCGAAAACTCGCGGGTGACCAGCGATCGAATTTAGCGGAGAGTTCCCGCACGGCTGCGTCGCCGCGGATTTTTATGTCAGCGACGATTTTTGCGACGGTCTCCCGGACCTGGTTATTTGCTGCTTCGACCTCCGCCGCCGGGATACTGGTTTTGAGATACTTCGCCATCTTTTCTAAATTGCTCCTCAAATTGTGGGACTGCGCGGATCAGCGTTGAATGCGGGAGCTCGACATTATGGGCGCGCTCTTATTTGGCCAAGGGCAGCTTACCGCTGAATTCGGAGGCAGTGCAACGCCAGGATGTGCGAAGGAATGGGCACGCGGCCGGAAAAGCAGATCCCTCGCGCAAAATCGTCCGGGGCTCAAGGACTGACGCGCGCGTTGGGCTGCGACACTCGGATAGAGTTGCGGAAATTATGAGTGTACAGACCCACACGCAACAACGGCGTGTGGGGCACCCGCAAAACCTGCGGCCAAGGAAAAGCAGATCCCTCGCGCTCCGAGCACGCGAAGATTGGCATCGCTCCCCCTTTCAAACGCGCGGAGCGCGCCTCGCGCTGGGGCACTCGTGTCGGGGACCCCGGTGTCGGCGCTCGGGATGACAGCGGGGAAGCGTGCGGGACCGGGTCCTCCGCGGAGTTTGCGATGGAATTGATGGAATTAAAGAGAAAAAGCCTCAGGTCTCCCGGCACAAATCGCCGGGACGACCTGAGCTACAAATGCGCCTCGGAGCGAACGCTGGGATGTCGCCTGGAACCTTTCGGCAAGCTTAGGGCAGGCAGGACAGGCCCTTCGAGACTCAGGGCGAGCCGGCGCTACGAAGCGCCAAGAGGAGAAGTCCCCAGAGCCCGCGACGGAATGCACGTCGCGGCACCCTGGGCTACAAGGACTGACGCGCGCGTTGGGCTGCGACACTCGGATAGAGTTGCGGAAATTATGATGTACAGACCCACACGCAACAACGGCGTGTGGGGCACCCGCAAAACCTGCGCCAAGGAAAAGCAGATGCCCTCGCGGCTTCGATAAGGGAAGGATGGGCACGCGGCCGCTTTGCATCCGCGAGGAGCGAGGCAGGAGCAACTAAAATCCCCAGCCTTTGCGCCTTCTTTTCGCGCGCAAGCTCCGCTTGCGCTGGGGCGCAAAGGCTGGGCTACAACCGAGAAGGCGGCGCTACGAAGCGCGGTTAGTACGGCTCTTCGCTGGGCGCGGACTCGCCGTTACCCTTGGTACGCTTTTCCGGCAGGACGTGACCATCTTCCATAACGAACTTAGCTCCGGACATGCGTGGCGCGCCGGATTTGGCGGGATGGCCGGTGGCGGTAATCTTGTCGCCCGGCTTGAATATGTCCTTGGTGAACCCCGCGCCTGATTCCTGGTGGGGATTTCCGAGTTCGGCGCCCCAATGTACGACAGTGCCTTTATCGTCGGTAACGTCAAACAACAGGCCGCAATGGGGATTGGCCCAAATCCATTCGGTCACGACTCCCTTCAACGTCACCGTTTTCTCGGTCTCATAGGCGACGCCCGTTCCGTGATGGGCGAATAGCGGCAGGCACGTAAGGGCAAGGGTCGCGACGGCGGCTAGCAACAGCGGGACTTTAGGCTTCATGAGATTCCCTCCGGACAAACTAACTTTTAGCACAGAATTGCGGCCTGAAACAATGACGAGCGCTCGTGCGAGGGCGTTTCGGAATTCATAAGGCTCGCGCTCGAATCCTGCCGGAAACGCTTGACGAGCGAGCCGAGGAGAACGCCGTTCCGGCGCCTGGATACGCAAAGGCTTATTTGACCAGGAGGAACCGTTGCACCCTCTCGCCGTTTTGCACCTCACCGGTATAGATATTGCCTTTCGAATCGACGGCAATCATGTGCAGGCCGAAGAACTGGCCTCCGTTTTGGCCCGCGCTGCCCATTTTGCCGACGACCTTGCCGTCCTCGCGATTGAGGAACCAGATGCAGTTATTGGTGAGATCGGAAATGTACAAGAACCGCTGTGCTTTATCGGGCGAAAAGGCCACACCTCCGGTAGAGCCGCCCTCGCCGGTGTTCGGAGCCAGAATGAATTCCTTGAGGAACTTGCCTTCTTTCGTGGTGACCTGAATGCGGTTGGCATTGCGATCAGCCGCATAGACCAGGCCATCGCTCGAGATGTTTAGCGTGAGATGGCCCTTGAACTCCTTGGGCATGGGCCCGCCGGGAGTGTAGGCGCGGTCCGCATCATTGGCGCTCATTTCCGACAAAGGCTTTCCGTAAGCGCCCCAGCCGCGCTTGAAGGCGAGGGTATCCAGGTCGAAGACCATTACGCGGCCGCCCAGATAACTATCGGTGGCGTAAAGCTCGTGAGCGGATTCGTCGAGGCGAATCTCTTCGATATTTTGGACGATCATCGGCGTGGACGCGGGATATTTCTCCCGGAATGCCGCTACAGCGGCAGGATCGGGCCGTCGTGGAGGAGGAGCCGGAAAGGTTCCGAGCGGGCCCGGGCCGCCCTTGCTCGGATCCGGATTAAGAGCGGCTCCCGCTTCGCCGCCACCGCCGCCCGGGGGCTTCTCTGGCGCACGAGGGGTCGCGCCGACAAGCTTGCCAGTCTTCGGATCGTATTTGTTGACGGTGAACTGGCCGATATAGACGAATCCTTTGCTATCCACGGCCATGCCGTGGCCTTGCGGCTCCTCGGGCGTAAACGAGCCGATGACGTTGCCCTCTTTGTCGATGTGGATCATCGATGGAGGGCGCGTGCAGCATTCGGCGGTGGGCGGATTTTTGGCCGCGTGCAGCTCGATGTCCCTCAAATCAGCGGGACGATCCAGCACCCAGACATTGTCGTCCTTATCCACGGCGAGCCCGGTGACGCCTCCGAGCTTCCACTTATCGGGGAGCGGTTTGGGCCAGTCGGGGTCAAACTTGTATTTCGGCGGGGATTGGGCGTGCGCGCCCAGCGCGAAGCAAGCAGTCAAGAAGCCAAGGGCGATTAAGCTCGAAGTGTAAGGGCGTGAGCTGCAATGGATTTTCACGGAAGCGCTCCTGCAGTGCGCGTTTATTGCTGCGGATCTGGTCGTCCGAAGCCGGCTGCGCGTAATCTAGCCCTGGCCATCGGCTGTGTCAACGAACTCGCGAGCGGACAAGATCAATTTCAGAGCGTAGATCGAGGCGGGCTAGGTGGTCTGCACACAGTTGGGTGCTAATACTTGGCTTAGAGATGAGCGGCGAAGTGGCAACTGTGTTTTTGCGATTTCAGGATGGCCGGGGAATACGCTCCGGCTGGCAGCTCGCCTTTATGAGGCGGGCTGCCAGTCAGAGCAAATGAAATTAAAACGAAATGTTCGAGCCGATGGCGCGATTTAGCGGTCGTGATCGCCTTCGTGGTCATGATCGCGGTCACGATCGTGGTCACGTTCACGGACCTCGCGTTCACGGACTTCCCGGTCATGGTCGCGTTCGCGTTCATGGGCACGGAAGTCCCGCTCTCGCTCGGCGGTCCAGGGATGATCGCGGTCTACGCGGCCGTGTTCTCCATCCCAGTAGCCATCAAAGAATCGCTGTCCATCGTGACGAGGCCCAACCCAGCGGGCTCCTAGGTATGGAGGCCGAGTCCAAAAGCCTTCATGCCATTTGTAGCGGGCTCCGACTGGGTACCAGTAACCCTCTACCCACATGTAATCCGGACCGGGACTCGCCGGCCGGAACGCAACGACGCGGGGAGCGGGCGGCGGGCCAATTCTGACTCCAATGGAGATCTGAGCAAAAACGGGCACAGCAAACAATAGAGCGGCGGCGATAAGGCTCACCCTCAAAAGCGCTTTGCCCTGTGTGAAATTCATGGGCGGGGACTCCTCCTTGTATTTGTTAGCGACTAGAAAAAAGAACCTGTAGTCGCGGGGCTCGACTGAAGCTCAGTTTCCTTGTAGGAGCCAAGACGGGCTACTGCCCCTAAGGACAGCCTTGCCCTAAATGAAAATAAGGCTTCGCCGAAGGGCCTAGCGGCCAGAGTTCCATATCGCACACCGCGAGGAACAGATCAGCCTCCTGAGCGTCAAGCAGTTACGCTGGCATTCGATTGACAGATTGGGAGGGTTATCCTATCGTTTCGCCAATCACCTAGAACACAATTCGGGAGGAGGGGCACATGAGGAAATCTCTTGTAGCGGTGGCGTTTCTCGCTTTGCTCTCGATCGGCGCCCCGGTATGGGCGCACCACGCGTTTACCGCAGCGTTTGATAATAGTAAGTCGATGACCGTCACAGGAGTCCTATCCCGGGTGGAGTGGCAGAACCCTCATGTGTGGTTTTACGTAGACGTGAAGGACGCGAACGGCACGGTGACGAATTGGGGGTTTGAAACAGCTTCTCCCAACCATCTACGCAACCAGGATGCGGGATTGAGGCAGGATTTCCTCACCAATATTGGCAAGGCCATGACCGTCAGCGGCTATCCGGCGAAAGGCAGTGAGCACAAGGCCAGCGCGTCTTCGGTTACGTTCGCCAGCGGCAAAATTCTGAAGATGGGTAACGGGGAGCCTCGCGGCGGCAGACGAGAAAAACTCAAAGAGCAGCTATTGAGGCTGACTTAGATCTGCCGATGTTGCATGGGTGAAGTTCCGCAGCGTATTTTCCCGCCGGTCAACTTTCGATGAGCGGTGTTCCGCGACGGAGGATGAACACATGAGGCGACTTGCGGGCCGTTTGCTGACTGGCAACGGCAACGATAGCGGCATTGTGTTTGGTTTCCCTGTCAGTGCTCGCGCAGACGAAGGCGCCGGGCACCTCGGCGAACAGTTCGAAGAAGGATAACGCGAGCAGCGCGGCCGAGCCATCCACGCCAGCCGTGCCGCGGATGTCCGACGGACATCCGGACCTCTCCGGAGTTTATTTCCCGGGTCCTCAGGATCCCGACAAGTACGCGTTAGGCGCGCTCAATGGACCGAACAGGAAATTCGCGAGAGAGTTCGAGAAACCCTCGTTCCAGCCCTGGGTGCAGGAGAAGGCCAAACTGATGGGGTCCGATCTGGAACGCGCGGACCCGGAAATCGGCTGCGCGCCGCCCGGCGGTCCGGGTTTCTTTTACAAAGGGAATTACGCCATCAAGATGATGCAGACTCCCAAAGAACTGGTGATCCTCAGCGAGATTTTTACGACTTATCGCATCATCTACACGGACGGGCGGCAACATTCAAAGCTGGAAGAGATCGATCCCTTGTATATGGGAGAAGCCATCGGGCACTGGGAAGGCGATACGCTGGTCGTAGACACGATCGGCGTTGATACGCATACCTGGGTGGCGGGGCTGCTGGCAAGGCCGTTTTTTGCCAGCGACGTGGCTCATTACACGGAAACTTATCGCCGGCCCAACCTCAACCATTTCCTTTATCAATTTACGCTGGACGATCCAAAGGTACTGAGCAAGCCCTTCACGTCTCCGCTTGCGACATACTCCTACTCATCTCACAAGCCCATCACCGAATACTATTGCACCTATAACCCGGACATCGACTCGCTCTACCCCGCGGCCAAAATCCCGCGCACAGCTACGGGAGCCGATGAGCGCTATTTCGATGAGCAGGAGTACGAAGTGATGAGCAAGAAGTACAATTCGAAGTAAAGGCCCGCTGCCGGAAGAGACCCACCCGAGCAGGGAGCGGCCGATCAGCGCAGGGCGACATTGTGCGCGCTGGATGCGGCGTTTCCTGCGATTCCGATCACTTGGGGCAGCCACCAAAGGCGCCTCACCCAATCGTGGCGGCTGCTTGCCATTTGCTCGGCGAGCCACATGCCGGCGACGACTTGGACCGCGCCCAGAGGCGCCATGCGGGCCCAGGTGGGCTTGCGTCCGATAAGGATCCGGGCGACAGGATCGATCTCAACGTACCCACGACGCAGGAATTGTCGTGTGGTCACGCCATCGGAAACCAGAGCCGCGGTTTGCATGGTGGTGAGGGCAAGTATCGGTTTGTTTCTCGTGGCCCGGCAGAAACTCTCCGGGAAGAGAATGCATTTTGGCGACTGCAGATGGCCGATGGGATTTTTATCGCCATCCACGAGGCCGTTCGGCAAGACGTGAACCGCAGGCGCGGGATCGTTGGATGTGAAGGCGGGTGCATTCTCGCCGTCTTCCGCTGTTGAGTTATCACTTGAGCCATCGACGTCTTCTTTAAGCGCCGCGAGCTCGCCTTGCCGGCGACGTTGCGGCGCACGATAACCCCGGGGCTGCGGGGCGGAACGGGTGACTGCCGTGCCATCATCGTCGGTGGCACCGCTGGCCGAGGCGAGACATTGTGAGCCGTGGAAGGCCAAGAACGCTGTCACAAATAACAGTGCGAGACGGAGAGATCCAGAAGTGCGGTGCTTATGCGGCTCAATTGAGCGCTGCCAATTACAATTGCGCGATCGATTGCTGAAGAGCATCCGCGAAGCAGTCTAGAAACCGCCAAAGCGGGCTCGCTACTGGCCGGAAGGACAGGTGTTCCTATTTGTCGTGAAAAGGAAGCTGGAGCACTGGCAAAAGCGGGAACGAAAAACAGATCCCTCGGTCGCCACCACCCCTGCACGCGAACATCGTTTCGAACGCGCGAGCGCCCTCGCGCTGGGGCACGCGTGCAGGGGGCCCCGGCGCCGCGGCGACCTCGTGATGACAACGGAACCGCGTACAAAGGACTGGCATTCGTGGCGGGGCAGAGGCGCGGTTTAATCGACGTTGCGAAAACGCTCGTCGTTGAAGAGCCATATATTTTCAGGGCTTATTTCCGCTGTGGCCTGCACGGTAATCCCTTCGGGGCGGGTGATGTTGGGCTTCTCGTGCTGAAGGCGTTCTTTGGCGCGTTCCGCGGCTTCGTTTACGTCGCCGGCTTCGACGATGACCTGGGGATAAGCAAAACCCGTTCCAGCATGCTCGCAGGGTACCCGGAGTTGAACGGCCCAAAGTCTCACGCCTGAATCGTATTCTCGCTCTTCTTCAATTGAAATCAGTCAGGACGCGTATCTGAATGGTTGAGGAACGGCATGACGGCGGCGATAATAAGGCGAATCCCCATTGTGGCCTACTCGCGTGACGCTCTAAATGCCGCAATACTCAAAATCGTCTCAAAATCGAACGACCACCCCGGTAGATCCTCTAAAACCATTCTGTGGTGTGCTGACAATATAGCTGATCGGCGGGGGAAGATTGAAAAATCGGGTCTGCAACAAATCCGCCTGAAATCGCCAACTGACGATGGAAACGATACGGAAATCGAAACCGCCGCCAAAGGCGTCTGCAAACGACGTATCCGAGTTGGAGAGACCGTCGACCGCGAGGAGGTCCGCTTTGTGGTTAATGTGCGCGACCCCAAATAAAGCGTGAACAAACGGCGTGAACCTCCAAAGCGAAACAGAGGCTTGAGGTCCAAACATGACGCTATAGAGACTGGAGTTCACGGTGCCATTGACGGGCACACAAATAAGAATGGCTTCGCATCCGACGTTCGCGCCATAGGAGCCGTAGTGGCCGCTCACATCCGCGACGACGCCAATAATTGGAATGAGTTTGGCCTCGAAGGAGCCGTTCCAGCCATTCATCCTCTCGATATTGGGAATGGAGATGGGGAAAGAGCTCACGGGCGTGAAGACAATATCCGCCCGAGAGGAATAGCCTCCGAATGCGGCGAATCGCTTGCGCTGCGCGGCGGCAGGGGTCGTGAGCAAGAACAAGATGGCCAGGGCGCATAGGGCAGATGCGCATGGCGTGAATGAGAAGCTTCGTCGCGCGCCGATCATTATTGTGTAGACCTCATCGGGCAGACCTCATCGGGGAGTCTTCGCGCGTGTTCACTGGTCGTCCGGTAAGACGGCCAGAGTGAGCGTATTCACGGTAGCGGGATCGTCGCGAAGCTTGATATAGAGCAGCGTCCCGTTGGGCCGCGGCACATTCAAGCTGCTGTCCGCGAATCCAATGGGAACGGAAACGGTGTGCGTGAACTGCGGGTCTGATGCGACCGAATCGATTAAAAACAGGTTTGAACCGGCAAGGCCGCACTGCTTATCCGGACTATCCGGGCAGCGCACTTCCTTGAAGGAAGGAAGGCGCACCAACGTTGCCAATGGCTGCCAGTCTCCCTTTCCCCCATCGGCATCCACAGGGCGAAACCGCAGTGGACCGAAAGCCGAAGCCCCAAAGCTCTTGAGCGGATCGAACACCGCCATCACCGTTTGCGAATCCTGCAAAATCAGATTGCCTTCCGCCACGCTCAACAGCACATCAAAGGAGCTATCCGCGGTGGCTACCTCGACCCTCTCGGTTCGCGGAAAGCTCTCGGGAATCTCCGTTTTCAGAAAGAACGTCATTCGCCCATCTTGCGGAAGTAAATCCTGATTGGTCAGGTGCACGGGGGACCGGGCCGACCCTGACTGCACGTTTTTGCCGATCAAGGCGACCTTGGGACGCGGCGGCTCAACCGTCGTCTGCAAATCCAGAACACGCCCATCCTTCAGGTCCACGCGTGCCACAAGTTTCTCGCCGGGCGTCAAAGCCGCGCTGGCGTAGTCTTCGTTGCCGACAAGTACAGTTCATCTTCCTGCGATACGCGTGCAAGTTTCGCCGATTCGAAGCGGATGCCCTTCAGATCGAGACTATTCACCTGGTCCAGCCGCGTTCCCGTGAGAAGGCCCTGCTGATCGCCCGCGCTTATCTTGAATGCATCGAGCTTGGCCGCTTCCGAATAGGCATGCAGATCGATTTGATCTGGCGGGATGCCGCCGAATTGCTGAATGGTCATCTTCAACGGCCCTGCTGCTTCGTCCTTCAGCGGAACGTGTATTTCCAGTTCATTCGATTTGACGGCTGCCCAGGCAGTCTTGATCTCCGTTCCCCGCTCGTCCTGGATGCCGATTTCGTGGACGCATGCCGCGGCGTCAGAATCGACGTGAATCATATCCTCTCGCCCCGCAATGAGTGCTCCCTGATCCGCGGGCGGAATCGTCCACGCCGTCGAATGCGCATTGAGCATCCGAAAGGCGGGCCCCTCGAATGCGTCGAAACCCCAATATCCGCGGACCGTCCCTTTGATACTGGGATCGAGTGTGCCGGCGCTCAGGGCATGCGCGTCTACCAGAAAGCCGCCCTGTGCCGGATCCGCTGCCGCCGGCAAATCCACTGCTTCGCCGGCCTTCCCCTGTAGATGCAGCACAAAATCGTGTGCGATATCCGTAGAAAACACCACCGGAGCGCCTTCCACAGGGAGTACCAGAGGCGACTTTTGCAGACAGAAAACCCCGTCCTTGTTTAAGGAACGAAGCGGCGGGAGTTGCGCTGCTTCGACGGCGGGAAGCCCCATCACGATCACAGACATCGGCTTTCGAAACGAGGGAGGATTATTGAGCCGCAGGTTCACTTGCGCATGTTGAGGCACCGATAGCGCCGGGATGTATTGGTAAGAGGCCGTGTGGAGACTGCCCATCAGTTTTGCGAGATCGACCACCGCCCCCACATAGGGGCTGTAAAATCCTCCGCCCATGAGCGGCGTCGCGCTGACCTTGCCCATGAGGTCCGTGGACGGACCTGAAGTAAGCGCGGAGACCATCGACTCGCTGTGGCCGTCGTCCAGAACCAACTGGTCTGTGTTCTGCGTCAAACATGCCGACTGCTGCTCGGGAGGCCGGTCAAAGCATTGCTCCTCAAGTCTGATGCCCAGCGTCTTAGCCAGCAGTACCGAGCGGTCGTGGAGCGCCTGGGGATCGAAATTCGAAGTCTGCTTCACCTCGCTCAAATACTTGTCTGAGCGTGTCCGGTCGAGGCCGGCCTGGTTCAAATCCTGCGAGGCGCGCACGAACACGCCAGGCTTGCTTCGCACGGTGGCGCGCAATGTGTCGAAATCGCCGCCCGTTACGGGAGCCAGAAAAAGCAGAGCCTGCTGGGCATCGTGCGGCACGGTCACCACGATGCCTTCGTCTCGCACATTCTTATTCCAGGTTTCCGCTCGGGTGAACCAATCGTCGGGCGGCGGGTTGGTGGTGCCGCGCAGAAATGCGATCACAAGCAGATAGTGGACCGATTGATTGTCGGGCAGGTCGGGATGAATCCACAGCCGGTCCCCCGGCTGCAAGTTTGGCACTTCCGCGATGGGAAGCGTCTTTCCGGCCCGGTTCACCGTCATTTCCACCCGAGGCCCGGCCAGGTCGAAGGCGCCATTTTCCGCCCCAGCGCCGCCGGTTGCTCCGAAAATTACCAGCGTGAAAAATAGAAGACGAAACACCCATTCACGAAGGTGCGCGTGATTCATGGTTTGCAACACGATTGCTCCCAACTTCCCGAAGAGGCTGAGGACTAGGCGATGGCCTTGCGGGGAGTATTCAACACAAGTATGGTTTGCTTTGTTTCGGCAGGGGTGGGCCGCTCAGATTCTAACGTATAAATGCTGTGGGTAAAGCAGAAGAGCTTGGGAAAACTTTATTTGCTCGAAGGAGCCTTTCATGAGGAAAGTGGAATAGCGGTCAGCGAGCCGCCTGCCCGGCCCGCACGTGGGTTGATGAAGTTTGCATAGGGGTCTGATTAACAAATCGGGCTAAGTTTCGCGGCAACTCCGACCAACATAATGCAGGTCTCAAACGTTTAACAATATATGAACGGTAAGTACCTGACCTCTGCCCTGCCTGCGTCTTGGCCGACCACCCTGTCGAGCGACTAGCATCGTTGTTCGATGCTCACCACGACCGCCTCTACCGCTTGGCGAGGCGCTTGCACCCAACACCGATGATGCTCTCGACCTCGTGCAAGAAACGTTCCTAAAAGCGGCCCGATTCCCGAAGTCCATACCCGTTGGCACCCCGAATGAAGAGGCTGGCTAGTCCGGGTGCTCATCAACCTCCGCCGCGATCAGTGGAGGAAAACATCTACTCGCAATCGCCACGACAAAGCAAGGTTCCGAGGCAGCGATTTGGCTAATGGCGGCCAAGACCCTGAAGCGGCCCTGATCGCCAAGAGCGCCGTATGGCAGGCGCTCGACGCTTTACCTCCCCGTCGCCGGGCCATCGTCGTTATGTATGAACTAGAAGGGTTAGCCATTCCCGCGATTGCGGCTCTCCTTGGCATCAGCGCAATCACCGTTCGTTGGCATCTGTCGATGGGTAGGCGCGATCTCGCCGGAGCCCTGAAAACCAATATCGGAGGTACCAAATGAAGACTGTTAAAGAACTTTTGCAAGAAGCGGACCCACTTCAGCACGAACCAACCCTGTTCTCAGACGAACGTGAATCCCGGCGTCAAGCAGTCCTTGCAGCAGCTTCCGTTTCCCGTGCGTATGTCGGAGCGCAATCGAGTCCGCGAATTGCCGTCTTCGCCATCGTCGCCTTAGCGCTGATCGTGATCTCATCTCTAAGCTCGCGGCTGTGGTTGCCGTTTGTTACCGATGTGAAAGGGGCTGTTCGCTTCGAAGTGCGGCTAGCCGAGGAAAAACGGGGTTCTGGCTTGCGCGAGGCGCAGGTATCGAATTCTGGCCGGACCGTCTACCTCCACAGTGAGGTAGTGGTAGACAATGGCGATATCGCAACAGCTCGGGTCGTTCAAGGTGACAACCCTTCGCAATACGCCGTAGACCTGAAGTTCACCAAGTCCGGGGCTGAGAAAATGCGCAAAGCAACCGGGAGCCACATCGGAAAGCCGATGGCAATCCTGCTTGATGGCCGGGTGGTTATGGCTCCCGTGGTCCGTTCACCCGTCGGTGACTCAGCAGTTGTCACCGGCCGCTTCACGAAGGTTGAAGCCGAAAGGATCGTCAACGGAATTGGAATCCAGTAGAGTTCATTATCTGGAATAGAATTCCAGCGCGTTTGAAGGTGAGCCGGGAACCGCTGATGCCGACATGTTGCTTCTTGCCACTCTCAGGGACTTTGACCTTCTGATGTGGCCGTGCGGGAAAGGACGCATTTGCATCTCTGGCTTGGGGTTTTTCTGATAGGAGTGATGGGTTTGGTCCTGGGTCTTCTGGGAGGAGGCGGCTCGATTCTGACAGTGCCTATCCTGGTTTATGTCCTGGGTATGGAAGCGCACTCGGCGATTGTTCTTTCGCTTATCCTGGTGGGCGGCACGGCCCTGGTGGGCGCCCTTTTGCATCAGAGACATTCGCAGCTGGCCTGGAAGCAGGGCCTGCTCTTCGTCGCGTTTGGCGCACCGCTGAATTTTCTGGGCGCTCAATTTTCCCGGCGTGCCTCTGGCGGGCTTCTCCTCATTTTTTTTGGCGTGCTCATGGGTATTTGCGGGGCTGCCATGCTGATCAAAAGAGGGGAGCGGAAGGATTTGGCTGGAGAGCCGAGCATTTGGCCTATGGTTGCATCGGGTGCGGCCGTGGGTTTCCTCGCCGGCTTTCTCGGAATCGGCGGCGGCTTCATGATCGTGCCCTCGCTGGTGCTGTGTCTTGGCATGCCCATGAAAACGGCCACCGGAACGTCTCTTTTGGTGATCACCGCCAATAGCGCCGTGGCGCTCCTGGGCCATCGCCAAGCGTTGAACGTTGGCGGGACCCTGTTATTGGAGCTCGCCGCTCCCGCGCTGCTGGCAACCTACGTTGGCGTCCGGCTGGCGCAGAAGCTCAGCGCGCACCAGCTTCGCGAAATCTTTGGCGCATTCGTCATCCTTTTGGGCGTGCTCATGGTTGCGTACAACACTGCCGTTCTCTACCAGCGCTAAGAGATACAGCGGGCGCGCCACGCCGCCGCGGCAGGCCCGGAGATACCGGCAATGGTACAATTGCGGGTCCGCGAGGAGCGACTCGGAGCCGGAGGAAGAAGAAGGAGTAGTTGTCGCGGCGCCAGTCTGATCTTTCGCGTCCGGTTGCGCTGAATCCGATACAAACTTTCGAGGACCACCAATAAGGAGCTTTTCAGTCTATGTCGAAACAAGAAGAAGCCGGTCTCATCCTTAAGCTGTACGAACTGCGGCGCGAAGACACCATGCGCAAAGCGCGCGACTGGTTTTTTGCGGAGTTTAATCCCCAATCGCTCGCGGACTTCAACGCGACGATGTTTGGCGACCATAGCGGTCATCTGCGCATGGTCGTATCTTATTGGGATATGGCCGCAGCGCTCGTCAACGACGGCGCGATCAGCCTGGAGCTTTTCAACAAAAGTAACGGCGAGCACATCGGCGTCTTCGCGAAAGTGGAGCCGCTGCTCGGCGAGATTCGAGCCAGCTATGGACCGCATTATGCCGCCAGCCTGGAAGAGCTGATTGACGCAACGCCGGATGGCCGGAAGCGCTCCGCGGCAGTGCGCGAACGAATGAAGGCAGTCCGCGCTCAGCTTGCCGCCAGACAGACCAAGGCCGCGCAGAGTTAGCTCTCGTCGCAGCTCGCCAGGCACACTCGTATCCCTCGGGGCCCGGCCGCGAATAGACTCCCAAAGCGGGACCTTAGAGGGTATGGTCGGGATTCTGGTGGTTGGGGACAATCACTTCATCGTGCGCGGTCCGCTTCCGGATCGAGATACGGCATTGGCGCTTGCCCGGCACTGGTCCCTGATACAAATTGGGCAGGTGACGCCGATCGCCCTTCAGCGATGGAGCATTAGCACGCGAGAGTTCCGGGAAAACCTTGAGTGGGCAGTCGCCATCCCCGGTGATGGTGAGATTACGCCGGCTGTGGCGCAGTTGCTGGCGGAGCTGTCTGCGAGGGAATCATAATCCATGACTCCGGCATCGGCGATTGGTGATGCGCCCGGCGAGTCATTCGCCGCTGTCCGCTGATTGTCTTCCGTTAGGATCCGCAACGGGAGGATAATAAGTCCCAAATTACCGATTCCAAGCGAGGAGATGCTGATGGAAACCAAGCGAGTCTTGCTTATCGCAGGTGGCGCTCTTGCTGCCATCCTTCTTCAAACCGCGTCCGCGCGACTTCGCGCAGAGGCTCAAACGGCATCAGCGTTGAGCGGGCAGGTCACCTCCGCTGAGGAAGGTCCGATGGAAGGTGTGGTGGTCAGCGCGAAGAAGGACGGCTCGACAATCAGCATCAGCGTTGTTACCAACGCCGCGGGCCGCTTTGCTTTTCCGGTCGCGAGACTCGAACCCGGACACTACGCATTGAAAGCGCGCGCGGCCGGCTATGAGCTGGACGGAGCCTAGCGACCGCGGATGTCGCCTCAGGCCAGGAAGCCAAGGCTGAGATCAAGCTCAAAAAAGTGAAGAACTTGTCCGCCCATCTCACCAATGCCGAATGGTTGATCAGCATGCCGGGCACGGACGAGCAGAAACGCTTCCTGCTCAATTGTACCGGCTGCCACACGCTCGAGCGCATCATGAAGTCGACGCATGACGCCGACGGCTTCATGGAAGTTTTCCAGCGGATGAGCCTCTATTATCCCGGCAGCACTCCCCTAAAGCCGCAGCGGCTCGCCGGCACTGCAACTCGCGATGTGGAACGCGGCGGTAACGGCAGGAAGACCGCGGAATGGCTCGCCAGCGTCAACCTGAGCGAGCAGCCGACTTGGGCTTTCCCTCTTAAGACCCAGCCGCGGCTCACGGGCAAGTCCACGCGTGTGATCATCACCGAATACGATTTGCCAAATCCCTTGATTCAGCCGCACGACGTGGTGCTCGATCGCGCGGGCAACGTCTGGTACTCCGACTTCGGTCAGATGTTCCTCGGCAAGATGGATCCGAAGACCGGCAAGGTGACGCAATATCCGATCCCGGTCGTTAAGCCGGGATGGCCGGAAGGCACGCTCGATCTCGAATTCGACACGGACGACAATCCCTGGGTCGGCGTGATGTACCAGAGCGCCATCGCGAAGTTCGACAAGAAGACCGAGAAGTTCCAGATGTGGACCACCCCCAAGGAATGGGACACCGACGGCGGCCAGCTCGGCCATCTCGCCATCGAAGGCACTCCTACCGACAATAAGGTGTGGATCAAGAACTCTGACGTCGGCAACATCTACCGGCTCGATCTCGATCTCCAACAAGATGGAGAATCTTGGCAACTTCAAGGATCCGCAGACCGGCAAGCGCATCGGGACCTACGGCATCCACTCGGACGCGCAGAACAACGCTTATCTGCTCGATTTTTCGGCCGGTAATATCGTCAAGATCGATGCCAAGACGAAGAATGCGACCGTCTACCAGACTCCGACGCCCGACTCCCGCCCGCGGCGCGGCCGCGTCGATCGCGAAGGCCGGTTGTGGTTTGCCGAATATCAGGGCAACGCGATCGGCATGTTCGATCCCAAGACCGAACGCATGACCGAGTGGAAGGTGCCAACGCCGTGGAGCGCGCCCTATGACGCCGTGTTCGACCGCAACGGCGAGGCGTGGACCGGGTCCATGCTGACCGACCGTGTGGCGCGTCTTGATATCAAGAGCGGCCAGTATACGGAATACATGCTGCCGCGCCCGACCAACATCCGCCGCGTCTATGTCGACGATTCGAAGAACCCCGGCACGCTCTGGATCGGCAGCAACCACGGCGCATCGATTGTCAAGGTCGAACCGCTCGACTAGAGTTCGCTCCAATTTGCGCGTTTGTTTTTCGGAATTTAGCAGGCAGGGAGGACTAGTTTCCGGAAATCCTCGTTTTTCGGGACTTGGCCGCTTCAGCGGCAGGAGATCGCTTCGTAGCCCGTCCCGTGCGCCGAGCGGGGTGGTGGGTGACCAGGGGCTCGAACCCTGAACTTGCGGATTAAGAGTCCGCTACTCTACCAGTTGAGTTAGTCACCCCGGAGATCAGCTTACCAGATAAGGGCAAAGCCAGAAAAGTTTGCACTATTTTGCACTAGCGCCTCGAAATCCACCGCATCCGCGCCTAACTCTTCCGCACATAACATCCTGAAAATCAGTCAGCGTGGGACCTGCGAGCGGTTAAGAGTCAGCGGCTCTACCATTGTGCTAGCGGCCCAGCAATGAATGTCGCAAAGCGGCGGGAAAAAGCTCCGCGCGGATTCAAGCGACCTATGACGACGTAACGTGAGACCGCAACTCCGGGTCTTTGTCCGTTTTGTGTCCGTCTTGGGTCCGTCTTGGCCGCCCGCGCGGAGCTTTCTCGAAAAAATCAAGGCGCGAACAGATTCAGCGTGAGTTCAGCGTGAGCTGATGCTTAGTTCTCAGGGTATCTAGTTGGCCGATTCGCTATTACGAGTGCCGGTGGCGATTACAACAGGAAGAAGGTGTCGTCTTTCTCAACCGCTGGCGTATTCTCAAGAGGAGAACGAGAGGTAGCCTGCTGCTTTTCAACGGTGCTGCGCTTTACTGCGTCCATTCGCTCCTGCAGGGCTGGAAAATTTTTGGGCAACCTGTCTGCATCGTTCGCTGGGATGGGTTCTGATTATCATAAATTCCTCTCCGCTTAGTTCCGAGGATGACCACTTGCAGTGCCGAGAATAACAGCCTGGCCCAAAGCGGGCATATGCTCTTTTCCCGTATTTTTGGCTAGGGGATTTGCTGTAGAGAGGGCCTGAGGGTCCGGGGCCAAGAGTCTTCGGTGGGGGAGAAACAGGAGACGGCGAATTTACGCTCGAAGCTCGGCGGCAATTTCGCGGGCCACTTCACGAGCACGCGCCAGGTCCGAGGGATTGAGGGATATCGCGGCAACCCTGGGATGGCCGCCTCCGCCAAACCTTTCCGCGAGCGACGCGAGATTCTTTTCCGCCGAGCCCGGATTCCAGGGATTGGAACCGATGGAAATCTTGGCGCGTGTGGCCGACGCGCTGATGCCTACCGAGTATCGGGAGTGGGGAAAGAGCAGATAGGGGATGAACTTGTTGTAGCCTTCCAGATCAAGATCGCTGACGTCGAAAAATATGACGCCATCGAGGGCTTCCGCGCGTTCGCGCAACACTGCGATGGAACGCTTGTGCCGTTCGAGCAAAGGCCCGAGATGCCGCGCAACGATGGGAAGCTTCACGACCTCGCTGAGGGAACGTTCGGCAAGCTCGGGAATCAAACGCGGCACCAGCCCGGATTCCGGCGCCGCTTCGATCACCAGCGCCACTTGCGTGGCCGGCTCGGTTAAGGCGACGGCGGATTCAGGAGTGGGAAACTGAGCTCCGTCGATGACGTCGCCCCAGTGAATCAATTCGGCGAGCGGCTGAATATTAAATCCGAACTTGCTGCTGGTGATGTCCGCCAGCAGTTTGGTGCAGGACTTGTAATCGGGATCATAGAATTTGTGTCCGGAGCGGTCTGCGCGGAAATGATTGGCATCGGCGGGCGTCAAAAAAGCGCTCTGATGATGATCGAACCACCAGGTGACCCGCGGTGAGCTCGAGTATTTGAAATCGACGATGACATTTTCATCGCCATCAAACAATCCTTCCTCAAAGGGCTGCACGGCGCGGTGCGTCATGCCGGTGTAACAGAAGACGGCCTGCGGATTGATGCGTTCGCGGTAAAAGCGCGAGAAAAGAGCCGAGGAAGCGGCGCCATCGAAACAACGGTCGTGGAAACAGAGACGGACCTTTATGGGTTCCGGCAAAAGATCCTCGCCAGCAGAAAAACGAAGAGAAAAATTCACTCCCGCAAAGCCATTTAAGATGGACGTGAGACTCTGGATTGTCAAGAGGAAAGGCTTAGCGGAAGTGACTCGTCCACCGGCTTCTCACGCCGGTGGCGCGAGAAAGCGAGCTGGGATCCAGAAGTGTGAAAAGATAATTTGATTCACATGAAAAGGCCTCGGGTGTATAAGGTGCCCATCCGGGTATCAAACTGGAAATTCCGGGCCGGAGGGCTGTGCTGAGCAGATCATGGCCGGGGCGTGCAACGTGGTGTATGAAGGAGTTGGCGCATGAGAGCTAGATTCACGGTTTTAGCTTTTGCACTGTTTCTAACGTGCGGCACAGCATTCCCACATCATGGGAACGCTTCCTTCGACACGGAAAAGCTGGTGAGTTTGAAGGGAACGATTATCAGCTTTGTGTGGACTAATCCGCACTCACAAATCTATTTCGATGTGAAGGATGAAAAGGGGCAAGTGACCCATTGGAGTTGCGAGACCTCACAACCCGCGCTGCTGCATCGCGCCGGGTGGACCAGGAATTCATTGAAGCCTGGAGATCGAGTGACCATTGTGGCTCGCGTGGCAAAGAGCGGCGCTCCGGTGGCGTGGCTTCAAAAAGTCATTCTTGCCGATGGGGAGGAGTTAAAGACGGGTGGCCTGTAAGTCGGAATTCTGGCAGACAGCGATTCTGCCCAGCTAGGGGTCCATTGAGCAGTTCCGGTGCCGCGAATCATGATCGTGGTTCGCGTTGTATCCGACAGTGGAGATCGGTCGTATAAGGGGAATCGGGATGCGCTCAGTGGTTTTCGCATTTGTGCTGGCGGCCGTACCGGCTTTGTCGCCGGCACTCGTAGCTCAGACTGGCCGGCAGTCGCCCGGTACGAAGCCTGGCGCAAGCGCTCCTGCTCCGCGCCGCGACCTCTCGGGGATCTGGTACCCAACAGGGGATAATGGCGGGTTCGGTCAGGCATTCCCGAGTAAGGAGCCTCCTCCGTTTACGGCCTGGGGAAAGAAGATGTTTGACGCCGCCAAGCCATCCTCGGGGCCGCGAGAATCCTCGACCGCGACGAATGATCCGTTCCTGCGCTGCGACCCTCCGGGCATTCCCAGAATTTTCTTTTTGCCCCGGCCGCTGGAGATCGCCTATATCCCCGGCAGGATGCTGATGTTTTTCGAGACGCACACTACGGTGCGGGAAATCTGGATGGATGGGCGAAAACTTCCGGATGATCCCGATCCGTGGTGGTATGGGCATTCGGTGGGCAAGTGGGAAGACGATTTTACGTTTGTAGTCGAAACCGTAGGTTTCAATGACCGAACGTGGCTGGATTCTTTCGGTCACCCACATAGCGACCAGTTGCACCTGACGGAACGGTACACCCGGCCGGATCACGACACGTTGATCGTGCAGATGACCGTGGTGGACCCGAAGGCTTACAGCAAACCCTGGGTGGGCGAGCCACGCACTCACAAACTGAGGCCGAACTGGGAACTCGAGGAGAGCTACTGCAGCATAGAAGACGAACAGAATTATTTTAAAGGCGTAACGTTACCGGCGGGTCCGGCGCCGAATCCGAAAGGTAGCAAGTAGCTGAAGCTTGGGCGGGCGCTTCGAGTCGGGCGTACGCGCCGATAGCTTCCTTGGTTTGGGTTTTGGGCGGGTACGCGGAGAGGTTTTGGAATCGCCGGACTCTGCGGTGGGCGGGTCGCTCAGGCGTGTGCCGTTCCGTGCTCCGGCACCTCATCGGTAATGACGCTGAATTCGCGCAGGTTCGCGGTGCCAAATGAGGTCGTGAGCGCGACATCAGAGGCATCGCGGCCCAGCGCCATCAGTACACTGTCTTCAGCTATTTAGACGGCCATTGAGGACAAATGTTTCGCGGTGGCCAAATCCACATGGCAATCGTTTTCGTGCGCTGACTGATCAAGCGATCGTTCTGAGCACCGAACCACCTTAGAGGTGAAATGGCGGTACTCTCACGGTAAGGCCTTGCGATAAAATCGACTGGCGTCACGGTGCGGAAGTGGCGGAATTGGCAGACGCGCAGGACTTAGGATCCTGTGGCCGCAAGGCCGTGGGGGTTCAACTCCCCCCTTCCGCACCAAACATCGTCGACTGAAGAATTGCGTTTGGGGCCAAGGTTGACGCACTTTCTGGCTTCCCCTATACTCGGTTTTCGCACCCCGCGCGTCGCTCTTTCCCGGCTCAGATAGTGGCCATGCAGTGGCGCAGTAGAGCCAGCACGGAGTATGGTGTGTGCCCGGAAGGCGCCGATGGCGGGAGAATTATTCAGCGCTGCAACTTGGGGCGCTGAGATACAGTTCGATACAGGAAACGAACAGGAACCATGGCCGAGGCAACTTGCCGGCGTGAACTCGATTTAGAAATTCCCGCGACAGACGTGCAGAAGGCAATCGAGCGCGTGGCGCGCGAGTTTGCCCGCGTGGCGCGCGTTCCCGGATTTCGGCCTGGGAAAGCGCCGATTCCGCTGATTCGCCGCCGATTCGCCGATGACATCAAAGGCGAAGTGCTGCAATCGCTGGTTCCCGAGCAGATCGACAAGGCGGTGAAGGACCAAAAGCTGATTCCCATAACGCAGCCGCAAATCGATCACGTGGATTACGCGGAGGATCGGCCGCTGAAATTCCGGGCCAGTTTTGAAGTGCTGCCGGAGTTTGAGCTGGGCACATACAAAGGCCTGCAAGTGGAAGTCGAGAAAGCTGAAGTGAGCGATGCGGATATCGACAAAACCATCGAGGCCATGCGCGAACGCGCGGCCACGTTTGTTCCCGTGGAGGATCGCGCGCTCGAAAGCGGCGACTACGCGCAACTGAAGCTGGTAGGCACTCCGGTGGGCGGCGGCGAACCTCTCAAGGCCGACAACGTCCTCTGCCATCTCGGCGCCGAGGAGACGCTGGAAGCCTTCACGCAGAATTTAGTCGGGGCCAAGCCCGGGGAGCAGAGGCGCTTCGAAGTGGAATATCCCGCGGATTATCCGGACCGGAAACTTGCGGGCAAGAAATTCGTTTATAGCGCCGAAGTCGTAGCCGTCAAGCAAAAGAAGCTGCCCGAACTCAATGACGAATTGGCCAAGGACGTGAGCGACGCCAAGACGCTCGAGGAGCTACGAGGCAAGATTCGCGAAAGCCTGGAGAAAGAGCTGGAGGCGCGGCACGCGTCCGCCATTCGGGATGCGGTGCTGGCAAAGATCGTCGCGGGTCACGATTTTCCGGTTCCCGAGGCGCTGGTGGAAAACCAAATGGACGTGCGGCTGGAGCGGGCGGTGCGCAGCCTGGCGGCGCAGGGAGTGGATCCGCGAGCCGTAAACGTGGACTGGGTAGCCATGCGGCGACGCCAGCATCCGCGCGCGATCGAGGACGTGAAAGCCGAACTGCTGCTCGATCGCATCGCTTCGGCGGAAAAGATCGAAGCGAGCGACGAAGATATCGATCAGGAAATTTCCCGAATCGCGGAGCGTAGTGGCGAATCCGCACCGGCAATCCGCGCCAGCTTGACAAAGCAGGGGGCGGTGGATAGGATGAGGTCGAAGCTCCGCAGCGAAAAGACTCTTGAGTGGCTCCAAAAGAATTCTGAAGTGAAAACTCGGGAGCCGGAGCGGTCCTGAGCGGTTTCTTCCTGCAAACTCCCTACACTCGATGAAACATGCAGACGATTGGAGTCCTCGCGCCACGACACTCATCCCCATGGTGGTCGAGCAGACCACGCGGGGAGAGCGCGCGTATGACATTTATTCGCGGCTGCTCAAGGACCACATCTTATTTATCGGCACGCCCATCGACGATCACGTTGCCAACCTGGTGACAGCGCAATTGCTCTTCCTGGAAGCCGAAGATCCGGAGCGCGATATCCAGTTGTATATCAATTCGCCGGGCGGCTCGATCACGGCGGGGATGGCCATCTACGATACGATGCAATACGTCCGGCCGGACGTGGTGACGACCTGCGTGGGACAGGCGGCCTCGATCGCCGCGCTGCTGATGGCCGCGGGTGCGCCCAAGAAAAGGTTTTCGCTTCCGAACTCGCGCATTCTGATTCACCAGCCGTGGATGTCCGGGCTCTCAGGGCAGGCTACCGACATCGATATTCACGCGAAAGAGATTTTGCGCATGCGTTCGGTGATCAACCAACTGCTGGCCGATCATTGCAACCAGCCGGTGCACAAAATCGAGAAAGACGTGGAGCGCGATTTCATCATGTCGCCCCAGCAGGCCAAGGAGTACGGCCTGGTGGATGAAATTATCCACAAGCATCGCTAGCGCGTACCTAACAGTTAGTAGCGAGATTGCATTGACGCTGCCGCGGATAGGGAAAAAGACTTAATATGGTGACGGGTCCAGTCCCACCAGGGACGGCCGTCGGAGGCCGACTGCCGTGAGAAAACTGAGCACGGATGAACCGCTGCGTTGTTCGTTCTGCCATAAGACGCAAGAGCAGGTAGAGAAGCTCATCAGTTCGCCTTCGGACTATCCGCGCGCCTACATCTGCAATGAATGCGTGGGCGTGTGCCAGCAGATTTTGGAAGAGGAAAAGCGCGAACAGGCCGGGCCAATCAACCGGCGCCTGCCGCGCCCGCCGGAGATCAAGTCCTTCCTCGATGGTTACGTCATCGGGCAGGATAAGACCAAGAAGAAGCTGGCGGTGGCCGTCTACAATCATTACAAGCGCATCTTCCTCAATCATCAGCCAGGCGACGTGGAACTGACGAAGTCGAATATTCTTCTGATCGGCCCGACGGGCACAGGCAAGACGCTGCTGGCGCAGACACTCTCGCGCATGCTGGATGTGCCCTTCGCCATCGTGGACGCGACCACGCTTACCGAAGCCGGGTACGTGGGCGAGGACGTCGAAAATATTATTTTGAAGCTGCTGCAAAACGCCGACGGCGACGTGACCAAGGCGCAGCAGGGAATCATCTACATCGACGAAATCGACAAAATTTCGAAGAAAGACGAAAACCCGTCGATCACGCGCGACGTCTCCGGCGAAGGCGTGCAGCAGGCGTTGCTCAAGATCCTGGAAGGCACCATCGCCAATGTTCCACCGCAGGGAGGCCGCAAGCATCCGCACCAGGAATTCACTCCCGTCGACACCACCAATATTCTTTTCATCTGCGGCGGGGCTTTTGTGGGCCTGGAGAAGATCGTGGAGCGGCGCGTCGGCCAGAAGTCTTTGGGTTTCCATACGGACGCCCAACCGGC
Organism: uncultured Acidobacteriota bacterium; assembly: GCA_963761945.1. Taxonomy (GTDB): domain Bacteria; phylum Acidobacteriota; class Terriglobia; order Acidiferrales; family UBA7541; genus Palsa-189. The sequence goes on along the minus strand of CAVXIM010000009.1, from coordinate 44,744 downwards.
GAGCAACAACCGGCGCAACATGGAGATGCTCGAGCAGGCCCAGCCCACGGACTTGATCCGCTACGGCCTCATCCCGGAATTTGTGGGCAGGCTGCCGGTGGTCGGCGTTCTGGGCGACCTCGACAAGGCCGCGCTGATGCGCATCCTGACCGAGCCGAAGAACGCGCTCATCCGCCAATATCAGCGCCTGTTTGAATTCGAGAACGTGCGCCTGCGCTTTGCCGATGACGCGCTGGAAACCGTGGCCGACCTGGCGCTGCAACGCAAGGTGGGCGCCAGAGGATTGCGGATGATCCTCGAGGATTTGATGCTGGATCTCATGTACAACCTGCCGGCGCAGCGCAAGGTGCGCGAATTCGCCGTTACCGCCGAGATGGTACGCAGCCGCGAAATCAACTGGAACCTGCTGGAAAAAGCTGGATAATTCGAGATAATTAGGGTCGGGGGCCTTCCACAATCCAAATCCAATGTTTACCCGCGAGAAGAGTGAAATGAAGCGTGTGCCAATGATGCCGGTAAGGGACATGGTCATCTTTCCGCAGATGATGCAGCCCTTCATCGTAGGCCGGGAAGCTTCCGTGCGCGCCTTGGAAGAGGCGCTCGCGGGCGAGAAGAAGATTTTTCTGGCTACGCAGCACGACGCCTCCGTGGACGACCCCAAGCCCGAGGAGATTTTTACCGTCGGGACGCTCGCCAATATCGTGCAGAGCGTGAAGCTGCCCGACGGCAATATTCGGGTACTGGTGGAAGGCGTCGAGCGCGCCAAGGTGGTGCAGATCACCAGCGAAGAGGGCTTCTACCGCGCGACCCTGAAACTTCTTCCTGTGCGCGTCGAGCCTTCTCCTCAGGTCGATCAGGCGGTTCGCAAAGTCAACGGCCTTTTCGAGCAATACGTGAAGCTTTCGCAAAGCCTGAACTACGACACCATGATTGCCGCCGCGCGTGTGGAAGATCCCGCCAAGCTTTCGGACACGATCGCGGCCAATTTGCAGATTCCGGTCGAGGAAAAGCAGGAACTCCTGGAGAATTTCGACGTCCTGGACCGCCTGAATCGCGTGGCGGAGGTCCTGGAAAGCGAGATCGAGAAACTCAACGTGGACCGCAACATCAATACGCGCGTGAAACGGCAGATGGAACGCGCGCAAAAAGAGTACTACCTGAACGAAAAGCTCAAGGCCATACACAAAGAGCTCGGCCGCGGCGAAAAGAGCGAGCTCGACGAGCTGAAGAAGAAGATCGAATCGGCGGGAATGCCCAAGGACGTTCAGGAAAAGGCCATGCAGGAGCTGAAGCGGCTGGAGATGATGCCGCCGATGTCCGCCGAATCAACCGTCAGCCGCAGTTATCTGGATTGGCTGCTGGCCGTGCCCTGGAAGAAGAAATCGAAGGAAATTCGGGACATTGGCGTGGCGGAGAAGATTCTAGAGGAAGATCATTACGGCCTGGATAAGGTCAAAGAGCGCATTCTCGAATATCTGGCCGTTCGCCAATTGGTGAAGAATCCTCGCGGATCGATCCTCTGTCTGGTCGGACCTCCCGGCGTCGGCAAGACTTCGCTGGCCATGTCCATCGGGCGGGCCACCGGGCGCAAGTTCGTGCGCGTCTCCCTGGGCGGCGTGCGAGATGAGGCGGAGATTCGCGGCCATCGCCGCACCTACATCGGCGCCCTTCCCGGTCAAATCATTCAAATGATGAAGAAGGCCGGAACCGTGAATCCGGTATTTGTTCTCGACGAAGTGGACAAAATGTCCATGGATTTCCGGGGCGATCCATCGGCCGCACTGATGGAAGTGCTGGACCCCGAGCTGAATCATGCTTTCACCGACCATTATCTCGACGTCGAGTACGATCTTTCGCACGTGATGTTCATCTGCACGGCCAACGTGCTGCATACGATTCCGCAGCCGTTGCAGGACCGCATGGAAATCCTGCGCCTGCCGGGCTATACGGAAATCGAAAAGCGGGAGATCGCCAAGCGCTTCCTGCTGAAAAAACAGCGCGAGGCTACCGGTCTCACCGATGAAAACCTGCAATTCACCGACGAGGCGCTCAACTACATCATCCGGCATTACACGCAGGAAGCGGGCGTGCGGAATCTGGAGCGGGAGATTGCCAATGTCGGCCGCAAGACTTCCAGGCGTGTGGTCAAGGAAGGCCGGCAGATCAAGGTCGAAGTCACGCCGGCAAACGTCAACGAATTCCTCGGCGTCATCAAGTTCCGCGAGCTTTGGGCGGAGAAGAGAAACGAAGTCGGCCTGACTACCGGTTTGGCCTGGACGGAAATGGGCGGGCAGGTGCTGACCACCGAAGCGGGATTGATGCACGGCAAGGGACGGCTCACGCTCACCGGTAAACTGGGCGACGTCATGCAGGAATCCGCGCAGGCGGCCATGAGTTATGTGCGTTCGCGGACCGGGGCCTTCGGCTTACCGCATGACTTCTATCGGCACGTGGACATCCACGTGCACGTTCCCGAGGGCGCCATTCCGAAAGACGGTCCTTCGGCCGGCATCACGATTTGTACCGCCATTGTCAGCGCGCTCACGCATATTCCGGTTCGCTGCGATGTGGCCATGACCGGGGAAATCACTCTGCGGGGCAAAGTTTTGCCCATCGGCGGCGTCAAAGAGAAAGTGCTGGCGGCGCACCGCCTGGGAATCCGCACCGTCCTCCTGCCCAAGGATAACGAAAAGGATCTGGCGGATATTCCGCCCGATATCCAGTCGACTTTGGTGATTCAGTTTGTGGAAACGATGGATGAGGTTTTAGGTCTGGCATTGGAACGGCCGCTTCAGCCGTTGGCACATCCGGCAGTCCCGGAAGTGCCGACCAAGTTCGATGCGGAAGCAGAGCAAGATCAGGAATTAACCAACTGAGGGAGACCCTCGGGCGTTTGGCCTGACGAGGGGTGACAACTGAATCCGCCCGGGAGTGACCCGCCCCTGTTTGGTTCCTGTTCGACATCTAGAAGAAAAAAACATTGTTCCGTGATTTGAGTGTGGGTTCCGCCGTATGACGACGGCACATCTGTGTATGCCGCCGCCCGCTGCAAATTTCCCGACAATGCGGGGCCGCAGAAATCCGGCTCCATTAAGGTCAAGGAATGATCACCATGAGTATTAGCCTTGCAGAACTGAAAGAAAAAAACATCACCGACCTGGCCAAAATCGCCAAGGATCTGGCGATCCCGGGCGCCAGCGGAATGCGCAAACAGGAGTTGATTTTCCAGATCCTGCGCGCGCAAACCGAGAAAAACGGGCTGATCTTCAGCGAAGGCGTTTTGGAATGCCTGCCGGACGGCTTCGGCTTCCTGCGCGCGCCGGAATACAACTACCTGCCCGGCCCCGACGATATCTACGTTTCGCCTTCGCAGATTCGCAAATTTGATCTGCGCACCGGCGATACCGTCTCGGGCCAAGTGCGGCCACCCAAGGACGGCGAACGCTATTTCGCGCTGATCAAAGTGGAAGCCGTGAATTTCGAGGACCCCGAGGTCGCGCGGAACAAGATCTTTTTCGACAATCTCACGCCGCTGTACCCGCAGGGCCGGCTGAAAATGGAGACCACCAAGGAAAATCTCACCGGCCGCGTTCTGGACCTGCTTTGCCCGGTCGGCAAGGGGCAGCGCGGCTTGATCGTGGCCCCGCCGCGCACCGGCAAAACCATGATGCTGCAGTCGGTGGCCAATTCCGTCACGGCCAATCATCCCGAAGTCGCCTTGATCGTGCTGCTGATCGATGAGCGCCCTGAAGAAGTCACGGACATGCAACGAACCGTAAAGGGCGAAGTGATCAGCTCCACCTTTGACGAGCCGCCGCAGCGCCACATTCAAGTGGCGGAAATGGTCCTGGAAAAAGCCAAGCGCCTGGTGGAACACAAGCGCGACGTGGTGATTCTGCTCGATTCGGTTACGCGATTGGCGCGCGCCTACAACGCGGTAACGCCGCCGTCGGGCAAAGTGCTTTCCGGCGGTATCGACGCCAACGCCCTGCAGCGTCCCCGGCGCTTTTTCGCCGCCGCGCGCAATGTCGAGGAGGGCGGATCGCTCACCATCATGGCTACGGCCTTGATCGATACGGGAAGCCGCATGGACGACGTGATCTTCGAGGAGTTCAAGGGCACCGGCAACATGGAAATCAATCTCGATCGCCGCCTGGTGGATAAGCGAATTTTCCCGGCGATCGATATCAATCGCTCGGGCACGCGCAAAGAGGAGTTGCTGCTTCCGGCGGATGAGTTGAACCGCGTGTGGGTGCTGCGAAAAGTCCTCAACCCGCTATCGCCGGTCGAGGCCATGGAACTGCTGCTGGGCAGGCTCTCGAAGTCAAAGTCGAACGCCGAATTTCTGGCTTCGATGTCCAATCCCAGCTAGGCCTGCCGGGCTTCCGCCTTCGCCGCCGTTTCCCGTTCCCGCGCGAGAAAAACGATCAACCGGGCTGTTTCTTCGGCGCTCAAGGCCGTATTGTCCACGAGGACGGCATCGTCCGCGCGCCGGAGCGGCGAAACGGCCCGCTCGCGGTCACGCTGGTCGCGCTGGCGAACTTCTTCCAGCACTTCGGAGAATTCGATGAATTCTCCTTTTTGCGCATGTTCCAGCCGCCGGCGCTCCGCGCGGACCTCCACGGAAGCATCGAGGAAAATCTTCAAATCGGCATCGGGCAATACCACGGTGCCGATATCGCGCCCCTCCATCACCACGCCGCCGCTTCGCGCGGCGCGCCGCTGTTCAGCCACCAGGACGGTTCTGACGCCGGCGATCACGGCGACTTTGGAGGCCGCCTGTGCGACCTGGGCCGACCGAATCTGGTTGGTTACGTCCGTGCCGTCCACCAGCACGCGAAAGCCGCCATCGCTGCTCACAAGGTCGATGCGCGTGCGGCGAGCCAGCTCGGCCAGCCTGTCTTCTGAATCGAGTGGGGAATCGGGTAGGGAATCGATCGGCACATGGTCGCGGAGGGCCTTCCAGGCCACGGCGCGATACATCGCGCCGCTATCCAGATAGACGTAACCGAGGAGATTGGCCACACGGCGCGCGACGGTGCTTTTGCCCGATCCGACCGGACCGTCAATGGTGATGATCAACCTGGTCATGGCCATCACTTTTTTGCCCTCAAACGATTGCCCTCAAACGCGCTTGAAGGCGCGTTCGATTTCGCGCAGCGAGTAGCGAAGGATCACCGGGCGCCCATGAGGGCAGCTCATGGGCGATTCGGTCTTGGCGAGCTCGCCGAGCAACCACTCCATCTTGGTTTGATCGAGCGGCATATTGATCTTGATGGCAGCATGGCAAGCCGTGGACGCGGCAATCTTCGACTGCAACGAATCGATCGAAATGGCCTGGTGCTCGCGCTCGATGCCGTCCAGGATTTCCGCGAGCAGGCGCTCGGCATCGGAATTTGGCACACCCGCGGGCGTGGCCTGAATGGCCACGCTCTGGGGCCCCATCGGCGTCACGTCAAATCCGTTGGCGGAGAGCTCCTCGCTGATCTGCTCGAGAATGGCGCACTGCCGCGGCGTCAGGTCCACAACGATCGGAACGAGAAGCCGCTGTCCGGTGAGCGCGCCTTCGCGCCGCGAACGCAAGTGCTGCTCGAAGAGCACGCGTTCATGCGCCACGTGCTGATCGATGATCCACAAGCCCTCGGAATTCACGGCGATGATGAAGCTGGCGTTCACCTGACCCAGCGGCTTCAGCTCCCCGAGGCAAACCGCGCTTGCCGGAGCTTCCATCGACCGTGCCGCTGCGTGCGCAGGCTCTTCGAAGCGCGTCTCGATTGGCTGGCTGTCGCTGGCGGCGGCTTCGGCTTCGGCTGATACCGACGGCCCGGCTTCGAATGCGAAGCGCTGCGTTTCCGGCTGCAGGGGAGCCTCGTCAAGGCAAACGCTTCGCCGGTGACGCCGGAATAGGCATCGGAGAGAGGCAATACCGCACGCGGCGGGGCCATCGGCGCGGGAGCCGTTGCGGCAGCGGCGCCGGGCTGGCTGCCGGCCGAAGACGCCGGCCGGCTGGGCACGGCAAAGCTCGCGATCGGCCGCAGGCGCGAGAGCGCCTGGCGGATCGAATCCCGCGCGAAGTCATGCACGCATTGCGAATGCCGGAAGCGCACCTCGATCTTGGCGGGATGGACGTTGACGTCCACTTCCTCGCATGGCAGATCGACGAAAAGCAGGGCCATGGGAAAGACGTCCGGCGGCAGAATATTTCGATAGGCTTCGTGGATGGCGTGCAGCAGCAGGCGGTCGCGCACCAGCCTGCGGTTCACGAAAATGTAGATGCCGTTGCGGTTGGCCCGCTGCACTTCGGGGCGCGAAACGAATCCTCGCACGGTAAGCTCGCCGCCGCGCCCTGCTTCGTCCATGTCCGGTTCCGTAATGGCGGCGCGAATGGGAGCAGAGACCGGAGCGATCTCGATCATCTCTTCGAGCGCCTGCCGCCCAAAAAGCTGATAAACGCGCTCGGCCAGCGTGGCCACGGGCGGAACGTTTACGATTTCCTGCGTAGGCGTCTTCAGCGCGAATTGCCTGTCGGGATTCGCCAGGGCGTAGTGGGTGACGAGCGAAGCCACGTGCCCCAGCTCCGTGGTGTCTGACTTGAGGAATTTCCTGCGCGCGGGAATGCAGTAAAAGAGATCGGCCACGCTTACCGAAGTGCCCGCCGGCAGTCCCGCCGGCTTCACGCCGACCAGTTTGCCTCCGGCAAACTCCACGCGCGTGCCCTGCTCGTCGCCGCCGATGGAGGTTTCCAGCAGCAATCGCGAAACCGAGGCGATCGAGGGCAGAGCCTCGCCGCGAAAGCCCGAGCGTGGCGATGGAGAGCAAATCGTCGGAGGTGCGCAGCTTCGAAGTGGCGTGGCGCTCGAAGGCCAGCAGCGCGTCGTCGTGGTTCATGCCGCAGCCGTCGTCCACGACGCGGATCATGCGCTTGCCGCCGGATTCGACTTCGATGCGCACGGAGCGCGCGCCAGCATCCAGGGCGTTCTCGAGCAGTTCCTTGACCACCGACGCCGGGCCGCTCGACCACTTCGCCCGCGGCAATGCGATTGGCGATCGCTTCCGGCAATATGCGTATCTTGCTCATGGTTCTTTTAGCAGCTGACCCACTGCCGTCTTTTGCGGCTTTAGCCCTTCGAGCCGCCTCCGCCAGACGCAGCACCGTGCCCGCTTGGCCGAATGGCAATTCCCAGGTCTTCCAACTGCTCGGGTTCGACTTCCGACGGCGCATCGGCCATCAGATCCTGCGCGGCCGTCGTCTTGGGGAAGGCAATCACTTCGCGGATCGACTTCTCGCCCGCGAGCAGCGTCACCACGCGGTCGAGTCCCAGCGCAATTCCGCCGTGCGGCGGAGTGCCATAAGTGAGCGCATCCAGGAAAAATCCGAAGCGCTGCCGCCGCTGCTCCTCGTTTAATCCGAGAAGCGCAAACACGCGCGCCTGCAACTCCTGGCTGTGAATCCGGATGCTGCCCGATCCCAACTCCGAGCCGTTCAGCACCAGATCGTAGCCCTTCGAGCGCACTTCCTGCGGCGCGGATTCGAGCTTGTGAACGTCTTCTTCGCGGATTCCGGTGAAGGGATGCTGCGCCGCCGCCCAGCGCTTTTCGCTGAGGCTCCATTCAAAAAGCGGAAAGCCCGTGAGCCACAAAAATTCCCAGCGATTTTTGGGCACCAGGTTGAGCCGTTCGGCGAGCGCCAGCCGCAATTGCCCGGCGATCAGAGCCGCAGCGTCGGTTCCGGGAATCTGCTGCGCGGCGGAGAGGGCCACGATCAGGTCTCCGGCTTTGGCGCCCGTGGCCGCGACAATGTTTTGTACCGCGGGTGCGCCAAGCGTCTTATCCAGCGGCGAACTCGCGCCTTCGGTAGTCACTTTGATGGTGTACAGGCCTCGCGCGCCCAGCCCTTTGGCCTGCTCGCCCAATTCGTCGAGCTGTTTGCGGGAAAAGGAAGCCGCGCCGGGCGCCACCAGTGCGTGCACGTTGCCTTCCAAATGCAGCTTCTCTCGCGCCGCCGCGAAATGCTCGGTGACGTCCTGGAGTTCCATGGCGAAGCGCAGGTCGGGCTTATCGATTCCGTAGCGCCGGATGGCTTCGCGGTACTCCATGTGCCGAAATGGAGCTTGGACTTCGATTCCCGCCGCGGCGCAGGCCCGCACCATCACCTGTTCGATGACGCCGAAGATGGTCTCTTGCGTGGGGAAGGACATCTCCAGATCGAGCTGCGTGAATTCCGGCTGGCGGTCGGCGCGCAGGTCTTCGTCGCGAAAGCAGCGCACCAGCTGAAAATAGCGGTCCAGCCCGCCGATCATGAGGAGTTGTTTGAACATCTGCGGCGATTGCGGCAACGCGTAGAACTGCCCGTGGTGAATGCGGCTGGGCACGAGGTAATCGCGCGCGCCCTCGGGAGTGGAGCGCGTCAGCATGGGCGTCTCGATTTCGTAAAATCCGAGCGCGTCGAGCGTGCGGCGAATCTCCAGGAAGATCTTGTGGCGCAGCGCGATATTGCGCTGCGGACGCGAGCGCCGCAGGTCGAGATAACGGTAATGCAGGCGCGTTTCCTCGGTCGCGCTCACCTCGTCTTCCACGACGAATGGCGGCGTCTTGGCCATGTTCAGAATGCGCAGCTCGGAAGCAAAGACCTCGACCTCGCCGCTCGCGAGCTCCGGATTGGGCTTCTGGCGGCGCGCCACGCGCCCGCGGACGGCCATCACGTACTCGGAGCGCAGCTCTTCGGCGCGCGCATGGGCCGCCGGCGCGAGCTCCTTATTGAACACAATCTGCGCGATGCCGCCGCGGTCGCGCAGATCGATGAAAATGATGTTGCCCAGGTCGCGCCGCCGGTGCACCCAGCCCATCAGCACGACGTCTTTATCGGCGTCGGCCGCGCGCAAATCGCCCGCATATTGCGTGCGCTTCCAATCGCCGAGCAGATCGAGCGTGGCCATTACGCCGTCCTCGATTTCGTGAGGTAATCGAGCAAATCCGCCTCCGCAAGCTTTCGTTGATCGCCGTCCGCGAGCCGCTTGACCGTGAATTGCCCGGCGGCCAGTTCATCTTCGCCCACAATCACCGCGAATCGCGCGCCCAGCCGGTCCGCCAGGCTCAGCGATTTTCCAAACTTCATCTCCTGCGCCGGCAACTCCACCGAAAGATTATGCTCGCGCAGCTTGCGCGCGAGCGCCACCGCCGCAGGATACGTGGCCGCGCCAAACCAAGCCAGAAACACTTGCAGGCCGCAGGCTTCCGCCGTCCCCGCCTCTTGCAGAGAAAGCATCAGGCGATCGGTGCCGATAGCGAATCCGATACCTTTGGTTGCCGCCGGCCCGCCCAGCAGTTCCACCAGCCCGTCATAGCGCCCGCCGCCGCATACTGCGTTCTGCGAACCCAGGCCTGGGGCGGTGATTTCGAAGGTCGTGCGCATGTAGTAGTCGAGACCGCGCACCAGGCGCCAATTCTCTTCGTATTCGATTTTTCGCAGCGCGAGCTGCCGCTTCAGTTCCGCGTAATGTTCGCGGCAGGCATCGCAAAGATGGTCCGCAATGTGCGGCAGCGTATCGATGATGGGTTGCTCTTCGGGCAGCTTCGAATCCAGCACGCGCAGCGGATTGGTCTCGATGCGCCGCTGGCTATCGGCGCCGAGTTTGTCGCGCACTTTTTGTAATTCGCCGCGGAGGCGCTCCACGTATGCGGGCCGGCAATTCTTGTCGCCGATGGAATTGATATACAGCTTCGCGCCTTGCAGATTCACGCGAGCAAAAAATGCCAGCAACATCTCGATCACTTCGGCGTCGAGCGCCGGATAATCCGAAGGCCCCAGCAGTTCCGCGCCGATTTGATAGAACTGGCGGTAGCGCCCCTTCTGCGGCCGTTCGCGCCGGAACATCGGCCCGATGTAGTAAAGCTTTACGTTTCCGGGCCGCGTGTGCATGCCGTGCTCGATATAGGCGCGCACTACAGATGCCGTCGCCTCAGGGCGCAAGCTGATTGAGGAATCGTCTCGATCTTCAAACGAATACATCTCTTTGGAGACGATATCGGTGTCGAGGCCGACGGAGCGCGCGAAAAGCTCGGTGGGCTCGAAAATCGGCAGGCGGATTTCGCCGTAACCGTAGGTGCGGAAGACTTCGCGCGCGGCCTGCTCGACGCGATTCCACAGCGCAGACTCCGGCGGGAGGATGTCCCGGACACCCTTGATGGCCTGGAATTTCACGATTTGGCGGCCCGATCTTTGGCGGCTCGGTCGGGGACTTGGCCGGCGTCAACCTTTTGCGCAGCGGAGGCTTCGTCGCGGTAAGTCTGCGCGTATTCGACGTAACGGGCGGCGTAGGCGTCGATGCCTTCGAGTTCCTCGGGCGTGAGTGCGCGCTTCAGTTTCCCCGGATGTCCCATGAAAAGGCTGCCCGGCGGCGACTTTGGTTCCCTCGGCCAGCAGCGTGCCCGCGGCGATGATCGACCCGGTGCCCACGCGGACGTTATTGAGCAGAATCGAGCCCATGCCCACCAGCACGCGCGATTCGATCGTGCAGCCGTGGAGAATGACGCCGTGTCCCACGGTTACGTTTTCGTCGATGATGAGGGGATATTGATCTTTCATTACGTGCAGAATCGAACCATCCTGAATATTGCTGCGGGCGCCGATGCGAATCCAGTGCACGTCGCCACGAATCACCACGCCGGGCCAGACGCTGGCGTGCTCGCCAATCGTCACGTCGCCGATAATGGTAGCCGCAGGATCGATGTAAGCGGAGGCGGCGATTTGCGGCCAGCGGCCGTGATAGCTGCGGATCACTCCTTCACCTCACCGATTATGTGCATTCAAGCGCGACGACATAAACACGCCAACCTAGCACACGCCGAATTGGCTGACAAGAAACCCGCGGACCACCCAAAAGAGCCTGTGAGGCAACTTCCGAATAGAGACTTCAGCGGCTAAAGCCGTTCTCATTCTAAAACTATCAGAGTCGCCGCTACCAAGCGGCGACCCCCTAAAAGCGTGGGTTCCACATAGACTCTAAAGGGCAAGGGAGGGTCATTCTCAGCGAGCCGCAAGCGACGAATCGGCAGATGGTGAGTAATTTCGACGAGGGCCTACATGATTTCCACGCGAGGGCCCGTGCCTGCCGCGCTCACTTCCGCGACGCGCGCTGCTACCGCGCGCGCCATGGAATACAAGCTGCGTGCCTGCGGCGCATCTTCGCCCATCGAGGCCACGGGCTTGCCCTCATCGCCGCCGGAGCGGATGCGGGGATCGATCTCGATTTCGCCCAACAGCGGCACGCTATAAGCTTCCGCGATGCGCCGCCCCTCACCGTGCCCGAATACGTCCACTTGCTTATGGCAATGCGGGCAGGCAAGGTAGCTCATGTTCTCCACGATGCCGAGGACTTCCACATTCACCTGGCGGAACATCTCGATGGCCTTGCGCACATCCGCCAGCGCCACCGCCGAAGGCGTGGTCACCACCACCGCGCCAGTCAACGGCACGTTTTGAATCAAGCTGAGCTGCACGTCTCCAGTACCGGGCGGCAGGTCCACGATGAGGTGGTCCAGTTCGCCCCACTGCACGCTGCGCAAAAACTGCTGCACCACGCTATGCAGCATGGGCCCGCGCCAGATCATCGGCTTGTCGGCGGGCGCGAGCAGGCCCATGGAGATCATCTTCAGCCCATAAGCCTCCACCGGCAGGATTTGACGTTCGCTGAGGGCGCGCGGCTGTTCCTCGGTGCCCAGCATCAGGGGCACGTTGGGCCCGTAAACGTCGGCGTCCATCAATCCGACAGCCGCGCCCATGCGCGCGAGCGCGATAGCCAGGTTCACGGCAACCGTGGTCTTGCCCACGCCGCCTTTGCCGCTGGCGACTGCGATCAGCGTTTTCACGCCGGGAATGGGCATCTTGTCGGGCTGTCCGAGGGGTTTTGGAGGCATACCAACCCATCATAGGCTGTGGCTCATACGAGAGCAAGCAACAGCCATCCGGGTTGCCAGATTGCGGGAGCGAGAGGAGTCAAAGCCGCGAGCGTTCCAGCGCCGTTCTGGAACTGGACAACCGTATCGTACGTCTCTTTGCAGCCGGCAAAACCGGCAGCTATAATCAATTCTTCACGGTGGCTGCGCGCATCTAGAGCCGGCGCCCGCTGAAGCGCCGCCCCCTATCGGAGCATCCAACAGAAACAGCATGCGAATCGAAGACATGGTAGACCGGGTTGTTTCCCGGTTTATCGGTACCAAACATGAGCGCGACATCAAGCGCCTGGCCCCTAACGTTGTCGCAATCAACGCACTTGCGGGCGAATACGAACGCCTGACCGACGCCGAAATCACAGAAAAGTCCGCCCAGCTCAAGGCCCAAGTAACCGAGCGGCTGGCCAACGCCGATCCCTCCGCGTCGGACTACAAGCAGCGCCTGGCCGAGGCGCTCGAGCCAGCCATCCCTTCGGCATTTGCCCTGACCCGCGAAGCAGGGCGCCGCACGCTGGCCATGCGCCATTTCGACGTGCAATTGATCGGCGGCCTGGTGCTGCACGACGGCAAGATCGCCGAGATGAAGACGGGCGAAGGGAAGACGCTCGTCGCCACGCTTCCCGCTTATCTGAATTCGCTTACCGGCCGCGGCGTCCACATCGTCACCGTCAACGATTACCTGGCGCGCCGCGACGCCGAGTGGATGGGGCCCCTTTATCGCGCGCTCGGCCTCACCGTGGGCGTGATCGTCCACGATCTCGACGATGCCCAGCGCCGCGCCGCTTATGGCGCCGATATCACCTACGGGACAAACAACGAATTCGGCTTCGATTATCTGCGCGACAATATGAAGTACGATCTCGGCGATTGCGTGCAGCGCGGGCACCATTTCGCGATCGTCGACGAAGTGGACTCCATCCTGATCGACGAAGCCCGCACGCCGCTGATCATTTCCGGCCCCGCGGAAGAGTCCACCGACAAGTACTACCGCATCGATAAGATCATTCCCAAGCTCATCCAGGAAATCGATTACACGCTCGACGAGAAGCACCGCACCGCGACGCTTACTGAAGATGGCGTCTCCAAAGTGGAGCGCCTGCTGGGCCTCGGCAATCTTTACGATCCCAGCCATATGGAGATGATCCACCACGTCTATCAGGGCCTGCGCGCTCACACGCTCTACAAGAGAGACGTGGATTACGTGGTCAAGAACGGCGAAGTCGTCATCGTCGATGAGTTTACGGGCCGCGAAATGCCCGGCCGACGGTGGTCCGATGGCTTACATCAGGCCGTGGAAGCCAAAGAAGCGGTAAAGATCGAGCGTGAAAATCAGACTCTGGCTACGGTGACGTTCCAGAATTATTTTCGCATGTACCAGAAGCTTTCCGGGATGACCGGCACGGCCGAGACGGAGGCCGCCGAGTTCGCCAAAATTTACAATCTCGACGTTGTTGCCATACCGACCAACCGTCCGCTGCGCCGCCACGAATTTTCCGATGTGGTCTACCGCACCACCGGCGAAAAATACGAAGCGGTGGTGAACGGCATGATTCTGGAAGACGGGACGCACGCCAACGGCATCCGCCAACTGCACGAAAGCGGCCAGCCAGTTCTCGTCGGCACGATCTCCATCGAGAAATCCGAGCATCTTTCCGAGCTGCTCAAGAAGGCCGGCATTCCGCATCAGGTGCTCAACGCCAAGCAGCACGAACGCGAAGCTCATATCATTGCCCAAGCCGGCCGCAAAGGCACGGTTACGGTCTCCACCAACATGGCGGGCCGCGGAACCGACATTCTTCTGGGTGGCAATCCCGAAGCCATGACCCGCGACTATTGCCTGAAGAACCGCCTGGCTATCCCGTACGCGCCCGCTTCAGCCGTTATTGGCAGCGACGGCGCGGGCGCCAATGCGGCTGCGCAAAATATGGTTCTCTTCCAAATCGAGGGCAAAATCTTTCAGGTTCCTCAGGACCAGTGGCAGCCGATCTACAACCAATTCGTCGAACAATGCCGCTCCGAGCGCGAGGAAGTGATCGCCCTTGGCGGCGTGCATATCCTCGGCACCGAACGTCATGAAGCCCGCCGGATCGATAACCAACTGCGCGGCCGCGCCGGCCGGCAGGGCGATCCCGGCTCCTCGCGCTTCTTTCTTTCGCTGGAAGACGATCTCCTGCGCGTGTTTGGCGGCGAACGCGTAAAAGCGCTGATGTTTCGCCTGGGCATGACCGAGGGCGTACCCATCGAATCGAAGCTCATCTCTCGACGCATCGAGGGCGCGCAAAAGGCCGTCGAAGCCCAGAACTTCGAGGCCCGCAAGCATCTGCTCGAATACGACGACGTAATGAACAAGCAGCGCGAGACGATTTATTCCATCCGTCGTTCAGCGCTGGAAGGCAAAGATCAAAAAGATTACGCGCTCGGCATAGCCGAAGATCTCGCTCGAGGACTGGTGGTTACTTTCTGCCCGCGCGAAGAGCATCCCCAGAAGTGGAATCTCACGCAATTCTCCGGCGAAGTCCTGGGGCAATTCGGCATCGATCTCAAAGCCGTTGGTCTCGAACCTACCGCTTTTAACCACGATCAATTGAGCGACGCGCTGGTGGAAAAAGTTCGACAGCGCTATGAAGAAAAAGAGGCGCTATTCGGCCCTCCGATGATGCGGTGGCTGGAGCGCCGCATTATTCTGGATATTGTCGACACGCAATGGAAGGACCACCTCCTGAGCCTCGATCACCTCAAAGAGGGTATCGGGTTGCGCGGTTATGGGCAGAAGGATCCTCTGGTCGAGTTCAAGAAGGAGGCCTTCACTCTTTTCGAAGACATGATGGGCCGCATCGATAGCGAGACCATTCGCTATCTCTTCCTGATTCAGCCCGCCCGGCCGGAAGATGAAGCGCGCGAAATCGAGCGCCGCCAGCGCCGTCAGCAGCAACAACTGCAATATCAAGCCGGCGCCGCGCAGGCCGAAGCGCCTAAGCCGGTGCGAACGGGCGCCAAAGTGGGCCGCAACGATCCCTGCCCTTGCGGCAGCGGCAAGAAGTACAAGAAGTGCTGCGGCAAAGCCGCCTAGCCCAGCGGCGCGCTGACCTGTCGTTAGGTGGCTGGCCGTTAGGTGACTGGGCCCAACCTTCCCGTAACGGATAGTTTCTATCCATGCCGTGAGCCACGCGTACCATGCCATCCTGAAACGTATCGCATCAAGTTTATTTTCATAGAGATAGAGTGCATCGAAGCTGGTTACGGGCGTGCTTCTCCACAGGACTGGTGTCTCCCTTGAAAGGGGGAAGTGTGGTCGTAATCACTCAGACCCGCACGTGCCGCGTCGGCGCATGTTCCGCGCCCATTCCGGCTTTGCTCGCCCGCCAAGGCACATGCCTGGCGCATTACCTGGACGAGGTCTTCACGCGCATCTCGGCAGTGCAGGAGCGGTGTGGGCAAGGCCAACTGCCGGATAGCCGCACGATCAGCTGGTTCAGCCAGCAAGGTGATCTCGTTGTGACGCTGCTCTCAGGGGAAGGGCCAGAGTCATCGGAGGACCGCGCCCGTTTGCTGGAATTATTGCTCTGCCTGGCGAATCTACATGAATCCATCAGGGGGCTTCAATCACAGTGAGGCCTCCCACCGTGCAGCAGCCTTCGCGTCCGGCGGCGCCGCAGAAAGTCGCGCCGGTCATGCCGCGCATCCCTGGAGTGAACGATAAACCTGCCGGGGGCCAGGTCCAATGGAAGCCGCTGATCGCGGTGATTGTGGCTGCCGGTGTTTGCGTGGCGGGATTCGCTTATTGGCTGTCGTATCGTCGTCATAAGGATCAACAAGAATCGCTGCCCGCAGCAGCCGCGCCGGCCGAAGTCTCGATTCCCGATCCATCGTCGGCGACACACGCTGATACCGATCCGAATGTCATCGCCACGGTCGATGAACTTGAGAGGCCCTGGTCATCCAAGAAGTTCAATTTCGTCGATCCGCAGAGCCACGATAGCGTCGCGGCCATGGTCGTTCATCTGCCGGGCTCCGGCCAATCCTTCTGGGCATTTTCGCTTAATCCACCGTTTTCCCGGTGCCAGTTACAATTCGTGGCGGATTTGACGGCATTGTCGCAGCGCTTCGCCTTTCCGGCCACGCACCCCATGGTCGTCAGCGACTGCGAGGGCACCATCTACGATCCTCTCAAGATGGCGACGCTGCCGGACGGCTCCTGGGTTCGCGGGGATATCGTCCGGGGCAGCGGGATTCGGCCTCCCATCGCCATTCAGGTGCAAGTGCGCGGCCGCGAGGTCGTCGCGGCGCGCATGGAGTGAAGCAGTCACGAAGATTTCGTAAGTCATTTCATACCGCGCGGAACAAACATCCGAACAGGATGGCCATTCGGAGCGAAGGACCGGATGGCCCGATCTGGCCGCTTCGCCTCCCACCTGCAGTCCCGCCAACGCACATTTCGTGTGTTAAGCATCACTTTCCCCGCACAGCCTTTCGTGCGCTCCTCCGCATCGAAAGGAGCATCGAGAGGGAAGCTCTTGGCGGGTATAACGGGATAGCGTCTCATTTGCAGGGATTTCAGCTAAAATAAGGCGCCGCAAAACCCGCGAAATCGATGTGGTCCCTGAGCGCGGCGAAGGGCGGGAGGAAAGATGCGCAAGCTCACGATCGCAGTATTGGCGTTAGGCGTGGGATTGATCTTCGGGTGCTCGAAAGCTCGGAACGACGAGACCATCATGACCGGCATCAAAGCCGGTTTGTTTTCCGATTCCCAGACAAAATCCGCCAATATCGACGTGGTTGTTAAGAACGGCACGGCCACGCTCGCCGGCGAAGTCCCCGACGAGAACACTCGCTATGAAGCTTTCAAGATCGCAAAAGAGACGCCAGGTGTGGTGAACGTCGAGGACCAGATGTCTTTGCCTCAGCCGCAAGGAAGGGCCTCTCGCCGCGCAGCTGCGAATGCCGCGCCGGTGCAAAATGCGGGCTCCGCTTCCAAACCTGTGCGCGAACCGCGGCAAGACCACGAGTCGCTTGCCGGTTCGTCCACTAGCCTCAGCAGCCAATTCAAATGATGCGAAGGCGAAGCCGCAGGATGACCCGCAACAATACGCACAGTCGCAGCCTATTCCCGCCGCGAGCGACACTCCCGCTCCGGTTGAGACTCCGGCCGCCCCACCAGCCTCGGTTGCTCCAACTGCGCCTGCGCCTCCTCCGGTTCGGCAAGTCAGCATTCCCACAGGCACGCCGGTGCATATTCAAATGATTGATAGCGTGAATTCCGCCACCAATCACGTTGGCGATCTCTTCCACGCTTCGCTGGCGTTTCCCATCGTCGTCAACGGTGAAACGATCGTGCCGACGGGTACGGACGTGTACGTCAAGCTCACCAATTCGAATTCGGCGGGCCGCCTCACGGGGCGCAGCGAGCTAACTTTGCAGCTCGCCCGGCTCGATTTCCAGGGCAAGTCTTATGCTCTTTCGAGTGACGATTATCAGGACGTTGGCAAGTCGCGCGGCAAACGCACGGCTGTGGGAGCCGGAGTTGGCGCGGCTGTGGGCGCCGCGCTGGGCGGGATCTTTGGTGGCGGCAGGGGAGCGGCTATTGGCGCCGGGGCCGGCGGCGGTGCAGGCACCGCCGGTGCGGCCACCACCGGGAACACGCAGGTAAGCATCCCCTCGGAAACCAAACTCGATTTCAATCTGCAGCAGCCGGTCGACGTGACTTACTCGCCGGACAAGAATACGTCCAACCGCTAAACCGATCCGGTCCCAGTCTCATCAGGGCAGCCTCAGAGTGAGGCTGCCCTTTTTCATCCTTCGCCAAAGCGCGGTGTTGCAAGGTGTTGTAAGCGGCGTGCGGCTCGTGGCGCGATCGGATTATCGGTGTCCAAACACTTCCCGAAGATTCTTCTGCCCTAGGAGAAACCGTGTAAGGTCCGTACAGGATAAAGTCTACAGAAAAAGCTTCCCGTGCCGGTTATAGTTCATGCTCGCATTTAGGGGAGCACACAGTGACAAAGAAACCTAAGGCCATCAAGGCCGGCTGGGTTCGCAAGATCATCAAGCCAATCCATCCGAGCTTGCCCGAGAAAGCGGAAATTGAAGTCCGCGACGCCGATCATCTCTACAAAGAGATTCGCATCGACAACACTTTGGAAGATGAGCACGGCAACAAGGTAAAGCTGAAAGAGCATGCCAGCGTGGACGTTGTTGTTGAAGCCGATCCTAAAGCTACCGTTCCGGATAACTGACAGCCGAGACAGCCGCGCTCGGCGATTGCGTCCCCGCCCTTCTCCGCGAACGCGAAGTCCACAGGCCCAGAATCTCGAGGAGTCTATTTTCGGGGAGCGATCTGCGCCGTCGCTTTTGCCTATCTTCGTTTTTGCCTACCTTCGTTTCTACCTAGCTTCTACCTATCTGGGCGCGGCCGCGCTGGCGCGCAGGGCGAAATAGTTACGCCCGAAGGCGGCCTGTGCTGCGCCCGGTTCCACGACCACCGCTTGCACCGTGTAGCGGCCGATTGCAATCGAATTCAGGGGAAGGCTGATGCGGAAAGAAGCTGTGCGGGTCTTATCGTCGACTTGTGACGCGGCTACGACGGGGGTTTGGCTGATGCGCGCGCCGTCGCGAAAAAACTCCAGGCCCGCGCGCAACTGATTGAGATCGCCTTTGTCGGGCACGTAAGCCTGAAAGAAAACATAGAGCATCTGCTGATTGGTGAAGACGCGCGTCACGCTGGGAATGATGCGTTCTCCGGCGACGTCGAGCGGCAGCTCTTTGAGCTTGGCGTCGGGCGCGAAGGCTTTGGTCTGCACTTCCGAGTTCTTCTGCACTTCAATCAGCTGGCTCGAAAGCACCACGGAACTCAACTGCATGCGGTCCGGCTGCACGGCGGGCAGTTTCAGATCATCTTCGAAGGTGCCGATGCGTCCGGATTCGTTTTCCCGCGCGAGAAACTTCAGCTTGTAATTACCGGGGGGTAAGATAATCCCGCCCTGGTAGACCAGGGCATTCTGCTGCAGCTCTTCGAAACGCTCGGCATCGAGCCGCACGGTAATGGTGTCGCGCAAAGCTCCGGCGACGCGTCCGGATTGGCTGTCTCGAATCTCCGCGGCGAAATCAAATTCCACCTGGCGGCGTCCGCTCTTTTGCGCCCATTGGAGCGCGCTGGAGGCGAGCTTCGCGGAAATGGGAACGTAGATTTGCCGATTGTCGAGCCGGAAGTAAGCCGTCTCGACGGCGATCGGCAGCTCCACGACCGGCGCACTGGAGCGCATGGCGTCTTCCAACTGGCGCTCGCGATCTTCAGTCGTGTAGACGCCGAAATCCTTGGGCGCGTAGTAGCCCTCGCGATAGCGAATGCGCGCGCCAGGGACGCCGGCCACCTTCACGCGGATGGTCCGCCAGCGGCCGTCGTGCTGCGCATTGGTGCTGTAGTAGCCCAGCAGATAATATCCGGAGGTATCGGACTGCACGGAATGGAAGGCCTGGCCGAGGTCCCCCAAATCGAAAAAGCTGCGCCCGCCGGTATCGGCGGCAAGCGTAGCGAGAGTTTCGCGCGAATCCTGCCGCGATTGACTTTGCTGGAAGACGGCGGCGCCGGTATACATGGCGTTTCCGCTCGCCGCTCCGGCGCTGGCGTCGCCGCCGGGGATTTCCGCCAGCAGCCCGCGGGAATCGACGGTGTAGAAGGAGGTATTGGCGCGATTGGCGGCGTCGGTGGTCGCGCGAACCTGCGAGCGATTGTCTTCGCCGGTTTGCGTGACGCCGCTGGTGAACTGTATTACGGACTTCTTACCCGGAATATCTCTGAGTAAATCCGCCAGCGACTCGAGCGCAATCAGCTTACTGTCTGTATTGAAGGCATTGAACTCCTGATCGTCGGCGGTAAAAGCTGCACTGGTATCCTCGGTAACCGCGGCGTCGATGCCGGTAGAGGTGGCGGCGGCCAGCGCCGCGAGCTGCGCCTCTTTGCCTGGAAGAAGCGCGTCGACCGCGCTATAGAGCAAGTCGCGGTCGTTCGTGAAATCCGCGATGACGCGGAGCTGATTTCCGTATGCAACCACGCCCACAAGATCGGCGGGAGTCATCTGCCTGGTCAGAAATTGCTTGGCCGCGAGCGTGGAGCGCGTCAGGTCGTTGGGCTGCAAAGAAGTCAGGTCGAAGAAAAGGACGACCATGCGACGATCGCGTATCTGCTGGCGAACTTCTTCCGCCGGCGCCACCGAGCCGATGGGAATCGTTATGGGCGCGGTGTCCGCCGCGCCGGCCTTTTCGAGTTTTTCCACGTCGTAATAGTCGAACGTGGAGACCTTTTGATCCTTTCCGTCTTCCGCGACGCTGAATTGATCCTGCCGCAAATTTTTCAGGAGATTGCCATTCCGATCGGTGACCGCTACATCCACTTCCACGAGGTTGACGGCCGCCCTGATGGCGCCTTTCTGGCCGGCGGACACTTGTGGGGGCGGTGGCGGCGCGGGAGGGCGTTGCGGATTCTGAGCCGATCCCGCCGGCGCCAGCAACGCGGCTACGGCAAGAAATGCAATCAGCCGGCGGATTTCAAATCTCATCGTTAAATCTCATGGCCCATTCTCAGAACGTAAACCGCGTAACCACATTCATCGCGCGCATGGCCCCTGCGCCAACGACCTGGCCAAACGTGGCGGAGTTCGACGAGCGTCGATAACCCTGTGAGGTTCGGGGTATTCGCCAGATTGGTGATCTCCCAGCGAAAATCCAGGCGATGCTGCTGGTCCTTGCCGAGCAAAAAAGTTTTCGCGATCTGCGCGTTCCAGATAAACATGCCCGGACCGGTAATCGTGTTCCGCCCGGCATTGCCCAACTGTCCCGCAGGAGGCACGACGAAGCAGGCGGTATTAAAGAAATCCAGTGGAGCGCCGCTCGCGCCCACGTTCGGATTGCAAATCTCGTCCGCGCGGGTGGCGAATACGCCGCCGCTGCCCGTATTCGCGGCCGAGGTGCCCATCACTTCCGCCGTATACGGCGTGCCGGTCTGCGCGCCGATATTGCCGCTGAAGCGCCAGTTGCCGAAAAGCGCACCAGTCAACCCTTTTTGAGCAAAGCGGTGTCCCTGTCCGAATGGAAGTTCGTACAGATAATTGATCCGCGCCTGATGCCGGATGTCGAAAGAAGAGAGGCCATACTCGGCGGCCAGGTTATTCGAATTCTGCACAACGATGGGCGTGCCGCCGCCAATTGAACTGGCATCGTCAATCGATTTTGCGAAGGTGTAAGTGCCGTTGATCATGATTCCGTGCGACAGGCGCTTCTGCAGGCGCACTTGCAGGGAGTTGTAGATGGAGTTCGCGCCGGAGGTGTCATAGATGAAATCACCCGCGTTGGCCACCGGACCTGCGCCGGAGAGACTTCCGGGCGTGCCGCGATTCGGGGCATACAATAGATCGAGATTGCTTCCCCTGGTGCCCGTGTAGGTCAGCACCAGCGCGGTGTTATTGGCGATATTCGTTTCCACCGACAGATTCCAGATCTGCGCGTACCCTGTCTTGTAGTTCGGATTTACCGCATAGGTATTTTGTACGGTGTTTCGCGCCGTTACAGTTTCCGGGAAACCCTGTTCTAACGTGAGCACGTCGCTCGAAGTGGTGAGGTTGGTGACGCTGGCGAGACTGCTGGTGCGCAATTGAGAAGTGGACCAGGGAGGTTGATTAGCCAATTCCGAGAGCAACTGGCTGTAAATGGATTCGTTGTAGAACATGCCAAAGCCCGCGCGCACCACCATGCTGTGATGGGCTTGGAGCGCTTTGATCGGAGGTCTCCAGGCGATGCCCACTCGCGGCGCCCAATTGTTGTAGCGCGGCCGGATGAGCGAACCGGGAAGGGCGCCGCTGAAGGGCGCGTCCTGCGCAGGGAGACAGCTAAGTCCCGTCGCGGCGGAGGCCGCCAGCGGGCATACCGGCGCCACCAAGGCCACCTGAGAGGTTGCAGGATCGAAATCGAGATTGGAGAGGTGGCCGTAGAGTTCGGTGGGCGGGGTGAAGAATTCGTAGCGCACGCCGAACTGCAGCGTGAAATCGGGACGAGCGCGCCAATCGTCACTCACATAGCCTGCGGTGCCCCAACTACGAAAATAGCTGCTCGGAGTTCCGAAGCGCTCGTTGGTGGTGGTGGGAAGGCCCAGCAGAAAATCGGCGAAGTCAAAACCGCTAACCAGGCCGGTGAAGGTGAATAAGCCTTCCGGAGTCTGGTCGGTATTGGTGTTGTTTTCGATGCGGCGAAGCTCGGCCCCGAAGGTTATGGTGTGCTTCGGAAGCATGTACGTCACGGCATCGACCAAACGATAGGTCTGATTCCGGATCAACGAGGGCACCGCCGGGGTGGCTTTCGTAAAATTGTTGAAGCTGAGCTGTGGCGGGCCGAAGTCGATGGGGGCGTTGGAAACGCCGTTGATGCCAAGGTCTTGTGCCACGGGATCGGTAAATGCGAAGTTGTCGAGCGTCTGCACGCGGTTGCGCGAGAAGATCAATTGCGAATCGTTAATCCAGGTACGCGACAAATTCTGCGTTAGACCGATGGTGACCGACTGGCCGCGCGTGGCTACGTCGCTTTCAAAACCGGGAAAAGACTGAAAAGCGTGATTGGTGGACTGGCTGAAGGCATAGATCACTCGCGCGTTTAATTTCTGCGAAATCGAATGCAGGACGCGCGCATTGAGGCGATCCTGCTGCGTGGGCACTTGCGTTTGCAGATGGAAATTATCGATCACGCCCGGAAGATTGGGCTGAGGAATAAATTGCAGCAGTCCGACTGCGGCGGAATTCAGCGACGAAGAGGGAAGCTGGCAGCCTACCGGAGTTCGCGGACCTGTGAGGCTGGAAGGATTGGGAACATTGAGCTGCAGCTTGCGGATTCTGGTCGCAGAAATTGCCCGACCGTTCCGCCGCCGTCGGCACGGTGGAAAATTGGTCCACGGCGTTACGCGCCCAGGTGCCATCGAAGTTGACGAAGAAAAATGTCTTGTCATGCCCGTCGTAAATGTGTGGAATCACCAGCGGGCCGCCGAGGTTCCCGCCGACTCGCTCGTTCCAGGTAGGAATCTTGGGCGCATTTGGCTGGGTGAGCGAAAAGGGGCGGGCGTTCAGCGCCGAATTGCTGTATTCGTCGTAGAAGCTTGCCCGCACTCGATTGATTCGTTGCCGAATGACGCGCTGCATTCCATAAAGCGCCGTCACGCCCTGCGGCGGCGCGCCCCGACCTCCTGGTCCGGGCCGGCCTCCGCCGGGAGCGCGGAACGCGCCTGGCCCGCCGCCGAAGCCCCCGGGGCCGCCCCCGGCGGGTGCCAAGCCCGGTCCTCCTGCGCCACCCGGTTGAGCGGCCGGAGCGCCGCCTCTGAAGCCTCCGCCATTGCCGCCGAAGCCGGTTTGGCCGGCATCACCCGGCCCTTGCAAGACGACGCCCCCCTGCGGGCCGCCAAAGCCGGCATTCTGATCGCCGCGGCCAACTGTGCCGTTCATAAGGACTGCATCAGCCGCGGCAGCTTGTCCGAGCGGGCCCTGATCGTTGGGCGCTCCGCCTTCCGCCTGCTGCCCGGCCTCGTCCCCTTGGCCCTGATCGCCCGCCTGATTGTTGAGGGGCACCTGCTGGAAAGCGCCACGTCGTCCGGCAAAACCTTGCCCTTGGCCGCCTGGAGCGCCTGCGGCAGAGGCCCCTCCCTGGGGTGTCGCGCCATTTTGGCCGGCGCCGGGTGCGCCTTCGCCACCGGAAGCTCCGCCAGGGAATTGCCTGCGGCGAAATCCGCCCCTGCCGGAGGCTTGTCCGGATCCTTGTTCCGGTCGTTGTCCCGGTTCTTGTCCTGGAGATTGCGGGTTGGCGCTGCCAGCGGCGAGCCGGTGCGTTTGCAGGAGCATTGGGCGATGCTCCCGCGGCCGCGGAGGTCTGATTCCGATTTTGCGCGGCGGCCGCCGCAGCTTCGATGCTTTCGAGCGACGCCACCTTAAGCGTCACGTTGATGGGGGCCGGAGCATTCGCGAGATCAAACTCCTGCGTGGCATTATCAAAACCCAGTTGGCTCACTTCGATTCGGTAGTGCCCTGGAGGCAGCCCCGGTAAATCGAAGTGGCCGTTTTCGTCCGTCCAACTGACCCAAGCATGTCCGCTGGTGGTTTCCACCAGACGAAGATTTGCGCCCGGAACGGGCACGCCGCTTGAGGTGCGCACGACGCCCGTAGCTGTTACTGAAGGCGTCGCTGCACCCGAATCGGGCGCCGCAGGTTGTTCCTGTGCCTTGAGGGAGAACCGGCCCAGGGCAAAAAGCAGCAAAAGCGCGAGGCCGATTCGGCCCATTCGGATGGCAGTTTGTTTCGGCAAGAGACTCCGGACCTTCTGACCCGGCGATTAGAGTATTCTAGACGCCCTCTCCCCTATATAACAGGCCAGGGCCGTGATTTTCCGTGGCGGGCAAGCGATGGCGGCAAACCCTGGAAAAGGCGCTTTTTCGCGTAAAGCGCAGCCGCCAAGCCTGGAAAATCAGCTTTTCCATGCACTGGTTCGCAAAGTTTTAGACGCGAGAATACCGCGAAACGTTACCCCGCCCGCGCGCGGTAGTTGCTGCCGCAGTCAACGTTGCGGGGCGGAGGTTTGCGTCCGGGTTGACTTTGCGGAACGCTGACGCGCTTTTGCGCCCGGTTGGTTTTGAGAGAGAGAAGTCCCCATGCGAGAATGCGCGCGTGAACCCAGGCACTCTTTTCACTTTTTCCGCAGTGGGAGCTTGCGCGGGAGTCGCAGCCTGGGCTGCTGTCTCTCCGACTTCGCAACTCTTTGGCGCCACCTTGCACCACACTCCAGATACTTCCCTGATCGCGCTCACCTTCGATGACGGGCCAAACCCAGCATGTACGCCGGAACTCTTGAAGCTGCTGGAACGCTACCGGGCGTCCGCAACGTTTTTCCTGGTGGGCCGCTTCGCACGGGCTTATCCGGAACTGGTACGCGAGACCGCCGATCGCGGACACGACATCGGTAATCACACGGAGACCCATGCGAACCTGACCTGGCTGCCGGCGTGGCGGATCGCCGAGGAACTGCAAGCCTGCCAGGAGAGCATCCTCCGAGCCTTGGGTTTCGAGCGCGATGCCGCGCCCATACTCCTGCGTCCGCCTTTCGGTTATCGCGGCCCGCAACTGGGAAGCGCGGTCCGGCGCGTGGGATTGCGCGGCGTGGCTATGTGGTCGCTCACCTGTTATGACTGGAAACCGCAACCTGCCGCGCGGTTGATCGAACGCCTGAGACTCGTTGTGGAACGAAGCGAGCAATCCTCAGCGGCAGGGCGCAAAAGGGAATCCGCGCACACCGGCGAGCCGAGCCTGTCATCTTCAGCAAACACAGGGCAAGCCAAATTGTCGGCGGACGAGGAACGCCCCCTATCCGCGGCAGGGGATACAAAGAAAAAGTCCGGCCACGGCGGCGAAATTATCGTGCTGCATGATGGCGACGCCCGCCGATCGGGAGCCGACCGCCGGCACGTATTGGCCGCGCTCGAATATTGGCTGCCCCGCTGGCGGGATGCCGGCTTCGAATTTGTTACAATGAACCCGCTCGCGGGCGCGCGGCCATGAAGCGGCTTTTAGCGCGCTGAAGATTTTTGCGTCTGGCGGATTGAGCCTAATGGACGAACGACAGTTCTATATCGAGCGCCCGGAAACCAAGAACCTCACCTTGGTTTGCCCGCATTGCCGCCAGGAAAATTCCTATCCCATTCGCTGGGTGGTGCGGACGAAAAAGAAGGAGTTGCCGCGAGGCGCCGGTGCGGAAGACCGCAAGCGATTCGAGAATGCGCGCTCCTATATGGTGCGCGTCGATGAAATGGTCGCCTGCCGGAATATACGCTGCCGCAAGCGCTTCGAGCTTACAGGGCAAAGCGTGGTCCTCACGTCCGAGGGCGGCGGGCAGCAGCCCGGGCCCAACTTCGACCCCGAAAACTTCGGCAACCGCTGATCCCCGCCGCCCGCAGTCGGCCTTCAACGGGTGGGTGCCAATACTTATGTCCCTGTTGAAATCGTCGAAGAGCCTCCCCTCGCGTCCAGACCTTTCGGTAGAATAGCGATTAAGTAGACGGCGAGACGCACCCAAACGATGCGGCATCGTCTCTAAAGAGGATTGACGCTGCGCACGCGCGCTTTATTGCCGTGCGCACATGAGGAGGCTCCATGACCGCACCCGGACAGTCCGCGCCCGCTTCGGCGCTGCTCGAACAGCTTCGTGAGAAAGCTCGCCTGCTTCGCATTCATTCTTTGCGCATGACCACGGAGGCAGGTTCCGGGCACCCGACTTCCTGCCTTTCCGCCGCCGAGCTTGTGGCGGCTACTTTTTTCTACGCGATGAAGTTCGACCCGGCCAATCCGAATTCTATCGGCAGCGATCGCTTTGTTTTGTCCAAAGGGCATGCCGCGCCGATTCTGTACGCGGCGCTGGCCGAAGCGGGAGTTTTTCCCGTTTCACGGCTGATGACCTTGCGGCAATTTTCGAGCGAACTTGAAGGCCATCCCACGCCGCGTATTCCGGGTGTCGACGCCGCGACGGGCTCGCTGGGTCAAGGATTATCGGTGGGAGCGGGGCTGGCCATTGGAGCGCGGGTTGGAAAATCGTCCGCGCGGGTCTACGTCTTGACCGGAGACGGAGAACTGGCTGAAGGCAATATCTGGGAGGCGGCGGCTTTCGCGGGGCACTACGGAATCGATAATCTGGTCGCGCTCGCCGATATCAACGCCTTGGGCCAAAGCCAGCACACCATGTACGAGCACGATATGGAAGTTTACCGGCGCAAATTCGAGGCCCAGGGCTGGGCGACGGAGGTGATCGACGGCCATGACCTCGCCGCGGTAGTGGGCGCGCTCGATCATGCGCGGGCGACGCGCGGGCGGCCTTTTGCCATTATCGCGCGCACCGACAAAGGGCACGGCATCAGCTTTCTTTCCGGAAAAGATGGCTGGCACGGCAAAGCCCTCTCGCCCGAGCAGCTCGAAAAAGCGCTGGCCGAACTCGGATCCATACCGCCGGTGCAAAAAGATACGGGCCGCTCTTACGAGCGCAAGCCGCTTCCAGCGCCGCCCGAAAATTTTCCCGCTGCCGCCGCGCCCGATTACAAAATGGGTCAAAGCGTGGCCACTCGCGAAGCCTTCGGCGTTGGGCTCAAAAATCTGGCCGCGGTAAATCCCAGGGTTTATGCCGTCGATGGCGACGTCAAAAACTCCACGTTTACGGAGACTCTGCAAAAGGCGTTCCCCGACCGGCTGGTCGAGGGCTTCATCGCCGAACAAAACATGGTGTCCCTCGGCGTGGGAATGGCGGCTCAAGGGCTCGTACCGTTTATTGGCACATTCGCGTGTTTTCTTTCACGCGCGTATGACCAGGTACGCATGGCGGGGATCAGCCGCAGCAGCATCAAGCTCTGCGGCTCGCATTGCGGCGTCTCTATCGGAGAGGATGGCCCTTCGCAAATGGCGCTCGAGGATTTAGCGATGTTTCGCGCGATTCCCGGCGCCACCGTTTTTTATCCGAGTGACGGCGTTTCGGCCGAACGGCTGACCGAAGAGATGGCGCGCCGGGCGGGAATTTGTTATCTGCGAACATCGCGGCCGAAAACGGCGGTCTTGTATAGCACCGACGAGAAATTCCCCGTGCCGGGCTTGAAAGTGCTGCGGCAGAGCGCAAACGATCGCGTCACGGTAATTGGCGCGGGGGTCACGGTGTATGAAGCGCTCAAGGCCTACGACGAGCTCAAATCGCGTGGAGTGAGCATTCGCGTGATCGATCTCTACTGCGTCAAGCCTCTGGATACTGCGGCGCTCAGCGAGCACGTGCGCGCAACCGGCGGCCGGCTCGTTACCGTCGAGGATCATTACGCTGAGGGCGGGCTGGGCGAAGCCGTGCTGGCGGACCTTGCGGAAGCTGGCGTGCCGTTGGCGGCGGTGCGGCGCCTGGCCGTCGATCGCGTGCCGCATTCGGGCAAAGCCGAGGAATTGCTGGAGGCATTTGGCATCTCTGCGCGCAAGATCGTGGAGGCCGTCAACAGCATCGCTCCTACGAAATAGGCTAAGTCGACGTCTTTGTGAGGGGCGAAGCGCGCATTTTGCGCCCGCGATTGCAGCGGAGTGACGAAGAGTTACTCTTCGTTTTGTCCGCGCAGGGATTCTTTGGGTAAGGCGTAAATCCATTCGGGATGAAGCAAACAATCCGAATGGATTGAATTAATCCGCGGCGACAGAAGAGGCTTCGGCGCCCAGCAAGACGTGCCGCGGAGGCTGCCGCAAGTCCCACACGATCCCGCACCACGAGAGTATTTTCAAAACGTAGTAGGTAATGTCGATCTCCCACCAGAAAAAGCCCTGACGGGCGGAAGCCATGTAGTGATGATGATTGTTATGCCAGCCCTCGCCCATGGTAAGGAGCGCGAGCAAGGCATTATTCTTGCTGGTATCGGTAGTGGGGTAGCGGCGCCGGCCAAAAATATGCGAGAGCGAATTAATGGTGAATGAGCTGTGCCAGAGAATTACCGTGCTGATGCAATAGCCCCATACGAGCAGGCCCCAGCCGCCGGCCAGAAACATGCCGACTCCGAGCATAATGGGCGGGACTACGTGGTATTTGTTCAGCCAGCGCAGTTCGGGATATTTATTGAAATCGCCGACCAGATCGGTCTTCGTGTTGTTATAGCGATCGGACAAGATCCAGCCCACATGGGCCCAGAGAAAGCCGCGCAACGTGGGGGAGTGCAGGTCTTCGTCCATATCCGAATGGCGATGGTGATGGCGGTGATTGGCGGCCCACCAGAGGACGCCCTTCTGCGTAGACATGGTGGCGAGAAGAGCCATCACGAATTGGAACGCCCGGCTGGTCTTGAAGGAGCGATGGGAGAAATAACGGTGATATCCCGCGGTCACAAAAAACATGCGGATGTAATAGGCGGCCAGGCAAATAATCAGGTAGGACCAGTGGAACTTCAAAAAGAATGCCGCCACGCAGGCGAGATGAACGACAAAAAAAGGAGAGGAGCGCAGCAGCGAGATGCGGTCGCCGCTCCTCAGAGTAATCCAGCCGAATGCCATGCCTTTCCCCTCTCGAACTCCGTCTGGGTTGTGGAGTTCTTTCTGAGCGCAGGAACACACGGCAGTCCACGCCGCTCTGAATTGTTGGTAAATTCAGTGTAGTGGCAGACTTGCGGAGCGTCAAGCGATTCGCCGAAATAAGTTGCAAAACAACGACTGACCCGATGGACAGGTGAAGAATTCCGGCGCTCGTTTTGTCCTTCACCGACGAAAATCACTTGTGTGAAATTGGAGGTGTGTTATCTTCGCGCCGCGTTCCAAAAAGGCGCGCATTCATGGCTGAAAAAACGATTCTAGTCGGAGTGATTCCGGAGGCGATGGTCATTGGGCCCTCGGACCAGGTAGCCTGGGTCGCCGTCGAAGGGCAGCTGAAAATCGAGTTCGACGCCAACCGTTCTCCTTTTTCCTCCAATATTTTCCAGGCGCCCGCGGGCATGCGTCTGCTGAGCGGAACTGCCCGTCCCGGCACAAAGCCAGGATCATTTCGCTATCGGCTTTGGCTGAACGATCAGTTGATCGGTTCGGGCGAGATCATTCTGCGGGAGAAGTAACAAGGTTCCGTCTGCTATTGATGAATTCCGCCCCAGTTTGGCGCGGGGACCTGCTGTCCTGGCACAAATAGAAGCAGATCCCTCGCCCGCCGATTGCGCAGGTCTTCTCAACTTCAACCCTCAACGTCAGAGGGAGCGCCGCGGCGGATTCGTGACGACAAGTTGTCGATTTGGACGACAGAATAATCGCTAAGAGCTGGACGGAGCGGTAATGCGCTTGAGATTTTCCGCGTTCACCCTCAGCTTGCCTTGCTGCTTCATGCGATTGTCGAGCGCGGTGCGGAAGGCCTCGAAAGCCATGGTGCGCCGTGCATCCAAGAGTTGCTGTTGAATATCCTGTTGCTGCTTGGCCAGGTCCGCCGGATTAGCAAGTTGCTTTTCGAGCATGCGATAAACGGCCCAATTCGCCCCGAAAGAGACGGCATCGCTGGTTTGCCCGACGGGCAGGCTGAAGGCCGGACCGAGTTGCGCGGCGCCGCCCAGGTCAGCCACTGAGCCGGTGCGAGAAAAGAGGTCGCTGGTTTTCGCCTCTAGTCCCAGCGCCTTGGCTGCCTTTTCCAGGTCCTCACCTGATTTGGCTCGCTTGGCCAACTCTTCCGCCCGGCTCTTGGCCATGTCGGTCGCTTTCTCATGCCGATAATCGGCTAGAACGCGATCGCGAACTTCGGCCAGCGTTGCCGAATGAGCGGGCTGATCCTCTTTTACGGAAATGACCACGTAGCCTTTGTCGGTGCGGATGGGAGCGCTATCGTCGCCGGGGCGAAGCCGGAAAATCGTTTCGGTAAGCTCCGCCGAATTGCCGACGTCCAGGATGGGTTGATTGGCGTCCAGGGGCGGCGTCTGGCCCAATTTCAAGTTGAACTTCTTGGCCAGGTCATCGACGGAAACGCGGCCCGAGCGGCGGAGTTCGGCCGCAATTTGTCCGGAGAGATCTTCGGCCTGGCGCTGGGCTTCCTCTTCCTGCAATGTGCCCAAAATTTGCGGAAACACCTGATCGAGCGTCTCAGTGCGGGCGGCCTGGCGGTCGATGACTTTGACGATGTGGAATCCGTACTGCGTCTTCACCAGATCGGAAATCGAACCGATGGGCAGGCTGAAAGCGGCCTGCTCGAATTCGGGGACCGTTTGCCCGCGCACAATCCAGTCGAGATCGCCGCCCTTATCTTTGGTGGTGTCATCGGAATATTGCTTGGCCAAGTCGCCGAAATTGGCGCCACTCTTGGCCTTTTTCAATACATCTTCGGCCTTTTTGCGGATCTCTTCGGCTTCGGCATCTGTCTTGCCGACGGTCTTGAACAAGATGTGCGCCACGTGGGCGCGTTCGGGCAATTTGTAACTATCGATGTGCTGGTCGTAATAGCTGTGGATTTGGTCCTGAGAAATATTGGCACGAAGACGAAGCTGCTCGAGATCCAGAAACCCATACTGCACGATGCGCCGCTCCGGCACGTTATACCGCGCTTTATTCTTCTCGAAATAAGCAGCCAGATCGGCATCGCTGGCTTCGATTTTAGACTGCAAATCGTCGGGCTTGATGACGACGTAGCTGATCTTGATTTTGTCGTTGCGCCGCCGGAATTCCTGCTCCACTTCGGCAGGAGAGACGCTCATCCCATCGGTTACGAGTTCGCGGAATTTCTCCTCCAGCAAACCCTTGCCAACCAGGTCCTCAAATTCCCCAACGGCCATACCCGACGCGGCTTCCACCAGCGCGGCGTATTGATCGTTGCCTACGAAGGTGCCGCCTGCAAATGCGGTGGGAATCAACTGCCGAATGCGGTCGACGCGCTCCCGATCGGTGACGGTGATCCCCAGTTGCTGGGCTTCGAGGTCTAATTCCTTCTGGAACACCAGTTCGTTGAGAACCTGTTGCGCATATAAGGGTTCCAGCGCCGCGGGAATGGAGCCCGTCCGTTCAATGCGCGCTAACTGGGCTCGGATATCCGTAACGGTGATCGATTGATTATCCACCGTGGCCACCACATCGGCGGCCGCGACAGTCTCGGTGCCTTGTCCGGGGATTAAATAGAGCAGCATGCCCGCACCGAGTAGCCCGACGATCACGCCGAGCATGATACGAACGCCCAGGTTTTTCTGATGCAGTGATTTAAACACTTACCGCCACCTTACTCAGCGCGCAGGGGAACCGCCCAACCACTCGACAGCGCGCAGATTCTTGATTCGATGCCCTCATTATAGGGCACCGAGCCCCTGTGCTCAAATGCGAAAAACGACGTCGTTATGCTGGGTATCTTCAGGAGAAGGGGTTCGTAGTTCCCCGAGGGCTCAACCGAATTGTTTCACAAGCAGGTGGCACGAACCGTTTCGTCCCGAATCCAATTGTTGTGAAGGCCAGCATTTATTCTGTGCACCAATTGGTTACCTGGGAGATAGCTTACAGGTAACACGGCGCCAACCATTTTGTTTTTTGCCGGGTGGGGTGCCAGTAGAATCGCCAACGATCGAGTGGAGGATGACGTGAGTGAACCGAAAGAGCTCGGCGCACTTTTATCCCGAGTGGAACGGCTGGAGAAGGAAAACCGCAGGTTCAAGCGAGGAGCGCTGGTGGCCCTGGTGGCGGTTGTCTCCGTCGGACTGATGGCGCAAACAAAGCAAACGGCTCCGAGCAGCACGCAAAAGAGGCGCCCGCCGGCTCCGGCACCGGCGCCTGCGGGACCAACCGCCATCGAGGCGCAAGGCTTTATACTCAAGGACTTGAACGGGCACGTGCGCGCCGAGTTGGGCCTGACAGGCTCGACGCCGAGCCTGAAATTCAAGGATGAAAATGGCTCCGCGCTGGTGACCCTGGCTCTTAATTCGGACGCGCCCGGCGGACCGCTGCTTTTGCTATCGGACCCGCAGCATCATGCTTCTGTGGCGCTCAGTGTGCTGGAACATGCGGGACCACAATTTTCGCTCACAGGCGAACGGGCCGATATTCAGTTGCACATGGGCGTGGCACCGGATGGCACGACACTCGAGCTTTCCGACAAAGACGGATTTACCACCAGCATCGGCAACGGAGTGGTGGCAAAGAACGGGCAAGCGAAAAATACTTCCGCTGCCTCCATCGTGCTTTACGGCAAACAACGCAAAGTGCTTTGGTCGGTGCCGTAGCTCGTTTGCCGGCAAATCGTCTCCTAGCGGTGCGGTTTAATGGCCGCCCGCGGCTATATCAAAATCGGCGTAGCGGGCTTTTCGTACAAGGATTGGCAGGGCATTGTCTATCCGCCGGCGCTCAAAGCGGGCGCTCGCGTTGGATATCTGGCGCGATTTTTCGATCTCATCGAAATCAACACGTCCTTCTACGGGCATATCAAACCGGCGGTGGGAAAAGAGTGGTGCCGCATGGCCGCAGGGGCCAATCCCGAGTTCATGTTCACCGCAAAACTGAACCGGGCCTTCACGCATTCTCCTATTGCTATTCTCGAGCCCACTTCGGCGAAAACGATTCGGCCCGGCGAGTCGGACGAGCGCGACGCCAAGGCTGGATACGACTCGATTGCGGAAGAGAACATGCTGGGCGCGCTCCTCGCGCAGTTTCCGATATCGTTCAAGTACATCGAGGAGAACCGGGTATACGTCGAGCAATTAGTGCAGCGTTTTCGCAGTTATCCGTTGGTCCTGGAGATCCGCCACGCAAGTTGGAACGAGCCCGACGTTCTCGGCTGGCTTCAAGGCTTGCAGGTAGGACTCTGCAATATCGATCAGCCGCTGCTTGGCCGTGCAGTTCGCCCTTCGGCCCACGCGACCTCCGTAGTCGGGTACATTCGGCTGCACGGACGAAACTATAAGCAATGGTTCGCGGAAACGAACGTTCGCGATCGCTACGACTATCTCTATTCCAGCGAGGAATTAGCCAAGTGGAAAGACCGGACGTTGGAAGTGGCCGCCAAAGCAGAAAACACCTACGTCGTTGCCAACAATCATAATTTGGGTAAGGCCGCGGTCAATGCGTTGGAGCTGATTGCCATGATCGAAGCGCGAAAGGTGCAAGCGCCTCCGACGCTCGTTTCACGCTATCCGGAATTGATACCGCTGACCAGCGCTTAGGGAGATCGACTTGCGAACGGTAGGACTGGCGCGAGCCTTGTCGAAGCTGGGTTATTGCTCGCGTTCGCTGGGAGGGCAGCTGATTCGTGCGGGGCGCGTGCAAGTGAATGGCGTGGTAAAGCGCAATACCGAAGCGCCGGTCTTGCTGGAGCGCGATCGCATAGAAGTGAATGGCAGGCTCATCCGTCCCGCCGAGAAGATTTATTTGATGCTGAATAAGCCGCGCGGCCTGGTGACGACGGCTGCGGACGAAAAGGGGCGTGCCACCGTGTATTCGAAACTGGGCGACGACCTGCCGTGGCTTGCGCCGGTGGGGCGGCTGGATAAGGCCAGCGAAGGAATGTTGCTATTGACTAACGATTCCGAATGGGCCGCGCGGGTGCTGGCTCCGGAAACTCACCTGCTGAAGACATATCACGTGCAGGTCTCCGGAGCGAGAGATGCCGCCCTGACGGATGCGTTGATGAAAGGCTTGCGCGTTTCCAATGGGGATTTCCTGCGAGTGAAGGACGCGCGCATATTGCGGCAGGGCGATCGCAATACGTGGCTGACCATTGTTCTGGACGAAGGAAAGAATCGGCACATCCGCCGCATGCTCGAGCAGTTCGGAATCGAAGTTCTGCGGCTTGTTCGCGTAGAGATTGGACCGCTCACGCTGGGTGATCTAGCGAAGGGCGCTTTTCGTCCGCTAACGCCTGACGAAAAGGCTGCGCTAGACGCCGCCATGAGCAAATAGGGCTTTCCTCTGCCAGCAAAAAAGGGGCTGGAGTGATCCGGTCCCTTTTCTGCTTTACCTGAGGCTCGCATTTACCAAGATTGCCTTGCCATCGTTCTTTAGGCTGGCTTTAGGCTGGCTTTAGGCTGGGTCTTCTGCTCAGACGCGATAAGGGCGTTGCACGGCGTTCAAATTGCTGCTAAAACTTCACAACGAGATCGAGGAGGAAACACAATGAGGAAGCTGACGTACTCTTTCGCGGTTGTGATGTTATTCGTCCTGGCAGGTGTGGGTTCCGCGGCAGCGCAGCAAGGGCAAGCCCCGCCACCCTCTCAATTCAAGATCATGAGTTCGGCCTTCAGCGACGGCAGCAAAATCCCGACTCAGTTTTCATGCGCGGACCCCAACGCCACTTCGCCGGCGCTGAGTTGGAGCAATCCGCCCTCAGGTGTGACGAGCTTCGCTATGATCATGCATGATCCTGAAGGGGCTCCGATGAAATCATCAATGGACGTGACCCACTGGATTCTCTGGAATCTTCCGCCAAGCTCGACATCGTTAATGGCGAACGTTAAGCCGGACTCTTCTCCCGACGGCATTGCCCAAGGCAAAAACGTACGCGGCGTGAATGGCTATCAGCCGCCCTGCCCGCCTCCCGGGGCGACTGCGCACCATTACACCTTTGAGGTGTACGCGCTGGATACGAAACTCGATCTGCCGGCAGGATCAACGCGCGCGGACCTTCTGAAGGCGATGGATGGCCACGTTATCGGCAAAGCGGCTTATATCGGGCTTTTCGGCCGCTAAGCATAACTAGTCGGAATACCAGCGTCACGGCGTGAAGAATCTCTCTGTGAAAAAAGAGGGATTCTTCGTTGCTGGCTCCTCAGGATGACACCGCGCGATAAGAACTCGCCGCGGCTGATTACTTGCCCGCTGACTTTCTTGCTCCGGGGTCGGCGATCAACTTCAAATAATCCAGTTCCTGCGAGCCGATGCAGATTTGCTCCTCGAAACCCTGCTTCGGTATCCATTTGAAGTGCGCCGTCGTTATGTCGAAGGGCTTGGTGTAGGCCTTGGGATCGTCGATGTGGACGGTGACTTCCAGGTCATTGTGGTCCAGGCGCTTGTAAGTCTCCGTCACGTGAATACCCACGCTATGCGGATGGCCGGCGTTATCGAGCCAGGTGTTTTCGTCGCTTCCGGTGGTCTCCACAATGAATGTGTAATCGTCCGCCCAGTGGCCCACCGAATATCCCCAATAGCGGGGATCCGGCGCATCCTTCTCGGTGCCGCCTACATTGGCCGGCAGCGGCCGTCCGTCGGTGAAAATCTCGCGCCAGGTTTTGTCGTACTGCCACATCTGGATCACGCGGTCCGGCATGGTGGCAAACGCAATGCCCCTGGTCATGAACACCATGGCGCGCGGGAACCCCAGCGGATCGCAAGTATTGTCGGGATCGTTGGAGTCCGCGACGGCATACTCCGAATTATTTTTGTGCGTGCGGAAGAGTTGCTCGCCCCACGGCGTCATCGGCGGAAGCGGATTGATCTTCTGGCCGACGCTCGATCCCCAGAAGCCGGTCAAATCACGTTTGGGAGCGGCGCCACCGGTTCCCTCTGCGGCTAATTTGTCCAGTATGCTGGCGCTCCCTTCCCGCAGAGGCGGCGGAGGCTCGGTTTGCTGTTGGGCCGCGGAATACGATGACGCGAAAAGCAGAATTCCCGAAAGGCTTATGAAGTACATTCGAAAAAGATTTCGCATTCCTTCACCTCGTGGAAAATAGATACGCTCTTAGTTCTAAAAGGGGTTATAAAAAGGGCGAACGACCCGCATATCGCCTAGTATTTATTGATGTCGCCATCATCTTCTCTGTTGCTGTCCCTTAGCGTCCTGCCGTCATCGCGCACGATTTTCTCCAGGCGTCCCGCCGCGGCGTCGAATTTCGAAGGCCAAATGTAAACCGTAATGACGTCTCCCGGCTTGAGCGAATATTTATTCCAGCCAAGCAATCGAATAGACCCGGCGCTGCCGGCTTCTCCCGCCCAATGTACGACATTGCCCTTTTCGTCTTTGGCGTCGAATAAAACCAAAGTGTGGGGATTTTGCCACATGAACTTCGTCACCGTGGCGTTCTTCAGGATAATCGCTTTCTTCACGTACATCGCGCTGCCGTGGTGCGCGAAAGCGGAACCACAAATCGTCAGAAGGAAAGCACCCAAAATCGGCGCGTATTTCCACTTACTTTGCACTCGAAATGTCCCAGAACTCATTCAATCCCGAGAATATGCGGAGCGACTCGTCCTGTCAATTGCGCCTGATTCATCGCCGCGCGGGCCACTTCGTGGCTGCCGGCGAAGGTGTACAATCGGTGCTTCGTCCGCGGAGATAACATGCCTGGGTTTCCCGGCGTCGACTTCCTCGAAGTCGATTCCTTGCTGAACGATGACGAACGTCTGGTGCGCCAGACGGCGCGCGAATTCGTCGACCGCGAAGTTCTTCCCATTATCGAGAAACACAATCGCGAAGCCACTTTCCCCATGCATCTGGTGCCGCAAATGGCGGAACTCGGATTTTTTGGCGCCAACCTGAATGGCTATGGCTGCGCTGGGATGTCCAACGTGGCCTACGGCCAAGTGATGCAGGAGTTGGAACGCGGCGATTCGGGGTTGCGCAGCTTCGTTTCCGTCCAGAGCGCGCTGGTGATGTATCCCATTTATGCCTTTGGCTCGCCCGAGCAGAAGGAAAAATGGCTGCCCGCCCTGCGCAGCGCCAAGGCCATCGGCTGCTTTGGTCTCACGGAACCGCAATTCGGCTCGAATCCGGGGGGAATGCTTACGCGCGCGGTGCTCCGGGGCCGCGGTTACGTGCTCAACGGCGAAAAAATGTGGATTACCAACGGCTCGCGTGCCGACGTAGCCCTGGTTTGGGCCAAGGGAGAAGACGGCCGCATTCGCGGCTTCCTTGTCGAGAAGGGCACGCCAGGATTCAAGTCCTGGGACGTGCACGGCAAATTATCGCTGCGTGCTTCGATTACTTCCGGGCTCTCGTTTACCGATTGCGAAATTCCCGCGGAAAACCTGCTTCCGGGCGTCGAAGGCCTGCGCGGCCCGCTTGCCTGCCTCTCGCAGGCGCGGTACGGAATCGGCTGGGGCGCCATTGGCGCAGCCATGGCCTGTTACCGCACGGCGCTCGAATACGCCAAGACACGCCGCCAGTTTGAAAACAAGCCCATCGCCGCGCATCAACTCGTGCAGGATAAGCTCGTCTGGATGATTACGGAAATCAGCAAGGCGCAATTAATGGCCGTGCAGGTCGGGCGGCTCAAAGACGAAGACCGCGCCGCGCCGGAGCACATTTCCATGTTGAAGATGAACAACGTGTGGATGGCCCTGGAGACCGCGCGCAAGGCCCGCGATATTCTCGGCGCCAATGGCATCGTGGACGACTACTGCGTTATGCGGCATATGAACAACCTCGAATCCGTCTCCACCTATGAGGGTACGCACGACATTCATCGCCTCATTATCGGCGAGCGAATCACCGGCCTCTCCGCTTTCGTATAGCCGGGACGGTATAAACGGATCGTTCTCGTATGTGCCTTGCCCATCGTCCCTAAATCGGTTGGCTAACATCTACTTTACCGGGGCGTTTCCCAGGCGCTTAGGATCCTTTTGTGGCCGTGATTCAGATTCGTCGACGTGTTGCGCAGGCAGCATTCTCCGGCAGAAAGCTTTGTGCGCTGCCCGAACTTGTTTATTATTAGGCCCTTTGGCCGCGTCTCGCGCTTAGCGCGCAGCGCCCGCCAAAATCGGTGCCTCAATAAAATCGAAGAGGAGTGCGGCGGGAGTAAAAATGCAAAAGATGCAAATTCAGCTCAGTTTGGAACTGCTACGCGTGGTCGAGCAGGCCGCCATCGCCTCCGCACGCACCATGGGCACCGGCGATCGGCATAAGGCCGATCAGGCCGCCACGGAAACCATGCGTCACGTCATGGATCACGTTCCCATGGACGGCACCGTGGTCATCGGCGAAGGCGAACGCGATGAAGCGCCCATGCTCTTTATCGGCGAAAAAGTGGGCGCAGCGGCGCACAATCAGAACCACAACTACCCGGCCGTGGATATCGCCGTCGATCCGCTCGAAGGCACCAATCTCTGCGCCACCGGCGCGCCCAATGCCATCACCGTCCTGGCCGCCAGCGAAAAAGGCGGCTTGCTTCACGCGCCCGATCTGTACATGGAAAAGATCGTGGTCGGACCCAGTTGCAAAGGCGCCGTCGATCTGGATGCGCCCGTCAGCGACAATATCCGCGCCATCGCGCGCCGGCTCAATCGCGATAAAGAAGACCTTGTGGTCATCGTGCTGGACCGCCCGCGTCACGAAAAGCTCATCGAGGATATCCGCGCTACCGGCGCGCGCATCCGCCTGATCAGCGACGGCGATCTTTCCGCGGGCATCTCCGCTGCCGTCGTCGGCGCGGGAGTTCATGCCGTCATGGGTACGGGCGGCGCGCCCGAAGGCGTGATCACGGCCGCCGCGCTGCGCTGCCTCAATGGCGAAATGCTGGCCCGCCTGGTGGTCAGCAAGCCCGAACATCAGGACCGGCTCCGCAAGATGGGCATCACCGATCCCAAGCGCGTCTACGAAACCGAAGATCTGGCCCCGGGACGACAGATCATTTTCGCGTGCACGGGCGTGACCGACGGCAATCTTCTCCGCGGCGTGCGCTTTTTCGGAGACGGCATCCGCACGCATTCGCTGGTCATGAACCTCGAAGAGCGCCAAGTCCGCTTCATCGATTCCGTGCATCTCGAGAAGCGCCCCGACGTCAAAGTCCGCTTCTCGTAGGCATCCCGATGTCATCCGCGTTTGCTGTGGCGGACGCACGGTCTCTGTTGACAAGTGGGAAGAGGGATTCTGCGCAGGGCCACAAGCGGAAATATAAAAACGGTGCGGCTGCTCCGCCTGGAACGGAGCAGCCGCACCGTTTTGAATTTCGGTGTCGGACGGAATAACGCTAGCGCGGCACAAGATGCCGCACGCTGGGCTGACTTACCGGCGACCCATCACCGCGGCCGGTTGCGGACGGCGAGCCAGCGGCACCAACGGCTTCGGTGCGACCGGCGGCATCGTGCGCATCT
Organism: uncultured Acidobacteriota bacterium; assembly: GCA_963761945.1. Classification (GTDB taxonomy): domain Bacteria; phylum Acidobacteriota; class Terriglobia; order Acidiferrales; family UBA7541; genus Palsa-189. The sequence goes on along the minus strand of CAVXIM010000009.1, from coordinate 5,268 downwards.
GTCCGCTGGTGGAGACGTGATCGCTGATAGCTTGCAGCCTCTTCAGTATGCCTTGCCATTGCTCCCAATCGAGCTGCCGCAGGAAAGGCCGCAATCCCTGAATGAACGGGTCCTCTAGCAGCGCTTCGCCGTTCGATTCCGGAATGAAGAAGCGGTTCAGCCCCACGCCCAGGGCCTCGGAGATCTTCTCCAAAGTTCCCAGGCTCGGAGTCATCTGCCCGCTTTCGATGCGCGAGAGATAGGACCGCGAGACCCGCGATCTTGCCTGAAGCTGGCTTTGCGTCATCCCGCGCGACTCCCGCAATTGTCGAATGCGGTGGCCGATGTTTTCCACGGTCTCGCGGTTCGGCCACTTCTCGAACAGTTGGCGGTCGTCGCCAGGGAGCTCTTGTGTCACCGGGGGTGGAATCAGAAATTCCACTTTAGGTGGCAGCAGGCGCACGCAGCGGCGGCAATTCCCGGAGTTCGTGCGGTATTGAACCAAACCGCAGCTCTTACAGCGAATAACCTCACGATCCATATCTACTTCTTCCTTAGTAGTGTGGCCGTTGCTGTTGTTGTCCGACACCGGCGGCTCCTCATGTACGTGATTCCGGCAGCGGAATAGGAGGACTTCGGACGTCTTCAGGGGAAGGCAGAAGCTGGCGCGTCAGGGATATTGCGGGTGTGCGGTATGGTTGTCAAGTGTTTTCTGTAGGTATTCCTAAGTGAAACTACGGGTAAAGCTCAGGAACACTACGGTTTTCTCCTCAAATTCGCCGTGTTTAGGGTCGAAAGACCCTTGTTTCAGCTTGTTATGCGGCCGCCGAGCCGCATTCGAACGGACCGAGCCCGCTGACAACACGGAAGTTTAATGGTGTGTTCGCCGCTGCGTCATGAAATCCGCGTATTAGATTGCGTCCCCAGTCTAACGATCATTCAGGAGGAACCGGAGATGGATCGAGCAAGGCTGTTTTATCGGGCGCTTACGACGGCGTTTGGCTGCGGGCTGCTCGCGGTCGCGTTCGCAGCGTCGGCTTTTGCCCAGTGTCAATTGAACTCGCCCGCGGGAAAGCTCAAGCACGTGGTGTACGTCGAATTCGACAATGTGCACTTCACCCGGGACAATCCCAACGTCCCCTCGGATCTGGAACAAATGCCGAACTTGCTCAATTTCATCAAGCAGAACGGCACGCTCGATGCCGGTGACCATACGGTCCTTATTTCGCACACGGCAAATGACATTCTCACCACCGAGACCGGTCTCTACTCCGATCACGACGGAATCTTCATCGCCAACAGCTTCGGCGTATTCGGGCCAGGCAACGGCTTGTCCAGCATTTTCTTTCCTTCTTCGTTCTTTTACTGGACCGACAAGGTATCCGATATCACGCCGGCGACCGACGACAACACACCTGCGCTTACCACGCCGGAAGGCAAAAACGTACCTGCGCCTTGGGTGCCGTTTACGCGCGCGGGATGCGACGTGGGCGCCTTTTCGACCGCCAACATCGTGCTCGAACGGACACCATTTGACGTGGTAAAGGTTTTCGGCGCGGGTTCCAAGCAAGCAACGGATACGACCGACCAGTTTGACGACTTTGTCGGTGCGTCAATACATTGCGCAATCGGCAGCGCCATCTGCTCCACCGCAAACGGCGGGGTGCCGGACTCACTTCCGGACGAACCGGGCGGCTACTCGGGATACCAAGCGCTATTCGGGCTGAAGTACATAGCGCCCGTACTTGGCGGCATTACCGATTACCACAAAACTCCAATTACCGGGTTCAATGCCATCGACTTCGATCCCGTCCCGGCTCAGACGCTCGCCGTGGTCGAGAAGATGCTGGAGAAAGGCATTCCCATCGTTTACGCCTACATCGCCGACGCCCACGACAATCACGAAGAATCGAGCCCTGAAGGCACTTTCGGTCCCGGCGAGGCTCCCTACGTGGCTCAGTTGGCTGATTACAACGCCGCTTTCGGCACTTTTTTTGCCAACCTCGCGAAAGCCGGAATCACCAAGGACAACACGTTGTTTATCTTCACGCCCGACGAGGGCGACCACTTCGTCGGCGGAGCGCCGAGCCCGGCAAATTGCGACGGGGCAAAAATTGTGGGTGACACGGTCGTGCCCGATGTGCCGTGCACTTATCCGCCCAATCCTGCGACCGGAGCCCCCGGCGTCGGCGAGCTCGACCTCTTTCTCAACAACGTCGTTGCAGCCGCCGGCGACACGACGCCCTTCTCGATTCATTTCGACGATGCGGCTACTACCTACGTGCCGGGCCAACCGCTCCCGAGCGATAGCACTGTCCGGCAGCTCGAGAGAACCATGGCCGGCTTGAGCGTTGTCAATCCGCATACGGGTTTGAGCGAGAGCCTACTCGGTAATGGTCTTGGACCCGAGCTTCAGGGAGCGCTCACGGACACGGCGGCGCAAAAGCTGCTGCACATGAATACCACAGCGGATCCCGCGCGCGAGCCGACCTTCACCTTCTTTGGCAATCCCAACTTCTTTTTCGAAACTACCTCGAACCCGAAAAACACTACAACTACCGCATCCGTGGGCCCCGGCTTCGGCTGGAATCATGGCGACATTCAGCCGGAGATCGGGCGCACCTTCATCGGCATTGTGGGCCCGGGCGTAAAGAACTTAGGCGTGACCGAGCCGGGCGATTTCTTCACCGATCACGTGGACGTGCGGCCAACCATGATGTTCCTGACCGGCCTCAAGGACGACTATGAGACTGACGGGCGCGTCATCCTCGAGTTGCTGGATCAAGATACGTTGCCGGGGAGCCTGCACGCGCATTCGGAAACGCTGCTGGAGCTTGGGCAGATCTACAAACAGATCGAGGCGCCGTTTGGAGAGCTTGCGGAAAGCACGCTGAAGGTATCAACCTACGCGCTCGAAAGCGACTCCACAGGCGATGCCGTTTATACCAACCTGGAAAAGCAGATCGCGTCATGGACGGCCGAGCGCGACGAATTGGCCACCAAGATCAAGTCAATGCTCGAACCAGCGGAGTTGGGAGAGCGGATCGATGAGCGGGACGCATTCCACTTAATCACGCAGGGTCGGGCGCTCCTCGGCCAAGCAAGCTTCTGCGCATTTCTTCCGGAAGTTTGCGCCATCTTCTAGGGCGCCTGGCGTTCGGAGTAAGAGCGGCTTGAACGGCATCGGCGCCTGGGGCGGTAAGCTCAGGCGCCGGCGCCGCGAATTCTTTTCAGTTTCTCGTGTGTCTCAATCCTTCGGCCTGGCGAGACTTGCCGTGCATTCTGCTGCGCGACAAAATAAAATATCCGCCATGTTGCCGACGCGAGACGACGCCTGGACTCTGCTTTGCGAATTCACTCAAAACGAGAATCTGCGGAAGCATGCCTTGGCTGTGGAAGCCTGTGTACGCGCTTATGCCCGCAAATCAGGAGCCGAAGAGGAACTCTGGGGAATTGCCGCGCTGCTGCACGATTTCGATTACGAGCGCTGGCCCAATCAGGAGCACCATCCAAGCGAAGGCCACCCGTCCTCGGGAACTAAAATCCTGCGCGAGCGCGGTTATCCCGAGGAGATGCTCCATGCCATCCTCGCCCATGCCGACTACACTGGGGTCTCTCGTGAAACTCCGTTGGATCGCGCGCTCTTTGCCTGCGATGAAATGGCCGGCTTTCTCACCGCTTGCTCGCTGGTCAAGCCGGGCAAGACGATCTTCGAAGTCGAGGCGGATTCCGTGAAACGCAAGATGAAGGACAAAGCCTTCGCCCGCGGCGTCAGCCGCGAAGACCTTTCGAAAGGCGCTCAGGAGCTGGGCGTTCCTCTCGAAGAGCACATCGCCACCTGCATCGCCGCTATGCGCGACGTGGCTGCCTCCCTTGGCCTCGCACCCAAATCGTAATTTAGCCCCAAAGCTGAGATGTCAGTTGTTGGAGGCGTGCTTCAGGCCGGCATCTTAGGTCCAGTCCCTGTCGTTAGCCACGCGCACCTGAGAAACGACACGCGCGATTTAGTTTAGGCTCCGCGCGTCTGTGCCTCGGCGGGCGCCAGGTCGTCGTCTTTAAACCTGGGGCAAGGTGGTGGATTCGGCAGACCTGTTCCAAGGTACAGTAGTTCCCGCGCTTTCGCCTCGGGTAGTCTGGCGACAGTCCAATCCCTCGGCGAGGCGCACTTGTTCTGCGAGAATTGTGGGCTGCAATTCCTTCCCGTGCAGTCGGTCTGCACTCGTTGCGGTGAGACTTGCACTCGCCATTGGTTCCAGTTGATGAGCCTGGTGACGCTGGTGATCGCGGCGGCATGCAATTGTCTGGTGGCTTGCCTATTGCTGCCGCAGCTGCTCGCGGCACACGCGCACCGGCCTGCCACGATGCATGCGGGGTTTGCCATTCGCGCCTGGCTGTGGACGGATCTCACGGCTTCCGCCTATGGCTGGATTCCACTGGCACTGGGCCTTCTGATCTGGGATCACTTTCTGCGGCAGGAGTCGCAGTCGGTGATGAGCGAGAAGATCAAGGACTGGGTTGTTCGCGTGCTGCTGATCGTTGCTTTCGTGACCGGCGTGGCTCCGCTGGTTCCGCGCTGGCTGCGGCCACCCGCGGCGCTGCTGGTGACTCGCGCCAAGCTACCGCACCTGCCCATGTTGACCGCCGTTCCTGAGTTGGCGTGGCTTTTGCCCTGGGGCATGGTCGGGCTGGCGGCCGCGCTGCTCTGCCTTAGCGCTGAGACACGCGATGCGCTCTTGGGCCACGGCCGCATTCTGAGCGCGGCCAGCGTCGTCGTGCTCGTCCTCGTGCTTATGCTGACCCTGCTCGTATTTCCTGTCTAGCCCGCCTGCGCTCGATCCGCCCCGGTTGTCCCGCACTTTCAGACAAACGATGAATTAGAGCGCAGTTCAGAGAGACGCAGAGGAAGACCTCGGGCCTAGATCGGATCACCGCGGCGTCAAATTCCCGTCAAGGCGTCAAATTCGCGTCAAATCGTTGGCTGCGCGGGGGCCGGCAAATCTGGACTGGCACTCGGCTGAATCGCCGTGTTAGGCTGAGAGAATAACTCTAGCCTGCGTTGGCGCCGCGGCGGCCTTTTCCCGCAAGCGCGCGGACGGGGTACAAGCGCTGAAGGTGAGAACACGATGAATCCCAAGCGAAATCGAGCCCTGCTGGTTTTCGCCGCCCTCTTCCTCGCGGCAGTATTCGGTGTGTTGTATGGACCCTCGGTCCGGGCCACTCCCGCCGACACCGCCGATCTGCAAGAGCACATCAAGAACCTCACCAGCGTGCTCTCCATCGTGCAGCAGA
>CAVXIM010000008.1:0-486338 GCA_963761945.1 uncultured Acidobacteriota bacterium | reverse complement strand
AACGTATTGGGGAGCAGTCCCTGCTGCGCGAATTGCGGAAATTCTCGCAACATCGAGCGCGCCACATCCGCACGCCCCGTTTCCAGTGTCACACCGGGCAACGCGATCATGGCATCGCGCCCCCATTCGCCGAACCACGGGTAACCGGCTACCATCGACCATCGATCGGTGCCCGCCGCAGTCCGGCGCCGCACTGGAAATTGCGCCGCCGCCAGCACGAGTTGCCAGATCCAGTGCGGAGCTTCGAGGGCCGCCCGGGGATGGGCGGCAATCCAATTTTCGAGCAGCCTCTGATCCAAGCTCTCACGTGCGGCAAGCGCGGCGCGATCCTCGAGCGGCGGCTTTGGATCGGTGCTGAACGCAAACGTCACGGAAGCCCCGGGCGCCAGGCTCGCTCGAAAGACTCCCGCCAGCAAATGGTCCTCGCGATCATCGAGGCCCCGTTCGCGTTCCGCCGCCAACTCGTAATTTCGGTACCATTCTTCGCGCGCCTGCGCTTTTGCGACATCGCTGCACAGGTAAACAGGGATCGCTCCCTCGCGAGCAGTGACGCGCAGGCCGCCGGGAATCGTGCTGACCGATGTCTTCCAGCCATCGGCGCGCGTTGTGGCATGAATATCGCGGCAATTCACCAGTACTTTGACTTCCAACTCCGCAGGCGAGGAGGCATAAATCAAATCGTAGCGAATAAAGGTCGTGTTCGCGCCATCCTGCATCCACACGCGCTTTTCCAATAGCGCGTCCGCGCAGGCAAATCTCCACACAGGGATCGAGCCGGCAAGATAAAATTTCTCAATAAATCGGAATCCCTGCGGCTCGACGGCGCCGGTCGACCAACGATTAGCGCCAAGGGCATAATCGCAGCCTGCGTAGCGGAATGATTCTTCGGCTTTGGAAACGAGGAGAAGCCGGCCTTTTTCGGGAACCGTAGCGATCAGCAGGCCGTGGTAGCGGCGCGTCAGTATGCCGGTGACGGTGCCGCAGGCAAATCCGCCCAGCCCATTGGTGACCAGCCACTCACGTTCGGTGCCTACATCCAACGCGCCGCAGATTTCGGGTCCAAACTTGACCACGATCGGCGCGCTCACGCCTCAGGTCCTGCCATAGACGGGGATGGCTGCGCCATGAATGAGGCGCGCCTGCTGCGAGCACAAAAAGAGGATTACGTTCGCAATCTCTTCCGGCTTGGGCCAGCTCGAATAATCCGCCCCAGGCATGGCCTGCCGGTTTGCCGGTGTATCGAAGATGCTGGGCACAACAGAATTGACGCTGATGGGATAGGACTTCACTTCCTCTGCCAGCGAGTCGAATAGCGCCAGCGCCCCAGCCTTGGATGCGGAGTAGAGAGCCGCTCCGGGAGACTTGCCGTAAGCCGCGCGGGAGGCCACGTTGACGATCCAGCCGCGGCTCTGGCGAATCATCGCCGGGATCACGGCGCGGGCAAGCACAAATCCAGATTTCAGGTTCAATGACATCATCTGTTCATAACTCGATAGATCCTCTTCCCAGATTCGCTTACCGCCGTGATAAGCGCCGATCGTATTCACCAGAATGTCGAGCGTGCCGCCGTTCGCAAGAATGCCCTCGAGCATCCCCGCCACTCCGGCAGCATCGGTGGCATCCACCAGTACACCCTTCACATCCTGGCCCTTTGCTTTGGATTGAGAAAAAGCCTCGTCGAATTCAGATTGGTGCCGGTAGGTCACGATGACGCGGGCGCCCTCGCTTGCGAAAGCTGCCGAGACTGCGCGTCCCAATGCGCCGGTGCCCCCGGCGATCAGCGCGATTCTATTCTTAAAGTGAAGTTCCGATATCATCGCTTGGCCACCTCTCGCACTTATTGGGTTAGCTGTTGTACGCCCGCTCTGCCCAATTATCCCCAATTTGGCAATTGTCGCAGACCAAGCATAGCTTCCGCGGCCCATCGGCCCAAATAAACGGAGAGCGCCACGCCCTGCCCGGCGTATGCGCCGAGGACGATCACGCGATCGCTTCGGCTGTGGCGCGTAAACACGGGACTCCAGTCCTCGGCGATCAGGATTGGCCCGCCCCAGCAGTGCGCGAATCCCACAGATTTGAGAACCGGATCCAGCCCGCGCACGCGTCGCTCGAGCCGCGCCACGAGTTCAGCGGCGCGGCCCGAATCGACGTCAATGGCAGCGAGTTCCCGCCAATTTTCGACGTCGACGAGACCGGCTCCGAAAATGACCCCTCCGTTCGGGAGCAGTCGTCCCCAAAGATAAGGAAGATCGACCGTGTAAAATGGCTTGCCCGCACCTAAGCCAATCACCTCGAGTTGTGCGGGCGTCAGAGGCTCCGTTGCAAGCGCGAGCGTAAACTTCGGCTCGGCGCGCCCGGCGAGGCCGCTCAGTTCGAGCGACATCGCATTTGTAGCGATCAGCCCATTTGCCGCGCGGATTTCTTTCGCCCCGAGCCTCAGGCGCAACGGCTTCTGAAAGGCAATCTCCTCCACGGGCACGCCCTCATGAATCTGTACTCCCAAGCGATCCGCCGCGCGAGCCAGTTGGCTTACAAGCTTCCCGGGATCAACCGTTCCTCCGGGCACCTCGGCGACCACACGCAGCGCGCCAGAGTCAGACCAGGAGATCGGCGAGTCTTTCTTCCCACCCCTTCGCCCGATCTCCCATGCACCTCGAAGATCGAGGTCGCAATCGACTCCGAGTTCGCCTAGCGTCTCGCTAAAGCCGCCCAGAACGTCACCCAATCCCGGCAGATCGCCCGCGGAGGTTTCTGCCAAGGCCAGGCCGCCGGTATTGCCGCTGGCGCCGGCGCCAATGTGCTCGGCCTCGAATACAGCCACTCGTTTCTCGGGAGCCAGGTGACGCAGCCAGGCTGCAGCCGCCAGTCCCGTAAACCCCCCGCCGATTATGGCGCAATCGACCTCACCGGGAAGCGAGCGCGGCTCGGGATGAAAATCGATGCTCCATGGAGATTTTCCCCAGCGCTTGGTGAAAGCCTTCGATCTTTTTGGTGCATCAGCCACGTCGGGCACCGTCACCAGCACGCATTTAGCAGAAATACGACCGCAGTCCCTTTGATGCAGTACGCGTTCGAATCGCCTCGGGTGGCGCGTTGACGATGACCGGTGTTACCATCGCCCTACGCTCCGCCTAGGAGGCTCTCAGGTGAAAATCAGAGCTCGTTCCCATTTGTTTCTGATCGCGCTGACCGCGATGACCATCCTTGCCCTTGGCTTGGCTGGGACTCGGCTTATTGGTCAGACGCCGTCGGGCGGGTCTTCTGCTAAATCGGGCGCTAAATCGGGGGCCAAATCGGCTGCTCAACCGGCGCCCAAAACTCCCTGGGGCGCGCCTGACCTCCAAGGCACGTGGAGTAACACGACGGTCGTTCCGTTCGAGCGTCCCAAGGAGTATGGCAACCGGGAATTCATGACCGACGCCGAGTACAAGAAAGCCCAAGACGAACTCCTCAGACGCGATGCCATGCCCGGCCGGGACAGTCGAGAGAGCAACGGCAAGGATATCCGCGGCACGGAAAAGGACGTCGCGCGCGCGTACAACGAGCACTGGTTCGGCGATAAGCCCACCGAGATGGGGCGTCGCACGTCCATGATTATTGACCCGCCTGACGGCCGAATGCCGGCCTTGACGCCCGAGGCACAAAAAAGAATCAGCGAGAAACGCGAATACCTCCAGGCACTCCTGCAAGGCACCTCTGGCGGGAGACCCGGCCCGATCTCGGCGCGCCGAAACGAGCCATCGCCCGACTACAATCTCGACCGCATGAATCGCTCGGACGGTCCCGAGGACCGCAGCAGCGTCGAGCGCTGCCTGCTGAACGGCCTTCCAGTGATTCTTCCGGCCGGACAGTTGACGCCCGACGGAAGGCCGTACGGCAATTTCGGCGGCGTGATGCGCGTCGTCGAAAGCACGGATTCGGTGGACATCTACTACGACATCGGCCAGGGCACCGGGTTCAATCGCGTGATTCCCATCACCAACCGGCCTCATCTGCCGAAGGAGATTCACCAATACTGGGGCGATTCCATTGCGCGATGGGACGGCGATACGTTGGTCGTCGACGTCACCAATTTTAGTGAGGAGGCCGAGTTCCGTGGTTCGCGGGAGAATCTCCATTTGATCGAGCGCTATAAGCGCATCGATCCCACAACCCTGCAGATCACGACCACCGCCGAAGACCCGGCAACGTGGGTCAAGCCCTTCACATTCGTGCAGGAACTGCGGAAGAACGCCGATAAGCCCAACATGGTCTACGAAGGCGGCTGCCACGAAGGCAACTACGGGCTGCTGGGAATGATGGTCAACACGCGCGCCGCAGAGAAAGCCTTTGCGGAGGGCAAGGGGCCTGATCCGGCGACGGAAGACAACGCCACCGGTGGCGGCGGCGATCAGTAAGGTTTTTTCTCCTAGCCTTCCCCTGGTCTATTGATAGGAAGCAGGCGGGTGTATGTAGCCTTCTCCTGAATCTCTGTGTCTCTGTGCGCTCTGTGTAAAACCCCGGTATCGTTGCACATTCCAAACCTACACAGAGATCACTGAGGCGCTGAGGACACAGAGACTGCTTCGTCAGTGTCACCGTTCGTAAAGTTTGTCGCCTGCCGGTATTTTGCGGGTGATGTCGATTACGATCGTGTCACCCTCCCAGTGCTTCACCAGCTGGTTCTTCCGCAGATGGCCCAGGAACGTTTCCTCCACCATCTCCGTACACTTGTATTCCATCAACTGCGCGTTGGCTTCGAGCTGGCGATACAGAACCATATTCATCTTCCAGGGGCGCGTGAAGACGTTGGGATCTTCGATCGTGACCTCGTAGCGCAGCGCGTCCGCGGTGATGGGTGTGAAGCGTTCGACGAGGTGCAGCGCATCGCTGTGGAAATCCCCGGAGCGCGAGAACCAGGTGCGGTCGTTGAAATGGCTCACGTCCACGACCAGAGTGTTGCCCTCCCAATGACCCACGGAATGGCCCATCCAGGTGTCGGCTGGCGGCGGGTCCACCGGGTCAAGGTGAATGGTGCGGCTGGCCCCGGCAAATTCGAATGCCATCTCGATCTTATTCGTGCCCTGGGTGATCTGAAAGGGATACGGCATATACATGGCCCGGGGAATTCCGGGCATATAGCAACGAACCTCCGGATCGCGGTCCAGCCAGTGTTCGGCGTTGTCTTTCTTCGTCGCGGCGGCTTCCGGCTTGTAGGGAATCATATTGCCTTCCACGACGCCAGGTCCGGGCGGTACGCCGCCGACCGAACCTAAAGCCAACACCGGGGCGGCCAGCACCGGGACGTCCGGGTATACACCGGGCTGCGCGACTGCCGGACGCATGGGATGGGCCAACAGGTCCCAATTCGCCGTAGTCGTCGCCTGCCAAATGCCATTCAAGTTGGGGTGACCATCCGCGGTGCGCGCAGCCCGGGCCGGCTGACTGGCAGTGCGCGTTGCCTGAGCGGTCTGAGTCGCCTGGCCGGTCATGCGGATGGCGGCCAAATAAAACACGGCGCCCATCGCGGCGCTCGCAATCAAAACAGTCGAAAGGTTGATTCGGCTTCGCATCTTCGGACTCCCCCCGTGGTGCCTGGTGGCTGGCGTAACTTAGCGGGATAAAAGCGGCACGTCAACCAACCACATCTCAATCCTCTGGACACTAACGTGGTCCTTGAAGATAATGGCGCCATCTGGCGGTTGTGCAGCCCCACTGGCTATCGGGATACGTCCTCTGTTACTTCGGGCGGCAGCGGGAGGTCTCTCATGGGCACTCGAATTATGAAGTCGATCGGCGCCGTCGCCGCAATCGTGTCGGTTATCGTGTTTCTCAGACCGACTCAGGTGACCATCGCGCAGCAGGCTCCGGCGATACCCGCCAAAGCCGCTGCTTCAGCTTCAGCGCCTTCGCTGAAAACGCCGTGGGGCGAACCAGATCTGCAAGGCATTTGGATGGACGAATCTGACACGCCCTTGCAGCGCCCCGCCAAATATGCGAACCAGGAGTTTTTCACCGAAGCGCAGCGGGCCGAATTGGATAAGGAGCGCGCGGCGCTGCTCGGCCGGGACAAGCGCGTCGAGCGCGGCACCGAACTTGACGTGGCCGGCGCGTACAACGCGGCCTTCATGTCCATCAAGCGCACCGGCGTGCGCACTTCGTTGATTGTCGATCCGCCCGATGGCAGGATCCCGCCGCGGACACCGGAGGCTCAGAAGATTGCGGCCGCAGACCGGGAATTCCGCCTGGCAATGTTGCAATCGACCGAAACTTGCAAGAACAAATCCGTGGCGTGCACGGGCGGGAAATACGACCCGACGCCCTCGCCGCGGCGCTCAGAACTTCCTGCACGCTACAATACGGCGCGCATGAATCGCCACGATAATCCGGAAGATGGCGCCTTGCCTGACCGCTGCTTGACCGGCGGGCTGCCTGAATTTGGAACCGCGTACGGCGGAAGTTTCCGCCGAATCGTGCAGACGCCCGGCGGCATCTCCATGTTCTACGACGTGGGTCAGGGGCAAGGATGGCAGAGAAATATCGTTATGAATGGAAGTCCGCACCTGCCCGCCAATATCCGCCAGTGGTATGGGGACTCACGTGGCCATTGGGAAGGCAATACGCTGGTAATCGACGTGACGAATTTCAGTGCCAAAACCGATTTTCAGGGTTCGCGGGAGCATTTGCACCTGGTAGAGCGATGGACTCGGACCGGCCCCGCCACGCTGGAATACGCGGTCACGATCGAAGATCCGACGGTGTGGACGCGGCCGTGGACCGTCAAGCAGGAGTTCACCAAGCAGAGTGAGCAGGAAAACAGGATTTATTATGAGCCGCGCTGCGTCGAGGGGAACTATGCGCTGCCCTCGTTGATGCTATCAGCGCGTATCGCAGATCGCGCCTTTGCGCAGGGAAAAGGTCCGGACCCGGCCCTGAGCGACAACGCCACGGATTTTGTGGGCGTTGAAGACGATCCATTGCAGTAACGGCGATGAACCTAAAGGAGAAGATTATGCGCCTCCGCTTCTCACACTTGAGCATAACGATCGCCATTGCTGCGATTGCATTCGGTGCCGTTCTTTCGCTCTCCATCGCACGCACCTCGGCTCAGACTTCGGCGCCCGCAAAGACTTCGGTGTCCGCAAAGACTTCGGCGCCAACCGCAACGTCAGCCGCAGCGCTAAAAACGCCGTGGGGCGAACCAGATCTCCAAGGCATTTGGACCGACGAATCGGATACGCCCCTGCAGCGCTCTCCCAAGTACGCAAACCAGGAATTTTTCACCGAGGCACAACGAGCCGAATTGGATAAAGAGCGCGCGGCCCTGCTCGGCCGGGACAGGCGCGTGGAGCGCGGGACCGAGCTCGACGTTGCCGGCGCTTATAACGCGCAGTTTATGTCCGTCAAGCACACCGGGGCTCGCACGTCGCTGATAGTGGATCCGCCCAATGGCCGGATTCCGCCGCTGACGCCAGAGGCCCAGAAGATGGCCGCCGCGGAACGCGAATTTCGTCTCGCCCTTCTGCAATCCACCGAGACTTGCAAGAACAAGTCAGTCGGGTGCGCCGGGGGAAAGTACGATCCGACGCCCTCGCCGCGATTCGCCGAGCTTCCTCCGCGCTACAACACCGCGCGCATGAATCGCCGCGACAATCCCGAGGACGGCGCCTTGCCGGACCGCTGCCTGACCGGCGGGCTGCCCGAGTTTGGAGGCGCGACCGGCAGCTTCCGCCGCATCGTGCAAACGCCCGGCGGCGTCTCCATGTTCTACGACGTGGGCCAGGGGCAAGGGTGGCAGCGGAACATCGTCATGAACGGAAGTCCGCACCTGCCGCCCAGTATCCGCCAGTGGTATGGGGACTCGCGTGGGCACTGGGAAGGCAATACGCTGGTGATCGACGTGACGAACTTCAGCCCCAAAACGGACTATCAGGGCTCGCGTGAGAATTTACACCTGGTCGAACGGTGGACGCGGACAGGGCCAGCCACGCTCGAATACGTCGTAACGATCGAAGATTCGACGGTGTGGACGCGGCCATGGACCGTCAAGCAAGAGTTCACCAAACAGAGTGAGCAGGAGAACAGAATTTACTACGAGCCTCGCTGCATCGAAGGAAACTATGCCTCCCCGGGCCTCATGCACGGACAGCGCTTGGCAGAGGCTGCCTTTGCGCAAGGCAAAGGTCCGGATCCAAGAATCAGTGACAACGCCACGGATTTTGTCGGCGTCGAAGACGATCCGCTGCAGTAACGCCGATCGAAGAAAAAGGAGAATACTATGCGCGGCCGATTCTCACGTTCCATGATTACGGTCGCCATCGCCGCGGCCGCTGTGGGCGCCGTCATTTCATCGTCGATCACCCGGACCTCGGGTCAGACCCCGACGGCAACTCCAGCGCGGCCCGCCCGTATCGGCGGCAAGCCCAACTTCAGCGGCATCTGGCAAGCCAATAACGAAGCCAACTGGGATTTGCAGGCGCATGCGGCGCTTCCCGGCGCGGTCACGCAACCTGGGATCTATCCTTATGACTACGCGCGAGTGCCTGCAGCGCCCGTTCTTGCGCTCGGCGCCGCAGGCGCGGTACCTGGATCGCTGGGCGTTGTGCAGGACGATGGGCAGATCCCTTACAAGCCGGAAGCCTTACTGATGAAGAAGGACAACGCGGAACACTGGATTGATCGCGACCCGGAGCTGAAATGTTACCTGCCGGGCATTCCGCGCGCTATGTACATGCCGTATCCCTTCCAAATCACGCAAAGCACCGACAACATTCACATGGCTTACGAATTCTCGAATACGGCGCGCACGATCCATTTGGACAAGGTCGCAGGGCCGCCAGACGATACCTGGATGGGCCACTCCGTGGGACATTGGGAGGGAGACACTCTCGTCGTCGACGTGACGAATTTCAACGACCGGAGCTGGTTCGACCGCGCGGGCAACTTCCATAGCGATGCGCTGCACCTTGTCGAGCGCTTCACGCCGATGTCTCCTGATATCATTCGATACGAAGTGACCATCGAAGATCCCAAGGTTTTTACCCGGCCCTGGCGGATTGCCATGCCGCTCTATCGCCGGGTGGAACCGAACATGCAGCTTCTCGAGTTTCGCTGCAACGAATTTGTCGAGGAATTCATGTATGGCGGTGTTCGCAAGCAGCAGTTGGTGAAGCATTGGGAAGGCGACACCCTGGCGATCGATATCACGCGCAAGGTGCCGTCCGGCGACAAATTCTATGACTGGTACAGCGGTAACGGCGGTAAATGATACAGGCGGGCGCCAAATATTCTGACTCAGGATATCGAGCCGCCGCGGGCCAGGGCGTCCATCTCGGTTCTACACGCGGCAGGAGGCTGAAGTCGATGCGAACGAAGTTTGCCACAGTAATCGTTGTCGCGGGTCTCGCCATTTGCGGAGGGGCGTCTTCGGTTTCGGCGCACCACGCTTTTGCAGCGGAGTTCGATGCGAATAAGCCGGTGAGTTTCAAGGGGACGATCACCAAAATGGAATGGGTGAACCCCCACACCTGGATGCACGTCGACGTGAAGAAGCCCGACGGCACGGTGGAAAACTGGGCCGTCGAAGCGGGCACGCCGAATGTGCTCTTCCGCCGCGGCTTCACCAAGGAATCGTTGCTGCCCGGCACCGAGGTCGTGGTCGATGGATACCAGGCGAAAGACGGGTCGCACCGGGCCAACGGCAGGGACCTTACTTTCCCTGACGGGCGCAAATTGTTTCTCGGCTCGTCCGGTACCGGCGCTCCTTACGAGCTGGCGCCCGGCAGCCAGGATAAGAAATAGCGGAAAGGGCTTCGATCCAGCACGACCGCGCGCGATCGCGCTTCGAGGCGCTGCCGTATTTTAATTTGTGTTCGGGTGCACAAGACATTTGGACCTGCAAATGGCTGCCCGAGAACGCGCTGTCGCCATTTGCAGGTCCGAGATAACTGAGTTGAAGATAGCTGAGTTCCTAATGCAAGCTCGTGGGACAAGTTTGTTGGCTCTATTGGTGTTGCTGCTCTGTTTTTTGGTGATAGCGCCTACCCAGGCGTCGGCGCCCGTGGTTCAACGATCGGACGGACTGGCGCGTCAGGTCCACTTGATTTCGTCGGACCCTGCCGGGGGAAAATGGGCGCGTTTCGCTCATTTCGGTGAAGGCGCTCCGATCGGGGCATCGCTACTGCAAGACGAGAGCCCCGCCACCGCGCCGGGAGGATCGCTTCTCGCGTTCTTCCAACGTATGGGAGATTCATCCTGGAGCACCGGCCTCCACGAATCGCGTTACGCTTATGATCTGATCGAATCCGTTCACGTGTGGGCGTTGTGTCTTTTCTTCGGCCTGGCGGTGATGTTCGATTTTCGTCTGCTCAATTGGACCATGCGGAGCGTGCCGGTATCGGAAGTCGCCCGGCGTCTGCTGCCATGGACCGTGGTGGGATTCGTCGTCATGGTGATCAGCGGAACGCTTCTGTTTTCCGCCATACCTCTGCGCTCCTATCAGAATATTTTCTTCAGAACCAAGATGATCATGCTCCTGCTCGCAGGATTGAATGTTTGGATCTTTCACTCCGGTGTTTATCGGCGGGTCGCCAGCTGGGATGTAAACACTGTGCCGCCCAGGGCCGCCAGGGTTGCCGGCACGCTTTCTCTGGTGCTGTGGGTTTGCATCGTCCTTTCAGGAAGAATGATTGCTTATAACTGGTTTGACTGCGACAGACAGCCCCAACGCCCGATCGTTAATTTCCTTACCAGCTGCGTACCCACTGCATCGGAGCACTGATGTCCCTGTTGGCCCTCTTCCAGTGGTGTGAACAGTCGGGAATCGGCGATACGATACGCAGGTCGTCTTGGCTGTTTCCGGTGATCGAGGCGATCCACCTTCTCGGGCTGGGATTGATTGGGGGAGCGGTGTTGGTGGTCGATTTGCGCCTGCTAGGCCTGGGATTGCGGCGCTACTCCGTGGCACGGCTGGCGCGCGACGCGCAACCCTGGCTGATCGGCAGCCTTGGATTGATGATCGCCACCGGTGGCCTGCTATTCATGTCCGAAGCGATCAAGTGCTATTACCACGGCGCTTTTTGGTTCAAGATGGCGTCACTGTTTCTGGCTATCGTCTTTACCTTTACCGTCCAACGCAAGGTGATCATGGCCGACGGCGTGGGAGTGAGCCCACGCTGGAGCAAAGTGGTGGCCCTAGTCTCGGTCGCGCTTTGGTCCGGTGTGGGGATCGGGGGGCGCTGGATCGGCTTTTCGTGAGGCCGCGCTTTCTCCTCCACCTGCTCCCGCAATCCGCTACGTGGCGGGCGCGGGCATGCGCCTGCGCGAAAATTGCCATCGATGCCACGCTTCCCAGATGTTGCCTATGAGTACCCCAGCCAGAAGATAATAAGCCGCACCCACCCACTCGAAAATTGCGAAGCTGCCTAGCGCGACCAGCACCGCACACACAATCTGATCCGGATACCTCACCGGCGAAGTCGGCGGGTCGGTCAAGATGAAGAATGCAAAAAAGAGCGCGGCATGCAGATCCGGCGCTCGGAAGATTTCAGCCAGTATTCGCGGATTACCCAGATACGCCGTCAGCGTAAACAACCCGAAGTAGGTTCCCAGAAAAACGAGCACCAGGGGAATTTTGTTCACCCGATCCGCAATAAACGCGCCGGTTGCCACGAGCACGATCAAGGCGAACGGTGTGATCTCAGGCAATGCGCCCCACCAGCTCTGGCCTGTATTGAAGACGTAAAATGTCGCCACTAACGCCAGAGCCGCTGGATTGAAGATGTTGGCCGAGCGAGTCCGGGCTGCGTATTTGCTTGCAATCGCCACAGCCGAGGTGCAAGGCGCGAAATACCAATGTTCGTGCGGGGTCAATATCATAGCCACAATCAAAGCTGTGAGTATCGCTCCGCTGGGAAATTCCCAATCGCCTCGTATTCGCCGGAGAATCAGCAAGTCCATTCCGCCCGCGACGATAAGCGAAGTGACGAGGCCGAGTGCGATTGATTTGATTCCCTCATGCGGCGCGGCCAGGCCAAGCAGGATCACCAAGACGATGGTGAGCAGCCCCTTGGGTGTTTGAAAGAATTGCCAAATTGCGGACCTAGTGGTAGTCACTCATCCCTCGCGTCGCATATCGCTCCAGCTGCGGAGTGACGATCAGCCCGTCGACACCCAGGCGATCGAAGAGTCGAATGCCTTCTTGCGGTCCCAGAACAAAAGCGGCCGTTGCGAGCGCATCGGCCAGCATGGCATTTGGCGCGACGACGGTCACGCTCGCCACGCTATTTGCCGGCGATCCTCTGCGGGGATCGAGAATGTGGTGGCCGTTATCGTTGGAGCTTCGCCTCTCGTAATCACCCGAAGTGCAGACCGCGCGCTCGGATACGCGAAGAGAATCGATCAAGTCATTGGCGCGGCGGGGATGGCGGATTCCGATGGACCACCGCTCGCCGTCTGGATTGCGTCCTGCAAGATACAGATCGCCGCTCGCATCGATGGCAAAATTCTGGAAGGGTCGAAGCTCGCGCGCGGCAAGGTCAACCGCCAATCCCTTTGCGACCGCGCCCAGATCCAGGATCACCGGGCGAAGCAGTGTAATCGTCCCGCGGTCCGCGTCGAGCCGGACATCTCGATAGCTGACAGAGATCTCAGGATCGATAGAGCTTCGGATCGGCTGGCCGGAGCGATACTCCCGGTTGAAGCCGCGCGTCTCCATGGCGTAGCCGACCGTCGGATCGAAGGCTCCTTCACTTTCCTGTGCCAGCGCCAATGCAAATTGCACTGCCTCGTACAGGAGCGTGCTCACTCGGACGGGCACGCCCACCTGAGACGCGAGTTGCATCACTTCGCTGCCCGCCTCAAACCTCGTGCAACACTCCTCGACGCGGCTAAACCACTCAAATGCACGTTCGACTGCTTTCTCTCGCTCAGCTGCGTCGTTTCGGTTCGTTTCGGCAGCGGCGACCACGTGGATGGTCACCACCGTGCCCATCAAAGCGACACTGCGGCGGATATCGTTACTCAAGTGCTTTGGATAATGCTGCGGCAACGGCATCGGCGAATGCATAGCTGCTCTCTGTGGCTCCCGATACATAATCGACTTTCGGGCCCTGCCTTTCGACTACTTGGCTGGGCAAGTCGGGCAAACCGCCGCCCGGAGTTTTCGGCGCGATCCAACCGCAGGAATAGCGCGTCAGGCACTGTGAAATTGCTGTTGAGGCGATCTTTCCGCCTTCAATCGAGACCGATACCTCGATATCACCATGCGGGCAGCTGCCCCACGCCAGGTAGACTCCGTCCTTATACCGAGGTGCCACGGGGGCCGCAGGCGCCGAGGACGCACTTGGGTTATCGGCGGTTGCTGGCGGTGGCGTCGTTCGTGAATCGCTCGGTGGCGTTTTTCGAGCCGAAGCCGGCGGCCGGGAGTTATTTTTCTTGGCGGGAGGAGTCGCCGGTGGCGGGGGCGTATTCGTTCCCTGGTTTGCGGCCGCGGGCGGCGCCACGCCGACGATTGTGGCCGACGTTCTCTGCTGCGATGTCTGCGAATCAAAACGATGCGCCGCGGAACTGGTTCGATGATAGCCCGCGGCGTAAATAGCAACGATGGCGGCAGAACTCAACGTAATCAGACTATTCGAGATTCTCTGGCTGGGTCCTATTCGCTCTTCGAAATAACCCTGGGAGTCGAGCGGTAAGGTTCCCGCCGCTAATCCCGCAGCCAGCAGAATGATGGCAAGGCCCGTGAATGTGCCCCACGCAGGATGGCCGGCGGCGACAGACGCGCCAAACACGGCCAGCACGATAGCGAGCAACAGGAGAGTTGATTTATCCATCTACGGAACCGTAACTAGAGATCGCTCTGCCCTGCTTTAGCTTCCAACAGTTCGTCGAAATTTGCGCCTTGCCCCCCGGCTTTGAGTCTCCATCCCGGGAAATTTTCCGCATCGTACTCAGCTTGGATACAAACGTCAAACACCCTGTTGTACTGGAATGGTCCGAAATCGCGGAATCGGCAAAGGGGATAATTAGGGAGATTTGGCTGGGAGGCCTGGACTCGAACCAGGATAATCAGATCCAGAGTCTGATGTACTACCGATTGTACGACCTCCCAGCAGGAAGGTTTTCAGTAGTTTAGGCTATTTTCTCCTTGTGGAAAAGTGGGGCAACTGGGGCAATCACGCTCGATTGATTGCCAAACAACTCGTGAATTGAGGACAAAATGCGCTTGCGATACTCAGGCCGGAGATGTGTGCACAGCCGGACCATTTGGTCGGAGCCGTGCCCGATCAGGCGCGAATCGTCTCAATCGGCGTGTTGGCGAGCCCGCTTTGTTTCTAGGCACGTTCCTTTCGCAATCCTTCCGAAACGTAGAGGCGAATAAGCTGCGCGACGTTCAGGCCCTTGCGCTTGGCAACCTTCGCGAGCTTTTTCACCTGTTCTTCTGTCAGAAAGATTGTGGTTCGCTTCACAGATTGTATATACATCAAGTGCATACGCTAAGGTCAAGTTAAATCAGCCTAACCAACAAAATAATTATTCTCAAATGGAATGTGATTTGCTTCGCTGCGCTGTTAAGTCACTGGGGTAAAAGTGGCGCAATTCTGATGTAATTTGCAGCCGATTTCAGCGCGATCTGCTAGCTATCTGTGGACTTCTCTGCGGTTGGATGGGGAAACTAGAAATTTCTTTGCCCCCCGGTGGGTAGGGGAAGAACTAGAAGACCCCCGGCGTCTTTCAAATTCCCAATGTGATTTTCCTGCAAAGGGAGAATTCCATAGGTCTTTTTATCTGATTTCATTCTTCGGAGTGGCGGATTGCACTAAATACTTTGGTTGATTCGCCTAATGCTGACGTGCGGCGTGGTCTATCCGAACCGCAAGTAATCGCGCGAATTGCGAAACGAATAGGTCAAAAAACCAGTTTTCGAA
Organism: uncultured Acidobacteriota bacterium; assembly: GCA_963761945.1. Taxonomy (GTDB): domain Bacteria; phylum Acidobacteriota; class Terriglobia; order Acidiferrales; family UBA7541; genus Palsa-189. Next base: position 471,432 of record CAVXIM010000008.1, on the reverse strand, counting down.
AATCCGACTTCTCAGGAGTTAGCCCACTGCTCTCATGACTTGTGAAGCTAAATGGGACCGTCGTTGACGCCGTCAGGCCGCCCTACGTAGATACACCAACCAGACTAGTTCGGACAAACCACATAGGCCTGAAACAGCTACAGAAACGGCCAAGTAAATGCGTAGGCTTTCGCGTAAAGCAAGTTGCGGGCGGAGGATCAGCGCTCCGAAACCGAGGAGTGCAGGAATTACGAAAATCATCGCGACAGAATAGATGCTCGGAAATAGCCCGATATACACCGTGTAGACGCATGCCAGTAGGCCCACAATGGATAGTGTTCGCACCCTACCATAACTAGCGAGGTTTAGGCGGGGCAGGCGCTTCAGAGTTGTCAGATAGATGACGCTGGTGATGATCGCCAACCCTTCAGGCCACAGTGACCATATCGGGATGTGAGTTACAATCGGATGTGATCCCACGCTCGTCCTCCTACTCCGACGCGCACTTCGAAAACGAGCAACAGCAACGAGCATTTTCTAAACTGTACGAGGTGTGTCATTGAATTGCAGGGCGTCTATTTAGGAGAAATTTGCTCGTCTCAACCTAGCTCTCCTTCGTTCAGGCAGCAGGTACAACGAAATAGTGCCGAAACTGGCTATGGTAGCGTGACTGAAAAGGGAGGCGTTTGATGTATTCGACACCACGGGCAAGTAAGGTCGGCCAACTCCTGGAAAACGGGATTCTCGGAAACTGGCACCGTAAGCGACACCACTGAACCCGGTTTCAGAAATTCGAGCCAGATAATGCGGGGCAACCGTAGGGGAACTTTACTGTTCTGGCAATCTAGTCGAAGTGACGCCGATTCAACGCTTTAGATTTAATTCAACTCGACTCCAGAGTCTGATGTACTACCGATTGTACGACCTCCCAGCAGCTAGGAAGGAAAGGAACTTACGGCACTCACCGAGGTTCTGGAAGTAGCGGGTCTCATCAAAGTTGCTATCAAACCTTTGTTAGCAAACAAAAACCCCGGCTGGCGCGAACCGAACCGGGGACAGGAGAGTTAGGCCGCGACAGCTTGTTTCCGTAGATGTGCGACCCGCGTCTCACGTGCTTGCCTCAGTTCTTCGCGCTGTGGGCCAGAGTAGCGGTCATACATTTGCATGTCAATATGGCCGGTCAGTTGGCTTCCAACACTCGCCGGTATGCCGCTCTCATTGATAGTTCGCGTGCGGATTCACCAGTACTACCTTCTGTCCGAGCGCTACGTCGGCGGACAAGGCCAGCAGAGCCCCATGAGAGTTTAGGGACAGGATCACGGTCTCTTCCCTGAACGGGCCCCTCTCCGTAGATTGTCCGCAGACCATAACCGTTACGCGGAGGCGAAATCGTTCACTGCGGCGGCGCTCGTTGTGCTCTATAAGGCGAGCTTTGGTTGCGCTTGCCATCTTCAGCCCTCTATTCACTCCATCATTTCGGTGAGCATGCTGACCGTGGGGATCAACTCAATGCCAGCAGCGGACTTCGAGACGAAGCCATGAGCCCAGGGGCGCAGTACGTTTATGAGAGCTGGCGCTTCATGGATCGTGAGGAAGATAATTTTCGTATCGGGAGAAAGGCGTCGGATTTCCAAGGCAGCCAGTGTGCCACTCATAACCGGCATATTAATGTCGAGGAGAACGACGTCAGGCTTGAGTTCGAGGACTTGGTCGATGGCTTCCTGGCCGTCCTGCGCCTCACCGCAGACCTGAAAGCCATGCCAATCCAAAAGCGAGCGGATCGTGATCCGTGCCGCTAGATTGTTGTCAGCGATAAGGATTCTTGCTGGCATCGACTCCGACCACGCTCTGCCCGTCACGGAAGTGGAAGACCTTCTTATTCTCCGAGCAGACACTGGTCTGTACAATACCGGAAATACCGGAACCGCTGTACGGGGCATTCTGGAGACACTGGCGCATCCAAAGGCAGCACTTCGATGGGAAACTACCAATTTGATGCTTTGTCCACGCCTCTAGTTTCTCTTGGTCACACCAACGCGGAGGACTCGCCTCTAGCCGCCGCTTGGACAGCTTCAATTAACTCGCGCTCCGCATCCGATTTGGGCACGTAGCAAACCGCGCCGACGTTCCGGGCTTCCTCAAGTAACAGCTTGTCTGTGTGAGATGACAGCATGACGATTCGTGAGTGAGGCGAAACCTCTCTGATTTTTCGTGCCGCCTCGAAACCGTCCATCACAGGCATAACGATGTTCAAAATCACAACGTCTGGCTTCAATTCGCCAACCTTTTCGACACCCGCCGCTCCATCTTTTGCTTCACCGCAGATTTCAAACTCTAGCCGGGACTCCAATAGATCGCGGATGGCCCTTCGAAGGCCATCATGGTCATCAACAATTAGAATCCGAACGCGATTCTGTGCTGACATGCTTCCTCCGTAACGCTGGGCACGATACGAAAGCGCTCACCTAGTGCCTATATGACATCTGGTGAAATTCGCTACTTCCTGAATCATTTAGGGCTTTTCGATGCGAGTGCCAGCCTTCGGGCGTAAGGCCGGGGACATCGGCCTTGGCACGCCTTGATCTAATGAGATAACCAGCGATATGGCTTGCAGACCATCCGTGATTCACCTGAAAGGCTTCTTGCAAAATACCCGCCAAGGCTAGTCGCGTGCGGTAGCCGTACACACCAGAACATCGTGACTGAGAGCTGTGGTAGGGTCGCCCTAGTTCAAACAGCGCACCCGCAAACGACACACTTTACTTTATTCAGGGACCACGCACGCGTCAGCCACGGTCGAGACGTTCGCTCACGCACCCTCGGGCCGGGATGCCACGGGGATCATGCGCCCTTTTTCCAGCGTGAAAACGAGTCCGCGCCATTCAATTCGATTGACGCCGAAGCTCGCCAGCCACAGAACAAACCAAAAGAGATCGTGCAGCGGAAGCAGCCAGAGTCTGCGCCGCACCACCGGATCGCCGAGTCCCCACACGCCGATCACATAACCGCTGACGAGTCGAATGATCAGGTAAGCGAATATCCATGCCGCACTCGCTCTCAATGAAGGCGCCAGGACCGCCGCTGCCGCCGCCCACGCGATTCCTTGAGTCATCAGCAACCCGAAGTGGCCGCCGCGCCGGACGTGCCGCAGGCCAATCAGCCATCGCAATTCGTGCCGAAGATAATCGCCCAGGCTTTCGGAAGGAAACTCCATATCCACCGGGTCCGGAGCAAGCTCCACGCGATATCCCTTTTGCGCGATCCGCCGGCCCAATTCGTAATCGTCGGAATGCATATCCAGCAGCGGGGCAAATCCTCCGATTTCCGCAAGGCCTTCGCGTGTGATCGCGATGGTAGAGCCCATGGTGAACTTCAGGCCCTCGAGGGCGCGCGCTACCAGAGCGGAGCCGGAAAACGACAGTGAGCCCATCGTATCCATCACCGCGCCGAATGAAGGCGCATCGATCGCCCGATAGAGCGCCGTCACCGCCCCAACTTGCGGATCCCGGAAAATAGCGGCCACTTTGCGCAAGTAATCCGGGGCGACGCGCACATCGCTATCCGTGATAACCAGCAAAGGATTGCCGGCCTCCTGCGCCAAAAGGCAAAGCTTTCCCACCTTGTCGTTGGTGCCTTTCCGTTCGGGATCCACCAGCAAGCGGATCGGAATCCCGGGAAAATCGCGGACCAGACGGCGCACGACCGGAACGGCGGGGTCTTCTTCGCCGCTTACCGCAAAAAGAATTTCGTAGCGTGGATATTCTTGACGGCAAAAGCTCGCGAAATTTTCATAAGCTCCGCGGTCCAACCCGCGAAGAGGCTTGAGAATGCTGACGGGCGGAGCGAAGTCGCCGGCTTCATTGGCAGCGCGGGCGCGCGAGTTTCGGAAAAAGCGCCAGGCCGCGCACGCGCCGAAAAGATAAAACACCAAGGGTGCCAACGCTGCAGCAAAAATCAGATCGCGCGAAACCCCATACAGGTTTCTCAAATGCTGTAACGTTGGCAGATCGACCCAAGCTAACGCCACCCCAAACGAAATGAAAACCACGCCAGCCCAGCGCCCCGCGCTTAGCCTCTCTCCCAACAGGAACTTGGCACCCAGCGCGCCCGCCACGTAAGCGAGAGACGTTGACGGAACCACAAAACTGACCGGGTACCACGACAGCATGGTCAGAAAAGCGTAGAACGATGCGGCCATCAAGCCCACGGCGATCCACAACCACACTTCGCGAAAAGAGCGGAGCAGCACCCTCCAAATTGCCGCGGGAGAGAACTCTCGCACTTCTCCGACCCGCTTCATGGCGTGGGTGAGGCTGATTTCGCCGCAGGTCCCCGTCAGCACCACGAAGCCGAGGATCAAAGCGGTGCGCATTGGACTCCGATCAACTTGAGGAGCCGTCCGGCATCGATGGCGTAGTTCGAGGGGGCGTGCGGCTTACCAGAAAAACTCCGAAAACGATCAGGACAATACCAATCCTGCGCGTAAACGGAACGTACTCTCGCAACCAGAGATAACCCAGCAGGGGAACCAGGGCATAAGTGATCGCCGAAAAGAGCATGACAAAACTGTAATCCGCCCAGGAAAGCACCAGCATGTGGCACACCATGAAAAGCAGCATGCAGCAAATACCCACCCAGATCGTGCCGCTCGTAAAGGTGTGGAAGGCTCCTTGCCAAATCGCAGCGCGAGTGGAGAAATCGATCGGTCCGAGGCCTTTCATGCCCTTGTCCAGGATCGTATTCCCCACCGATCCCAGCGTCATCATCAGAAACAGGACAATGTAGGTCTTGGCTTTCAGCTCCCTGCTTGAGGAGACGATCGGTTCCATAATCGCGGGTGGAGGTAAAGCGAAGCGCCGATTAGTTTGCCGGACTGCCCGCTGCCGCCGCGGACGGCTGCGGAGTCTTCTTGCGTTCATGGAGGAAACGGAAAAACTCCACTCCCTCGCGCAAGCGCCGCTTCATAACTTCCGGGCTGCGCACCATTCCGCCCACCAATGAGAAAATCTTGCGCGGGCGGAAATAGAACTTACGGTAGAAATCCTCCACCGAATCGAAAATGAGTGTGGAAGAAAGCGTCGGGTAAGTCAGCGCCGCGACTTGCACGCCATGCGTATCCACCAGTTCGCCGGTTTGTATCTGCAGCCAGCCCTGCTCTTGCGCCTGCCGGTAGAGCTCAGTGCCCGGATAAGGCGCGGCGAGCGAAACCTGGATCGTTTCCGGCTCGATGTCGCAGGCGAAGCGGATTGTTTCCCGAATTGTTTCCGGCGTCTCGCCCGGCAAGCCGAGGATGAAAGTGCCGTGAATGGTGATGCCCAATTCCCTGCAATTCCGCGTAAATTCGCGGGCGATATCGATGCGCGTTCCTTTTTTGATGTTGTTCAGAATCTGCTGATTGCCCGATTCGTAGCCCACCAGAAGCAGCCGGAGCCCGTTGGCGCGAAGTATTTCCAGGGTCTTGCGCGGAACATTGGCCTTGGCGTTGCACGACCACCTTATGCCCAGCCTTCCCAAACGCCGCGCAATCTCTTCGGCGCGCGGCAAATCGTCCGTGAACGTATCGTCGTCAAAGAAAAACTCCCGCACCTGCGGAAAGTATTTCTTCGCGGCGGCCATTTCGGCTTCCACGCTGTCTGCGCTCCGCACGCGATAGCGGTGCCCGCCCAGCGTTTGCGGCCAGAGACAGAACGTGCATTTCGAACGGCACCCGCGGCCTGTGTATAACGAAACGTAGGGGTGCTGCAGGTAGCCGATAAAATAATTCTCAACGGTGAGATCCCGCTTATAGACCTCGACCACACTGGGCAAGGCATCCATGTTTTCAATCGTCGGCCTTGGCGAAGTAAGCCGAATTTGCCCGCCGTCACGATAAGCTATGCCCTGCACCTCGGGGAGCGGCTTCCCCGCGGCGATCTCCGCACAGGTATAGTCGAACTCGCCGAGCGCCACCCAATCCACCGACGGCGCTCCCGTCAGCGATTGCAGGGGCAGGACGCCGACGTGGGCGCCCACCATGCCGATTTCGATTCGCGGATTTTCCTCTTTCAGCCGCGCAGCGAAACGCGCGTCATTCGCAAATGAGGGTGTGCTGGTGTGCAGCACGGCCAGCTCATAATCGCGGGCCAGCGGCGCTACCTGTTCGACGGTGAGCCCATCCGGAGGAGCATCGATCAGCCGGCTGCCGGGCACCATCGCCGCGGGTTGCGCCAGCCACGTCGGATACCAGAACGAACGAATTTCGCGCCGCGCCTGATAGCGCGAACCGGCGCCGCCATCAAATCCTTCATAGCTCGGAGGGTTCAGAAAAAGAGTATGCTTCACTCGGCGACGGTCCTTTCCAGATGCGCGCTTCGAAATACCTGGCCGCGTCCTACGACACAAGCTCTACCAGTTTAACCCGGAATCGCTGGATCCAGGAAGCAGCCATTCTATCCGACTATCGGCGCGCTTCGATAGGCAAAGGGCGGGCCGTTTCTCCTACTGAAAGACTTGCGCCAGTTGGCCCGTGGTGCGCAACAGATCCAGCTCCGCTTGCTGGTGCGCAAACTCCGCATCGAGAAAAGCAAGCCATTTTTCGTTTTCGTCAAGCTGCCCGCCTTCCAGATCGCGGATGCTGGCGCGGCCCTGCTGAAATTGCGATTGCAGCACTTGCAGATTCTGCTGTGCCAATTCGAGCTCCAGGCGGGCCACCTCTCGCGTCATATCCATCTGCCTGGCCTGGCGGGCTTTGTGACGCACGTCCAGGGAAACCTGCGCGCGCTTATTCTCCACCTGCATTTGCGAAGCGGTTAGATTGGCTCGCGCGAAAGACACCGCCGCGCCCGTGTGCGATGCAAAGATGGGGATCTTGACATCGATTCCGACGATAAAATTATTGCGGTCGAACTTGTTGAAGAATTGATCGTAGTTGTTGAATTTCGCCAAAAGATTATATTGCCCGATCAGTCCGATAGTGGGCCAGTATCCTCCGCGTTCCCCTTTCAGGCGCAGCTCGCTGGCCTTGCGGTCGGATTCCGCGGCCTTAACTTCGGGATTATTGCGCAGCGCCTCCTCCACCAGATTGGTGATCGTTTGATCGGCAGCCGGCGGAATCTCTTCGGCAGTCACCTGGATCGGCTGGTCCGGTTCCAAACCAAGCAGAACACGAAGCTGGTCGGCGGCGGTGTCCTCCTGATCCTCGAGTTGTGCACGTCGCTGCTCCACCTGGGCGGCGGTCAATTGCGCGCGGGTCACTTCGATGGGCAATTCATAACCCGCTTCCGCGCGCTGGCGGGTGTAGTCCAGTATCTTTTGCGCGCTCTCGCGTTCGCTCCCCAAAAGCTCGAGCTGGCGGCGAACCTTGGCCAGCTCCAGATACGCGGAGACAGTCCGCTGAATTACGCCGTCGCGAACCGCATCGATTGTAAATCGTTGCTGCTCGCTCTTTTGCTCCTCCGCGCGCACGTCGCCTCGGGCCGGAAGGTTGAAAAGTTCCTGATTATAAGAAAGAGTGAAGAGAGCAGGAGCGCCACCGCCCGCCAGAAGCGGGAAGCCGCTGGTGTAGGCCACTCCGGAACCGGTGTACAGATTGGGAAGAAATTGGGAACGTGTGACACCGGCTTCCTCTCGCGATGTCTCATACTGCAGGCGGGCCAGGGAGATTTCGCGGCTTTTTTGCAGGGATGTGGCCACAGCCTGTTTTAGCGTGAAGCGTAGCGGCGAAAGTTCTCCCTCGGTTTGCGCCCTTGCTGGAGAGACTACGCTGACAAAAATCAGCAGCGTCGCGAGAATCCGCAGTATTCGCGGCGAAGCGCCCACGGTTTCTTCCGCAGTCCTTTTGCTTTGGGTACAAAAATCCCTTTTTTCGCTGCATTGCGCCGCACGCCTCCTGAATCGATCACTCGTACCGAAGAGATTCTGTCGGTTGCAACCGCGCCGCTTTATCAGCGGGCAGATAGCCGAAGAACAGGCCCGTCGAGCAAGCCACCACGAACGCCACCACCACGGACATCCACGGCACCGGAACGCGCAGATTGCCGGGCAGCAGCGGGCGCACCACCACCGGGATGGCCAGCGCGATTACCACCCCCAGCAGCGAACCAACGCCGCTGATCAGAAGCGCCTCAATCAAAAATTGAAAGAGAATCTCCTGGCGGCGCGCGCCGATGGCCTTGCGAATCCCGATTTCCCTGGTACGCTCGGTCACCGTCACCAGCATGATGTTCATGATGCCGATGCCGCTTACCATCAACGCGATAAACCCGATCACCAGCAATACGATCGTCAACCCTGTGGCGATCCGCCGCGCGACATCCAGAATGGCGCTCAAATTCTGCACAACGTAGGTCGCCGTACGCGAATGGCGGCTGCGCAGCAGATCTCCGACCTGGCTGGTCACCAGGACAACATCTTCGGGACCATCCGCCTGCGCGTACAGAATTTCGACGGCGTTGTCGCCGGTGTAATACTCCATGAGAGAGAAGGGCACCAGAACCGTGTAACGCTGCACCTCGGAGAGGCCAAAGGTTCCCACCCGCTCCCGGAAAACACCCACTACTGTGAAACTGATCTGGCCGACGCGCAGGCTCTTCCCGATCGGATCTTCGTTGGGAAAAGCGAGCGTCGCCAATTCGTCGGTGATGAGGCAGACCTTGCTGTGCGTCTGGGCGTCGATGGCGTCCAGAAATCGACCCTTCAAGATCAGCAGGTTGCGAATCAGTTGAAAACCGTCCGTGGCGCCGAATAAAGTGACGGCATGTTCGGTGCCGCCGGTCACTACGTTGCGCAATAGCCCTTGCGAAGTGGCCGCGACGGTAACCACGTTTGGCAAAGTGTTCTTTACCGCCTCCATGTCCGCTAATGTCATCTCGTCGCTTCGAACCACGGCCTGCTGCGGATTCACTTCATAGTTGGCATAAACCAGATTTGCCCCCACTCCCTCGATCAGCCCGATCACGTAGCGCCGGCCGGTAACCGCCACCGTGACCACCAGCACAATGCAAGCGCTTCCTATGACCACGCCGAGCGTGGTCAAAATCGCGCGCAGTTTATTGGACCAAAGCGCGTCAACGGCAACGCGCCAGGCTTCTCGAGGCAGCATCCGGTCACCTACGGCAGCAACAAATATGCAGCAAATATGACTGTAACAGAAATGAAACGCCTTACCTCGGGTCTGCGGTCTCTCCGCTACTCTACGTAAACAACGCCGCCTTCCGAATCATCGCCGCTGCAATGCCTTCAACGCCTCGCTGGCCTGTTTATTGTGGGGATCAAGTACCAGAGCGGCTTGATATTCTTGCGCCGCGCGATCCAACTGCCCTTCGCGTTCGTAGAGCCTGCCCAGCCATTCGTGGACCGTCGAATGGGAGGGAACATTCGCGTTGTCCGGCACGGTATCCAGGTAACGGTGAAGGTCTCGGTCCGCCTCCGCGGGGGACCGGTTCCCTAAGACCAGCGCGATCCCGCGATAATAGTCCAGGCGGTGGTCGGCAGGCGCCAAGGGCGCGCCCGCCTCAATGGCTTCCGACATTCGTGCGGCATCGCCGCGATCCCGGTAATACTCGGCAATTTCAAAATAGACTCCGATGCGCTGGGGTTTCATATCCAAGGCTTTTTGATATTCCCCATTGGCCGCATCGAATTTCTTGCGGGAAGCCCATAGCTCAGCCTGCGCCAGCGCTCCTTCAATGGGATCCACCGCGGTAAGCTCATGGATGCGTTGCTCGGCAGCCCCTTCGCTTCCGCCCACAATGCCGGGCGCATTCAGCAGGTAGCGGATGAGGTCTCGTTGAGCCTCCAGATTGTTCGCGTCCAGTCGCACGGCGGTCTCGAATTCACGATGAGTCTTGTGAGCGAGCGAAATAGAGGAAAAAGGGGTGAATCTGTTGGTCTCTTCCGCCTTGCGGCCATAGGATTTTCCGAGCCAGTCGTGGTAATCGGAGCGGTCTGGTTCCAGCGCGATGGCGCGCTCCAGGCTCGAGATGGCACGGTTATAGTCGCGCAACTCATAAAAGCAGCGGCCCAGCCAATAATGCAGCGAAGATTCCCGCGGCTCGCGCTGAATCGCCGCTGTCAAGGACTCCACGGCCTGGCGGTAGAGGCCCCCGTTATAGAGCCGCTCGATATCCGCCGGCAGTTCCCGCACTGCGGCGCCCGCACCTTGCGGCACGGTCGCCAGCCATCCGGCTGAGAGCACAGCAAGGAAAAGATAAGCGAGGGAAAGGTTGATCTGCCTCATTCCGACTCGGGTTCTGGAATCGCCACGCGCACTGCCATATTGTTGCGCAGTGGCGCGTCACCGGGGAGGGCCAGCGTATCGCCTTCATTGATGCCCGAGAGTACCTCGAATTGCGTGGCGTTCGACAAGCCTACGTGGATCTCCGTTCGGTGTAACCGTCCGCCATCCAGGCGGTAAACGTATCGGTGCGTGCCGTCGATTTGAACCGCCCCTCGAGGCACGACCAGGGCATCCGCTCGTTCATTGATTTCGATGCGCACATCCACCGTTGTGTTGGGAATCAACTCCATACTCGGGTTGGCAATGGTACAAAGTAGTTCCCCTACGTTGCGCGTCCCGAGCGCCACCACTTGCCGCGGCAGGATCTCCGTTTTCCCAATCCACGTTCTCCCCGGCAAGGCATCCCAGGTGACTACAACCGTCTGCCCCGCTCTTAGCTGTCCCAGTTCGGGTTCGTCAATGTACGCGCGGACTCTTACCTCATGCAGATCCGCAATCGCAGCCAGTAAATCGCCGGTGTGCACGAAATCCCCGGCGTGCACCGGGAGTGAATAGAGAGTTCCGCTGCCCGGGGCGGCTGCACGCGCTGAATTCACTTTATCTTCGAGATTATTCACCTGGGCCTGTGAGTGCGCCACCATCAATTCGAGGCGATCCCGATCCAGGCCGGCCTGATGCTCGAACTCCTGTTTGGCTTTGCGCGCCTGATCCAGGGCGGCCTCGGCCCGCTCGAGCGCTGCGCGATTCTTCTCCAGTTCCTCCGCGGTCGCCGCATTTTGCGCCGCAAGCTTCGTGAGAGTTTCCTGCTGTCGTTCCACGAGGTTCCGGTCCACTTCCGCGGACTTCAGATCAGCCCCTAACTTGGCAGCCTGGTCGGCGCGTCCGCCGGCTCGCGCCGCCCGGAGATCGTCCTCTTGCAAAGCCAACTGCGCTCGCGCCTGATCCAGTTGAGCGCGAATGTCCCGGTCGTCCATGGTCAGCAGGAGGTCGCCTTTCTTTACGTTCTTTCCTTCTGTTGCGACTACCCGGTCCAGGAAGCCATCGAACTTGGCGCGCAAGGAATACGGCATAATCGGTTCGACTTTGCCGTTGCTGGAGATGGAGGAGCGGAAAGTCTCGCGTGAGGCCTGCACCACGGCCACCCGCGCCGACGGGCGGCGGCTATTCAAATACAGCAAAAATGCGCCCAAAAGGATGGCAAACCCAAGCAGCAACCACACCCGTCTGCTCAGCGTTCGCATGCCATCCTCATCCCGTCGTTCTTTCCCTCAGCAAACGAAATTTCGCGAGAATTGTAGCAAAACTCGCCAATTAGAAGGCGAATTGCATTCCGAAGCTATCAGCCTTGTGCACGATGCTATATCCTCGATGTATGGGCCCATTCGGCCCCCGCGCGAGCGCTCGTCTTTCGCCCCCGAACGTGATCTGACCGCGAAAAGGCTGCCGGCAGGACGCGCTTTTCGCGGCTAACTTTTCGCGGCTAAAAAGTCGAGCTTCGCGGCGCAAATAAAGTCAAAAGGGTCACCCATGCTGAGGTCGAAGAAGCCCGTCGTCTTCATCGTCTCCGGCGAATGGGATTTGCGAGGCGCTGTGCGAGCCGAATTGCGCGAAGCCGGGATCGAAGCTTTGGGCATGGAAACCGTCGAAGACATGGCGCAGACGATAGCCCGCGGCACCGCTCCGGCGGTCGTGGTCCTCGACGGAGCGCAATTGCGGAGGCCGGAAACGCGTCAGGCTATGCAGAATCTGAGCTCCCGCGTGCCGCTCCTGGTGATCGATTCCCGGTTGCATCCAGCCCCTCCCCTGCCGGGCGCCCAGACGATCCTGAGACCTGTTCAAGTGAAGGAGATTGTGGCACGGGTATTGGCCATGCTCTCCTCGCACCCGTCCTGAACGCCTCCTGGATACTGTGCTAAAATGCGCCTTATGGCTGAGCATCCTACGACGTCGCCGCATGCCGCCGAAAATGCTGCATTGCCGCAGGGCACCCGCGTGATTCACCGCGTTTGTATTCAATGCAATAACATGTTCCGCGTGACGCCAGACCGGTTTGATGCCAAGCAGTGCCCCAACTGTCACAAAGGCTGATCGCGTCCCCGAATTTCTTTCCGCCCCTACATCGGCTAGAATCACCGCCGCCCATCGGAGAAGCGCATGCGGATTCATAGCGAACACATGACCGTTCAAACCAAGGAGAAGCGTGAGTACCTGAATATCACGCCAAACATCAAGGCCGCCGTGGAAAAAAGCGGCATTCGCGACGGCATCATCCTCATCTCCTCTTTGCACTCAAATTCGGCTCTCTTCGTCAACGACGAAGAGCCCGGCCTCTTGCAGGACATCACGGAGTGGGCCGACCGCGTTGCGCCGTTCGGACCTGACTATCACCACAGCGCGCGCAGCGAAAGTAACGCCGCCGCGCACCTGCAAAGCCTCCTGCTTCATCATCAGGCCTTTGTGGCCCTTACGGATGGGAAGCTCGAGTTGGGTCCCTGGCAGAACGTGATTTATGCCGAACTCGACGGCCAGCGGCCCAAACGCATTCTCATCAAGATCCTGGGTGAATGATGGCGCAAACGCGCCCAAGCACAGAATGATCGTAGCCGAAAGCCTCGGCAAGGAATTTCGCGATAAGAAACGCGGCGCGATTCGCGCGGTCGAGAATCTCAGCTTCTGCTGCACCCCGGGCCAGGTTTATGGCCTGCTCGGCGCAAACGGGGCGGGCAAAACCACCGCTTTGCGTATGCTCGCCACGATCCTCGCGCCCACCTCGGGCACGGCGAGTGTCGCGGGTTTTGATATTCGGCGGGAGCCCGAAAAGGCTCGTCAGAACTCGGGCTTCCTTTCCACTGCTACGGCGCTCTACGGCCGGCTGACGGCGCTGGAAATGGTTGAATATTTCGGGTGCCTGTATGGTTTGGATCGTGCCACTTCGCGCCGGCGCGCCCTGGCGCTTTTCGAACGTCTCGATATCGATTCGTTCCGCGATCGCCGCTGCGAAGACCTTTCCACAGGCATGAAGCAGCGCGTTTCCATTGCTCGCACCCTGGTTCACGATCCGCCGGTGATGATATTCGACGAGCCCACCTCCGGCCTCGACGTCATCAGCGCCAGGACCATCGTCGCCTTCATTCGTGAATGCGGAGAAAGCGGCAAAACCGTCATCTTCTCCACGCATGTCATGAGCGAAGCCGAAAAGCTATGCCATAAGATCGGCATCATCCACGATGGCAGGCTGCTGGCCGAAGGATCGCTCCAGGAGCTTCGCGCGCGTTACGGTCATGACGATCTCGAGGAAATCTTTATGCGGGTGGTTGGCGCATGAACCTGCGCAATATCCGCGTCGTCTATCGCAAGGAGCTCATGGATTCGCTCCGCGACCGTCGCACAGTCATTTCCATGATCGTCGTGCCCATCTTTCTGATGCCCGTGCTGACCATCTTCGTGGGAGTGCTCTCGGCGCGCCTGATCGGCAGGGCCCTGCTGCAAGTGCCTTCGGTCATGATTATCGGAGCGGAAAACTCCCCGCGGATCCTGGCTGAGTTGCGCGGGCTCCCGGACGTGCAGGTGGTGCCCACAACTCCCGACTACGCCCAGCAGATCGTCGATAAAAAAATCCGCGCGGCCGTCGAGATTCCTCCCGATTTCGACGCCATCATCGCGCGCGGCGAGACCGCCCAAGTGCGCATCGATATGTACCAGGGCGAAATCAATTCCGGATTCAGCGCGGATAAATTGCAGAAGTTTTTCCGGGATTTTCGCGAACGCACCATTCGCGAGCGGCTCGATGCGCATCATTTGCCGGAAAACTTGGCCACGCCCATCGTGGTGGAAGAAACAAACGTCGCGCCTCCGGAGAAAGTCGGCGGTGTGGTGCTCGGCGGATTGGTGCCCTATTTCGTGATTATCCTTTCCCTCACCGGAACCATGTATCCCGCCATGGACCTCACCGTCGGTGAAAAAGAACGCGGCACCATCGAGACCATCCTGTGCAGCCCCATTTCGCGCACCAGTCTCGTGCTGGGGAAGTTCCTGATGGTGCTTACCGCCTCGCTTTCGACCGCTGCTCTGGCCATCGCCTCCATGGGGCTGACGCTCGCCGCCGCCGGCAAAATGGTGGGGGGTATCGGGCAAATCAGTGACCTCGGACTCCAGTTTCAGATAACTCCCAAAGCTGTCATTTGGGTTTTCGTAATGGTGGTGCCGCTGGCCGTCCTGTTTTCGGCAGCGCTTCTGGCCATATCGCTTTTTGCCAAGAGTTTCAAAGAAGCGCAAAGTTACCTGTCTCCTTTAACGATCCTGGTCGTCGCGCCGGCCATCGTGTCGATCCTGCCGGGAGTGGAGTTGAACGCGCGCCTGTCGCTTATTCCCATCTTGAATACGAGCCTCGTCAGTAAGGAGATCGTCAGCGGAACTTATCACTGGAATTACGTCGCTCTGATCTTCGGTTCGTCCTGCGTTTATGCCGCGGTGGCGCTTTGGGTGGCCATCCGGCTGTTTCAGCGTGAAGACGTGCTCTTCCGAATTTGATAAATCGATTATCGGACTTGGCTAATTAGTTTGCGGGAGCTACGGTGCTTAGAATCACTCTGCCTGTCGCGATTCCGCGGCGCTGCTCAAACGTCGTACCGTCTCCCGAAGCCGAACAGCAAGGTGCGCGATGGTCTCCAAACGCTCGACCGCCGATGCCGGCAGGCGATCGCGCCCGGCGAGTAGCATCTCGGCATTACCCAGAATTCCAGTAAGCGGATTATTTACTTCGTGTCGCAGGATTTCGCCAAAATCGGCGGCCCATTCCGTCCCTCCCATTGCTCGAATGCGCTCCGACGCTCGCTGAGGCCAGCCGTATGCGACGTTTCACCAGTTCGACGGCAACGGGCACGAAATTGCCTGTGCGGGCCACAAAATCCGCCGCCCCGGAGCCGAGCAGCAAGCTCAGTTCCGCCTGCCGCTCCGGCGCAACCACCACGATAACCGGCGCCGCACCCGCCAGCCGGTCGATGGCCCATTCCAACGCTTGCTGCGATTGGCCCTCGACGCCCGATTCATCCAGGAGAAAGACGGACGCCTCAGCGCGTACCTGATGAGCTTCCGCAAGGCAGGCAATTGGCCGGATGTAAAAGGACTCGTCCGCCTTCCGCAGCCCGTGAATATATTCGCGCGTCAATTCGGGGTTTGCACAGATAAGTTGAATTCTATGTTCGGAGTTCATGTTGATTCCAGTGACGCTCATTGGGTTTTAACCGCCCGGCTCCTAACGTTGTGTATCACCTGTAGAAGTCGCCGGCAGGACCGCTTGTTTGTTCTAACGTCCGGCCGACCACTTCCTTCAGTTCCTCAACCAGAAAAGGCTTTGCAAGGTAAGGCAGGCCGGAAGCCTGCAGGAAATCCACGGTTCGCGGAGCCAGGGTGTCGCCGGTGACGAAGATCAGCCTCTGCCGGAGCGAGTTTTCGCCTTGTACCAGTTGCCGATAAAACGCCCGTCCATCCAAATGCGGCATACGTAAGTCGCAAATAACCAGATCGTAACGGCGCGTCTGTGCCAGTTCTAATCCCTGGCGGCTGTCGAGTATGGTGTCCACGACGTATCCATCTTCACAAAGTACGTCCGCGATCAGCCGCGCAACGGTCGGCTCGTCTTCCACCACCAGAATCCGGCTACCGAGTGGCTTGCCCCTCCCGGCCTGGTTCTCCGGTCTTGGCGAACGGATTACGTACGACTTCTCATTGCCGACCGGCGGGTTTGCGGCGCTCGGCAGCTCCATGGTAAAGAGCGCGCCTCCTCCTGGCCGGTTTTCGACTGAAACCTCGCCGCCATGCTGGTGAACGATTCCGTACAGGATCGAAAGCCCCAGCCCGGTACCCAACCCCGCCGGCTTGGTGGTGAAGAATGGATCAAAAATCCGCAGGATAACCTCCGGGGGAACGCCGGGGCCGTCGTCGGCCACTTCCAGAGCGACGCGATTCTCGGGAATCTGCCTCGTGCGGATCCAGAGATGGCCGCTCTCTTTCGTTTGCCGGATGGCCTGTTCCGCATTCACCACCAGATTGAGCAGGGCCTGCTGAATCTGCGCCGCGTCCGCCCTGATTTCGGGCAGCCGCTCATCCAAATCGAGTTCCACCCGAATATTCTCAAGGCGCAGCTCATACGCGCGGATCTCTACGGTGCGCTCCACGATTTCATTCAGGTTCACTGCGGCGCGCTCGGTCTTGCTGCCGCGGGCAAAGAGCAATAAGTTTCGCGCGATACGCTTGGCCCGTTCCGCCTCGGCCAGAATGTGCCGCGTCTCGGCTTCCCACTCCGCGCCTCTCCTCCGTCGCTGCACCAGTTGCGCGTAACCGAAAATGCTGGTGAGCGCATTATTGAGTTCATGCGCCACGCCGGAGACCATCTGCCCGAGTGCAGCCAGCCGCTCACTATGCAACAATCGCGACTGGATTTGGCGCTGGCCGCTGATGTCTCGATACAGTTCCAGCCATCCGAGGGGCTGCTTGTGCCGATCGAGCACCGGGCGGGCGCAGCGTTCCAGAATTTTTTTCTCGGGTCTGATCAGCTCCAGTTCATCCCAACAGGCCTCGCCATTGCGAAACCGCTGCCGCCACCGCATCGCAACGCCCTCGCCGTGTGCGAAGTGAGGAGTCAACTGTTCCACGAATGCCTCCAGATTGCCCCACTCGCGCAGCCTCTCCGGCGCTACACCCAGAATTCCCGCCAGTTGGTCGTTCACAGCCCATAGTTCCCCACCCGAACCGAAGAGCAGAATTCCGCACTCCGCCGATTCCAGCACCGCCGTCAGCACGGCTTCGCGGCGAGATTCTGCCTGCGTTGAGAGCGCCTCGGCCCGGCTGGAAAGCAGGGCGTTCCGCATCCCCTCCACGGCCCGCGAATCGTTTGGCGCGATATGGCGCATTCGTTTACCCTGCCCACCGCTCTCCATCATCGCGAAGTCTGCACGATCCAATACCCGATCAGCGCCGCCGCTCCGAATGTCGCGACCATTTCGATAGCCAGCCTCCAAGCGCGGTAGTGCAGCCAGATTTTTCTGCGGATCACAAAGCCCTCCACGGAATCTCCAGCACAGCGTTCGCCAACTCGCACAAAAAAGTTTTTGCAGAATCAACATGTTGGAAACGCGGTGTAAGGCTCGGAGCCGCCTTCATTCCCACTCCGAAACGTATTGAGCCAACCACGTTCCCGGACGGGAACGCAAAGCGTACTTCTACCGGGAAGTCTGTAAGCAGTCCGAGGAGGGTTTGCGTTCAGTTAGGCAGGGCTTCGGGGCCGTATTGTTTGAGCTTGCGATAGAGGGTCGTCTTGCCGATGCCGAGCAATCTCGCCGCCGCGAGCTTATCTCCGTTGGTTTCCCGCAGCGCGCGCAGAATGGCGCGGCGTTCCATTTCGTCCAGGGTCGTAAGTTCGTTGGATTCGAGCATTTTTTCGCTTGGACCCTGCTGCAGGTTGGATGGAAGATCGGCAATGTGCAGGATCGGGCCCGAGCCGAGCGCGACTGCGCGCTCCACGGCGTTCTCCAACTCGCGCACGTTTCCCGGCCAGTCGTAAGCCATCAGCCTCCGCATAGCGTCTTCAGAAATGGTGCGAATGGGCCGCTGCGCGTCGCTGAATTTTTCCAGAAAGAAATTAACCAGCAGAGGAATGTCGCTTTTGCGTTCCCGCAGCGGAGGCAATTTCACCTGCACCACGTTCAACCGGAAGTAAAGATCCTGACGGAAAGCGCCCGTGCGGATGGCCGCTTCCAGGTCGCGATTGGTGGCCGCAATAATCCGCAGGTCGATGCGCACGCGGTCGGTGGCTCCCACCGGCCGGATTTCGCGTTCTTGCAGCGCCCGCAGCAACTTGGCCTGCAAATCCACGGGAAGGTCACCGATTTCGTCCAGGAAAACGGTCCCGCCATTGCCCGTCTCCAATAATCCAGCGCGAGAATGCTGGGCTCCCGTAAACGCCCCTTTTACGTAGCCGAAAAGTTCAGACTCGATGAGTGTCGGCACGAGCCCCGAACAATCCACCGGGACGAAAGGCTTATTTTGCCTCGCGCCCAAAAAGTGAATCGATCGCGCAACCAACTCTTTGCCTGTGCCGCTCTCGCCCAGAATCAGTACTGGATAGTTGTGCTGGCTGACTTTCTCCAGCATCTTGTAGACGCGCTGCATTTTCGCCGAGATGCCGATCAACCCCCCAAAACCCGGCCGCGTCCGCAATTGCTCTCGAAGTACGCGATTCTCGTGGTCCAGTTCGACGCTCTGAATCAGCCGTTCGATCTTGGCGCGGAATTCATCCACGTGAAATGGCTTGGTCACATAATCGCGGGCGCCTAACCGCGTGGCTGCCACTGCCGTCTCTATCGTCCCGTATTGCGTGAGCACCATGACCGACGTATTCGGTTGGTTCGCGTTGATGCGTTTCAGAAGCTCGAGTCCTCCCAGTTGCGGCACGCGGAGGTCGGTGACCACGATGTCCACAGCCGATTCGTCCAGAATTTCCAGCGCCTCGTCGGTGGTGGAGGCCGTGCGCACTTGCAGTCCCATCTCCGAAGCGATATCGCGGCACAACTCACATGTCGCGCTTTCGTCGTCTACGATGAGAATGGAGAAACCGGTAACGCTGGTTTTGAGGTTTCCGGAATTTGCTTGAACTTCCACGGCAGCGCTTCCAAAACGAGCACGACTCGTGCCAAAAGGACGCAGGCCGAATGCTTATAACAAACTATTTGCCGAAAGAATGGCACCCTTTAGCGTGCCATGTATACCGAAAAGGGAATTATGTCAATAAATAACTCGCGCCGTTGGGCGGCAAGTCCCTGAGGTCTCTAGGATTGCAAGAAAGGGAAGGCCGTGTGGACCGATTTGGGAAAAATAGGCGAAAAGTCGATTGGTTCGCTCGCGCGAAAACCCGAGCTTCCCGCGGTTAGCCCACGGTTAGAAAGGCCAGCTGCTGATACCCAGCTTGATGACGAAGCCGCTACGATCCCTGGCGTTGGTGAGGTTCAGCATGTAGCGATAGCCGATGTCGACCGCCATTGCGGGGAGAATGTACACCCGCCCCCCCCAGATGCCATCAACAGGATCGCGAGGTCCAAAGGTCGTGTTCGGCGTGGCTGCCCCGGCAAACACCAGGCCATTGTATTCGTTCATGAACTGAAGGCGCTTTGCGGGAAACAGAATAAAGCCGGTGCCCACGTGGATTTGGTCGGCCTGCGTCAGATCCCGCGATCCACCCGCGCGCGGATCGCGTGTGATCTCATAGCCGAAATTGCCCACCAGCGTAATCAGGTCGAAAAAATTGTGGCTCGCGGCCACCATGATCAGATCGTCGAACGCGCCGGTCTGCGTGCCGTTGCTGAGCAGGCGCGTCAGCGCATAGCGCGTGGGGATGATGGCGTCATTGCGTATGGAAAGGCTCAGGGGCGCGTTGGCTGCCTCGGATAACAATCCGAACTTAACCCCGAGAGTCACGGTCCCAGGACCGGAATCGTTTCTAGACGCAAACGGAAAATCCTCCACGTATCCGGGATTTTGGCCCGGCCCCAGTGTTCGATAAATCGTGGAATCAAATTGCGGAAAGGCTTTCACGTCGGGAGGCGTTCGCAAGCTCAACTCGGCCGGACTCCCAATCTGCGTCGCCACCTCCGGTTGAAAAACGGTGTATAAATTGACCCATTTCCGAATTCCCCATCCGACGCTTAGTCCGTAATTCGAGACGGTTACGCTTCCCGGCATACGCGTGAAACGATTTCCATAGAAGGAAACCGACCATCCCGTTTCCAGCAATTCGCCTGACTCCAGCGTGAAAAGTCCCAGCGTCCCGCTGGTCGTCGGAATCGGATTCACCTCGGTGTTGGGGAGAGACGTTGTTCCACCCGCCTGGCCCTGTCCCTGAGCCGGAATTGCGGCGGCAAGCAGCACCATTCCAAGAGCCAGGCTCAGCACTTTTTGGCGCCCGGTAGTGATGACGGCCGCGATGCGACGCAAACTCCGCAGCTGTGGCCCCTTACCTACAAACATGGGACCCATCATCTGCAAACATAAGATAGGAAAGGACTGAAGGCATCGATTGAGACGGCCCGTTCACGCGGACATAAGCAAGAGCCAAAAAGCCGAAACAGTATAATGCACCGTGGAAACAGAGACGACGGTAATTTCCGGCCCGTTTCAAAACAGATTAACTTGTGCCTTTAGTGGGTGTGCGCCAAGCGTCCGCTAGCGCACGGAGCTTCTTTATTTCGTTCTCTTTCCAAGCCGCACGGCGGGGTACTGGAACGCTCGCTTGGCATTCCTGCTTCCGGCTGGTAGATTCAACTCTGATCGCCGAAAGGAATTATGCCGACGGATCAGAATAAACTGACTGATCGTGTGCTGATCGTGGAGGATGAAGAGAACGCACGCCGTGGCTACGAGGCCCTGCTCCAGAAATGGGGCTTGGATGTATTGGGGGTCCCGAGCGCGGAGGACGCGCTGGCTCGGTTCTCCGATTATCATCCTTCCGTATTGATTGCCGACGTGGAGCTCCCCGGAATGGACGGCCTGAGTCTCCTTGAGCGCTTGGGCGCAGACCTTGCCTCTGTTCCGGCCATTATCATCACCGGAAAAGGCAGCGAGGAACGGGCCGTCGCCGCGATCGAGGCCGGAGCCTTCTGGTACATCGAAAAGCCCCTGAAAGGGGCCGTCTTACGGGCGCTTCTCAACCGTGCTTTAGGGAAAGTGCATGATCAACAGCAAGTGGCCGCGTTGAGGCGTCAGCTGCGGGAGGCAGGGCGCATTGGCGAACTCGTCGGCGGGGCTAAACCCATGCAGGACGTCATGCGCCTGGTTGAGCAGGTCGCCCCCTCCTCGGCCTCGGTGCTCATCACCGGCGAAACAGGTTCCGGGAAGGAAATCCTCGCCCGTACGCTCCACCAGCTTTCTCCCCGCGCCGACCGGCCCTTCATAGCGATCAACTGTTCCGCCATTCCAGAATCGCTGATGGAGAGCGAAATCTTTGGCCATGAACGAGGCGCTTTCACGGGAGCAGCGGAGCGCCGCATTGGCTGTTTTGAATTGGCCGATGGCGGCACACTGCTTTTGGACGAGATCGGCGAAATGCCGGCGCCTACCCAGGCCAAATTGCTGCGCGTCCTCGAAGATAGAAAGGTCCGGCGCTTAGGGAGTAAGGTCGAGACGCCGGTGGATGTGCGCGTCCTGGCCGCCACGAATAAGGACCCCGAGCAGGCGGTCGCGCACGGCCAACTCCGGCAGGATCTTTATTTCCGCCTGAATGTCTTTCATATTCATCTCCCCGCCTTGCGCGATCGCAAGGAGGATATCCCCTCGCTCGTCGAGCACATTCTGCGCGACCTCAACACCAAGCACAGCCGTCAGGTTCGCGGCGTGAATGCCGAAGTCAGCGAACTTTTCCACAGTTATACCTGGCCGGGAAACGTCCGCGAATTGCGTAACGTGCTCGAGCGCGCCGTGATTGTGTGTGACCGAGACCTGATCGGCCGCGGCCATCTTCCAGCGGACTTCGGCCGCACCCATGCTGCCGCGGCCTCCGAACTCTCTTCCCTGCGCTTTCCTCTGGGAACGACCGTGGATGCCATGGAGCGCGAGCTCATCCTGCAGACGCTCGCGGCGACCAATAACAAGACACGTGCGGCGGAACTTCTCGGAATTAGCCTCAAGACGCTGCATAATAAGCTGAAAGAATACGAAGCGGACCGGGCTGAAAGCCGCTGATCTCCAAGATGCGCCTGCGTTTGAAAACCAAGATTACCCTGATCATCGCACTGATGGTGCTGACCGTGGTCGGCGTCACGTCCTGGCTTCATGTATTAACGTTGACCCGCCAGGTCATCCAACAAGCCGATGGCCGCGCGAACCTCGTCGCGCAGCAGGTCTTTTTCCAGGCTCAGAATGCCTTAGCCGAGGCCGCCACTGAAGGACGCGTGCCTGCCTCGAACCGTCCCGAGGATGTGCGGGAATTCGTCCGCAACGCCCTGGACCAGAATTCGGCGCTGACTTCATTGATCGACGCGGAAGTGGGCAATTCTTTTCTGGTCTACGAGGTAACTATCGTCGATCGCGATGGAACCGCCCTGATCTCGAGCGACGCTTCGCTCCCCGGACGCAAGATGCTTCCACGCCCGCCACTCAGCCAGCTCGTCAATGCGGGCTTCATTCAACAGCTTCGATTGATCTATGGCGCGCCGCAAGCCTATGACGTCTCCGATCCCTTCAAGCTCGGCCCTCCCGGGCGCCAGATGCCTTTCGGTGAAATCCGCGTGGCCTTGCACACCGGCCTGCTGGCCATCGAGATCACTCCGGCCCTGCGCTCGGCCGTCTATTTGGCGCTCATTTCCGTCCTGGTTTCCGTGCTTCTGGCCGCCGTCGTGAGCACCGCCCTGCTGGCGCCGGTCGAACGCATCTCGGCGCAATTGGATCGCATCTCACGAGGCGAATTCGATCAAAAGCCGCTGGAGCGCGGGGATGAATTCGGGCAAGTGAGCACGAAGATCAGCCAGATCGGCTTGCAATTGCGGGGCGTGCGAGAAATCTTCAGTACGCTGCGCGAGAACCTCGACCAGATTCTCGGCGGGCTGGAAGACGGGCTATTGCTGTTCACGCGCGATGGCCGCGCCGTAATGGTCAGTCCTGCCGTGGAAAATTTCCTGGGTTCGCCCGCTGACCAGTTGTTGGGCCGCAAAGCCAGCGAGATCTTTCCTCCCGACCACGCACTGCGCTCCGCCCTCGTTCTCGTCCGGAGACGAATTTGAAGCTGTCGCGGCCGCGGAGGTCGATGTTCCCGCTCTCGATCCCAGCCTGCCGCCGCAACGTATCGGGGTCAGCGTGCAGGTGATCAGCGAACGCGGCACGCGCATGGGCGCCCTGGTCACTCTGCGCGACCTCCAATCTCTGGAAAGCATCAGCCGTCAGTTGCAGGTCTCCGAGCGTCTGGCGGCGCTCGGCCGCGTGACCGCGGGCGTGGCCCACGAGGTGAAAAATCCGCTCAACTCGATGCGCCTCTGGCTTGAAAATCTCAAGGAGCATCTCCCGCCCGGCGATGGCGTGCCCCGGCAAGCCGTGGCCGTGCTGGATAGCGAAATAGACCGCCTCGACTCGGTGGTCAAACGCTTCCTCGATTTCATGCGCTCACAGGAATTGCGGCTCGAGGAGACGCATCTGGACGAACTGCTGGACGAAGTCAGCAGCGTTGCCCGGCCGCAAATGGAGCGCGTTCACGTGCAACTCGAAAAACAATATGCGGACCTCCCTCCGGTACGCGTCGATCGGCCTCTTCTCACGCAAGCTTTGCTCAATCTCATTTTCAATGCCATTCAGGCCATGCCGTCGGGCGGAACGCTGACCCTGGGATTGGAGCGCCGCGCCGAATCGGCGGAAATTCGCATAGAAGATACTGGACAGGGCATTGCCCCGGAACACCGTGCCCGTGTCTTTCAATTGTTCTTTACCACCCGCCCGGGGGGCAGCGGAATAGGTCTGGCCAGTGCCTACAAAGCGATACAATTGCACGACGGCTCGATCGATTTCGATTCTCAGGTTGGACGAGGAACGACTTTTCGCATCGAATTACCGCTGGCGCGCCCCTCGGAATCCGCAACATCCCGGCTGCGAGAGGCAAATGACGCGCTGGCACGGAACGCATCATGAAGCTACGCCGGAACGTACTCGTTGCTCTCTTATGCCTGGCGGCTGCCGGGCTTAATGGCTGCCGTCGAAATATCGTGCGCGCCGCTCCCCCCTCCGTGGCTTCTCCGCCGGATACCGAGCCATTCCCGCAGCCGGCCGTAGTGACTCCACAGCCTGCGGCGGCTCCCTCCGAGCCGCCAGACGTCAAGACGCCTGCACAGCCTGTGCCGGCTGTCGCTGACCAGCCGCGCCCCCGCCCGCCCGTCGAAGCCGAAGCGGCTGCGCCAAAACCTGAGCCCGAGCCGGAGCCGCTGCAAATATCGCCGCAGCTTTCGGCGAAGGACCAAGCCGCTGCCGTTCGTACCACGACCGACGATATCCGCGTCGCCGAACGCAATCTGCAAGTGGCTTATGGCCGCCAGCTAAATGCTTCACAAAACGATCTGGTCGGCAAGATTGCCGGATTCCTGGCTCAGGCTCACGAAGCAATACGTACCGGCGACTGGGTCCGTGCACAGAACCTGGCGCAGAAGGCTCAGGTTCTCTCTGTCGAGCTGACCAAATCTCTCTGAAATTCGCCAGCTTCAAGCAGCCATTCTTGACAGCTTCTCGTCTTGCTAAGATGGATGCATGCCCTCGCATGACGCCGTTGTTATCGGTGCAGGCCTGGTCGGCTCGGCCATTGCCCTGCGCCTGGCACAGGAGGGACTTCAGGTCGCACTCCTGGAACAAAGTGCGCCGGGCCGTGAAGCCTCGTGGGCTGGCGCCGGCATGCTTTCCCCGGCACCAGACAGTCCCGCGGCGATTCCGCTGGTGCCATTTGGCCGGGCCAGCCTAAACCTTTACGCCCAATTTGTCGGCGAAATCGAGGAGATCTCCGGACGCCAAACGGGGTATCGGAGCGAGGGCGCGATCGAGTTGCTTTTCTCGGCCGATGCGGAACGCGAGCTCAGCACGCTCATTGCTCTGCACCACGCACTGGGTCTTCCTACCGAGCCGCTTCCTCTCGATGAGGCCGCCAAAATCGAGCCCGCCTTGACGCGACGCGCACACGCCGCAGCCTACTTTCCGTATGAAGCCTGCATCGACAATCGCGCTCTCATCGGAGCACTGCTTGCCGCGGCTGAGATTTCCGGAGTGAAGCTGTTTCCCAACATGCACGTCAGCCAAATCCTGATCGAGCACGGCCGCTGCATGGGCGCACAGGCACAGGATGGAACGACGTTCAAGGCACAAAACGTGGTCATCGCAGCAGGAGCGTTTTCCGGCCTCCTCAAGGGCATCGTGCCACCATTGGCCACGCGCCCCATCCGCGGACAAATGGTGGCTTTCAACTCCCACGAAAAAACCATTCGCCACGTCATTCGTTGCGATCGCGGCTACCTTGTGCCCCGCGATTCCGCCCTGCCGCAGCGGCTCGTGACCGGCAGCACTCTCGAGGATGCCGGGTTTGACAAACGTGTCACCGCGGGCGGCATCGAAAAGATTCTCTCCACGGCGCAGGAACTGGTTCCGCAACTCTCGAATGCCGAAATCGCCGAAACATGGTCCGGGCTGCGGCCCGATACGCCCGATCATCTTCCATTGCTCGGCCCGGCCGGAGTCGATGGGCTCACGATCGCAACAGGCCATTACCGCAACGGCATCCTGCTGACGCCCATCACCGCCAAATTAGTACGCGAATGGATCGTCGAAAAATGCGTGTCTATGGATTGGGAAATTTTCGACCCACTGCGCTTTCACCGCGCGAAAGAGGAAAGCGCACGTTCAGACGATTCTCCGTCTGAAAATCCAGCTTCCGACAACGAAGCCGCGGGCGATCAGGCCGGCAGAAAATTCGCTCACAAATGAACGCTGCCAGTCTCCACACAAATCAGAATTTCAAGCGCGATTAAAACGGAAAACTTCTGGCCGGCGGGCGGATCGGCGGTCCGGGCAGCTGCGACGCGCGCCCCAGGTCGCTGAAGTTGAGTTTCGCCGGATCCAGATAAAGAGGCCGATCCAAAATGATATCCACGGTGCTGCCGCGCGGCATTTCGAGTTCTGGTCCGCGCGTCATCATCACGGTGGCCAAGCCTGCGGCGGCGCCTATACCTGCGCCGATGCCTGCGCCCGAAGCGCCTCCCGCAATCGCGCCGATCCCGGCTCCGGCACCGGTTGTCTTGATTACGGTTCCGGCATCCTCACCTTTGTCCCGATCCTTGTTGATTTGTCCCTCTTTGCTGGCGTATTCACCGCCGCCGGTTTCCGTGTTGGTCGGCACGGCATCGAATTTCACGGTGTAGCCGTTGGGCAGGATCAATGTCGTCAGGCGAATGCGTACCTCAGCACCACCCTTTCCTTTTGCCGGGCGCTTTGCTTCGGTGATTTCTCCCTGCACATACGAACCCGCCGGAATCACAATGCGATCGTTGACGACGACCGGAAACGTGGTCTCCAAATAAAGCGGCTCGCCGGGTTGCGCGTTGCGGCTGGTAATCCCGTTGTGCAGGATAAGAGGCAGGTGCGTTCCCGCAGCCACAATGATTTGTGCAGGCGCGTTATTGGCTGATGAACCGGCGGCCGGCGCAGTAGCCGCAGCGGCCGGCGCAGGAGTTGGTTCCGAACTACTTTGTTGCGCTTGGTCGGGCTTTGCCTGATCGGACTTAGTTTGATCAGGGGAGGCCTGCTGGCGGGGATGCTCGGCAAGAAGCGGGGCTGCAATTAGAGCGCTGCCGAGCGTTACCAGGGCGAGCTTCCTCAGGTTCATCAAATTCATCCCGCTCATAACCATCCTCCTGCCGTAATGCCGGTTAGGATGCCCTTCGGATCATGGAGGGCTGAGTATACGCCTCCGGGGACCTAACAGTGCCATCCCGATTGTCGGACACTCCTTGCAAAGTTTCCTATTGTTGAGACCTGCGCCTCTCCACCTACCCCCCCCGCTATTTTCTGCAAGTGTTCATTCTGCGATGCTTACGCAGGCGCTCGCGCAAGCGACTCGGTCGCGCTCGAGCGGCCCCTCACAACTCATCTCGATGTCAGTTACGACGGCAACCTATGCCAATCACCACGCTACAGCTAGGATTCCCCCGCAATGTGCCGAGTGCTCTCAGGCGTGGTCAAGCGTCCTCAACGCGACGCATTCGAACAATACCGTCCTGGGCATGCCCCGCAACATCGGGGTCGGTTTTTTGGCTCGATCGCCATTCGAGGCCTCGCGACGGTAATATGACAGAAACTGGGATCAGAGTCGCGCAGCCAGTTCCGAGTCGGCCAAATTCGAGCGTGCTCTATTTTACTCCACGAGTAAATAGCGAAGGGCCGCAGAAGACCCGACCGGCGACTGAAAAATGCACAACACCTCTGGGAGATTCGCGTTGCAAGAGGGACGAGATTCGGCCAAACTATAAGCGAGTTGATCCGCGGTGACGCAAGGTGGGTGGGCGGGCTGCTGATTCCTCTGATAGGTCCGTGAGGCTGTGATCTGGCCCGATGAGGCCGTGATCAAGGGAAAGCCTCAGGTCGCCTGAGGGCTTAAATTTCCAAAGCTCTTCCAGGCTGGCTTCGGGACGACCTGAGCCGCAAAGTCGGGGTGACTCAGAACCGGTTGCACTCCACCAATCTGAACGGATTCGAGGAAAACCAGAGAAATGACTGAGCAAATAGGTGAACTTCTAGCCCCGTACCGATTGATGATGACGCCGGGGCCGTGTTCGATCGACCCGCGCGTTTATCGCGCGATGTCGACCCCGCTGGTGGGCCACATGGACCCGTGGTTCACGGAGATGATCGGCGAAGTGCAGGTGCTGCTGCGCAGAGCTTTTCAGACCGAGAATCGCGTGACGTTTCCGATCTCCGCGTCCGGTTCGGGGGGCATCGAAGCCGCAGTGGTGAATCCGCTCGAGCCGGGCGATGAAGCCATCGTTTGCGTAAACGGCAACTTTTCCGAGCGCATGGCGGTGATCGCTTCGCGAGTGCCGGCGACGACCATTCACCGCGTGGAAGCTCCGTGGGGACGTACGGTCGACCCGAACGACGTTCGAAAGGCGGCGAAGGGCCGCAAGATCAAGTTTATCGGCGTCTGCCATGGGGAGACGTCGACCGGCGTGCTCAGCCCGATCGACGATTTCCGCAAAGTGGCGGATGAGGTGGACGCATTATTGGTGGTGGACGCGGTGGCCACGCTCTGCGGGACACCGCTGAACGTGGACCGTCAGAGGATCGACCTTTGCTTCAGCGGAACGCAGAAGGCCATCAGCGCGCCGCCCGGCATGTCTCCGATTACGGTGGGGGCGCGCATGGAGGAAGTGCTGCGCGCGCGCAAGACTCCCGTACAGAGCTGGTATTTTGATCTCACCACGACGATGAATTTCTGGGGCAAGGACCGCACCTATCACCATACTCCACCGATTTCCATCGTTTTTGCCTTGCGCGAGGCCTTGCGCATCGTCTTCGAGGAAGGACTCGAGGCGGGCTGGGAGCGACACCGACACAATCAGCTAGCGCTGATCGCCGGACTGCAAGCGCTGGGGATCGAACTTTTCGTTCCCAATGAGAAGGATCGGCTGCCGACCGTGACCAGCGTCTATGTGCCCAAGGCCGTGGAAGACGGACGCGTGCGCCGGCAGTTGCTCGATGAATTCGGCATTGAAATCGCCGGAGGCATTGGCCCGCTGAAGGGCAAAATCTGGCGGATCGGTTTAATGGGCTACGTGAGCCAAGCCAAACACATCCTCTTCTTCCTGGCGGCGCTGGAAAAAGTGCTGATGGACCAGGGGCTCAGCGTTTCACCGGGAGCCGGAGTGGGAGCGGCCATACGGGTTTACTCCCATGCCGAGCCGGCCACGGTGGGGCACCGAAGCTAACGAGCACCGAAGTAGAGGGCCAAACAAGAAATGGCTGCCACAGCCTCGAAGCCGACGATTCCCAACGACGGGGCGATGAGCGATTTCGTCGCCCCGTTTGACGTGGTGTCTCCACTGACGGGGCAGAATTATCAGGTTCGTTTCTCGCATCTTTGGAACGGCATTGCCACTCGCCACAGCGATACCGTCGATACGAAATTCCTGATCGACGGCCGCGCCGCCATTGTGGGCCTCGCACACACCGGATTTGTGGAGTTCCGCGCGCGCGCGGGCCGCGATCTGACCGACCGCGAGGCGAGCATCGCAGCCGCGGAGTATCTTCGAGAACGGCTCGAGGAGGAAGACGAGCGGCCGCTGTATGACGTTTCGGCGGTGGAGTTGGCGCGGCTGATCGAGAAGATTGGAATTCGGTAAAGGCAAGAAAAAGCAGATTCTTCATGGCGATGCGCCCCATAGGCTCCTCAGCAAACTCTTTGGCTGTGAATTGAGGCTTCAGCGGCTAAAGCCGTCTTCATTTCCAGCACCTTAATGTCGCGGCTGAAGCCGCGACCCCCTGTCTCAAGCCCGAGGTCTTGGCGGAAGCGCAGCGCAGGGGCAGCCCTACTTCGCTTCAGGCGTCGGAGAGGGATTCGTCAAAAGGATTGGATTTCGCGGATTCCGGCGCGGCGGGCGGATTCGATTTGCCGGGCTCGAGCTTGGCAGCTTCCGTTAGCTCGTGCGTTTCGAGAATCGCCCCGCAGTCTACGCACTCGATGTATTCGGCT
The DNA here is from genome assembly GCA_963761945.1 of uncultured Acidobacteriota bacterium. Lineage (GTDB taxonomy): Bacteria > Acidobacteriota > Terriglobia > Acidiferrales > UBA7541 > Palsa-189. The sequence goes on along the minus strand of CAVXIM010000008.1, from coordinate 441,985 downwards.
TCATTGTCCTTGGCGATTAGCCGCGTGTGTTCGTGTTTGCAGGCGGGCGTTTCGGCCATGCGGATGTCACGCTAAGGAGCAATCAGCAGTCAGCCTCATTGTACACGCCTTCGCGCAGGGGGCGTCGAGCCTCCTGCGTCCTTTCTCGGCATATGCTAGAGTAACCCGTCGAGAAGTGCGCATGGCCACAAAACCTGCCATTCGATTTACGGCACTACCGCCGGAAAAACTACGCTGGCGTTGCGACCCCGCGCGTATTCCTTTCGACACGACCGCGCAGGCGGAGCCTATCGAAGGGCCGGTTGGACAGGACCGCGCTCTGCGCGCGCTGCGCCTGGGCGTGGAGCTGGCCGCGCCGGGATACAACATCTTCGTCTGCGGGCTATCGGGCACGAGCCGCGGCGGCATGATCCAGAAGCTCGTCGAACAATTGCAGCCGCGAACCGAGCCCGGCCCGGACCGCTGCTACGTCAACAACTTCAAGAACCCGGACCGGCCCCGGCTGCTCACGCTGCCTCGCGGGCAAGCCAACGGTTTCCGAAAAGACATGCAATCGGGGATTGATTTCCTGCGCCGGCGCATTCCGCAGGTGTTCGAAGGAGAACCCTTCCAGCGGCAAAAGGGGCGCATCGTCGACCGTTACACGCTGCGAGAAAAAGACTTGATGGACGATTTCACGCGGCGGATCGCGCGTGAACAATTTGCGCTGGGCCATATGCAGGTGGGCGCGGTGGCGCTGCCGGAAATTTTTCCGGTTCTCGACGGGCAGATGGTGCCGATCGAGGATATACCGAAACTGGTGACGGAGGGGAAACTCGAGAACATGGCGGCGGAGGAACTGGAGCGCAAATACGAGCAGTTCCGGCAAGAATTCACCGTCGTTTATCGCAAGACGCTGACGCTTTCGCGCGAACTGGCGAGCGAGCTGAGTTACCTGGAGCAGGAGGCCGCTTCGGTGCTCGTCGACGGGTTTATCGAGGAGCTGAAGGAAAAATACACGGCCACGCATGTCGCGGAATACCTCGAGGAGGTGCGGCACAATATCCTCGATAATCTCGATCCTTTCAAAGAACGGGAAGACGAGGGCGAACCGGGCGCGGCTCCTCCGGGCGAGGTGGCGCTAAAGCTTTCCAGCAGCCCGGAACGCGATCCTTTCCGGGTTTACGGAGTAAATGTGCTGCTCGGGCATAACGAGCAGGACACGTCCCCGGTCATTTTCGAGACTACTCCGACGCACGCGAATCTCTTCGGCACGATCCAGCGCAGCTACGATTCACGCGGGGTGTGGTCTTCGGATTTCATGGACCTGCGGCCGGGCTCGATGTTGCGCGCCGACGGCGGATTTCTGATCATGTATGCGCTCGATGCGCTGACGGAGATGGGCGTGTGGCGCACGCTGAAGCGGACGCTGAACCACGCCAAGCTGGAAATCCAGCCCATGGAAATGCTCTTCCCGTTTGGCGCCTCCGCGCTCAAGCCCGAACCCATCGATCTCAACGTTAAGATCATTCTCATCGGCGACCGCAATCTGTACGAAGTTTTCTACGCGCATGAAGAGGAGTTCAAAAAGATTTTCAAGGTGCGCGTGGAGTTCGACGAAGAGATGGAGATGAACGACGAAGTCATCCGCCAATACAGCGGGCGCTTGCATAAGCTTTGCCAAGACGAAGGGCTATGCCCATTTGACCGCACCGCGGTGGCGGCGATGATCGAATATGGCGTACGGCTGGCGGGCCGACGCAACAAGGTGACGTCCCGGTTTGTGGATCTGGCCGATGTGGCGCGCGAAGCGTGCTATGTAGCCCGGCAGGCGGGCGAGACGCCGGTCACGGCGGCGCACCTGCGCATCGCCCAGGAAGCGCGCAGCGAGCGGCACAATTTAATCGAAACGAAGATTCGGGAAATGATCGCCGAAGGAACCCTGCTGATCGATACCGAGGGCACGCAGGTGGGCCAGGTGAATGGGCTCAGCCTGATGGAAATTGGCGGATATCTTTTCGGGAAGCCGGTGCGGATCACGGCTTCGGCGGCTCTGGGCAAATCCGGGCTGATCAATATCGAACGCGAAGCCAATCTCAGCGGGCAACTGCATGACAAAGGCATGCAGATCATTGCGGGTTATCTGCGTTCTCAATTCGCGCAGGATAAGCCGCTATCGCTGGCGGCCAGCATCTGCTTCGAACAATCCTATTCGGGCGTGGATGGCGATAGCGCGAGCTCCACAGAAATCTATGCCTTGCTCTCGGCACTCTCCGGCCTGCCGATCCGGCAGGACATTGGCGTTACGGGTTCGGTGAACCAGCAGGGAGTGATTCAGCCGATCGGCGGAGTGAACGAAAAAGTGGAGGGATTTTACGACGTGTGCCGGGTGCGTGGGCTTACCGGGACGCAAGGGGTCCTGATCCCCGTGGAAAACGTAGAGGATTTAATGCTGCGGGAGGACCTGATTGCCGCGGTCGTCGAGGGAATGTTCCACGTGCATCCGGTGGCGCACATCGAAGAAGGTATCGAGATCCTTACCGGCGTCGAGGCAGGCACTCGGGACGGCCGCGGAAAATTCTCGCGTGACGGCGTCTTTCCGCGTGTGGACGAGCGGCTGCGCAAGATGGCCGAGACGCTGAAAGAATTCGAGTAGATCGGAATCGGCCCGCCTAAAGGCGGCCGCCGCGGAACCTCTTTTTCAATCAACAGTCAAAGTGTAAAGGCCAAGAGCGGCGCTTCGTTATTGCTGCGAGCGAGGCGGCGCTCCGGCAGGAGCGGTCGAAGCCGCAGGAGTGCTCGCTGCCGCAGGAGCGTTCGCGGGGGCAGCCGCAGGGGCACTCGCGGGTGCTGCCGCGCCGCCTGAACTGGCTGCTCCCGACGGACCCGGGCCACCGGTGTCCTTGGGAGTGGAAAGATAGCCATTCACACCGTTTTTGGTCACTTCCATGACCACGAGCTCATAAGGCGCACGGATACCGCGGACGTAGAACTGCATCGGCTCATCGACGTTGCGGTCTTTCTTGTCGATGGATTTATCGTCGGCAATTACCGTCATATCGAATTTGTATTTCTTGGGGTCGGTGCTGTGCAGCAGGATCTGAACCGGGCCGACGTGCTGAGGCTGCTTCGATTTGGTGATCTTGAAATCGTAGATATTGCGGTCGTTGAGGTGCTTGAGGACTTCCAGTTCTTCGCCATTTCGGGCAATCAAAACGCCCTGATTATTCAAATCCCCGACTGCAGTAGTGAGATTCTTCTTGGTGTCGTCCAAGTCTTTGCGGGTGGCGGCGATGTCGGATTTGGCTCCGGTCAAATCGGTGGAGACCTGACCGATTTTCGTCTCATTTTCCTTCTGCACCTGGCCGATTTGAGCCACCAGCTTGGCGTCGCTGTCTTCCTGTTCCTGCTGGATCTGCTGGGCCATGCCGCGAGCGCGAGCCAGTTCAGCTTGGGTGAGGCCGAGTTTCTGTGAAGTTACATCCAACTGCGCGCGTACCGAGGCAAGACGGGAATTGGTCTGCTCCAGCTCCTTGCTGAGCACATCGGCGTGGGAATTGCTTTGGCCCAGGGCGGACTGGAGTTGCGTTCGGGAGCTGTAACCAACGTAGGCCAGCGCGCCGATACCTAGAAATAACACCACAATGACCAGCGGAATCCATCGCGGGGTGGGCGACGGTTCGTAAACATAGGTCTCATTCGAAGAGGGAGGTGCATTGGGCGGAACATTGGGGGTAATACTCATTGCCTTTTCTCCTTAAAACTTGGGCCTTAACGCTCGGGCAGCACGGGCTGCCGGTACTTCACAGATTTATTATCACTCGCAATAATGATTATGGCTGACACCCTAAGGGTTGTCTATGCTCCGACGGTTTTAGTACTTGCGCCGGCTTTTTCCTGGCCTCGGCTGACTCTTGGCCTTTCGGGTGCGTGCGAGCTGTCGCTGCCTCGGCGGTAATTGCCAACTGTTAGATGACGGCTTATCGGCCGCGGCGCGGCCAGCGCGCTTCCACGGTGGTGGTCAAGCCGCCGCGAGGGGTGAATTCGCCCCGAACGGCACACCAAACTGGCTTGGTGGCAGCCACAATATCGCGGAGAATGCGGTTGACCGCATTCTCATAAAAGATGCCCAAATTGCGGTAGGCCAGCAGGTAATGCTTTAAGGCCTTTAGTTCCAGGCATTGCCGCCGGGGTTCGTACTCGATGGTAATCGTTCCATAATCCGGCAGGCCGGTTTTGGGGCACATGGAGGTGTATTCGGGAAAACGGGTGCGGATCGTGTAGCCGGGAAACTGGTTGGGCCATGTCTCAAGTTCGGGCAATCGGGCCTGAATTCCGGCCTTGGCATGTTCCTTGGTATAACCGGGCATCGATAACCTCAGACGCTTTCGCGGTCACGGCAGGCGAAAGCGCGTTCCCTGAATTTCACATGTTACAATAAACTCCGTGCGTTGCACGTCCGCCCGCTCCAACGCGCGCGACTTCGTTTTCAAGCGAGCGCTGCTCGTTTTGGGAGCTTTTAACGCGAGCGCTGCTCGTGCTGGGGCGTGCGCCAGGGTCTCCGGCCGAAACTTCCGGGCCTGTTGCTGCGTAAGAACCTCAATATAACCGGCTTGGCGTGCGATACGTCTAACTGATATCTGAGGAGCGTACTCATCTCATCGGCGCTGAAGCCGGCGCGAAGGATTAGCGCGCCTCTAGAGAGTCTAGAGAAGCAGAGATATGTGGATTGTAAGGGTCGCCCTTAACCGGCCGTACACGTTTATCGTAGTGTCTCTTTTGATTTTGATCCTCAGTGGGGTCGCCATCATACAGACCCCAGTGGACATTTTCCCCGCGATCAATATTCCGGTGGTTGGCGTGGTCATTCAATACACCGGACTTGCGCCCCAAGACATGCAGGACCGTCTGGCCAGCGTTCTGGAACGCGGGATGACCCAGACTGTGGATGATATCGAACATATCGAGTCGCAGTCGTATCACGGGATCGCGGTGATCAAAGTCTTCCTGCAGCCGAAGGCCGATGTTAATGGGGCCATTGCCCAGATCGCCTCGCTGGCCGGAGGCTCTGTTCGTGGGATGCCCCCGGGGACAACCCCACCGTTTATGTTGGCCTACAGCGCGGCGGATGTTCCCATCCTGCAGATCGGGCTAAGCAGCAAGAGCCTATCGGAGCAGCAGTTGACTGATCTGGGAGTGAATTTCCTGCGGCCCAGATTGACCACCATTGAAGGCGCGGAACTGCCGTCTCCCTACGGAGGCAAGAACCGGCAGGTGACGGTGGATCTGGATCCGCAAAAGCTTCTGCAACGCGGCATTTCGGGCGCCGACGTGGTGAATGCGGTCAATGCCCAAAATCTGGTTCAGCCGCAGGGCACAGCCAAAATTGGGGAACGCGAGTACGACATCGAGTTGAACAGCAGCGCCAAGACCATCGACGAGCTGAACGACATGCCCGTCAGGGTCGTGAATGGCGCGGTGGTTTATTTGCGCGATGTGGCTTACGTGCACGATGGCGCCGCCTTTCAAATTAATGTTTCACGCCGCGACGGACAGCGCGGTGTCCTGCTGGTGGTGTTGAAACACGGGGCGGCTTCGACCCTCGATATTGTCTCCAAGATTCGCGCGGCCCTTCCCAAGATCGCCGCTACTTTGCCGCCGGACATGGACATCACTCTCACCGGCGATCAATCCATCTTTGTGCGTGCGGCGATCAACGGGGTGTTGCGCGAAGCGGTGATTGCCGCCTGCCTGACGGCGGCGTTGATCCTGCTGTTTCTGGGAAGCTGGCGCAGCACTCTGGTTGTGGCGATTTCGATTCCCCTATCGATTTTGAGCTCGTTGCTCGTCATGAGCCTGCTTGGCGAGACCATCAACATCATGACCCTGGGCGGCCTGGCTCTGGCTGTAGGCATCCTGGTAGATGACGCCACGGTGGAAATCGAGAACATTAATCGCCTCTTGCCTGAGGGCATGCCCTTGCGCGAAACCATTCTCACCGGCGCTCAGCAAATCGCTGTTCCCGCGTTCGTGGCCACATTGAGCATATGCATCGTCTTCATTCCCATTTTCTTTCTGAAGGGCGTGCCCGGTTATCTCTTCCGGCCGCTGGCGGAAGCGGTGGTGTTTGCGATGCTCGCGTCGTATTTCCTCTCGCGCACGCTGGTGCCGACCTTGGTCATGTATACATTCCGGTCGGAAAGGCGTTTGCGGGAAGCAGAGGCGCGGGCACAAGGCGAAATGCGTGTGGGCTTCTTCCGCCGGTTCCACCTTGGTTTTGAGGAGAAGTTTGAAGCTATGCGGGAGGGCTACATCAGCATCCTGGAATGGTGCCTGGCGCACCGACCGATATTTGCCATCGGATTTCTGGGATTCTGCGCAGCCAGCATGCTGCTCGTGCCCTTCCTGGGGTCCGACCTTTTCCCGTCGGTGGACGCGGGCCAAATCCGGCTGCACGTACGCGCTCCGATTGGAACACGGATCGAGGAAACCACGGCGCTCTGCGATCGCATCGAAGCCTCGATTCGCAAGCACATTCCCAAAGAGGAATTGGACGGTATTGTGGACAATATTGGTTTTCCGCCCAGCGGAACCAATCTCACGCTCAGCAACAGCGGGGTAATCGGCACGTCTGACGGGGAGATCCTCATTGCTCTCGCGCACGAGCACCGTACCAAACCCGCGGACTACATCCGCGAATTGCGCCAAACGCTCCCCAAGGAATTTCCCGGGCACGGAATTTTATTTTCAGCCTGCCGATATCGTCAGCCAAGTGCTGAATTTCGGGTTGCCGGCGCCGATCGATATCCAGCTTGCGGGTCCCGATGTGCGCCAGAATTTCAATCTGGCTCGCGATTTGCTTCCTCGCTTGAAGGCGATTCCGGGTGCGGCCGACGTACATATCCAGCAGGCCTATGACCAGCCGCAATTGGATATCGACGTAGACCGCGTAAAGGCGCAGCAGGTGGGCATGACGCAGGCGATGGTGGCAAATAACGCGCTGGTCTCGCTGACCAACAGTTTTCAGACGGCTCCGAATTTCTGGGTCAGCCCGCAGGGGGTCGCCTACCAGATCGCTACGCAAACGCCGCAATACCGGATGGATTCGATGCCCGATCTTCGCGAGATGCCGGTAATCAGCGCAGACAGCGGAGGCACCCACGAGCAATTGATTGATAACCTGGCGCACATTTCTCGCGATGTGGGGCCTGCGGTGGCTTCCCAATACGATATTTTGCCTATCGTGGATACTTATATCAGCGCGCAAGACCGCGATCTGGGAGGTCTTTCGGCGGATGTGGTCAAGGTGGTGCGCCAGTATGAGAGCAAACTTCCCCGAGGAACATCGGTGGCAATTCGCGGACAAATCGATACCATGCAGTCCTCCTTCTCAGGGCTCGCCATTGGCCTGATCTTTTCGGTATTGCTTGTTTATCTGTTGATGGTGGTGAACTTCCAATCCTGGGTCGATCCCTTCATCATCATTACGGCTTTACCCGGCGCGCTCAGCGGGATTGTGTGGATGCTGTTTTTCACCGGTACCACATTAAACGTGCCGTCGCTGATGGGCACAATCATGTGTATCGGCGTGGCCACCTCCAACAGCATCCTGCTGGTGACTTTCGCCGCGGCCCAGATGCAGGAAGGGAAAAATTCGTTCCAAGCAGCGATGAGCGCCGGCTTTACGCGGCTTCGTCCTGTGCTCATGACCGCACTGGCGATGATCGTGGGGATGCTTCCGATGTCACTCGGGATTGGCGAGGGCGCCGAACAAAACGCGCCGCTCGGCCGGGCGGTGATTGGAGGCCTGTTGATCGCCACTGTGTCGACCCTTTTCTTTGTGCCGGTCGTGTATAGCTTCATCCGCCGCAAAGGATACCGAGAGCTTTTTGCGGAATAGTGCAGGACAGCAAGACGCGTAAAATAGTAAGTGCTGTGGCGCAAGGCTCAAAAAGAAGCGAAGGAGAGAAACCCTTTCATGAATCCGCAGTTCACGGAGACGGAGCACACCACCGAACCCGTGCGGGCCCCCAAGATGACCCAGGTTCCGCACCATTCATCCCGGTTTTGGCTCTATAGCATTCCCGCAATTCTTCTGGCTTTATTCGCCGGCTTGACCTACTGGAGAGTGCAATCGCGCAACCGGGTGAACGCGGAACTCATCCCCGCCGCCAGTCAAAGCGAGCAGATTCCCGTAGCGGTGATGCATCCCACACATACCAGTACCAGCCGGGAACTTACTATTCCGGGCGACGTGCAGGCTTACGTGGAAACGCCGATTTACGCGCGAACCGATGGCTATCTGAAGCACTGGTATGTGGATATCGGCGGGCGAGTGAAAGATGGCCAACTGCTGGCGACCATCGATACTCCGGAGATCGATCAGCAGCTCAAGCAAGCCGAAGCGGCACAATTGCAGGCTCAAGCCAATCTGGATTTGGCCAAAAGCACCGCGGAACGCTGGCATAACCTGCTCAAATCGGACGGCGTCTCCCAGCAGGAAGTGGACACCAATGACGCCGCCTATAAAGCTCGGCAAGCGGACTACTATGCGGCAGTGGCCAATGTCGAGCGCCTGAAGTCCATGCAATCGTTCCAGCAAGTGACGGCGCCGTTTGCGGGGGTTATCACGACCCGAGATATCGATATCGGCGCGCTGATCGCCAATGGCACCGCCAAGGAATTATTCAAACTGGCACAGATCGATGTGATGCGCGTGTATGTAAACGTGCCGGAAGGCTATAGCGCTGATATGCATATCGGGCTTGCCGCCCAATTGCACATCGCGGAGTTTCCTAATCGCGTGTTCACGGGAAAGGTGGCGCATACGGCGGGCGCCATAGATCCCGCTTCCCGCACTCTGCTGACGGAAGTGCAAGTTCCCAATCCCAAAGGGGAATTGCTGCCGGGATCGTATGCGGAAGTCACCTTTGATATTTCCAGCGCTGAACCGCCGCTGGTGGTCCCGTCCAACACTTTGATTTTCCGCTCCGCGGGACCTCAAGTTGCGGTGGTGGATTCCCGCCATGTGGCCCGCTTGCGAGGCGTCACAGTGGGCCGCGACTTTGGAACCAGCCTCGAAATCCTCTCGGGAGTGCAGGCGAACGACCTCGTAATTCTCAATCCGCCCGATTCCCTTGCTGACGGCACCGCTGTGTCGCCCCAGGAAGCTGCGGAGCCCCCCGCCAGCGGGGCCGCTCCCACCGCGACTCCGGCACGGGGTACAGCCGGAAATTCACGGTAATGGCTCCTGCGGAAGCCACGACTGCTTCCAGCCTGGAGCGGGCCGGCTTGACATGGCGTGCCTGCGCAGTCGCAATGCGACCCTTGGCACTAACGGCCGTTTGCGCGCTCATCCTAGGCGGCTGCAAAGTAGGGCCTAACTATAACCGTCCCAGTGTGCAGACGCCGTCGGCATGGAAAGAGCAGCCTCCCGAAGGCTGGAAAACGGCTACGCCCCACGACGAAATCTCCAAGGGGAACTGGTGGGTCATTTTTGGCGATCCGGAACTGAACGATCTGGAAACGCAGGCCATCGCGGCGAACCAGAACCTTCAGGCCGCGGCGCAGCGGGTGATCGAAGCACGCGCACAGGCCCTGGTCACGCGATCCAATCTCTACCCTTCCGTCTCCGGCGGGTTTTCGCCGAGCCGTGCGCGATTATCCGGTACTCGTCCTCTACCTCCTGGTTCAAGCGGAGACGTTCCCTTTTCGGCGAATACGTTCAGCCTGCCTGTCCAAGCGAGTTACGAGGTCGATCTGTGGGGTCAGATCCGGCGCTCGGTGGAATCCTCTAACGCTCTGGCGCAGATGAGCGTGGCCAATTACGAAAACGTTTTGCTGCAACTGAAGAGCGATGTCGCGTCGTTTTACATCATGGCGCACTACATCGATCAGGAACTCAAAATTCTGCGCGATAACCTGGATCTGCAACAACGCGCCCTGGACCTGGCCAATGTTCGGCACAACGGGGGTGTGGCGAGCGGGCTGGATGTTTCCGCCGCGGCGACGCTGTTCGATACCACGCAGGCCACTTATGTAGGACTGGGAGTCCAGCGCGCGCAATTCGAACACGCGCTGGCTGTCTTGCTGGGAAGAGCACCCGCTGAGTTCAGCTTGCCGGAGAAACCCTTGCAGAGGACTCCTCCCGCGCTTCCCGCAGGCGTGCCTTCGGACCTGCTCGAGCGCCGGCCGGATATTGCCGCGGCTGAAAGGCTTATGGCTTCCAACAACGCTCAAATCGGGGTTAATCGCGCGGCCTACTTTCCTAACGTTACCTTGAGCTTTGGCGCGGGGGGGCTGAGTTCGTCTTTGGCGCAGATTTTGGATGCACCCAGCCTGGTATGGTCGGCGGCGGCGAATGCGACGCAACCGGTCTACACCGGCGGACGGCTCTCCGCTAACATGCTGCTCGCGCGCGCCACTTACGACGAGTCCGTGGACAGCTATCGGCAGGCGGTGCTGGCGGCGTTCCAGGAAGTGGAAGACGGGTTATCCACGCTGCGAGTTCTCGAACAACAGGCAGCGGCTTACCAGGAAGCGATCCGCTCGGCTCAGGAGACCGTCGATATCTCGACTTCTCGTTATCGAGAGGGCTTAGCCAATTACCTGGAAGTGATCACGGCCGAGGAAGATCTGCTGAATAATCAACGGATCGCCGATCAAGTGGCGGAACAACGCTTGCTCACCACGATCCAGCTCATTCAAGCCCTTGGCGGGGGCTGGCAAGACTCCACGATCTATACGCCCGGGGCGCCCCTGCCCAAGCAAGTTTCAACTGCACCTTCGCAATAACGCAGGCCAATTCTCCCATCGCTATCGATCACGCGGACATTCGTGCCGCCCGCCAAATAAGACTTCGCAATAGCGCCTCTTATTCCCGCGAATCGAAAAGTCATCACGGAACCACGCCCAATAGCAGTGCGATAGATCGAGCGTTTCCAGAAAATGAACTGCGATTCCAGGGACAGTTTGTCTTCAAATTGTCTTCAAATGCACGCACCTCGCGGCTTGCCGGGAATAAAACATACGACGCCGTGGTCTTGGGTTTCGAGAGGCAACGATCGTAAATTTCTCAAGGAGACGTGAAATGAAAGCTCTGTTAGGAACGTTTGTTCTCACTTTGATCGTTTCCACAACCCTGCTGGCCCAAGATTCACCAATGCCAATGCCATCTCAATCGGCGGCAAATGGAAGCGCAACGATGAGTCAGGGCGACGCGCCAGCGGGCCAGGGCGCGAATACGCCAGCCAGCATGCCGGGCACTGGTTCATCCATGCCCGCTTCCGCGCACAAAGCCTACGGATCGGAAGGTTATGGCGGCCGCGCCGAAATTTTCGTGACCGGCTTCGGGTTCTTCGGCAATCGTTCGAACGGCAATGCCATCACTCAGCAGGAAACCGATGCAGGGGGCGCCGCGGTTGGGTATCGCTACCACCTGAATTCGTCCAGTGCAATAGAGGGACGCTACGGCTTCAGCCGCGATTCGCAGAACTATACGATCGGCGGCGTTGTCTCTTCGATTCCGACTTATTTCTCTGAGATCAGCGGCAGTTATGTTTACACGTTCACAAAATCACAGCACATTCGGCCGTTCCTGGAGGGCGGCGGAGGCGTCGTGCTCTTCATCCCAGGGAATTACAATAATAACAACCTCCCGAATTCAGCCATTACCACGACGACCGCGGGCGCTGCCATTGTTGGTATTCCTGGCTACACAGCCGTAAATTCTCAGGGCGCTGTGGTGCCCGTTTACACGGGATCGTCGGCAGGCATCGGGACGCAGGCGAAAGGCATGTTTCTGTATGGCGCGGGCATCGATATACCTGCGACTTCCCATCTTTCTTTCAGGACGGAGTTCCGCGGGTTGGGGTACAAAGCACCCGATTTCAAACTGACCGCCCTGCAAACGAATGCGTTCAGCTTCAGTTACGAACCCTCTCTTGGCATTGTTTATCGGTTCTAGTACGTCGACATGCAGCGCCGGAAACACACACCGGCGCTGCGCACTTTTTCCGCAGACCGGCACGGCGCCTCCCCTAACGAGCAAATAAAATTCCGGGTCACACTCTGAACAGTGCGGATTGGGGTATTTTCTCGACGTGCGTGAGGCGAGAAGTTAAGCCACGGAGTGTGACGGTTTGGAAAAGTGTCACGCCGATGGTTGTCCTCAGGGTGAAATTCTACTAATCTCATGGGCGGCGTAAGATTCGCATGGAAATCCGGGTGCGGATGGGAGAAGGAAGCGGTTGCCATCCAAGGAGGGATGTAGCCATTGAGGACTCTTTGGCGTCCATCCGCTGCATTCTTGTACACATAGACTAGACAAAAACTGCAAAATTTGTTACTTGAGGTTGGCGGCACCGGTCTGTTCGAGGGCATTCGAGGGCCCTGCATATAAGCCGGATCAAGGTACCACGCCCCAAAATACAAGCCAGCACCCGGTTTCTCGAAGGCCGGGGGCAACGGTCACCGGGCAGGGGGCTGACCGAATCATTTGGGCTTGAAAGCGATTTCAAATAGATAGCGATAGAGGAGTGCACAATGAGCACTGCTGCACCTATTCAGGGCACGCAAGGGAATGGCGAGCTGGTTCAGATTCTGTCCACGGAGACGGCAATCCGCCAGCGCCTGGAGGAAGAACGAAAACGGCTGCAAAAGGAAGCGGGAATCGAGCAGCGCGAGGTTCGCCATTTCCATAAGCCGATTGAGCGGGCCTTCACGAAACTGCAACGGGATCACACCACGGTCCTGTTTGGCGGCCTCACCTGGAAGCATGAACGCATGGTGCACGCAGCCCTGGAACGCCTGGGGTATCGCTGCGAATCCGTCCCCGTTCCCAATAAGAAGGCATTTCAGCTCGGCAAGGAGTACGGGAACAACGGGCAGTGCAATCCTACCTACTTCACTGTCGGAAACCTTGTTCAATACGTTCAGGACCTGGAGGCCAAGGGGCTGACGAAAGACGAAATCTGCGACCGCTACGTCTTCATTACCGCCGGCGCTTGCGGCCCTTGCCGGTTCGGTATGTACGAAGCCGAATACCGGCTGGCTCTGCGGAATGCGGGTTTTGACAAGTTCCGCGTGCTTCTCTTCCAGCAAGCCGGCGGACTGGATCAGGCCGAAGCCGAGGCGGGCCTGGAGATGAATCTGGACTTCTTCCTGGGCATCCTCAACGCGTTGAATATGGGCGACATCATCAACGACGTTACGTATCAGATTCGGCCTTACGAAGTGAACGCCGGGGAAACTGACCGCGTTCTGGAAGGCTCGATGGAGCTTTTGCACGAAGTGATGCGCCGCCAGAAACCGTGGAAATTACGCGGGCGACTGGCCAAGCTGCTCACGAACACGCGTTTCGAGGGAACGAGCGAGTACCTGGGCAAGTTCCTGCATCAGCTTTACGGCGATGAAATTATGGCCGCGCTGCGCGAGGTGCGCGACCGTTTTGCGGCTATTCCCGTCGACCGCACGCGCGTCAAGCCCATCGTGAAGATCACCGGTGAGTTCTGGGCGCAGACCACCGAAGGCGACGGCAATTTCAATATGTTCCGCTTCCTCGAAAAGGAAGGCGCGCAGGTGGTGGTGGAACCGATCGGAACCTGGATCTGCTACCTGATGCACCAGGTCGTTCAGCAGGCCCGCGACGAGAAGGGCCTCAAAGATGGGGCGGTATTGCCGCCTACCTGGCGACTGGACAAGCACCTGAAGATGAACTTGACCATGTACAAGAAGATCGCGCAGATCAAGATTGCCGAGCGGATCTTCAAGCGCGAATACAACCGGATTATCGATGCGCTGGGCAGCATCGGCCATCACCTGGTCGATCAGTACGAATTGCAGCGCCTCGGGCATCCGTATTACAACTCGCGCGCGTCTGGCGGCGAAGGGCACCTCGAAGTCGCCAAGAACATCTACTACTCGCATAAGGGGCTGGCGCACATGGTTCTGGCGCTAAAGCCTTTCGGTTGCATGCCGTCCACGCAGTCGGATGGCGCGCAGTCCGCCGTTATGTCCCATTACAAAGACATGATCTTCCTGCCCATCGAGACGTCCGGCGAAGGCGACGTGAATGCTCACAGCCGCGTGCAGATGGCGCTGGGAGAGGCCAAGGCCAAGACCAAGCTGGAGTTCAAGGCGGCTCTGGAATCCACGGGCAGAACGCTCGAGGAAATCCGAGCCTACGTGGAGGAGCATCCGGAGTTGAAGTCGCCGATGTACAAGGTGCCGCACAACGAAGGAGTGGTCGGCATCGCGGCGAATTTCGTGCGCCATGTGGCGGAACTGATGAAAGCGGAGCATAAACCGGTCGAGCGCGCGAGCGCTGCGGCCTAGATTCGCGGAGAAACCATGGGTTGCTCGAACGGAAGTTGTGGAACCGGAAACGCCGCCGATGCGGGCGGCGCGTTCGTCCCGCTGACGAATCTGTCTAAGCCCGCTTTCGTGCCCCCGCCGCCGGTGATCAAGCCGGTGGCGCCGAGGCTGGATCAGGGCGTGCGGCTCATGGTTGGGCTTGACGTCGGCTCAACCACGGTCAAGGCCGTGGTTGTAAATCCCGTCGATGACCAGATCCTCTGGCGGGATTATCAGCGCCACGACACCAAGCAGCCGGAGAAAGTCCTCGAATTCCTGAAGCGGATGGAGAGCGAAGTCGGCATCGCTCATGGACTTACGCGTATCTTCGTTACGGGCAGCGGCGGCGGGGGCATAGCGCCTTTGATTGGCGCAAAGTTTGTGCAGGAAGTGAACGCCGTTGCGTTGGCCGTGGAGAAGCTCTATCCGAAGTGCGGCTCGGTGATCGAATTGGGCGGACAAGACGCCAAGATCATCATCTTCAAGGAAGATCCTAACACCGGGCGCAAGAAGAAGATTCCTTCGATGAACGACAAGTGCGCCGGCGGTACGGGCGCCGTCATCGATAAGATCAACGCCAAGCTGCGCATACCCGCCGAGCAGCTCTGCGAGATGGGCTACGTCGGACTGAAACTGCATCCCGTGGCCGGCAAGTGCGGCGTTTTCGCGGAAACGGATATCAACGGCCTGCAGAAGAGCGGCGTGCCCGGCGACGAATTGATGGCTTCGCTATTCGAAGCCATCGTGCAACAGAATCTGGCCGTGCTTACGCGCGGCAATACGCTGCGGCCGCAGGTGCTCCTGCTGGGCGGCCCGAATACGTACATCCGCGGCATGAAAGAGTGCTGGAAGTCCAACATTCCGAAGATTTGGGAAGAGCGCAAGTTCCCGCTGCCGGAAGGCGTCGATCCCGCATCGCTAATTCTTGTTCCGGAGAATGCTCAATATTTCGCGGCGCTGGGCTCGGTGGAATTCGGCAAAGACGAAGACGAAAATATCGGCCTCTATCGGGGCACTGAAAATCTGGAATGGTACATGAACGTTGGGCGGCTGGAGGAGAAACAGAAAAAGGGCGGCAGCGGGCTGAGCAAGAGCGAAGAAGACCTTCTGGCGTTCAAAGACCGCTATAAACCCAAGAAATTTGTGCCGGCGAAGTTTCGTCCCGGGCAGGTGGTGGAATGCTTCATGGGGATCGACGGTGGATCCACATCGACCAAGGCGGTGTTGCTCGATAAAGATAAGCACATCCTGGTGAAGTGCTATCAGCTATCGAAGGGCAATCCCATCGAAGACACCATGGACATGTTCCAGAACCTGCGCCAGCAGGTGGAGGAGCAAGGCGCAACACTGCGCATCATGGGCGTGGGCACTACAGGCTATGCCAAGGACATTCTGAGAGACGTGCTCAATGCGGATGCGGCCATCGTCGAAACAGTGGCCCATACCGAAGCGTCGCTGCATTTCTATCCGGACGTCGATGTGATCTGCGACGTGGGCGGACAGGATATCAAGCTGATCATTTTGCAGGACGGCCGCGTAAAAGACTTCAAGCTCAATACTCAATGCTCGGCGGGCAACGGTTATTTCCTGCAATCCACTTGCATGGGTTTCGGTTACGAAGTGACGCAGTTCGCGGATTTGGCCTTCAACGCCAAAGCCATGCCCGTGTTTGGCTATGGCTGCGCGGTCTTCATGCAGTCGGATATCGTGGATTTTCAGCGGCAGGGCTGGAAGCCGGAAGAGATTCTGGCGGGATTGGCGAACGTGCTGCCGAAAAACATCTGGCTGTACGTTTCGCAGATTCCGAACCTGGCATCGCTGGGGCGCACGTTTGTGTTGCAAGGCGGAACGCAGCACAACCTGGCCGCAGTGAAGGCGCAAGTCGATTTCATCGAATCGCGCTTCCGCGATAAGGGCGTGAAGCCCAACGTCATCGTGCACGAACATTGCGGCGAGTCCGGCGCCATCGGCGCGGCTATCGAAGCCAACCGCCTGTGGAGGCTGGGCCGGCAGACCAGCTTCATCGGGCTGGATGCAGTGGAAAAGATCAGCTACGTCACGCACCGCAGCGAAGATACGCGCTGCTATTTCTGCAAGAACAAGTGCCTGCGCACGTTCATCGACGTGAAGCTGCTGCCCGGCGTGCCGGTGGAGAACATTGGCTTCAAGACTTCCAAGATTCCCATCGCCGAGGGCACCAAGCGGCTGATCGTCAACAACAGCTGCGATCGCGGGTTGGTGGAAGACGTAAATGCCATGCGGGAGATCAAGAAGGGCATGGATTCGGTGAAGGATGCCAATCCCAACATGGTGGAAGTCGCGGCAAAGATGGTTTTCAAGTCCTTCAAGCCGCCCGCCGTCGCCGACGCGCCACCGCGCTATGCGTTTACGGCTGGGCAGAAGGCTCGTGTAGCGGCCATGAAGCGCCGCGCGAGTTTGCGGATCGGCATTCCGCGCGTTTTGAACCAGTACACGTGCAACCCGATGTTCAGCGCCTACTTCGAATCGCTGGGCATTCCGGCGGATAACATCGTTTATTCCGATTTCACGTCCGAGGAACTCTATAAAGCCGGAGCGAAGCGAGGCTCGATCGATCCTTGCTTCCCGTCGAAGGTGGGCATCCCGCACGTGCACAATTTGCTTTACGTGCACCACAAGAAGAAGCCGCTGGACGTGATCTTTTTCCCCATGATCGACGATCTGCCTTCGGACCTAGTGAACGCGCAGGCCCATCGCGCCTGCCCTACAGTGACCGCTACACCGGCGGCGACGAAGGCCGCGTTTATCAAGGAGAGCGATCTTTTCAAGGAGATGGGCGTGGAATTTTTGAATCCGCTCATCAATTGCGGCGCGCCAACTCTTTTCGAGCGGCAGATGTTCAACACGTTCCGCGAGATCCTCGGCCTTTCGCCGGAGGAAAATCAACGCGCCTCGCAAGAAGCCATGAAGGCGATGGACCATTTCACCGAGGGCATCCTTCGCAAGCAAGGACGCGAAATTCTGAGCAAACTCGAGGCGGAGGATGGGATTGGCATCGTGGTGCTGGCGCGGCCCTACCACAATGATCCGGGCCTCAACCACGACATCCTGGAAGAGTTCCAAAAGCTGGGATACCCCGTTTTGACGCAGGCGGCGCTGCCAATCGATGACGAAATCGTCTGGCGGCTTTTCGGGGAGGACGTGCGCGCCGGTGCGATCAAGCACCCCATGGACATCACCGACGCCTGGAAGAACTCCTACAGCGAAAACACCAGCCAGAAGGTCTGGGCGGCCAAGTACACCGCGCGGCATCCCAATCTCGTCGCGCTGGAGCTATCCAGCTTCAAATGCGGCCACGACGCGCCAATCTATACCGTGGTGGAAGAGACGGTGACAAAGTCCGGCACGCCTTATTTCTCCTTCAAGGACATCGACGAAAACAAGCCCAGCGGCTCGATTCGCATACGCGTGGAGACGATCGGCTATTTCCTGAAGCGCTATCGCGAAGACATGATCGCGAGAAAGCACAAGGAAGCGGAGATCGATATCAAACTGGCGGAATTTGAGGCCAAGTTGCGCGCGGAATTGGGCGTGCCGGCGGCTATGCCTACGGGAGAATCCGCCGGAATGGAACGCGAAGAACTTCAGGCGGTTTAGTCCAGCATCGAAAGTGATTACAGCATGGCTCTCGCCATCGAATCCGACAAAGTGATGTTTGAAATTTACCGCGAGCCCGAATTCGGCCGGCGCTATCGAGTGGTCTATTTCACCGAGCTAGACGAGCACAATAAAGAAAAAGAAATCAATGACGCTATGCGCGGTGAGCATATCTTTGATGGCTATTTGCGCAACTACACGAAAACAGAAGGCAAACGTATGCTTGCCGGGATTCTGGAGCGGCTGAATTCAGGCGAAAAGCTCAGCGCGGCGGATATCGAACGCGATCTGAAGCCGTTCATGGCCTGAGCGCGGCAATTTCAAATGGACCTGCGCATTTTCTTCTACGGGAATGAAAGCTAGCACTCGCGCGCGACGCAGACTGCGGTTCATCAACACCAGGCTGAAAGAATGGCGCATGATCGCCTGGGGGCTGCTCTCCACCGAACATCCCGTGCTGGCGCACGTTATTCCCATCCGCCGTTGCAATCTTTCCTGCACGTATTGCAATGAATACGACGATTTCTCGAAGCCGGTGCCGCTCGAGGAGATGCTTGGGAGAATCGACCGGCTGGCGGAATTGGGAGCGACCATCATCACGCAGAGCGGAGGCGAGCCGTTATTGCATCCCGACCTGGATCAGATAATTGCCCGTGTGCGCAGCCACGGTGCCCTTGCGGGGATGATTACCAATGGCTATCTGCTTACGCGGGAGCGCATCGAACGACTGAATCACGCCGGGCTGGAACATCTGCAGATCAGCATCGACAATGCCCTGCCTGACGAGACGTCCAAGAAAAGCCTGAAAGTTCTGGACCAGAAGCTGGTGCTTCTTTCCGAATATGCCGAATTTCAGGTGAACATCAACTCCGTGCTGGGCTGCGGCATAAGATTCCCTGAAGATGCGCTCAAGGTGGCCCGGCGTGCCCTGGAACTCGGCTTCACCAGCACTATAGGCGTGCTGCACGATGGCAATGGGCAACTGAAGCCGTTGAGCGACCACGAGCAGGAAATCTTTGAGCAGGTAATGACGCTGGGAAAGCAGTCCTATTCGCGCTTCAACCAGTTCCAGCACAATATCGCGCGCGGCAAAGCGAACGAATGGCGCTGCCGCTCCGGCGCGCGCTACCTGTATGTCTGCGAGGACGGGTTGGTGCACTGGTGCTCGCAGCAGCGCGGCTATCCCGGCATTCCGCTGATGCAGTACACGCTGGAAGACTTTCGCCGCGAATTCAACACGGTCAAACCTTGCGCGCCGCACTGCACGGTCTCCTGCTCCCAGCAAGTAGCTATGCTCGATAACTGGCGCGCACCCCAGGCGCTACAGCCCAGACCGGCGGCGATGCCCGCGGCCCAGAGACTTGTGCAGCTCACAGGCGCGGGCGCATCCGAGCACGACTGAAGCGGATTCCCTCGGTCAAGTCTCTCAAATCGTTCCCTTTAACCCATTATCAAAGAGACTACCGCGTAACGCATACGCAGCGCGGTTGCCTTCCTCGCTTGTAAAGCACGGCTCGCCGGGGCACTCTGATAACCGGGTAACCCGTGTCGCCAGAAGACGGCGCAGGTGTGTGCCGAGGGCAGAAGCAGAGGCACAAAGGCACCTATTCGCCAAAACTGAGCGAGCGGTATTCTGATGAACGCCAAGAACTTGGCCCAGTTTCCACGCCGCCAGTCAAAGGAAGAAGCTTCGCAGCCGCTACAACGGCGGTCGAGCCGCGAGCCGCTTGCAGCGGCCACAGCGTCGCCGGATTCCGATACTTTGGCTCTTCAATTCCTGCGTTCTTTTCACCTCTTGTTGCGCTCGGTGCGGCTTTATCATCAGCATCATCCTCGCCTGATTGAAAGTCTCAAATCGGCGGGCCAAGCTCTGGACGCAGCGCTCGGCGGCTCGGCGGTGCTTCGCCTTGGCGTGGAGCACGACCGGCTGTTAGTTACCAAGCAGCCGTTGGGCTCCGGGCATCCCCTCGGCGATGCTCGCGGCGAATTGAAAACGCTGGCGGAAGTTTTTGGGCGCGCGCGCATCCGCTCGCTGATTTTCGTACCGCATACCCGGCTGGATGAGCTACTGCAGTTTGCGCGCGCCATCGATGCCGCATGCCGCACCCGAAGCGCCTCTTCGCGAGAGGACTGGGCCTCGCGTCTGCGCGAACATCGAATCACGGGAATTCGCGTCAATGAGGCTCCGGAACGTGCCGGCGAGCCCATCAATTTTGCCGGTTTGCTCGAAGCTTTGCTGGGCAGCGGGGCCGATAGTTCGACGAGCCCGAATGCATTGGCAAAGGCCGCGCCGGATCAGTTCCGAGCGGCGCTGCGACTTTTGTGGGCTTCCGCGGGGCGCCTGGACCACGTGCGCGTAGAGGCGCCGCAGGAAGCCGCCCGCGCCATTCGAGCCGAATTTGCGGGATCCGATGAGCTGCTGCGTTCCCTGCTCACGCGGGGCGCCGTCCTCGAGCCTCCTGGCGAGAACGAATCGCTAGGCGTCTATCTAGCTCGTGTGGCAGACGCGCTGAGCGTGGAATACGCCCGTTCGGAATTTTTGGCGCAGCGCGTTCGGCCGTCGGAAGTGCGCATGATGCTCTCGCAGCTGCGCTCGGAACGCGATAGCCATCTGGAGAGCGATGCCAGCCTGGACCCGCTGGTGGAGCGGTTTTGGGGTTCGCTGCCGGCGCGCGAAAGAACACGCCTGCTGGCAAGTCCGGATGCCTGGTGCCTGCCCATTTCGCTGCTGCGTGATTACCTGGAAGGACTCATTGCAGCGGCGGAAAGCCGGCGCGCAGAAGCCTCTCGCCGCGAAGCGCGTCGCGCACTGGCGGATTTCGCGCGCTGCCTGGAGTCGGAAGAAGAAAAGGCCCGGCGGGCCGTGGCTTCCGGACTCGTGGAAATGAAGGACGTCGTGGAGCGCATCTGGCCATGCCCGCAGCTTGCCGATCTGGGAAAGAGTGTGGTGGCGGCGCTCCACTGTGAGATTTCTCCCGGGATTGCCAATCTTTTGGAGCAACTAACGCAGACGCTGGCTACGCTGGCCCTGGCGCGGGGTGAGTGCGCGGAAGTCGAGGCCATTCTTACGGAGATCGATCAGGCGCCTGCCGAATCCGACGAAGAGCGCATGGCGGCGCTGACGCGGCGGATCGTGGGCTCGGAGGAATGGCTGCTGCTGGTCGATCTGGCTCTTGCGAATCGGCCGCTCGATCCGGCACTGCCTCGGCTTCTGCGGCGCGATCCAGAGCGGCTGCTAGATCGCTTGCGCCTGCTTTTGACGTCGTCCGCAGGCTCCGGCACCTTGCCGGCGATGGCTCGCCTTGTTCGCGCGGCGGGCGAACCGGTTCTGGGCGCGCTCGAAACGCACCTGCTGGAACCTCGCCGGCAGCGTGTGGCCACGGCCATCAAGCTATTGTCCGCCGCAGCGCCAGAGCGGCTGATTGCGGCGTTGCCGAGGGCGTTTTCGAGCTGGGATTGGAGCTTGCAGGACCTGGCGGTCACGGAACTGACGCGCCAATCCGCTCCGGCTCTGCGTTTGCAAGCGGCGCAGGCGTTCCTGGCGTTACTACGTGACGCACACCTGCTGGTTACTCCGGGGATGATCGACCATATTGGGCTTGTCGGCGAGGCTTCGGCCGTGCCGCGTCTCACGGAGATTGCCGGCGGCGAGATCGAGCGCCTGGGCGACGTCTTCATCCGCATCAAGGCCATCGAAGCGCTCGGGCGAATGAAAGCTGCGAGCGCGGCGGCGTTGTTGAGGAACCTGGTGCGGAATCGCTCCGGACTGACTTATGTGGAGCCCGCAGGGTTACGCTCCGCCGCCGAAGATGCTTTGGCAATGATCGAGGACCGAGGGGGATCTCTCACTCTGCGTCTCCCGGCCAAGCCTTCAGCGACTTCAACTCCGCTCTTTGCGCAGCCGCGGCGCTATTTGCGCGTGGTGCTACCCGATCCTTTAGAGGCAAAGCTGGAAGGGCCGCGCGGGCAATCCGCTCGGGTGCGTTCCATCGCCTTGGGCGGAGCGCTGCTCGAGACATCGGCGCAGTTTGCCTTGGGAGAATCGCTGGGCATCGAAATCCATGCGGGATTCGACAGAATTCGTGCCACGGCCGTCGTGCGCAGCGTCAGCGGCAAGGGATGCGGCGTTGAGTTTGTGCATATGAAGCAGGAAGACCGCGAAAAGCTGCGCCGCCGGATCAACAAACTCCTCGATTAAGCCGAAGAGCGCTGCTTGCGGTAGACCCTGTTTCTACGGACCAAGTCAAAGACAGACGGCGCACCAGCGAAACACCACGCGGCAATTACGGGATCACAAATTGCGCATCCGAGAGAGGAAGTTGGAACGAATGGAACGATAGGATTTCCGTAGAGGTGATGCAGGACATCCCAGCCGGAATGTAGGAGCCAGCCAACGCCTATGAATTTATAGGAGCCCAGTCCCTCATAGGCACAGTAGGTAACCAAAGCAGTGAAAGCAAATTCCCAAACGCCGAGCCCACCATTCAGATATGCGGCGCCCGCGCCGGCAATCATGACGGCATTAAAGTTTCTTCTGTTTGGCTCTTTGAAAAAAGAGCATGCGCAGATGTAAAGAATGGCGACAAGTATCGGCCCCGCCACATCCATACCGTGAAGCGCAGGCAGTGCGTGTGCATGCATTGGTGTCCTTCTTTTTCGAGGCGGCCAATTTTACCATCCAGCTAGTGCGGATGGGTGCCCGCGGAGTGGCCAGCCGCTTGCGCAGTCTCCAGCCTGAGGTTCCGAGGGACTTTATGAGACTTATCACGATTAGCCGCTTGCGCCGCGCGGCATTCGCGATAAAGTAACAGGGCATGATCGGATGGATCGCAGCCGCAGTCTTCGCAATCCTGGGCGCCTTCGGAATTTTCGCGGCGCTCAGGGGGCGCGGCGCGGCCTCTGCACAGGACGGGCTTCGCAAGGAAATGCAGTCTCTGCTGGCCGCGCAATCGCAGGCCACGGCTGCGCAAATCAGCCAGCTTGCGCAATCGCTCACGGCGCAACTGGGGCAAGTGACCCAGCAGGTGCAAAGCGGCATGGCCTCGGTCGGGACGATCGCTTCGAGCGCGCAAAAGGCCGTCTCGGAGCAATTGCAGGCCTCGACGCAAATGCTCACCAGCGTGCATCAGCAGATTGGGGAAATGCAGCAGGCTGGCCATGAACTTTCGTCTGCGGCCAAGCAGATCGAAGACGTGCTCGGCGGCGCGAAAACGCGCGGCACCCTGGGCGAAGTGGCTCTGGACCGCATTCTCGCCGACACGCTGCCTCGCGCCAGCTACGAAACACAATTCCGATTCTCGACCGGAGAAATCGTGGACGCCGTGGTCCGGTTGAGCGACAAACTCCTGCCCATCGATTCCAAATTCCCGCTCGACGGCTATCGGCGGCTTCTCGACCGGGGCGAGGAATGCCGCAAGGATTTTTCCCAGGCCGTGCGCCTGCATGCGGAATCCATCGCCAAGAAATATATTCTGCCGGGGGAAGAAACGCTGGATATCGCGTTGATGTTCGTGCCTTCGGAAGGCGTTTACTACGAACTGCTACGGTCGGTGGACGGAAAAGGAACGCCGCTCGACGAATATTGCCGTACGCGCTGCGTCGTTCCCGTCTCGCCCAGCACGCTCTTTGCGCACCTCAAAATAATTTTTCTGGGGCTGCGCGGGATGCAGATCGAGGAGAATGCCAAGAAATTGCTGGGCAGCCTCAGCGGCTTGAAGAGGCAGATGGATAATTTCGGCGAGGTTTACGAGCGGCTGGGCACGCATTTGCGCAACGCGCAGCAGAGCTATGCCGACGCCGACCGCAAGCTCGACCGCGCGCGGGGATCGATCGAGGAGCTAGCGCAAGGCGGTCCGGGCGAGAAAGTGTTCGAATCCGCGTCCTCAGAATGACAACTGAAAGAGGCCATGGCCTCTAGCCCGGCGGCCAGCGGAAATCGCGCCCGCCGAGCAGATGGAAATGCAGGTGGAAGACGGTTTGGCCCGCGCCGCGACCGTTGTTGACGACGACGCGATAGCCAGCCCCCAGCTTGCGTTCCGCGGCCAGCCGGGAAGCGAGCAGCAGGGCACGGCCGAGCAGGGCGCCGTCTTCTTCTTTCGAGTCGGTGAGCGCCACCACATGTTTTCGCGGGCAGATGAGGAGATGCGTGGGGGCCTGCGGGGAGATATCCTCGAATGCGAAAAGCTCGGGATCTTCGTACACGAGTTTTGCGGGCAATTCGCGTTTGCTGATTTTGCAAAAGATACAGTCATCCATGCCGCAAGCCTCCTAAGAAGCTGAAGTAGCCGGTATGCAACATTGAACCCAGAACGCGCACTCCTGCCCCTTATTGCAGGCCGTCCAATCGCACTACAAATGTGTTACGGAATCCGCGCTCGCGGGTGAGCTGCGCCGCGAAACGCTGCGCCGCCTGTTCCGTTGCGAGGCGTCCCACGCGGACGCGGTAAAGGCGTCCTGCCGGCGCCTCATACTCTTGCACCAAGACGGGGTAACGCCGGCTCAAATCGGCTTGCAGCCGATCCGCGTTTGTGCGCTTTTGAAAGGCCCCGACTTGCACCGAGAAAGCGCCAGTGAGCAGCGACGGGCTCGATAGGAGCTCCAACCGGACAGGCGCAATGCCCGTTCCGACCATATCGATGGCGTGAGCGGCGGCCAGAGACAAATCGATCAGACGGCCCTCGACGAATGGGCCGCGATCGATGATGCGCACCTCGGTTTGCTTGCCGTTATTCAGATTGGTCACCCTGACGATGCTTCCAAAAGGCAGCGTGCGATGGGCGGCGACAAAGCGGTTCATGTCGAAGATTTCGCCGCTCGATGATTTGCGCCCATGAAACGGCGCACCATACCAGGAGGCCACGCCTCGTTCGACGTAGGCGCCCGGCGCGACTGACCGCTCCGGCGGGAGCGCGGTTGAGTTCGAAGCAGCGGAAGCCGGAGGCGCCGGAATGCCCGCGCTGGCTGGCTTGTGGGCACACCCGGCAGTGCCAAAGAGCGCCAGGACGGCCAGATAGAGACGCCAAGGCTGTGAGTGGGTAGGGTTTACGCAATCCGGGCGGTCAGCGTGAATCCGCTTTAGGTTCAACTTTGGCTTCTATATCCGCGGCTATCCGCGACAGCTTTTCGGACATTCGCCGGAGCGAACGCGCGGCCTTCAGGCGCGTCGTGGGGCTGATTTTCTTCTCCGCCAGCTCGCGCAGGCGCTCGATTTCGCGGTCCAGCTTGCGGCCGAAGTCTTCAAAAGTGGGCACGTATCCTCGCTTGGAAAAGGCGATCCTTCACCCGCTGCATCGGCCCATTTGCCAAAAGATCCGCCAGAGCGAATTCGGGATGATACCGGTTCTTTTCGCCACGCGATACTCTCCGCTCGAACCAACGGCATTTTCGCGTCCCGAGCAGATTTTTCGTATTATAGACAGGCCCCTTATCCGCTCGCAAGGAGACCGTGTGCCGCTTCCCATTCGTTGGCGCTACAAGATCGACCGTTGGCGCAATCAATTTGGCTCTCTTTTTCGCAGGCAGCCTTCTGTCGCCCGCCCGCGGCTGTGCCCCGCCTGCGGCACGCTGGTGGGCTCGACGGCCGGGCGTTGCCACCAATGCGGCGCGAACCTGACGTTCTCCCTGGCCGCTGCCAGCCGTTCGCTCAGCAAGCTCCTGCCGCAGACAGCGCCGGTCAGCTATGGAATCCTGGGCCTCTGCTGCATTCTGTACGGCGTGAGCCTGCTGATCACGATCAACCGAAGCGGCTTTCAGGCGCCCAGCGGCGGCCTTGGCGCGCTATTCGGGCTTGGCGGAATCAACGGCCTCGTGCTGGTGAGAATGGGTAGTAGTTCAAGTTTCCTTGATCTCGCCCAACCTTGGAGACTCATTACGGCGATTTTCCTGCATGGCAGCCTGCTGCATCTCGGCTTCAATATGTGGGTGATGATGGACCTGGCGCCAACGATCGAGGAACTCTATGGATCGGCCCGCTTTCTCTTCGTCTTCATTGTCACTGGGGTTTGCGGCTATATCTTGAGCTTCCTCACAGGACACCCCAACAGTGTAGGAGCTTCGGGTTCGCTGCTCGGTCTGGTTGGCCTGATGCTCGCGTTGACCACGGGACGGCAAAGCGCCGCCATGCGCATGCTGCGGAGCCAACTGCTCTACTGGCTCGCTTATATCGTAGTGCTCGGCATACTGATGCCGGGGATTGATAATTACGCGCACGCCGGTGGTTTCGTTGCCGGGTTCGTACTCGGGAAAATCATGGCGGACCGCCAACCGACGGACGCGATCGAGCGACGCCGCGCGTACGCGCTCGGTTGGACCACAGGATTTGTGGTCTTGGCTAGCTTCGCCTTCATGCTGTTAAATTATTTCGGCTCACCGATCGGGCTCGGGTAGACGGTCCACCGTGTCATTCCGAGATGCGGGGTTCGCGACGAGGAATCCGCTATCTACTTGGTCTTCCTCCGAAAAGCAGATCCCTCACCCGCCGCAGCGACCCACTTTTAAACGCAAACTCTTCCGCAAGGGCGGGTTCGGGATGACAGCACTTCGCGCAAGACTCAAAAGCTGAGCACGCGTGACTACGAGGGCCGGGGGCTTTCCTGGCTCAATCTGCGAGCGACCACCACACTATAGTGAAAGCCGGAGAACACCGTGAAAGCGGCCACGACATAAACCAGCACGCGACGCGAGACAACAAGTACGTGGGGATGGAATACCGCAGCGGCCAGTACCGTAAATACCAGAAGGATCTGCAGCGTCGTCGTCACCTTGCCGTAAACCGAGGGAGGGAATGAGCGATAGCCAGCGGTCAAGAGGATCACCGCTGCCGTGGTGAGGATGAGGACATCTCGCCCCAGAACGAGGATCGTCAGCCACCAGCGAATTTGCCCATTCAGCGCCAGCACGACGAACGATGAAGAGAGCAGAAGCTTATCAGCGATTGGATCGAGATATGCCCCCAGGCGCGTCTTTTGATTGAGCGAGCGCGCCAACAAGCCATCCATGCTGTCCGTCAAGGCGGCAAGGATCAGAATCGCAAGGGCCCAGTTATAACGCCGGTAAAAAACCAGAATAATGAAAAGCGGCAGGAAACCCAGACGCAGAAAGGTAAGCTGGTTTGGAACCGTGAAAATGCGCCTTGCCATAAAAGGATTTGTCGGAAGAGGTCAGGCGAACAGTTCGAGATAGTCTTTCAACGAACGGCCCACCTTTCGTTCGAATATATCAGAAAAGGAGGGAATCGAGCCGCTGGGTTCATCCAATGCTATCCTCTCGACGCGCTGCATGGGGAAAAACAGCGTGGGCAGACCAACGCGTTCGCCTTCGGGATGCAAGACCTGGTGCACGAAATCGTCAAACGAGTTCAGGTCGATGCCGCGCAGAGTCACGCCGGCGGTGTTCAAGGTGAGCAATTCGCCCCAGACTTTCTCGCGCGGCGTGTGCAGGCTCAAGATCACGACGGAGTGTAGATCCAAGGGTTTGCCTCAAAGCGCGATTTTTTTCAGATCCGGCGCAACGTGCAGGCGCGCTTCGGTGAGCTTCTGGACCGCTTCAGGCGTTGTGTCTTCGGCAATTTCGCGCAGGACGAGGCCGTTGGGAGTCACCTCGATTACGGCCAGTTCGGTGACTATGAGATCGACCACGCCCACGCCGGTAAGCGGCAAGGTACATTTGCGCATGATCTTGGGCTTGCCGTCTTTGCTGGTGTGCTCCATGGCGATGATCACGCGGCGCGCGCCCGATACCAGGTCCATTGCGCCGCCCATTCCCTTCAACATTTTGCCGGGAACGGCCCAGTTGGCCAGATTGCCTTCCTCATCGACCTGCAGCCCACCGAGAACCGTCAGATCCACGTGCCCGCCGCGAATCATGGCAAACGAGTCGGAACTCGAAAAATAACTGCAGCCAGGAATCTCGGAGACGGTTTCCTTGCCGGCGTTCACCAGATCGGCATCCTCTTCGCCTTCCAGCGGAAAAGGCCCCATGCCCAGCATGCCATTTTCGGATTGGAACAGAACTTCGGTGCCAGGGGGAATATGGTTGGCAACCAGCGTGGGCATGCCAATGCCCAAATTTACGGTGTAGCCATCGCGCAACTCCTGGGCCACGCGCCGGGCGATCAGTTCGCGTTTGTCCACTTCACTTGTCGGCATCAATTCCTCGCTTCGGAAACTTACACCCGTACGCGCCGGCGAACGGTGCGCTTCTCGATGCGCTTTTCGTAGTGCGTGCCCTGGAAAATCGCATCCACGTAAACCCCGGGCGTATGCACCTGGTCCGGCGGAATGCCGCCGAGCTCGACCAGTTCTTCCACTTCGGCAATCACGTAATCGGCGGCCGTAGCCATCACGGCGTTATAGTTTCGCGCCGTCTTGCGATACATCAAATTGCCCCAGCGATCGCCTTTCCAAGCTTTGATGAAGGCGAAATCGGCTCGCAGCGCCTTTTCCAGGACATACATTCTGCCGCCAAACTCGCGGGCCTCTTTTCCTTCGGCAATCATCGTGCCGTAGCCGGTAGGAGTGTAGAAGGCGGGGATGCCGGCACCGCCAGCGCGGATCCGCTCCGCCAGCGTTCCCTGCGGGTTGAGTTCGAGCTCGACTTCCTTATCCAAGACCAATTGCTCGAAGAGCTTGTTTTCCCCCACGTAAGAGGCCACCATCCTGCGCACTTGCCGCGTTTGCAGCAAAAAACCGATGCCGAAATCCGAGGTGCCCGGGTTATTGGAGATGGCCGTAAGATTTTTCGTCCCGGCCCGCCTGAGCGCGGCAATCAGATTTTCCGGAATGCCGCAAACGCCGAAGCCTCCCATCAATATCGAAGCTCCGTCGGGAATGCGCCGGACGGCCACGTCCGCATTGGCAACTCTCTTATCCATCCCGTTTCAAACCCTCCAAAAACTGGCCGGTATTCATAAAGTACAAAAGCAGATTCCTCGCCGTGCGCGCAGAAATCAGCCGCGCAAACCGGGCATCGGCGGGCTCGTCAGAATGACAGAATAGGCGTTTCCCCGCGAGCCCTGGCTCTAACTTTAGCGCAAATTGTGAAGGAGTTTATACACGTCGTTGGCGGCGGAGAACTCTTCTTCCAATTCGCGCTGGCGCAAATGCGCGCGCAGATGTTCGATGGCCTGGGAGAGCCGGTCCAGAGCGATATCCAAATTATCCGTGTTTGTGAGCACGATGTCGCGCCAGACGGAATACGGGCTGCCCGCCAGCCGCAGGGCGTCACGCAAACCGCGCCCAGCGAGCGTGAGCGGCAACCCGGTCTGATCGGTGGCCTCGCGGGTCACGCCGGCGAGCGCCACGGAAACCAGTTGCGGCAAATGCGAAACGAAAGCTGCGGCGCGGTCATGGGTAACAGCGTCGATCCAAATCGGACGCGCGCCAATGGCCTCGATCAAGCGCACAAAATTTGCGATGCGGGCATCGGTCTTTTCTATGTGCTCAGACTGCTCACGGGAGACCGGGCCATCCTGGGCGCCGACCAACGCGTACTTTGCACCCTGAAATAGCGACGCGTCGGCGCCGTCGATTCCCGATACTTCACTGCCCGCCATGGGATGACCGCCGAGAAAAACGTTATCATCCGAAAAACACTTTTGGGCCGCCGCGCAAATGGCACGCTTGGTGCTGCACGCATCAGTAACCAGCGCATCGCGAGAAACGTGCCGAGCGATCTCCGGCAGCCGCTCGATGGCGAGACCAACCGGCAGCGCGATGAAGATTAAATCCGCACCCTCCACCGCTTTGGGAAGCTCTGATTGGATTTCATCGACAACGCGTAGCTCGAGCGCGCGTTCGAGGACGCTCGGTTTGTCCCAACCTCTGATGCGAATTGCAGGAAATGCCTTTCGCACGGCAAGGGCAAACGATCCGCCGATAAGCCCCGTGCCGAGCACGGCAACGCGCCCTGGGCCAGGAGGCGCAACACGCGAGGAAAGCGCAGCCATCACGCGGCGATACTGCGCCCGACGGCGGGCGCGATCATGCGCAATTGCGCCATGAGCTCGTCGAATTGTTCGAAATGGAGCGATTGTGCGCCGTCGGAGAGAGCGCGTTCGGGGTCATTGTGGACTTCCAGAAGCAACCCATCGGCCCCGGCGGCAATCGCCGCGCGGGCCATGGGCGCAACCTTGTCGCGCCGGCCCGTGCCGTGGGAGGGGTCGGCCAGAATGGGCAAATGGGAGAGCTTCTGGATGACCGGAATGGCAGCGATATCGAGAGTGTTGCGCGTGTAAGTTTCAAATGTGCGGATGCCGCGCTCGCAGAGGATCACGTTGTAATTGCCGCCGGACATGATGTATTCAGCGCTGAGCAGCCACTCCTCGATGGTGGCAGACATGCCGCGCTTCAGCAGCACCGGCTTTTCGACGGCGCCCAGAGCGCGTAGGAGATGGTAATTCTGCATATTGCGGGCGCCGACTTGCATGACATCAACGAAAGGGAGCATCAAAGCGATCTGCGAGGGATCCATCACTTCGCTTACCACCACAAGATGGTGCCGGTCGCCGGCCGCGCGCAACAGCCGCAGACCTTCTTCGCCAAGTCCCTGAAATGAATACGGCGAACTGCGGGGCTTGAAGGCGCCTCCGCGCAGCAAACGCGCACCGGCTCGCGCCACGCGCGCGGCGATCAGTTCGATCTGCTCCGCCGATTCCACGGCACATGGGCCCGCCGCTACCATAACTTCGGGGCCGCCGATGCACACTCCGTGCGGCAGTTTGACGATCGTGCCTTCGGGACGAAATGCGCGGCTCGCCAGCTTATACGGTTGCGTGATGCGAACCACCTCGCGCACGCCCGGCAGCAGTTCGATATCTCGCGTATCGAAATCCGGGCGCACGCCGACGGCCCCGAGCACCGTTTGCGAAACTCCCGTCGAACGATGAATATCGAAGCCGAGCGAAACGAGGTGGTCGATCACATTTTGGATCTGCTCCTCGCTGGATTCGGCTTGCATCACGACAACCATGAACTCTCCTCAGACTTTTTTAGGCACGAAAAGCGCCGTGATGGACACGGCCTTTTCGCGCTCGACAATCGCTCGGCGCTGCGCGCCTGCGTCGGGACGACCTGAGCTACAAAGCAGATCCCTCGGGCAGAATCGGCCCTCTGGATGACAACATGCCAACAAGCCCATGTTGTTCAGCACGCTACTTATGCCGGTCGGGCTCGGTCTCATCGCGCATTACGGTGCGCTCGACTGAGCGCGCCTCGTCCAGAATGCGCTCGAAGAGGCGCCGGATGGCGGCCTCGCTCAAAGGACCTCGATTGGCTCGCTCGGCGGCAGCCAAAACTTCCCGCTCGCGGTCGGGCTGATAGAGCGGCGACCCGTCTTCTTTCTTTAAACGGCCGATCTCCAACACACAATGCGAGCGCTCGTTCAGCAACTCCACCAGCTTTCGGTCGATCTCGTCGATTTTGCGGCGCCAATCTTCAACGCTCATGCGCCCGGCTCCCGGCGGCTCATTCCGGTCTTCCCGGCGTGTTTGAGGGAAAGCACGCGGTCGCGGAGCGCCTCTCGCGCGGCGTCCGCGCTCGAGGCCCGCTCGATTTCCTGCACCAGGGCTGAGCCCACTACTGCTGCATCGGCGAGGCCGCCCAGAACGGAAACCTGGCCGGGCAGAGAAATGCCAAAACCCACGGCAATCGGCAGGCGGCTCGCGCGACGCACACGGCGGATCAGGGCGGGCAGATCTTCGGGCAAGGATTCGCGGGCGCCGGTCACGCCCGTCCTCGAGATGACGTAAAGGAACCCGCTGGAGGCTTCCGCGATCCGCGCCAGGCGTTCGTCGGTTGACGTCGGCGCGGCCAGGAAAATTGTGTCCAGGCCGTGCCCCTGAACAATGCGGCGATAATCGCCGGCTTCCTCCGGCGTGAGATCAGTGATCAGCACGCCGTCGGCGCCCGCATCGGCGGCGCGACGCGCGAAGCGTTCGATACCCATTTGCAGCACGGGATTGTAGTAGCTGAAAAGCACCACGGGCACATCGCTCTTGCGCCTGATCGAGGCGACCAAATCCAAAACGCCCGAAAGCGACGTGCCCGCGCGCAAAGCGCGTTCGCTGGAACGCTGAATCGCGGGGCCATCCGCGACGGGATCGCTGAAGGGCACACCCAGTTCGACAACATCGGCGCCGGCTTCATCGAGCGCGAGGACAAACGATTCGGTGGCGGCCAGCGAAGGGTCGCCAGCCGTCAGAAAAGCGACCAAGCCCATTTCGCCGCGGCGGCCAAGCTCTTCGAAGCGGCGGTGGATGCGCTTCATCGTGGGAGTTTTCGGGAGAGCCGTGGAGTTCGTAGCCATCAGAGATAGCGCGCGATGATTTCCATATCTTTATCGCCACGGCCGGAAAGGTTGAAGATCACGAGCTCGTCACGGCGCATGTGGGGGGCGCGCGCGATCAGCGCGGCCAGCGCGTGTGCGCTTTCAAGCGCGGGGATAATGCCCTCGAGACGGGCCAGCGTGCGCGCGGCATCAATGGCCGCGTCGTCGCTCGCCGCGGAGTATTCGGCGCGATGCTGCTCGGCTAGAAGAGCGTGCTCGGGGCCGACGGCGGGATAATCCAAGCCGGCGGAAACGGAATGCGTGGTGGCGATCTGGCCGTCCGCTGTTTGCAACACGTAGGTGTAGGTCCCCTGCAGCACGCCGGGACGCGAGCCGGTGAATCCCATGGCTTCGGCGAGCCGCGCCGCGTGCTCGCCGAGTTCGGGGCCGCGGCCTCCGGCTTCTACGCCGAGCATCTTCACACTGGAATCATCGAGAAACGCGTGGAAAAGCCCGATGGCGTTGGAACCGCCGCCAACACACGCCACCAGCAAATCCGGCAGCCGTCCTTCAGCTTGCAAAATCTGGCGTCGCGCCTCTTCGCCGATCACTTTATGAAAATTCCGAACCATCTGCGGGTAAGGATGCGCGCCGAGAACCGATCCGAGCAGATAGTGGGTGGTGCGAACGTTGGTGACCCAATCGCGCATGGCTTCATTGATGGCGTCTTTGAGTGTGCGGCTGCCAGCGTTCACGCCTACAACTTCCGCACCCATCAGCTTCATACGCGAGACGTTCAGCCGCTGCCGCTCCATATCTTCGGTGCCCATGTACACGACACATTCCATGCCAAAGCGCGCGGCCACGGCGGCCGTGGCGACGCCGTGCTGTCCCGCGCCCGTTTCCGCGATGATGCGGCGCTTGCCCATTCGCTTCGCCAGCAGGGCCTGGCCCAGGCAGTTGTTGATTTTGTGCGCACCGGTATGCAACAGGTCTTCGCGTTTGATGTAAATGCGCGGGCCGCCGAGATGTTCGGTGAGGCGCGATGCGAACTGCAGGGGCGTGGGGCGTCCCGCGAAATTTCGCAGCAACTCGTCTAATTCGCGCGCGAAGCTCGCGTCCGCGCAAGCGGCGGCGTAGGCGCGCTCCAATTCCTCGAGCGGCGCGACGAGCGTTTCAGGAACGTAGCGTCCGCCGTAAGGGCCGAAGCGGCCGCGCAGGTCAGGCCAAGTTTTTACCGCTGTGGTCATTTCCGTTTCCAAACCTTCCGCCGAATCTCGCTTGCAGGTTCGCCGTTCCTCCGATTCGCGGCCTCGACTTCGCGCATCAGTTCACGCAAGGCGCGCGGATCTTTCTTGCCCGGCCGCGCCTCCACGCCGCTGGCCACGTCGATGCCGAAGGGCTGCGCTTCGGCAATGGCCTGCGCGACATTGTCCGGCCGAAGGCCACCCGCCACGATTACAGCTCCGTAACGCTTCGCTTCGCGTGCGAGTTGCCAATTACCCGTACGCCCCGTGCCGCCATAAAGGCCACTGCTATAGCCATCGAGCAAGAAGGCGGAAACGGCTTTGTATTTCGCCAACCTCGCGAGCTTGAACCGCGGTCCCGCAGCGAACGCCTTTATTACACGAAAGCGGCCGGCCAAATCCTGGGCTTCGACGGGCTGCTCGTCGCCGTGAAGTTGAACGCCATCAAGGCGCAACGCGCCGGCCAAGGCCGCGATTATGTCCGCCGGCCAGTTCACGAATACCCCAACCGTCGCTACCAGCGGCGGGAGCTTGCGCACAATTTCCCAAGCGGCCGCGGGGCTGATTGAGCGCGGGCTAGGCGGATAGAAATTAAATCCCAGCGCGTGGGCCCCCAAGTCCACCGCCAGCCTAGCATCGGGCCAGTTCGTGACGCCGCAAATCTTAACGTGAACGATCGGAACTCCCCGCGCCGGAATCGCGGCCAGCCTCACAAACGGCGGCGATCAGCCGCCCGAGCGCCGCGCCCGGATCGGCTTCACGCATGAGGCTTTCGCCGATCAGAAACGCGTCAAATCCGGCGGCGCGCAATTTGCGCAAATCTTCCGCCGAGCGCAGCCCCGATTCGCTTACGGCAACGCGATCCTCAGGAATCATCTCGACGAGCTCCAGAGAAGTCTCAACGCGCACTTCGAGTGTGTGCAAATTTCGGTTGTTCACGCCGACTATATGCGCGCCCGCGGCCAAGGCTCGCCGCAACTCCTCAGCCGTGTGCACTTCGACCAGTGCCTCCATGCCGAGGTCCCGCCCCAATGCGAGGAGGCCAGCCAGCGCCGCGTCGTCGAGCACGGCAGCAATCAGCAGAAACGAATCGGCATTGGCAGCCCGGGCCTCCCAAACCTGGTAGGAGTCCACGATGAAATCCTTCCGAAGTACCGGAAGCTGAACCACCGAGCGCGCGTCGCGCAAGTGCGCCAGGGCGCCCTGAAAATTTTCTTCTTCCGTGAGCACGGAAAGCGCCGCCGCGCCCGCCTGCTCGAACCCTCGAGCCAGCGCGACCGGCTCGAAGTCGCGGCGCAGCAGTCCCGCCGAAGGTGAAGCTTTCTTGATTTCGGCGATCACGTTGACCTTCCCACGCGTGAGCGCTCCTGCAAAATCGCGCCGGGCATCGGACTTCCCTGCCGCAATACGCAGCACCGTTTCCGGAATGATGCGCTGCCGCCGGGCCACCTGCTCCCGGCGACTCTCGATGATCCGGCTGAGGATCGTTCCCGTTTTGGTTTCAGCGATAGACACGCAGCTGCACCCAGCTCCTTCAGCACATTGGGGGTAAACCATGAATCCTATGCCCCGCCCTGCTCGATGTCAATTTAGGCGCGTGGCTGACGGTGAGCCAATGCGGAAGGGAACGCCTTCGGCTGCGATTTGGGGGGCTGCTCTTAAGGGCCGCATAGAGGGTTGACATGCGCAAACGTTGCCGCGCCGGAGCGCGGATCTATGTTTCCGGGGTTTCCGGGCTTGCTGTGCGGACGGCGAGAGAGAACGTTGTTGTGCGGTCAAACTTTAATATATATATCTTGACACGACATATTATTTGCCTGTAGTGTAGGTGTAGCCAAAGACCACTGGATCCGCCTCCGCAGGCAAGACCCTTCTTCCCACTCGATCTCCTGCGGAGGCGGTCTTCTTTTACGCCCATCTTTATCCGCGCGCTACAATTGCCGCTGTGCTCAAGCGCAAGCACATTTACGAATCCCCGCAGCCCTCGGATGTATTTTCTGGCGAAGCGCAGTCGCACAAGCGAGCGGAGACGAATGAACAAAAAGGAGCGCCATGACCGCATCGGCCCGAGGCGAATCCGCCGAGCATCGGCTCGCGCATCTGCGTGACGTCGTCGTGGCCTGCCGCAAATGCCCGCGCCTAGTGGAGTATCGCGAAGAAGTGGCGCGCACTAAGCGGCGTGCCTTTCGCGAATGGACCTACTGGGGCCGGCCGGTGCCCGGCTTCGGGGACCCGCACGCCAAGCTGTTGATCGTCGGACTTGCGCCCGCTGCCCACGGCGGCAATCGCACCGGGCGCGCGTTCACGGGCGATCGGTCGGGCGATTTTCTGTACGCCAGACTTTATGAGGCGGGGTTCGCCAACCAGCCGACTTCCGTTGACGCCAATGACGGCCTCGAGCTTCAGAATGCCTACATCTCGGCCGCCGCGCGTTGCGCGCCGCCCGATAACCGTCCGCTGCCGGAGGAACTGCGCAATTGCGCCGGCTATCTCGAAGAGGAATTCGCAATCTTGCGTCCTCGGGCCGTGCTGGCGCTCGGCGCGATCGCCTTTCACACGTATCTGCGTCTGCTGATGAAGCAGAAGCGAATTCCCTCCATAGCGACGTATAGCTTTTTCGCACGGCGCCGAATTCAAACTGCCGGGTGATCTGCCGCATCTTTTCGCCAGTTATCATCCCAGCCA
This sequence comes from uncultured Acidobacteriota bacterium, assembly GCA_963761945.1. Lineage (GTDB taxonomy): Bacteria > Acidobacteriota > Terriglobia > Acidiferrales > UBA7541 > Palsa-189. The sequence goes on along the minus strand of CAVXIM010000008.1, from coordinate 405,824 downwards.
GCAAAATACGCAGACAGGAAGATTGACTGCGGAAATGTTTGACGCCGTGCTGCGCCGCATCCGCAGGGTGGTGAATTCGCGTTCATAGCGCAAAAAGCCGCCGGGGATTGGCTACCTTTTCCCGCAGATTCAAAGCGAGATGGTAGTATTCGAACATGACTGAAAAGCTGACCATCGGCCTCCTGCAGCGGAAATGTTCCACCGATCCCGCCGCGAACCTTGCGCGAACCATTGAGGCCATCCGCGAAGCGGCCAAACGCGGCGCACAAATCGTGTGCCTCGAGGAGCTGTTTCGTTCCCAATATTTTTGCCGCGAAGAAAACGCCGATCGATTCGACCTTGCCGAGCCGATCCCAGGGCCGACCACCGAAGCGCTCAGCAAGCTCGCGCGGGACCTTGCTGTCGTGATCGTCGCGTCGCTCTTCGAGCGCCGCGCCGCCGGGCTTTATCACAATACGGCGGCCGTGCTCGATGCCGATGGCGCGCTGCTCGGGCTCTACCGCAAGATGCACATTCCCGACGATCCGCTCTACTACGAGAAGTTTTATTTCACGCCGGGCGATCTGGGCTTTCCCAACTTCGACACGCGCTACGGCAGGATCGGCGTTCTCGTGTGCTGGGACCAGTGGTATCCGGAAGGCGCGCGTCTCTCCAGCCTGCGCGGCGCGAATATTCTTTTTTATCCCACGGCCATCGGCTGGCATCCCTCGGAAAAGGCGGAATTCGGCGCCGCACAACTCGACGCCTGGCAAACCATTCAACGTTCGCATGCCATCGCCAACGGCATTTTTGTGGCTGCAGTGAACCGCGTAGGTTTCGAGGGACCGCCCGAGAATGGCTTGGAATTCTGGGGGTCTTCATTTGTGGCCGATCCTTTCGGGCAGATCATCGCCGAAGCCTCCGCCGACAAAGAGGAGACGCTGGTCGTGGAGTGCGATCTGCGCCGCATGGAAGAAGTGCGGCGCAATTGGCCCTTCCTGCGCGATCGCCGCACCGACGCTTACGCGCCGCTGCTCGAGCGGTGGCTCGGTTGAAGTCCCGCCGCGCGAAGACTTCTTTGCTTGACGCGAGCGGGCCGCGCGAACGCGCGTCTGCTCGCGCCGAGGCCACAGGCGAGGAGCAGGCGCCCGCAGCGCTCGGGTACCGCATGCCAGCGGAGTGGGAGCCACACGAAGCCACGTGGCTTGCCTGGCCCCACGAACGCACCGACTGGCCCGGCAAATTCGCGCCTATCCCCTGGATTTACGCCGATATCGTGCGCCATCTTGCGCGCGTGGAACGCGTGCGCATCCTGGTGCAGGATCGCGCGGAAGAGCGGGCCGCGCGCCGCATCTTGCAAAAGAGCGGCGCGGAACTCGGCGCGGTGGAGTTTTTTGTCGCGCCAACGAATCGCGGGTGGACCCGCGATTTCGGGGCCATTTTCGTGAAGAGATGCGGCGCCGCGAGTGCCCCGCCTAGGGATGTCATCCTGAGGGAAGCGAAGAATCTCTCTGAGGTTACTGACGTGGACAGAGAGATTCTTCGTCGGTGCGCTCCTCAGAATGACAGCGGCGGAGGCGTGGCCGCCACGAAGTGGCGGTTCAACGCCTGGGCCAAGTACGACGACTGGCAGAAAGACAACTCCGCGATGAAGCGCGTTCTGCCCAAGCTAAAAATGCCGGTGTGGGAGCCGCAATACGGCGGCCGCCCGGTGGTGCTGGAAGGCGGGAGTATCGAAGTCAACGGCGCGGGCTCGCTACTCACCACCGAAGAATGCCTGCTCAGCGCGGAACAGGCACGAAATCCAGGTTTTGAGCGAGCCGATTGGGAAGCGATTTTTCGCGATTATCTGGGCGCCAGGAATGTTCTCTGGCTCGGGCGCGGCATTGCGGGCGACGATACGCACGGCCACGTCGATGATCTCGCGCGATTCGTCAATCCGACCACGGTGGTGACCGTTGTCGAATCGGATCGCTCCGATGCCAACTATGAACCTTTGCAGGAAAATCTCGCGCGATTGCGTGAGATGAAAGATCAGGATGGGCGCGGGCTACGAATCGAAACTCTACCGATGCCGCAGCCGGTGTGGTTCGACGGGCAGCGGCTGCCCGCCAGCTATGCCAACTTTTACATCGCTAATAAAATTGTGCTGGTTCCCATGTTTAGCGACCCCGCCGATCGCGTCGCGCTCAATACCCTCGCAGCGTTATTACCCGATCGTGAGGTAATCGGCATTGCCGCGCGCGATCTGGTTCTCGGCCTCGGCACCTTGCACTGCATGACCCAGCAGCAACCTGCCCCTGGGAACCAATCGCCCGCCTGAAGGCGGCCGCGACAAACGAGCGTTAGCGCTTGTGGGCCATCGCGTAGTCGATGGCGAATTGCTTCAGCTTCGGGTTGTTCATGCCCAGGTCGGTGGCTTCTTTCTCGGCGCGGTCCTCATCCCAATGATCCACGACCATGCGCTTGATGAACCACATGGTTGCAGCGCGGCCGCCGCCTGCGCAGTGAATGAACGCGGGCTCTACGCCCTTGGTGGTGATCGCCTCGATGAATTTGTCCGCCGCTGCAGGATCAGGGTTCATGGCGTTGAACGGGATGCTGTAATAGCGCAAGCCGACGGCTTTGGCGGCTTCGCCCTCGCCTTCGATGTTCGCCCCCTGCTCGGATGCTTCGCGGAGATTGATGACGGAGACGAAACCCATCTGCTTGATCTGCGGTACCACTTCGGGCTTGATTGCACCCGAACACGCCACGACGGTCGAGAGGCGATGGAAATTGGTGATGCCATCGATATTGTCCTTAGTGACCTCTTGGGCCCGCGCGGGCGCCACTGCGATGCACGAAGCCGCCAGCAAAGCCGTCGCCATCAGGAAATGCGTTCTCATGCCCTTCCTCCGTGTGCGCGCGCTGCCCGGCCAAAGTGGGGGTAGCTTCGCGCGTTGAGCTAAAGTCATTTGCCCTGTTGATCATAACACTTTGCTCTTTTTCCAGCGTTTCTACAGCGTGGCCTTTACAGCGCTCAAGCTCAAACCGCCGCTATTGCCCGTTTTTTCAGGCTCGTCGGAACCTGTAGTAGGCTAGTGCGGCCCACGTATGACTGAACCGGTTCAACAGCTCGGAGAGGCGATCACCCGGGGCCTTTGGGAAGCCGCAGCGGAACTGCTTCACAAGCTAATTCCGGATGACGCGGCTCACATCGTAATGGCGCTGCCGTTCGAAGAGCAGCGGCGCTTATTTCGCCGTCTGCCTGCGAAGCTCGCGGCTAGCCTTGTGGGACAGTTCCCATATTTCCACGCCTACGTTCTGCTTTATTCGCTGAAGCCGCGAGAAATTGCGGCGATCATCAACGAGATGGAACCGGGAGAACGTTACCAATTCCTGGATGCGCTTCCCGAGGAAGCATGGCAAACCGTTATGACCACGCTGGAAAAGGCGCACCTGGAGACGGCGCCGCCCGGCGCGAAGGCAGTGGAAGCGGAGGAAGAACCCGCCGCGCCGGCACGACCGCATCTGGAACCGGCGATCATCGAGGCGCGGCAAATCGAAAAGTATTTTCAGCAGCCGGAAGGGAGAGAGATTCAAGTTGTCGCACCAATGGACTTGTCGATCGAGCCAAATACAATATTCGCGCTCCTAGGTCCCTCGGGTTCCGGCAAGTCTACGATCTTGAGGATGCTCTCCGGGCTTCTCCAGCCATCCAAGGGAGAAATTCTCTGGCACGGCCAGCCTTTGCAGCGAGCACGCCCAAACGTGGCGATCGTCTTCCAGAGTTTTGCGCTATTCCCGTGGCTTACTGTCCTTGACAACGTGGAAGCGCCCCTGCTTGCGCGGGGCCTGGCGCATGCCGAGCGACATCCCCGAGCGCTCCAGGCGCTCGACGCAGTGGGGCTCAAGGGCTTTGAAGGAGCCTACCCGAAGGAATTGTCGGGTGGCATGAAACAACGCGTGGGTTTTGCGCGAGCGCTGGCAGTTGACCCAGAGGTCCTCTTCATGGACGAGCCGTTCTCCGCGCTGGATGTCCTTACGGCGGAAAATCTGCGCAGGGAGTTGATCGAACTTTGGTCGCAGAAGAATATTTCCACGCGGAGCATTTTTATGGTGACGCACAACATCGAGGAGGCGGTACTCCTGGCCGATCGGATTGTTGTGCTTGGGAGCAACCCTGCGACGATTCGCGCCAGTTTCTACATCCCTTTGGCGAGGCCCAGGGACCGCAAATCGGCGGCGTATCTTCTCTACGTCGACTATGTGTACAAAGTGATGACGCAACCTCGGCTGCAACTCGCGCCCCCAACACCCGAGGCAACGGCCAAGCCGGGCTGGCAGATACTGCCGCACGCCCGGCCAGGCAGTATTGCGGGCTTGCTCGAGTTGGTCATCGATCACGGTGGAGAAGAAGATCTCTACCATGTGGCCGAGCAACTGCTTCTCGAGGTGGACGATCTGTTGCCGATCGTCGAAGGTGCAACGCTACTTGGATTCGCCACTGCCCGCGAGGGAGATGTGAAAATTACGGCGGAGGGACGGGTGTTCGCTGGCGCCGACATATCCACTCGCAAATCCCTGTTTCGCGAAGCGGCGCTGGCTCATGTAACACTTCTTCAAAAGATGAAGTCGGCGCTCGAGGCCAGGTCCGATCACGCCATGCCCGTCGAATTTTTCCACGATATTCTAGACGAGCATTTCACCGAGACGGAAGTCGAGAAGCAGCTTGAAACGGCCTTGAACTGGGGCCGCTACGCCGAAATCTTCAGCTATAACCCTGAAAATGGAACTCTCAAGTTGCACACCACCGATGACTCGACAGCACACGCCTTCTGAGGGAACGGAACAGCAAGCGGGGCCCACGGGCACACTCGTCTGGGGACTTTTTCCCCGTAATGCGACGTCACTGCTCACGGACTTGCCGATTTTGCTGGCGACTTTCTCGGTTTTCTATGCGTTTCTCGCGGTTGCGCGGTATTCGCTCACTCCAGTCAGCACGCAAGCTGAAATCGACCTGCGGCCCCGCGCATTGCCAGGGTACGCGATGTTTTCGGTCGTGCGCATCGCGATTTCCTATCTGATTAGTCTGATTTTCAGCGTGACCTACGGGTACGTCGCGGCTTACAACCGCCGCGCAGAACGCGTCATGATTCCCCTGCTCGATACACTGCAATCCATTCCACTGTTGAGCTTTCTGCCTGGCGTCATGCTTGCGATGGTTACTCTTTTCCCCGGGCGCCAATTGGGGATCGAGCTTGGGTCGATTCTGCTGATTTTTTCCGGACAGGCATGGAACATGACGTTCAGCTTTTATTCCTCGCTGAAGTCGATTCCGCGCGAGATGCACGAAGTCGCGGAGGTTTATCGCTGGAGTCCGTGGCAAAAACTGGTACAGATGGAGCTTCCGTTTTCGGCCATCGGACTGGTCTGGAATTCAATGATCTCGGTAGCGACGGCCTGGTTCTACCTGATCGCGTGCGAGATGTTCGTACTAAAAAAACAGGATTTTCGTATTCCAGGACTAGGATCCTACTTGCAAACGGCAGCAAACGCGGCCGATACGCAGGCGATTATTTGGGGACTGGTCTTCATGATCGGCGTAATTGTGGCCATGGACCAACTCGTGTGGCGTCCGGTGATTGCCTGGGCGGAGAAATTCAAGTTCGAACAAGTGGCCAGTGCGCAGGTTCCACACTCGGCTGTTCTCGACGTGCTCCGAAGGTCACGCGTTTTGCCGCTGATTGGCCGGCTGATCATTAGCCCGGCACGTGAACATTTGACCCTGCAGTTTGCGCGGGAGTGGACGCATCCTCGTGAGGAACATCCAACAGCGAACGCGGCTCGATGGGTCTTCTACGCAATCGCGGCTGTCGTTGGGATTAGCATCGCGTATGCCGTCGTCAAGATGAGCGGGCTCGCTGCTTCGATAACCCGTTCCGAGTTGCGCAGCATTTTTGTCGGAGGTGGCACAACTTTCCTGCGCGTCGAATTGACGCTGCTGATCGCTGCGCTGTGGACCGTTCCTGCGGGCGTAGCAATCGGCTTGAATGCCAAGCTTTCGGGCGTGATCCAGCCGATCGTCCAAGTTGTGGCTTCGGTACCTGCAACAGCTCTGTTTCCGATCATCGTTCTTCTTTTGACCCGAGTTGGCAGCGGGCTGGCGATTGGATCGATTGTGCTCATGCTTCTGGGAACACAGTGGTACATCCTGTTCAACGTCATCGCCGGCGCCACCGCTCTGCCAACGGATTTGAGGGAAGTCTGCGGGGTCTTTCGGTTTGGGCGATGGGAACGATGGCGGGAGCTAATTCTCCCTGGAATCTTCCCTTACTTGATCACTGGTTTTGTAACGGCTTCCGGGGGAGCCTGGAACGCCAGTATCCTCGCAGAATATTTCCACCTGAACGGGCAGACCTTCTCCACAACTGGCTTGGGTGCCGTAGTCAGCGCCGCGGCCGACACAGGAAATTATCCTGTCCTTCTTGTCGCGACGATGCTCATGGCGGTCATCGTTCTGGCGATCAACCGGCTGGTGTGGCGCCGGCTGTATACCTTGGCATCCACCAGATTCAGACTTGAAAGTTAGAGCTTGGCGGCAATCCCATTTTGCTGTCTGCGGCTTGCGCCGTATCCAATGAGGATTAGCGGAAGACCGGGAGCTCACGAGAGAGGCGGCTGCGCACCGTCGCATCGGCCACGCGTGCCAGGTGTTCCGCGAAGCTGCCTTCGTAGCCGAACTCAGCTGTAGTTTCGGCGCCCTCTATGCGAAGATTCCAGTCAATGCCTGCAGGCCGCACGGACAGTGAGCGAATTTGCTGCAACGGAATCTCGAGCAAGACCTGAAGGGCAGAATCCAGCACCCACAGCCGATCGGGAGCAAGGAAGAGCTTGGCGCGGTGGCGGCTGCCAGCCGAATCAATGTAGCAGCCGCCGTCCACCACGATCAAAGCTCCCAATTCCCTCGCGCGCGAGTCGACAGACAAATGCGCGCCCGTGGCGCTCATAACTAGCGCAAACAGCAACATCAGAGCACCGGCCGCGAGCAGCGCGTACGAATGCCCGCTAAGTGCGCCAAGAGCCAGCATTCCCGCGCCTGCAAATGCAACGAGGACGCGAAGGAAATTCCACAATTTCTTCTGGCGCCGCAATCGGTTCATCTTTGGAATCATAAGAATCAGGCCGAAGATCACCCAAAGCACACCGCGGCGCAATCGAGCCGCACCCACGCGCACCAGCGAAATGGTGTCGTCCTTCGAAATGGCGCGATCCCTCATCGACTGATCGGCCCATCTTTGATTGGGCTTCGCCGCATGTCAAATCGCTGCAGGCAAATTGGGCACAATTCCGTTCCCTTTCGCAAATTAGCCGACGATTCAGGGAAAAAGCGCAATGCGCCTAAGCTACAATATCTCTGCATCAAATCAGAAGATCATGGCGGAAACAGCGACCTCATCGGAGTTACGTAACGCAGGCAATACCAGCACCGAAAAACCTCGTGTAGGGCTGCGGACAACCCTCCGCGCATTGCGCCATCGGAATTTTCAGCTCTTTTTTGGCGGCCAGCTCATTTCTCTCATTGGCACCTGGATGCAGAATATTGCCCAGGACTGGCTCGTCTATCGGCTGACTGGATCGTCGCTGTTGCTGGGCACGGTCGCGTTCGCGAGCCAGATTCCCATTTTTCTGCTGGCGCCTGTGGCTGGCATCGTAGCCGACCGGTGGAACCGCCACCGGATCGTCATCGCCACGCAATCGGCCTCCATGGTACTGGCGCTGACGCTAGCCACGCTGACGCTGAGTGGAAGGATTCGTATCTGGGAGATCATGGTTATAGCGTCGTTGCTGGGCGTGGTCAACGCGTTCGATATTCCCGCTCGTCAGGCCTTCCTGATCGACATGGTCGGTCGCGACGACCTGTTGAACGCCATCGCCCTGAACTCCTCGATGTTCAATAGCGCGCGCATCATCGGACCGGCCGTCGCCGGCATCTTGGTGGCCTCGGTCGGCGAAGGCTGGTGTTTTTTCGCTAACGGCATCAGTTATATCGCGGTGATTACGGGGCTATTGTTGATGCGGCTCACCAAGCGAGGGGAACTGCAGATGCACGGTTCGGCGCTGGAGAACATGGTCGAAGGCTTTCGCTTCGCGCGTCACACGGCTCCCGTGCGGGCTTTGCTGCTCCTGATCGGCTTTGTCAGCCTCGCCGCGATGCCCTATACGGTGCTCATGCCAATTTTCGCGGGTAGCATTCTGCATGGCGGCGCGGGTCAGTACAGCATGCTGATGGGGGCGACGGGCATTGGTGCCCTGCTTGGGGCTCTAACGCTCGCTTCCAAGCCCGGCGTCCGCGGGCTCGGGAAGTGGGTTTGGATGGCGGCAACCGGATTCGGCACGAGCCTTATCCTGTTTGCATTCTCGCGGCACCTATGGCTCTCGCTGGCATTCCTCGTTCCCACCGGATTCGGCATGATGGTTCAGATGGGCGCAACCAACACGCTTTTGCAAGTCATGGTTCCAGATCGCCTCCGCGGGCGCGTAATGTCGCTTTACTCTATGATGTTTATCGGCATGGGCCCCATTGGCGCCCTGATAGGCGGCGCGGTTGCAGCGAGAATCGGTGCTCCCTGGACCGTGGCCATTGGCGGAGTGACCTGTTTGACCGGCGGCGCCATCTTTGCGCGGCGCTTGCCGGCCATGCGGGGTGTGGCCCAGCAGCTGATCCTAGCCCAGGGAGTGGGGGCCGGGCGAACCTCCGGCGTCTTTGCCGGTGTCGCGCTCCTGATACAAGAAGCAACAGCCTCGCGGTTGTAGGTCCGATATACCCAATATCCCAAGATAGAACTCCAAAAGAAGGTAATCCCACACCAGGAGCACAGACACATGCAGATCGGAATGATCGGCCTCGGGCGCATGGGTGGCAACATGAGCCTGCGCCTGCTGCGGGCCAAACATCAGTGCGTGGTATTTGACCGTCATCCGGAGAATGTTAAGAAAGTGTCCGATGAGGGGGGCAAAGGAGCGGCCTCACTCGAAGAGCTTATTCAGAAAATGACGCCACCACGGGCCGTATGGATGATGGTGCCCGCGGCCGGCGTTGATGCCACCATCGAAAAACTCGTTCCCCAAATGCAACGAGGCGACATCCTGATCGATGGTGGAAATTCCTATTACATTGACGATATCCGGCGTTCCAAGCAGCTCCAGCAGCGCGGAATCCATTACGTGGATGTGGGCACAAGCGGCGGTGTTTGGGGCTTGGAGCGCGGGTACTGCCAGATGATCGGAGGGCCTCGGGAAATCGTGGAGCACCTCGACCCCATCTTCAAAGCGCTCGCTCCCGGGCGGGGCGATGCGCCGCGAACTGCCGGGCGCGAAAAAGTTGGGGGTACTGCAGAAGAGGGATATCTGCATTGTGGTCCGTCTGGAGCCGGGCATTTCGTGAAAATGGTGCATAACGGCATCGAGTACGGGCTTATGGCGGCTTATGCGGAGGGACTGAACATTCTGAAGCACGCCAACGTGGGCAAATCCACCGGCCGCAGTGATGCGGAGACGGCGCCGCTGCGTGATCCCGAACACTACCAATACGACTTCAACCTTTCGGATGTGACCGAGGTATGGCGGCGCGGCAGCGTGGTTGCCTCCTGGCTTTTGGATTTGACCGCCAGCGCCCTGCTAAAAAGCCCGGACCTTGCGGGCTTCTCCGGCCGCGTCTCGGATTCCGGCGAAGGGCGATGGACGATCCTGGCTGCAGTCGAAGAAGGCGCTCCGGCGCCGGTTTTGAGCGCGGCTCTCTACGAGCGATTTACCTCGCGAGGCGAAAGCGATTTCGCCAATAAGCTGCTCTCGGCCATGCGCTTTGAATTCGGCGGCCATCTGGAGAAAAAAGCCTGAGAAGAAGACCTGGAGAAAGCGCCTTAATTGCGCTATTTCCAAGCGACCTGACCTTTGTCTTGCATCAAACGGGAAGGCTCTCATCCCGAGGCTAGGAGATTCCGAAATGAGTGCGACTCTGACGGCTGGCGTTTCCGAGCAGCACCGTTCACCTAAAGGGCCTGCGCTCTCGGACGCGCTCGTCTTCTTTGGTGCGACCGGCGATCTCGCTTATAAGCAAATTTTTCCCTCGCTCCAACAGATGATCCGGCACGGCAATCTCAATGTACCCGTGATTGGAGTGGCGAAGGCCGGGTGGTCGCTCGAACAGCTTCGAGCACGAGCACGCGACAGCCTGGAGAAGCACGGAGGCATCGACCAGGCCGCTTTTTCCAAATTGATGGAGCTGCTGAATTATATCGACGGTGACTACCGCGATCCGGCCACGTTCAAGAAGCTTCGCGAACTGCTGGGCAAGGCGCAGCTTCCAACGCACTATCTGGCCATTCCTCCGAGCATGTTTTCCGCTGTTGTGGAAGGCCTGGGCGCCTCCGGCTGCGCGAAGAATGCTCGTGTAATCCTGGAGAAGCCATTTGGCCGCGATCTCGCATCGGCTCAAGAACTCGATGCCACGCTGCACTCCGTCTTCCCCGAATCTTCCATTTTTCGCATCGACCATTATCTCGGTAAGGAAGAAGTTGAAAACCTGCTTTTCTTCCGTTTTGCGAATACGTTCCTCGAGCCCATCTGGAACCGCAACTACGTTGAGAGCGTGCAGATCACCATGGCGGAATCGTTCGGCGTCGCAGGAAGAGGCAAGTTCTACGAGGAAGCCGGCGCGATTCGCGACGTCGTGCAAAACCATCTGCTCCAAGTCGTGGGATTTCTAACCATGGAACCGCCCACCAGCATGTATCCCGAATCGCTGCGCGATGAGCAGGTTCGCGTCTTTCGGACCATCCCTGCCATTCAGCCGGCCAACGTGGTGCGCGGGCAGTTCGAAGGATATCGAAAGATCCCCGACGTGGCCCCAAATTCCAAAGTGGAGACGTTTGCCGCTTTGCGCCTGGAAATCGATTCGTGGAGGTGGGATGGCGTCCCGTTCGTCATTCGCACCGGCAAATGCATGGCAGTAACCGCGACCGAAGTTCTCGTCAAGCTGAAGCAGCCTCCTCTGCGGCGCCGTCCAAACCAGAACAACTACTTCCGTTTCCGCCTGGGTCCCGATCTTTCCATAAATCTGGGCGCTCAAATCAAGCGTCCGGGCGCTGAAATGGTATCTATGCCCGTAGAACTTTCGGCTGTGCAACTGGATCTCAGTGCCGAGCTCATGCCCTACGAGCGCCTGCTTACAGACGCGATGCGGGGCGATCCGCTTCTCTTTGTGCGCCAGGATGCCGTGGAAGCAGCGTGGGCCATCGTCGATCCCATTCTTGGCCCTGACACAACGCCGCTCTACTTCTATCCGCGCGGCAGCTGGGGGCCGTCAGAAGCCGATCGTCTGGTCGCGGACATCGGCGGATGGCACAACCCCGAACCCTCAGCGCAGGGGGGCACATCTCACTTTATGTGGCGGTACGATGAGCCTGAACATGCCCGACAGGATGGCGGTTAACCCGCCGGCCGTAGAAGTTCCGGAGACGGGATTCGTATTCGCCGCCGCCGCATTTGCCGCTCTCGGCGGACTTTTGTTTGGTTATGACACCGGGGTCATTTCCGGGGCGCTGATTTTCATTCGCGCGCAATTCGGACTCTCCACCTTCCAGCAGGAGCTCGTGGTAAGCGTAGTGCTCGTCGGGGCCGCAGCGGGCGCTCTGACCGGTGGACGCCTGGCGGATATTTTCGGCCGGCGCATGATGCTATTGGTTACGGCGCTGATTTTCGTCGCCGGAGCTCTCGTTTGCGCCGCGGCGCCGTCACTGAATGTCCTGGTGATCGGCCGCTTGATCGTCGGCTTGGGAATTGGTTTTTCAACCAGCACTGTGCCGATCTATATCTCCGAGGTTTCGCCACCGCAGACGCGGGGCTGGCAGGTGTCGCTGTTTCAGCTCGCCATAACGATCGGCATCCTGGCTGCCTACCTTGTGGACTACGTTTTCTCAGGCAGTAGCGGTTGGCGATGGATGCTGGGACTCGCATTCGTGCCCGGCGCAATCCTTGGGCTGGGAATGATTCGCATGCCAGAAAGCCCGCGCTGGCTGGCCGAACACGGCCATTCGGGCCGCGCCCGCGAGGTATTGGCTCGAATTCGGGGCACGGAAAACATCGAATCAGAATGGCTGGAGATCCAGAAGACACTAACAGAAACGGAAGAGCGGGGGAGCTTCTCGGATTTATTTGGCCCTTCCGTTCGCATGGCGCTCGTGATCGGCATCGGCTTGGCAATTTTTCAGCAAGTGACAGGAATCAATACGGTGATTTATTACGCACCCTTGATCGTGCAATCGGCAGGAATTTCCACCGCTTCGGGAGCCATCCTGGCCACGGCGGGCATCGGCCTGGTGAACGTGCTGATGACCATCGTGGCCATGTGGTTGATCGACCACGTAGGCCGGCGTCCTCTTCTCTTGATTGGAATCGCAGGGATGATCATCAGCCTGGGCGTGCTTGGATTTGTTTTTCGGATGCCCACGGGAGGAGCTCTGGCTTGGCTGGCGGTGGTTACGCTGATGGTCTATGTGGCCTCGTTCGCCATCAGTCTCGGTCCCATTTTCTGGCTTCTGATTTCGGAGATTTATCCGCTGAGGGTACGGGGTATCGCAGAAGGCACAGCGGCGGGCGTTAACTGGGCCTTTAATTTCCTGGTATCAGTTACGTTTTTGACCTTGCTCGAACTTCTAGGACCGAGCTTGACGTTTTGGGTGTATGCCTTGCTGGCGATTGCCTCTTGGCTATTCTCGTATTACCTCGTTCCCGAAACAAAGGGCCGCACTCTCGAAGAGATCGAGCATTCCTTCCGCCATCGCCACGCCGCCTGAACGGTACGCCGAAAAGCGCTACTTCTCAATCACTCCGCAAGCGATCCTATCTCCGGAATTACCGGCGGGATCCGTCTTGTAATCATCAGGGCCGGCGTGAACGACCAAAGCCGTCCCGCCAGGATGAAAGAGCGAATTCGCCCCGTCGCCTAAAGTCACCATATCCGCGACGATCGTGGCTTTGCCCTTGCCGTTCTTATCCACGGTGAAATTGGGAAGATCGCCCGCATGCGGACCGTCGGGATTGTCCTTCCCATGTTTCTTCATCGTCGGGTTGAAATGCCCGCCCGCAGAAGCGAAATTTGGTCCTTGGCACATCCCAACGTTATGGATATGAATCGCATGCACGCCAGGCGGCAGATTCATAAAGGTGGCAACGATCTTCACGCTTTTACCTGACGGCGTCAGTGTCGCGGTTCCCACTTTGTTTCCTTTGGCGTCTACGAAATTCGCATGCGCCTTCGCACCTCTCTGCGCAAATGCGGGCGCCACAGCGAGTAATACGCCGATCACCAAAATGGTTCGAAATGACATGGCTATCTCCTCCGTTTCTGCCGCTCAGTTATACCCGCGCAAGCCGGCGAAAAGCAATCGTACCACGCGCCGGGAATAACTCATTAAAGCAAGCGGCCCCTGTGGAAACCCGAGGAGAGCCCCCAAACGACCCCAGTGAGAGTATGCTTGCAACTTCGCGGGTGGGCCGCTCGGCGCCTCGACCAAGAAAACATGATCGCGCCGAGAAGGAGAAAGCTGATGAATCATTTCGAGGTTGACGCGCAAACAGCGGCGATTCGCCGACGCGATTTTATCAAGCTCGGGGCCGGCGCGGGCGTTATGATGGCGCTCGATCCTCTTGGGGCGTCGGCGCAGAGCACAGCGAGCCGACCTATTTCCATCGATCTCCACACGCACTGGGTCCCAGAGGCTTACGACAAAGCCCTGGCTCAGTTGAAGCGTCCCACGCCTGCGAGCACCAACCCACTAGATTTTGATTTGGATAAGCGCCGCAAGTGGATGGACGAGCATGGCGTTCAGATGCACGTCCTGACGCTGAGCGGCGGCATGCCCTGGCAGTGGGTGCCGCCGGACGTGGGCGCCCATCTCGCGCAAATCATCAACGACGCTGCTGTGGAAGCCCATACTGCGTTTCCCGACCGGTTTGCCGCAGGCATCGAGCTTTCTATCCATGACCCCGAACTTGCCTTGAAGGAATTGAATCGTGTGGCAGGAAAGCCCGGACTGCGGGCGGTACATCTGCCCAATTCCATTCAAGGACGCGACTACCTGTTCGAACCCGGATACGCGCCGCTCTTGGCGCGATGCGAGGAACTCGGATATCCGCTTCTGTTTCATCCGTTGGATGGAGAAGCGAACATTTATGCAGGCCGACAAAGGCTGGCAGACCCGCTATCGGTTTCCGCCGGCCTGAGCAATTCGCTGGGCTTTACCTTTGAAACTGCGACGACGGCCGCCAAGTTCATCGTCACCGGAACGCTGGATAAATATCCGAAATTGGAAATTGTGCTGCCGCACTCCGGCGGAGTCTTCCCCTACATCGCGGGACGGGCGGACCGTTACATGATGAATAGCAAGTTCAAGCTGCAACGCCCTGTGCGGGAGTACGTTCGGCGGTTTCACTATGACACGCTGACGTATTACCCAGAGACCCTCCGTTTTCTGATCGGCCTCGTTGGCGCGGATCGCGTGGTGATCGGCACGGATAATTTTGCTCTGATGGACGTCGAATCGCCGAATGGGCTGGTCGAACAACTGAATCTCCCCACGGCGGATCGTGAACGCATTCTGAAAGGCAATGCAGCCCGATTGCTTCAGATTTAGTTTCTGGCACTTCTGGCCGCGCTTTGCCGATTCTGGACGACTGATGTTCGGAACCAGCGGCATAAAGAAAAGGAGTTCGAACCATGAAAGCCTCTGAGGCACTTTCCCGAAACGCAGAAATCGGGCGCCGAGAATTCCTCGGGATCGGCTCGGGCGGCGCAGGTGCCGTTGGTGCGTGGGCAACAACGAACGCGTTGAGCCGTAGCCAAGCAGCCGCGCAGATACAGGCTCAGCCGTGGAACGCGCCGCCTCGCGGACCTATTAACCCTATTTCCATCGACTGCCATACTCACTGGGCGCCGGAACCATATGTGAAGGCCTTGGCTCAACTTGGGCGGCCTCAAGGTGGCGATCCATTGAATTTCGATCTCGACCGGCGGCGCAAATGGATGGACGCGCACGGGGTCCAGATGCTGGTTCTGACGTTGAATGGCGGCATGCCATACCAATGGGTATCGCCCGAGGACGGCGCACGGATCGCTCAGATCGTCAACGATGCAGGCATAGAGGCTCACACCGCATTTCCCGACCGCTTCATCACGGGGATCGAACTATCCTGGGCCAGTCCTCAGCTCGCCTTGAAGGAACTGAATCGTGTCGCCGGAAAGCCTGGCGTACGGGGTATTCACGTACCTAACTCCATCCAAGGCCGCGATTTCTTATTCGAACCGGTCTATGCGCCGGTGCTGGCGCGTTGTGAGGAATTAGGCTATCCGCTCGTGTTTCATCCGCTCGATGGGGAAATTAATTATTACGGTGGGCCCGAAACGCGGGTGGGAGATCCGCTATCAGTTTCTGCCGCGATGAACAACTGGGTTGGATTTACATGCGAGACCGCTACCACCGCCGCCAAGTTCATTATCAGCGGCACGCTGGATAAATATCCGAGGTTAGAAGTCGTTTTACCGCACTCGGGCGGCAGCTTCCCTTACCTTGCAGGGCGCCTCGGCCATGGATTGGAACGGAACAAGTTCCAGATGCGAAGGCCATTCAAAGAGTACGTTCGGCGATTTCATTACGACTCAATCACCTTCTACCCCGAAACCTTGGGTTTCCTGATCAGCCTCGTGGGCGCCGACCGAGTGGTGATCGGCACGGATAATGCGTTCGGGGCGAATCAGGCCATCGAGTACCCCAATTCCCTGGTCGAGCAATTAAATCTGCCGGCCGCCGACCGCGACCTCATCTTGCGAGGCAACGCCGCGAGGCTCTTCCGCCTGTAGGCGCAACCGCTCCGGCGGCTGTGTGTGCCGGTGCGAGTGGCGCACGAAAGCGATCAGCTAATGCTTCCACCAAGAGTCCGGCCGAGCTAAGTAAGCCCGTATCATCCCCTCACGTACGGTGCTGGCCGTTATGGCTGCACGGTCCAAACCATAATTGTCGAGCATCGCCGCCAGGATTACCGCGCCCGATATAAGGAGCGGTACCCTCCGAGGATCGAGGTTATATTTTTTCGCGATTTTCCTGGCCGGTTTCTTGAGCAGGTGCCGCAAGGCCCGCTCAAGGGCCGCACGTGTCAGAAGGTGCCGAGGCCTCCCTGCAACGCTGCAAACGTGATGGGCAGTTCCTCCACTAAAAATCGCTGTGCGCACGCTCTGGGCGGATGGGGCTTTTCGCATGGCGTCGCGGATGGGCACCATGAGCCGGGCAAAACTCAAAAGTCCGGGAGGGTCGCCTTCAAGTAGAACCGAAAGTCTCGAAGCCCCCACAGGCAGCGAGACGGTCTGACGTGCATTACGGCCCTCGCACAAGGTGATTTCCGTAGATGCGCCGCCGCTGTCGACAAAAATCTGCTTTCCTGTGGGCCGCAGATCATGGCGGGCAGCCAGAAATCCGAGTTCGATCTCTCGTTGTTTGGAGATGATGTGTACCGGCAGCCCCACAGCTCGGGTGAGGCTAGCCGCGATCATGGTTCGTCGGGGATCATCTCGGAGTGCTGCGGTTGCGGCAATGAGAATTTCGGAAGTACCCGCTTCACGGGCCTGGCGTACGAAGGACTCTAGGGTTCGACGAATCGAACCTTGCGCGTAGTCTGGCAGACTCCCTTTCCGCTCTTCCAACATTCCGAGCTCCATGAGTCGCGATTTTTCGAGAACATGCTTCAGACGATTTCCACGCTGTCGCTGGACCACAATCATGTGGATGGTGTCGCTGCCGATATCAATTGCCGCCAGTCGACCATCACTCATTGCGCTATTATCGCGAGGCCGTTAGCAATGGGCCAATTAGGCATAATGCGTGGGCCGATTCTAACAAAAGGTTCAACTCAACGAGACGATTGTCGACCTATGGTGCAAAACACTTATGTCCACGATCGGAAACTGCGATTTGGTCCTGGCATAAGCCGCGTTAGAATGTGCTCTGGTTTGGCTGGCCGCCATGCGTCAGATCAAAGGAGGCATCACATGCCGATCAACGAACTGGAGAGGTTCCTCAGCACTTGGGATCGCGAAGCTGAGAATACGCTGAAGCTCTTGCGAGCACTACCTGCGGCCCAATACGACTTTCGTCCGGACCAGGGTGGACGCTCGCTCGGCGAGCTTGCCTGGCACCTCGCCGAAGGTGACGCTTACATGAGTTTCGGCATCGAGCGGGGCCAATTCGGGACGGACATGAAACCGCCGAACATCGAGCGCCCGCGGCAAGTGGAAGCGTTAGCGCCCGCATATGACCGCGTTCACAAGGAAGCCGTCGTTCGAATCAAGAAGCTCACGCCCGCCGACCTGGACCGGGCAATTGCGTTCTTTGGTCAATCCTTGACCATTCGCGACATCCTGTGGGACATGATCATACGTCATGGCGTGCATCATCGTGGGCAGTTGGCGCTTATGTGCCGTTTGGCGGGAGGCCAGACACCGGGGCTCTATGGTCCGAATCGGGAAGAGGTCGCCGCTATGCGCGCGAAGGCTTCAGGCCAGAACTGAACGCAATCGTTCGGGCCGGTAGCTGGCGTTTCATGCTCTGGGAGCGGAACACATCGGAGGTGACACTATGAAGCGCGCGCTCATTCTTGCGAATGTCACGCTGTTAGCGTGTATCGGTCTAGCAGGGGCAAACGCGCAACCAGCGCAATCTGAGAAAAGCGGCACCTACGGAAACGTCCACTTCCCCATCTCGTGCGCCCCTGCAGCCCAGGAACAATTTGATCGCGCCGTGGCCATGCTGCATTCATTCTTCTATCCGGAGACAGTGAAGGCGTTCACTAAGGTCACCGAGACCGATCCGAAGTGCGCGATGGCCTATTGGGGCATCGCCATCAGCCAACGTCCCAATCCTCTCGTTCCCCCGTTTGCTCCGGACGCCCTTAGGCGCGGATATGACGCCGTTGAGAAGGGCGAGTCGCTGGGAACCAAGACGCAGCGCGAAGCAGACTGGCTAAAGGCGATGGAGTTGTTTTTTAAGGACTCCGATAAGCTGGACCAGGCGACCCGGGGGAAACTATACGCAAACGCGATGGAGCAACTTTACCTTCATTATCCCCAGGACACGGAAGCCGCCATATTCTATGCCCTTGCGTTGCTGGAAACGGTCGATCCCTCAGATAGAGACTATACGAACCAGCTGAAAGCTGCTGCCATCCTAGAGAAAATCGAAGCCCAGCAACCTAATCATCCGGGCGTTGTGCATTACCTCATACACGCTTACGACTACCAACCATTGGCCGCTCGCGGTCTGCCCGCCGCGAATCGATACGCGGATCTCGCTCCCTCGGCACCTCATGCGCTGCACATGCCTTCGCATACTTACTCCATGATGGGAATGTGGGAGGAGTCGATCAAGGCGAATCAGGCCGCACTTGCGGCGGCGAATGACTACGCCGCGAAAAACTACCCCGATGCAACGAACCCGGCAGCCCTTCATTCCATGGATTTCATGGAGTACGCGTACCTGCAACTTGGAAAGGACAAGCAGGCCAAAGCTATCGCCGATCAGGCTGCGGCGGTCAAAAAGATTCAAGCCCCAGGCATGACCATGTCCACTGACAATGCGCTGGCAGCGGTCCCGGCGCGCTACGCACTTGAACGCGGCGACTGGGCAAGAGCGGCCATACTGGAACCCCACCCAGGGCTTTCCGGTTATGCCGGGGCGATCACGTATTTCGTCCGGACAATAGGTGCGCTGAAGACTGGTGATACGGAAGGAGCGCACCAAGACATCGACCGCCTGAAGGAGTTATATGCGAGTTATGCTGGGAAGCCCGATGAGGCGTACTGGGCGAGTCAAACGCAAGTCTTGTTTCAGGCAGCTTCTGCATGGCTCACTCTGAAGCAGGGTGAAAAGGACCGAGCATTGGTACTTATGCGCGCCGCTGTTGATCTGGACGAGTCGAGTGAAAAGAACGTCGCCATGGAGAATCGCCTGGTTCCGATGCGGGAGTTGCTGGGCTATATGCTGCTTGAAATCGGACAGCCGAAACAGGCGCTGGCAGAATTTGAAGCTTCTCTGAAGGCGAAACCTAACCGGTTGCGTGGATACTACGGCGCCGCCAAGGCCGCCGAAGCGGCGGGCGACCGTGCCGCTGCCCGCACCTTGTATGGGAAGCTGGTCACGCTCACGAAAAACGCCGACACCGAACGAGCCGAAGTCATTGAGGCAAAGGCCTTCCTCGCGAAAATTGAACCAAAGACCGCAGCAACAGACCGATAGCTTCGGCCAAAAACCGCCAAAAGACCCAATTCCCGCGAAACGGGGCAGGTACTGTCGTAACGGGCGATTCGTGTTTTATGGCCAGCAGCCGTCTAAGCCTGGAAGGAGGCGACGAAGCTGGGCTCTACGGGCCGGAGGTAGCAGCTGCGCCTATGGTGTAGAAGGCGTAAGAGCCGCTCTGGTTGGCGTACTCGGCTGCGATCCAATCAGCCGAGCGGGCCATGTTTGAAATCCTGACTTCATCGATGATTCCGTTGAAGTTGTACTGCGAAAATACCGGATGTCCCCCCACAGAGTAGGGCCGGGTCAGCGAATCCAGATTATAGAAGATTTGAGATGCGCTGTTGCTCAGGGCTCCGTTCACATACAGCTTCAGATTCCCCGAACTGTCGGAAGTCCCCACGATGTGAGTCCAACTGCCGTTGGGCACCGCGGCGGCCGAGACCAGATCGCTTCCCGTTCCGTTGATTTCAAAACCGGCTCTTCCGGCACTGACGTCGATAACGTAGGCTCCTTCCAGCGACACCACCTGGCTGGTCGAGGAATTCGCTACCGGCTTGACCCAGGCCGACAGGGTCAGGCCGTTACTGCTGAACAGGCTGCTCGGGTAGGGATTGTTGGCCGTGTTGATCTGATGACCCGCTCCGCCATCTCCCGACGCTGCTCCGTCGATCAATCCGGCGATGGCGGTCAGGCCCGCGTTGCTCCCGTTCACCGCGTTGGAGGTGGAGTCCGCTCCTGAAAGAGCTTGTTCCGTTGGGCAGATGCCACACGGCTTTGAAATTGCTGTCCCAGGTCCCCGCGCCATTGGTTTGGTCGGTGCTGACCGAGGGGTTGTCATAGAACAGGTAAATGACCGTATCGCTGGTGTGCGACACCACCGGCACCTGTACCCAGAAATCCACAGCACCAGTCGAAGCGCTGTAACTCTCCCGCTCATAGGGCAGCGGACTGTTGCCGCCGGCGTCGGAGGTGAACGCAATGTCGTAGCCGTTGGCATTGGTCACATTGCCGCCGTTGGCGATGCTCGCCAGATACGAGTAGGTGCCCGAGATCAACACCGGGAAATTCAACTGATCGCTGTTGGGAACCTTGGTGTGATCGATGGTAATCGCACGCCGGTAGGCATAACCATTCTGCCAGGACAAGAGCACCGATGGGGTTGCCGAGGCCTGATTGGAATTGGGGCCCTGCCCACATGCGCTGACGGCTGCGACTACGTAATAGTAGGTGGTCCCATTGGTCAGGCCGCTATCCGAGTAGCTTGTCGACGTCACCCCGCTGGCAATCGTGGTGTAAGGCCCGCCGCCGGTGGTGGAACGCAGGACGTTGTAGCCGGTGGCTGCTGAACTCGCGTTCCAGGTTAACGATACTTGTGCGTTAAAGGCGGTTGCGGATAAGCCGGTGGGCGCGGCTGGGGGGGCGCACGGCGTTGCGCTCGCTTGGTTTGAATTGGGGCTGGTGCCCGTGGCATTGACCGCCTGAACGACGTAGTAGTAGGTCGTGCTGTTGGTTACGCCGGTGTCGGTGTAGCTTGTCGACGTCACTCCGCTGGCAATCGTGGTGTAAGGCCCGCCGCTGGTGGTGGAGCGCAAGACGTTGTAGCTGGTGGCTCCGCTCGAGGAATTCCACGACAGGCTAACTTGGCCGTTACCGGCGGCGGCGCTGAGCCCACTCGGCACAAACGGCAAACCTCCGGAGGTACCAGCTGCGCCTATGGTGTAGAAGGCGTAAGAGCCGCTCTGGTTGGCGTACTCGGCTGCGATCCAATCGGCCGAGCGGGCCATGTTTGAAATCCTGACTTCATCGATGATTCCGTTGAAGTTGTACTGCGAAAATACCGGATGTCCCCCCACAGAGTAGGGCCGGGTCAGCGAATCCAGATTATAGAAGATTTGAGATGCGCTGTTGCTCAGGGCTCCGTTCACATACAGCTTCAGATTCCCCGAACTGTCGGAAGTCCCCACGATGTGAGTCCAACTGCCGTTGGGCACCGCGGCGGCCGAGACCAGATCGCTTCCCGTTCCGTTGATCTCAAAACCGGCTCTTCCGGCACTGACGTCGATAACGTAGGCTCCTTCCAGCGACACCACCTGGCTGGTCGAGGAATTCGCTACCGGCTTGACCCAGGCCGACAGGGTCAGGCCGTTACTGCTGAACAGGCTGCTCGGGTAGGGATTGTTGGCCGTGTTGATCTGATGACCCGCTCCGCCATCTCCCGACGCTGCTCCGTCGATCAATCCGGCGATGGCGGTCAGGCCCGCGTTGCTCCCGTTCACCGCGTTGGTGGTGGAGTCCGCTCCTGAAAGGCTTGTCCCGTTGGGCAGATGCCACACGGCTTTGAAATTGCTGTCCCAGGTCCCCGCGCCATTGGTTTGGTCGCTGCTGACCGAGGGGTTGTCATAGAACAGGTAAATGACCGTATCGCTGGTGTGCGACACCACCGGCACCTGTACCCAGAAATCCACAGCACCAGTCGAAGCGCTGTAACTCTCCCGCTCATAGGGCAGCGGACTGTTGCCGCCGGCGTCGGAGGTGAACACAATGTCGTAGCCGTTGGCATTGGTCACATTGCCGCCGTTGGCGATGCTCGCCAGATACGAGTAGGTGCCCGAGATCAACACCGGGAAATTCAACTGATCGCTGTTGGGAACCTTGGTGTGATCGATGGTAATCGCACGCCGGTAGGCATAACCATTCTGCCAGGACAAGAGCACCGATGGGGTTGCCGAGGCCTGATTGGAATTGGGGCCCTGCCCACATGCGCTGACGGCTGCGACTACGTAATAGTAGGTGGTCCCATTGGTCAGGCCGCTATCCGAGTAGCTTGTCGCCGTCACCCCGCTCGCAATCGTGGTGTAAGGCCCGCCGCCGGTGGTGGAACGCAGGACGTTGTAGCCGGTGGCTGCTGAACTCGCGTTCCAGGTTAACGATACTTGTGCGTTAAAGGCGGTTGCGGATAAGCCGGTGGGCGCGGCTGGGGGGGCGCACGGCGTTGCGCTCGCTTGGTTTGAATTGGGGCTGGTGCCCGTGGCATTGACCGCCTGAACGACGTAGTAGTAGGTCGTGCTGTTGGTTACGCCGGTGTCGGTGTAGCTTGTCGACGTCACTCCGCTGGCAATCGTGGTGTAAGGCCCGCCGCTGGTGGTGGAGCGCAAGACGTTGTAGCTGGTGGCTCCGCTCGAGGAATTCCACGACAGGCTAACTTGGCCGTTACCGGCGGCGGCGCTGAGCCCACTCGGCACAAACGGCAAACCTCCGGAGGTACCAGCTGCGCCTATAGTGTAGAAGGCGTAAGAGCCGCTCTGGTTGGCGTACTCGGCTGCGATCCAATCGGCCGAGCGGGCCATGTTTGAAATCCTGACTTCATCGATGATTCCGTTGAAGTTGTACTGCGAAAATACCGGATGTCCCCCCACAGAGTAGGGCCGGGTCAGCGAATCCAGATTATAGAAGATTTGAGATGCGCTGTTGCTCAGGGCTCCGTTCACATACAGCTTCAGATTCCCCGAACTGTCGGAAGTCCCCACGATGTGAGTCCAACTGCCGTTGGGCACCGCGGCGGCCGAGACCAGATCGCTTCCCGTTCCGTTGATTTCAAAACCGGCTCTTCCGGCACTGACGTCGATAACGTAGGCTCCTTCCAGCGACACCACCTGGCTGGTCGAGGAATTCGCTACCGGCTTGACCCAGGCCGACAGGGTCAGGCCGTTACTGCTGAACAGGCTGCTCGGGTAGGGATTGTTGGCCGTGTTGATCTGATGACCCGCTCCGCCATCTCCCGACGCTGCTCCGTCGATCAATCCGGCGATGGCGGTCAGGCCCGCGTTGCTCCCGTTCACCGCGTTGGTGGTGGAGTCCGCTCCTGAAAGGCTTGTTCCGTTGGGCAGATGCCACACGGCTTTGAAATTGCTGTCCCAGGTCCCCGCGCCATTGGTTTGGTCGGTGCTGACCGAGGGGTTGTCATAGAACAGGTAAATGACCGTATCGCTGGTGTGCGACACCACCGGCACCTGTACCCAGAAATCCACAGCACCAGTCGAAGCGCTGTAACTCTCCCGCTCATAGGGCAGCGGACTGTTGCCGCCGGCGTCGGAGGTGAACACAATGTCGTAGCCGTTGGCATTGGTCACATTGCCGCCGTTGGCGATGCTCGCCAGATACGAGTAGGTGCCCGAGATCAACACCGGGAAATTCAACTGATCGCTGTTGGGAACCTTGGTGTGATCGATGGTAATCGCACGCCGGTAGGCATAACCATTCTGCCAGGACAAGAGCACCGATGGGGTGGCCGAGGCCTGATTGGAATTGGGGCTAGTGCCTGCGGCGTTGACTGCCTGAACGACGTAGTAGTAGGTCGTGTTATTGGTCACGCCGGTGTCGGTGAAGCTTGTCGACGTTACTCCGCTGGCAATCGTGGTGTAAGGCCCGCCGCCGGTGGTGGAGCGCAAGACGTTGTAGCTGGTGGCTCCGCTCGAGGAATTCCACGAGAGGCTGATCTCAGCATTATAGGCGGTGGCTAAAAGCCCAGTAGGCGCAGCAGGAGTGACAATAATCGTAGTTGAGTCGGTCGCGCTCGCAGTTGCTGATCCACCACCCGAAACGCTTACCTGGTTCACCTGGGGCGAGGTCGCATTGGCCGCAACATTCACCGTGACCGTAATGGCCGGATAGCTCCCGCCCCTATTCAGGACGTCACTGCGCGTGCAGGTGTTCGTTGCGCACGTCCAACCCATTCCCGCCATCGACACGAGCATCAACCCCGAAGGCTGTGTCTCCGTCACCGTTACCGTTCCGTTCGTCGGTCCCGCGATCGCTGAATTCGAAACCGTCACCGTGTAGATCGCGTGCTGTTGCCCTTGCACGAAGCTCCCTGTGTGCGTCTTCGTGATCATCAGTACCGGTGAACTCGACGCCGTCGGCCAGTTGTTCACCAGGTTTGCGGCATTAACGCTCCCGATCCCCGTGGCGAAATCCCAGCCAGTTGTGCTGGCGTAGGACGGTAGATAAGAGTTGTCCTGTGTAGAAAGCACGCCTTGCGTACCAGAAGGCAAGTAGCAATTGTTGCTTCCAGTGCAGTTGACGTCCATGTCGCCTTGTGTGACGTCGTAAAACACGCACGCAGCGGACACGCTATTCCCGTTCGCGGAGTTGCAGGAACTGCTACTCAGGTTGTACTCGTTGGCGGCAAACTGATAATAGACGGGGTTGGGATTGCCTTGGCGTTGACCAGTCTTTTGATTTACGAGGGCCTGGATGCCGGCCATGATGGGCGAGGAAAAGGAGGTTCCTCCCGCACCGGACCAGCCGCTCGGAGCGCCGCTACAAGCAGCACCGCCATTTGCCGTGTCGGACCAGCAAAAGACGTAGTAATGAGTCCATAAGCCGTTCGCAGCGAAGAGAGAAACGTCTGGAGTATCCCTTACGCCGTCATTGGGATTTCCGAAATTGTTGAGGACAGACTGCCACGAGGGTTTCGGCCACCCCGCACAGGTACCACTTACCACCCCAGCAACCGAAGGAGCCCCGGTCGCACAAGCGCTCGGTCCTCCTCCACCAGCAACCGTGGTCTGCAATTGCCCGCCAGCGTCACTATTGCAAAAGCCATTCGAGCCGTAGGGTGTGGTGTAGCCTTCGAAGTTCGAGACTAATTGACCGGCGCAGGAATCGTTCCAGGGGATTTCGGGAATATAAGATAGTGCCGAACCGAAGGTGGACGTATTCGTCGAGCCCCAGTAAATGCTGTTTGTACCGGAATACGTGTCGCTGAAATCTGTGCCTCCCACGGCCACGTTATAGGGGGTGGAGGCAAAGGCGTTGACACCGATGCCGTGTGTTGCTTGCGCAGCGCTATCGTCGCAACCGGATGCTCCGCTATCGCCCGCAGCAACGAAAACCGAAACGCCCTCCGCGACTGCTTGCTGATAGGTGGAGTTATATGCGGCATTGGATGGAGCCCCGTTTTCTGTTTCGCATTGGCCGTAGCTGATGCTTACCAGGGCTGGCGGCGGAGTGCTGGCATTAATCAAGTTTTGCAGAGCGATCAACCCGCCAAAGGTGGTGGTTGAGTCCGCACATGAAGCCATCAGGATCGTTGCGCTAGGCGCGGCGGCGCTGGCCCACTCCGCGTCCAGGATGGCCTCGGCATCGTTCGGTGGA
This sequence comes from uncultured Acidobacteriota bacterium, assembly GCA_963761945.1. Classification (GTDB taxonomy): domain Bacteria; phylum Acidobacteriota; class Terriglobia; order Acidiferrales; family UBA7541; genus Palsa-189. The sequence continues at coordinate 380,361 of CAVXIM010000008.1, read as the reverse complement.
ACGACACCCGGATTGGCGCAGTTGTTGGGGCCATTCAAAGGCGCGGGATGGACGGTCGAAAAGGATGCCGAGCTATATTTGGAGAGGCCAAACTTCGAACGGAATGTCGTCCAGTCTGAACTTTTGAACACATTTGTGTCTTCGATCAGTACGATTGTCTGGCCCTGGCCGGTGATCCCCGAGCTAAAGAGGGGATTCAAATTGTAAATCGTCGCCAGGTCCGCAGGCACCACGGCATAGGTCGCAGTACCCAGAGAACCAGGAAAGGTGTAATTGGCTCCCGGCTTGCGCATTTCATGCAGAGCGTGCGGCTTGAAATCATTCAGGGAAACGACGCCCACGATTACCGGCGCCAGGGCGGCGGGAATCTGCGGGTCGTTGACGTTAGCAATATGTGGTTCGCCCCTCACTTCGAAGTGATGGATTTCCGTATGGAGACCTTCTCGCACCTGACCTGCAGTGCCCGAGAAATCGATCAGCATACGGCTCGGATACACGAAGTTCACATTGAACCCATGCGACTGAAGCCACTGCGTGACCACATCCAGATCTTGCTGCGCGAGGCCAAAGTTCTGCCCGAACTGCTGCGGCGATAACCATCTGTGGAAGTTAGCGGATTGGGGATCTTGGAGCTCATTGAGGAATTGCTCAAGGGCCGTCTCTTGCTCGGGAGGACGACGCAGCTGAAGGAGCATGTGCGTCATTGGAAGCTCATCGGCAACCGCTCCGCGATCATTCTGTGGGTTCGCTTCGGGACGGGTATTGCCCCTGAGCGGGACTAAATTCCGCTCATTAATGGCCTGGGTGATGAGGTTAGGCGAGCCTCGCCCCGTATCGAGCGTTTGCGTGTGACCGAGCTGCAAGACTGAAGGCAACCACCAAAACGCCGACGAGCCACGATGCGACCCCTAGTCTTCGGAGCATGGGCTTCCTTTCGCGTAACCCGGAAGACAAGGAGCGGCATTCCGTGCGCCGAATCGTGCATCCGTGTCCCCGGGGCTGAGGATTTCAAATAGGGACCGCGTCTATTCAGCTCGTGAAAGAGAGTTGCCTATGTGGTGTAAGTCTAGCCATCAAGCAAGGCAGATTGGAATGTCCTAAGGGACAGTTTTCGACCAGGGTATAACCAGTTGGTGAGGCATTACGGTGGCGCGAGCGAAAGGAATTTTCAGCATGCGCCCGTGCCATCGGGCTTCCGGGCGAATGATGTGTTCGGTGAGTTAATGATGGTTTTCGAGCACAACGACACGCCTTCCGCAACGTCGTGTTAGCATCAATCGACTACACATCATGATCGTTGAATGTCCCCATTGTGGCGCGAACTGCCCCGTGGACGAGAAGCAGTTCGCCGGCGAATCCAAGCTGCAGGCTCAATGCAAGCAGTGTCATTCCAATTTCGGCGTCAAGGCTCCGCCCAGACCCCCACAGCTTCCCACGGAACAAACCGTCGCGCTCGCCGTTATCGAGGGACCAGGAAGAGGTCAGGTTTTTCGGTTGAGCAAGGCTCGAATGGTATTGGGCCGGTCGGGTGCGGATATCGTGTTGTACGATCCCGAGGTCTCTCGAAAACACTGCGCTATCGAGGTGCACGGATCGACTGCTACTTTAATTGATCTCGGCACGACGAACGGAACCTTTGTTTCCGACAAGAGCATTGATCGATACGAACTGGAACATCTCTCCAGATTTCGCATCGGAGCTACCACCCTCTTGTTTACGGTGACCGATGCCCGGGCGGTGGAGTCCGAGCCGCCCGCCACTCTTGTGGTCAGACCGCGCCGCGGTTGAGAAACGTCTGAACAAAATCGCGGCCAATGTTCGCCCACCGGCGCTTCGAAACGACAGAACAATCATCGGCCCGATTCTCCCCGCCAACGGACTAATCCCAGCACGCCAGATTTTAGGTGAACTTATAGGTCTGAGATGATATCTAGTCTGCCTTATAGGAGCGGCTATGAAGACATTATTGAAAACGGTTGGCGTAATACTCCTTTGCTTGATCGTGCTACTGGTCGTGTTGAGAATAACGGGCTTTGGACCTCATGACAGAATTCCCGGATTATGGCTCAAGGGAGATGTCGTAACCACTCCGGTGACCGACTGGTCGTTCACCGACAAAATCCCGGTCGTCCAGATCCAGACCCAAACGTGGTACCTCTTGCCTCACTCGGTGAACATTAATTGCCTCGACTACAATGGTCAGCTTTACTTGGTCTCCGTTTATCCCGCAGGCACCACGCATACCTGGAATGACAATGTTATGCGCGATCCGCACGTGCGTTTAAAGATTGGAGACCAGATTTATGATCGGACCCTCTCGCTTGTTGCTGATCAGGCCGAGCAGGAAGGCGTCCTCGAGACCAGGCACAAGAAATATCCGCAGCTGAGAATTCCGCCGAATCCGACGATCCACGTCTTTCACGTCGTCGGGTGATTAGGATTCAAAATGAGGGTGGTAATTACCGGGGCCAACAGTGCGGTCGGTCTGGCCATCTTGAGATGCGGAATGAAATATGCGGCAACGCCGACGACGTTTGTAGCCGCAGTTCGCTCCGACCGTGCGGCCGCACAGATCCGGTCGCAGCTAGGTGACGCGAACAATATCGTCCTTATCTCTTACGATGAGCCTGAGACCCTGGACGCGGCGCTTCAGGGGGCCGGCGCGGTCATCCATCTTTCTGGAATTCTGGTTGAACGCCCGGATTCGACGTACGAGGAGGCAAACGTTGTTTCGACCCGCTGCGTAGCAAGCGCAGCGAAGCGCTGCTCGGTGCGAAAATTCGTTTTGGTCAGTGCAACGGGAGCGGATGAGGCGTCTTCCAACCGCTATTATCGTACCAAGGGGCAGGCTGAGGCCCTGGTGCGCACATCGGGATTGGCTTATACCGTGCTGCGCGCGCCACTTCTGCTTGGTCCCGGAACGGCGGGCGCCGCGGCACTCAAGCGCAACGTGAGCCAGCGGAAGGCGAGGCTGATCGGCGGCGGCCGCAATCTCCAGCAGCCGCTCTGCGTGCGAGACCTGGCGTGGGGTGCCGTGATCGCAGCCACACAAGCAGCGATTGCGAGTAACCTCACCTTGGACCTGGTGGGCCCCGTTTCGCTGCCGGAGAGGAAACTCGTGGAGCGAGCTGCTGGTTTGATGGGCAGAAAGGTCCGCATCGGCTCGATTCCAAAAACTTTGCTTTCTTTGGCGCTGGCGATTCGGCAACGGGTAGGCAAGCCGGGATTTTCGCGGGACGTTCTCGAGGTAATCACCGCCGATACGAGTCTCGATCCGCAACCCGCGGCCCTTAAGCTTGGGATTCAACTCACCGGAATTGACGAGATGATTCGAAACAGCTTAGGCGAAGGATGAAAACATGAACCAGAGTGTCCCAGCAGCCAGCATTCCCTCGGCCACAGCGGCCAAGAAGGTGAAGACGTGGCAGCGGCTTTTGCCCTACGTCATTACTCTGGCGTGCTTCGCCTATCTTTATAGCCGCCTCAGCCATGCTGCCACATCCGAAGGCATCGGGTTGATCCCCTATCTGTTGAGAAGCTTTGAGAACGTCAGTTGGTCCCGCTGGCTCGCCATGATGATTCCGTACTGTTTCCTTTATCTCATCTTCGACAGCTTGGTTGTTTGGAGCGTGATCAACTGGTTCAACACAAAAATCCGCTACGCGGATATCCTGCCGATTCGTGCCAGCGCCTACATTCTCTCCCTGGTAAATGAGCAGGTCAGCAAAGGAGCCATCGCAGTCTATCTGAACCGCCGTGAGGGCGTGCCTGGATGGGAGGTCGGCTCCAGCATGCTCTTCCTCATGTTTTGCGAGTATTACAGCTTAATGCTGTGGGCGACGATCGGCGTGAGCTTGCGGTGGAACAGCTTCCAGCCTGCCTTTCACATAATTCCCTGGATTGCTCTGGGCTCAGGCGTTTTCTTCGTGGCCTTCCATCTCTTTTTCAGCGGCAGAATCGGCTCGGGAATCACATTGCGCGAGCGCCCGATCTTTCGCGCGTTCCGGCTCGCCAAGGTCTGGCAGTACGGGGCTATCATCGCCATGCGCGCGCCGCTGGTGATCGCAGGTGTTGTGGTATATACGCTGGCATTGAGACTCTTCGGAGGCTCTGTGAGCTTCGGTGAAATGCTGGGGTATCTGCCGGTGATTTTCTTTGGAGCAGCCATGCCTGGACCGATGCACTCGGTCGCAATCCTCTTTTGGGTCCTGCTATTTCCTGACCGGCCCGGACAGATGACGGCCTTTGGCTTCGTCATGCACAATTTCTTTATCGTATTTAATGCCGGAATCGGCCTGCTATTCCTGCGGCGAGCGACTCGGGAGATTATCGGCTAACCGGCTAAACATCAGGCGCTGGCCCATGGATACCAGCGTGCTCAGAACCAGCAGCCAAACCAATATCGTAAGTAACGGTTGCAGAAAACCCGCGCCCAGGCGAATCAGAATATCCATGATGGGCGGAACGAAGTAGAGCATGCCGTTATAACGGCCGAGCTTGCTGCCCCGGAACTTAAGCTGCCGGTGAAACCAGTAAGAATCGATGGCGTATTGAGCGAATGCCGCAGCGATGCAGACGGGCAGGATCCATGGGAATGCCCCGCGGAATGCGCCGGCAAAAATACCGCTGACAACGAAGAGAAAGTCACTGGTGTGGTCAAAGGCGCCGCTCAACGCGCTCACCGTACCTCTGCGGCGCGCGATGGGCCCATCCGCAAAATCCGTCGCCAGCGCCACCACCCACGCAATCAATGCAAAAACCGCAGAGCGCATATCTCCTTTCGCCATGAAAAATGCAAACGGAGCCACCAGAAGCAGGCGAATAGCGGTCAGCGCATTAGCCATCAGCGGTCAAATCCAGGGTGACGAAGCGGATCAAGCGCTCGCAGCATAGCATCGAGCCTGCGTTGACACCACTGATGGCCAAGCATATGCTTTTGATTGAATTAGGCCGCGACGGAGAACTCTGCCGAAGGCCTCCCAAATGCCCCATCTCACAATTCCTTACCACGTGGATGCGGCCCTTGATAAGGGCGCGGAGGGCCGTGGCGTATCGCGCGAAGACGCGCTTTCGTTGATCAATGATGCTCCACTGGCCGCGTTGCTTGACGAGGCCGCCACTGTGCGGGACCGCTTCAAGGGCCGTTCCGTCAGCTATTCCAGAAAAGTTTTTATTCCGCTGACCCATCTTTGCCGCGATTATTGCGGCTATTGCACCTTCCGTTCTGATCCGCAGGCCGGGGTGCAACCTTATATGACACCGGATGACGTGCTGGCCGTAGCCGAAGCGGGCCGCCGTGCGGGATGTAAAGAAGCTTTGTTCAGCCTGGGCGACCAGCCGGAGCGAGTGTTCCCTGAGGCAAGAGAGTTTCTGAAAGCGTTGGGCTTCGATCGCACGCTCGAATACCTTGCAGCGATGTGTGAACTCGTGCTTGAGAAAACCGGTCTTCTTCCTCACTCGAACCCCGGGCTGATGGGCTTGGATGATCTTCGCCGCTTGCGGGAGACGAATGTCAGCGTGGGGCTTATGCTCGAGAGCGCCAGTCCTCGGCTAGGCCGCGCGGGTGGGCCACATTGGAAAGCGCCAGACAAAGTTCCCTCGCTTCGCCTGCGGACAATTGAGAACGCAGGGCAATTGTCCATGGCGTTCACGACGGGTATCCTGATCGGAATCGGTGAGACTATCGAGGAACGCGTCGATGCGCTGCTGGCCATCCGCGCAGCTCATGAAAAGCACGGCCACATTCAGGAAGTGATCATCCAGCCTTTTCGAGCTAAGCCGGATATTCGCATGGCGCAGGCGCCGGAGCCATCCAACGAAGATTTGCAGCGCACGATCGCAGTAGCCCGCTTGATTCTCGGCGGCGAGATGAATATTCAATCTCCCCCAAATCTGCTGTCGGAAGATTATCCGGATCTGCTGAAGGCCGGCATCAACGATTGGGGTGGAATTTCTCCGGTGACGAAAGATTTCATCAACCCGGAAGCGGCATGGCCGCAGATCTCTTCGTTGGCTGCGCGAACGGCCTCAGCAGGATTTGTGTTGCGGGAGCGGCTGGCTATCTATCCGGAGTTTTCGTCGCGGCGGGAGTTCGTAAATGACCGTCTGCAAGCTCACGTTTGGAAGCTTCGGGGAGAAGATGGCTATGCCCGGGAAGGTGCTCAATGTTAAATCCGACGAATTCTGAATGGAGACAAATCCCTTGGGATCGCGCGCTCACGGCAGCGACCCCAAGTGTTGCCCAAGCTCTGGAAAAGGTTATCGGCGGCAACGACCTCGGCTTCGAAGAGGGACTGATGCTCGCCAGGGTGGAGGGAAACGATCTCCTGGCTCTCGTGAAAGTCGCAGACGAGCTTCGACGACGCGCGGTGGGCGACCGGATCACTTATGTCGTGAACAGGAACCTGAATTTCACCAACGTTTGTATCGTCGGATGCGCTTTTTGCGGATTCAGTCGAGGGCCGGATTCACCGGACGCCTATTTCCATTCCACAGATACGCTTCTTGCCAAGTCGATGGAAGCGGTTGAACGCGGGGCCACCGAAGTGTGCATCCAAGGCGGACTCCCGAAAGATCTCGATGGCTATTATTACGCCGAACTTCTTCGGGCCATCAAGGGGCGCTTGCCTGAACTTCACGTCCACGCCTATTCGCCCATGGAAATCACATACGGCGTGGAAAAGACCCGCTTGCCTTTGCGCGAGTATCTGCTCATGTTGAAGGAAGCGGGCTTGAACAGTATTCCCGGAACGGCCGCGGAAATCCTCGACGATAATGTGCGCAGATCCTTGAGTCCCAATAAACTGAAGGTACGCCAGTGGATCGAAGTGATTCGAACTGCACACAGTCTCGGTATTCCATCAACCTCCACCATGATGTACGGACATACGGAGATGCCAGAGCACTGGGTAAGGCATCTGCTTCTTCTCCGCGAGATTCAAAAGGAAACCGGCGGATTTACCGAATTCGTGCCTTTGGGATTTATCCATTCTCAAACCAAGCTGTTCCAGATTGGCGGCGCCCGCGCAGGACATTCGCCTCATGAGGATTTAATCGTCCATGCGCTCGCCCGCGTGCTCCTCCACGGCTACATCCCTAATATTCAAGTTTCCTGGGTCAAGCTTGGATACGAGCAGTCTTTGGCGTGTCTGGAAGCGGGAGCGAACGATTTTGGCGGCACCTTGATGGAGGAGAGCATCTCGAAAGCGGCGGGAGCTAATTTCGGCGAGTACGTCTCTCCCGGCGAGTTCCGCGCGCTGATCCGAAGCATAGGGCGCATTCCGGTCGAGCGCTCTACAACTTACAAGATCCGCAAAGTCTTCGAGCATCCGGATGCCGAAGAGTGTCTGCCACGCGCGCAAATGCCGATACTTGGCGCCGCGCCAAGCCACGTGCCAGTCAGCGCGACCGGCTACTAATCACATCCGGGAAGCATCGCCGTCACAAAAACAAAAATTCCACGGCTTCAATCCGGGACGTGTTCGTCGTTCGAGACGACGTGAAAGATATTGATATACGAGCCAGGCCGGATAATCTGCTGCGGGTATTTTTTCCTCTTATTCTGGATTACTGCTGCTCTTTCGTCGGGATCGGTAACATACACCAACGTCCGATCGTACACTTTATCTCCTATTTTGATCCGGACGCGCGGATCGCGGGCGACGTTTTCATTCCAGCGCCGGCCATGGGGATACGCTGGCAGTCCAGGCGCATAAACGGACGTCAAATAAAGCTGGCCGTTATAGGCAACCATATACGTTCCGATGGAGTGGGGAAACCCGAACAGATCCTTCGTCTGCACTTTGGCATTTTGATACTGGTCGGTGAACGACCAGTCGGTGACCGGTGTGGTTATAACATCTCCTCTAAGCCACAAGCCCGGCACCCTGCACGTCCAAGAGTCGCCGGGGTTTGGACACGCCCCAGGTTCGAAGCCGGTGACGCGCGCCGTCAATAGCAACACGACCACGCAAATCACTAAAGCTCCAGAGATCCTCAACAGCGTTTTCATGTTTGCCTCCGAGATGGGGCCCCGAAAATAATTCTCCTCGGATTTATCCGCCACTCAGTTCAATCTGATCGACCAATATTACCACCGCATACACCTTACCAACTTCCTGGCAGCAACATCCATCCGCTGGCCGCCGTAAATCGCGAGTGGAACAAAGCTCAGCCGCCGGGAACGCAACCGCTCAAGGAAACAATTTTGCGTTCAAAGCAAACTGACGCTCTGCGGCAAAGCAGTTTAGCCCCTACTACGTCTATCCGCCTGACCTAATTCGGATATACTCCTCATCGCGCGATCGGTCATCCGCATCGGATACCGTCCTTGAAGAAATGGCCATGACTGCCGCGCGCGCACTCAACCCGGCGACTGGATTCGGGAGATACTTATTGGGCGGATAATTCTTCTAAATTCCATTTTTCGAACGAAAGGAGGCGGGCGTGGAGACGATCATTTCCAATCTTGTGACAGGCTTCGAAAAAGGCACACTCACGCGTCGAGAATTGATTCGAGGATTAGCGATGTTGGCCGCCGCGAGCGGAACGGCCGCCATAGCAGCTGAAGACAGCGGTTTGAAGGGCGCGAAAATCGACCACGTCAGCATTCAAGTCACGAATCTGCAGCGTTCGATCGATTTCTACCAAAAACTGTTTGGGTTCGCCGTAGTAAGCGAGGATAAAAACAACGAAATCGTACGCCTGGGGATCAATAAGACCCTCGTTTCCCTCCACCACAAGAACCCCACCGGTATCGTAGATCACTTTGCGATCGGCGTGGAGCAGTTCAACAAGGAAGCAGTCACGCGCGAGTTGAAGCTGCGCGGTGTAACTCCGGAAGAAAATATTGATGCCGGTTTTCACATCAAGGATCCGGAAGGGCTTAACGTGCAAATTGTGCAGGCTTGATCGGCGCCTTGCGCCCGTGTTTTCCAACACGAACTGAGAGGCGAACCTCCATGTCAGATCATAAGGCGCGCTCTGGCGCGCACACGATTGGGACGCTGCCGATGTCTGATTGCCGTCTTGCTGACGGCGTTCGTTGTGGTAAGCCGGAGTGCCGGGGCGAAAGTGCAGACGCAACATCGCGTGCCAGCCCCGACATCGCTAAGGCTGTATGTTTTTGACTGCGGCAAATTGAAGATTAGCGATACGAGCGTGTACGGCTTCGCGCCAAGCGATCTGGCTACAAGCGATATGCCGGTGCCCTGCTTTCTGGTGGCGCACCCGAAGGGTACGCTCATCTGGGATACGGGCGTTTTGCCGGATAAGCTCCTGGCGCCGGGCGGAAGCGTAACGCGGGGTAATCCTGCCAGTTCGGCGCTCGCCACAGTGACCAAGCCGTTGAGAGCGCAATTGGCCGAGGTCGGATACGCGCCGCAGGACATTACTTATCTGGCGCTCTCCCATTGCCACTGGGACCACACGGCCAATGCCAATGATTTCGCCCGCGCTACGTGGCTCGTGCGGCAGGAAGAACGCGACGCCATGTTTGCGCAACCGCCCACGTTCGCGCGCTGCCTTACTCCCGAAACATTTAGCGCGCTGAAAAATAGCAAAACGGTGATTCTCAAAGGTGACGAATACGACGTCTTTGGCGACGGGACAGTGGTCATCAAATCCGCTCCCGGGCACACGCCCGGCCATCAGGTTCTCTTTCTGAAACTGCGCAAAACTGGCCCCATCTTACTTTCCGGCGACCTCTACCACTATCCCGAGGAACGCGCAGAACACCACGTTCCCACAACAGATTTCAACCGCGATCAGACTGCCGCGAGCCGAATCGTGATCGAGGCTTTCTTGAAGAAAACGGGCGCGCAGCTTTGGATCCAGCACGATTTCACCGCCAACGCAAAACTCAAGAAGGCTCCTGCTTACTACGATTAGCTGAGCCAATGTCGACGGACGACCCACTTTTTGTTCGAGCGGCAGGACCCAAGGACCAAACTCAGCTCGGCATGGGCAGACTCCACAATCCTATTGACGGTCCGGGAGGCGCGGTGTAAAGGTACGCCTGTCTGACCGGAGAAAAGGAGTTTCCTATGCTCGACGACAGCGCGATGCGTCAAAAGTCTCCCCGAAGATCAGCACTGGTAGCGGTCGCTTGCCTGTGTGGCGACGATCATTCTGGGCGTTGGCGGTTGTAACCGCAGCCGTGTGACCGTAGTGGATGACGCTGCGCTGAAGGCAGCAGACGCGGACCCTGGAAATTGGATCACCTACGGGCGCAACTATTCCGAGCAGCGTTTTAGCAGCCTTAAACAAGTGGACGAGCAAACCGTAAGCCGGCTCGGCCTCACCTGGTCTTTCGATCTCGAAACGCTGCGCGGACTCGAAGCAACGCCGCTCGTTCAGGATGGTGTGCTCTACACGACCAGCGCGTGGAGCCTCGTCTATGCCTTCGATGCGCGGACAGGCCGCCTGCTGTGGCAGTACGATCCGCACGTCCCGAAGGACCACTCGAAGTTCGTTTGCTGCGATGTGGTGAATCGAGGCGCCGCGCTCTACCGCGGCCGAGTTTACATCGGGACGCTCGACGGGAGGCTCATCGCGCTCGATGCCAAAACAGGCGCGGTGGTCTGGGATGTTCAAACGACGCCGAAGGACGGGCCATATGCCATCACCGGCGCGCCTCGAATTGCGAAGGGCCGCGTGATCATTGGGAATGCCGGCGCCGAGTACGCCGTGCGCGGCTACGTCTCCGCGTATGACGCGGAGACAGGGAATCTAGCCTGGAAGACCTATACCGTGCCGGGCGACCCATCGATGCCGTTTGAATCCGAGGCCATGCGCCGCGCGGCAACGACGTGGTCGGGCCAGTGGTGGAAGGCGGGGGGCGGCGGAACCGCATGGGATACGATTGTGTACGATCCGGAGACGGACTTCGTATTCTTTGGCACCGGGAATGGCTCGCCTTGGTACGACCGGTTGCGCAGCAAAGGCGACAATTTATATATAGCTTCCATCGTCGCCCTCCGCGCCGATTCGGGCGAACAGGTTTGGGCTTATCAGACAACCCCAGGAGACAATTGGGACTACGACGCCACGCAGCCGCTGATGCTTGCCACCCTCACTATCGAAGGACAGCAACGCCGTGTGTTGATGCAGGCAAACAAGAACGGCTTTTTCTATGAGCTGGATCCGGCAACCGGCAAACTCATTTCGGCGCGGCCCTACGCGGAGATGAATTGGGCCACGGGGATTGATTCCGATGGACGTCCGATTGAGAACGCCGCTGTTCGCGCGCTCAAGGACGCCACAATCGTAAAACCCTCGAGCGCAGGCGCACACAACTGGCATCCGTTATCTTTCAATCCCGCCACCGGGCTCGTGTATATGGGGGTTCTCGACGCCACATCGCTTCAGGCCGTGACAGCGGACTGGAAAATCAACCAGCATGACCAGACCACGGGGCTCGATAGAGGCTATGTGGGGCCGGTGCGAAAGCAATGGCTTGCGTTTAAGCCAAGCGGAAAGCTTGTGGCCTGGGATCCCGCGGCGCAGCGCGAAGCGTGGCACGTCGATCTCCCCGATCCAGGAAGCGGAGGAACGCTCTCCACAGCCGGCAACCTTGTTTTTCAAGGACGAGCCGACGGAAAACTGCAGGCTTATCGGGCAACGGATGGCAAGCTGCTCTGGGAATCGGACACGGGAATCGGAATTATGGCGCCGCCTATGACGTACGAGGTTGATGGCACGCAGTACATCGCGGTACTAGCCGGATGGGGAGGACCCGAGGTGCTGGGCAATCGCGCCACCGGCAAAGGTAAGGTCGCGCCAGGAAAACTTTTGTCGTTCGCGATTGGCGGCACGGCAACGCTACCGCCTTACCAGCGAGTGGTGCAACCGGTTCCGATGCCGACGTTCCATCTCGCGGCATCCCGGCGCTGAAATTGAGAAGGGCCGCGTACTTTTTGCCACGTTTTGCGCGCGCTGCCACGGCGCAGAGGTGGTGAGCGGCGGGTCCGTGCCGGATTTGCGCTATGCCACGGCGGGAACGCACGAGAAGTTCGAGGAGATCGTCCGAGGCGGCGCACTGCGAGAGGCTGGAATGCCGTCGTTCTCGGAGGACGTCACGACGGCGCAGGTTCGGCTCATTCAGGCGTACGTCCTCGACCGTGCCCGCCAATCGGCGCAAATAGAGACTACGTCTCGTTAGAGGATTAGTGGCTGGCCGGTTGCGCGGCCAGATTGCGCGAAATAGCGGACCCTTTGCTTGTATTCTTTTCCGGCAACGCAAAGACATAAAGCGCATTCCCGGTCTGAGGATGGTGCACGTCGGGTTCTATCATCCGGGGAACGTTGCGCGGGCTGCCCCCGCCCAGGCCAGTGGTGACGGCGATGTATTGTTTGCCGCCTACGCTGAACGAAACCGGAAAGCCCTGCACCGAAGTGCCGAGTCGAACCTGCCAGAGAACTTCCCCTGTGTTCAGGTCAAAGGCGCGGAAGTTCCGATCCAGATCGCCGGCAAACACCAGACCGCCACTCGTCGACAGCGCCGCCGTCAAAAAGGCGGGCCGCTGATCATGCGTCCAAACTTCCTTCATGGTTTTGATATCGAACGCGGCGAGTTTGCCGACGTTGCCATCTGACCCCGGCATTTCATAAAAGCGCCGGTCGCCCGAGGTGCCTCCGGAGCCGTCGACGAACTCAACTTTGCGCCCCGACATCTCCATGCAGCTCTGGCTTAGCGGAATGATCAGCACCTTGGTTCCTGGGTCATAACTCATGGCCTGCCAGTTGTGGCCACCCTCGGTGCTGGGGCACGATGGAATCCACTCACCAGTTTTCGATGCGATGATGTCTGGCCGGTAGGCAAGCAGTCCCTTTTTTCGATCAAGCCAAGTGAAGACGTTCTGAAAGACCGTTTCTTTTGCGTCCAAGAACTCGCCAGACTTACGATCGAGTTTCCACAGGATGCCCGCCTTACCGATCGTGAAGGCCACTTTTCGATCACCAATATCAACCAAGACCCGTTCGTAGACCTCGTCGAGATCGAGCGACTCGCCCCGAACGTGCTGGAAATACCAAGCGACTGTACCGTCGTCTGGTCGCAGCGCCAGCGTCGCACTGGAGTAGAGTGCTGCCGCCGCTCCTGTGCCGCGGCTCGCTTGCACCCAGGGCTTTGCTTGTGCCACGCCCCAATACGTCAGGTTCAGCTCCGGATCGTAGCTTCCCGTGATCCAAGTCTCGCCGCCCGCTCGCAGCATGTTGGGAACGTCGCCCCAGGTATCTCCGCCGGGCTCGCCCGACCGCGCCTCAGTGTTGAATCGCCAGAGCACTTTTCCATTCGAGGGGTCAAAGGCAGTGATGAAGCAGCCTTGGTCGCTGTCTTTGGCCTTGTAGCGGTCGCAGCCACCCAGCCCCTGCACAATCTTGCCGTTGATCACGACTGGACCGCTGCTGTTGCCATAGCCCTTTGCGGTGTCGGCTATGACGGCATCCCACACTTTCTCACCGGTCCGCGCATTAAGCGCAATCAGGTGGGCATCGGTTGTGGCGACAAACACTTTGTCCTGATAAATGGCAAGATTCCGCATGGCCCCTGTGCCGCCACCCTGCGATCCCGCCGGCCTGACGTGATTTTCCCAGATCAACTCGCCGGTGCGGGCATCGAGCGCCTGAACGATATTGTCTATATTCGGCAGATAAATAATACCGTTGTGCACCAAAGGAGAGGGCTCATTGGCCGCACTACCGTCCGCCATTGACCACACCCAGGCGAGACGCAAATCATGTACGTTCTCGTGCGTGACCTGGGCAAGAGCTGAATGGTTCCATGCCTGATAGTTACCGCGGATCATCAGCCAGTCGTTCGGGTCAGGACGACGAAGCATCTCGTCTGTGACAGGAACGTAGTCCTTAACTTGCCCGCCAACCGTAAGACCTGCCGGCGCGCCGGCTGGCCTTGCAACTCCTGCAGTTCGCGGAGGCTGTGCGGGAGCTTGCTGCTCTGTGGCCGCAGGCAATTCGCCGCCGGCGAGTTCGCCGATTGGTATCGCAGCAGTCGCCGTCAGCGGTTTAGCGCCGGGACGCGCACCGTTGGACTGAAGAATGAAGGCAATAATCGCAAGCACGTCCTGCTCCGGGACCAAGCCCGCCTTGCCTGGAGGCATGCTTGTCGAAATGCGCTCGAATAAGTCGCGCGTCGTGCGGCTACGCCACACACTCACGAATCCAAGTCCGGCCAATGGCAGCGCCTCATTGCTGCCCTTGAGATCGGGCATATGGCAGGGCGCGCACATGGCCATGTAGGTGGCGCGGCCGGCAGCAGCCTGCTCGGCGGTAAAGGAATCCGGTCCAGCGCCCTGCTGTGCGGCAGCGCTGGTCGCGCCAATCCCAATCGCCAACATCGCAGCTAAAAACAGGCGCCCTCTTTTTGTGGTCATTTCAGCTCCTCTTCAACGCAATAGCCATCCCCAGAGATTTCCATCAGAGGCTCGCTCGGAATCAATTTGCACGTAGAATCGGCCGTTTCTGAGGTCCGCGACTTCTGAAGGCGTTAAATCGAGCGACCCACTGATGCTACCAGTTGTTCCCTGGGTAACCGTGAGATCGTGAACTGCCGGGCCCCGTATGCCTTTTTGTGGGCCGATGTGAATGCTGGCGTGAGTTGCGGGCGAGCGCAAGCCTTCGAATGATCCGGAGATGCTGAGCTTGTTACCTGCCAACACAGCCTTCAACGAACCTGAACCCGCGACAGTGGGCAGCATCGTCGCGTCTACCGGCACCGTGGAGAGGCGTGCCTTGAAAGATTCACCGTTCTGCGCACTGACGGAACACGCCATCAGCAAAATCACGGCGCCAACTACCGCCGCGAGGCATATCGGTCGCTTGTCCATTGTTGGTTGCTGAACGATCTCAGGATTACGCCTTCGAGGCATCTTACGCCAACCGTTTGCCGGTTTTCAAACCCTGGTTGCGCCACCCTGATCTAGCGTTCTGAAGGTTATCGAATACCGTAGCTGCTTGACTGGGACCATGCCGTGCTGGTAACCCCAACGCGCAACTCCGCGCATCAGATCTGTTCGACCGAGGAAGCCAATGGTTAAAACCATCATCGAGCCATTCCGGATCAAAAGTGTCGAGCCAATCCGCCGAACGACGGTACAACAGCGGCAGCATTTGCTCGAACAAGCCGGCTACAATTTGTTTCTGGTTTCATCCGACGCGATTCTGATCGACTTGCTAACGGATTCGGGGACAGCCGCCATGTCCACCGAACAATGGGCCGCAATGATGCGCGGCGATGAGTCCTACGCCGGCTCACCGAGCTTTGAGCGTTTTCGCGTAGCAGTTCAGAACATTTTCGGTTTCCGACACATTATTCCAACGCACCAGGGACGCGCCGCCGAGCGAATCTTGTTCTCCGTGATGTGCCGCAAAGGCAGCATTGTGCCAAACAACACGCATTTCGATACGACGCGCGCGAATTGCGAATTTGTCGGCGCCAGGGCCATCGACCTACCCATTCCCGAAGCGCGTCAACCGTCGCTGCTCCATCCCTTCAAGGGCAATATGGACACTACGCGTCTCGAGGAATTGATTGAGCACGAGGGCCGTGGGCGCGTGCCTTTGGTGATGCTGACGGTTACCAATAATTCGGGCGGGGGACAGCCGGTTTCCATGGACAACATCAGAGCGGTCAAGGAGATCTGCCGCCGCTATGGCATCCCGTTATATATCGATGCGTGCCGCTTCGCAGAGAATGCGTACTTCATCAAGCTGCGCGAGCGGGGCTACGCAGAGAAGACGCCGCTCGAGATCGCGCGCGAAATGTTCTCATATGCTGATGGATGCACGATGTCAGCAAAGAAAGACGGCTTGGTGAATATCGGAGGATTCCTCGCTACGAATGACGATTCGCTCGCACAACAAGAGAAAAATCTTCTGATCCTCACCGAAGGATTTCCCACCTATGGCGGACTGGCCGGCCGCGATCTGGAGGCCATCGCCGTGGGATTAAACGAAGCACTGGACGAAGACTACCTGGCATATCGCATCGCTTCTACGGCATACCTGGGCGAGCACATCTCACGCGAGGGAGTTCCCATTGTTCAACCGCCAGGAGGGCACGCTATCTACATTGACGCACGAGAGTTCCTTCCGCAGATTCCGCCCGCGCAATTTCCGGGTGTAGCCCTTGCAGCGGCGCTTTATGTCGAAGGAGGCATCCGCTCGGTTGAGATCGGGACACTGATGTTCGGCGAGCACGCAACGATGGACCTGGTGCGACTGGCAATCCCGCGCCGCGTTTACACCCAGAGTCACATCGATTACGTGGTGGAGGTGATTCTTGAGGTCTGGCGTCGCCGTACGCAGATACGCGGTTTTGAAATCGCCTACGAGGCGCCTTTTCTGCGCCACTTTACCGCGCGTTTCCGTCCTCTTTCCCCTGCGCGCACCTGAGAGAATAGCCTGCGGCGCGCGAGCGCGGGAAACGACTGAGCCGTTATCTGTCGAACGTGCTCCCTACGGACCCGACGTGGCGGCCGCGCCAACGGTGTAGAAGGCGGTAGAGCCGCTCTGATTGGCGTACTCGGTGGCGATCCAGTCGGCCGAGCGCGCCACATTAGAGATCCGCGCTTCATCGATGATCCCGTTGAAGTTATAACCCGACATTACCGGATGCCCTCCTAAAGAGTAGGGCCTGCTCAGCGAATCCAGATTGAAGAAACGTTTGCGATGCGCTGCTGTCCAACACGCCATTCACATACAGCTTCAGGTTCCCCGAACTGTCCGAGGTCCCCACGATGTGAGTCCAGCTGCCGGCAGCCACCGAAGCCGCCGAAACCAGATCGCTTCCCGTTCCGTTGATTTCAAACCCCGCGTTTCCCGAAGTCACATCGATAATGTAGGCCCCTTCCAGTGAAATAATCTGGCTGGTCGAGGCAATTGAAACCGGCTTGACCCAGGCCGAAAGCGTTAGGCCGCTGCTGCTGAACGTGCTGCTCGGGTAGGGATTGTTGGCGCTATTGATCTGATGACCCGCTCCGCCATCTCCCGAGGCTGCACCGTCAATCAATCCCGCCGTCGCGCTCAGGCCCGCGTTGCTCCCGTTCACCGCGTTGGAGGTGGAGTCCGCCCCGGATAGAACCGTTCCGTTGGGCAGATGCCAGACCGCTTTGAAAGCGCTGTCCCACGTGCCGGTTCGGTTGCTCTGGTCGCTGCTCACCGCGGAGTTGCCATAGAACATGTAAATGACCGTATCGCTGGTGTGCGATAGATCCGGCACCTGTACCCAGAACGCGACCGTGCCAGTCGAAGCGGTGTACATCTCCCGCTCGTAGGGCAGCGGACTGCTGCCGGCGGCATCCGACGTGAACACGATGTCGTAGCCGTTGCTATTGGTCACACAGCCGCCATTGGCGGCGGTGGCCAGGTAGGAATAGGTGCCCGAGATCAACACCGGGAAATTCAACTGATCGGTGTTGGGAACCTTGGTGTGATCGATAGTAATCGCGCGCCGATAGCCATATTTATTCGGGAAGCCCGCTGTTGGGGTGGCGTAAGCCTGATTTGAGTTGCCGCTTGTGCCTGCCGCGCTGACCGCCTGGACCACATAATAGTAGGCCGTGCCGTTGGTCAGGCCCGTGTCGGCATAGCTTGTGTTTGCCACACCTGTCGCAATCGAAATGTAGGACGCGCCGCTAGTGGTGGAGCGCAAAACGTTGTAGCTGGTCGCCCCACTTGAGGAATTCCACGATAGAGTCACCTGGCCATTACCCGCGGTGGCCGTAAGCCCACTCGGCGCTGGTGGTGCGCCTCCCGACGTGGCGGCAGCACCAACGGTGTAGAAGGTGGTAGAGCCGCTCTGATTGGCGTACTCGGTGGCAATCCAGTCGGCCGAGCGCGCCACATTAGAGATCCGCGCTTCATCGATGATCCCGTTGAAGTTATAACCCGACATTACCGGATGCCCTCCTAAAGAGTAGGGCCTGCTCAGCGAATCCAGATTGAAGAAACGTTTGCGATGCGCTGCTGTCCAACACGCCATTCACATACAGCTTCAGGTTCCCCGAACTGTCCGAGGTCCCCACGATGTGAGTCCAGCTGCCGGCAGCCACCGAAGCCGCCGAAACCAGATCGCTTCCCGTTCCGTTGATTTCAAAGCCCGCGTTTCCCGAAGTCACATCGATAATGTAGGCCCCTTCCAGTGAAATAATCTGGCTGGTCGAGGCAATTGAAACCGGCTTGACCCAGGCCGAAAGCGTTAGGCCGCTGCTGCTGAACGTGCTGCTCGGGTAGGGATTGTTGGCGCTATTGATCTGATGACCCGCTCCGCCATCTCCCGAGGCTGCACCGTCAATCAATCCCGCCGTCGCGCTCAGGCCCGCGTTGCTCCCGTTCACCGCGTTGGAGGTGGAGTCCGCCCCGGATAGAATCGTTCCGTTGGGCAGATGCCAGACCGCTTTGAAAGCGCTGTCCCACGTGCCGGTTCGGTTGCTCTGGTCGCTGCTCACCGCGGAGTTGCCATAGAACATGTAAATGACCGTATCGCTGGTGTGCGATAGATCCGGTACCTGTACCCAGAACGCGACCGTGCCAGTCGAAGCGGTGTACATCTCCCGCTCGTAGGGCAGCGGACTGCTGCCGGCGGCATCCGACGTGAACACGATGTCGTAGCCGTTGCTATTGGTCACACAGCCGCCATTGGCGGCGGTGGCCAGGTAGGAATAGGTGCCCGAGATCAACACCGGGAAATTCAACTGATCGGTGTTGGGAACCTTGGTGTGATCGATAGTAATCGCGCGCCGATAGGCATAGCCGTTGGATATAACCGCCACCGGCGTCCCAGAAACCGGACTGGAATTGCCGCTGCTGCCTGCCGCGTTGACCGCCTGAACTACGTAGTAGTACGTCGTACCGTTGGTCACGCCTGTGTCGGTATAGGTCGTCGCCGTCAAACCAGTGGCGATCTTCGCGTACGATCCAGTGCTCGTGGTGGAGCGCAGAACGTTATAGCTACTGGCTCCGGCCGAGGAATTCCATGACAAGCTCACCTGCGCATTGCCAGCTTTAGCTGTTAGCCCAGTAGGAGCAACTGGAGGTGCAATGATGGTGGTCGAGTCGGCCGCGGCAGCATACGCCGATCCGCCGCCGGAGACGCTTATCTGGTTGACCTGCGGCGAGCTCGCATTGGCGGTAACATTCACCGTGACGGTAATGGCTGGATAGCTCGCGCCGCCAAGCAGTATGTCGCTGCGCGTGCAACTGATCGAAGTACAACTCCACCCTGTTCCCGCCATCGACGCCAGCGTCAGTCCCGAAGGCAGGGTCTCCGTCACGCTCACGATTCCATTTGTCGGCCCTGCATTCGCTGCGTTGGACACAGTGACGGCATAGGTCGCATGTTGCTGCCCTTGCGCGAAATTCCCCGTATGCGTTTTGGTGATCATTAGCGCTGGTGGAACTGATGATGCCGGCCAGTTGTTGACCAGATTTGCCGCATTAACGCTGCCGATCCCGGTGGCAAAGTCCCAACCAGTTGTGCTGGCGTAGGATGGTTTATACGAATTGTCCTGTGTAGAAAGCACGCCTTCCGTCCCGGAAGGCAGGTAGCAATTGTTGCGGCCTGTACAGTTTACGTCCATGTCGCCTTGAGCGATGTCGTAGAAGATGCAAGTGCCTGCGACACCATTGCCCTCTGCCGAGTTGCAGGAACTGCCACCCAAGTTGTACTCGGCGGCGGCCAACTCATAGTACATGGGGTTGGGATTGCCCTGGCGTTGCCCCGCCTTCTGGTTTACGAGCGCCTGGATCCCGGCCATGATGGGCGAAGAAAAGGAAGTTCCACCCGCACCGGACCAATTTTTGGGAGCATTGCTGCACGAAGCCCCACCATTTCTCGTATCGGACCAGCAGAATACGTAATAGTGACCCCAGAGACCGTCCGCGGCGAACAGCGACACGTCCGGAGTATCCCGCACGCCATCACTGGGATTGCCAAAATTGCTGAGCGCAGATTGCCATGACGGCTTGGGCCAGCCCTGACATGTGCCACCGACGACGCCCGTAGCCGAAGGCGACCCGGTCGCACAAGCACTGGGGCCACCGCCACCGGCGACCGTCGTCAGAAAGAATCCGCCGTAGAGGCTGTTGCAAAAGCCGTTCGCGCCGTAAGTTATTCCTGATCCCGTAAGATAATTGGAAAGCAGCATGCCGGCGCAAGAGTCGTTCCACGGGATCTCTGGAATGTACGACAAAGCCGAGCCAAACGTTTGTCGGTTAGTCGAGCTCCAATAGATGGCGTTGTTGCCGGAGTAGGTATCGCTGAAATCGGTCCCGCCCACTGCGACGTTATACGGGGTGGACGCAAAGGCGTTGACGCCAATGCCGTGAGTTGCTTGCGTGGCGTTATCGTCGCAGCCTGCTGCCCCGCTATCGCCCGCAGCCACAAAAATGGAAACTCCCTCCGCGACCGCTTGCTGATAAGTGGAGTTGTATGCCGCGTTAGCCGGCGCCCCGTTTTCTGATTCGCATTGACCGTAGCTGATGCTTACCAAGGCTGGCGGCGGGGTATTAGCATCGATCAAATTTTGCAAGGCGATCAAACCGCCAAAAGTGGTAGTCGTATCCGCGCACGAAACCATCAGAATCGCAGCGCTAGGCGCGGCGGCGCTGGCCCACTCTGCGTCGAGGATTGCTTCGGCATCATTCGGAGCAACAACTCCCGGATTGGCGCAATTATTCGGACCGCTCAAGGGCGCGGGATGCGTGGTCAAAAACGATCCCGAGGAATACGAGGAGAGGCCAAATTTCGAACGGAATGTCGTCCAGTCCGAGGTTCTGAACACATTCGTATCTTCGATCAATGCGATTGTCTGGCCTTGGCCCGAGATTCCGGCGCTGAAGAGGGGATTCAAATTATAAATCGTTGCCAGGTCCGCGGGCACCATGGCGTAAGTCGCGAAACCCAGTGCATCAGGGAAGGTGAAACTGCCGCCCGGCTTGCGCATTTTATGCAGCGCGTGCGGCTTGAAGTCATTCAGGGAAACGACGCCCACGATTACCGGGGCGAGCGCGGCGGGGATCCGCGGGTCGCTTATATTGGCGATATGTCCGTTGCCACCAACTTGGAATCTATGGATTTCGGTGTGAAAGCCTTCCCGCACGCTCCTCGCAGTGCCTGAAAAATCGATCAGCATTCGGTTGGGATAGATCGAATTCACCGTGAACCCTTGGGAACGAAGCCATCGTGTGATGACATCGAGGTCTTGCTGCGCGACTCCAAAGTCTTGCCCGAACTGCTGCGGCGTCAACCATTTGTGGAAGTTAGGGGAGGCAGAGTTTTGGACACCGGCAAGGAATTGCTCGAGTGCTGTCTCTTGTTCCGGAGGACGACGCAACTGAAGCAGCATGTGCGTCATCGGAAGGTCATCGTCCACACGTCCGCGATCGTTGTCTGGGGTTGCTTCGGGGCGGGTGTTCCCCCGAAGAGCAAACAAATTTCTTTCATCAACGCCCTGCGTGATGAGCGGGCGCGAGCCGACCGTTTGCGTGTGGCCGACCTGGAGGCTCAGGATCAGTGCAAGAAGGCCGACGAGCGACGCTGCGACCCCAAATCTTCGGAGCATGGGCTTCCTTTCGTGAAGAAAACTTGCCCCGAAAAGACAAGGAATGGCATTCCGTTCGTCGAATCGTAAATCCGTGTCCCCGGGGCTGAGAACTTCAAATAGGGACGCGCACTTTCAGATCGCGAAAGAGAGTTGCCTTATATGTGTGGAGAGTCTAACTGTCACACCGGGCAAATTGGAACGTCCCAAAGGACAGTTTTTGGCCAGGGTGGGGAACCTGTTCCGTAACAGGGCAGGATTACGCCCCGAAGCTTCGGTCTCATCGTTTTCGGTTTCCGGTTACTCCGAACGAGCGACTAGAGGATTTCAGACTACAATCGCGGAACGAAATCGCCAGGATTAGCCCTGCCGCTCGTAGTGTTTGGTCGTGGTGCGGGGCAAGGTCTTCATGGTCTTCATTTTCTTGATGTAAGCAGGGTGCGTCGTTTCCGCACCGCCCAGCGCAGCCTCGGGAGGTATCCCGTATTCCTTTGCAAAGTCCGTAAGAATGTCGTTCTTTCCAGGCAGATAGCTGGGCACTTCTCCAGCGGGTATTATGGTGCCCTCCGGAGAGGGTTCGCACGGGAACGCGGGGATCACCTGCTGCGGATCGTAGACCCAACTGGACTCGCGAACGTAAGGCTCTGTCAGATAGTCGGGATCGTTGATGATGAAAACCATCGTCAAATAATTCCCAAACCGAGTGACGCGAGTCGTCACGGTGGTTTTCTCGCTCAGTGGCACCCCCACACGAGTAATAAACCCTTCTTTGAGGTGGTCGGTTGTGAACACCAGTGTGCTGCCTTCCCATTTCCCTGTCGAAAACCCCGAGAATTTGTGAGCCGCGTAATCCGGCGGGTGTGCACGGCCATCCATCCAAACCCTGAAATCGGACCAGTACGCGTGGAAGTGATAATCAACAATCTGCTGCGTGGCATTGTCCAGTTCAGTTGAAATGTAGAGTTGCGCAGGGGCCACGCGTAAGCCAATATCGAACGAGTGCGGTCTACAGATATTTTCCGGCAGGTCAAACTGCTCCGGATGCCAACTCTCGGCTCTCAACCGCCCTGCTTCATTGAGTGGAATCCCCGTGTAGTCGCCAACGTCCCTCCCGTCGTTGTAAATCCGGGGCGACCACTCGCCGGTAAAGTCGACCTGGGCCCAGAGCGATCGACCTGGCAAGACCATCAGCAGGAAGATCCCAAACCAGAAGCCCTTTAGCCTCCACTGGCTCATCTTCGCGAGTCTCATCCGTTCACCTCAATGCGAAAAGCCGAGACCTGATAAACCCGCCAAGGAAATCAGCGGGCTTCGTCGGCCCGGCATGGCGTGGGATCCCATCCGGAACCGTCTGGAATCTTCTTGAAATGCGCATGAGTGATGGAAGGCTCCGTGAGATATTGGGGATCGGTCACCACCGTCGTTACCACCAGCCAAGTCTCATTACTGTACGGGTCCGTAAAACGATCGAAGTACTCTTCCACGGTCGCGTTGCCACTGTAAGGAACGCCATTCTTACGCAGATAGCCGGGGCGCAATTGGGTGGTGACTACCTTGAGATAACCTGGGATGGCTGCGGCCACCTCTCTCGCCGCGGCGGCCGCCACGGCCCCTTGAGCCCCGCCGGCGTTAGGGTCGCGAATTGGTCCACCACCGCCGGCACGCTGGGAATCGGGCCTCATTCCCTCCCAAGATGCCACGGAGTAACCTTGCCACTCGGGTGCCATGTTCGCCGGGGCTGAGCCGCCGAAATGCAATAGACGAGTCTGAGTACCGGAGTCCGTATCGATACGCAGCGTGCTGTCGTCTTGCCAATAGACGTGCACCCGGCCCGGAACTTGCATGATGGCAGCAGCACCATAGCCTTTGCATTCATTGCCGTCGGCTTTATCTTTGGCAGGATCCCAGGTATCCGCGACTTTACGACCCTCGGCGTTGAGTGGAGTAATCACGTAGTCGCTTTTATCCGGCACAACCATGCGGTAGCGCCAATACTCGGTCACAATCGATTCCCAATATCCCGTCAGATCCTTCGGGGCAGCCGTGCGCGGCGCTCTGGTGGCCGGGTTCTGGGTGCCGGCCTGGCCCCGAGCACCGACGCCCTGAGCGCTCGCGTGAGGTGTAAGTACCAGCGCCAAGGGTGCGACAAATATAAATATTCGACCAACTCGCACCAGCGCGCTTCGGCAATACGTTTTCATTTTCGTGTCTCAGGCAACGACAACGGTTTTATTGAATGTTACCTTCCCACTTGAATCCGTCCGACGGGCGCTCCACCTTCATCAGCTGCATTCTATGGTTTTCAGCAATGCGATTCGGGTGGCCCGTAACGACGATCTTATCGCCCGGCCGCAGCGTGGTGCTGCTCAAGCCCTTCTCGGTCAACTGCGCGGGCGCGGCCCATTCAATCATCCAGCTCTGCACTTCTCCCTTTTCGTCCGGGGCATCCACCCGAACGAAAGAATGCGGATTGCGCCATATGAACTCTTTTAGAGTTCCTTCGATCTTTACAACTTTGTCGCGGTCGTACACCGAATAGAAAGCATGATGAGCCGAGGTTTGAGTGCTGCCTACGGTCAGAAGCGTTACGATTCCCAACAAGATCGCCAATGTGCGTTTCATGACTCTCTCCTGGTGCGCGTCAGAATTCCTGGTCATGAGCTTAGAACGGCTGCTCCAAGTCCCCTAGTTCGCCCCCTGGCTCTGCGTAGTCTCTTTTTTAGCGCTCAGACTCTTGTAAGCTGCCTCGATAAACATGTCGGTTGTCCAGTTCCCGGTAGTGCTGCCATAGATCGGATCATAATCTTTTGTTGGCCGCGCAGCCTTCACCTGCTCGAGAGTCATGCCTGTTTTAATCATCTCCTGCAGGCGGTCTCGAACGATGGTCACCATTTGCTGGTACACAGCCAGATCCGCACCATCACTCAATCTTCCATGCCCGGGGATGATCATCGTGCCGCCTTCCTGGTGGTCGGCGGGGATCACGATCTGCTTGAGGCGGTTCAGTCCCTCGATCACTCCCTGGAGACTCCCACCGCTCTTCAAGTCGATGATGGGGTATTCCGTGGGATCAAAAATATCGCCGGCGCTGACCACATCAGAGCGGCGAAAGAATACGAAGCTATTGCCGTCTGTGTTTGCGGTCTGATGAAAGATCTCCACACCTTCGCCATTGAAATAGAGATTTTTCTGCGGGACTGAGTACGTGTCGTTTGGCCACGCCCCTTCGGGAATCGCAGCTACCTGCCCGGTGGGCGCGCTCATCCTGTCCAGCACAGTTTGATACGCAATGATGTAAGCGTGGGACGCAGCGACTCGCTCGGCGACGGCATATCGCTGCGAATCGGTGGGCACGGGCCTACCGGTCTTCGCGATATTTTCATTTCCTCCGATATGGTCGCCTCGGTCGTCCGAGTTGACGATGTAGACGAGAGGCCTTTTCGATAAAGGCCGAATCGCTTCCAGCACCTTATCGCTCATGGCTGCCAGCCCAGTGTCCACCAGCAGGATGCCGTCTTCGCCCGCCTGCACCGTGATGTTGCCGCCGGCGCCTACGAGCATGAAGATATTGCCTTGCACGGGCAGAATGTGGACCTCTCCGGAATTGGAGTTCCGCTCTTGCCTGGCATTGTTAGGAGAAGGATTCTGGCGAGCGCCCGTTTGAGCTTCCTGAGCGCAGAGGAATTGCGCCCCGACGGCTCCAAAGAAAGCCATGCTCACAGCAATGCACAAACAACTCGGCTTAGAGAAGCGACGATCCACATTCTTTGGGAACATGTATCCCCTAGAGACTAGATTGATGGCGGTATAATCCACTCACTGATCGCGTGTCAAGACGATAAATCGGGAGTCCCCCGCGTCGATCGGATGTTTCGCCGGGATTTGCGAGCCCACGGGACGATGAACCTGCCCTTCATCGTGCGGATATACGCCCACCTTGCTATTCAATGGCCGCGGGTTTCTCGCGCACGCGCTGCGGCTTCAGAATCTCGTCAATAAGAAAGAGATCGGTGAGCAGCGCTCGAAGGTGGATCGAAGCATTCAGGTTATCGATCAGCTGAGAGCTGATGGCGGGTCTGAGCCAGGACAAGCTGGATGGCGGCAAGCGAATCGCTGGCGTCTCTCTCCAGCACGGAGAGGAATGCGCGGGAAGGTTCTTCGAGATCCATGTGATCTTGTGTTATCGCTGCCGCATAGGCCTCCCCAATTCCTGAAACAGCATTAGCGGCGCGCTGCAGGTAATCACGTACCTGCCCACTCGAGGCGCTACCCTCTACGCCACCCAGTCCCTGGCCGGCGTAGGCGAGCATGTATTCGTAGCATTCTTCGATGGCGTTGCAGCGGGCGATTATGTCCTCGGGCATCTAGGCAGGAACCCTGGACTTCGATCCTCCTGACGTCCCTGGCTCGGGCGCTCGCTTCTCTATCACCCAGCGCTGCGGATCGTAATGTTCCAGGTACTTCTCGCGGCTCATCCAGCCAAAAATCATCGATTTTGTGATGAAGAGCTTCTCCGGCCTGACCGCGAAATATATGTGGGCCATGATCAAGCCCCACCAGCGCAATGCCGGAGAGACCGTGCAGAACGTACATCCATCCCCATGTCATGTCACTGAAGCCAAACAGATAAGGATTCCGCGTGAACAAAGGCGTCTGCACGCGGCTCATCATCAGGAGGCCCGTTCCGATGGCGGCGAGTCCGGCACAAAGGATGGCGAGATGGTAAAGCTTATTTTCCAGCGGATACTTGCCGAACCCCCTCGGCTCAGGAGCCGCCATCCCCAGCGCGCGCCGCACCCTTCTTGAAGCATCCTCAATATCCGTGCGATCGGGCCAGATGGACCAAAAATCGAGCCAAAACGTTGCATGGAAAAGGTGGTAAATCACAGACACCGTGAGGACGATGCCCGCGATCCAATGGTAGGTCACCCACGCAAACCTGACGCCCATCTTGGGCAGGAACGCCGTAAACAGCAGCGTCAACATGGATAGCGCCATCACTGCATGGAACAGCCGGGCGCCAAACGAATGCCGCGGGACGCGTTCGGGAATACCGGCTATTTGGGCAGTGCCCATCGTTGCGCCCGAATGCGACTTCGCGGATTTCACCCAGTAGCTGATGTACAGGGCGTGAGCGATCAGAAAGAGGACGCCCGCAATTATTGTCACCCACAAAAGACCAAATGCAATGTGGATGGGAACTTCCCTACCCCAAGGACTTGTCGCCCACTGTACTAGGCCCATGATGGTTGCTCCACACCGCTAATCGCGCGCTTGATGAGATTTCTCATCAGCGGAATCTTGTAGCCATTGAACCGCAAAGGACGCGCCCCCTGCACAGCTAATCGTCCGGCCATCTCTCCCGTGGTCGCGTCCGGCGCCTTCCCGCGAACGGCGTCTTCCACGGCCACAAGGCGCAACGGGTGAGCAGCCGCGGCGTTCACCGCGAGCCGGATGCGCTCGATTTTGCCGTCCGTGACCACCATGGCCGAAGCCACGTTCATCAGCGGAAAATCCCACACATTCCGGTCCCGCACCTTCTCGAAGTAGAACTTTGTACTCGCCCAGTCCGCCGGCAGACGAATGGCGGTCAGGAGATCGCCGGGCCGCAGGATGTTCATCCGAGTGATGTCGGTTCCAGGGCCGATAAAGTAGTCTTCGGCGTTCACCACACGCTCACCTTTCGGCGTGTGGATCACGAATTTGGCGTCCAAGGCAATCAGCGCGGGCGCCGAGTCAGACGGGTTGACTGCAACGCAGCGATCGGCATCCAGGATCGCGTGTTCGCGATTGATCGCCGTCGGCGTATCCGCAAAGCAAGTGTTTCCTCCTGCGCGATAGCAGGGCCAGCCGGCGCGGTAATACCAGCAGCGCGTATCTTGCGATACGTTGCCTCCAATCGTGCCCTGATTGCGGATCTGCGGCGAGGCCGCCGCTTCGGCTCCCGTTGACAGGATGCTGTACTTCTCGCGGATGATGGGGTGGCGGACTACCTCAGTCAACGTGGTCGTAGCGCCGATCTCCAGGCCACCGTTGGCCTCGCGGATTCCGCTCAGTTCTTTCACTTGGCTCAAGTCGACCACAACTTTGGGCCGCTTGATGCGATCTTTCAGCCAATCGAATGTGTCAAGGCCGCCCGCCATCACCCAGGCATCTTCGCGGTATTGGCCGAGCAATCGCATCGTGTCGTCGATTGTCGCGGGTTGAAAGAGTTCGAACGCCGGCATCACATCACGTATCACGGCCATGTTTCCGTCCTCCTGCGCTCTCTCCGCTGCTCTCTATTCCAGGGCAATGAGGGTTCGACTCAAATGTGCGCTGTCAAAGGCTCTTGCATCGGGCGGCCCGCTTCAAGCGACGCCAGAATCGTGTCAGCATTCACCGGCGCGCGCTGGAAGACTTCATCGCCGACCGCGTCTGATAATGCATTCAAGATTGCCGCGCAACCGCCGCCGACGGGTGGCTCGCCGATACCGCGGGCGCCGATCGGGGTTTCCGGATCCGGAATGCCGACGGCCGCCCATTGCATCTTTTGCGGTACATCCAGAATCGTCGGAGGCTTCGTGTGGTGGAATCGCTTGGCCACCGGTAAGCCGTAGTGCTGGTCATAAACCCATTTCTGGCCGATCGCATGGCCGATGCCCAGTATCGAGCGTCCCAGAATCTGGCCGCCTAAGGCGTTCGGGTGAATGACTGTGCCGACGTCGGCGTAAGCAAGGAAATCGACGATACGATACTGACCGGTCTCCAAGTCAACCTCGACTTCCGCAAACGTGGCGACATAGGAATGCGTGACGCCGTCGCGCGGGTAATTATCCTTGGCTACCGCCATCAGACCCTGCCCGGCCAGCGCATTGGCCGACGCCACGGTAAATTTGTTGATTTCCTTTGGTAGCTCGTGCCCGTCGTAGATGCCTCCGAGCTGGATCGCTCGCTTGGCCGCCTGAGCCAAACTCATTCCCGAACCGCCGCCTCTGCGGAAGACGCGCTCATTGGCCACTTCGTAATCCTCGGGTTTGCCGCCCAGGTCCTTCGCCGCAATCTGCTGCAGCTTGTTCCTGGCGTCCATCGCCACGGCATGCGCCGCGCGCGTCATAGCATGGGTCGTTTGGCTGCCGCCCGAGGGACAAGCCCACGGCAGGTTCTTGGCGGAATTGCCCCAAGTGATCTCGCATTTCTCCCAAGGCACGCCGACCAGTTCCGCAACCACACGGTGGACGTCGTGGACCGACTCCGTTCCGAGATTCCCGATTCCCGACTGGATATAGAGCCGGCCGTCGGGCTTGATGATGAAAAGCCCATCGAACCCGATCGAGCCGCCGACATAGCAGCTGCTCGATACGCCGACCCCGCGCGCCTTCGTTCCGCTTCGCTTGGGGAGATTTTTCCTTTCCTCCCACTTGAACATTTCGGAGCCGCGGTCGAGCGCTTCCTTGAGAAACGCGCTCGTAGCATATTGTTGCTTGCCTGCGACCAGCGGTCCGAATTTCGCCTTGCCCTCGGGCGCGTTGATATGCCGGATCGTAACTTGATCGATCCCGAGCTTGCGCGCAGCCTTCGCCAGCAGCGGCTCCATCAGCGTTATTCCCTGCATGCCGCCGGGCGAACTCTGGGCACTGCGCGGCGGTGTGTTTGTGAGGACAGTGACCGCGCGCCAGCGCATCGCCTGCGGCTGATACAGCAGCGAAACAATACGGCCGGACGAGGCGGCATCTCCCACCTGATCGTACGGACCGTTATCGCAGATCACAAACATATCGAGAGCGGTGATCCTGCCTTCTTTAGAAAAGCCGACTTTCATACGGCCGTGGAAGCCCGGACGCCCGCGGCCGATGAAATTTTCTTCCTCGCGGCTGATGCGCATCATGACGGGCATTCCCGTCTTCTTGGCGAGAAGACATGGAATAATCAGCGAGATTGCCCCCGTGATCTTGCTGCCAAATCCACCGCCTGTATATTCGCTGATGAAAACGACGTTGTCCGGATCGATGCCCAGCCATCGCGCGATGGCGGGCACAGCCTGAGCAGTGCTCTGCGCCCCGCTGTGAACGAAGACCTTGCCATTCTGCCAGTAGGCCATGGCAGTGCGAGTTTCCAGGCACTGGTGGCTCGAGTTGGGCGTAACGAAAGTCTCGTCCATGACCAGGGCCGCGTTCTTGAATCCAGCTTCGAGATCGCCAACCGTCCATTCGTCGGTTGGCTTACCCATTGGCAGGCGGCCTTCCTTGGCTTCCGCGAAATCTGCCTCAGTCCACTTGAGAACCGCGACTTCGGGGGGGACTATGGCGGGCGGCCGGCCGGGTGTAGGAGGCGGTTGAGGGCCCCGGACCCAGACGTTCCCATCCGTTCTCGCGCTCGGGCCATTTGGCCGCAGGCTTACCAGCGGATCCACCACAAATGGCAGCGGCTCGAGATCCAGGCGAATCTTCTCGATCGCGTCGGCAGCGGTCACCTCGTCCACGGCCGCGACGGCGAGAATGGGATCGCCTTGGAACAGGGGCTCCATGGTGAGCCCGCGATCTCCTCGCTTATTTGCCAGGATTACGGTGCCGTTATCGTTGATGCTGTCGGCCGGCGGCGGCAGTTCGTCGGCGGTGAGGATCGCTTTGACGCCGGGCATCGCCAGCGCTGCGCTCGCGTCGATCTTTCTCACGCGGGCGTGCGGCATCGGGCTCAGCAGCAGTTTGCAGAAGAGCATGCCGTCCGCCCGGTAATCTTCAGCGTACTTCGATCGGCCCGTCACCTTCGCGAGGAGGTCGGGCGTGGTGTAGTTCTTCCCGATCAGTTTGTAAGGAGGATGCGTCCCGTTCGCTTTGGTAGTTGGGTCAGACATGGCTCGACCTCCTTAAATTCTCCGCACCGCGCATCATTGCATTCAGAATCTTGTCGTAATCCTGGCAACGGCATAGGTTACCGGAAATCCCATGCGCCAGTTCCGCTCGGGTTGGGTTCGGATTCGTCTTCAAATAGCCCACCGTCGCCATCAAGAAACCCGACATGCAAAACGCGCACTGGAAACCTTGTTCGTCGATGACGCCCTGCTGCACCGGGTGCAGCTTGCCGTCCGCACTGGCTAGCCCTTCAATCGTGACGATATTTCTTCCCCGCACGGTGTGCGTCAGGATCGAACAAGAGTAATGCGGCACATCATCGATCAGCACGGTGCAAGCGCCGCATTCCGAGCGATCACATCCGATCTTCGTGCCGGTCAGGCCCAGCTTGTAGCGCAGGGTCGTCGCCAAAGTCTCTTGCTTCATTACGTCGACGCGTCGCTGCTGGCCATTGACCGTCAGCGTAACCAGGCGCTCCACGGATCCAGGGGCGGACGCCTGGGACCACATGGTCGATGCACGAAACAGATAGCTCGCTGAAGACACTGCGCCTGCCGCGATGACGCTCTTGATGAGGTCGCGCCGTGAAACAAGAAGTGCACCCGAAGTGTCGGGGTTCTCTATCTCGTGATCTGCCATCGGAATCCCCCCAGATGGATTTGTTTCGGTATACGCCTTTAACTGACGGTGTGTCAATGGCGATGCAGAATAAGCCGTGGCCGTTATTCGGATATGAGTGCGCCCCACACCGCCGCAAATGTGCCGCCACAAAATATCAGGCGAGCCGACGACGCTTCGGACTCAGAGAGGGTACCTTCGCCGAGCTGACCGCAGTGCAACAACGATTTCCGAGCACGATGCGCGGTTTGCCAGCGCGGACCTCAACAACGTCCCCAACGGTCAGCGTGCGACAGTAGAGAAGGAATCCGCGAGCGGTGAGCCCTGGCCTCTACCGGTCTACGACGCCGCCGGGATCGAGACTTTTGCCGCCCGACCTCACCGTATACTTATAATACTTGCCTGGGTCTGCGAGGACTTCCCGCCGCACCAAGCCGGAAACGGGCTGGTCGCTGCTGAATTGGGTGTATTCGAAAGGAGAGTCCTGTCCGAAGTCCACAGTGAAATAGAAATCCGGATTGCTGGACTGCCAGAGCACCTCTTCCTGGTTGCCCTTGGAGATGACGAAAACGATCGGGATCGACCCGCTGGACTTCACCCTTTTGATCGACGTGAATGGTCACTACTTTTCTCGGTGACAATACTGGCACGGTTGTCGCCATACCTCCTCCTCTTCGGATTTCATTTGGCCTGAATTAACTCTTGGAACCGGGGGTCCGACCGCAAAGAATCGAAATTCGGTGTGTCACGTACGACGGTGATCGAAAGCCCCGAGGCGACTGCGCTTCTCAGCCAGTTCAATGCGACGCTGGTCTCGGCAAACTGGTTATACACCAACGCGGCCTTAAAACGCATCTCGGAATCCTGCGAGGCCAGCTTAAGCCCCCTCTGCAAGTAATCCAAAGCCGGCTTTCGCTCTGCGAGCATGGCATGGCAATATGCCAAGACGCCGAGTCTGTACGCGTCCCTTGGATCCAGCGGTACGCCCTTCAGCGCCAGCGCAATTGCCTGCCGATAAGCCTCGGCAGCCTGAGCGCGCTTTCCTGGCGCCCAGTAATAACCGTCTCCGAGGTTCCACCACAGGACATAATCGGTCTGCCTGAGCTTCACAGCTTCTTCATAAGCCCCCGCAGCCTCGGCGTAGCGGCGGAGAAAGAAGTAGGCGTTGCCAAGGTTGGTGTAAGCAGTTGCCGTGGGTCTTATGGCAATCGAGTGTTGGAGCATCCCAATCGCGTCGGCATAGCGACCCTGCGAATTGTACGTGGCGCCCAAATTGTAGTAACCCCGGATACTGTCGGGGGTGAGTGCGATGACTTGGGAAAACATCGACGCTGCATCGGCATACCTAGCATGGTTATAGTAGAAAACTCCTAGCCAGCTGTAGCCGGCCCAGTAATGCGGCCGCAGCTCGATTGCCCGACGATAGGTTTGTTCCGCCTCCGCTAATTTGCCCAAACTCTCGTACGCATCTGCAAGGCCTCTGTAAGCGTCGTCGTTGGTTGGTTCGCTCGCGACCGCGCTCTCAAACTGCGCGACGGCTTCCTCGTAATGGCCGGTTCCCTTGTAGACAGTCCCAAGGCAGACGTGCGCGGCTGGCAGCTGCTTATTGAGAGCCAATGAATGCTCACAATCACGGCGGCTGCTTTCGATCCATTGAGGGTCTTTACCGCTCTCGTACATTTTCCAATAGGTCTCACCGCGGCCAGCATAGGCCCCCGCATACTGGGGATCCAAGTCGAGCGCGGTGTCAAAAACTTTAACGGCGTTCTCGATATTCTCTTTCTTATCGTAATCCTGCAAATAGCCCACGCCCTGCAAATAGAAGTCATAGGCGCTGGCGGTCTCGGTGCCGTGCGCCTCTAAGGCCCCGCGCTGCCCGGGTTGCACCTCCAGTTGCAGCATCCCGATGGTTGCATTAACAACTTGGTCTTGAAGGGCAAAGGGATCAGAGGCGGAAATGGTCAAGCTCTCGGCTCGGATTTGGCGGTGCGTTCCGGCATCAACGAGGGCGATGTTGATCCGTACTCGATCCCCGGAACGTTGCAGATTACCTTCGACCACTAGTGTCGCGCCAAACTCCTTGCGAATATCGTCTATCGTGCTCGGATTTCTGGCACGAACCTCCGGAGCGGGCACCACTTGTAATGTAGGATCGATGGTTAATTGCGTGAGCTTGGTTGTTAAGGTCTCGGTCAAACCGTCGCTGAAGGGTTTTTCTTTCGCATCACCAGTCGTGAGGGTAAAGGGCAAGACAGCTACCAGTTTATTATGGGGGAGGGGCGCGGCTCTAAACCAACTTCCGAAGCGCTCTCGGGTCTGAGGAGAGAGGAAAGTCAAAACTACCGCCGCCGCGATCGCGACTCCTCCGACCGCAGGCACCACTCGCCTGAGCAGCGTCCGCCGAATAGCATCGAAACGGGAAGATTCTCCCCGGGAGTCTTGGACTGCACGAAGGTCGACCAGTATGTCAGCGACCGATTCATAGCGATCATCGGGATCCTTCGCCAGCATCTTTGCCACAATCCGCTCGAGTTCCGCCGGCACTCGCGGGTTGCTCTGACTAAGAGGAGTTGGTTTTTCCTTCAGAATGGCCGCGATGACGCTGGCTCCGCTCTGGCCAGCGAACGCTTTCTTCCCCGTGATCATTTCGTGCACAACGGTCCCGAAGGCAAAGATGTCTGTGCGAGCAGACACCTCGCGACCCTCCAACTGCTCGGGAGCCATGTACGAGAGGGTGCCAATTACGGCGCCGGGAGCGCTGATGGTATCCGTAGGTGTTGGAACTCCAGAGAGGAGCGCCAGCGCGCTGTTATCCCGCCGGAGCTTCGCCAGCCCGAAATCGAGAAGCTTCGAACCCGTACCCGTCA
Organism: uncultured Acidobacteriota bacterium; assembly: GCA_963761945.1. Taxonomy (GTDB): domain Bacteria; phylum Acidobacteriota; class Terriglobia; order Acidiferrales; family UBA7541; genus Palsa-189. The sequence goes on along the minus strand of CAVXIM010000008.1, from coordinate 346,488 downwards.
ACATAATGTTGCCCGGCTTCAGGTCCCGGTGCGTCACACCCTTCGAATGGGCTTTGTCCAGCGCGTCAGCAATTTCAGTGGCATACCGCAAAACCTCATCCAGCGGCAGAGGCCCTCTCTCGAGCCGCTCAGCCAGCGTCTCGCCTTCCAAATATTCCATGACGAGGAAATCCGAATCGCCCTGATGGCCAATGTCATGTAGCGTGCAGATATGCGGATGGTTCAGACTGGCAACGGTGCGCGCCTCCCGTATGAACCGCTCGCGCAATTCCGGGCGATCGGCGAGGTCCGCTCGCAATAGCTTAATGGCCACAAAACGGTCCAGCCGGCTGTCTCGAGCCTTGTAGACCGTTCCCATCCCTCCCTCGCCGAGCAGCGACAGGATTTCGTATGGTCCGAGCTTCGTGCCAATCGCCAAGACTTCGGCCTCGCTGTCAGGAAACTCGAGGAAACTAGTGCCCGCTTCCTGGTGAGCGGCAAGCAACGATTCCACCTCGAGCCGCATGGATTCCTCGACGCAAACCTGATTCAGGTAATCGGCCCGTTCCTCAGGCGCTCTTTCCAGGGCGGCGGCTAGTGCCGCTTTCACTTGCAGCCATCGTTCCGGCGTCACGCGCTCGTGTCCTTGTTCTTCATTTCACGCTGCAGCCAGGCGCGAGCCGTCGCCCATTCCCGCTTCACCGTCGCCGGCGAGATGCCCAGCACGACCGAGGTCTCCTCGATGGAGAGCCCGCCAAAGAATCGCAATTCCACAACACGGCTCTGCTGGGGATCCAAGGCAGCGAGCTGATTCAAGGCGTCATCGAGGGCCACGATATCGACGTCTCGCGCCTGCGGCAAGGCGACCTCTTCGTCCAGGCTTAAGCGTGGAGCTCCGGCCCCGCGCTTGGCGGCCGCACGATTGCGGGCGTGGTCCACCAGGATGTGGCGCATCAGTTGCGCCGCGACGCCGAAAAAGTGGGCGCGGTTCTGCCACTGCGGGTGGTCCTGACGAATGAGGCGCAGGTAGGCTTCGTGAACGAGTGCCGCGCTCTGAAGCGTGTGGTCGGGGCGTTCACGCCGGAGATGAAGGCGCGCCAAGCGGCGCAATTCGTTATAGACCAGCGGAATCAGTGCTTCGCGCGCGCCCTGATCCCCCCGGCGCCAGTTTACGAGTAGTTTGCTGACCTGCGAGGACGAGGCCGGAGGCATTTTTCGCCACCCATGGGGCTTTTCCGATGATTGCCGGGATGCTAACCCCCTCAGAGCGGAAAGTAAAGCGGATTGGCCCCAACGACGGGCTTTACGGCATCGGCCTCCATGAATTCGAGGAGTTATGACCTTCGCAGCGTTTCGACAGATTTGTGAGCCACTTTGCCGTGGCTTCTCGCTTTACAGAATGAAGGCTCGATGCAGCCTTCGAATGGGCCAATGAGAAACAGGTCGATTTAAAGAAGAGGAGAAAGACAATGGAAACCGTGCAGAGGACTCGATACCAGAGCGCGCTGAAGCTGCTGCTCAGCGTTGTGATCGCGACTTGCGTGCTCACCGTTGCGGCAAAGGCTCAACCAACATTCGTAGGCACATTCACGCTTCCCTACGAGGTTCACTGGGGGCAAGCCCTGCTTCCCGCCGGGGAGTACTTCATCCGGATGGACTCGGCGGCGGCAGCGGCCAAGGTCACTTCGGCCGACGGCAGCAGGACAGTCTATACGCAGTTTCCGACGTTTGCGGATAGCGAGAAAGGCGACACGCACCTCACTATCACGAAGATGGGAAACGAACGTAGAGTTCGTTCGCTGAATGCACCCAAGCTTGGCAAGTTGATAATCTTCGCTCCGTTGAGCAAGAGCGAACGAGAAGAACTCGCCAAGGCTGGCCAGTCAATCACCGTGCCGGTGGTCACGGCGAAAAAGTAGATTCCTCAGACCCCCACAGGCGCGCCACCCCGAGCGGGAGGGACTGCGAAGTCCCTCCCGTAAATTCTTTACGGCTCGTGGAACTCATGGGCACCCACCCTAAAAGCGGTATGGCTGCTACGTTAGAGCTCCAGCAAAGTTCACAACTTGTCCAGGCCCTCGTTAAGTTCAATATACGTTCCCCACGGATCGGTCATGAACGCCAAGGCGATGCCGAGATCAGGCCGGGGAGTATAGGGCATATCAAGCTTGATTCCGGCCTTTTCTGCTTTCTTGCAAAATGCTTCCAGACCCTTGATCTCGAAACCGATGTGGTCGAGCTCTCGTCCTTTGGTCCCCGCAGTCGGCGTGTCAGATTTCGCAAACGTCAGATTCACGCCCGGCAGATCGGCAGCCTCGAATTGTCCGCGTTTGCCGGGCTTCGCGCCGAAGGTCTTGGCATACCAGGCCTGCATGGCCAACACGGAGTTCGTGCCCCCCGCATCGGCCACGAAGAAGTGGACATGGTGAAACTTGATGGGTACCGTCTGCATGGCGTCTTCCAGAATCTCGACCCTCACGAGGTCGTCCGGTGAGTGCAGATAGATTTGCTTTGCGTTCGCGGGATTGGGAGGTTCCATGATCAGCCCTGCGGTCTTCCACCTTGCCCTCGCTGCCTCCACATTGGGCACCAGAAAACCGATGTGATTCACGGTTGATCCCACAGTGCCGGCCACAGGGCCGGTAGCCTTTCGTATCAGGATCAATACGCCTGGGAATTTCACTCCTTCGTTCGCACCCAACTTGATCGGCGTGCCGCCGACCGTAAGCCAGAACTTCTTGGCCGCGTCCATATCCTGCACCGCGAAGTGCACGTGTCCCATGGCCACGCCAACGCTTCCTGGATCGGCGAGTTGCGCCCGCGCCGGGGCTGCCCGCAATATCGCGACGAGCCCCAGAATCCAAATAAGTTTCCTCATGGTTCCTCCAGACGGAACGAAGTGTATCTCTCTAACCGCGTCAGTGCGCTTTCTCGGCGGAATTGTTCGGGCTAACCTTCACGTCTACGTCGTAGGTCGAGAACAGGGCCCCATCGGTGGCGATGGCGCGGATGCGATAGTTCCCGGGCGCGCTGAAACTCACCCTTGTCTCCGAGGTGAGCGGTTTTCCGTACACGGCCGGGCTCAGGTCAGGATCGAACTGAGCTTTGCCGGGACCCCGGTAAAGTATCCACCGAACCTGCACACCTTCCACTTTCCCGCCGCGATCTCCAGGACCCGGCTTGGGAAGCCCATCGTCGGTTACCGTCACTCTTAACGAGACTGCAGCAGGCAGAGTGATCGTTTGCGCGGGACCGCCGGTTATGACGGGAGCCTTATTGTCGGGGCTCGGGTTCGTATTGGCAGCCCGCAGGAAAGGGTCGGAGATCGCATTCTTGGAAATCAGCAACTGATCGATTTCCCATTCCGGCTGCAGCCAACCCTTGGAGAGATTCGTTCTGCCTCGATTTGTAAGTGTCCAAACTACCCGCTTATCCTTGGGCCAATCCTTGGGCACAATTACCTTGAACACAAACCATCTTCGCCCCGGGTAGAAGTGTGTCGGCTGGCCCTGATCGCCGTTCCCGAGATCAAAATTGTTCTCCGGACCGAGCGGCACATCGATCTCCTCGTCTGAGTTTCTATTGTAATAGCCAAAATAAAGCGAGAACGTCCCGTCGGGATTGCTCTCCCACCCATCAAACGTGGGACTTACATCCTGGCCCCTGCGGTATTGGGCTCCCGGATAAGGGAACTGCGCATGCAAGCGGACGCCACCCGCAGCGAGAACAAGAAGGGTCGCGCAAAGCGCGACCCTCCATCGATGTTGACTTGAATCCTTCCTTGCCATCACCTTGCACTTGTGAGTGTTGGGTGTGCCGCCTTCCGCGCTTCGGTTTCCTTTTTGTAATCTTCTTCAGACATGTAGTAATAGCTGAGCCAAGCCGAGGCCATTTCGTCTACGGTTCGTTCTCCCCAGGTGATTTGCGCGTCTGGGTCAGGGTTGAATCTGCTCTGATCGCTATTGTCATGCCACATGATGGAATGCAGAATCGTCCCAGCTGGCAGCAGCGGCGCCGCATCATCTGCGTAGACGTAGTTGCGCATCCAGTTAAATTCGAACCTGGCGCAACTGAGCATCTCGGTTTTTCCATTCGGATAAATCGCTTCCAGGCATTCGGCCTTGCCACGATTGTGCATGTGCGGCTGGAATGACAGCAGCCGAGCCGGTTTGATCAGTGGCATGTAAGCATCGGATCGCACGTTGGACTCGTGGGGCCGAAGGTCGACGTCATTCACGCCAACCGTGAGTGAAGTGATCACATGCTTGGGCACGTAGCCCTTGGGATATAGCTTGAGACCCAAGACCACATTCGTGGGAGTCTCGGTGCCGTTGGCATGCAGGTGGAACTGGAAGTTGATCTTGGTTCCAGCCTTGATCAAACGGCCTGAACCATCCGGGAACACGTCCGCGCCTTTTCCAATCGCATACTCATTGAGGAAGACGCCTTGCTCTCCGACCTCGAGCTGGACGTTCCCGTCGAGCTGACCACTATGACGGGTGCCGGCATCCGGTTCGACGACGGATGTTCGGATGTGATGGACTACGTTATAGCCCTTGGTGGGAATAATCTGGATCGCCTGAACATAGCGGTCCTCGGTGAGACCGGGATCAACCAGAATGTCCGGCCACCAGTCGGCGCCGTGAGCCTTCACGATCACGTCTTTCGGCAGAGTGATGAGGAGATCCGGCTTGCCGATCTGCCACGCCTGATCATCCGCGAATTTGCGCGGCGCCGGCATGTCGGCGGGATTCCCCTGAACGGCACCGCCATCCACCCATTTGACGATCGTCGCGAGTTCCTCGTCCGTCAACGATTCATCGTTATTGAAATGCTGCACTCCTATGTTCCTGTCGATGAACCACGGCGGCATTTCCCGAGCGGAGACTCTTTGCTTGATGGCCCTCGCCCATGGACGTGCCTCTTCGTAAGTTACCAGTGACATCGGCGCAACCGTGCCCACGTGATGGCAGCTCTGGCAATGCTCCTGGAAGATCGGCGCCACATTCTTTGTGAAGGTGACTTGGTCGTCTGCCAACCCTGCGGCAGACATTACCGTGAATGCGGCTATCGCGAACAGAAAAGTTAGGGTGGCCTTCATGTCGTATGCCTCCTCGCTTCGGAATTCAACCCGCCTTTACGTGTGTCCTCTTAGGCTTTCGAAATTTCAGACGTCTCGCGGGCTGCGTTCATCCCCGCGATGCGCCCCTGCACCAGGCAGCGCGCCAATCCATGAAGCCCGAATCCCCCCGCGCTTTCACCCGCGCAATAAAGACCCGGAATTACGTTGCCCGAAAAATCAATGACCTGACACTTGGCATTGATGCGAAGGCCCGCGCGCGTGTCATGGATGACGGGCATGGCCCAGGCCGCGTAGAACGGCGGCGTTTGGATTTTGTATTTTGGAGCAGGCTTTGCGAAATCCGCATCGCTTCCTGCATCCACAAAAGAGTTGTAACGGATGACGCTAGCTTCGAGCGCCGCGCCGGAGATAGGCTTGCGCTGGTATTTGTTTACGATGGCGCCGGCTAATGCCGCCACCGTATTTGCCGAGAAAAAGTAGCCGTCGGGGTCTACGTAGGGAGGCTCTACCGTCCATTTCTCGCGCTTCACGGCCTCGGCATCGAAGATCGCCCAGATGGGACCGCCGCCGTTCAACGCTTCTCCCGTGCCGGCAAGCGCAGCGTCTAGAAAATTAGCGGGGTTGTACTTGATATTCGCCGCGTTGAGGTAACTGCCTGGTTTATACGAAGAGACCGCATGGTAATTGTTGGCGGTATACTGCCCGGCGGTCTCGTCGTAGAACCGCATGCCGGCCTGGTTCACCAGAATCACGTTCTGGTAATCACGCACCGTCAGGCCCACGGCTCGCACCAGATGAAAGATCGGGCTTCCCGGCTGCCATTCCAAATTTCTATAGCCGTATTGTGTGCCGATCCTGCCCGCCTTGGTAAGCCGATCGCCATACTCCCCGACTTGGTTGTACGCGCCCCACAGTGATGCGCCGATGGCTATGCCGGCCAATTCCCCGCTGCCATCCTGGAATGAATACGGTTCGCCGGCCACGCCGTTGTATTCCTCGGTCAGCCTGACGTCAAACATTCTCCGAAAGTTCACGTTGCCGCTGGACCCTCCGGTAGTGACGATCACGGCCTTTCGCGCCCGGATATTCAGGGTCTTGCCCTCGTTCGTTGCCTTGATACCCAGAATCTTTCCGGACGTAGGCGCCTGCCGGACAAGGCTCGACATCTTGTGCTTCAGCAGGATTTCCACGTTGGCTTTCCTGGCCGCTACTTCGAGCGGACGAACCAACCCAACGCCGGAAGACATGGTTGTCGCTTCGCTGGCATCCACGGGCTTTCCCGTTTGCATCCGCATCCAGTTCATGGGAGCGGCATGATTTTCCCGGAGAGCGGAGTTCCCCGTCGCGCCGGCGCCAAGGTTGTCGGGGGCTTTCTCGACAAAAATCACGCCGTGAGCAACGAGCCATTCGAAGGTTGGCGCGCTATTGTCCGCAAACGCGCGAATGATTTCCTTGTCGTTGTATCGGTAATCAGGGAAGCCATTGGGCTCAACAACAGACCAGTCGGTAAGGTCCGCAAATAATAGGTCCGCAGAATCTTCGATTCCGTATTTCTTTTGCCGGGTCGTGCCGCCGCCCAGCGCGATATTGCCGCCGCTCACCATGGCGTGGCCGCCAATATCGAAATTCGCGTCGATCAAAATGACGGATGCACCGCTCTCGGCGGCTTCGATAGCCGCCGGAAGCCCCGCAGCGCCGGCGCCAATCACTACGATATCCGCCTGTTTATCCCAATGCGGCGGCCGCCCTTGTGCCTCCGCTTCGCCCGCAAGGCCGCTCAGGGCCGCCGCGCCAACGCCAGCGCCCGCAGTCTTTACAAAATCCCGCCGGGATAACCTTTGCTTTTCTTTAGTTGTATCTTGGGGATCACGCGCCATGCCGGATCTCCGCATGCGAGTTGGGCTTTGCTATTCGGGCCTGATCAACGATATATAGTTTGACCTCTCGGATAGCCGGTATCCGAGTTCTCACCTTGAGTTTCCCTGGGCCGGAGTGTAGCCCTCCTTGCGCAGTCGTGTCAACGCAACTGCCCGTGCCATTTTCGCCATGTCAGGTTCATCTTGAGAGGGCCGACCCAGTCTGTCTTGGGTGGCAAGCATCAGGCCTGTGCGGAGCGAGTGCCCTAGAGCGGGATATAGTCGAGCACCACCTGAAGCGGGAATTGCCTGGTCGCCTTGGGCTCGTCGGAATAGTCCGCCAAGGGCGTGACTTTCACGGTGATCGTGCTGCCGCTGGCGAGTTCCACAGGCTCCTGCAGCCAATAGCGCTGGAACCACTGCGGCCTCGGTCCGTGTAGTCGCAAAAGCGGGACGTCCTTACCGGAAGGCGTGATTGCGTCGATACTCAAAGACTCATAGGCGCGATCCAGCATGGGACGAAGTGCGACGATGCGTGCGGCCTTGGGAAGCGTGCCGCCAAAGCTTCCAGCCCCGGTTCCGTCGGGCGCAGGCTTCGGCGGATCGATGCCGAACGACTGCAGTTCACGACCAGACGGCGGCGGATCGGTAAAATACAAGCCGATCGTGCTCCTATCGGACACAGCACTCTGCTCCTGGTCGAAATGCTTCTTGTAGTGAATCTGGAGATGAAGCTTCGACCCGGGAGTTACTCGGAAGGCCGCACCGCTTGGCGCGGCGGTATCTTCGCCTCCGGGTTGCCACAGTGCCAGCACCGGACCGTTTTCGATGCTGATGACGGCGTCACGTACAATTGACGGGGTGCCGGGCATCAAGTCGGCAGCTTTTATCCATTTCGTCTCCGTCAAATTGATCGGCAGCGAGAATTCGCGCACCTCTTCGAGCGCAGTCGCCGCTACGGTGTGCTCGGCGTCCATCGGAATCTTCAAATCGGGCGAGCCGAGCTTCCACTGCGTGTGGAACGTTACGTCCGGCACTTTTGAATCCGTGTAGCTCTCGGGGGTTCCACCGGATGCCCAAACTACGATCACATCCAGGTCGTGCGAGCTAATCGGGTATCCACCTTTGACCGCGGGGCTGGTCGCGTCTACCGGCCATGGCGGCATGCGTCCGGCCGTAAGTTCGTCGCGGATCGATTGAGCCCAGGGCATGGCATCCTTGTACGTCATGAGCGACATCGGCGCGGGGCCGCCCGGGACGTGGCAACCCGCGCAGTGATCCCGCAGCAGTGGAAAGACATCCCGGTTGTAGTCGTATTTCGAGGTTACCGGAGTATGCGCGTCAGTATGCTGCGTGGCGATGGTGAGCCCGAAAGCAATTGCAACCCCGATCAAAACGCAGGGCCCGATTGCGCGGCTGAATCGGCTACCTGCTTCCATAGGCTGACTCGATATCGGCGATTGCCGCGGAGAAATCCCGATACAGCGGCAGCAGCCGCTCCTTATTGCCAAGATCGCCGGCTGCATCGATCTGCCAGGCGGCCGTCGTCAATCGCTTCACTGCGCTCGCCATCTTAGGCCGCTGATCTTCGGATATTTCGCCGATGTGGTTTCCCTCGAGCGCGAGGGCCACCTCTTTGGCGCCGATGGCCGGATACCAGAGGCCAGTCAGATCGCCCTGATCGAGCGCAGTTTTTACGGATTGAGCGCGCTTGGCCAATTCCGCGAGCAACTCAGGAGTAGTGGTGGGCAGCGGCGCTTCTGGTCTGAATGTGCCAGGGGTGAACGTCACGCTGTCGCCCGTTTGAGCCGCAGGCGCCGTGGTTGTCGCCTGGGTGCCGGACGCGGCCGATCCACTTGGGGCAGCAAGGGCCGCCGAGGCCTGCGATTTGGCCGGTGTGGCCGTCGTAATCGATGCCGATGCGGCAGGAACAGCGGCGGCGGGACCCGGCTCTTTTGAATAATCGTTGAACGTGAAGTCGAATACCCGCTCTTTATCGTCCGGTTTGAACTTTACTCGCAGCGTGAACTTCGCCGGCAGCGCCGTCCCGGGCACGGGCAGCTCGAGAATATTCCGATCCTTTATTGGCCGAGGTTTGAGCGAAATGGGCGCGCCAACATCATTTCCTGTGGCATCGCTTTTGGCGACGCTGGCTGAAAAACCGGTGACCGTAAGCGGCTGTGTCATGTCGTTATAAAAATACACCCGGAAGATACTCGGGCGGACCAACGTGCCCTCGAGATGGTGCCAGCTGTCGTCGGCCATGAAGAATTGTCCGCCGTGACGCGGATTGTGGTCGCCGTGCGGACGGCGTTCATAAGTTCTGATTCGCTCCGTGCCATCGGCGCACATTCCTGGGTCCAGTTCGCGGACCTTCGAATTGTCTTTGCACGTGAAGTAGAGCGCCGCTGTGATCGGAACGAGCTCGCTTTTGTCGACCGGACAGACGCCCTGCTTTTCCCGGATGAACGATTCGAACTTGAGACACGAATACACGGTGACGATACGAACCGGAAGCAAAGGCGCGCCCGATTGCGGACAGTTGCCCGGCTTGTCTTCGAGAACGCCTTCCTCGCCGGGCGTGGGGCAGACGTAGGAGAGCGGCGGCAATTCGTTCGCGGCTGCGGGCTTCACGATGACGACTCGGAGGTCATGCAATGTGGAGAAGTCGCCGTCATAAACTTTCGCTGTAATGTGATCGCCGACTTTCACCGTCACATTTGCGGGCTTGTCGACGCGGTAGTTCATGGTCATCGGGCCCATCCAGCCCGGCACATTCTCGCCACTCACCGTCAGCATCCCGGTGCTCGCATCGACCTTTTCTACGGTGCCGCGAAACAAGTGCTCCTTATTCTTGTTTGCCTGCGCTGCGCGAGCTTCTGATGGAGTGCTCGGAGGTGTGGCTTCCTGCGTTGGCTTGGCCATAGTGCCGGCAGATTGCGCTTCGAGATTTGTGACCTCGAGAAGAGAAATCGCACTCCAAGGCTGTCTCGCCAGGCGAATGAAGCCGAGGATGGCTACGTATACGAAAAAAGCCGCCGCCCCTGGCCGCATCGCTAAGCCTCCAATCTAATTTCGTGACGTCAGAATATCGTCCAGCCGTGCGGGCGCTCCTGGGACGCGTTCCAACCGTGGATAGCGAAGGCCATCGCGATAATCAAAGCGAACGGTGCGAAAGCGGTCCGCATTCTTGATCAGCAATTCGATAGCGGCGCCCGATTGTTTGGCGGCTGTGATCGCGCTCTTGAGGCGATCGGCATCATAGGACGTTCCGTTGACGGCAACGATCTGGGTTCCCAGAGTCAGGCTGTTCTGAAATGCCGGCCCTTGCCACAGCACGTCATTCACCCGGCCATCGTTGCCGACGACCATGCCGAGAGAATAGGTCAGATCGGTAATCTTCCGCCGCGCCTCTGAATTCTTGAAATAATCGGTGGGCGTCTCGGTGTAAACGAGCTTGTAACCGCCGCGCGAGAGACCATCCAACGGCGCTCCCGGGCCATGCCCATAGAGCCGCGCATCGAGGAACTTGGCCCAGTCGTAAGGCTGGACGCTGTTGAGCGCCTTCACCACATCTTCGAACGTATACGTCGAGGTGACGTAACTGCCGTCGTCAATCCCGAAAAAGGTCTTCGCGAAATCGTCAAGAGACCGCCGCCCTTCGGATTTTTCCCGGATCAACGTGTCCGCATCGAGCCACATCAACTCGCCTTCGGAATAGTAATCTTCGCTGCGCTCCCAGCTTCGCCAGGGAAGAGGGCGCCTCGCGGCGGTAATGGGATCATTTGTAGTGTCTTCCAGGGTGCGCCATTCGCGGCCGACCCGATGATCGTAGGTCGCCGCGGTTGCTGCAATGGCATCGAGCGCTTGCTGTTTGGTCAGGAGCCCGGAACGCGCCGCCAAAACAAAGCCCCAATACTGGGTTTGTCCTTCGTAGACCCAGAGCAGGGTGTCGCGCATCGGCACGTTGTAGTTCGGAGTCCACAAGTCCGCTGGCCGCCGGAACTTGCCATTCCATGAGTGCGTGTACTCGTGCGGCAGAAGGTCACGCGCATCGGGGGTCTTGTCCCAATCCGTAAAGTAGCCCGGCAGCGTGCCATCCTCGCTCGATTGATGGTGTTCGAGGCCGATACCTCCCATGTGCTCGCTGAGTGCCAGCAGGAAGTCGTAATGGCTGTAGTGGTGCGAGCCGTAGAGCTTGTAGGCCTGCCGCACAAGGGCTCGGTGCGCTTCCAGTTGCTCAGGTTTGACGTCCAACAGATCGGCCCGGTCTGCCACGATATCGAGATGCACAGGCACCGGGGCGCCAGGGTCCAGATCCAGGCGTTTGAAATAGCGGCCGGCAAAGATCGGCGAATCCACGAGTGTTTCGAGCGGCACCGGTTTGAATTTGGTCACACCGCCGCTGCCGCTACTCGAAGCCGTTTCGAGGGCAGTAGCGAGTTGCCAGCCTTCGGGCAGGGTTACGCTGGGCTCGACCGTGATTTGTCGCGTGAAATAACCTGCCGGATAGAGGACCACGTCATTCCACTGCAAATTCAACATATCCGGCGTCATCACCACGCGCCCTTCGTTGTTTTCGACTGGTGATGCGAGTTGGAATTCGAGGTCAAGCGTCGTAGCGCCCGCGGGCACTCCCACGTGAAAGGCGTAAACCTCCACGGGATCACGAACCCATTCCAGGCGTTCGCCATTGGCGTGGATCATAAGACCGGCAAGTTTGTCGATTGGGCCTGACGGAGAATGGTTTCCCGGCAGCCACCGCGGATAGAGAAGTACGATCTGCTCGCCACCGCTCGCTGGAATGCTTTCACGGACGTTAAAAATGTGGCGCTCGGTATCGGTGGCGTCCACACTCAACCGGATGGTTCCGGGATAGGGAATATCTCTCGGAGCGGCAATCGGTGCCGGCATCGGCAGGGGCTGAGGCCCCGCGGATTGAGCCCAACCGGTGCCGCAGAGCAGCGTCAGAGCGGCATAAGCTACACACAGAATCTCTTCTCGTTTGCTTCTCTTCATAAGGGCGAAGCCTTGCTTGCCTGGATACCTCAGCAACCAGCACGATCCTACACCCAACCGTATTTCGCGATGAATTTTTTCCTGAAGGTCAGCTCGTGATTCTCTCTGCGACACTGGCCATTGAACTGACCCCCAGACCAGTAGATTTTCCTTGCGAGACTTTCGTTACTCTCGCGGCCTCAGCCTTCCTTGAGCGTGAGTGCTACCGCGAATTCGATAGAACGGTCCATAAAGAAAGACGGGGGGACAATGGAAGACGCTTCTACCGTTGCCGAGTTCAAACACGCACTGAGACTTATGCGAAATGGGTACCCCGATGACGCACTTGAATTCTTCCGTTACGCCGTGGAGCAAGGGAAATCCAATCCGTACTATCTCTCGTTTCTCGGAGTGTGTATCGCCCGGGCCCAGGAAAAATGGGACGAGGCTCTGGAATTGTGCGAGGCGGCCTTACGCATGAAGCGAACCGAGCCCCAGTTGTACCTCAATCTGGCGGAGGTATATGCGTCCGCCGGGCGCCGCGGAGAGGCCATCGATGTCCTTGACGGAGGCGTGACCTATTGTGGTCCCGATGCGCGCATCAGGCGCGCGCGGAGCAGGTTCGGGATGCGCGGATCGGCAATCTTGCCATTCCTCGATCGCCACCATTTTTTGAATCGAAATCTCGGCAGATTACGCCACAGCTTCTCGCAATGGTTGTTAGGCCCAGAAAGCCGTGGCCGTGTGGCCCAGACAAGCTGATCCGCCTGGGCCGGGTCTCCGCCACAAAGAACCTCAGTCGAAAGGTTCTTTCGGCAAATCCAAACCATTCGAAGCCGCTACTTGTTTTCGGAGACGGTCGACCGGCTTCCCGGCAAACCGACCGCGATCCATGCAGCTTCGCGCCATTTACCTTGCTGTTTCGTCCAAACCGTCATAACCAGGTTATTGACGTCGGCAATCTTGCCGCTGTTATCCGCCCGCAGATGCATATGCTCGTCCACAATTGCCGTAGTGCCGTAGGAGCGGACATGAACATCGGAAAGGTCCAGCGCTAAAAATTTGTGCGCGCCGCTTCCCACGCCTTTCAAGTATTCGCCCTTGTGTTCCACCATACCGTTGGCATGAGTATGCGTGAAATCGTCGGTTTCGCAGGCGTCCATGGCCTTCACGTCTCCGCGTAATTCCGCATCATTGCATCCTGCATTTATTTTGAGGACTTCTTGATCGGCCTCGCTCTTGGCATCGGCAGGACGGGCTGCGGCGAGCGCCGCCCGGTTGGCAAATAAAAATCCGGCCACAAGGACCAAAGCGCCGCCTAGAACGCACAGCAGAACACGATTCGAAGACATAGTATTTCTCCTTTAACTGGAGATTGTACCTCCGCTTGAAACCTCCAGCGAATCCCGATTCATTTTGGCTCAGCAACTGGCCTGCCCTCGAAGTTCCATCCCTTGACACCGACTGGCTATGAACATAGTCTTGGGGCCAAATCTACGACTCGTAGGATTTCCGATGCGCTTGCAAAATATCGTTCTCGTTTTTGCAGCCGCTACCGCGGCCGCCCTGGTATTAGAGGCTGTCCGGCCCGCTGCGGCCCAAGCGCCTGCCGCAGCTCAGAACAAAATTCCTACGCCTGGCCAATTCCCCGCTTACAAAGCTCCCCGTACCGCGGATGGCAAACCCGACTTGAATGGCATCTGGCAGGCGTTTGTAACGGCCGACATAGACGTTCAGGACCACGATGCGCAGGCCGGACCTCACCCGGACATTATGGGTGCCTACGGAGCATGGCCGGGCGGGCAGGGGATTGTCGAGGGTGGCGAGATACCGTACAAACCCGAAGCGCTGGCCCAAAAGAAGGCCAATGCGGATAAGCGCATGGCCGTGAATATCACCAGCGATCCCCATCGCCATGACACCGGTGATCCCGAACTCAAGTGTTACTCGCCGGGTGTGCCGCGCTCCAACTACATGCCGTTTCCTTTTCAAATTGTTCAGGGCACGGATACGATCCTGTTCGCCTACGAGTTTGCGCGTGGTGTGCGCACCGTCTACATGAACCCGAATGACCAGACGATCCCCAAGGAAGCTCCGGCGGATAGTTGGATGGGATGGTCGCACGGGCACTTCGAAGGCGACACGCTGGTCATCGATTCCAGCGGGTTCGTCCCCTATACATGGTTCGACCGCGCGGGGGATTACCACAGCGATGCCCTCCACGTGACCGAACGCTACACGCCCGTCAGTCCTTATCATATGATGTATGAGGCAACTATTGACGATCCGAACGTCTTTACGCGCCCCTGGAAAATGAGCTTCCCGCTCTACCGGCGTATGGAGAAGAACATCCAACTGGTAGATTTCAACTGCACGGAATTCGTTTTGGATTTGCTCTACGGCCAATACAGCAAGAAGCCCAGCAAATAGAAGCAGGAGGTCCGAATGGCCAATCATCTTGCCCTTCGGTCGAAGGTCTTACACGCGGCTTTAGCAAGCGTTCTGTTCCTTCCGGCATTCGTGGCAGCCCAGTCGTCGCCGTCGAATAAAGACGCAGTTACCAAAGCCGCCAAAAAGAACTCGAATTCGGCCGCCAGCACCAAGGCCTGGACCATGCCCCGCACTCCCGATGGCCAGCCCGATTTGCAAGGATACTGGACCAGCGAGAGCTTCACGCCCTTGGAACGTCCTGCCAAGTATGCTGGTCGCGAGTTTTTGACCGATACAGAAGCGGAAGCCGCCCAAAAAGCCGGCCTGCAGCGCGCCTATGAGCGCACCTATGACGATCCGGTGGAAGAGCCGGTTTACGATTCGACTACCTTCGGGCTCACTCCTTCTCTGGAAGGCTTCGCGCCAAACAAGCGCACGTCACTGATTGTCGACCCGCCCGATGGCCGGCTTCCTCCTCGCACACCGGAGGCCATGAAAAGGCCGAAGGCTGATCGGCGACCGCGATTACATCGAGCCTGACGGCCACGGCAGCGGAGTGGTGCATGCCGATACTCCCAGGGATATCGGGATGCGCACCACGTGCGTCTCCATGAGCGGCGGACCGCCCATACTTCCCGGCGCCTACAACAACGGTCTCCACATCATGCAAGGCGAGAACTACGTTGTGCTCCAGGCCGAATACGGATTAGAGGTTCGGATGATTCCTTTGGACGGACGCCCGCATGCCTCGGCAAACATTCATCAGTGGCATGGAGACGGCCGAGGTCATTGGGAGGGCGACACACTGATCGTCGAGACCACCAATTTCAGGCCTGAGGCTACCTTCCGTAACGCCAATCCTAAAACTCTAAAGATTACCGAACGCTTCAAGCGCTTGGCCGCGGATCAGATTGAGTACAGTTTTACGGTTGACGATCCTTCGACGTGGACGAAACCCTGGACCGCCATCGTTCCACTGCACACCATCAAAGGGCCCCTTTTCGAGTACGCCTGCAGCGAAAGCAATATGGACGTCGTGAATATTATGGCCGGAGCTCGCGCTGAAGAAAAAGAAGCAGCAGTAAAAACCAAAGGCATCTCGACTGCTCCGACTTCGAAGCAATAAGTCGCAAAGCGAGCGTATAGTGCGATGACGCCTGCGCTTCCGGTAACCTGTGAGATGCTGAGGCTCGCTCGTCGGTTCTTATCTTAGATTCGCCCGAAAGTCCACCGACGAGCTTCTTAGCAGCGCCTTGATAAACGCCTCGTCTCGTTTCTGCCCCTCATAGTGATACGGGTAGACGATTTTCGGCTGAAAAGCCTTGATGCATTCGGCCGCGTCGCCCGGGGTCATCGTCTGAGGCATGTTCATGGGGACGAACGCCACGTCGATATCCTTGGCGGCCTTCGCTTCAGGAGTGCACTCGGTATCGCCCATAAAGTACAGCCGCTTTCCTCCCAGTGTAATGATGTAGCCATTGCCTCGGCCCTTCGGGTGATAGAGCTCGCCCGGCGCCGGCCCGTGCTGGATGTTGTACATGGGCACCGCTTCGATGCTGACCTCCACGACGGTTTTGGTGTCGCCGTTGGCCATGATCACCGTTGGAGCGGGAATCTTCGTCCCGGCTTGCGTCGCCGCGGCCGCCGGCATCACCACGGGAGCTCCCGATTTACGGAGCTTGGTGATCTCGGCGATATCTAGATTTTCGGGATGAATATCGGTGACCAGGATCAAATCAGCCGATTTTAACGCGTCGAATTTCCCCAGCAATGGAAGCTCGACGTCATCGTACTTCGCCACCGGATCGATTTGTATGACCTTCCCCGCATATTCGAGCTGCACGCTCGAGTGCAGGATGGGGGTCATCTGAATGTCTCCGCCGGAGGCGGAAAGCTTATCGGATTGGTCGGCGGCCACGACAGCGGCCGCAAGTGCCGCCACAAAGACCAGCGCCAGAAATGCTCTTGTGTTCACGATGTCTCTCCTGAGGGTTCCCAGGACTTCCAATAGCGGAAACTTATCCCACCGTGAATTCATGCCTGTCAAGTGGAGTGTTCAACATAAATCGAGGCCTCATGGCGGGACCTCGTCCCTTGACAGTACCAGGATTCAAGCGTAATTTTTGGCTTAACTGCGGAACGCTTTTGTCCATTCTCGGGATGGTGCCCCAGCATTATGAAGGCTTTGACTCTTTCGTTATTACTGATTGCCTCGGCGATGGTAGCGCGAGCGCAGACCGCCGCTCAGCAGCCGGCCGCTCGAACCGCACCGGCCGCTGCAACTAGCCGCTAAGATCCCCACCCCCGGCGAGTTCCCGCCATATAAGGCGCCCCGTACCGCGGATGGCAAGCCCGACTTGAATGGCATCTGGCAGGCCTTTGTAACGGCCGATATAGACGTCCAGGATCACGATGCGCAGGCCGGTCCTCATCCCGACATCATGGGCGCCTACGGAGCGTGGCCGGGCGGACAGGGGATTGTCGAGGGCGGTGAGATTCCGTACAAACCCGAAGCACTGGCGCAAAAGAAGGCCAATGCGGATAAGCGCATGTTGGTGAATATCACCAGCGATGACCACCGCCACGATACGGGCGACCCGGAACTGAAGTGTTATCGCCCTGGCATCCCGCGCGCGAATTACATGCCCTACCCTTTCCAGATTATTCAGAGTACAGACAACATCATGGTCGCCTATGAGTTCGCGCATGCCCTGCGAACCATTTTCATGAGGGTGGATAAGGAAGCTCCAAAGGACTCTCCAGCTGATAGTTGGATGGGATGGTCGCACGGGCATTGGGAGGGAGATACGCTGGTTGTTGACTCGTCGGGATTCGCGCCGTGGACCTGGTTCGACCGCGCCGGAGATTACCACAGCGACGCCCTGCACGTAGTCGAGCGGTATACTATGGTCAGCCCCTACCATATTATGTACGAGGCCACCATCGAGGACCCGAACGTCTTTACGCGGCCGTGGAAGATGAGCTTTCCGCTTTATCGTCGCATGGAAAAGAATATCCAACTGGTGGATTTCGATTGTGTGGAGTTCGTGGAGAAAATGCTGTACGGCCCGTACTACAAGAATCCAAGCAAGTAGACGTGCTCGAGGAGGTTGAGATGGGTAACCGTTTTTGGGTCTCCTCTAAAGTTCTGGCGCTGGTCATAACCATAGCGGCCATTTTATGTGTACCGGCATTTGTTGCTGCGCAGACAACGTCGGGTTCTGCCGCGAAAACAGATAAGAGTGCGGCAGCGAATACTGCCAAGAAAGCCTGGGTCCTGCCGCACACTCCGGATGGGCAGCCTGACCTGCAGGGATATTGGACGAGCCTCAGCTTCACGCCCATGGAACGTCCGGCGAAATACGCCGGCAGGGAGTTCCTGACGGACGAAGAGGTAGCTCAAATCCATAAAGAAGGCATACAACACAGTTACGAATTCACGTTCAACGATCTGGCTGAAACTCCGGTTTACGATGCCACCGTGTATGCGCTCAGCGCATGGCAAGAGGGCGTCGCGCCAAACCGGAGAACGTCGTTGGTGGTCGATCCGTCGGACGGCAAGATTCCCGCTCTGACGCCCGAGGCGGCAAAGGCCAGAGAGGCTGCGCGGAAGCATGGTCCCAACCAGGACTATGCCGATCCCAATGCGCCGGTGAAAGCCGATGTCGCGGAGGACTTGAATTTGGGCGAACGCTGCCTCTCGTTCGGCGGACCGCCAATCCTTCCAGGCGCCTACAACAGCAACTTTCAAATCGTCCAGGGCGCTGGCTACGTGATGATCGAATACGAATGGAATAACGAAATTCGGCTCATCCCCTTGGACGGACGCCCTGCTCTTTCGCAAGACATTCATCGCTGGCACGGAGATTCCCGCGGCCATTGGGAGGGCAGTACGCTGGTCGTCGAGACCTCCAATTTCCGCCCCGGCGCCACCTTCCAGAATGCCAACGCGAAGACCTTGAAAATCACGGAGTACTTTACGCGCACGGATCAGAATACGATCGAGTACAAGTTCACCATCGATGACCCATCCACCTGGACGAAGCCGTGGTCAGCGATCGTCCCCTTGAGCCATATGGATGGCCCGATATTCGAGTATGACTGCACCGAGAACAACAACGACGCAGTCAATATCCTCGCGGGCGCCCGCGCTTCCGAAAAAGCCGCGGCGGAAAAGGCCAGGAATATCTCCCAGAAGCAATAAGGACTTTCGAGCATGGGCGAGCTTGAATAATCGACAGGAGAAAAACATATGCGAGTGGCCTTAGCGGTTGCGATGCTCATCGTCGGTTTGGGTCTTGCGGTGGCCACGGTGCCAGTGCAGGCCCATCATGCTTTCGCAGCGACCTTCGATACGACGAAGCCGGTGGTTGTGCACTGCGTTATCACCAAGGTTGAACTGATCAATCCTCACTCCTGGTTCTGGTGCGACGAGAAAGCTGCCGACGGCACCGTGACGAACTGGGGGTTCGAGGGCGGCAGCCCGAATTCTCTGATCCGCCATGGCGTGACGAAGAACACCATTCCGACCGGAACTGAACTGATCATCCAGGGTTATCAATCCAAGGCCTTCGAGCATAAGGGAGTGGGCGTCAATATGACCTTCCCGGACGGCCGCAAGTTCCTCTTTGGCGGATCTGCTCCTGGAGCCGAGGGCGAAGTTGCTACGCCAACCAAGGACGAAATCGCGCCGGCCAACAAAGACGCCGACACTTCAAAGAAGTGACCCGTTGATCGGGACCCGCGTCGCATTGGGCAAAGGTGTGAGATGAAGAGTCACTCCTGCATCTCAGCAAGCATATTGTCGGCCGCAATATTGGGCCTGTTCTGCGCACCGGGATTCCTCTCCGCCCAGGCAAGCTCGCCAGCCGCGAGTCCGACCCCTAAATCGGCGTCCTCTGCGAAAGAGCCGGCAAAGGCGGAACCGGGCAAGACAGCGGCTGTTCCACGCACCCCGGACGGCCGTCCCGATCTGCACGGTTACTGGACCAATCTCAGCTTCACGCCCATGGAGCGGCCCGCCAAATTCCAGGGTAGAGAGTTTTTGACCGAGCAGGAAATGCAGGAAGTCTACAAGGCAGGCTTGCAGGTCACCTTTGAGGGGACACCAGCCGAAGGCATCGAAGGCTTCGGCGAATTATATAACCCCGGTTCAGTCGACTATGACGTGAATACGTACGCGCTTAGCCCCTGGCAAAACGGGATTCGGCCAAACCGCCGGTCGTCACTGGTTGTGGACCCTCCGGACGGCAGAATTCCTCCTCTCACCGCGGAAGCCAAGGCTAGGCCCCGCCTCAGGACCGGTTTCAGCTACGTCGAAGACGATCATCACGGTGGCGGAATTGTGCACGCCGATGTCCCGTGGGATTTGGGAACAAACACGACGTGTATCTCCATGAACAGCGGACCGCCCATACTTCCCGCCGAATACAACAGCAATCTGCTGATCGTGCAAAGCCCGGGACATCTGGCCATTGAACGGGAGGTTGGAAGCGAGGTTCGCGTAATACCCATAGATGACCGTCCGCACGTCTCGTCAAGCATTCGCCAGTGGCATGGCGATGCGCGCGGCCATTGGGAAGGCGACACGCTGGTCGTGGAGAGCACCAATTTCAGGCCCGAAGCCGTCTATCGTAACGCCAATCCTCGCACGCTCAAGATTACCGAGCGCTTCACGCGAATCGATCAGAACACGATTGAATACAAGTTCACGGTCGACGATCCGACCACTTGGACGAAACCCTGGTCCGCCGTCGTGCCGATGAGCCGCATCAAGGGGCCGATATTCGAGTACGCCTGCAGCGAAGATAACAACGACGCCGTGAATATCCTCGCCGGCGCTCGCGCGGCGGAAAAAGCCGCGCAAGAAAAGGCTAAGGGCGGCTCATCCTCTCCGATTTCACAGAAATAACCGAAAGTTTAGCCTTCGCCTCGGTTGCCCCGGGTCGTGCCATTTGGAAACTCGATTCCGTCCGCAACTTTGATCATCTTGCCGCCTGCCGGAGGAAGGTAATAGACGGCCGGCGGCGACGCGGCGGATTGGGCACATTGGCCGAGTCGGCGAAGCGTGGACCGCATCGACGAAGACCGATTCGCTCACATCTTCGGCTCGAAGAATCTCTCTTCGATCGCACGGCGCAGAGATTATTGGCTCGGCTTAAAATGAGGCTGGAGTTGTGCGCGCGCAGATTTAACCGGCGCGCTTGAAGTGCTCCGTCGTGGTGCGCGGAGCGGCCTTCATCGTTTTCAGCTTCTTGATGTAGTCGGGTGAGAGAGTTTCCGCGCCACCCAAAGACGCCTCAGGCGGTATTCCATACTCAGTCGCAAAGTTGTAAAGGATGTCGTTCTTCCCCGGCAGAAAATTGGGCACGCTGCCCGCCGGCAGGATGGTCCCGTCCGGAATGATTTCGCACGGAAACGGAGCGATCACCTGATCGGGAGCATAGACCCAGCTGTACTCGCGAATGTAAGGCTGGGTCAGATAAGCCGGATCGTCGATGATGAACGTAACATTCAGATAATTGCCGTACCGGTGAATGCGCGTGGTCACCGTGGACTTGGCGCTGCGGGGAACCCCTGTGCGCGTGAGATACGCTTCCTTGAGATGGTCCGTCGTGTAGACCAGGGTGTTCCCTTCCCAATGCCCGGTCGAAAATCCAGACCATTTGTGAGGCGCATTCGGCGAGGGGTGCGGACGGCCATCGGTATAGATCACTTGCTCCGGTTGTTGCCAGGCCACGTGCAGGCGATACCCGACTTGTTGCTGTGTTTCGGGGTCTAACTCCGGGATGATACGCAATTGCGAGACGGAAACACGTAACCCGACGTCGATCGGGTGCGGTCTGCACTCATTTTCCGGCAGATCGATCTGATCCGGGTGCCAGCTTTCCGCTCTCAGCCGCCCGGCTTCGTTGAGCGGAATCCCGGTATAGTCGCCAACGTCCACACCATCGTTATAAACCCTGGGCGACCACTCGCCGAGTATATCGGCCTGGGCCTTAGCCGGCCGGGCCGGTAACATGACCAGGAGGAGAAGAAAGCACAGCGCGTTTATTTTCCAGATTGTGTTTGTGAAGCTCATCTCCTCGCCCTCCAAAATAAATCTCATCAGCGCGGTTCGTTGGCTCGACATGGTGTGGGATCCCATCCGGAATTGTCCGCGATCTTCTTGAAATGCGAGTGGATAAAGTGAGGCTCGATGAGGTACTGCGGATCGGTGACTACGGAGGTCACGATCAGCCACGTGTTGCCGCTATAGGGGTCCGGAAAAGTATCGAAGTCCTCTTCCAACGTCGCGTTGGCGCTGTAAGGAATGCCGTTCTTCTGCAGATATCCCGGACGCAGATGTGTGGTAACCACCTTGAGATAGTCTGCCTTCCTCATCACTCTTCCCGGTATCAGCCTGCCGGCTTCGTCTTGTATCGGTCCACCCTGGCCATCACGCGTGTCGACGTTTTCGTCTCCCTCCCAGGAGGCCAGTGAGAATCCCTGCCAGGTGGGAGCTTCGCTTGTGGGTGCTGTGGCGCCGAAATGAAAGACACGGGTCTGCGTGCCGGAGTCGATATCCATCCGCAGCGTGCTGTCGTCCTGCCAATAAATATGCAATCGCCCCGGGACCTGCATGATCCCAGGCGCGCCGTACGATTTGCAGGCGTTGCCGGACGCCTGGTCTTTGTCCGGGTCCCAGGTGTTTGCGACTTTGCGGCCTTCGGGGTTCAACGGAACATATTCGTAGTCGTTTTTGTCCGGCACCATCATGCGATAGCGCCACAACTCGGTGACTTCCGATACCCAATATCCCGTAAGATCCTTGGGAGCTGCCGATTTTGGCGTTTTGGGGACCGACTGCCGGGCATTATCCGCGGGTTGGTTACTGGCCCGGCCCTGAGCGCCGAAATCCTGCGCGCCGAGACCCGCCGCAAACACCACACACATGGCCGCGACGTACATACCCGCTCGGGTTGCTCGTGCCAGGAAGCCTCGGTATTTCATTTCCGTTTTTCGTCTGTCGGCCACGAATCCCACCTATCGGACAACACCTTCCCACTTCCATCCATCCGCAGGCCGCTCCACTTTTTGCATTTGCATTCTATGATTTTCGCCCGCGGCACGTCCCGGGTGGCCCGTCACGATGATCTTATCGCCGGGGCGTAGCGTAGTGCTGGTCAACCCGTTCTCGGTCAATTGCGCGGGCGCCGCCCACTCCACAACCCATATCTGCAAATCTCCCTTTTCGTCCGGCGCCTCCACCCTGACGTAGGAATGCGGATTGCGCCACAGGAACTCTTTTAACGTCCCTTCGATCTTGACGACTTTGTCGCGGTCGTAAGTGGAATAAAAAGCGTGATGAGCAAGCATCTGGATGCTGCCCAAGGTCAAAAACATCACCAGCCCCGCCAAAATTGCCAATCCGCGTTTCATGAGCGTCTCCTGGCCTCAGATATTCTTAGACCCAAAGTCCCTGCTGAATCGCCTAATTCGCCGCATGGCTCTCTGAAGTCTCTTGCTTGCTGCTGAGACTCTTGTAGGCGGCCTCCACAAACATATCCGTCGTCCAGTTGCCCGTCGTACTGCCATAGATCGGATCGTAATCCTGGGTCGGCCGGGCGGCTTTCACCTGCTCCAGCGTCTTCCCGGACTTGATCATGTCCTGCAGGCGGTCCCGAATGATGGTCAGCATTTGGTGGTACACATCGAGGTCTGCCACGTCGCAAATTCTTCCGTGGCCGGGAATGATCATCGTACCGCCTTCCTGGTGGTCCGCCGGAACAGCCATTTGCTTGATGCGATAGAGTCCGTCGAGCACTCCCTGAAAGCTCCCGCCGCTTTTCAAGTCGATGATGGGGTAACCACCGGGATCGAAAATATCGCCGGCGCTAATCACATCGGAGTGCCGAAAAAGGACGATGCTGTTCCCGTCCGTGGCACCCCGTTGATGAAATATCTGGATCGGTTCGCCATTGAAGAAAAGGTTCTTCTGGGGTACCGAATACGTGTCGTTGGGCCAGGCCTTCTCCGGCATCGCTGCGGTCTGTCCGGTGGGCGCGCTCATCCTGTCCAGAACCGTGTTAAACGCGACGATCATAACAGTCGCTTGGGAGGCGCGGTTGATCGCCAAGGGCCGGCCACTTTTGGCCAGGTACTCGTTGCCACCCACATGATCGCTTCTTTCGTTCGTATTGATGATGTAGACGATCTGGCCTTTGGATAAGGGCCGGATCAGTTCCAGCACCTTGTCCGTCATCCCCGCAGCGCCAGTGTCCACGAGCAGGATTCCATCCTTACCTGCCTGCACGGTGATGTTGCCGCCTGCTCCCGCCACCATGCTGACATCGCCCTGCACCGGCAGAAGCTCGAGCTTCGCGCTGTTGGGCTGATCCTGATTACCCGCATTCGCAGTGGCGTTCTGGCGGCCGCGGTTTTGGCCTTGCTGCGCGCCAACGATCTGTGTAGCTCCTGCTGTCAGAAAAAGCAGGAGCGAAACGATGCACATCAGACGCGACGTTCGCGACAGAGAATCCCCATTCCTTCTCAGCATCTGCCAGCGTGACAAGGTGTTTTCCCCAAAAGAGCTAATTTTCTGACGGAATCATCTACTCCGTACGAAGCGAATGTCAAGACTATAAATTTTCAACGCCAGTGTCCGCGCCTCCGGCCGACGCCCGGGCACCACTGCGCTCCATTGCCTGAACAAACTTTATGGTGGAGCGCCACACACCGGAATTGGTAAAGTGCGGTAAGGCAGAAGCAAATGATCGAACCTCTCCGTCTCCGGGTTGCCGGCTGTAAACCCATCGTTTTGATGTCTATTTGGTTTTTGGCATCAGGCAGCCTTGCAGGCCAAAGTCCGCAGAATGCCGGCCGGCCTGATGCACTGCATCAACTGAACGACTCTGTAGAAGCGCTTGTTGAGCGCGTCTCGCCCAGCGTGGTTCAAATCGTTGTGACCGGCTATAGCTCCAGTGAACGGGAGCAGCGCGGAGAGACGGATTTGGTGATCGGTAGAGAGCGAGCCATTGGCTCGGGAGTGATCGTGGACCCCGAGGGCTACATCGTGACCAATGCGCACGTTTTGAATGGAGCCGAGAAGATCGAGGTCATCGTTCCGCCTCAACCCGTGGCCGGCATGCCCGCGACTCAGGCTCAGGACATGCAGTCGAAGAACTTTCAGGCGCGTAAAGTCGGAGTGTCGCGAGAAATCGATCTGGCGGTGATCAAGATTGAAGCGCACGGGCTGCCCGCTCTGGGCATTCACGGCAGCACGCAAGCCAAACAGGGCGAGTTGGTGTTTGCGTTTGGAAGCCCGGAGGGGTTGCGCAACACAGTTACCATGGGCGTGGTGAGCGCCGTTGCGCGGCAGCCTGATCCGGATAGCCCGCTCGTCTATATTCAGACGGATGCACCCATAAACCCGGGCAATAGCGGAGGTCCGCTCGTAAATACCGATGGCCAACTGCTCGGAATCAACACATTCATTCTGACCACGTCGGGCGGCAATCAGGGCCTGGGTTTTGCGATTCCCGCGGGTGTCCTGGCATTCGCCTATCCGCAGCTCTTGAAGTATGGCCATATCCATCAACCGGAAATGGGCGCGATCCTCCAAACGATCACTCCCGAATTGGCGGCCGGGCTGCACTTGCAAAAAGATTTTGGAATCATTGTATCGGACGTTTCTCCCGGCGGCCCCGCGGAGACTGCAGGGCTGCGAATTCAAGACATCATCTTGAGCGTCGATGGCACGCCGGCAGGAAGCCTCCCTTTATTTACCCACAGCCTCTATATGCACGGGAGCGGCGAGCGGGTCCGCGTGGAAGTCTTACGTGGCTCGCAACGATTGCAATTGGAGATTCCGCTCGTCGAGCGGCCGCATAAAGAAGACAGCCTGATCGATACGGCCGATCCGGAGAAGAATAGTGTCCGGCGGTTGGGCATTATTGGCATCGAGCTGAACCTCCAACTGGCTCAGTCTCTGCCCGAATTGCGAATTCCCACAGGCGTAATCGTGGCGGCCATGACGGCGGGCGACGTGTCCAGGGATATTCCTCTGCAAAGCGGAGACGTCATCCACGGCCTGAACGGAACGCCGATTACGACGCTGGATGGACTACGCGAGGCTTTGGCAAAGTTGAAGCCCGGCGACGGCGTCGCGCTGCAGCTCGAGCGCCTTGGCCAGCTTATCTACGTCTCGTTTACGCTGTAGCCGGGCCGCATTCGCTCAGACCGGAGCCGATCCTGGCGTGACAACCCTGTAAGGCAAACCGGCTGTGCCTGAGCGTGCAGCGTGCTTAGCGCAATCTCACCTCCTCAGTAGTCGCTCCTGCCACGACGTGGCGGCGCGTGGCGAGCCAATGCAGCAATGCTATGACGGCCGTCGCCAGAATCCACGCAAGCTCCTGCCGGCTTGTGCGTGTGAAGAGCGCGATCATCATGGCGATGCCGATTACGGCGAATAGCGGCCCGAAGGGAAGCCGATAAGCCGCTGCGCCGGGCGCGTTGCGGCGCAGCGCTAAAAGCGCTCCGCAAACCAGCCCATAAGTAATCAGCCGCGACGCCGACGAGAGCACCACGTTCCATCGGAAATCGCCCATCACAGCAAGCGCCCACAGCGAGCCGGCGAATACGAGAATCGATACGTACGGAGTCCGAAAGCGATGGTGGATTGCCGCGAAAATGGGCGGAAGATCGCCTTGCTCAGCCAGCGCGAAGCTGATGCGGGGAACATGCACCATCTGAGCGCTTAAATATCCGAACAAAGCAAGGAGCGCGCTGATAGCGATGAACGCCGCGCCGCCCGGCCCCAGAAACACCTGTGCCGCCATCGCCAGCGGCCGATCGGTCTGTTCCGGATCCGCCAGGACTCGCACGACCACAATCTGCACGAGGACGTAAATCAGCGTGACGCTGAGGAACGAAACAGCCATCGCAAACGGCACGTCCCGCCGAGGATCGCGTGCTTCGGACATGGGTACGAGCGCGCCTTCAAAACCGCCGTAGGCAAAAACCAGCACGACGAACGCGTCGAACCAATCACCCGCAGTCGGCATATGCTGGTTCACGGGCGAGACGGCCCGATGAGCCAAACCATAAAACAATCCGGCGGCGGCGAAAACCAGCAGCGGGGCTATTTTGGCGATCGTGAACGCTGAGCTGAGACGCGCGCCGATTCCCACGCCGGCGAGATTGACGCCAGTGATCACCAGCAGGATGGCCGCCGCCACGAGAGCGCGGTCGATTGGCCGTTGCGCCGATGGCCAGAAGAAGCCCAGATACGTCGCGAAGAGATTGATGGCCGCCGCAGCGGCGGTCAATCTCGAGAGCCAATATAGCCATGCGACTTCGAGGGCCAGCAAGCGTCCGAAGGCCGCGCGCGTATACAGATAAGGTCCGCCGGCCAGGCGAAACTGCGAGGCCACTTCAGCGAAGCAGCCCATGATCATCCCGATGCCTGCCGCGGCGACAATATACGCAAATGGGCTCGCCCGTCCGAGATGCGCGGCGACAATCGCAGGCAGCCCGAAGATGCCGCTGCCGATGATGGAGTTAATCACCAGCGCAGCGAGGCCCCAGCGGCCAATGGCCCTTACAAGGTGTACGGGTTCGCGCGCGCTCACGTCGGAGACTCTGGGAGAACCGCCGCCAAACTAGAGCACGGAATCTCCCGCCGGCTTCGCCCTACTGCGCCGCGCGCATGCGCTGCCCTATCAGCAACGCCGGATTCGCCCCGGAACGCGGGCGGAATTTTTCCGCGCGGCCATTATTGACTTCCGCAAGGTAAAGATTGCCGTCGGGGTCCACGCTCATCCCGTGCACGTTCCACAAAGCTCCGGGCCAGTCGCCCTGGCTGCCCCAGGAATAGAGATAGTGCCCGTCGAGATCGAACTTGATGATCTTGGCCGTGGTGCCGTCGGCGATCCACACGCTGCGGTCGGCGGCCATGTACAGGAACTGCGGAGTCGAAGGTTTGCCGGTGCTCCACTGGTCGAGGAATTTGCCGTTTTCATCGAAGATCTCGATGCGATGATCCGCGCGGTCGGTCACAAAGACGCGGTGCGTTTGCGGATCAAAGACCACTCCATGCACGTCTTTGAAGACGCTCGGTCGCATATCGTCCGGCGGGTTGGAAGGCTGGCCAAAGGTCATCAGGAATTTGCCGTCCTTGTCGAACTTCACCACGCGCGTATTGCCGTATCCGTCGGTGACAAACATGGTCCCGTCCGGGAGCCAGTTGATGAAAGTCGGGCGATTGAAATGCTTCTCGTCGTTGCCCGGCTGATTGGGCGTTCCCAGCGTCTTCACCAATTGCTTGCCGTCGTGCGTGAATTCGTAAATTGCGTGGCCTTGATCGTCCACCACCCACACGTGCTTATCCGGATCATAAGGATTGATGGTGACGTAGTGCGGGCGCTTCAGCATGGAATCCCATTTGGTCCAGTCTTCGATGAGATTGCCGTTCGCGTCTACCACGACGATGCAGTGCTCCCAGCGCGCATCCACGCCAAGCTTCCCGCTCCAAACGGGATTGCCCGCGCTCGTGACCGGTCCCACCGAAGCATTGCGAAAAGGAAGTTGCGAAACCGGAAAGGAAATGCTCGGGCCAACTTTAGGATAGGGAACTTCTTCGGGGCGCTTCATGGCGGGAATTTCGCCGCGTTCCAGAATGAAAACGCGGTTGGCACTCTCGGCGAAGACGCTCTCCACCGCTCCCCAGGTCCACTTTTCATGTCCCGGCAAGGAGATGAGCGGCTTGGGCCAGTCCGGCACGACTTCGTAGGGGCCCCAGACGTCCTGCGTGTTCTTCTCTCCTGAAATTGCCGCGGCGCTGAAGTTCGATTTTCCCTGCGCCTCCACCCCGCGCATCTTTTTCTCGACCAGCAACCCGGCGAAAAAACCTGCCACCGTTATCATCAACACGGTCAGCAATGCACCCGCGCGCTTTTGCATTTTTCCTCCTGGTCTCTGTTCTTCGGCGGCAATGATAGCAAGGCTGCGTCAGTTTCACGCGAAGAGAAAATGACGGTAGCAGAAGTAACGGTGAGACGTCGTCAGTTCGAGGTATCGCGAATAGCGAAGACAAACAGGCCGTTCCCCGAGGCGATGGAAACGTACTGCTTGCCATCCACCTGGTAACTGATCGGCCCGGCGACGATTTCGCCGCCGAGATTCACCTTCCATAGCAGCGCGCCGGTACGCGCATCGAGCGCCTGGAAGAAGCCCTCGCGCCCGCCGGAGAAGAGCAGATCCGAAGCCGTAGTCAGAATGCCACTGGTATTGACGTCGTGCATCTCGAAGCTCCACTTCTTCTTTCCAGTGTGCGGATCGAGAGCGATTACGGCGCCGTGGGCGAGCGCTTCCGTGTAGGTATTGACCGGCCCTTGGCGCGTGCCCCCGGGATTATCGGCGCCGGCAATGGGGCTGGCGTTTGCGCCGCCGGTATAGCGCAAGCCTTCCCGGTAATCGACGTCCACTCCCGTGAAAACCGTCGAGTAGCCTTCCCAAGTCGGGATGTAGAAGAGGCCCGTGCGCGGGCTAAAGGATGGCGAATACCAGTTCGTCGCGCCTTGAATGCCCGGGAAAGTAGGTTTGCCCGCCGGCTGCGGAGTCGGAATCGGCCGGCCCTTCGCGTCCAAGCCGCTGGCCCAATTCACTTTTGCAAACGGCCCGCCGGTGAGAAATTTCCCCGTCGTCCTGTCCAAAACGTAATAGAAACCGTTTCGATTCGCCCACAGCATCAGCTTGCGAGGGCTGCCGTTCCAATCCATATCCGCGAGAACGGGGACCTGCACGGAGTCGTAATCGTAGGCGTCGTTTGGCGTGAACTGAAAATACCACTTCAGCTTTCCGGTATCGGGATCGAGCGCCAGCACGCAATCGGAGTAGAGATTGTCGCCGGGGCGTTGCCCGGGATTCCAGTCTGGGCCCGGATTACCGGTGCCCCAATACGTCAGGTTGAGATCGGGATCGTAAGAGCCGGTCACCCAGACGGCGGCGCTTCCGTGCTTCCAGTCATCCCCCTGCCAGCTTTCGTGGCCGGGCTCGCCGGGGCCTGGAATGGTGTTGAACCGCCAGGCCTCTTTGCCGCTGTGCGCTTCGTAGGCGGCCACGAAGCCGCGAATACCGTATTCGCCGCCGGCCACGCCGACGATCACTTTGTCTTTCACCACCAGCGGCGCCATGGTCATGGCGTAACCTGCAGCCGCATCGGCCAGCTTGTTATTCCAAATGGGGTGTCCGTTCCGGGCGTCCACGGCGATCAGATGCGCGTCGACCGTAGCCATGAATAGCGTGTTGCCGAGGATAGCCACTCCGCGATTCACGATTCCGCAGCAGGGGCGCGCGTCGGGAGATGTCGCGTAGTGATAGATCCAGAATACGCGCCCCGTCTTCGCATCCAGCGCGATCAGATCGTTGGGCGACTGCGTGAGGTACATCGTCCCGTCCACCACCAGCGGAGTCGTCTCGAATTTCTGCAGCGACTGCGCCTGAAACACCCATTGCAGCTCGAGGTTCTTGACGTTCGCGGAGTTGATTTGCTGGAGCGGGCTATAGCGCTGGCTCATGTAGCTGCCTGAGTAGGTGAGCCAGTTTTGCGGTTCGCTCGGGGCGCGAAGCAGGCGCTCGGAAGTGACCTGAGCAAAGAGAGCGCCGGGGATAAACAAGAGCAGGCACAGCAGGGATGCACGGCCCGCTTTCAGTAGTACCGCGAAAATCGTTTTCGCCATCATCGCAGGCCTTTCAACGTGAGCAGGTAGGCGATCACGTCGGCCATCTCCTGCTCACTGATCTTGTCCTTATAGGAGGGCATCGTCGAAGTCGTGAGCACGGTGTATTCGCGCAGATTCGCTTTGTCCAGAGAGACCAGGCGCTCCTGATCGTCGATGAGCTGAACCGAATAGGTATCTTCGTTCAGCCGCCGGCCGGTGACCACCTTGCCGTCTCGCGTAACCGCGCGCACGGAACGGTTCATCGGCAGCATCATGCCCGTGGGATCGCGAAGCGTGCGTTCCAGGAAATCGGCGCTGCGCAGCGCGCCAATTTCGCTCAGGTCGGGAGCCACCAGCGGCCCTTTGCCGTTCACGCGATGACAATTCGCGCAGCCGCCAGTTCCTTCGAACCAGGCTTTGCCCCGCGCCGCGTCGCCCTGCGTCCCCGCGTGGCGCGTCAAAATTGCGCATGTTACGGACATACGCGACGATCGCGGTGACCTCCGAGGGGTCAAACCGGAACGGCGGCATCGCCGTTCCGGGAATGCCATTGGCCAGAACCGCGCGCAAATCCTGATCGGAGGAAGCGCGCCGCAATTGGCCGCCGCCGAGATCCACCCCGCCGATTTGCGTGCCATTCACGCCGTGGCACGCCGAACACTGTGCGGCGTAAATCTGCGCGCCATAGCGAATGTCGGCCGGAGCATAGGCGACGGCGCGATCCTGAGCGTGGGATAACGACGCGCACGCCCCGCTCAGGTCAGGCAGCGCGGAGACACCGCATTGCGGTCCGTTTCCACCACTAGTCTTCCCAACAGGTTTATGCCGCTTGCCGGAGGGTGCATCGTTTCACCTGGATCGGCGTTCCGGTTGCCAACAAGTGAGGGAAATATACACCTGCCCGTCGCCTTTGCAAAGGCTCGCCAACTCCACCGCTTCTGTCCTTACGTGCCGGGCTGCTCTCCGCCCCGATAGACGCGCACTTCGATTTGTGCCAGGATATCCGGCAAGTTCTCACGCACATACCGGAGGAGTCCATGCAAAGACGCAAGTTCCTGGCTTCATCGCTCGCAGCATCCGCGCTCGCAGCTACGCAGCCTGCCTCCTATCTTGGCGCAGCGGAGGGCGACGCGCAAAAGAGCGGCCGGGAGTTCTACCAGCTCCGGCGCTATCACATCATCAGCGGCCCGCAAAGAAAGCTGTGCGATGACTTCTTCAGCGGAGTGATGATCCCCGCCCTGAACCGCCTGGGCATCGGACCTGTCGGCGTCTTCGATCTTACGATTGGGCCGGATACGCCCACGATTTACGTCCTGATGCCGGGCGCTAACGCCGAAATGCTGGCCACCGTGGAAGCGCACTTGGCGAAAGATGCCGAGTACATGAAGGCCGGGGCGGCCTTCCTGAACGCACCCGCCAAGGAGCCCGCCTTCGACCGCATGGAGAGCTCATTCCTGCAGGCCTTCGAGAAATGGCCCAAGCTCACTCCGCCCGCGGCCAGTAAATCGCGCGGCCCGCGAGTCTTTGAGTTGCGCATCTACGAAGGCGCCACCGACCAGGATCACAAGCGCAAAGTGGAAATGATGCAATCGGGCGAATCGGAAATCTTCACCAAGGCCGGCGTCGAGCAAGTCTTCTATAGCGACACGCTCGTCGGAACGCGCCTGCCAAATCTGACGTATATGCTGGCCTTCGATAATCTGGCCGACCGGGACAAGAAGTGGGCCGCATTTCGCGGGTCGGACGAGTGGAAGACGTATTCGACGCAGCCGCGCTACGCCTTCGAGGCGATTGTCTCCAACATCACCAACGTCATCCTGACGCCAACCGCGTACTCGCAGATCTAGCGCACGGAAAACGTCCGGCCTTGCGCCGCATCTTTACCTTGTCGTTCTGAGGGCCGCCTCAAGCGAAAGCGAGAAGCTTTCGCCCCTTTCAAAATGGTGGCCGGAAGAATCTCTCTTTGTCGGGAACAACCGGGGAAGTCCTTCGGGCGTCGCACGTTAAACCACAAGCTTCTGTAGCTCGGGTCGTCCCACGTTCTGTGTGGGAGACCAGAGGTTTTTATTTGCGTTTGCTGCAGGATCAACAGTTGTGAAAAACCTCAGGTCTCGGCGACCAAGAAACCGTCGGCGGCGACCTGAGCTACAACATTGTCCGCCGGAGGGTGCCCCCTTCTTCCTCGCCGTTTTCGCTGGCAAAAAACAAAGGGCCGTCGCGGCGATTGCCGGACGGCCCTGTTGAATGCCCTCGCGTTTTGCTGTGGTCTAGAAGTGCAGCCTCAGCGCGAATTGCCCGAATCGGCGTTCGTCGTGGTTGGCGCCTTCGGCATTGCCGACGCCCAAACCGCCCATCTTTCCCTGGATGACAAGGGGACCACCGCCGGCGTTTGCTGCGTCAGCTGCTGCGGTCACGACGTACAGGTTAACGTGATTAAAGATGTCATATCCCTCGGCGCGGAACTCCAGCGAAAAACGTTCCGTCAGCGCGAAGGTCTTAGCCAAGGCGAGGTCGAAATTCCAGGCGCCCGGACCGTAGAACTGGTTTCGCGTGGTCATATTAGCCGGGAATGGCCCAAAATCGGAGATTCCATCAAGAGCCGGGTTGGAAAAGCTGTTCGCCGCGGGCAAGTTCAGAATATTAAAAAGATTCGGGGAGCCCGAGTCGACTGGTGTCCCGGTCCTCAGGCTGCTGATTGGCGTCGTCGGAGCGTATCGGGGAACGAAATTGCCGAGCGAGTTCGTGCTGTCCCACACGGAGAAGGGAGAGCCGCTTCGCGCCGTAAAGATCGGCGAAAGTTGCCATCCGCCCGCCGCTTGCCTGAACACTCCTTTTCCGCCCTTGAAGAACGGTTCCTGCCACGTCATCTCCAGTGCCAGCCGGTGTCGTTGATCGAAATCTGCATTGCCGTAATCCAGCCACGGATTGGTGGGATCCAGATATCCGAGGTTAAATTCCGTATTGCTTTCCGAGAACGTGCTGCTCAGGTTATCGAGCGCGTGGGCGTAGGTGTAATTGGAAAGGATGAAGAGACCCGTATGCCCGAGTTCCTCAGTGGAAAAGCGCACGTTCAGAGCGTTGTAATGCGAAAACGCGTTGGTGCCGCGGTTGTTGATCGCCGTGTAGGAGGGGTTCACACGCGTCAGGCAGGGAGAGGCGACGCTGCAAGCCGGGTTGTTTGGATCGCTGGTAACAAGCGGATCACCCAGGTATGCCTGGCCGCCGCCAATGGGGTTGATGTTCTTAATGTCGTAGAGATGGACGCCATGTGAGCCGTTGTAATCGAGCTCGACAGATGCCTTGGCGCCCAATCTATGCTCCAAGGTCAGGCCCCAGAACTGTGTTGCGGCAACATTGATGTTCTGATCCACATCGCGAGGACTGACAGGGGGAAGGCCGCAACCGCTTTTCACGGATGTCGGCGAGACGCAGCCTGCCGGTCCGGTCGTGGACGCAAACGGCCCGAGGTTGCTCGTGGTCACCGGTGTATTGAGTATGGTGACGGTGGCATTGTTGGGCACGTTCTGCACGATGTTGAAAGTCACGTTGCCAAAATTACGTGCGTAAGTGATGCCATAGCCGCCGCGGATCACCGTCTTACCACTGCCAAAAATGTCATACGCGAAGCCCGATGCGAGGAGCTGCCGTACCCCAGCGCGGTTTCCACAGTTCGCCGATAGGGCTGTTCGGCACGGTTTGAACTCCGCCGGTCCGAATTTCCTGGAAGATGTTGGCGCCGGGTCCATAGTAGAAGTTCGAATCGAGATTGGCATTGTTGTTGTGCTGTACGCCGAAGTGCTCGTAGCGCAACCCGTAGTTAAATGTGAATTTCGGGGTCACTCTCCAGCTATCCTCCGCATATAGGGCCCAATCCTTGTACCTGTCGCTTCGGTTAAAAGAGGGATCGGTCAACGGATACGCCAGTGTACAGGTGGGCGTTAAGGTCATATTGCCCGAGGAGCCCCCGCCCGAATAAGAGCTCACTGCGCAAGGGAACTTGCCGCCGGGATTGATGGCCTTCTCAAATTGATAAAATGTGCCCGCAATCATATTGTCCAGACCATTGGCAACCGTGCTTTTACCAAACGAATCGCTGGCCTGAGCGTAAGCCCCATACCCGCGATCCAACTGAATATAGTTGAATTGTCCGCCGTACTTCATGTTGTGTTTGCCGCGGGTCCAGGAAAAGTCTTCCCCAATTTGAAGCGTATTCTGCGGCCCGCCGTACGGGAGACCGCCTGTGGCATCGTTAGCGTCGAAGAAGCCGGGGAACTGTATCGGCTGGCCGTTGAGGGTCGCCGAGCCCGACGGGACGTTGTAAGCAAGCAGCGTCGGGGTTTGTTGCAGTGCCGCGTTGTACTGGTAAGCTTCGTCGTCCCGGAAAAAGCTCGCTTTCGTGACGCTCAGCAGGTTAGAGCCAAAGGTGTGGTTCACGGACAAGAGAAAGTTGTTGTTGTAGATCGTTTGCGCCGACGTTGTACTGCGGATACGGGCTGGCAAATATAGCGCCCGACAGAGTCGCCAGCGATTCCCGGCCGTAGCGGAAGAAAGCCTGCGTGTTCTGGCTTATGTTGTAGTCCAAGCGGCCCGGTCAGGAAATAGGTGTTTTGCGGGAGGTCGCCCCCGGCATCTTGCGGGGCGGCGTAACTCACCAGATCGAAAACCGGTGTGCCGGCTGGAACGGTCGTGTCAAATAGGCCGCCGGCATTGAATGGCACCTGTGCCTTCGTCAGTACACCCACCGGAGTGAAGCTTGCGCCCTGCGCCAAAGGTTGCGAATGTGCTCTGCACCGCCGGTGAGGTCAATTTCAAGAAAGCGGGATCGGGAATCAGCGCAAGGATATTCGCGCTGCTGCGGACGCGCAGCCACTCCGTGCTCTGATAGAAGAAAAGCTTGTCTTTCTTGATCGGCCCGCCGACGTCATAGCCAAATTGATTGCGCGTATATTGCCCCTTCGGCGTGCCTGCCGCGTTATTATCGAAAGTATTTGATGTGTATGCCGCAAGGCGATTGAATTCCCATGCGTCCCCGTGGAAAGCGTCGCTTCCGGATTTGGTGGCCACGTTGACGATGCCGCCGGCCGCACGGCCATACTGCGCGTCGAAGTTGTTGGTGATCACTCGAAATTCCTGCACGGCATCCTGGGGAATCAGCAACCCGATGGTGTTATCGAAAATATTTATATTCTCAGCCCCGTCCAAAAGGACTTCTGTATCCGCGAATCGCTGACCGTTAATGCTGTACCCCACGCCGCGATAGCTGGTGTTATTCTGCCCGCCACCCGTAGCGAGCTGCGGGTTATTCGTGCTCGCGCTGCGGTCGCCGCCGCTGATGTTCCCCGCGAGCGCCACGAAATCGTAGGGATTGCGCGTCAGGCTGGGAAGGTTGTTCCATCTGCTCCGGCGTGATGATCTGCGAGACCTCTTGGCGTTTGCGTGTTGATTTCCGCAGCCGGTAACGGCCACGACTTCTACCGTTGTCGATACCTGCGATACCGAAAGCGGAGCATCCAAGGTGACGTGGCTTCCTACGGTAATCGTGGCCTGCGCCTTGTAATCGGCGAATCCTGCCTTGCTGACCGTCACGTCATAAGGTGCGGGCGCCAGACCGGGAAACGTATAGACTCCGTCGCTCCCGGTCTGCACCGATCGTTGTTGCGCCGGTCGCGCTGTTGCGCGCCGTGACCATGGCATCGGGAACGACCGCCCCCGATGTATCCTTCACTGTGCCGCCAATGTCCCGGTGTCTGCCTGCGCAAAGACCAGGCTCGGCAACAACAGAAGCAGCGCCAGCAGGCACAGCAGGTTTTTGTTGGTCTTAGAAAAATGGAAAGTAGATCGCAGCGCAGCGGTAGACAATCCCCCGATTGTTCTCATGGACGAACACCCTCCTCTTTCTTATCACTTCTTATGACCGACTTGATCGCACGCCCCCCACCCCAAATGCTCATGGCCAGCTTCGATTAAGCTGACCCATTATTATCCTAAAGTTAATGCTGTCAATAGCCTTTACTGCTTAACACGCCACCTGGCAAGAGCAAAGAAGTGATCGGCCCGATTGAATAAACCCCGACCGAATGAATAAATCCAGATTGGATAGACTGCGACCCAATGCCCGAATGATCCGAAATTTCGCCGGGAGTGCAACACCCCTTTACCCTGCCTATGTGATTCCGTTCGGCTCGCTGTGGATACCTTTAGCACATCCCCAAAGAAGATGTGTGCGCGGGGTGCCGGCGAAATGAGAGGCTTGAATTCATGAGAGCGAGCCAGGTAACCGCCGCTGTTGAGGTTCCCGCAGCGCGAGCCGATTTCGTGGGACTTGCCCTGCGCTCGCCTGCGACTGCGCTGGCTGCGGCGCTGCTTTTACGTTTGGGCTGCCTCTATTGGGCTCATCAGGTCGGAGGAGATCTCTTCCCCGTTGGCCAGGAAGCGGGCAACATCGCCTGGGCGCTCGCGCTGGGCCGCGGCTTTTCAGCGCCGCTCACCGGCATGCAAGGGCCGACGGCCTGGGTGGCTCCGGTGTATCCGGTTCTGCTCGCGCTCGGATTCAAGCTGCTGAGCATGAATCCGTATCACGTCATAATCTTCGGTCAGGTGCTGAACTCGATTTTCTCCGCGCTCACCTGCTGGCCGATCTACCTGATCGCCAAAAAACTGTTCACGCCGCGGCTCGCCCTGGCGTCGTGTTGGGCCTGGGCCTTGCTGCCCACGGCAATTCTCTTTCCTCTGGAGTGGATTTGGGACCAAAGCCTCTCCGCGCTTCTCTTGACCGCGCTCCTCTGCGCCACGCTTTACCTTTCTGAGCCGCCCCAAGCGGCGCCTCGTGGGGCACACCGTGGGCTCTCCTGGGCAGCCTACGGAATCGGCTGGGCTTTTGCGCTGCTTACGAATCCGGCGATGGGCTTGCTGTTTCCCATCTTTCTGGCGTGGATCGCCTGGCAACACCACAAGCGCGGCGCGGCCTGGGCCGGCCCGGTTGGAATTGCCGTGCTCACCTGCGTGCTCGGCATGGTTCCCTGGACCGCCAGGAACTATGCGGCGTTTGGCCACCTCGTGCCGGTCAAATCGAATTTCGGGCTGGAATTCTGGCTGGGAAACAATCCCGACGTGAAGATCATCTGGTCCTGGTGGCGCAGTCCCGCGTCGGACGCGGCCGAGAGCGCCGAGCTTCACCGGCTGGGCGAAATTCCGTACATGCGCGAGAAGCAGAGCGAGGCGCTGCAATTCATCGAGGCGCATCCGGGCACTTTTCTGGATTCGTCTTTTGACCGCTTCGTGGATACCTGGACAGCTCTTTGGGACGAGCGCGCCGACCCCTGGGTGAACGCGCTGCACGCAGGCGCGCTCTATGTGGCTTTTTGCAGCATATTGTCGCTTATGGCGTTCTTAGGTTTGCTCCTGGCGCGCCGCGCGGACGCGCTCCAGACATTCCCGCTCTCGGCCGCGCTCCTGCTCTTTCCGGTGACTTACTACATCACGCACAGCGCCGTGCGCTATCGCCATCCCATCGATCCGGCCATGACCATCCTGGCCGTGTATGCGGCCTCCTGCGTCTACGCGAAACTCCAGGGCAGCCCGGGTCGTCGCGTTTTGTCCGGGGCCTCAGAATGAAACATTTATAATTTGGCGCTGTGGCCTACCGTTTGGTGCTCGTCAGCACGGGAACAAACTTCTGAATCCGCTTAGCCTGTTCCACT
This sequence comes from uncultured Acidobacteriota bacterium, assembly GCA_963761945.1. Classification (GTDB taxonomy): domain Bacteria; phylum Acidobacteriota; class Terriglobia; order Acidiferrales; family UBA7541; genus Palsa-189. The sequence continues at coordinate 308,741 of CAVXIM010000008.1, read as the reverse complement.
TCGCCTGTATAGATATTCCCCTTGGAATCAATGTCGATGGCATTGATCCAGTGGAATTGGCCCGCGTATTTGCCATTCCCGCCGAATGAGCCCACCGTCTTACCGCTCTTGCGGTCGAGAATCCAGACCAGGTTGTTGGTCCCGTCAGCCACGAACATGAACTTTTGCTGCGGGTCTTTCGAAAAGACCATCTTGTAGGTGGTCCCGCAGGGAGGCATCTTCGTATTGGGCGGAAGCCCGCCACAATCCGGGCCGCGCGAAGGCGTGTTCGGCGACACGTAGAAATCCTGCATCCACTTGCCTTGCTTGGTATACACGGAGATGCGGTCCTGCCCGCGCTCCCCGACATAGACCAGCCCATCCTTGGCTATCTGCACGAAGTGCAGGTCGGGTACGAAGTTCTTTTCCTCCGGAGGAGGCGCGCCAGTCCACTTGTACGGCGGAATCGGGTCATTGGAAATTTCGCTCAATGGCATGCCGTGCCCACCCCAGCCGCGCTTGAATGCGCCCGTATCCATGTCGTAGACGAGCACGCGCTTCCAATTGATGATGTAAATTTCACGCGCGTCCTGATCCAGATTGAAGCGCCCCTTCGATACCAGCCAGTCCGTTTGCGTATTGTCTTCCTTAATCGGACCCGCATCTTTTGGCGGACGGTGGCCGAAATCCCAAAGCAGTTTCCCGTCGGGCGAGAATTTGAGGATGCTGTCCTGCGCCGCCGTTCCGGCGATCCACACATTCCCTTCGCGGTCCACAAGAATTGTCTGCAGCGCCGTGGGCCACTGCGGAATGTAGCCGGGCCCGCCCCAGGCGTGCACCACATTGCCATCGGGGTCGACTTCTATGGCCTCGGGGCCGCGCACGCAGCACGCGATCCTCGGCGGATCGCCTTCGCCGCCGATCTCATCGCCGTCGGCTGCCGCGCCGCGATTCAGGAACCAGACGTGGTCGTTGCGTTCGTCTACGTAGAGGCCGGTCACCTGCTGCATGCTCCAGCGATTGGGCAGGCGCTTCGGCCAGAAGGGGTCCACGCGGTACATCGGCGCGCCTTGCGCGTCTAGGGCTTGCGCCGGGGTCTTTGCCTTGGGCCGGGCTCCGAGCGTCACGCCCAGCGCCAGCAAACAGATCGCCGCAGTCACGGCAAATAGCAGGCGCCGGCTGTTTCGCGTATTAAGGTTTGCATTCACAGGATTTCCTCCCCATGAGGCGCCAAACTGCTGGATTTCGCCGAAATGCCGCCGCTACCAAAGCCGTGTAGCCCCAGCCTTCAGGCGCATCTTTTCCAGAAGTTGGTGCCTCTCGATCGTATTTCCGTAAGTGGCGCTAGCCTACCACACCCCCGGGGAGAATAACTCGATGTTTGTGTAGCTCGGGTCCGACCGTGCGGCGTCACCAGATCTTGCAGACTTGGTCGGCGGCCTTCACCAGCTTGTCGCCGGCCTGGCAATCAAACGCCTGTGCAAACGCCGGCATGTTCATCAGCGCGCCCGCGGCTCTAAACCGCGGCAGCGGGTGAGGGTCGACGGTGGTCATCATGCGTTCGTATTCGGGCCTGGCGATGGTGCCCCAGATGCGCGCGAAGGAAAGGAAGAATCTCTGCTCGGGCGTGAAGCCATCGACCTTTGGGGGCTCGGGTTTGCCGGTGAGCGTGCGATCGAAGGCCATGTGCGCCAGGGTCAGCCCGCCTAGATCGGCAATGCTTTCGCCAAGCACCAGCTTGCCGTTTTCGTGCAGGTCGTCCACCACCACGAACGAATCAAACTGCTTTTCGACGCAGGCGGTGCGCTCCTTGAAATTCTTCAGGTCCTCGGGGGTCCACCAGTTATGCAGATTGCCCTGCGCGTCGTATTGGGCTCCCTGATCGTCGAATCCGTGCGTCATCTCATGACCGATCACGGCGCCGATGCCGCCGTAATTCAGCGCGTCGTCGGCCTTGGCATCGAAGAAGGGCGGCTGAAGAATGCCGGCCGGGAAAACGATTTCGTTCATGTTGGGATCGTAGTAGGCATTGACGGTCGGCGGGCTCATATCCCATTCGTTGCGGTCCACGGGCTTATCGATCTTGGCCAATTCGCGATGAAACTCGAAGGCGCTGCCGCGCTGCAGATTCTCGACGTAGGAATCGCGCGCCACCTGGTAGGAGGAATAGTCGCGCCACTTATCCGGATATCCGATCTTGAGGTTCATGGCCGCGAGTTTGGCCAGCGCCTGCTTGCGCGTGGGATCGCTCATCCACGGAAGCGTCTCGATATCGGAATGCAAAGCTGCGACAAGATTCTGCACCATTTCATGCGCGCGCTGTTTGGCTTGCGGAGGAAACACCTTCTCCACGTATTTCTGGCCCAGCGCTTCGCCGAGGGCGCGGTCGGTGGCATTCACACAGCGCTTCCAGCGCGGCTGAATCTCTTTCGCCCCCGTGAGCGTGCGGCCGTAGAAGTTGAAATTTTCGTCCACGAATTTGCCGGAAAGCGCGGGCGCCGAGGCGCGGATCAGGTGCCAGCGCAGATAAATCCTCCAGTCGGAAATGGGCACGGACTTCAATTCCTTGTCCAGCGCCTTGAAAAATTCCGGCTGGCCGACGTTCACCTCATGAATATTCGCGAAGCCCACGTTGCGGAAGTACGTATCCCAGGAAAAATCCGGCGTGAGCGCGCGCAGCCCGGCGGGGTCCATCTTGTGGTAGTTGGATTCGGGATCGCGCCGCTCCACGCGGGTCTTGGAGTTTTGCGCCAACTGCGTTTCGATCGTCAGGACCGTGCGCGCTTCGGCGGAAGCCTTATCCGCGGAGTCGCCCGCCAATTCCATCATCTTCGCGATGTGTTGCACGTACTGATCGCGAATCTGCTTGGATTTGTCGTCCTCTTTCGTGTAGTAATCGCGGTCGGGCAATCCCAAGCCGCCCTGGCTGGCCGCTCCGATCACCTGCTGGCTATTCTTGTCGTCCTGCTCGGACCCAAAACCGAAGAGAACGCGTGTGCCCTGGCTTTGCAAATGCGCCACTTCGTCCTGAAGCTGGGCGAGATTGCCGATCGCGGCGATGCGCTCGAGCTCCGGCTCGATGGGCTTGATGCCAGAGGCTTCGATTGCATCTGTGTTCATGCATGCGGAGTAGAAATCGCCGATCTTCTGCTCGATCGAACCGGCGGCCTTTTTGTCTAGAGCCGCCGCTTCCAGAACTTGCCGCAGGACTTCCTGATTGTGGTTTTGCAGCGCATTGAAGCGGCCCCAGCTCGCGTATTCGGGCTGAATGGGATTGCGCTTGATCCAGCCGCCGGTGGCGTAATTGAAGAAGTCCTCGCAAGGTTTGCAGGTTGTGTCCAGATCGGCCAGGTCGAAGCCGTGTTCTTCGGCCGCAGAGACGGTCTGCGAAAGCGGGGCCGGGTGGCCGGGGAAGAGGATGAGCCCCGCAGCCACAATCATCAGGGCGGAAAAGATGAGCAAAGCTGCTGTTCTTCGCATGGCGGCCTCCGCAAGCTTGGCGGTCGTTGGAGATGAGTAATCTCAGAATAGTTGGACGCCTGCCGCGAGTCAAACGGTAGCATGATCCTCGGCCGGCGCCCTGCGCTTCTGGCTGTGCTTACGGAAAACACATCGCCCACTCGAGTCAAGCCGGCTCTCGGAATATCTGGTATGTTTATTATTCTTGCCAAGTTGCGTCCACCTGCTGGCCTTCGTTGCTGAGGACGCCGATTTCGCCCTCGAGGAGTCGATTTGAGAACCGCGCTTCGAATTCATCGCTTTGCCGCCGCGCCAATCCCCCTGGTGGCATTGGCAGCACTCCTGATTGCCATCTGCCCTTCAACCCGGGCCCAGGTGCCGGCTTCCAACGCAGGAAGCATCGGCTTCGCTCGATAGCGTGAATACCGCGCCGCTGCCATCTAGCGCCGAAAGAACGCCTTCAATCCCGCAAACGGAATCTCAATCCCCGGCAAGCGTTGGGCCGGCTGTTAGCCACGCTGCTGGCACTACCTGTGATCTTGTTTCCGCGCCTCTCACGTGCGTCGGCGATATACTCCGCGATCAGCGAGGAATCTGGACTGCGCCCGCCCGGCTTCGCGGGCGCAAATTGCTTTGGCTTCTTCCTTTCGCTGCGGCGACCGCGCTGGCATTTGAGTACGACGTGCGCGCAATGAACGCGCTGGGACCATCTGCCACGCGGGTCCGCGTCAGCAACGATTTCACCTATGTCGGCTCTGCCTATACGCTGGTGCCCGCCGCCGGTCTCACATACCTCTTCGGAAAATTGGAGCACAAGGAGGGCCCGCGCGAGACCGGCATGCTGGCGCTGGAAAGCCTGGCGGATGCCGGCTTGGTTGTGGAGGCGCTCAAACTTGCAACCAACCGCCAGCGCCCCTACGTGCCTCCGGGCACGGGAAAATTCTGGCCCGACGACACCGACATTTATAGTTTCAGCAGTTCGTTTCCCTCAGGGCATGCGGCGGCCAGTTTCGCAGTCGCGCGGGTGATCGTGGAAGAGACTCCCGGCCATCCCTGGGTGCACGTGTTCCTCTATGGCTTAGCGACCGGCGTGGCCATCGCACGAGTCACCGGCGAAAATCATTTTCCGTCCGACGCTTTGGTGGGATCGGTGATCGGCTACAGCGTGGGTGGATACGTTTATCATCACCACTCCGCCTTCTACGTTCCCAAAGCAAAAGCGCTCAGTATCGCGCCGCTATATAATCCGGCCACGGCATCCTACGGCGTAAGTCTCTCCCTGAAGCCTTAAGCAAACCTCAGCTTTCGTCCTCGTGGATCGATGCGGATATCGGGCGAGGCAACCAGATGAGAAACGGAATGCTGCGGAGGCTAATCGGGGATGTATTCCCTGAGCCCGTGCGGCCATCACCGGCTGGCGCTCAACGAATGTAATCGCCTGCCAGATGCCAGAAATCATTGGTGTAATAATGCGAAACCACGTTTCCGAATAAGTGGCAGATTCCCTGGCATTCGGGAATCTCACCATAAAGTTTCCTGCCTCTGGCAAAAACTTTGGCCAGCGAACCTTCGCGCAACAGATTGCCCCCGATTTTCCGCAGCGGTTCGCACGGGTAGAAGACGTCGCCATTCGGATAGACACGCGGAAACATCGTGGGGAAGCACTGGAAGTCGCCGAAGCGCAATAGCGTCTCGATGGTCCGCGGCGTCCCATTGATGGGCTGGATATTCTGCTTGCGCCTCTCGATGATTTTTCGCACCAGCTCGAGATAGCGGGGATTTTCGACCAGGCGCAAATTGGGCAGCTTTTCGTTCAGCGCGCTTTGCGTCGCAAACACAAAACCCTGCTCGCCGGCCCAGTCGAGAATGCGCTCGATTTCGCCGATATTCCATTCTTCGATCACCGTGCTGATGGTGATGGTTCGCGGATGGGGCATGCGCGATTTCGCCAGCGCGATATTCTCCATCACTTTCGGCAAGGCCGCCGGTTTCGAGAGCGGGTTGGTCGGATCCATGGTCAGGGCATCGAGGCTGATCACCAGGCCGGTGAGATTCTCGAAAAGGCTCAACCGGCGGTCGAGCAGAGTTCCGTTGGTGATGAGCATTACCGAACGAAACCGCAGGCGCTGGCGCGCGGCGGCGACCAGTTCCTCGATATCCGTGCGCAGAGTAGGCTCGCCCCCGGTGAACACGATGGAATCGGTCTCGCGGCGAATCACGCGCAGAAGCCGCAGCGTTTCGCTCGTGGAGAGCTCGTCGCTGAAGACGTCCGGCTCTTTCTGCGTGCAATAACTGCAGGCCAGATTGCACTTGTGCGTGGCGTAAAAAATCAGCGCGTAGGGCGCGACGACCTTGCTCCGCAGGATTTTGCGCCGGTAAAGATTGGTGAAATAGAGCCGGAAGTTCTTCAGGACGAGCGGAGCCTGATTGAGGAGGCCGGCGATCAGCTTGCGCGTCGGGATACTGCGTTGGGCTTCCATGGATGGCACAAAAAGAGTTTGCGCCACCTACTCGGTAAAGACAATCCCCACGCCCACCTGGTCTTTCTCGGGGCCGGGCTCGATGCGGACGACGTACCCTCGAAGCGCCAGCCGCTCCTTGTGATCGCCGTCGCCGGGATTTTCCATCATCACTTGCAGCTCCGATTGCAGTTTGGGACTGTGCTCGAGGTAGATCAACGCGCCATGCAGGCTGAGATCGCGGATCACGGTGTCTTCTTCGAAGGCTCTCCCTTCCTGCGTGAAGCCCATCACACGCGCTCGGAAGTGCGCCTCTCGCCGCAACCCGTTTCGCGTCGCGGGAATTACCACGTCGGTCTGATCCTTCCCCAGGGTCATGACCATACCCTCGGCGGCCGCCCACGTATTCACAAATTCTTCGCGCGCGTCGCGCAGAATGCCGTCTACGGTCTTGTCCGAAGAGTCCGGGTCATGATGAAAAAGAACCAGATTGCGCACTCCGGCAGCCTCGGCAATGCGCACGCCTTCCCGCCAGCTGGAATGGCCCCACCCCCGGTGGCGCTCCAGCTGCTCCGGCGTGTACTGCGCGTCGTTCACAAAAATGTCCGCGCCCTCGGCCAGCCGCCGCAAATTGCGTTCGTATTCCAGATCTCCGGGCTCATTGTCGGTGGCGTAGACGATCGTGCCCACGGAAGTTTCGATTCGATATCCCAGGCAGCCCTGCGGATGATTCAGCCAGCAGGTTCTCACGCGCGTTTTTCCTATGCAAAAACAGTCCCCGCCGGCGACGTCGGTAAAATCGAGAACCGCGGACATGGCCTGGAGGTTCACGGGGAAATAAGGATGCGCCATTTGCGCCTCGAAAACGCGCTTCAGGCTCTGCTGTCCGAGAAATTCCGATCGAAAACTGTAAAAGTGAAATTTATTCTGCGCTGAATACAGCGGCGCAAAAAAGGGAATGCCCTGAATGTGGTCCCAGTGGTAGTGCGTCACCAGGATTTCGGCGTCAATCGCGTTATCCGTGGCTGCCGCTAACCGGTTGCCCAGAATCCGCAGGCCGGTGCCGCAATCCAGGATCAACCGCCCGCCCTCCGGCGTGATCAACTCCAGACAAGGCGTATTTCCGCCATAGCGCAGCACGGCCCGGTCCACGGTGGGCGTAGAGCCACGCACGCCCCAGAAGCTGAGTTTGGCTACGTCGTTTGCCATAGTCGCGAGATAGCCCGGGACCGCGCCGCTAGACTCCGATTACGCTACGCCTTTGGCCGGAAATCCTTCGTAAAGACAGGGTTAAAGGAATACTAGGCGCCGGCTTGCCGGTAAGTCAAAGGCCTTTCGGCTGGAGGTTTCCTAGAAAGTGATGGCCAAACTGGCGCACTTTCCCCCATCGAAACGATGCCTCGAAACGACCCAAAGAACCCATCCGGTACATGCGCTACAGCTGTGAAGTAGAATAACTCTCATGCACGTCCCTCACGCCGGCCACGATCATTCACATGCACACCTCGCTGGCGGAGTCCTTTCCGCCGCGCTGATCGCCACGCTTATTTTGGTCGCCGCGGAATTTGTGGGTGGTTACCTTGGCCATTCCATCGCTCTGGTCAGCGATGCGGTTCACAATCTTTCCGATGTGCCGTCCATTCTGATTGCCTGGATCGCGGCGCATTGGGCGGAGCGTCCCGCCGATACGGAAAGGACCTTCGGTTATCGTCGCGCCGGCATTCTCGCGGCCTTCACAAACTCCATCCTGCTGCTGCTCGTGGCGCTGGCCCTTTTCTGGGAGGTTTTCGACCGCTTTCGGCATCCCGTCGTTGTGCATGAGCAATGGATGATCGGCCTGGCGCTTTTCGCCCTGGCCATCAATGGCGGTATCACCCTGGGGTTGAGGCGCGGCCGCAAGGATTTGAACGTGCGGGCTCTGTTTATACATAACTTCGGTGACGCCCTCTCGAATATCGGCATTCTTGCGGGCGCCTTGATCATCCGCTGGAGCGGCGCACAGTGGCTCGATCCAGCGCTCGGGCTGCTTATCGCGGGTTTCGTGCTCTGGTCGACGATCGGAATCCTGCAGGAATCCACGCACATCCTGCTGGAAGGGCGGCCCCGGGAGATGCGCCTTCCCGACGTGGCTCGCGCGATTCTGGAGATTCCCGGGGTCCAGGAAGTGCACGACATTCATATCTGGACCCTGGGCGCCAGCGAGCACGCGCTTTCTTGCCACGTGCGCATTCCCGATATGCACATGGAGGAAAGCGAAAAAATCCTGGCCGATGTGTGCGCGCGGCTGACGCAAACCTTCGGTATCAACCACACCACCGTGCAATTTGAACGCGCCGGCTTGCCCGAGACGGGCTACTACATGCCGGAACCCTTCCGCTCCGGCAAAAGCTGAACGCCTTCACCGCCGCATTTCTCACCGGCAATTCAAATCAGCTGGAATGGCGCGAACACGGAAAGCTTCTCTTGAGGACTAACAAGTCCTATCGCTTGCGCCGTTGCGAAAGATGATCTGGCTTAATCGGGGAGCGAAACAGAAGTGCCGTTGGCGTCGTTCATTTGCCGTGTCGCGTCTTTATCCAGTTCGCTGATGGGAAACGAACGTCGCGTGCCTTCCCGCGTGATGTAGGTCAGTTGACCATGATTGGTCGTGAAAGCCACCGCCAGCAGGACCTGACCGTCGTGGCGCACTAGAATCAACTGCCCCAGTTCGGGTGGCGGAGGGGCCGGGGCTTGTGGCGCAATGGCTCTCGATGCACCTTCCGCCGAAGGTGGTATCGCAGGTTGCAACTGCGGCGGAGGTATTACGAACTGCGGCTGCTGTGCAGCTTCGGTGTAGTAATCGGGTACGCCCTCTTCGTAGGGATACTCGCTATCGTACGGATAGGAGAGCGGCAGGGAGTCGAAAAAGAGAGGCGCAAAGAATAGGCCCCTGCGTAAATGGCCGAATCGGTCTCGAAATGGCCGCTGAATGGCCGCTAAGTGCGGGAAATCGAACCCCAGGCCCGGAACGCCTCGTATGGGCGCGAAATTCGGATTTAACGGGGTCCCTACGAGCGGTGGAGCAAAAAGTCCGGGTCTGAGTACACCCGGCGCCGTTCCTAAGCCCCCTCGCTGAACCCCAACGCGTCCGGGACCTGAGACACCTCGCGCCGGCGTCGAAAACCCGTGCCCCGGCGCCGCCATCCCGCGGCCCTGCCCAGAGGCCGATAACGCAATGCCTAAGCACAGAGCGAATACCAATCCGAATTTGTATATCCCTTTAGCCATCGACCGACTCAGCCATAGATTGAGGAGGCCTGATTCCTCCTAATACACCAGATGTTTTCAGTAGTCCGCTGGTTGCAAGCTTCTTGCCGATTCCCACCCGCGCCTAACTCCCACCTTGGCCCGCTTCTATGCTATACGTATCCCCGTGGCATTGCGACAAAATAGCCCCGAGCACGCAACTTCCGATCCGGGCGTTGAATCAAGGAGTATCCACGAGAAAGAGAATCCCTCCAGCTTCTGCCCGGTCTGCTCGGCACGGCTGGAAGCCCATAAGTGCAAGTTGCGCTGTCCCACGTGCGGCTATTATATGTCCTGTTCGGATTACTATTGAACTAGCATATCGAACTGACGGCCCCGTTAGCGCCCGGAAACTTTTTGATTCGCTCGAGCGCTTGCAACCCAACCAAAGGAGATCGAACCGTGGCACTCAAAATGAACGTGCGCGAAGTGGATGGCATCGCTGTGGTCGGGCTTGACGGGCGTGTCGTTCTCGGCGAAGAGAGCAACGCCTTGCGGGAACAGGTAAAGAAATTGCTGGCCGAGGGCAAAAAGAAGATCGTCTTGGATATGGGTAACGTCACTTACATCGACAGCGCTGGGCTCGGCACGCTGGTGGCGGCGCACCATAGCGCCCGCACGCAAGGCGCCTCCCTTAAGCTTTCGAATCTGGGAAAGAAATTCCAGGAGATCCTGCAAGTAACCAAGCTGCTTACCGTCTTCGATGTTTATCCCTCGGAGTCGGCGGCCATCAGCAGCTTCGGCCACTAGGCCGCGAGCTTAGTCCAGCCGATACAGCGTGAGGCCGCTGAGCAGCTTGGGATAGAAATCGGTCGATTTCTGGGGCATGACTTCGCCGGCCAGGGCGATATCCATAACCTGGTTGACGTCCACTGGATTCAGCAGAAAGCAGATCTGCGCCCGTTTTCGGTCCACGGCATTCACAGCCGCGCCGATCTCCCGCTCATAAGCGATATTTTGCTCGGCCGTAACCGCCGCCGGCGTGACGCCGAGACCCTCTTCGAGCAAAACCTTGTGCAACAGGACCACATCGAGTTTCCGTTGCGCCGGGGATAAATTCGGCATCAATTTCTCCAAATCAACGCCGCGCCGCAGGCGAAGCAGCGTGAAGCTGCCGCCCGCGTACATTCCAAAAGCCCTCCCTGTTTCGCCGCTCGCGACGAGATCGCGCTGGAAGCGCTCGTATGCCGCGGAACGCGCCGCCTCGCTGCCAAAAGCATAATCCTCCTGCTCGAATGTGGAGGAGATTCGATTGCGAAACGCGGCCAGATCGAACGCGGGCAGATTTGCCACCAGCCGGTGCGTCGGCAGGATCAACAGTCCTTCGCCATGCGTGTTGAAGAAGGTCATCATGGCCTTTTCGTAAGGAGCATTGCGATCACCGCCGCCGCACTTGACGCGGCACTCATCGCGGTATGCGAGAGCGGTTTCGTAGCGATGGTGCCCATCGGCAATGACCAATTTTTGCGACGCCATCGCGCGCACGATCTCGTCGATGATCTTGGGATCGAATACCGGCCAGACGCGGTGTATCACGCCGTATTCGTCCTCGGCCTCGTCAGAGGGGGAATGCGCCGCAACCTGATCGATCAGGCCGTCGATGCGCCGCTGTGGATCGGAATAAAGCATAAAAAGCTGGCCCGTATGCGTGCGGGTGTGCCGAAGCAGTTCCAGCCGATCGGCCTTGGGCCCGGAATGCGTCAGTTCGTGACGGAAAACGACCTGCGCCGAGTAGTCCTCCACGCGTCCCAGGGCGATGAAGCCTTTGCGCGTGCGCCGCTCGGTTGTCTCCGGCACCGTATATTCCTGGAAATAAACGTAAATTCCGGGCCGGGAATCGCGCGCCATCGCGCCTTCCTGGATCCATTCCCGGAGCGCTTTTTCGGCTCGCGTATAGACGTTATCCGCCGCGGAATCGTTCGCTGTGGGCTTGCCTTTCTCGACGGCGATCAGATTGTAGGGACTGAGCGTCGCATAGCGCGCCTGCATCGGCGGCGTGATTTTGTCATAGGGCTGCGTGACCACATCGGCGAGCTTCACTCGCTCGAGATTGTAGCGGTAGGCACGAAAAGGAAAAATCTCTGCCATGAACTAGGATCGCCTCCTGCCTGCTGCGAAAAACAGTCATTTTAACAGTCCTCCCGGATCATTCAAAGAAACTCGCACGAATTTGAGCCATGAGCGCCGGGATTTTTTCGACTAAAATAATTCTTTATTTTCATGCACGCCTCTTTAAATCCAGACCCCGCGCCTTTCGCGGACGTTCGCGTCCTGATCTTCGATCTGGATGGCACGCTGATCGACTCCGGTGCCGACCTGGCTCTCTCCGTGAATGCCACGCTCAAAGAGTTCGGCCGCTCGCCCCTGCCGCATGATCGGATTTTTGGCTACGTGGGGCAGGGAGCATCGCGACTGATCGAACAGGCGCTCGGGCCCGGCGCCACTCGGCAGGAATGTGAACAAGGGCTGGCGTTTTTTCTTTCCTACTATCGCCAACACATGCTGGATAACACGGTGACCTATCCCGGCGTGCGCGAAGGCCTGGCTGCGTTCCAAGGCATGCCTATGGCCGTGCTCACCAACAAACCGGTGCGCTTCAGCCGCCAGATTCTCGAAGGGCTGGGGTTAGCGTCGTATTTCCGTTACATCTACGGCGGCAATAGCTTCGAGACGAAAAAACCCGATCCTGCGGGGATGGGAGTTTTGCTGCGCGATTTTGGCGCCTCGCCCAAACAAGTCATGCTGGTGGGCGATTCTGAAGTGGACGTCCAAACCGCGCGCAATTCGGGCACCTGGTGCTGTTGCGTCACGTACGGCCTTGGCAGCGCCCAGCTCGCGAATAATCCGCCCGATCTTCTGGTCAGCAGCCTCACCGAGCTCGCTGCGCACCTCGACCAGCAGGCTGCCCAGCCGCGGCGCCGCTAAAATGGCCCCTCAGCTATTCGCTTTTGCGGGCAACCCTTACGCGAGGTGGGCTATCCGACAACAGAGGTCAATTGGGTGCGGGGTGGGGTTTGCCTTCACGCGCCTGCATGGGGATGAGCCATGAGACTCGATTTACATTCCCGGCGGTTCAGGTCAGCCGGCCGCCTCGGCAGTTTGCCGGCATTCGCGCTAACTTTCGCGCTGAGCGCCTTTGGTCTCGCTGCACGCGCGCAGACCGTAGGCCCCATTACTCCGCATCCTTCCGCCGAGCCGCAACAGGCGCCGCCTGAGAGCGCTGCGCCCGCGCCTGATCGCGACGCCAAAGGCACCCTCGCCGGTAGATGGAGCCTCAACAGAGATCAGAGTGACGATCCGCGCCAAAAGCTCGAGCAAGCGTCCAGCAGCGGCGGAGGCGGCGGCTGGGGCCAGGGACCGGCCGGCGGCGGTGGTGGTGGCGGATGGGGCGGCTTAGGTGGCCCCTGGGGCGGAATGGGAGGCGGTCGAGGCGGCAATGGCGGCGGATGGAATCGGGGCGGCAGGCAGTTCCCTGACGATGGCGGCATCGATATGTCCGATTTCTCCCAACTGACCATCGAGCAATCCGATTCGAGCGCCAAAGTTACCGGCGCGACCGGACGGGTTCTGGCCCAGTACAGCGCGAATAACGGCAGCGATAAAAAAAGTCAAGATGCCGCCAAAAAACCGAAGGACGACCCCAATACGCCTCTGGCAGCGCATTGGCAGGGCGATGAACTCGTCACTACAGTCAACGGGCCGCGCGGAACGAAGACCACGCGAACTTATGAGTTGGCGCCCAATGGCAAGCAGCTTTACGTGACTACGCGCCTGGATAATCCTCGCTTAAATCAGCCGGTGAATATTCGGTTCGTGTACGATCTGGCGAGATCGGGCGGCAACTAGATCTTTGTATTAGCCCGCATTTAGCGCCGCACCGCTCTGCCTTGCTGCAGAGACGGCTTCTCATGGTGTAAGCAGTCGTTCTGATTCTGTGGCCGTGTAGACAGCCTGTAAGCTCGACGTTCTGGCACCGGCGGGATTTTTTCGATAGTCTTTGCTATGTGAAGATTTGAAAACGCTGCGAGTAATCACTAAAAGTATGGCTTGCTATCGCCAACCCAAACGTATCGCCACACCGGCAATCCTCGCGGCTACTGCCATTCTCGTTCTTGGCGCCTTCCTCGGGTCCAAGGGAGCAGCCCAATCGCAGCGCCCGGCGACATCGCGATCGACAAAAGCGGCATCGGCAGCAAAAACCACAGCCCCCGCCAAGCGGCCCGCCGACATCGCGGTTCCCTTCAATGCCGGAGAGCGCCTCTCATTTCGAGTCATCTGGTCAAAATTCTCGGTCAATGCGGCCACCATTCAACTTGCGGTGATCGAGCGGCGAGATTTCTTCGGCCGTCTGGCCTGGCACTTCCGCGCCTTGGCCCAGACGATTGACACCATGCATATCGTCTATCCCCTCGACGATCAGATCGATTCTTACACCGACGCCGGCCAGCTCAACTCTCTGCAGTACGAAATGTATCTGCACGAACAGGGCAAGCAGCAGACCAATTCCTGGAGGTTGATCAGCGACGGCTCTCCCGCCCCGCCTAACGTAACCGCCGCCCGCGTCTCCCCCGGCACGCGTGACCCCATCGGTCTGCTTTACCTGCTCCGTGCCGCCGATTGGAAAGCTGCGCCGCAATTGCGCGCGCCCGTCTTCGATGGAAAGAATTTATACGAAGTCGTAGCCCACCTGGAGTCCTCCTCCGAACAAGCCGTTGTTCCCGCCGGGCAGTTCGCTGCCTCGAAAATCGCCGTGCGCGTTTACGACCACGGCCAGGAACTCAGCACTACGCGCTTCACCGTGTGGCTGGCGCAGGACGCCACGCGCACACCCGTGTTGGTGGAAACAGAACTCCCCATCGGCACGGCGCGCTTGGAAATGACGGCGAAAAACTGATCAGGATTTGGAAGCTTTTACGGGTGTGTTTAGCGGAGCTTTCGCCGGACCCGTCGCGGGAGCTTTCGTCGGAGCCGGAGCCGCAGCGGGAGGCTTGGTTCCAGCGGCAGCAGGCGTTTTTACCGGAGCGCCTTCATCGCTCACGGGTGTCCAATTCTCCGGCGGAAAGGCTACGTGCCAGAAGTGCGGGGCCGGTTTTAGGAATTCAATGCCCACTTGCGTTTGACCCTGTACCGTGGGACCGATATAAACGACCTTGCAGGTTTGCTTTTCGGGATTCGTAACGCTTTTCAATTCCAGCTGCTGACCTTGCGAGACCTTGGCCGCCAATGTAACCAGGGCCCCGTGCGCATTCACCACCAGAGTCTTTGTCTCCTCGGTGAATTGCCCCTTGGGGCTTTGTCCTGAGACGCTCACTGGAACGCTCAAGATCACCCGCTGGCTGCGGCGTCGATTGGCATCCGGGCCGGAGGTAGACCACGTGTTCACAAACCCAAGCTAGGCGAGCCTGCGCATCGGCGCAAGTGTTCGAAAACCTACAATTTCCTATGACTAACGGGACCGCTTCGGCAGACGTGAAGGCGCCCTGAATTCAACCCTGCATCTCTCGTTGACGCACCCGCTATCCCCCCAAATGAGCCCAAAAGCGAACAAAGATTGAGCGCGGAGGCATCAGCCGCCGAGATTCCCGCGGCCCGCATCTTCCGGTCGTGGGCTCTAGCACAGCACGATTTTGTTGCGGTTTCGCGCGATCCGTCGCGTGGCGTTCCGCGTATCCACGACGAGCGGCGCCGCCTCCACGATCGCCTGATAATCATAAGAGGAGTGATCGGTGGCAATCACCACGCAATCAAAGCCCGCCAGATTGGCCGGTGTCGGGTCGACGGAACGCATTTGCGAATAGTCGTAATGCCGCATCTTGTGAAGCTGAGGGAAGTACGGGTCGTTGTATTCCACGCGCGCGCCCCGTTCGATCAGCAACTGCATGATCTTCAACGTCGGAGATTCGCGTAGATCGTCCACGTCCTTCTTGTAGGCCACGCCAAGCACCAAAACCCGCGAGCCCTTGAGCGCTTTCTGCCGCTCATTGAGCGCGTTGGCGATCGCCTCGACCACGTTATAAGGCATGGCCGTATTGACCTCGCCCGCTAGCTCGATAAAACGCGTGGCGAAATCAAACTCACGCGCTTTCCAGGAAAGATAGTAAGGATCGACGGGAATGCAATGCCCGCCTAGCCCCGGTCCAGGATAAAAGGGCATGTAGCCGAAGGGCTTGGTCGCCGCCGCATCGATCACTTCCCAAATATCCATACCCATGCGCAGAGAAAGCTGCTTGAGTTCATTGACCAACGCGATGTTTACGCAGCGAAAGATATTCTCCAGCAGTTTGGTCATCTCCGCGGCGCGCGTCGTGCTCACCGGTACCACGCGAGCCACAATCTGCGCATAGAGCGAGACTGCCGCGCGTCCGCTGGGGGGATTCACGCCGCCCACGACCTTGGGAATCTGCGCCAGCCCGTACTGCTTGTTTCCGGGATCCTCGCGCTCGGGAGAGAAGGCCAGGAAAAAGTCGGTGGCGATGTGCTCCGCGTCGGGACCGTGCGCAATCGGACAGCGCAGCCCCGATTGCTCCAGGATCGGCAGCACAAGTTCCTCGGTCGTGCCCGGATAGGTCGTGGACTCCAGCACGATGAGCTGCCCGCGCTGCAAGTGCGGCTGAATCGAGCGCGCCGTCTGCTCCACGTAGGAAAGATCGGGTTCGCGGCGCTGATCGAGCGGCGTTGGCACGCAAATGACCGCCGCATCCATCTCCGCCAGCCGAGCGAAATCGCTGCTAGCGGAGAAAAGCTTGGAGCGGACGTGCTGTTGAATCTTCGCGCTCGGTATATGACCGATATAGCTCTGCCCGTCGTTGAGCTTGCTGACTTTGCCGGGATCGGTATCGAAACCCACGACGCGGTGGCCCGCTTCTGCAAATCGCAGACCCAGCGGCAGCCCTACATAACCGCATCCGATTACCCCGACTTTGAGTTGTGCCCCTTTGAAATACTCCGGTTTGCGCTCCAGCGGCATGTGGATAAGTTGATGCTCCTCCCTGGTTTTGATTCGTCACTCAAAAAAGGGGTTTGAATATATCAGGAAAGACGGGGCGAAAAGAAGCGCGACGCGGCCGGTTCAGACCGGCGCCTTGCGGCGTTGGTAACACAACAGAATCAGGTCGGCGCGGCGTCGCACCCCAAATTTGCTCAGCAGGTTGGAAACGTGGAACTTCACCGTACGCTCCGAGATATTGAGTTTATTGGCAATCTCCTTGTTCGCCAGGTTCTCAAGCAGCGAATCCAGCACTTCCTGCTCGCGGCGGCTCAATTCCGCGGCGCTTTCCACCTTCATTCGCCTGCCACGCGAAGTATTGATCACCGCATCCACAAAATCTGAAAGCAGCGAGCGCGGAACCCAGAAGCCTCCGCTCGCCACGAGTGGCAGCGCCCGCGGGAGTTGCTCGCGAGCTTCGCCGTAGTTCAGCAAACCTTTGGCGCCGAGCCGCAAAAGATCATGACTTTCATTCCCGGTGAATTTCTCTGCCACGATGAGCACCCGCGCCGACGGCGATCTCTCCAGCAGATTGGCCATCAGAGCTGCCGTAGCCGAAGGCGTGGCATGAGCGTCCACCACGTACACCGGCGCTCGCGGCACCGCCAGTTTGCGCAACTCCGGCCCCAGCATGGAATCCAGGTGACGCGACACCGTCTGAAAACCGGGCGGCGCGAGTACCCGGGAAAATTCCGCCAGCACCAGCGGATGCGGCGATAGGATGCACACTCGCAGCGCGTTTTTTGCCTGCTTGCCCTTCACATCCGCAGACTAACCGACGGCGATGCGGGCAGCAAGCCTCGGCAGTGAGTCACGCTGCCCATTTAGACAACGTGTGCATTCAGACACACTTCGAGATCCCCTGTCCTAAGGGTCTGTTTTTGCCTTCAGGCCTGCGCGCCTGGACAGTTAAGCGATTAGACACGAACAGTCTGGCGCGGCCAGCATTCCCGTTTCGGCGCTTATGTTAGGCTGCTTTCCATTCTCGTGCTTCCCGCGATCAAAGCCCGTCGTTATGAACGCGTAGGCCTGCGGCAAGGCCCTTTGGTCGCCTGGCAGGGCCCGTCTGGCCGCACAGTCTCTCGGCTCGCGACCTTGGGGTTAGGTGGTGTATTTATCGAGGCCCCAGAACCGGCCGCTGCCGGAGAGGGCATTAAAATCGTGTTTAGAGTCGCCGGCGGCGAGGTCAACGCTCGAGCCCTGGTGCGCGATTCGCGTCCCGGCGAGGGCATGGGCGTCGAATTTATTTCCATGAAGCCCGAAGATCGCGCCCGTCTGGACCGGCTCCTCCGTAAGCTTCTTACGGCTCGGCCAAGACAAAAAGAGCAATTAGCCTGAGGCTGTTCTAAGCCGCCATTTGCTGCCGGGCTATCTCTGCGGAAAGAGAAGTGATTCCAACATATCCGCGCGGGCCTTTTGGTCCGAGGCGATCACTTGCAGCAGATCGGTCACCGAAATCATCCCCCGAAACACGCCTTGCGGATCCACCACCAGCAAGTGAAAGATGCCGTGCATCTCCATCTGACGCAGGCACTCGTCGAGCGCCATCTCCGGCGGAACGGTAACCAGTTCCCGCGTCATGATCTCCGAAACGCGTATTCCCGCGGGCTTGTTTTCCGCTGCGACTTTATCCGAAATGTCGCTTTGTGAGACCACGCCCACCAGTTTTCCCGCGCCATCCAGCACGCCTACGGCTCGCACCTTTCGTTCGCGCAAATAGCGCGCGGCTTCGTGCACGGTCGTTTCTTCGGAGATGGCGAAGACCTGGGTCCTCGCGCGGATCACATCGGCGACATTCATGAGCCCTCCTGGAGGGAGGCGTTAGGGAAGATGTTAGGGCCGCAGGCCGTGCCAACGCAACCCGAATCGTTGCCGACACGCCGGCCGCGCGCGCCTCATTTCATTTGCCGACAAATTGGATTCGAATTCCAGGCACAGGAGGCAGGACGAGAGGATCGAGAGGAGGAGGATTCTGCCTGCCTTCGCGTCCGGTCAGGCGTGTTCCAGAATGATCTTCATGCGCTGGCCGTTATCGGAACCCAGCATCCCGATAGCTGCCTTCAACTCGCCGAGCGGCATTACGTGGCTCACGAGTGGCTCCAGCCGGACGGTCCCGCGCTGCACCAGCGCGATCGAATTCGGATAGTCCTCGCTTTTCGCGACGCGCGCATTGATCAACGCGAGTTCCTTGAAGTACAGATCGTAGAAAGGCAGTTCGCCCTGCTTCGCGGTAATGATGCCAAAGAGCAGCAGCCGGCCGCCCGACCGCGCTATGTGGATGGCGTCGCTAAGCACCGGCAGCATGCCAGTACATTCGATCACCACGTCGGCGCCGCGTCCTTCTGTTGCTTCCCGCACTTTCCTGATGGCCTCTTCCCCTCCCGGAAATGCCTGGTCGGCTCCGAGCCGCAGCGCCAGTTCGCGCTTTTCGGGGCTGCGCGTAATCCCAATCACCGTGGCGCCGCGCGCCTTGGCCAGTTGCACGTGAAGCTGCCCGGTCACGCCGAGGCCCAACACGGCCACCGTTTCGCCCGGGAAAATATTGATCTGCCGTTGCGCGTGCAGGCAGGTGGTCAACACCTGGATCAAAGGCGCGGTCTGATTGTCGATCGAGTCAGGAAGAGGAAAGACATGGCTTGCGGGCGCGGTCAGATATTCAGCGAAGCCGCCGTTTGCGTCGCGGCCCAGCAGCATGCCATTGGGACACAGGTGCGTCTGCCCGATGCGGCAATGAAAGCAGGCGCCGCAATAAAGTTCCGGATCGATGATCGCGCGATCCCCCGGCCGCACCGCAGCGCCGGGGCCGGCTTCCACGACTTCCCCGATCATTTCGTGGCCCATGATGCGCGGATAATGCACCGGAATGGCGCCGCTATAGATCTTGTAATCGGTGCCGCAAATCCCGCTGTACGTCACCCGGACCAGCACCTGGCCCTCGCCGATTGCCGGCCGCGCAACTTCGCCCAAAGCCAATTCCTTGGGCGCGCTCAGGACCATCGCCTTCATCAATTTCTCTCCGTCCAACCTGCGTTACGCCCGGCTCTGCCCCGCTCGCGCTTTGAGCGCCTCGGGATTCACGGGATTCTTCGGCGCCTCGCCCTTCAGCACCCGCACCACTTCTTCCGCGGCCTTGGTCTGCAAATCGACCAGCGACTCTTCGGAGTAGAAGCTGGTGTGCGGCGTGATGATCACGTTGGGCCGGCCGAAAAGCGGCGAACTCGTCGGCGGCTCCTTCGGCATCACGTCGAGGGCCGCGCCGGCCAATTGCCCTGCATCGAGCGCCCGCGCCAGGGCCGCTTCATCCACAATAGGGCCCCGCGCCGTGTTAATCAAATAGGCGTGCGGCTTCATTTGCCGGAAGGCCTCCGCATTGAATAATCCCTGCGTCTCTGGCAGAAGCGGGCTGTGAATGGAAATATAGTCGGAGATCTTCAGCAATTCCGGAAATTCCACGCTCTGCACGTTGGCCCGCTCGAAGACTTCCTTGGGAATATACGGATCGTAGCTCACTACGCGTATGCCGAACGATTGCGCCTTGGGAGCCACAAGCTGCGGAATCCTCCCGAAGCCCATCAAGCCCAAAACCGTTCCGCGCAGACGGTGAATGGGAACCACCGCCGGCATCTCCCACTTGCCTGCATGCACCATGGAATTCGCGAACGGTATTTTGCGTACCGCGGCCAGCAGCAGCGCCATGGTGTGGTCGGAGACTTCGTCGATGCAGTAATCCGGCACTTTGGTGACCACGATGCCGCGTTCGGTGGCCGCCGGAATATCGACGTTGTCCACGCCGATTCCAAACCGCGAAATGATCCGGCAGCGCGTCATCTGCCGGATCATCTCCGCGGTGATCTTGGCGTAGGTGGCAAAAAGCGCGTCCGCGTCTTTTGCCACCCGCAAAATCGCTTCGGGTTTGGGTTCCTCCGCCAGCCGCAGCTCAGCGCCGATTTTGGATAAAACGGCGCTCGCTGGGTCCAGGTTTGGAAAAACGGAATCGGAAACGGCTACTTGAAATTGCGCCATTAGCGCTTCATCGCCTCTTCCATATGTTCCATCTTGGTGAAGACCACCGGCCCCTTGGCCGAAACCAGCACATTCTCTTCCAGGCGCGCGGTCTGTTCGAGCTTCGGATGTCCCGCGAAGGTCTCGATCGCGAAGTACATGTTCTCTTTGATCTCCGCCGGATACTTCAGCGAATACGCGCGGGAGATCCACATGCCCTCGTAGAGCGTGATTCCGATGCTGTGAGCGAACTGTTGCAGCGTCACGGTGCCGTACTTGTCGTCGTCATACTCGGGAAAGGCAGCCGCCACATCGGCGGTCGTATTGCCCGGCTTCAGTTTTTCGAGTCCCGCGTACATCGAATCGTAAACCTCACGGTAGAGATCGATCTCCTTCGGCGTCATCTTCATGCCCTGCGCGCCGCCGCACTTGAAGCAGCGCACGAAATCGATGAAGTAACCCGAGGGTCCCACGGCATTGATATCCACGATCACCAGATCGCCCTGCCGGATCAGCTTGTCGGTGGCCCAGCGCCGATAGGGGCTGGTATTTCCGCCCGAGGCCACGATGATGTCGTAAATGATCTCGCAGCCGCGCTCCAGCATGAACTCATGCACTTTGGCTTCGATCTCGCGCTCGCGCACTCCGGGCTTCAGCCACTCGTACTTGATCTTCCACATGGCCGCGTCGCCGATGCTGGAGGCCTGTTTCAGCAATTCGATTTCGTCGCGCGTCTTCACCACGCGCGCCTTGGATACGGCCGGCCAGCCATTCACGATCTTCAAGCCATGTTTTTGGAAGGCTTCCAGCGCCGGCATATCCAGGTTATCGATACCGATATTTTCTTTGGCGAGGCCGTTTTCCTTCAGAACTTCCACCACGCTGTCCGCCATTCTTCCGGCCATGTACGGCACCGCGCCTTCCGCCCACTGCCAGGTGATCGCCGGACGGATACGGCCCTCCATCCACGGCAGATCGATCTTGGCGCATTGCATATCCGAACCAGCCGTTTCGAAAAGCACCGGCTCGCCGCCGTTCGGCACTACGGCGTAGCGAATATTGATGTTGTACTTCCAATTCCCCTGGTACGAAGCCGTGGCATAACGAATGTTCGCGCCCGCGAACAAAACCAGCGCGCCCAAATCTGCTGCCACCATCTGCTCCTGTAGCTTCGCCAAGCGCTCCTTGCGCAGTTGGTCGAAATCCACCCGATATTGCCAATCCGCGCCCGTCTGGCTATACAGCCGCCGCGGATCCCACTCGTGCGGCTGGCCGATAAAGCTGGTGTCCAGCCTCGAGCCGTTTACCGATGGCGATGCCTGCGCCGGCCCTTTCTTCGTCTTGGTCATCTGTTCCGTCTTTGCCATGTAACTTCCACCATCCTCCCTATGAATTCAGGCAGGCTAAGATTCTCCTGTAATGTGAATGGCTCCCGGATGAGCAATTCTTCAGGGGATCGGCGCCAAACCCGTAAACTGGTTTTTTCGAACTTACGGCCTTCGGTTCACCAAAAGCGCGATTGCAAAAATGGCAGGTCAATATACACTGCCGCCCGCTCGTCAGTCCACACGCAGCCACGAGGCTGCCCTACGAACGAATTCCTGCTTCGTTCCATTCTGATTCTGAATTGTCCTGCCCGCGTGGACTTATGCTGGCTTTCGATTTCACTGCACGGCGGTATTGCCGGCGGCGCCGCCGTTCGGGGCTGCGCCGGTTCCGATCTGTTTCGGCTGCTGCTCGCGCTTGGCCTGCATCGCCTTGCATACTTTCTCGGCGGTCGCCGGCAATGACGTGATGCGCACGCCTACTGCGTCATAAATCGCGTTCGCGATTGCCGCCGCGGTGGGAACGAGCGTCGGCTCGCCCACGCCTTTGGCGCCAAAGGGTCCCGTCGGGTCGTAGCTGTCTACGATGTCCACTTCGATTTCCGGCGAGTCCAGCGAAGTCGGCATGATGTAATTCGTCAGGTTCGGGTTGATATGCCGGCCCTGCGAATCAAACAGCATCTCTTCCTCGAGCGCGAAGCCCACCCCCATCGCCACGCCGCCTTCGACCTGGCCCTCTACCAGCATCGGGTTGATGGCCGTGCCGCAGTCGTGCGAGGCGACAACGCGCACCACTTCCACTTCGCCCGTCTCGTCATCCACGTCCACTTCCGCGATCTGCGTGGCGTAAACATAGGTGCCAAAGGGCTTGCCTTGCCCGGTTTCCGGATCCAACGCCAGCGTCTCTGGATTAAATGACGCGCTGCCAATGGGCGGCTGCCCCGAGACCACCCGCGCATGATTGGCCACGTCTCCGATGTGCATATTGCGCTGCGGAAAACCCTTCACGAAGATCTTGTGGTCCGCCGCTTCCAGTTGCGTCGGTTTCACGCCCAGCAACGGTGCGGCCACCTCGAAAAGGATCAGCTTTGCTTTCTCCGCCGCCATTTTCGTCGCATTGCCGGTAACGTATGTGGTACGGCTGGCAATCGCGCCCGTATCCATTGGCGTCGAATCCGTGTCGGCGGAAACCACGTGCACGTCTTCGGTGGCGATCCCCAGTTCCTGCGCCGCGATCTGCGCCAGAATGGTCAGCGAACCTTGCCCCGTCTCCACCGTGCCCGTGAGCAGAGTTGCCGTGCCGTCCTCATTCACCTTCACCACAGCCGCGCTTGGATTGGCGGCTACAGTAAAGCCGATCGGGTACCACATGCAGGCCATACCGCGTCCGCGCCGTTTCATGATTGCGCTCCGTTCCCGTTTCCGTCGTTGCCGATTCCATTCCAGCCAAAGCGCTTTGCCGCCCGCAACAGCGACTCTTTCACCACCACGCTGTGCAGCTTCTGGCTGGTTGGGCTCAACGAGCCTTCGTCGAATGCGTTGATAAGCCGAATCTCCAGCGGGTCGATGCCCAGTGCATGCGCCATATCATCCATGTGCGATTCGTAGGCAAAACACACCTGCGGCGCGCCGAATCCGCGCATCGCGCCCGTCATGGTCTTGTTGGTGTACACGACAAACGCTTCCGCATGGAGATTTTCGATGTTGTAGGGGCCGGCAGAAAGAATGCAGGCCTTCCCAAGCGTCGTCTCACTCCAGGAGCAATAGGCGCCGCCGTCCAGTACCAGGCGGATCTTGCGTCCCAGAATCTTGCCCTGTTTGGTTATGCCCGTCTTGTACTCCATGATCAGAGGATGCCGCGTCGTCGAGGACGTGAACTCCTCGCTGCGCGTGTACACGCACTTTACCGGCCGCCCCGTTTTCTTCGAGAGCAGCGCCATAGCGGGTTCGACCCGGATTTCATTCTTGCCGCCAAAATTCCCGCCCACCACGGTCGCCACGATACGCACGCGGCTCATGGGAATTCCCAGCGTCCGCCCTACGTCTGCCCGCCCCAGCGTGATCCGCCCCAGCGTGGAATAGATCGTCACGCGCCCGTTCGCGTCCCACTGCGCAATACACGCATAGGGCTCCAGCGGCACGTGTTCCACCATTTGCGTGCGGAAGGTTCCCTCGAAAACGTGATCGGATTCCGCGAAGGCCTTTTCCACGTCGCCTTTCTTGATGATCTTGTGCCCGTAAATATTGGCGCTCGGCGCATGAATGCCGGGCGTCTCCAGCTTCAGCGACTCCAGAGGATCCAGCACAGGCGTCAGCACTTCGTACTCGACTTTGATTTTTTCCAATGCCTCGGTGGCGATCTGCTCGGTTTCCGCCGCTACCGCCGCCACGCCATCGCCCGCGTGAAATACGCGCTTGTCCGCCAGCACCGGCTGATCCTTCAGCGAAGGCCCAAAGGAATTGCAGGGGATATCGCGGCCGGTAATCACCGCCACGACCCCCGGCATCGCTTCCGCTGCCTTGGTATCAATGCTCTTGATCAGCGCCGAAGCCACGCCCGCTCGCTTGATCTTGGCAAAAAGCATATTGGGGAAATACATGTCGTCGATGTATTTCGTTTGCCCCAGCCCGTGCAGCCGGCCATCGGCCCGCGAAGCCCTCTGCCCTACCGCGGGAGTCTGCTGGCGTCCTTCCGGCACCACCACTTCGATGGGGAAGGTAACCAGCGGCGCCGCGGTCGGCGGCCGCAATATATCCGGCTGCTCCAGAATGTCCGGCTTTTCGACTACTTTCGGCTTCTCTGCCATGATTGGGCTCCTTCCGGCTTGAGCTTATGCGGACTTGACTGCAGGTACTTCCTCGCCGCGCAAGATGCAGGAGGCCCCTTTGATGGCCTCGATCATCTTGGTGTACCCGGTACAGCGGCACAAATTCCCGCCGAGCGCGTCGCGGATCTCCTGTGTGGAGGGATCGGAATTCTCGTCCAGCAGGGCCTTGGCCGACATGATCACTCCCGGTCCGCAGAATCCGCACTGCAGCGACCCGAAGTGCTCGAATAGTTTCTGCAACGGATGCAGATGATCCACCGTGGCGAGCCCTTCGATGGTCAGCACTTCGCGGCCATCCACTTGGCCCACCAGCATCAGGCAGGAGTTCACCGGCTTGCCATCTACGATCACCGTGCACGCGCCGCAATCGCCGACGTCGCACCCCAGCTTCGCCCCGGTCAGGTTGAATTGGTCGCGCAAAAGCCGCAGCAGCGTGGTCTCGGGAGGGACAGAGGCGCTGCGCGTCTCCCCGTTCACCTTAAGCGTTACGTTTACCATTCGATCCCTCCAGTCGCCTCGTCTGCGCCAGTGCCCAGGCGCCTTCCAGCGCCCGCTTCGTGAGCACGGCCACCAAATGCCGCCGGTATTCCGCGGAAGCCCGAAAATCGCTGATCGGCTTCGCGTCCCCAACGGCCACGCGCCCGGCCTCCGCCATCGCTTCCGGAGTGATGGCGCGGCCTTCCAGATAAGCCTCGGCTTGCGGCGCGCGGATCACCTTCGGTGCCACCGCCCCCAAAGCAATCCGCGGGGCCAGAAACACATTCTTCTCCCAATCCACCCAGAAGCTCGCCGCCACATTGACGAGCGCCAGCGCCTGTCCTTTGCGCAACCCAAACTTCAGGAAATGCGTCGGCTTGCCCAGGTTTTGCTTGGGAATAATGATCTCGGCAAGCAGTTCGTCCGGTTTGAGAATGGTTTTTCGCGGACCCACAAAAAATTCGCTCAGCGGCAACTGCCGCCGCCCGCCGTTGCCCATCACCGTGACGATCGCCTCGAGGGCCATCAGCGTCGGCCCGCTGTCCATGGACGGCACCGCCGTCACCAGGTTTCCTCCCAGCGTGCCAAGATTTCGCGTCTGCACCGCACCAATCGTGTGCGCCGCATCCACCAGCGCAGGGAATAGCTGCCGGATAACCGGCGAGCGCATGATCTGCGTGTGCGTCACCAGAGCCCCGATGCTCAGCCCCTGCTCGGTTACGGTTATATTTTTCAGGTCGTCCGCGCGCGAAATATCGACCACCACGTCCGGGCCATGCGCCGAGAACTTGAGGTCCGCTAAGAGGTCCGTACCGCCGGCAATGATCTTGACCTTGGCATTTGCGGCGTGCTGGGCGAGCAGTGCCACAGCGTGGTTGGAGTCTTTGGCCGCAAAGAAATCAAAGGACTTCATTTATCTATTCTTCTCCCTGCGCCTGTAGCGATGCCGCCGAGCATAAACGCTGGCCCATCTGCGCATTACAGGCCGAAACGCGGGGTAGTCGCTAAACTACCATTTTCCCGCCTGCGTCGCAATAGGTCGGCCGGCCATGCCCTCGCGCCTATTTACGAATTCGCTGGCATTAGTCGGCACTCGCGCCCCCCGTCCCTCCCTTGCAACGCCGTTAAAGACAATATCAAAATCGGTTCCAAGCTGTGTGGCGCTCGACATTCTTTCCTGCTTCTACTCTACAATGTCGCTGAGGTCACCGAGGAATGTTCGGACTCTTACGCCTCAGCTATCTTTTCTACCCTTGGGGATTCGTCCTGCAATTGGTGGCGCTGGTGCATTTCTTTCGCCGCAGGCCCGACGGATTCTGGCTCTGGGTCATTTTCTTTGGCGGTTTCCTGGGCGCTGCCGTCTACATCGTGGTGGAAATGCTGCCGGACGCCGGCTTGCTGCGGAACGTCTACCAGGGATACGGCCGCAAGTCACGAATCGCCGCGGTGGAAACGGCCATCATCGACAACCCTTCCGCCGCGAATTTCGAGGAGCTCGGCGAACTCTTTTGGGACGAAAAGCGCTATGCGAAAGCCAAAGAAGCGTTCGACCGCGCCATCGCCACCCGCAGCGATTCACTGCATTGTTTTTACCGGCGCGGGCTCTGCCTTATGGCCCTGGGACAGCCGGCGCAGGCTCTGCCGGATTTCGAGCGCGTCGTCAGCGCCGACCCGAAGTACGATTCCTATCGCGCCATGCTGATGCTGGCGGAGGCTTACTCAGCTACGGGACGTGAGCCGCAAGCCGCGCCGCTTTTCGCCGAAGTCGTGCAGCATTCGAACACTCCCGAGACACTCTACACGTACGCGGCGTTCTTGAAATCGCAAAATAGGGGCGACGAAGCGCGCGAGTGGGTGGCGCAATTACTGCAGAAAAAACGCACGCTGCCGCGTTATTGGCGCCGCATCGAGCGGCCCTGGTTTCGGAAGGGCCAGGCTTTGCTTAAGGAACTATCCGCTGCTTAGAGTTGTCAGAGCGGCGGTCCAGCCGACTTCCCCAGCATTGCCGCTCTCACCAGTGGAATGGGCGGCCCTCCAAAGCTCAGGAACTGATCGTGAAAGTCGTGCCACGCGCTCCGGCCGCCGCGGCTGGCCGTCCAGTCGTCGCGCAGTTTTCGAATCATCAGCTTGCCCATCGTGTAGTTGAGGTAGGCTGGATCGAATGTGCCGCGCGCGGCCTGCTGTCGCGCATCGCCCGCGTCGGTGAACGCGGATTCCCGAAACATTTTCTCGGATTCGGCAACGGTCATCCCGTGGGTATGCAGGCCGATTGCGGAGATGAATCGGACGTCGCGCAAGAGCGCTTCGGTCAATTGCCCGACATGCGTTTCCGGATTCTTTGCGCCGAGTCCGGCGTCCCACATCATTTCTTCGCACATAATGCGCCCAGCCTTCCGCGAATGCATATCCCACAAAAACCTGTCCGAACCGTGAGGGCACGCGGTTGGCATGCAGGAATTGCAGGAAATGGCCGGGCATGACCTCGTGCACGGAAGTAAACAGAAGCGTCCCGTTCCCCGGCAGGTACGCCTTCTGCTCCGCCGCCGGCCATTTGGGATCCGGCGGCGAGATGTAATAGACCGACGGCAGGCCCTTCTCGTAGGGGCCGGGGATATTGATGTAAGCGAAATTCCATCGCTGATAGGGTGGCGCTTCATCGACTTGAGCGTCTTCGGTTCCGGGAATCGAGACGATCTGGTTATCGACTACGAAGGTCCTCAATTCTTTCAATTGTTCGCGCGCCGCATCCAAAGGGCTGCCCTTCGGCTTATCCGCCGTTTGTTTCGCCGTGCAATCGGCCAGCGGCTTGCCCGGATCAAACTGGGCGCACGCTTCCTTGAGCGCCGCAAGATTCCGATCCAGGTCCTGGCGGCCGATCGCTTCCAGTTGATCGAGAGAAATGTCCACGCGTTCAGTGGCATATAGCATCTGGTGGAAGAGGTCGGGACCCAGCGCGAAATTGTCATTCGCCTTCGCGCGCTGCGAAGCGAACCACGCGTCCAGCGATTTCAGCGCTCGAATCGCGCTGCCATTGGCCGCCGCAAATTCGGATTGAAGCTGCGGGTCCTTGACCGGCGCGAAAATGTCTTTCACGTCGTGATCGAAATATTGCGCCAATCCCCCAAACGTCAGCCGGCCGAAGTCCACATAGGTGCGCGGCATCGGCGTCTGGAGGTTCGCGCGAACTTGATCCAGCGCCGCGGGCAGCACTTTTTCATAATTGATAAACGCCCGCATGCGTTGATCGAGCGGCGCGTACGGTCGCGTCAGATAAACCTCCGGGTCCACCGAATCGCTGTAGAAGTAAGGATCGCGGTAAGGCCAGCGCGCCGATTCCCGCCAGAAAAGATCCGCATCGATCTCCGCGATCACGTAGTCGCGTTCGAATTGCTGTTGTGCGTCGAGGTTGGCAAACCCCGCCGCCCGCTCGCGTTCCGAATGCAATCGCGCCACTTCTTGGTCGAGACCAGCTTTACTCCAGTCGGGAAGTTTGCCGTCAAACTCGTGCCGTCCGTTGGCCACCGCAGCATCCGGATGCGTCGCAAAGTAAGCATCGAGATAGCTGTTTACGTAACTATCCCAATCGGCGGACCGAGCCGGCGGGCGCCGTATGGCAGCCCGCCAGGAATGCGAGCATGAGAACGCCAAGGCCCATTCGCATGAGAATCACGCCGCCGGCCTTGCGCCATTTGTTCAGGGCCGAAACGAAACGCAACGTCAATGCACTTAGCATGCTTACCTCGCCGTTTCGCGCTTTGGATGAACCCCATTATAGGGCTTTGCCTGATTAATAGAGCTTTGACTGGTTGATATCTCGGGGCATCTGCCTCGCCATCCCAATTTACATTTTCCCGCCAGTCGGCTAACGTGGTCTTGCCCGCCTGTTCTTCTCCAGCCCCGCGCCGCGTGACATATCGCGCTTTACAAGGAGCCGGCCATGCCTTCAAAGCCTCGCCGCAAGAAATTCACCGAAACGCAGCAGCATCCGATCCGCATCGTTCCTTTGCATCGCCCCGAGGCCGCCGCCGCTCCTGCTGCCGCGCCGCATCTCACGTACCGCAACGGCCCGCTGCTCACCGCTGTCCAGGTTTTTACGGTTTTCTGGGGCTCCGCTTGGCAACAAGCTCCTAACAGCAGTCTCGTCACTCCAGTCAATCAGTTCTTCGACTATATCTTGACGAGCCAGCTGATCGACCAACTGGGCGAGTACAGCGTCCCCGGACAGACCATCGGCCACGGCTCGCGCATCGGTACGACCGTTCTTACTTCCCCGGCGCCCGGCACGTCGGTTCAAGATAGCGCTATCCAGCAGATGCTCCAGCAGGAGATCAACTCCGGCACGCTGCCCGCCACCAACGCCAACACTTTGTACTTCGTTTTTCTGCCCGATGGCGTCACGGTCGTTCAGGGGAACAGCGCTTCGTGCCAGGCTTTCTGCGGGTACCACGATTCCTTCGGCCAAAATGTCTACTACGCCGTGATGCCCTATCCGGGCTGCTCAGGTTGTACCGGCGGCTCGGCCGTTCTTGATGCTCTGACCTCCACAACCTCCCACGAACTCTGCGAGTCCATCACCGACCCGATTCCCGGCCAGGGCTGGTATGACGATACCAACGGCGAAATCGGCGACATCTGCGCGTGGAAAACCCGCAAGTTGGGCAACTACACCATCCAGCTTGAATGGTCCAACAAAGCCGGCGCCTGCATCTAGTCGGGTTGAGATTTCATGCCTTGGGGAGACTTGGGCCCGCGTGAAGCTACGTAACCCGCACGTCCAGCAGCGCCAGCCAGTATTGCAGTGACTGCAACGCAAAGCCGCAAAGGATGAGGCCGATTCCAAAGACGCCCAGCGCTCGCTCCGGCAGGTTATCCGCAAAGTGTTCGATGAAAGGGATCGCCGTCTGGCCCACGCCGGTGACAATGCCGGTCACTAGCCCGACCCGAAGCGCGAAAGCCCATGGATGATCGACGTGATGGACGAAAGCGCTACAGATGAGCGCGGCAGCGATAAAGCCAACCGTGCGCACTAGAGTTGCCTGAAACTGGCGTCGCGTAAGGTGGGGGCGCCGTGAGGCCGGATAATCCATGCCTGGCCGCACGCCGCGCGAATAGGCGAATATTTGGCCGATCGTGTTGAGAGTGGCAAAAGCGATTGCGAATTGGAAACCCACCATCCTGTACAGCCCGGCTCCGAAAGCGAAACTTCGGATGGCCGCAAACACTCCTTCCCAGAACAACGAGTAAGGCTTTAATCCCCGGGCTTCTCGATTGAGTTCGATAGATAGGGTGATACCGGTCGCAATTCCGGAAGCCAGGCCAAAGAAGGGCCCAAGCCCAAGGCCGTATCCGATTCCAAAAACGACGGAATACGTCACAGTCCGCGTAAGCAGCCGCAACGGGCCGTGTTGTCCGCCCAACAAATCGTAAGCTAAATAGAGACTCCCCAGCACGTCGAGGCAACTGCCGCTAATGCTGATGGCTGCAACCGTGTGATGGTCCAGTTGGAGTGGCAGCACGCCGGTATTGTGCCCGACTCACGGCGCCCTCGGAAGCGATTCGTCTCGATATTGGGGGAAAAAGGGAGGGCTGCTGATTTGCTATAGGTGCGCCGGCAAACTAGATCGGCAGCGCGCGGGTATAATCCGCTGGCACAGACTGCCGGCGCGATTTCGGCAATAGCGCCGCTGCTGCCGGCGCGTCGTCCATCGGCAATCGGAAGCGGCGAATCTTGTCGTACGAATAAAGCGCGCTCGCGACTGCGCCGGCTGTCGCCACGCACCCGATCTCGCCCACGCCCTTCGATCCATAGCCGCCAACTTCATCCGGCACTTCGATCAAAATGATGTCAACCTGCGGCGTCTCTTTGGCTCGCGGAATACCGAGGTCGCGTAACAGCAGCGAGTTTGGCACGCCACCCGTCGAAGGGAAATCCTCCGAGAGCGCGTAACCCAGGCCCATGTGGATGCCGCCTTCCATCTGTTCGGCGCAGAGTCGCGGATTAAGCGCCCGGCCCACGTCGTGCGCCGCGATCACGCGTTCGAGCCGCCCGTCTTCGTCGAGAATCACAACCTGCGTCGAATAACTGAATGTCAGATGTGTGCTTGGATTCAGCTTCGCTTCGGGAGTGCCCGGCTTGGTGGTGAAGTCGCACACATAATCCCCGTCGTACTCGCGGCCCGCCAACTCCTCGAGTGACGCCTGCTTGAGATCGGCCGCCAGTTTGCGCGCCGCGTTTTGCGCCGCCGCGCAACTGAGCGTGGTCGCACGTGACGCCCACGTCTCCCCGCACTTGTTGCCCATCTCTCTGTCCCAGATCACGTCGATCTTCTCCGGCGGCAAACCCGTCTCCTCGCAGACGGCCTGCTGCGTGGCCGTATACACGCCCTGGCCCATCTCCGTGTAGCCGTTCAACACCCGCACGGTTCCACCCTCTAGCACGCGAATCCTGATGTGACCGCCATCAACCGTGCCGTTCCCGATGCCGGTGCTCTTGATGCCGCAGGCCAGACCCGCATATCTCGATCCTTTGTACACTTCCTTCACGGCTCGCAGAGTTTCGCGCAGCCCGCGTACGCTCGGCCTCATGATTTGGCCCGTCGCGAATGCGTCTCCCGGATTCAAAATGTTTCGCTCCCGAATGTCGTAGCCATCCACGCCGATGCGCTCGGCGAGAATGTCCATGATTCCTTCCATGGCGAAATGCGCCTGGTTCGTCCCGAACCCCCGCATCGCCCCGCTGGTCGGATTGTTCGTATAAACCGCCTTGGACTCCACGTCCACGTTCGGCACGCGATACGGCCCGCAGCTATGGCACGCCGCGCGAAGCAGGCATTTGCCGCTCGTGCCCGCATATCCTCCGGCGTCCCCGACGATCCGCGCCTTCACCGCCAGCAAATGCCCTTCGGCATCCGCCGCCACCTTGTATTGCAAGGTCATGGGATGCCGCTTGACGTGGTGCTGCGTCGATTGCTTACGCGTGAGCACTGTTTTCACGGGACGCTGCAGCAGGTACGCCGCCAGGGCCGTCTGCCCTTGAATCGAAAGTTCCTCTTTGGCGCCGAATCCGCCGCCGCTCGCCGCCAGCGCGATTTCCACTTCATCAGGCGGCAGATTCAGAATTTTCGCAATCTGTTGCTGGTCATAAGACGATCCTTGGCTCTGCGTATGCACCTTGATGCCTTTCCCCTGAGGCACGGCGAGGCATGCTTCCGGCTCGAGAAATGCCGGCTCGATCGCCTGCGTCTGGAATTTCGCTTCGATGACGTGAGCCGCGGCCGCAAACGCCGCCTCCACATCGCCGCGCGAAAACGCCGTCGTGTCGATCAAATTCCCGTGCGCATACATATTCCCTTGCGGATGTACCTGTGTTGCGGCCGGATCTAGCGCCGCAAAGGGATCGGTCAGCGGCGGCAGAACTTCGTAGTCCACCTTCACCTTATCGGCGGCCTTCCGCGCGTGAAATTGCGTATCCGCAACCACCATGGCTACGAAGTCTCCCACGCAGCAGGTCGTCTCCCCAACGGCCACGAAAATCGGCAGATCCGGCACAACCATGCCGGTGCCGCGCTGGCCTGGCACATCGGAAGCGATAAACACCCTCACCACTCCCGGCATTGCCAGGGCTGCTGAAGAATCGATCTTCAGCACTTTGGCCCGCGGGTACGGGGTGAGCACCATCGCGCCATGCAGCATTCCCGGCACGCGCATGTCGTCCACAAAAGGCTTATCGCCGAGCGTCTGTCGCTTACCGCCGAGACGCGACGCCGATGAGCCGATGCCATTCTTCCCATTTCCTTTGGGAAGCGATTCCGGGTTTCGCTTCAGCCCAAACTCCTCGCCGAAATAAAAATGGTGCCGAGGCTCGGTTCGCGGCATCTCGTGATGATCGTTCCAGGCTTCCGCCGCCGTCTGGATCGCATCCACGATCCGCTTGTACCCCGTGCACCGGCAAAGATGCCCGTCCAGCGCCTTGGCTATCGACTCCCGGCTCGATGCCTGGCCGTTTTGCAGTAAGGAACTGGCCCGCACCACGATTCCCGGCGTGCAGAAACCGCACTGCACCCCTCCCTCCAGCACGAAAGCCTCGCCCAGAACGCGGCGCATCTCCTCCGGAATGCCCTCTAACGTTGTCACCTCATGCCCGGCCAGTTGTTCCGGCTTGCGCAGGCAGGAAAGCGCCGGGCGCCCGTCGATCAACACGAGGCAGCAGCCGCAGGTGCCTTCGGGAGCGCATCCGTTCTTCGCCGAAACGATGCCACACTCCTCCCGCAGCATCTCCAGGACGTGCATCCCCGGCTCATACGGTGCGGAAACCTTTTTCCCGTTCAGGATGAATTCGACTTTCGGCATTAGCTTCCTACGGCTATCATTCTAGCACGTTGTGTGCTTTCCTACTGTAAAATAAAGTACTTACATCGACACTACCTAGCTACTTACAATTCGAGCCGTTATTTCGGCAATAGCGAATACTGACGTCCATATTTCGGCACCGCGCTATTTGATTCTTGAGAGCGACTTCAGTCACACCCGAATTCTCGGCTTCGCCATTGATTTCGTAAGCAGAAACCCGGGCGTTCTTCAGAACCCGCCTTCGCGCTGAGAGAGCGCCACGGCTTGAAAAACATAAGGCTCCTCGTCGTTACCTCGCTTGAACGTGGAAATACCCTCGTGTATGATTCCCACATCCAACCGAAACCAGTGAGCGCATTGGAGTTCGCTCGTTCGGCGGGCGCGATCGATTGGGCGTCACCAACTTACGGAGGCTAAATGCAGACCCCTTGGAAAACGGACAAATGGTTTATCAGCCCCTGGTGTTATCTCCCCGAAGTCACCAAAAAATATAGTTTCGCTCCCAAAATCAAAATACATGACGTGACCCTTCGCGACGGCGAACAGCAGACCGCCGTCGTCTTCCGCCGGGAAGAAAAAGTGGCCATCGCCAAGCAGCTCGATGCTCTGGGGGTTCACCGCATTGAATCCGGCATGCCCGCGGTTTCCGATCAGGATAAAGCGGCCATTCAGGATATCGCGGCATTGGGTTTGAAGTCGGAGATCTTCGCCTTTGCCCGTTGCATTCCCGAAGAGATCAAAGTCGTCAAGGCCTGCGGCTGTAAAGGCGTCGTCATCGAAATTCCCGCCAGCGATCACATGATCAAAAACGCCTATGGTTGGACCTTTGATCGCGCCATGAAGTCCTCCATCGACGCCACCCGCGCCGCCAAGGAAGCCGGACTGTACACCGTGTTTTTCACCATTGACGCTACCCGCACCGAAGTCGATCGCCTCCTCGATATCGTCGAGAGAGTCGCCACCGAAGGTCACATGGACGCCTTCACTCTCGCCGACACCATGGGCGGCTGCACTCCCGATGCTATTTACCATGTGGTTAAGAAAGCCATCGAGCGCCTGAAGAAGCCCGTCGAAATCCATTGCCACCAGGATTTCGGCCTGGGCGTCGCCAATACTCTGGCCGCCCTGCAAGCCGGAGCTTCCGTTGCGCAGACCACCATTACCGGCCTCGGCGAACGCGCCGGCAACGTGCCCATGGAAGACGTAGTCATGTCGTTGCTCTGCCTGCACGGCATCGACATCGGCATCCGCACGCAAAAATTCTGCGAAGTTTCCCGTTTTGTCATGGAAAAGGCCAAAGTCACCCAACCCCCGAATCGTCCCATCGTCGGCGACAGCCTCTACGAAGTCGAATCCGGCATCATCGCCGGCTGGGTGCGCATGGCGCGCAAGGAACATCCGCTCGAATACGTTCCCTTCGCCCCGGATCTTGTCGGGCAGAAGCCCGTCAATATCGTGCTCGGCAAAAATAGCGGGCCGCCGTCGATCGAGGAATGGTGCGAGAAGCTCGGCATCAAGGCCACCGAGGAAGAACGCATGGCCTTGCTGCAAGCCGTCAAGGCCAAGTCATTCGAAAAGAAAGATCTGCTGACTGCGGACGAGTTCAAAGCTATCGTCGAGCGCGTCTTGCAGAAATCCGTCGCGCGTGCCTAGAGCGCATTCGTAGCCCGGGGCGCCCCGACGGTTAGGGTCGGGGGCCCCGGGGAAGTTTTGTTGTTGCGCATTTCTCTTAGGGTGTCGCCACTTCTTTCTCCATCGTGAGCGAGAGATCTCTCTGCCCTTAGTCCTCGCAAGGCACTCGCGTGCCGTGTGTAGACTTGTAGCCCAGGGCGCGCTCGCCGCATCTGCGAGCGGCCCTGGGGGGATTTTTCCCGTGAGCTTGCGCCGGTCAACAAAGTCCACCCCGAGTAACACGAGCGAGGGTTCTCTCTTCGTTTTTTCCAAGAAGGAATCTGCGTAAGCTGCCTAAAATAGAACGGCGCAAAAGAGCCGCGGCTCTTTTGCACCGTTCAGGGGGCGAGTAAACGGGGTCCTGGCGCCGCCTCTCGAGTGCGAACTTCTCGCGCGATAGCCCGCGCAATAGAGAGGAGCGCATTGGATTACAGCAGATCGTAAGCGATGGTCCTGGGGAAGAAGCCCCAGGACCACTCGCGTGAGCTTACTGCCGGCTACTAGTTCTTGGCCACTTTCAGGCCCGGCGTTCCGATAGCCGTGCAGGCATCCTTCACCAATTGACCGGTGGAGTGCCCGCTTTCAGAAAAGAGCTCCTTGCCGGTCTTGCTCATCACTTCGATTTTGTTGGACTTGTGCAGCCCAAATGCCGTTTTCACGCCTTTGCTGCCGGGATCGCGTCCAAACGTGACTTCGTATGCGGCTCTTGTCTTGCTTTCCGTGAGCGCCACGCTCGGGCAATTCTGCGCGAAGGCCTTCGTCAGGTCTGCGCTCAGCGGTTTCGCACTCGCCGAAGCGCCGGTTGACGTCTTCGTCGAGGCCACGCCGCTCTTGCTCGCCGTCGTCGTATCGCCAGCCTTGGCCGAGGCGTTCACCGGCTTGTTCACGGAAGCGTCGCTGGTCTTGCTCGCCGACGCATCGGCGGGCTTAACCGATCGGTCGTCCTCTACGTAGACGAGCGGCTTCGGCGGACTCTTCTTGGCAGTCGTGGTGGACTTCGTTGCCGTCGGTTTCGCCGTTGCCGGCTTCGTTGTTGACGGGGTTGTCGTGGAACTCTTTGAGCTTTGCTGTGTCGTACTTTGCTGCGCGAGGGCCGACTGCGCCAAAACGGGGCCGGCGTACACCAATCCACTTAGCACCAGGCCAGTGGCCAGTCTTTTCACTATAGCGTTGACCATGTCCCCTCCTCCCCAAACGGAACCCAGCCTACGCCGCAGCGGAAACCTCTGCCTACTGTACAAAGGAGCAGTACTCGCGCATTGCGCCAACCCGTCCCCGCGGCCGGTTTTGGCTATAGCTGCCAATCGAGACAGCACTCCAGTTGACTAAACCGCTGGTCGCCAACGAATGCGTGAGGATTGGGCTATTGCACAATGAACGTCAAACTGATCGTGTGACTGTTCTCTCCCGATGGAGCGGCATTGATCGTGACCGTGTAAGGAACGCTCATAGGCGTCCCCGGTATTGTATTGGTGGATGCCGCTGCGCCACCGCTGTTGCCTCCTCCGCACGCCCATAACCCCAGGAGCGCCAGGAGAATTACGGAGCCGAAAGCCAGGCTGAACCGCCGTTGCTTTTTGAAAATCCCCAGAGTAAGCAGCAAAAGCAGGCAAACGGCAATGGGCGGCAGCTTCCTTCCGTCCAACCCAAAACGGCTGCTCGGTGTGCCGGAGGTCTGCGGAGCCGTCGTATTGATCACCAGTTGCGTGCTTCCGCTGCCGGTAATCGAAGATGGACTGAAGCTGCAACTGCTCAGGCTTCCTGCGGGCGTAATGACACAAGAGGCAGGGCTAAAAGCTATGGTT
The DNA here is from genome assembly GCA_963761945.1 of uncultured Acidobacteriota bacterium. Lineage (GTDB taxonomy): Bacteria > Acidobacteriota > Terriglobia > Acidiferrales > UBA7541 > Palsa-189. Next base: position 272,117 of record CAVXIM010000008.1, on the reverse strand, counting down.
CCGTTATAACCATTCGTTCCGCTAATGGTCAGGGTCACCGGTGCCGAACTCTGCCCAGGAGCGCCAATGACGATGTTGCCGGCGCTGCCGAGGCTATCGCTTAGTGTGAAATCCGGAATAACTACTGCCTCTTGCAGAAACGCGCGCGAAGGGAGGTAGTTCTGGTCGCCTGAATATCGCGCGGTAATCTGATGCGAACTTGGCGTCGCCGATGGGAAGCTCGTGGTGAACTGCGCGGTTCCATTCACCAGAGGAACCGTGGTGCCCGCGCTCACGTCTACTTGAAATGTCACGTTTCCGGTGATCGGCGGCCCACTGGTTTGGTTACTTGTGACTTGGGCCGCAAAAGTCACATTCGTGGACACGGGCGCCGCAGCATTGGAAGAGGTTAGGACTGTGCTCGTCCCAAATCCCACTTCGATCGTTATCGTAGAAGACGTTGACGTTCGATAGTTCGAATCGCCGCTGTATACGGCCGTGACACTGTTATTCCCGAAGGATAGAGCCGACGTGAAAACAGTGATCTGTGCGACCGACTGGCCCGGTTGCGTACTGGCCCCGTTTGGGATCGGGGAAGTTGCTATTTGTTTCTGCGTCGTTGCGTCGAACAAGGTTATTGTTCCGGTAGGCAGCGCCGGGGCGCAAAAAGTACCCGTCAGGGGATTAATTCCGATAGTCTCACCGACGAACACCGAGAAACCGAAGGATGCCGTGTTGACCGACACGTTAATTTTCTGAGGCACAGCTACCTGCGGAGTCGCCGGATTTATGGTGAAGCTAGTTGGAGAAGTTGGGCCGCTTCGCTCATAGCTGTTGTCGCCGGAATAGCTGGCCGTGAACGAGTGCGCTCCCGGAGTAAGCGTACAGAGCCCATTACCCGCGATGGCTGCGCCCTCGCTATTCAGCGAATATGTTTGAGAGACGCCGCCATTGTCGGTAAAGGTGACCGTTCCCGTCGGCGCCGTATCCCCATTGGCGTGCGTAGTCGCCGAGGTAACATCCGCCCTGAGATAGGCCGTATTGCCGTAGTTGACGCTCGACGGCAATGAGACAAGATTCCCGCCCGAAAAGATGAAGCCGTTGAGGCTGGTCATACTGCTTTCCGGGGTCACCATTACGCCGATGTTCTGTGAATCGCTCCCGCCAAATGTGCCGTCACCTGCATAATGCGCGTGGACGTTGTAGTTCCCGCCGGGAAGCCGGTCGGTATTCCAACTCGCTATGCCGCTGCTCAGCGTCCGGCTATCGACCCCTTGGCCATTCGCCGAGCTCGCGATCAGCGACACGTCTCCCGAAGGCGTTCCCGCAACCGATCCAGTTTTCGTAACTGTGACGGTGACGCCAACGGACGAGCCGTGGTTGACCGTCACCGGCGCGGTGGTCGAGCCGTTTAGCGATAGTATCGTCGTCGTCGAATTGAAGGTGGCGTTGTGCCAATCCGTCACCAGATTGAACGCATTCACACTGCCTAGCCCCGTGGCCAGATCGTATCCAGTCCCCGCGTCGTAACCAGAAAGGACGCCATATTTATCGCCGCCGACCGAAACCGTGCAGTCTGAAGTGCTGCCCGCGGCGCATGGCATCGTAATCGTGCCGAAGGTCACGTCATTGAAGATACAACTTGAGGCCGGACCTGTCGTCGAGTTGCAATTCGCCCCGCTCTGCGAAGGAAGGGATGGCAGTTTGTACAGCTCATAGTTGGCATTGCCCTGCCCGTTCGATTTCGTCGCTTGGTTCACCAGCGCCATAATACCTGCGAAGGCCGGTGCCGCCGCCGACGTCCCGCCCACTCCAAGAAAGTTCGATAAACCGTTGTTCAGATTGCATGATGGATTCCCCGGCAGCGCGTCTGCCTCGCACACAATGTAAAAGCTGCCCCAAAATCCATCGCTCGCAAACAGCGAAACGTCAGGCAAATCGCGGGCCGTATCGCTTAAAGCCGTCGTTTGCCACGCTGGACGAGCATAGCCTCCCGAACAGTCCGAAGGCACAAACCCAGAGGCGCTTATGCAGTTACTTTTTCCGCCGCTGCCTCCTTCGGTATCCACCAAATCATGCAAGAGCGAGTCATTACAGCGTGCTTCCGGAGTAGATTCCCAGAACAGAAAGGGAAGTGCTTCATTCGTGCAACTGCTGTCCCACGTGCTCTCCGGTATGTAACCCATGGCGGAAGACTGGTGCGCACCCGGATTGTTGGTGGAATTCCAATACGGGCTCGGACTGTTTATCTGAAAGTTCGGTCCAAAGTTCATGAAATCGGTTCCGCCTACGGCCACATTGAATGGCGTCGAGGCAAATCCGCTCACCGCCAAGCCGAATTGCGCCGGCTCGGGCGTAAGCCCGATGAAGCGATCGCACACTGCCGAGCCACTATCGCCCGTCGCGACCGCCACCGTAATTCCCTGCGCTGCGGCCTGTTCCCATAGCGCGCTATGGAACTGATTCCCCGCGCTCCCCAGGAAGAGTTCACAAGCCCCGAAGCTGACGCTAAGGACGGGTGCTACGTTGTTGTCCACCGCGTAAAAAGCGGAAAGATCTACGCCCGCAGCGGTGTTCGTGGATGCCGAGGTGATAAGTTTGATTTTAGCCCCGGGGGCCACTGCGCCTGCCCATTCCACGTCCAGCAGTGCTTCGGTCTCCAAATCGCTTGGGATCACTCCTGGGTCCGGGCCGTCTACGATGATCAGCGGGTCATTGGTGGGAAGTCCAAACATGCTGCGAAAAGCCTCGACGTCCGACAGATTAATGTTGCTCTCGCCGACGATGGCTATGCTTTGCCCGGTGCCATCGATCGCGGGACCACCGCCAGTTCCAGCCCATAGCGGCAGGACGTTGTAGATCGTGCCAAAGTCGTAAGGACCCAAGGCGTAACAGGTTGGCTGGCACAACGAACTGCTGAAGGTGAATTGCGGATTAGCGGCCGCCGGCTTGGGTTCGGGGGAAACAGCCGGCGAGCCGAGAGGCTTGACTTCGCCCGTGGCGATGGTTTTGGAAAATGTTCCCGCCACGTGAAGTAGCGGCTTCATCGGAAAATTGTGCAACGAGGCGACGCCCGAAATCGCCGGGGCCAGCGCGGTGGGAATCTGCGGGTCACTGGCATTGCCCCAATGCTGTTCTCCGCCCACAAGGTAGCTGTGAATCTCCGTGCGAAAAGCATCGCGCACCTGGGCCGCACTCCCCGAAAATTCGATCGCCGTTCGGCCCCGCCCCACGCGCACCGCTTGAAACCCACGGGATTGCAGCCATAACGTTACGGCCTGAATGTCCTGGTCCGCAGGCCCGAACTGCTGGCCAAATTGGTCGGGAGTGAGCCATCGATGGTAATTCGCCGAGGACTTGTCGTGTTGCTGGTCCAGCAACGACCGGAGCGCAGATTCCTGCTCAGGACTGCGCTTGAGTACGAGCAGCATGCGGTCCATCGGAAGATCCGGCGGCGCCGCGCCCTGATCGAATTCCGGGCGGGCCAGTGGGTGCGTATTCCCCGCGAGCCTCGTCAGTGCCGTCTCGTCAATCGGCGCCGTAATTCGCGGCGCCACTCCCGGCGCCGTCTGAGCTCTGGCATCGAGGCTCAGTCCGATCAGAATTGACGCTAAAGCCAAACAGGCAACCTGCTTTGGGCAGCGCCGGCAGCGCCGACGTCGCACTTCGGTCAAAAAACGACTGATTGGGCGCATCGCGAATATCCTCGGTTACATTTGGCCAGAACTAGAGTTTTCGGGGTATGAACAGGCCGGAGGCTAGGACTTTTACCCTAGGAACGGAATACGGTCAATGCATTAGAAACGTCTCGGCGAAATACTGGATCGATCCGATTACGATCATCCATCCCGGCCGAAAAGCTCGAGTCCGGAACGTTTGCCGCCCACGTTTTCGCGTGTGGCTTGATTTGCTCGGAATTGCGCATCGAACAGAGCGCCTACCGGTATGCGGGAATCACACCGGCCATCGTCACGCTCGTGGTATGAACCGAGGCACCCTGGGCCATAATCCCCATCGGCATCGCCGTCGGCCTGATCCTCACCGCTCTTTGGCCCGAGGCCAAACCGGCGTCCGCCTGACGCCACGAGTCTGGTTCAATTCGAATCGTTTCACGCGAGCTTCGTTCGAACGTTCTTACAAGCTTGTCCTAAGATGGAACGTTCGAATCAAGGCGTCCGGGACTTCCGCATATTCGAATACCACACAGTAACGTATATATATTGACTTGGTTAATTACTTTATGCTAATCTAAGTCGCCTTTTCATTGTGCGCCAGCTTGGCAAGCAAAGTTCGGAAAACCCGGTCCGGAAAAACAAAGAGCGGCTTGGCTTGTCGGGCAGAGCGCTGCCCGATCGGCTCCGGCGATATCGGGGCGCGGCTACGGCTCAGGATTGTCATCCTGTGTGAATCACGAGGCGAGGATCTCTCGGACGCTCGTCGCGGGCGACAGAATGCGCATTTGCTAGGAGCTAGTTGCAAGTCCCTTAGAATGCGCACTTGCAAGAAAGGGGGAGGGGGGCGGCCTTCCGCCTATGGCGTAACGCCAGCAGAATCCGCACTTACAAAGTCTCGCACGTAAGTTCTGCGAAATGTGCACTTGCGGAAAATAGCGAGGGGGAGGGGGTGAACAGGACCAGCCCGCGCTATAATCGTCTTAGGGTATTGGAGGCGATCGGCCATGGATCTCTTTGAGGAAGTGTTACGGCTCAGGCGCGCAGGCAAGCGTGCCGTGATGGCCACCATCGTTCACACCAATGGCTCGATTCCCAGTTTTGAAAGTTCCCGGATGCTGGTGCGCGAAGACGGTTCGATACTGGGAACGATCGGCGGCGGCTGCGTCGAAGCCGAAGTCTGGGCTGCCGCTAAGGACGTGCTCAAGGCGGAGGCACCCCGCAAAATGACTTTCAACCTCAATAACGAAGCCAGTTATGACAATGGACTGATCTGCGGCGGCACCCTGGAAGTCTTCGTCGAGCCGATATTGCCCCAGCCGGTCCTTTATATCTTCGGTGGCGGCCATGTCTCCATTGCGGTGGCGAACGCAGCGCATACGGCGGGTTTCGCCATTGGCGTGATTGACGATCGCGAGCAATTTGCCAATAGCCAGCGCTTCCCTATGGCTCGCGAGATCTATACGAGTTATGAGGACGCCTTCGCCAAATTGGAGCCGAATCCCTCCACCTATATTCTGATCGTCACGCGAGGCCACCGCGACGACATGCGCGTGCTCGCCTGGGCCGTTAAGACCGAAGCGCGCTATCTCGGCATGATCGGCAGCAAGCGCAAGGTGCTCTCCGTGTATCAGGCGCTCGAACGCGAGGGCTTCGCGCCGGACCTGTTTGATCGCGTTAATGCCCCGGTGGGACTTGAAATCGGCGCGCTTACGCCCGAAGAGATCGCCATTAGCATCACGGCCGAGTTGATCGCCGTCCGCCGCGGGGCCGCGAACCTGGCGCATAAGGCCGTCGTCCGAAAGGACGACATGAAGGCAGTCCGGAAGGACGACCAAAATCAAGACCGGAAGCACGCCGCGCATACGGCAGAAACCAAAGCAGAAGCCCCCATAGAAAGCCCGGTTGAAACTCCTGCACAAAATGTAGAAAAGAAGACTGGCGCGAAAGCCGCCGCCGAGAGCGTTTCGCGCTAACGCGCTCACGTGCTCGCCGCCATCATTCTCTCCGCGGGTGAGTCATCGCGCATGGGCTCGCCGAAAGCCCTTCTTCCTTTCGGCGGTAGCACATTTTTAGGCCACCTGCTGGAAGTCATTCACCAATCCAAAAAAGATGCCGAAAGCGGCAAGGAGATCGGGTGCACGCGCGTCGTCCTCGGCGCACACACCAAGGAGATCACTGAGAAAATCCCTCTCGATCCCAGCGCAATCGTGCTGAATCCGCAGTGGCAACAAGGCCAGCTTTCTTCCATCAAAGAAGCTGTCCGCAGTCTCAAGGAAGTCCAGACCGACGGCATTGTTCTCTTCCTGGTCGATCATCCGTTGGTCAGCGCCGAATTGGTCAGCGAGCTCGTGCGCCAGTTTTACGCTTCCGGGCGCGCCATCGTATTGCCCAAGTTCGGAGCCAAGCGCGGCCATCCGGTCATCTTTGCGGCGCGACTCTACCCCGAATTGCTCGCGGCGCCAGCCGAGCAAGGGGCGCGCGCGGTGGTCTGGGCGCATTCCGACGAAGTCTTGGAAGTGCCCACGAATGAAGAAGGAGTCGCGCTAAACCTGAACGATCCCGAAGCGCTGCGCCGCGCTCTCGCCGGCTTCTGATCGCAACGGTATCTGTTTACTAAGCTGCGGGCTGCGGAAAATGCTCATCCGAGGAAGCAACGCGCCGGGGGGACCTGCTTTTCGGCTTGAGGTAAGGATTAGATCTGTTCCAGGATCTCGTCCAGCGCGTCCTCCGCCAGCTGACTGCCGTGGCGAGTGGCCGCCGGCAGTCCGCCGAGCGCCTGGGAGATTTGCTCCGCGGTGATGCCGCGAATCTCCTCGATGCTCTTGCCGATGATGAGCTCGGTAAGCAGCGAAGCGCTGGCAACAGCCGCTTTGCATCCGCGTGTGCGGAATCGCGCGGCGGCAATTCGGCCGTTCTCGATGCGCACCGCCAGCCGTAATTCGTCGCCGCAAACGGGATTGCTGACGTTCACGGTATTGGTGGCGTCAGGCAGATCGCCAACGTTGCGCGGATGCTCGGAGTGTTCGAGCACAACAGCGCTGTACATAATCCGAGTATCGCAGTCTGATGTGGCTCGCGCAACTTGGTCGGCAACTCGGACGATCTACACAAAGGGAGAGCGCCGACGCAGCGCAGCACGTGGTCGGGGACTCAGATCCGGGCGGCTGGCCTGCGAACCAGGAGCAGAACAATCACAACGAGCAAAAGCAGGCCGAGCGTCCCGCTGGGATAGTATCCCCAGTCCGAACTGTACGGCCACGTTGGCATAGCTCCGAACAGCGCCAGCAGCAGCACGATCAGCAGGATTGTAAGTACAAGGTTACGTGGCATAGTCTCTGTTAGTGAGATGATTCCATTCGGCGAAAAGAGCCTCAGCGGTCGCCTGCGCCAACTGGTTCGAAAGGACGAGCGCCTATGAGCCACATCTGCGTCACTTGCGGAACGCAATTCCCCACGACAAACGATCCGCCTGCCGAGTGCCCCATCTGCAAGGATGAACGCCAATACATCGGACGCCGCGGCCAGGAGTGGATCACGCTGGAGTCCATGCAAAAGCGATACCGTAACGTCTTCTTTCAGGAAGGCGAGCGCCTCTGGGGAATCCACACCGAGCCGGAGTTTGCCATTGGACAGCGAGCGCTACTGCTGCAAACGCGAAATGGCGGATTTCTTTGGGACTGCGTCAGTTTGATTGATGACAGCACAATCGGTCTCGTCAAGGCGCTTGGTGGGCTTTCCGCCGTCGCCGTTTCCCACCCGCATTATTACGCAAGCATGGTGGAATGGAGCCGCGCGTTTGGCGGCATCCCCATCTATTTGCACGAAGCGGAGCGCGAATGGGTTCAGTATCCGGATTCAGCAATCGTCTTCTGGAAGGGCGAGACGCATCGGCTGAATGACGATCTCACACTGATTCGTGTGGGCGGCCATTTCACTGGATTTCAGGTGCTGCATTGGGCGTCCGGAGCGAACGGGAGCGGCGCGCTGCTGACCGGCGACATGCCGCAGGTCTGTCCCGACCGGCGCTTTGTCAGTTTTATGTACAGCTATCCGAATTTGATTCCGGTGGATGGCGCGACCGTCCGCGACATTGTTAGCAAACTCGAGCCTTACAACTATTCAAAGCTTTACGGTGCATGGCCAAAATTTGTCGTCAGTGGCGATGCGAAGACGGCCTTGAAGCGCTCCGCCGAGCGTTACTTGCGTGCCATCGGCGCCCTCAGCGATCGCAAAACCCAGACGCCACGCTGATAGCTTGGAGAGAATGCGCATGGCCATGGAAACTGTCCTTCGGGCAGGCGTGTAAGTTAGAATTTGGCTCGGAGGAGTGCGTGAGCGGTCGAAACGGGCGGTCTTGAAAACCGTTGGGCCCGCAAGGGTCCCGGGGGTTCGAATCCCTCCTCCTCCGCCATCTTCAGAACTAATCCGATGCGGTTCGATTGGCTTAGAACCCGCAAACACTCGCGCACCCCATTTGAAGATGAAAACTCCCGCGTAGTTTCTCGCCTGCAATGGAAGGCCCATCTTGGGGCAAACCCAATTTAGCTTGACAAAGCAACCCTCCTGCTATAACTAAGGCGCCATTCGGGCCAGGGTGAAGCGCTTCGAACAATCCAAAAGCTTTAAAGAAGTCGGAGAAAAGGGGTGAGCCGTGAGGTTCAAGAACGTTTTCTTCCTGCTTTTCCTCGTAACATTGTTTAGCTTTCAGTTGCTGAGCGCCCAGACGGCCGGCACGGGAGCTCTGACGGGCACGATCAAGGATCCATCGGGCGCCGTTGTGCCAAATGCCACCGTGACGCTAACGAGTCTCGACACCGGCGCGTCGCGCACGTCTACCACAGGAGCCGACGGCGGTTATAAATTCGATTTGCTGCCGACGGGAAATTACAAGGTGAGGATCGAGGCTGCCGGCTTCAAGCCGGTGGAAATCCCCTCCATAGCCGTCAATGTGACCGAGACGGAGGTCTTGGACCGCAACCTGGAAGTGGGCGCACAAACCCAGACGGTCACCGTCGAAGGCGAGGTCGTGGCGATCCAGACCACCAGTTCGGCGCTCGGCACAGTGGCCGACGCGCGAACCGTGACGGAACTTCCGCTGAACACGCGGAATTACACGAATCTTTTGGCCATGTCCACCGGCGTAGCCGCCAACGTCAGCAACGCCACCACCATCGGCAAGGGCGCGACGAACATGGCGGTTAACGGTGGGTCCACGGGCCAGAACACCTATCTTATGGATGGCGTGGTCGTAAATAACTGGACGGCTCTGGGCGGCGTCACCGAAGGAACGCTGCCGGGAACTTTTGCCATGCCCAACCCCGACGCGATCTCGGAATTCAAGATTCAAACCTCGAGCTACGATGCCGGCTATGGACGCAATCCGGGCGCCAACGTGAACGTAATCACCAAATCGGGCACGAACCAATTTCACGGAAGCGCGTTTGAGTTTTTCCGCAACACGGCTCTGAATGCCAACGATTGGTTCCTGGCCGGCGAGGGCCAGCAGAAGGCGGTCTTGAACTCCAACGTTTATGGCGGCTCGGTGGGCGGGCCGGTGAAGAAGGACAAGCTTTTCTTCTTCGCCAATTACCAGGAAGAAGATCAGACCAATGGCTATGCAAGCTATAGCCAATCTGCGACGACCCTGCCTCCGATTCCCACGGGCAATCGCGGCACATGCGGCCCGGCGGGCTTTACCTCCATGGCCGGGTGCGACGCGGCTGGCGGGGCTTTTGTGCAGGCCTTAGCGACAAATATGAGCGGATTTAAACCATCGACGAAAGGTAGCGTAGGGATTCAGAATCCGGCCACATGCGCTGCCGCCGGGAATTGCAATGCTATGGGCCTGTTCAACATCAATCCGATCGCTATCGGCATCCTTCAACTCAAGCTGCCTAATGGCAATTACCTAGTGCCGGGTTCGGGCGATTTTTCGGGCTGCAACCCGACTCAGTTCTGCAGCCATCGTTTCGTGAACCCCGCAGGGTTCAAAGATCACCAGGGCATTGGCAATCTCGATTACGTGATCAACAGCAAAAACACCTTCTCAGGGCGCTACGTTTATGAAGCCGACCCCATCAACGCAAATTTTCCCGCGGTAAACGCGCTGGAGCCAGGTGATGCAGTGCCAGGCAACACAGTTTCGACCCAAAAAACGAATCAGGACGTGGTGGCTAAACTGACCACGATCGTATCCAATAATGCTGTGAACGAATTCCACGTCGGCTATCAGCGCAACGTTACCGTAAATAGCGAAGCGGTTTTGTTCCATAACTCCCAATTGGGCATTCAGGACTTTGTCTCGCCATTCACTCCAGGCGCGGCGGTTGACAACATGTCCTACATCAATATCGGACCGGGCGGCAGCCAAATGGATTTTGGCGTGCACCCCTTCTTCGGTTCCCATGCCAATTTCAACCAATTTATCGTCGGCGACCAAATTTCCATCAGCCACGGCAAGCACACGTTTCGAGTGGGTTTTGACGTTGAGCGCGTGCAGGGTGCTTCTTTTTCGGGAACGGGATCGGTAGGACAGCCGGCGTTCACCTCGTTCTCCGATTTCCTCATCGGCCGTGCGGGCTGCAGCTCACTTGTCACCGGAGGCGCTTCTGCTCCGGGCCAAGATTCCAACTTTCCTGGGGGGTGCAACGGCAGCCCTTCGAGCAACATAACTGGCACGGGAGGCACTACGACGGCGAATTCCACGGCTCAGGTGAATCCCCGCGTGCTTTTGCCCAGCGCCTTTGTACAAGACGACATCAAGCTGAATTCACGGTTCACGCTGAACCTAGGATTGCGATGGGAATTCGATCAATGGCCGACGGAGAACAACGGAAACTACTCGGTCTTCTGGCAGGCTCTGGCCAGCAACTCGCCGGTCCTCGCGACCCCCGCAGCGTGCATCCCAGGTGCCCCTCCATCGGCATGTGCGGGGGAAAGTCTGGTCGGGTATGTAGTTCCCAGCAACTACACCGCTTTGATTCCGGCAGGGGTTTACCAGAACGCTACCCCCTACTACACTCGGAAATCTGCTCCGCTGGACGATTTTGCGCCCCGGATCGGGTTCGCTTGGCAGCCAACCTCCAGCAACAAATTGGTCCTCCGCGGCGGCGCCGGATACTTCTATGATCTGCTCTCCGGCCAATATACAGGCAACTTTGGCCGTTCGAATCCACTCTTTGGTCCTCCCGCCCAGGGATCGCCTGCAGCGACTCTGCAGAATCCCTGGGCTATTCCTGGAGGAGTCGTTTCGGCCGGTCCCGGCTACTTCGGATTCGTGCCTCGCTGGATTAACCCGGGGAATCTCGCTTCGTGTGTTCCTCCTGCACCGCCGCCCCTAATCCATGCACCGGCAGCGGTTCCAACATCAGCCCAACCTCTTATCAGGATCTCACCATTCCGCTCACCTACGAATGGAACATGAACGTTCAGTATGAGTTCCTCCCGAGTTGGGTGCTGGAACTCGGTTACGTGGGTTCGCACGGAATCCACCAGGCGAGTCCGGGCGCAGTCCAAAACAACACCGCCGATGGATCGCCGATCAGCATCCCCTACAACGCGGCGCAACTGGTGGGCGTTGGTCCCTGCGTAAGCTGCGCCGCCAACGGGGTTACCGTCAACACCACCGGAAACACGTTTCTTCGCGCGCCGGCTCTCGGCATAAACCCGGCGGCCACTCAACTCGAGACTATAAGCAACTATAAATTTAATAGTTTGCAGGCGACGGTGCGACATCAATTCGCACACGGATTCCAGTTGCAGGCAGCCTATAGCTGGAGCCGCGGGTTCGAGCAAGTACCTACCGGCGTCAACACCTATCCCTATGTGGTGGAAGAGTACGCGCCGGAGTACTTCGTGCGGCCACAACGGCTGATCCTGAACTATGTGTGGAATCTGCCCGCGCCACGTATGAACGGCATTTTGGGCAGAGTCATCGACGACTGGTCGTGGTCAGGCGTCGTGACACTGCAGAACGGCCAACCGATTGACATTGTCGACAGTAACGATGGAACAATCTTTGGGCTCAAGTCACAGGCAGCAAACATCGGCATGCCTTCACTATGTCCAGGATTCACCAGTTCGCAAATCCTGACTTCGGGCAGCGCATCGCAGCGAGTGGCGAGTGGCTTGAACGGCGGCAACGGCTGGCTCAACTCCGCTGCCTTCATCTCCTGCGGCGATGCTGTGCCTTCGAATGTTGGCGCGATCAACGGGGTTGGAGGTGGAATCGGCTTTGGCAACTATGGCTTCGGCAACATTCTCGGCCCGGGCCAAGCCAACTGGGATATGTCCCTGGCGAAGATGTTCAAAATCCACGAAGCTCAGTCGCTGCAGTTCCGGGCTGAGTTCTACAATACGTTCAACCGTCCGCAATTCAGCAATTTGCCCGGCAGCGATGTCGCAGCCGGAACGTCGATGGGCCAAATACAAACTACCTCCGTCAGCCCGCGCGTGATTCAATTCGCGCTCAAGTTCCTCTTCTAGGAACTACAAACCAACTCTTTCCAAGAGGCCAGCCTTACGGCTGGCCTCTTGCTTTTTTATGTGTGCCCAGCGGGCATTTGGTGTGGCCGATAAAAGCCGCCAATTCCGGAACGGAGTGTTTAAGAGCGTCAGGTCTCCCGACAAAGACCCTCAGGACGACCTGAGCTACAAAATGCGTCTCACTGATGTGGAATCTTTCAGGGTTGCTTGTACCGGAAGGCCCCAGGGACCCGCACCTTTCTTTCGCGCTGGCGCTTTCGCGCCGGGCGCGGGCGCCCTGGACTACCAAGAATTTGACTATAGAGGCGCGGTGCGGCTGCTATCGTCGATATACGGTTTGTCGCTATCGATGCAGGGAACGTCCGGAGGCAGCGAGGCGTCCGGGCCGGCGAGAATGCGCGTTACCGGATAGCTGTTCCACGGCTTGGCGAGCACGTTGGGATCTTCGACGGTAGCCGTGTAGGTAAGCGTGTTGCCTTTGCGCGTAAGCCGCTCTGTGACGTGGATGGCGTCGCTATGGAAGCATCCCTTCATGCAGAACCAGGTGGATTCATCGATTTTCGTTACGTCCACCACCAGCGTATCGCCCTCCCAGTGCCCTACCGAATCGCCCATGGCGGAAGGATCGACGTCCTTGCGATGGGGGCGTCCATCGATGGGAATCACGCGGAAGGTGCTGCCTGGCGGCGAGGCTTCGAACGTCTGCTGATACAGGAAAATTACTTCCTTGGGAGTCTGCACAATCTTATCCGGCAGGCCTGTGCGCGGAACGCCTGTTTCCTGGCAGCTATAGCGCGCGGGATCGGAATGATTGGCGCTGGAATCGAGTTGCTTACGCTTGGCCTCCAGTTCCGGCTTGTTATACGCGGGCAGATTCGGCGTGGGGGATTGTCCCACGAAGCCCCGCCCATCGAAGTAGACGGTGTGTTCCTTGCCATCCGCGCTCACTTCGCCTGGAGGTCCGCCGTAGCCAAACGCATTGCTGACGATTCCAGGCAGAAGCCAGATGCCGCTCAGGTCCGGGTGCCCGTCGGGAGTGCGCGGCGTGGATTTATCGCCGGCGGCCTTCACCATGTCAGCCGGGGAGGGCGATTTTTGCTGGGCTGCGGCGTGAGTCGAGATCAGGCCCAGGGCCGCGAAAGTTAGTACACCATACTTGACTGGGTGAATCCGCATCTTTATACCCCCTGCCATTTACTTTACGGGCGTCGCGACGGTGGTTCCCTCCAGCTCGTTCATCTTGAGCTGGATCACGTGGCCGTCGGGGAAGGTGAATTTGTGGCCCAGAGCGCGGTCGGGCATGGTCTTGCCTACGATCACCTCGATCGTGATGTTGTCACCGGGCTTGCCGGCGAGTTCGCGAGTCACCTTGGCGTTGCGCCATTCCGCGGGAGAAGGTCCCTCGACTTGCCAATGTTTCACATTCCCACTTGTGTCCTTTGTATCGACGTACCAAAACGTGTGCGGATTGATCCACAGCACGCGCGTAATGGTGCCGTTAAGGACGATTGGCTTTTTGCTATCGTATTCGGCCAGCACCGAGTGGTGCGCCAGGGCGGGCGAAGCCGCCAGGAACAACCCGAACGCTATCAGCACGCACGGAAGTTTGTGCCTCATCGCTTCGTTGCCTCCACTTTTCGCTCGAGTGAGAGTTAAATTGGCGGCAGCGTGGCATAATCGCTTTGCCATTGTCAAGGCTTGCCACGAAGGAGCGCGCCCGGAAACTCGTTCGCTTCTGCCATTTCTGCAGGCACTTTTTCGTGCGGCTTTCGCGCCAATGCTCGCTCTGAACCTCGCGATTCTGGCGGCCCGAGCGGAGAGCATTTAGCTTGACAAGGAAGGTCCCGCTACTATAACAAGCCTGCTGTCCTACCCTAGGCGCATAGCAATCAAGGAGCGGAATGATGAATGGGCGTTGGATTTCGCGGAGCGCGGTGCGAGCCGCAGCGGTCTGTCTGCTGGCCGTGGCGCTCGCAAATGGCCAGAGTGCTCCACAGGAAAAGCCGCTGATGGCCGACGATGTCTTCAAGAATATTCAGGTGCTTCGCGGCCTTACCGTGGATCAGTTCATGGGAACCATGGGCTTTATCGCCGCGGCGCTGAGCATGAATTGTTCGGAATGCCACCACACCGGCAGCGTGGAGCGATATGCCGACGACACGCCCATGAAACAGACCGCGCGCAAGATGATCCTGATGGTGAACGCGCTGAACAAATCGAATTTCGGCGGAAAACGGGAGGTGACGTGCTACTCGTGTCACCGCAGCGACGCCCGGCCCAAGGTCACGCCGAGTCTGGCGGAACAATATGGCACTCCGCCGCCCGACGATCCAGATGAGGTGGAGATTGGCGAAACGCCGGCTGCCGGAGCGCCAACGGCGGATCAGGTTCTGAACAAATACATTCAAGCTCTCGGCGGGGCACAGAAGCTAGGGAGCATCACCAGTTTCACCGGGAAAGGGACTTACGAGGGCTTCGATACGGAGGGAGATAAGTTCCCGGTGGAAATTTATGCCAAGACTCCGAACGAGCGCACGACCGTCGTTCATTTGCGGGCGGGAGATAACATCAGAACGTTCGATGGCCGAAATGCCTGGAACACATCGGCAGGCACACTTCTGCCCATACCTGTATTTACGCTGACCGGAGGAGAGTTCGAAGGCGCCAGGATCGATGCGAGCCTTTCGTTTCCGGGCCAGATCAAGCAGTTGCTGAAGAACTGGCGCACGGGTTTCCCGAGCACCACCATTGACGATAAAGACGTAGACGTGATCGAGGGGAGCAGCGCCGACAATAGCCCGGTGAAATTTTACTTCGACAAGAAAACCGGCTTGCTGGTGCGGCAGGTGCGCTATACGGATACTGCGCTCGGCCTAAACCCCACCCAAATTGACTACTCGGATTATCGGGATGTGTCCGGCGTCAAGATGCCGTATCACTTGATCACAACGTGGACGGACGGAAGGTCAACCATAGTGTTGAGCGAGCTGCGGGCGAATGTCTCGATTGATGCCGCGAAATTTGCCAAACCCACCGGCACTGCGGCTAAGAACCCGTAGCGCCCGGGCGATTCACGGATTTCTTCGAGAATAGCGCGAAGTGATGGCGGGCCGCAGCGACTATGCTTTCAGCCTGGGAAGCAATTCCAGGGCGTTGTCGCGGTTGATGGCGCGCATCTCAGCTTCAGTGAAACCGCCGTTATCGGCCAAACCCTTTGCCACTTGAGCGGCTGAGCCGCCGCCCAGCGGGTAATCGGTTCCGAACACAATGTGCGATACCGGAACGAGCTTCTTGAACGAAGGCATCGTATAGGGGCTGAACGCCTGCGCCGTGTCGTAGTAGAACTTCTGCAGTTCCGGAATCAGGCCATTGGGCAGCTTCTGCGCGGCCCCGGCAAGACGCGTAGTGATGTAGGGTACCGTGCCTCCGCCATGCGACCAGATGAAGCGGATATCGGGGAAGCGGGTTACCGTTCCCGTGCTCAGCAAGCTCAGGATCGTCCGCGTGGTATCGAAGACAAACTCGACTCCTCGATTCTGCCCATCCGTAAGCGTGGCCTCGCCGTCGCAGGCGGCGCAGAAGGGATGACAAAACACTACGGCTTTCCGGCGATTTAATTCCTCCATGAGCGGAGCATAATAAGGATTGCCGAGATATTTGCCCTGATAACTGGACAAGATGCCGATACCATCCATTTTCAGCGTGTCCATGGCGTATTCAACTTCCTTCAACGATCCATCGACGTCCGGCAAAGGCAGCACGGCAAACTGACCGAAACGCCCGGGATAATCCCTCACCGCTTTCGCGCCAGCCTCGTTGCATTCGCGCGCTAACGCACGGGCGGCTGCGTTATCACCAAACCAGACGCCGGGATCGCTGATCGAAATAATCGAGGTGGCCACTCCTCCCTGATCCATCTCCTCGATCGATTTTTCCGGAGTCCAACCCTTCAAAGTGGGCTGGTTGACTCCCTTAGCTGTGCTCAGCTCAAAGAGTTTGGGAGTAGTGAAGTGATGATGAGTATCGATTCGCAAAGCTTTGCCGGAAGCTGCCGGCCCATTCTGCAGGGCGGCCGTACGCTTTGAGAGGGCGGCGATCGCGCCCGTTGCTGCGAGTCCTGCCAGAAAAGAACGTCTCGACGAGCCAGATCGTGGGCGCTCCGATTTCTCGCGCGCAGAATGGCCCTGTTCCACGGGACGTTCGGTGTCTGACATCGCAGCCTCCTTGAATCGCCGTCTGCCTCGAGATTTGTGGCGCCAGGATCATAGCCACTGCGTCTCATGGATTCAAGCTCAGCGAATGGCCGCACTGAAGATGGCAAGGCCGCGAATAATTTTGATATCTTGAGGACCGGGAAAATGAGCCAAAATTCTCAGCCGCTCCGAAATTATGCCGGATGCTGGCGCGCATCCGACGCCGGGGAGTACACCGATGTAACCAATCCCGCCACCGGCGAGAATCTAGGTCGCGTCCCTCTCGGGAGCAAGAAAGACGTGGACCTCGCGGTGCAGGCTGCGTCTTCCGCGTTTCCGGGATGGCGTCGCACTCCACCCGAGGAGCGCATTCAATACTTATTCAAACTCAAGCAACTCCTGGAAAGCCGCCTCGAGGAACTCGCGCAAATCTGCACCCAAGAGAATGGGAAGACACTCGCTGAGTCGCGTGCAGAGTTGCGTCGCGCCATTGAAAATGTCGAAGTCGCCTGCGGCGTTCCCACGCTCATGCAGGGGTACAACCTGGAGGACGTGGCCTCCGGCATCGATGAGATGATGATCCGCCAGCCACTCGGCGTGGTGGCGGCGATTACGCCGTTTAATTTTCCGGCGATGATCCCGTTCTGGTTTTTGCCTTACGCCATCGCCTGCGGCAACACGTTTATCTTGAAGCCTTCCGAAAGGGTGCCGCTGACCTCGCAACGCGCATTCGAATTGATCGAGGAACTCGGCTTTCCTCCGGGCGTCCTGAACCTGGTACATGGCGGCAAGACGGTGGTGGATGCGTTGCTCGAACATCCGCAGGTGCAGGCCATCAGCTTCGTGGGATCGACGCCAGTGGCCAAATACGTCTATGCCAAGGCGGCGGCACAGGGCAAGCGGGCGCAATGCCAGGGCGGAGCCAAAAATCACGTTCTGATTCTGCCGGATGCAGACCTGGATGCGGCCACTCGCATTGTGACGGACAGCGCATTCGGCTGTGCCGGTCAGCGCTGCCTGGCCATCTCCGTGGCCGTGGTCGTCGGCCAGGCGCAAAAGGAATTTACGAGAGCTATGGTCGATACGGCCGGATCGATTCGCGTGGGGAACGGGCTCGATCCCGGCGTTCAAATGGGCCCGGTGATCACGCGCGAAAGCAAGGCGCGCATCGAAAACCTGATCGGCCAAGGCGTCCGCGATGGAGCCGCGCTGCTGCTCGATGGCCGCAACGGAGGCGGCGCTCATTCCGGCGGCAATTTCGTGAATCCCACATTGCTCGATAACCTCCCACCTTCGAGCGCGCTATCGCACACGGAGATTTTCGGACCTGTTCTGAGCCTCGTCCACGCGGACACAATAGAAGAAGGCATCGAGATGATGTCGCGTAATTCCTACGGCAATATGGCTTCGATCTTTACGGCCAGCGGAGCTGCGGCGCGTAAGTTCCGTTACGAAATGCCTGCGGGCAATATCGGAGTGAATATCGGCGTGGCCGCCCCGATGGCCTATTTTCCATTTAGCGGCTGGCGCGACAGCTTCTTCGGAACCGTACACGGGCAGGGACGCGATGCGATCGAGTTCTATACCCACAAGAAGGTTGTGATCGAGCGCTGGCCCAAGGAATGGTCGCGTCGCTTTTGATCGCGCGGCTCCGCGGTGGATGACCTGCTGCGGCGAATGATAGGTGGAACTCAGTTTCCGCTGTTGCGGCCCTGCCGCGAAATTCTTTTTCGCTAACAAGTGTCTTGTAGAGCCGCTCGAAATAGACGTCACTCTGGATGTGGTGAGATTCGTTCAAATAATCCCATTTGGCGAAGCCGTTCTGTGCTCTCCGGTGTTTGGAAAGTATGCGCTCGTTCCAATCTATTTCTTAGGGGCCTCGGTCAGGTCCCGCAGCGCCTTTAGAGCTTCCTCTTCCCGGTTATTGGTGCAGTAGTACTCTTGCAGTGCCTCGTGTCCCAGGCTCCACGTGCGTGGCGCCGAGGTCCACGGCTTGGTCAGAACCTTTGGATCCTCGATCGTGACCTGGTAGGTGAGGTAATTCATGCTGGGCCGCGAGATGCGTTCAACGACGTGTTCCTGGTCGCTATGAAACCAGCCCACAAAATTGTTCCACGTCCTCTCGTCGACGGCGATCGTGTCGATGACCAGCGTATCGCCTTCCCAATGCGCAACGCCCTCGCCATTAAATGTGGGATCGGGATCTGCCGTATGTTTGCGGCCATCGGTCGGTATAACGCGGAAATTGTTGTTCAGCTCATCGAGTTGCACCAGTTCCGCTTTGGTGAGAATGAGCTCGATGGGGTACGGATTTGTTATGAACATGCCGGGAACGCCTCGCGGCATGCAGTTCACCGAGGGCCGAACTATCTCCGCATCGAGCGTCGACAGCTTTTTGACCCTCTCGGCCGCCCAGGGCTGGTAGGGAGGTTTTTCCTCGGGCGTGACTTTGGCATCGAATTGCAGGCGCTCAGGACTTCCTTCCGCCGTCAAATCTTCGCGGCCCATCTTGCCGGGAAACCACACACCGGAGAGATCGGGATGCCCATCGGCCGTCCGCGGAGCGGGCCCTCCTGGCGGTAAAGGCTTGGCGGCCGATTTGCCAAACCCGGCGACAGAAACCTGGCCCGTGCCATTCTGGGCCGTCGCAGAACCGGAAAAGATAAAGCAAACCGCAAGAAAACTGATCGTGATGAAGACATTCATGGCACTGCGGCGTCTCATACGCGCCTCCCCTTCGGCATCATTATGCGGTGGCAGTAAGCGCTCTCCGAAAAGCCCGCGGAAAACCAATTTCAGTTTTCGCCGCCGCCTTTGCCGTCACCTATAAATCTCTTTCCGCCAACTACCACTTCGCGGCCATCCGCCAGCTTGATGGTCTCGGCGGCTCCCTTGCTCGTTCCGTCCCTGCCGGGAACGCCTCTCACGGTCACGGTCTTTCCGATATTCGAGGTAAAGTCGGCTCGCACCGTTCCCGTTCGCTTCACGGCGATGGGGGAGGCGCCTTCGAAAACCCAGGTGGTCACTTTGCCGGAGTCGTCCTTTGCTTCGACCCAAAAATATGCGTGTGGATTCTCCCACTCGAATTTCGTAAGAGTGCCGGTGATGTAGAGGACCTTGCTACCGTCATATTCCGCTTGAAATCCGTGATGTGCAAAGACCGGCGGCACGTTGGCGCCGAGCACGACGAGCAACAGTAGCGTAATCGGGAGAATACCCTTGAGCATCGCCTTCATATCTCGCTCCTTGAGCTATAGGTAGGCCTATCTCTGGCGCCGAAGATAGCATGGTTCCCTGATGCTTTCAATTTCGTACGGACAGCCGATATAGCCGCGGAGCGGCGGAGCATATCGAGTCGAACCAGCGCCTTCGGCAGTTGAAGCTTACGATTTCCTTATGCTATGTTACGGTGCAACGCTGAGGTAATATTCACAACCGAAGCTGCTGGCCATTCTGCTAGGGAACGCAAATGGGTTCTCAAACGTCTAACGATCACGCTCGCTGTAGAATAATCCTAGGAGGCAATATGAGGCGTTTTAGTTCCGTGGTGAGCTGTGCTTGCTTGATGGGCTTGATATTCGCTGTAGCCGCGTCAGCCCACCACTCGGTGCAATCGCAGTTTGATATCCATAAAACCGTTACCGTATCGGGAACGGTCTCCAAGATCGAATGGATTAATCCGCACTCGTACCTCACCTTGAACGTGAAAGACGCCAACGGCAACGTGCAAAAGTGGGCCTTTGAACTGGGAGGCGCCGGCGCTCTCCGCAGGGCCGGCATGAGCAGGGCGGATCGCGGCGGCTTGAAGCCTGGGGACGAAGTAACGGCCACTGCGCTGGCTGCGCGAGACGGCTCGAACAGCGGCTTTTTGCAGGAACTCAAAGTAGCCGACGGCCGCTCATTCAAGTTCACCACAGACGCCAACGGCAACTGAGCCAACGGCGAATCGGAGGGTCGCGTATGCGTTCCTATCGTAATTACTTTGTCGTGGCCGCGGCCCTTGTTTGCCTGCTTCCCGCGGCGGTTTGTGCGCAGCAATTTACCGCAGTGAAACGCACGATCAACGCTCCGCCGACGCCTTCTGGCACCACGCCTCGAACGCCAGATGGGCATCCGGACCTGACTGGCGTCTGGAACGGCTTGGGGGACAATTTGAACGGAGTGCCTAACCAGATGGCCAACGACGGCATTTCCGTGGATAGCGAAAACTCTTCCCACGACATCGCCACTGGCACGAAGATAGCTACGTTCCAGCGCGATGCGACGCACGGGCTCAATAACGAACAGGCCGAACGCGCCGCGTCGCTGCTTCGACGGGTCGGCTCCAATAGGCCCGTCTATAAACCGCAATATTGGCAGACGGTGAAGGAGTTCGACCAGAATGCCAATGAAGAAGATCCCTCCAATAACTGCATGCCCGCGGGGATTCCGCGCGGCGCCATTCCTTCTTATATCGGGCAAATGCCGAACTACTTCATCTTCGTCTATCCGGGCCAGGGCGGTCTGATCGCCACGCAGACGATGTATCGCATGATTCCTATGGATGGCCGCAAACACACGCCGCTCGAAGATCTGGACGGGACCTATACGGGAGAGGCGATCGGCCATTGGGAGGGAGACACGCTGGTCGTAGACACCTGGGGATTCAACAGCAGCACCTGGTTCGATCAGGTCGGGGGCTACTTCCACAGCGAAAACATGCACGTGATCGAACGCTTCCACCGCGACGGCAACACGCTCACCTGGACGGCGACGGTGGAAGATCCCGACGTTCTCCTGGAACCCTGGACCACTACGCCGCGCGTAGCGCTGCTGAATCCCAAGCCCGATGCCATGCTGCCGGAATCGCTGCCTTGCAGCGAAAGAGATTTGACGCACACCGTTACCAAGGAACATCACTAGATCTTGCCGTTGCCGCAGCTTCTGAGGAGAAGGCATGTCGAAAAAAATAAGGATTGTGCAAATTTCGATGATAGTGGCTGCGGCATTTGTTTTTCATAACGCCTCGGCGCAGAACGCGGGGAAACCGGGTTCCGGCGCGGAGACAAAGATTGCGGCGGCAGGGGATACGATGGACCGCGCCAAGGTCTTGCGGGCTGCGGCGGACGCTTTGGGAATGATTCGGTGGTCAGACATTGGGGCGGGCGCCACTCGGCTGCCCGGAATTGACGTCGTCAACACGATGGAAATCTTCGCCAGCGGGACAGTCTCTAACGGCGGCCAATCTTCGACTGCCGATTACCACGTCGCGCTCGCTTACATCCCGCCGTCAATGCGTGTGGAGATAACTCGCAAGGGAGGAGACGCCGCTTCGCAGCATACGATTCAAACCGTCCGTGAAAACTATGCCTGGAATGAATCTGAGATCGGCGCGGGTTTGATTCCCGGAAAGGGTACGGCGACTCCGGCCATGCCCGCGGCCAAAGCCAGGCTTTTGCAACTCTGGATTTTGCCGTATGGCGTGGTCAAAGCCGCGATAGCCGCCGGTGATAAGACCAAGGTGTCGGCCGAGAATGGCGGCACGGTGATTACCTTTCCTCTCAGCGGAAGCCTTGCCGGCATTACCGTGACGGCGACGCTGGATTCGAAATTCCTGGTGACGAAGGTGGAAACTCGGCCCGACAATCCCGCTCTCGCGAACATGGCCACGGAGACCGAATATTCGGATTATGCCGACCATGGCGAAGTCTTGACGGACATAAAGTCGCCGGGCCACATCGTCGAGAAGCAGGCCGGTAAGACGATGCTCGATCTCCAAGTAAAGATGATTGACGCCAACAATCCTTATCTTGTATTCCCCGTTCCGCCGAACGTGAAGGCGGCGAGCACGTCGGCATCAGCTGGCGGGGCGGGCGAAAACCAGGCCTCAGCTCGGTAAGAGTTCCGGAATCTTCAAGAATTTCGCGGAGGAACGGCGCTCCGGTCAGAGTGCGTGTCCCGGAGCAATGTGCATTAACAGTTTCTGGTCTATTTCTGGTTCTGCGATCAGTGTAGCGTGTCCGCGTACGACTGGATATAACGGCCCAGCGTAATCACCGCAAACCACAGAAATAAAGAAGATCCGGCGATCACTTTGGCGAGCCGCGACGCGTCATCGCCTGGTCCCAGCCGCTCGACGCTTTCGAAAGCGTTCGTCAGATAGAACACCGCCACATTCAATCCGAGAAGCATTACCGCCAGAATCTTCAGCCAAAAAGCGGCGTCGAAAGTGTAGTAGGCCGGCATGCCAATAAAAGCCAGCGTGCCCGTTAGCACGTTGATCCCAAATCCCGCCAAGGCCCAGGGCATCAGCCGGTGTAAGGAGGCGCCCGTCAGCCGTTTTTCAAATCCGAGTATGCGCAAATTGAGAACACCTACCGTGCCGATCAGCAGGGCGAGGCCGATGAAATGCAGATCCATCATGAACGCCCACCAATATTTGCTGACCAGCATCAGGTCGGTGAACTTGCTGGGTGTCGGCTCGAACATATGGATAAAGGCGGAGATTCCCGTCTCCTGCGTGACGTCTTTCACATCCCAGATCTCCGGATGACGAATGTCGCCACCGGTCGTGCCCACTCTTGCCATGACGCCGGTCGTGAGCAGCGAGAAAACAAGGATCGCCAATATGGTTCCGGACCAGATCTTCTCCGTGCGGATACGGCGCCGATTCCAGAGTTCGACCAATGCCAGGGCGCCGGTAATCAACATCAAAAACATCGCCAGTATCGCCGCACCCTCATGCCGGTCGATCACAGCAATGGAAACGCCGGGCTCCTTTCTGATGGCCCGCTGCGCGCCGATGCCGCTAAAAAAGGCCGGCAGCGTTATCAAAGCGATGGCCGCAAAAATGATCAAGGAGGAGCGTTTGAGATCGTCATTCTTGCCTATGAACGAAGCAATGAATAGACCAAGGGCAACGATCGTGCCGATGATCGGAAAATGATTCAGCAAGAGGTGAAGGTGCGCTAAATTCATAAGCGGCTCCTCAGGTTTCCGCGCACCGCGCTGGTTTGCGCGGTCCCTAGCACGGATACGTCAGGTATCTGTAAGTGTACGCCAGCAGGCGTCCCGCGGTGATGGCTCCGACCCATAAGAAAAGCGACCATTTCGCGAGTGTCGCACCGCGCGCCATCATGGCGGGCTCATCCAGGTTGGCGTCAAACACGCGATCCCTCAGCATCGTGATGATCCAAATGGCCAAGGCGATGAACGTCAACTTCAGGTAAAAAACCGGGTTCGTGAGGGCCTTCGTGGGATACGCGATGATGAGCAAGACGCCGGTGATTGCATTTATGCCAAAACCAATCCACATGATCCGGAAAAGGCGCTTCAACGGCGCAAGCGGGATCTCCCGCGCGACCCCAAGAATGCGCAGATCCATCACCGTATTCGCTCCGACGAGCAACGCCAGACCAAAGGTGTGAAACAGGAGAACGAAATAAAACGCAAACGGCGACTCAGACTCGCGCAGCCAGGTGCTGAACCCGCTGTCTTCGATGGTCCGCAAAAATGTCGGTGGGACCAAGTCCATCTCCTTACCGGAACGACGCTTAGGGGCTTCCGGAGCCGCCAAAAGATATACACTAATTTGCCCGCAGGCAAGCGGCAAGATGACATCGCACGGCTCCGGACCATCGGCCCGCTTGCACTAAAACTGCCTGCTGTCGTTGTGAGCTAAATGAACTGAACGAAGCTTTGGCCATCTCGGCTAAAAGTGGCAGGGATTCGCCCGCGCTGATTCTTACCCGCGAGAACGGAACCCCCTGAGCGTTTAATTGCGGTCGTCGTTGACCAGATGACTGTAGTCGTGCTCCACGCAGGGGGCTTCTTCCAAAGCGTGCCCACTCTGCAGCCCATGAATTAAGTGGCGTTCGATCACCCACGGACGCGTGAACACCTTCGGATCATCGATGGAAATCACCCAGTCGATCACATTGCCTTCGCGGGACAGCTTTTCGACCACGTGCATGGCATCGCTGTGAATAGCACCATTCTGGCTGAGCCAGGTGTCGTCGATAAAATTGGTGACATCGATGACCATGGTGTCGCCTTCCCAGTGGCCGATGGAGTCTCCGTAGAAAGACGGATTGAGAGACGGGTCATGGCCTCGCCCGTCGGTGGAGACGATGCGAAAAGCGTTTTGCTCGGAAGAATTGACCGTATCGTAGAGGAAGACGATCTCTTTGGAAACCTGCACGATCTCGGTGGGCGGACCCACGCGTGGAAAGCCCTTTGGCGCGCACTTGAAGGCCGGGTCCTCGTGGCTCTGGTGCTCGCCGAGATATTTTACTTTCTCAACGAATTCGGGTTTGTAGGGCGGAAGGTTGGCGCCCTCCAGGCGATTCTTCAATTCGCGCTTTTTCGCGTCCGACTGGACCGGCCCCTCACCTCCGCGTTGCGTGTAGCGCGTCTTCCCATCCGCAGTCACGCCGCCCTGAGTCACTGCATAGCCCCAGCCAGCCGGCGCCCAAAAGCCGGTGAGATCGGGATGACCATCCGCCAGGTGCGGCGTTGGTCCTTTCTTCGCCGCTTCCACTTCTGCCGCGGGCGGCTCTTTCCAAGGAAGTCCGGTCCCGTCTGGATCTGCTCCCGCGAAGGGTTGGTCTTTGTCGAGACCGTAGCCGACGCCCACATTCTTATTGTCGTTTCCAGACTTAGTCTGGGCGCCGGCCGGCGCGGAGACCCAACACAATACGCCCACGGCTAATCCAATCGCCGGAATCCAGCTAATAAATCGAGCGTTCATCGCTCCTCCCCTCCCTGTTCAGCTAATCGCCACAGCGCAAATGCGCCGGCTTTTCGGAGAGCTAATTCTTACCTTCGCTATCTTCAGGCCTGCCAAAAAAGATCTGGTGGCCATCGGCAAAATGGACCGCGTGCAAGAGTCCCAGATGCTTGGAACCATCCTTGGCGATATAGGCTTCGATCGTGACGACGTCGCCGACGTTGAACATGGTCTTGATCACGCCGGACCTTCGCAGCGCTCCTGGAGGCCCGCCCTCAAACGAGTAAGGCGTCACCGTGCCGTTGTCGTCCTTCACATCGGCGTATATATAGGTGTGCGGGTTGACCCACTCGATTTTGGTAATCGTGGCTTTCACGGTAAACGCTTTCGAACTGTCGAACTCCGCCGTCACCGAATGGTGCGCCAGCATGGGGATCGCTGAAAGCAATGCAACAGCCGTCACCACAAGGGCACTGAGGGGCTTACGTGTCATCGTCGTCATCTCCCGTTGTACTACCTATTTCTTGTCGCCGCCGGATTCCTTGTCCTTGAGCGCCTTGTACTGCTCCACTTCCTGATTATTTGTGCAGTAGTATTCGAGCAGGTCCTCATGGCCGAGCGTCCAGACTCGGGGCGCGGAGGTCCAGGGCTTGGCCAATACTTTGGGGTCCTCGATGGTCACCACCACGTTGAGATAATTCTTGGAAGGGCGGGTAACGCGCTCGATCACGTGTTCCTGATCGCTGTGGAACCAGCCCGTAAAGTTGTTCCAGGTGCGCTCATCGAGGGAGATCACGTCGATCACCAACGTGTCGCCTTCCCAATGGCCAACTTCATCGCCGTCGAAAGAGGGATCCGGATCGGGATTGTGCGGCCGTCCATCGGTGTGGACCACCCGGAAGTTATTATTCAGCTCATCCAACTGAACGAACAAACCCGGAGTTTGCACGATCTGGAACGGGTACGGATTGATCAGAAACATGCCGGGAACGCCACGCGGCAAGCAATTCACGGACGCGCGTCCTAGTTCGAAGTCCGTCTGCGTCATGCCCTTAATCTTCGCGGCGGCCCAAGGCTGGAACTGCGGAGGCTCTTCGGTATTTGGCGTCAAACTGCCTGCGCAGCGCGGGATTGTACGTGAAACCACCGGCCGTGCCCCCAAACCACACTCCCGAGAGATCGGGATGGCCATCGGCGGTGCGCGGCGCCGGCCCACCGGGTGGAAGCGCCTGTTGCTTGGATTTGGCAGGCTGCGAGCTATTTCCTTCCTGCGCTGCAAGCGCCGAAGCCATACACAGAATTCCCGCAGCGACCATCCCAGTGGCCAGGTAACGAGCCAAGCCCGTCTTCATACAATCCTCCTCACCGCGCACACATCGGGCCCAGGGGAACGACCTTGCGCGTCAGTACTGGCTAAACTTTCCCTCTACGTCCTGTCCGATTTTGTGAATTTGGCCGTCAGGCATCTTGATGGTTTCGGCAGCGGCGCGGTTCTTTGCGCCATTCTTGGCCAGGCAGGCCCGGACCGTTACGCTCTTTCCTATGGCGTTTTCGAAATCGCGCCTCGACGTTCCGCTCCTCTTTAGCGTGGAAAGGGAGACGGTCTCAAACGTCCAGGAGTTTACGGCGCCATTGGGATCCTTCACGTCCAGGTGAAAGTAGCCGTGCGGATTCTGCCACTCGTAACTGGTGAAGGTGCCGGTGAGGTCCGTGCACTTATTGGCATCGAACTCTGCCGCGAAAGCGTGATGCGCGGGCGCTGGAATCGCCGCAGCGAGCAGACCACAAACGACCACCAGAACACCGTAGAACATGCGACGCATGGAGTGTCTCCTTAGATAAGAGTGCTGCTGGCCCGACTGCTTTGTGCTTTGGACGTGTATTTTACTATGCCAGTTTCACATTTCATATGACCGGCGCCCGTCGGGCCGTGGCTCAGTTTGAGTTTTGAGCGATCCATGAGTGGAACTGCGGAACTGGCCGTGCCGCCGGACGCTAGCGGACCTGATTCGAGAGCGCGGCAGGGCCCGCTTGGCGTTCGAAAGTTGAAGAACGGAACGTCACTCGTGCGGGCGCGACCGCTTGGTCTTGTCGCCGTTCATTAGCACGAACTTCTGCGCGCGCTTTCCCGTGTCGACTTCGCCGGTGTAAAGATTCCCGATGGAGTCGATGGCGATCGCGTCGATCCAGTGGAAATACCCGGCCATCCGGCCGTTGTCCCCGATCGAACCGGCGAGTTCGCCCGTCTTGCGGTCGTGAATCCAGACCTTGTCGTTCGTTCCGTCCGCGATCATCACGTATTTCTCGCCCGCGTCATGGGAAAAAGTAAGGTTATAGGTCGTGCCGCACATGCCAAACATGGTGCTTCCCGGACCGCCGCACTCTGGGCCGCGCGAAGGCGTGGAGGGATGGACGAAGAAACTGGAAACGAACTTGCCTTCCTTGGTGAAAACTTGAATCCGGTCGCTGCCCCGTTCGCACACGTACACGAGACCGTCGGTCGCGAAGTGCACGCAGTGCAGCGCGGGCGCAAACTGCTTTTGGTCCGGAGGCGGTCCCGGACTTCCAGTCGTATACCGGGGTGGGATCGTTATCGATTTCGCTTAACGGGACGCCGTGGCCGCCCCAGCCGCGCTTGAATTGCCCGTCGTAGCCGTACACCAGGACGCGCTTGGCGTCGACGATGTAGATCTCTTTGGCGTCTTCATCGAGGTCGAAGAAGAATATGCCGGTGGGAAATACGTCGGTGTCCTGATTATTTTGCTTGGCGGGCGGCGCGGCTTCGCCCGGCTTGGGACGTGGTCCGCGATGACCAAACTCCCACAGCAGCTTGCCATCGCCCGTGAATTTCATGATGGTGTCGCCGCGCGCGCTGCCGGAAATCCAGACGTTTCCTTCGCGATCCACCAGAATGCCGTGTTCGGCGCCCGCTCCGGGACGCGGATTGCCTTCCGCGGGCCATCCCGGCACGTAGCCCGGGCCTCCCCAGCCCTTGGAGCAAATTGCCTTCCGTATCGAATTCGAGCACCGCCGGAGCGGCGACGCAGCAATCGGTTCGCGGCGGAGTGGAGGCGGCGCCGATCTCGTCGGGGTTGACGTCGCGAGGACGATTCATCACCCAGATATGGTCGTCTTTATCCACCACCATCACGGGAACGCCTTGCATGAGCCAGTGGTGCGGCAGCGGCTTGGGCCAAAAGGGATCGACCTTATAGACCGGCACGTCTTTCGCTGCGTTTTTACCGGTGTCCTTCGGTGCTGCGCTTGCAAATAGACTCAGGGCGCATGACACAGTTATGGCCATGCCAAAATTCCGTACCCATTGGTTCAAAGGACGGTCCAAACTTTGCATCGGCTACTCCTCCGGAGGGCTGAAGAAACGATGCGCGGAGTCTAGTTCTCGTCAATTGCTAAGTCAAGCGAGCGAACGGTTCGGAACGGTCCTGTATTCGTCGGCGCCGCAGCAATGGCAGCATACCCCAGGCGGCCGGCAAAAGGCGGCGCGCCCGTGGCTACGAATTCGTTCTGAAAGCAGTGCTTTGCTAGCGGGCGCCGGTTTGGGTGCCGCTCACCGGCACGAACTTCTGTATGCGTTTGCCGTCTTCGACTTCCCCGGTGTAGACATTTCCCTTGGAGTCCATGGCGATCGAATCGATCCAGTGGAGCTGCCCCGCGTAATGCCCAGTGCCGCCAAACGAACCTGCCACCTTCCCGTCGTCGCGATTGAGGATCCACACCATGTTGTTGGTGCCATCGGCAACCAAAATATATTTCTGCTGCGGGATCGGTCGAAAGCGTGAGGTTATAAATGGTCCCGCATGGTGGATCGGTCATGCTCCAGATCCCTCCGCAGTGAGGCCCGCGTGACTGCGTCGACGGATGAATCCAGAACTGCTTCACAAATTTGCCTTGCTTGGTGAACACTTGAATCCGGTCGCTGCCGCGCTCGCAGACGTAGA
This sequence comes from uncultured Acidobacteriota bacterium, assembly GCA_963761945.1. Taxonomy (GTDB): domain Bacteria; phylum Acidobacteriota; class Terriglobia; order Acidiferrales; family UBA7541; genus Palsa-189. The sequence goes on along the minus strand of CAVXIM010000008.1, from coordinate 243,121 downwards.
CGAAACCGTCACGCGAGGGATGCGCGCAGTGCAGCGCCGGCGCGAACTGCTTCTGATCCGGAGGCGGGCCAGACGTGTCGTAAGGTGGCGTGGGATCGTTGTCGATCTCGCTTAACGGGATGCCGTGGCCTCCCCAGCCCCGTTTGAAAGCGCCCGTATCCATGTCATAGACGAGCACGCGCTTATTCAAAAAGCCATCGGGAATGTAGATCTCGCGGGCATCTTCGTCGAAATCGAAGGCCGCGATACCCGGCGGGAAAATTGCCGTCTGCTGGTTATCTTGTTTCACCTGCGAAGCAGGCACTTTGGGTCCGCGATGCCCGAAATCGGATACAAATTTCCCGTCCTGTGTGAACTTGATGATGCCGTCGCCGGGCATGGTGCCGGAGAGATAGACGTTCAGATCCCGATCCACGCCGATCGTCTGCAGACGGCCCGGCCAGCCCGGGACATAGGTCTGGTTGCCCCAGGCGCGCAGGACGTTGCCGTCGGCATCGAACTCGAGCACTTCGGGCCCCAGGACGCAACATTCGGTGCGTGGCGGCATCGTCATGGCGCCCAATTCATCGGGCCGGGCATCGTCCGCGCGATTGATGGCCCAGATGTGGTCGTCTTTGTCTACATAGATGTCCACGAACTGCTGGCTGCTCCATTTGTTGGGCAATCGCTTGGGCCAAAATGGGTCCACCCGGTAAGTAGGAGCCTGCTGCGCCTGCGCCGCCGGAGCCGCCAGAGAGACGAAACAGGAGAGCACGATCACTACAATGGGAATGGTCGATCGATTCCGTGTCAGCATCGATGGCTTCTCCTTCTTTTGTTTTGCAGGCAGGCTTCCTAAGTTGAAGGTGCGTTCGCTGTCACTGCCGAGGGCCGGGAGATATCGTTTTTCTTGATCACCCGCCCGCGCCGTGCGCGAATTCTCGCATCCATGCGCGCAGGGTGTCAACGTGCGCAACGTGGTTCTGTGAACTTCTCGTCGCAAGCCATTGTCAAAATCAATTGCATCCATTCAATTTTGCGCGGGCGATGGCGAGCAAGCTTTCAGCTATAATCGCGCGCCATGCGTCGTACGCCAGAGAGGAGTCCCGCGAAAGCGCCGGCCTTCGAACCGCCGCGATACATTGCCATCGAAGGCCCTCTTCGCGTGGGCAAATCGACCCTGGCGCGATTCCTGGCCGATCGCATGCATGCACGGCGCATCATGGATTGCGAAGACAATCCCTTTCTCGCCGATTTCTACCGTGAAAAGCACGGTTCAGCCTTTCGAGCACAGATGTATTTCCTGATCGAACGGCATCGGCGTGTCCAGGAGGCACTCGCCGGCGAAGGAACGGTAGTCGCGGATTTCCTTTTTGAGAAAGACAAGATTTTTGCCTACCTCAACCTCGATAACGAGGAGTTGAAGCTGTACGAGCGCTATTTCGAACGCTTCGCGGCGGACTTGCCGCGGCCCGGCCTGGTGATTTACCTGCAAGCTTCGCCGGAAGTTCTCCGCGAGCGTATTGAAAAGAAGGCGGCCCCTGGCGAATCGCGCATCTCGCAGGAGTATGTAGAAGAGGTCGCGCGCGCCTACGACCATTTTTTCTTTCGCTATGCCTCCTCCGACCTGCTGGTGGTGAATACCTCGGAGATCGATTTCGTCAATCGCAACGAGGATTTACGGCAGCTTTTGCGGCGGCTGGAGGAGCCGGTGAAAGGCACGCAATACTTCCTGCCGCTCGGAGGCGCGTAACAACTCGTTCCCGCCACCAAGCAAGGGCTCATGAGCCGCGTGGAGTCCCGGTGCGCGGCGGATGCCATGACGGCAAATCGTCCCGCTGCTAGAATGAGCCGCGCGCACCGCTCTCGCATCTCACGATTGCGCGCTCTCTTTCAATGGATCGAGTTAATGTCGTAATCATCGGCGGCGGTGTGGTGGGCTGCGCCATCGCGCGTGAACTCTCCGGCCGCATCGAAGACGTCTTCCTGCTGGAACAATCGCCGCGGCTGGGCATGGCTACCAGCACGCGCAACAGCGGCGTAGTTCACTCCGGTATCTACTATCCTCCGGAATTCCTCAAAGCTCGCTTTTGCGTGGAAGGAAATCGGCTGACCAAGGAATTTTGCGCCGCACACGGCGTGCCCCATAGCAATTGCGGAAAAATCGTTGTGGCCGCGCACGATTCGGAGATTCCCGAACTCGAAAAGCTGGCTGAAAACGGGCGGGCCAATGGGGTCGAGGGCCTGCAATTGGTGGGACCGGAGCGAATCCGCCAGCGCGAGCCTCATATTCGGGCCGCCGCGGCGCTGGAAGTGCCGTCCACCGCGATCCTTTCCGCGGAAGAATTGGTAAAGGCCTTCGCGCGTCTGGCGACCGATCGCGGCGCAAGTATATTGACGAACGCCGGAGTAAAGAGCTTGGAAGCGCGGCCGGACTGTATTGCCGTTGAGGTTGAATTCGGGGACCGAGCGGAGCGCGAGAGTCTTACCACGGAAATCGTGGAGGCGCGGTGCGTGGTGAATTCCGCCGGCCTTTACGCCGATGAAGTTGCCGCCATGCTCGGGAACCACAGTTACCGCATTTATCCGGTGCGCGGCGAATATGCCGAGGTGGTTCGCGCGCGGGCCGATCTGGTCAATGCGCTCGTCTACCCTTTGCCGCATCACGACCGGCTCAGCCTGGGCGTGCATCTCACCAAGACGCTATGGGGAACTGTGCTGGTGGGACCGACGGCGCGCTACATAACCGATAAAAATGACTACGAGCGCGATCGGCTTCCGCTTGAAGAATTCTTCCACGATGCGCAGGGCTTGCTGCCGGAGCTTCAGCTGGAGGACCTGCGGCTCGCGTATTCAGGCATTCGTCCCAAGCTGGTGCCGCCGGGCGAAAAGGGCATGGCCGATTTCGTGATCGCCCGCGATCCCACGCATCCGCGCGCAATCCACCTGGTTGGAATCGAATCTCCGGGATTAACTTCTGCCCCCGCTATTGCCCGGCATGTAGCTCCCCTGGTTTTGGAGACACTCGATTAATTTGTAGCTCAGGTCGTACCGCCCTTCTTTTTCCCGGCGGGAGACCTGAGGATTTTTTATTCTCTTGCCGAGTCCTTAAGCGGCTTTGCGGGTATCGTTCTTCAGCAGATCGAGCGCCCTGTGGACGACCGGATCGTCTTTGGAGGGCAGCTGATTAACGCCGAGGGGCGCCGGAGCCTGGTCTTCTCCACTAAGTTCCGGAGGAACCGTGGCGACTTCGGCGGTAGGCATCACGCCATTTTCGAGAATCGATTTGTTTTCCGGGGTGTAGTAATAGGCGACGGTAAGCACAAGCGCGGCGCCATCTTCCAGCGGAATGATCTTCTGTTCGGATGCGGCGCCAAAGGAGCGCTCGCCGACGACGTCGCCTCGATGGTTATCGCCGACGGCGGCAGCGATAATTTCGGCTGCGCCGGAAGTGCTCGGAGAAATCAGCACCGCGATCGGCCCGCGCCAGACAACCTTATCCGGCGCCGCGTCGAATTCCTGCCGGGACACCGTCTGCCCCTTTAGAACTGCAATCGTGCCGGAGGGGATCAGGAGCTGTGCAGCGGCAATTCCTTCCGATGCCGGTCCGCGAGCACAATCGCGCAAATCCAGCACCAGCTTGTGCAGACCTTGTTTATCGAGCTGCTGGAGTTTGTCTCGCAGTTCGGCAGCGGCGCCGGTTTGCAGCGAAGGAACGCGAACGTAGGCCACGCCGTCATCAATTTTGTCGCCGGTGAGATGAGGCATGGGAACAAGGGCGCGGGTAAGCGTTACCGGCTGCGGCTCCGTCTTTCCGCGCCTTACCAGCGCGAGCTTCACCGTTGTTCCGGCAGCTCCGGTGAGCAAGGAATTCGCCTGCCCGACAGACATCTCGCGCGTCGTGAAGTCGGCTATCTCTTCGACGATATCGCCGCTGCGCAGCCCCGCTTTTTCCGCCGGGCTATCGGGCAATACCGAAACCACCACAATGTATCCAAAGCGCTTTGCCAGGGTCGCACCGATTTCGCCGCGAGTGTTGTTCTTCTGCTTCTCCTTGAAGTCGGCGTATTCCCGAGCGCTCAGGTAGCCGGAAAAAGGATCGAGCGATTCGAGCAAGCCGTGAAGAGCGCCGGCAGTAACATTGGAGAGATTGGGCTCATCGACATAATCTTCCTGCACTCGCTGCAGGACTTCGCCATAAACAGTGAGAGAGCGGTAGGCCTTGTCATCGTCGGTCTTGCCCAGCATGTATCCCAGGCCGACATAAGAAAACACCAACAACGACACGGAAACCACTGCAATTTTGGCGAAGCGACTCATGCGATTTACTCCCAGTCCGAGTTGCGGCACAGCAGGGACATGTTGGACCGCTGGCGCGAAATCATTGTATCACGGCGGGGATGAACTCACGTCGCCGGATCGCCGCCGCGACCCAACTCGTCTGTTTAGATGATCTGATTGCCGGTCAATTACCCCGGCCTAGGTCCTTTGTTTCCAGCGTTCAGCGCGCCTCGCTGGGCTGACTACAGGGCTCTCCGGCCAGCGCGAGATCGGGCGTGATGCACGTTTGCGAAATGCGATCATGCCAGGAAAGTTGATCCTCGTCCCAGAGCACCCAGAGGAAACCGAGCGTCAGGGTCCCCGCCGAGATCAGATATCCCAGACTTCGCCACATCAACTGCCGCGGCGACGGATCGAGTCCATCCAGACTGGCCACCCGAAGACCGCGCAGCATCATTCCGGGTGTCGCCTTGGCGAAGTACGTAAACAAGGCCACGTATTGGGCATACAAAAGGCCCAGGATCGCCACCGTGACCAGCAAGTCGAACCGGCTAATGCTGAAGCGGCCGCCAAGGGCGCGAAAGACCATCAGAAAGCCGCCGTAAGCAAATAGCAGCAAGGTAAGATCGAGCACGCCGGCCCGCCGCCGTTCCATTAGTGGAGCAACGGAAACGATCGGCGAATCGTAAGGAGAAACACGCCTCTTCGGGCCGGCATCACTGCCAGCGCCCTCGAAATCGAAGGCCGGTTGCTCCACATCGATTTCCAGGCGCTCCACTCGGGCTGGTCGAAAGCGCCTCTTCGTGATTGTGGCCGGGGGTGGTTCGAAGGTCTGAACTCCAGAGGGTTCGTCGGGTGGCGCGACGGCCGTTTGAGTTGAAGTAGCCGCTGTGAAAGCCAATTCCGGTTGCACTTGTATCTCGCTGGAACCTCCGCGCCGCACGCGGTAGGCGTCAAGACGCTGAGATACTTCAGTGCGCCAATCCGGCTCGATGCCCGGATTGACCTCATTGCCCAATTCAGCGGGTGCGCAGACAGAAATAGCGTCGGCGTACTTTGAGAGGCGCGTATCGCAAAGGCAGCAGGTACGCGCTTCGGCGCCATTAATGGCGCCGCACTGCATACAGGTTTGTATCACCGTCTCGTTTTTGCGCTGCGGACGGTGCCTGAGGCGGAGCCTCAGGTCGCGGAAATCTTACGACGGCAGTTCCGGATGTGCGAGAAGAATGTCATCAGGAATGTGGCCAATCGTGTACGGCGCCGCAAGCGCCCGAAGCGCCTTTACCGGCATGGAACCGATTCGAGAAACGGAAAATGAAGGCGCTGAGTTACAATTCGCGGCGGCATAACTGCGACGAATCCATGAGCGATCTCGAATTTGCCGGCATCGAAGAGCTTTCGACACTGCTTGCGAGGAAGAAAGTCTCGCCGGTCGAACTGACCGAGCTGTACCTATCGCGAATCGAGCGGCTCAATCCAAAGCTGAATGCCTTTATAACCGTTACTTCGGAAAGCGCCTTGGCCGAGGCGCGTACGGCGGAAAAGGAATTATCGCGAGGGAAGCGCCGCGGGGTTCTTCACGGCATCCCGGTGGCATTGAAAGACAATATCTGGACGAAAGGCGTTCGCACGACCATGGGCTCGCGCATCCTGAGCGATTTCGTGCCGTCCGAAGATGCCACCGTAATTCGGAAGTTGCGGCGCGCCGGAGCTATCGTGCTCGGCAAGACGAATCTTCATGAATTTGCATATGGAGTGACTTCGGAGAACCCGCATTATGGACCGGTGCGAAATCCATGGAATGCGGATCGAATCGCGGGCGGTTCGAGCGGAGGCTCCGCGGCCGCGGTTGCAGCCGGTTTATGCGCCGCGGCTATCGGCAGCGATACCGGCGGATCCATTCGCATTCCATCAGCCCTTTGCGGCGTCGTGGGTTTCAAGCCTACATTTGGGCGCGTCAGCGTTTACGGCGTTTTTCCGCTGGCCCCGAGCTTCGATCATGTGGGCCCGATTGTGCGCAGCCCTCTGGACGCGGCGCTGGTGCTGGAGTGCATCGCCGGGCGCGATCCCCTCGATCCCACCGCCGTGGCTCGTAATGAGAGAAATTTTCGGTCCGCCCTAAAACGAAAACGCGTTCGCCTCGGCCGTCCCAAAGAACACTTCTGGGTTCATATGGATCCTGAAGTGCGCAGGATTACAGAGACGGCGGTCGCTGATTTCGTCAAGTCAGGCGCGGAACTCGAGGAGATTTCCCTGCCAGGCATGTTGGCCGGTGTCGAAGCGGCGAATCTCATCGCCGCGGTTGAAGCGAGCCAGCTACACGAACGCGCCGGCTATTTCCCGGCGCGCGCAAGTGAATATGGCGCGGACGTGCGTTGCCGGCTCGAGCAAGGCGCCAGGACGCGGGCGCTCGATTATCTGAACGCGCAGGAAGCGATGCGGCGAGCGCGGGATGAGGTTGAAGCTGCGTTGAAAACTGTGGACGCGCTCGTAATTCCCACTACCGCGCTAGCCGCCCCGCCCATGGGCTCTGAACGCGTTCGAGTAGGAGAAGTGGAGATGTCCCTGCGCAGCGCCTTGGTGGATCTGAATCGGCCCGGCAACTTTACCGGTTTGCCGGCCATCTCCATGCCCTGCGGAGTTACCCAGGAGGGACTGCCGGTCGCGGTGCAATTTATCGGCCGGCGATTCGAGGAAGCGCAGCTGATTGCGATTGCCAATCGTTTTTCGGAGAGCGTTCACGATTGGCGGCCGAAGCATCCGCCGGCCGCTTAACCCGCCACCGAACGTGCGGAGATGACCGGAAGAGCGCGGCGCAGGCGCGCCAGCACGCGCTCTTTCCCGAGCACTAACATGGTGTCAAAGAGCGGCGGCGCCACGGGCTGACCGACCAGAGCCACGCGGGTTGCGTTGATCAGAAGCGCGGCCTTGACGCCGGCTTTCTCGGCGAGTTGGCGTAAGGCGTGATCGCAAGCGTCGTGGGTCCACTCGGTCAACGCGGCCAGTTCGTCGGTCAGCCGCGCCAGCAATTCGGGCAGACGTTCGTCTTTCCAAAATTTTTCGCGCGCGGCCGGGTCGTAATCGAAATCGTCGGTGAAAAACGCACGCGCCCAATGAGAAAAATCCCGCAGAAGGCGCGTGCGGGGACGCAACAAGTCCACCGCGCGTGCAAACCATTCTTTCTGCGATGTGGCCCACTCAGGCCGCCAAAGGCCCGCTCGCTCCAGTTCGGCTTGGATTGCCGGAAGCAGTTCGTCAAGCGAAAGCTTCTGCAGATATTGCTGGTTGAACCATTCGAGCTTGGCGCGATCGAAAACTGCATTGGTCCGGCTGACGCCGCTCAAGGAAAAGCGCTGAATCAGTTCGGAGGTGCGAAACATTTCCGTGTCGTCGCCGCTGGACCAGCCCAGCAGGGCCAGGAAATTGCGGAAGGCCTCGGGCAAAAATCCTTCGTCGCGATAGGAGCTGACGCTTGTGGCACCGTGGCGCTTGGAGAGACGCGTGCGGTCGGACCCTAAGATAAGGGGAACGTGCGCAAAAATGGGCGGCGTGGCACCGAGCGCGCGGTAGAGCAAAATCTGCTTGGGGGTGTTGGAAATGTGATCCGCGCCGCGAATGACGTGCGTGATTCGCATATCGATGTCGTCGACTACCGCGCCGAGCTGATAGGTGGGCAATGCGGGCGCGTCCGGGGTTCGAGCCGAGCGGAGCAGCACAAAATCTTCAATCTCGTCGTTTTGGACTTCGCGCGTACCGAAGACAGCATCGTCAAAACGGGTGGTCCCGCCAAGAGGGACGCGGAAGCGCACCGCCGGATTCTGCCCGCTGGTCGAGGGCTTGCCTTCCCGGCAAGTGCAGCGAACGATTCGGCGAACTTCGCTTTTGCCGCCGGCAGCCTCTGTTACGGAATCGCCGCCCGCGTACTTTTCGGGCGGGCAATAACAAAGATAAGCTGCGCCTGAAGCGAGCAGCTTTTCCGCCGCGGCTGTATAGCCGGGCAGCCGCTGTGACTGGTAGACAGGACCCTCATCCCAGTCAAGTCCCAGCCAACGCAGACCGTCGAGAATGCCTTCGACTAATTCGGGGCGGTTGCGCTCGATATCTGTGTCCTCAACGCGCAGAATAAACGTGCCGCCTTGATTCCTCGCGAAAAGCCAGTTGAAAAGCGCCGTGCGAGCGCCGCCGACGTGAAGGTATCCCGTCGGGGATGGGGCGAAACGCACTCGGACGCCCTTGTTTGCGGCCGAATCCGAGACCTTAGTTTGAGGATTTCCCGAATCTGTCATGAATGGACAATCCCAAGAAAATATTGATGATAGCCGATGCCTGCGACAAACGCGAGCCGGCCGGAATGTAAGCAATCGCCACTCGGGACGAATGGCCTGCTACGGTGCCCGCGGACTGCCAAACTAACTGCCAAACTATACGTTCCTTGTAGCCCTTGGCACGGCACACAGTCACGCCCAGATCAGACTAAGAACGCACACAGGCAATGTTCCGTATTTAGTACCCCCGTACCGTTGCTCGCTCGCAGACCGTAGTCTATATTCAAAACCAGGTTTGGTAGAAAACATTTGCCTATCTTTCGACGACTCGAGCCGCGCGAGCTAAGGGTCCCGCTGGCTGCGACGCTCCTGCATAATCTAGAAATCCGTCTAAAGCGCAGGTGTGGGGAAACCGCCCTGTGATCCACAGCACCGTCGTGCACATTGGCATTCTTTCGTTCACTATCCTGGCGGTCCACGCGCTTGCCGCGGGCTTCTTCACCTATCTGCAAAGGATCAAGTCCCGGCCCTATCTCCGGATGTGGACCATCGGCTGGTATCTGCTCGTTTTGCACGATCTGACCATTGGACCCACATACTGGTTGGGAGCGTCTAGCCATGACGCGCCCGCCTGGCTGATGCTGGTCGGCAGGTCCCTCATTGCGGCAAGCGGAGTGGCATTCTTCTGCGCGGCTCGCATCTACTTCAATTCTCGGCCATGGACTCCAGCCGCTTTCCTGATGGGATCGTGGTTCGGATTGTACGCTCTCTCTGCCCACGTTCCACACCTGTCGATCGCGCCCGAACTTGGCATGATGGCTGTGTACCTCTCGGTGGCATTTGTTTTCTGGCAGGCAGCGCGCCAGCGAGAGAACCATGGCGACTGGGCACTGGCGGCGGCGTTCGCAGGCTGGGCCATCCTGCCGCTGCTGAGAATGGCGTTTGGGCCCCTGAGCAGGCCCGGAGGAACGGACTTTACGGTGGTCGCCAGTTTCCCTTCCCTGTTGGCTGCCGCGGTAATGGTCATGGTGCTCTATGAGGACCAGAGGCGCCGGGTCCAACTGAACATCCTCGCGCTTTCCAATCTCAATCTCACCACGTCCAGCTTCATGGGCGGCGAAATCCAAAAAACTCTGGTGGAAGCGCTCGAGCGCGTTCTGAGCGTCATTCACCTGCCTTCGGGACTTTTGATCCTGCGCCGGAACGGAGCGCAGGAGGCGGCGGTAACCGCGTCACGCGGGGTCGATGCGGCGTTTTGCCGTGCCGTTGGGGAAGAAGGCCTGGACGCCGAATTCATGAAATTGGTTTCGCGGCTGGGGGGCTTGGTAGTCTTTCGCGAACTCGAGCACGAAGGCTCCTGGCGCGCACTCGAGCACGAGGCCGCTTTCTTGCGTTTTCGCCAGTTGGCTCTGGCCCACGGTATGCGCACCGTCATTGCCATCACTCTCCAGGCCAAGGATGAGCCTTTCGGCCTTCTGTTGCTGAATAGCACGGAGGCTCGCCGTTTCACACAGGCGGAACTGCGGCTTCTGCTGACCCTGGGACACCAGATCGGCATGGCCGTGGAGAATAGCTATTTGATTCAGCAAACCACCCGGCGCTCCGAGGAGCTGCACCTTCTGAACGAAATTGGGCGCGCATTGAGCTCCACCCTGGACGTCGATGAGCTTTTCAACAAGATTTTCGGGTCTCTCAAGCGCATGTTCGACGTAAGCAACTTCTACGTGGCCATGTACGATGCGGAAGAAAACCAGATTCGCTTCGAGCTCGAAATTACAGAAGGCATTCGTTTGCCCAAGCGAAGCAGGCCTTTCGGCAATCATCTTACCGAACACATTATTCGCACTCGACAGCCGTTGTTGATCCGGCAAAACCTGATGGAAGAGGCTGTAAGGTTGGGATTGCGGCCCGTTCAGGAATCAGGCTCATTCTGCGGCGTGCCCCTGATTGCCTATGACAAGGTCATCGGTGTGATGGCGCTGCGGGGACTGCAAGAGAACCTCTACGACGAAGGTCATCTGGAATTGATGCGTGTATTGGCCAGCGAGGCCAGTATCGCCATCGAAAATGCGCGCTTGTTCCGCGAGGAGCAAACCAAAGCCCGCCACCTCGCGCTTCTGAACAACATTTCCCGCCACGCCATCACCACCCTGAATCCCGAAGAAATGTTGTCCAGAGTAGCCGAACAGCTGGAACGCGGCCTGGCCTTCGACCATGTCGGCATCGGCCTGCTCGACTATGCAACCAAGGAAGTCGTCATCCAGGCGGAAGCCGGCCGCCGGCGGGGCGCTCTCGGGCGTCGTCTGCCCTTGGGCGAGAGCATCGTCGGCAAAGTGGCTCGCAGCGGGCAGACTTGCGTGGCGCGGAACCTCGCCGGTGCGGAAATGTCTGGGACCGTTCTGGAAGGGTCGGCGTCGGTGCTGGCCCTGCCCGTCTTTTACGCGGATCAGCTCCATGGCGTGCTTTACGTGGAGACCGCCGAGCCTACGGATTTTTCCGAAGAGGACATACGGCTGCTGCATACGCTTGCCGATCTGATTTCAGTGGCGCTGCACAATGCCCTCACGCTGCAGAAAGCCCAGGAGCAGGCCATCACGGATGGTCTGACGGGTGTAAAAACTCATCGCTATCTGATGGAAGCGCTCTCGGCCGAATGGAAACGCGCGACGCGCGCCGGCCGGCATTTTTCCCTGGTCTTGATCGATCTGGACCGCTTCAAATTCGTGAACGACTTCTACGGCCACCTCGAGGGCGATCTCGTTCTGCACCGGGTCGGACAGATTCTCGAGCAGAACTGCCGCAGTTCCGATGTCGTGGCCCGCTACGGCGGAGACGAATTTGTCATCCTCATGCCCGAAACCAGCGCTCCGCAGGCGGTCATCATCGCTGAGAAACTGCGGCCGGCGATTTGCGAGGATCCGCTCCTCCGCGAAAAGACCATCACAGCGAGTTTTGGCATCGCCAGCTTCCCCATCCACGGCTCAACGCCCCAGGAATTGATCCAGGTCGCCGACGCCTCCATGTATATCTCCAAGCATGAAGGCGGCAATACTGTGTCCACCGCCGACCATTGCGACGCGGGGCAGAGCAAAAAATGGAAGCGCGATGTCCTGGAAGCTTACCTCGGCGTAACTCTCAAACGTCTTTTCGCCACTGGTCCGGATGCCTTCAACGAGATTCGAGAACGCCTGCACCAATTCGCCGTCTCGCTTGGCCCTGCCGAACTCGACCCGGAAACTTCGGAGAAGAAATCTTCGGAGACGGAAGGGCTGTTCGGGGAAGTCCCTCCTGCTCTGATTGACACCGTAACTTCGCTGGCTCTGGCGATTGACTCCAAGGACCATTACACGCAGGGGCATTCCCAAAAAGTGGCCGCCTATGCGGCGCTCATTGCCGAAGCGCTGGGCCTGAAGGAAGAAGAAATCGGCGAAATTCGGCTTGGCGCGCTTCTGCACGATATTGGCAAGGTGGGCATCCCTGAGGAAATTCTAGGCAAGCGCGGTCCTCTCAATCCTGATGAGTGGGAAAAGATGAAGGAGCACGTGCTCTACGGCGACCGCATGCTCGAACCTCTGCAAACCATTTCGCGCATTCGAAAGATGGTCTGCCATCATCACGAGATGTTCGACGGCTCCGGCTATCCCCAGGGGCTGGTGGGCGATCAAATTCCTATAGGCTCGCGTATCATCGCCATTGCCGACGCCTACGACACCATTACATCCGAAAGAATCTATAAGAAGGCCCGCACTCCGGCGGCGGCTTTTGAAGAATTAGAGCGCTGCGCCGGCTCGCAATTTGATCCTCAACTCGTCCGCCTGTTCATCGAGGCTGTGCAACATCTGCCGCAACGCAGCCTGGAAGACAACAATATTCCCGCCAAACAGAGCGCTCCTTAGTCAGGTCTTTTCCACCCACGTATAGCTTGGCTTGTCACCTCATTCACGATTGCGTAGAATCGCGCTTCTTTGAACGCGCGACGCTGAGGACCGATCTCAAAGGACAGACAATGGGGAAACGCCTTGCAGCAAAGATCACCGGAGTGGCCGGTTATGTGCCCCCCAGGCTGCTCACCAATGCAGACCTGGAACGCATGGTGGATACCACCGACGAATGGATTCAGCAGCGCGTCGGTATACGTGAGCGGCATGTCGTAGACAAAGGCGTGGCCACATCACACCTGGCCACCGCCGCCGCGCAGCAGCTTCTGCAGAAGACCCATACCAAACCTGAGGAGATCGATCTGATCATCGTGGCCACGGTGACGCCGGACATGTTTTTTCCGGCCACCGCGTGTCTGGTTCAGGACCGCATCGGTGCAACGCGCGCCTGGGGTTTTGATCTTTCCGGGGCCTGCTCCGGATTTGTGTACGCGCTGACCATTGGCGCGCAATTTGTGGGTGCGGGCACGCACAAAAAGGCTCTGGTCATCGGCAGCGACGTGATGACTTCGATCCTTGATTACCAGGATCGCAATACCTGCGTGCTGTTCGGCGACGGCGCCGGTGCCGTGCTCCTGGAAAGCACAGAGTCCGATAGTGAGGGTATTCTCGATTTCGTTCACGACATCGATGGCTCCGGCGGCGCATATCTTTATATGCCCGGCGGAGGCTCGCTGCATCCCTCATCGCACGAGACCCTGGATGCAAAAATGCATTGCGTGCATCAGGATGGAAAGCAGGTCTTTAAGTACGCCGTGCGGCGGATGGCCGAGATCTCCTGCCAACTTCTCGAGCGCAATGGGTATTCCCATAAGGACGTCGCACTGGTGGTGCCCCATCAGGCGAACTTGCGCATCATTCGCGCCATGCAGGATCGGCTCGGGCTTGATGATTCCAAGGTAATGGTGAATATCGACCGCTTCGCGAATACCACGGGAGGCACGATTCCGTTGGGGCTTTGTGACGCAGTGGCCCAAGGCCGGCTCAAAAAGGGCGATCTGGTGGTGCTGGTCGCAGTCGGAGCGGGCTATACCACCGGCGGCGTGCTCATGCGCTGGGCTTATTAGGTCATTTTTAACTTTGCCATTGCCCGAAGCCCTTTTGCCTCGAATGAGCAGCCCTCCATTCTGCCCTCATTCCAAAAGTCGGCGTCCACCCGCTTAGTGGGAGCCGTTTGGAGCGGCGCTGCCGGGTGCGGGCTCGGAGGTGCTTTGTCCGCAGAAATATTGGCGAATCTCGATGCGCCAAGCCGGGCCCGAGAAATGGGGCACGAAGCGCTGCTTCCATGTGTAGGCGGGATCGCGCGCCAAATAACGGGTGATGCGATCTCCGCATTGCCCGCTGAGCCATTCGCCCGCGTCGTTCATCGCGTTTAGTTCATCTGGCGCCGAAGAACCGCGAATCCAGAGAACGGTTGCCGGCTTGGGGCGCCCTGCCTCCGCCCACTGCTGCGGGTACCACACGGACGGATATTGCACTTGCATGGGCAAGGCTCCGGTGAAACGCCAGGATGAATTTGCTTGGGCTGGTTTCAGCGCGTAGGTGAGATAAAAAAAGAAGGCTTCGTCGTTGCCGATTACACCGGCGCCGCCGCGAAGAGCCTGCGCGGCATCATCGGCAACTGTACTCCACGGCTCAAAGAATCGCGGCTCCGCATAGTACCGCCGGTTTAACGCACCGTACCACCCGATTGTCGCCACCATAGCCAGCGCCAGGGCCATAGGTACGCGCCAGTGCCAGTTCTCGATCGTGCCCAGGGCAATGGCTATCGGTAAAAGAAACCATGGGCCTAGCAGAAGGAGCCACTTGGCTTGCAGGATCCCAGCCGCCGCCATCAAGACAAACAGCAACACGGAAAACATCAGAAAGCGGCGCACCTCTCCGCCAATGCCTGCGAAGACAAACGCCAAAAGAACAACGATGCCGATGGCGGCGGGAATACTGAAGCGCCAAAACCACGGCGCAACCGACTGGCTCACGAATAAGATATAGAAATTGTAAGCGGCATTAAGAAAAAGAAACCGAACGGAAGCGGGCCATACCAGTTGCGCATGCAGTTCGCGTACGAAGATTCCCCAGCGCGGCGCGAAACCGATCGCCAGTGCGGCAGCAGTAACCAGGATTCCCTCGATTTTTCCTTCGCGCCCGGCCCCGGCGCTTTCAGTCGAATCGCCTTTGGAATGAATGGCTTTGCTTTCCGCAATTCGCCACCAATAATCCACGCCAAGCAGGATCAACAGCGCCCAACCGAAATCGTTGGTATAAAGCAGCGCCAAAGCCAGGACACAGAAGATGATCCAATCGGATCGACGGCGCGATCGGATGTAGCGGAAATATTGCCAGGTGAGCGCAGCGATCAGCAGAAATACGAACGTGGAGGGCTCCGCCAGGCGCCCCGCGTGAAATCCAAAAGGCCAAAGCGCGCCTGACCATACCAATGCACTGCCGGCTTCTTCTCCTCCCAATTGCCGTGCCACGCGGGAGAGGAGCCACAGACCAAGCACAAAGCAAACTATGGCCGGCGCCCGCAAGCCGTCGAATAGCCCGCCCGTGATCCGCAGCCACAGATGGAGCAGCAGTTCGTAAAGCGGCGGATGAATATTCTCCGCGGCGCTTCGAGCTGTGCCGAGGATGGCGGTAACGTTCTTAGCCGCGGCGCTGAGAGTGGAGGCCTCATCATCCGTCAGCGCGAGCCAGCGGTTCGTGTAGAAAAGAGCGGACGCCAGCATCAGGAGAGGGGCGAAGTCGCGGAACAGCGGCGTGAGCGTTCGCTCGCGCCTGAGTGCGTTCTTCTTCGGCAGATCGGGCATTTTTAAGCTTCCGCGCTGATGCTATCCGCGTATCGAATTCAGGTCAAACTGGCGCCTTCATAAGCGCTGCTCGTCATAGGGCCCGAGTTGCGAGCCGCGAGAAATTCCTGATAGAATCCGGCGAGCTAAAGTACAGAATACCGAGCCATCGGGTGGAAATTAGGGAGGAAGTTATGAGAAATAAGTTGGTGACGGTTCTTCTCGTGGGTGTTGCGCTCTTATCGATCTCCGGTTCGCTCTTCGCGCATCACGGGAATGCCGCGTACGACAGCAGAAGCGTCACTGTAAAAGGAACTGTTACGGCTTGGGTATGGACCAATCCTCATACCTTCCTCAAGTTCGATGCCAAGGACGAAAAGGGCAACGTCACACATTGGCTCGGGGAATGGAATGCTCCCTCGACGCTCGTCAACTTCGGCATAACGGCGAAATCATTTAAGCCTGGCGAAGAAGTTACGGTTACGATGAACGGAATGTCCAAGACCGGCCAGCCAGTCGGACGAGTCACCAAGGTCATACTCCCCGATGGCCAAGAGCTCAGCATGGGCAGTGAACGCTGAGTTTTCCCCTGGCGCCCGAACTTGTGAGTCGTCAAGGCTTGTAGATGTCAGTGATCCGGCGTGGCGGATAAGGTGACTTGAAGCGGCGGGTGCGGTTCGTGATCGAACCGATCCACGCCGCGGCCCGAGACGGAATCCGGAAGCCAGCACCTCAACAGGAGAGGTTTTCGAAATGTCAAATCGCTTGGTTATTGCAGCGGTCGCAGTCGCTTTTCTCGCATTCTCGCCTTCTGGCCGCGCTCAGACGACCGACAAGAGAGAGTCCGGCAAGAACATCCATCGCGACGGTTGGGACCGAATCGTGCCCAACGTGCCGGCGGATCAGCAGTCTGGGCCCGCCCCCGTTCGCGACATCACTGGAATTTGGGAACCCACACCCGGCTATCGCGACGGAGTCTTTGCAACTGGCCCCAAAAACTACCCATCCGATACCAAGCCCGAACACGAACTGCCTTTCACGCCATTGGGTTTGAAGACGTGGAAAGAGCATAAGCCGGGATTTGGAACCACCGCGGTTCCCATCGCGGAAAATAACGATCCATTTGATATCTGCGACCCTATCGGATTCCCGCGCCTGGAGCTTTTTAATTTGAGAGCAATTCAGGTCTTTCAAACGAAGAGCCAGGTTGCCATCATTTACCAAAACGATCAGGTCTGGCGGAACATCTGGATGGACGGGCGAGAACTCCCCAAAGAGATCTTGGAGCCGCGCTGGTATGGGTACTCCGTCGGAAAATGGACCGACGACTACACGTTTGTGTCCGAGACGGTGGGATTGGATGAAAGAACGTGGATCGATAATGTCGGCCGCCCGCATAGCGATGAATTGAAAGTGACCGAGACGTGGCACCGGGTGAACCATGACATCATGGAATTCACCATGACCATTGAGGATCCCAAGATGTACACGAAGCCGTGGAATCCCTTGACCAAATTCCGCATGAGATTGCAGCCGGAGTGGTTCGATATTCGCGAAATGATCTGCTCCGCATCCGAAGCGCAGGAATACAATAAGACCGTCGCCGAGCAGGCTGTCGCCGACAAAAACGCAAAGAAAACAGCCCAACCTTCCAAGTAGGTGATGATTAAAAGTCCGCTGCAAGTCGAAAAGACCCGCGAAATGCGCAATCGTTTCATCCGCGCGATGCTGGCTCTAATTGTGGCGCTGGCCTTCTCCACCTTGGCCCGCGCTCAAGGCGCATATCGAAATACAGAATACGACAAGCTGAACGCTGGCCCCGGCGGTCCATCTCCCAAACGCGATTTCAGCGGTTCTTGGGCGGGGCCGGTAGCCGTCGATAGAGAAGCGGTTGCGCCGCCCCTGACTCCGCTTGGCCAAAAATTGATGAGCGCGAATAAGCCCGAGCCGACTTTCCACATCGCGGGTACAAATGACTCTTACGCGCGCGTATGCGATCCCTTGGGCTTCCCGCGAAACATGGTATTCGAATTAAGAGGGCTTGCATTCGCAACCATGGCTGACCGGATCATCGTTCTGAACCAGTACCAGAGAGCTTGGCGCGAAATCTGGATGGACGGCCGGGAACTGCCCAAAGATGTGGGCGGCACGGCAAAAGACGCACCCGATCCGCGATATTACGGATATTCAGTGGGCCATTGGGAGGGAGACAACACGCTCCTTGTCGATACGACTGGGTTGGACGACAAAACCTGGCTGACGCGCATGGGCTATCCCCATAGCATGGAGGCCATCGTGCACGAGCGCTACACCCGCCCCGACCATAATGATTTGCACCTGACCATCACCGTCGACGATCCCAAGATCTACACCAAGCCTTTTGTGCTCGGGAACGTCAATTTCAAATGGGTGCCGAATCAGCAACTCGCGGAACAGCTCTGCATACCATCCGAGATGCTGCAATATTTGGACCTCGTCGGAGATCCTGCCGGTAAGGGCGTTCCACCGAGCCAATAGCCGCGACCTCCCTTCCACCAGCCAGCACCGCCCTTTTGTAGCTCCAGGTCCGCTCTTTTGTAGCTCAGGTCGTCCCGACGTCGGCGCGCAGCGCCTTCAAAAATTAAGGCGGCGGAACGACCTGAGGCTTTTGGTGCGCGTGGGCGCTTGATCGGAACCATCGACGGTTACGCCTTCCGATCCTGGAGTTTCTTCCTGGACCCTGATTTCTCTGCTGCACCCGTGTTTTTAGGGGGGCGCCGCTCTTGTGGTGAGCGCAGCGAATCCATAGCGGCGACATAAGCTGTTTCGAAGCAGAGTGGTTTAGCCATTGAAGGAAGATTCTGGAGTCCCTACTCAGAAGGTCTCCACGACGCGCAGGAAACCCGCACATGCGGATGTAAAAAAAGAACGGCAGGGCAAATCGATTGCCCTGCCGCAAGAAGAAGCGCCGCTGGCTTTAGCCGGCTGAGGCTAGTAGGACGGCTTCTCTGATTTGTCTTTGCTGTCTGCGTCGCCCAGTTGGCTGTCTCTGAGCGCTGTCCCGTCGGAAAGCACGATCTTATTCAGGCGTCCCACTGGGTTGCCGGTCTTGGATTGGAAGGCGTACACAGTTACGACGTCGCCCGGCCTCAGGGAATTCTTAGTCCAGCCGATCAGGCTCAGCGCCGACGGGCTGCCGGCTTCCGCGGCCCAATGAGCCACGTTGCCCTTATCGTCTTTCACGTCGAACATCGCGATGGAGTGCGGATTTGCCCAGATGAATTTCGTTATCGTGGCGTCTTTCAAGACAACCACTTTTTGCGTGTCATAGGTCGCGCTGCCGTGATGCGCGAATAGCGGTACACACGTCACCAGAAGCCCAATCGCCACAGCTATCCGCACTTTACTTGTCACCATCTGCTACCTCCCTGACCGCCAGGTAAACCATTCCCTGTGTGGAACCTCTGGAGACGGCGCTGAAACTCATTGAACCATTGCCGGAGCGGCAGTGTCAAGGTAGGCGCAACCCCGCGCGGTCTAGATCCTGAGGCTACCCGTAAATGCGAAATCCGAGGGGCCGGTTTTCACCCACCCCTCGAATCTGCGGTTCAACTCACCTAGAAAGTTAGCTTCAACCCGAGTTGCATTACGCGCTGGCTTCCCGACCCGATCAACGGATTGCCCGCCGCGAAGTCTGGCGTCAAGAACGAAGCACCGAATACGGCATCCGGACCGGGGAATTGCCCGTATTCACAAAGCTGGATGCGCCAGAAGGATTGGCGGGGAGGGGAATATTAAGCACGTTGAAAACCTCCCAGCGCAATTGGGCGCCGAAACGCTCGCCGACGTGGAAGTTCTTGAACACGGACAAGTCCCAATTGTGGTAGCCCGAGTCGCGGAGAATGTTCCGGCCCATGTTGCCGAAAGTTCCCAGTGCCGGCGGAACGATGAACGAGTTGCCGTTCGTGGACACATAACAGCCAGCCGCCGCCAATGTTGCCGCGGACGCAGCATGAGCTGCGCACCCGGCGATGGCACTGGCGGTCGCTGCTGCGGACAAAGGATCGGTATTGCTGCCTGCGTTGTATGGGTCAGCAAAACCGCATGTGGCGCCGCCGGTGGTAACGGCCCCGCCGGCTGAAACACCGAATCCGTTACAGTACGGAATGCTGTTCTTGCCCGACGGGAAGTCGGCGGCATTGCCGAAGATGTCCCAACGGTCCGCCTTTTCACCGGTCCCGCTGAAATTGTCGGTGTTATCGAATGTTTGCCACGGCTGGGCGGTGGCATAGTTGATGATCGAGTTGATCTGCCAGCCCTCCAACATTTGCCCAAAGCCTTTCCTGCCTGGAATGTTGTAAGTAACTGTGATCGTGGCGCGATGACGGATGTCGAAGTCGCTGCTTCCATACTCGCCCGGCAGATTGTCGCTGTCCTCAGGATTCAAGCCGAAGCGATTCAGCGAACCGTTGTCAAGGGCGTGAGCGTATGTGTATCCCGCAGTGAAGGAAAGCCCTTGCGACATCCGCTTGGTTAAAGTCAACTGCAGACTGTTGTAGTTGGAATACGCTCTGTTCGTTGCAAAGTTGATGAAGCCCAAGTACGGGAACTTGTTGAAGAATGGTCGGGCTTCCTGAACCGCCTGGCCATTGCTGGGACAGCTTCCCGTAGCTATTACGCATGGGGCACCGTTGACCACCGCCCGATTGGGCCCGCAAGCGTCAGCGAGTTGCGCTGCCGTAGGCGAAGAATTCAGGCAGAACGCCGCGCCCAGAGGCGCCTGATTGATATCGGCGAAGTTCAGCAGGTTATAACCATGATTACCGACGTAGGCAACTTCGATAGAGAAGTTAGAGCCAAGCTGGTGCTGAACGCTGAGGTTGTAATTAACGACGTAGGGCAGCTTCAGGTTCGGGTCCACACCCATGAGGTCGCATGGAGACGCGGCTGTGCCAACGCCATCTCCGCATTTCGGGCCGCCTGTGGCCGCCGGGAAAACGGTTTTCTGACCGCTACCGCACGCACTGCCCGCCACCGGGGCTGCGGGGTCCCAGCAGAGGAAGTTGGGAGTAAAAGTGGCAGAGCCAAGGGCGTTCGTCCCGCCTCCCGAAGCTGGGCAACTGATCGACGGAACCAGGCCAGAGATTCCGCAAGAGATCGAAGCCGCGGTCGGTATCGCATTAATTGCGGTTGAACCATCATTCTGCATCCCGAACTGCCCCTCGAACGTTTCCAAGCTCCAGGTCTCGTGAACAAGGCCAACGCCCAACCGGACGACCGTCCTCCCATTGCCCCGCAAGTCCCAGGCAAGACCGATGCGCGGTTCTAAGTCGTGCGAATCAGCCTTCCATATCGTACTCACCCCCGGCTGCCCTTGCTGAACGATCCCGGTTGCCGAAGTCGGGTCGAAGTTACCCAGGTTGTTGTTGGCATCCTTCATCGGGGTCAAGTACATATAGCGCAGTCCCACATTCACGATGATCCTCGGGGTGACGCGCCAATCGTCCTGCAGGAACCCGGCGAAATTCATGAAGCTCAACTGCGATTGTGGGGTACCCGTGAGAAGGACTCCGTCAGTAGGAGTCCCGGCAAAAAAGTCCTCCAGCGACGAGGAATTGGCAAATGCTGCGCCGCCGTTGAAATCAAATCGGCCGCGGCCGTTGTTAAAAACTTGTGCATCAGCCTCCATATGTGTGAACTCGCCGCCGAACTTGAAGGCGTGCTTGCCCCTCAGAACCGAAACTGAGTCCTGGAAATCGTAGTATGGATTAGGCGTGAAATATTGTGGTCGGTTGAAGGCCGTGCCAATCACCGGCGTGCCGCCATTCCCAAAACCAGAGATGGTGATGCTTGGCAAGCCTCCCGCAAGCGGATTGGTTATGCCCGTGTTGATCCCGTAGGTGCTGGCGGGTGTGTTGACGTCGATATTGACGAAATCAAAGGAGACGCGATTGTAGCCGAACCGCATCTCGTTCACCACATTGGAGTTGGGCGTATAAACCCAGCTTACCGTATCGGACCAGGAGCGGATGGGCGCGGTGTCCGTGGACTGTATCTGTGCAAACGGGTGATCTTCTCCTATCGCCGTATAGTTGCCGAGGAAGAACATCCCGTTAATGGTGCTCTTGTCGTTGGGATGGTAATCAATTTTCCCGACTCCGTTGTCGCTCTGGTTGGTGGTTGGGAAGGTGCTCAGGAAAGAAGTCGATGTAGCAGTATTTGGGAATAAACCGCCGCTGCAAGTTGGGGCAGCACCTGCGGTGCAGCCGGCCAGTTTCAGGCTGACCGGGCTTACGGGTACACCTGCGGTCCGCAGAGCCGTGATTGCGTCCACCATGCTCTTTGACGCGTCGCCGACCGATTGCGTGGCAGGAACCGATAAACCACCGACGAAGCCGATGAAAGAACGCAAGCCCTCATAACCGGCAAAGAAGAAGAGCTTGTCTTTCTTGATCGGGCCTCCCACCACGCCGCCGAACTGCTTCAACTGTGCCGGCGTCTGGTCACATACGGAGACGACGTTCGGATTGAGGGCGCACACCCCATTTTGGGCAGCGAATGTTGAAGTAGTTTCGAGCATCCCAGCCTTGATAGCGGCCGAACGCATATGCATCGCCGTGAAGATTGTTTGTCCCCGACTTGATTCCCACATTCACGATCGCGCCAGCCTTCCATCCATATTCCGCCTTGGGGTTTTCCATCAGGTTGAATTCCTGAATGGCGTCCACCGGAAAATGGTCGCTCCATCCGTGAACGGACTCGGCATATTGATGACCGGGCGGGCATCGAAGAAATTGGCGTTGATCACGCCATCTATCAGCCAGACCGACTCGTCGGGACGGACGCCATTGGTACTCTGGGTCCATGGCCCCCCTCCAGGCTGTAACATAACGCCCGGACGCAGGCCCAGGAGATTCTGGTAATCGCGGCCATTGAGCGGCAAATCGACGATATCCGCATTATTGAGGGTGCCCCCCATGGTGGCGTTCGTGGTTTCCACGAGCGGAATCGACTCGGTCACGGTCACCGTTTGAGTCTGCTCGCCGGGTTGCAGCGTCAAGTCGACACGAGGCTCCTTGCCAACCTCCAAGATAACGTTCTGCCGCTCCACCGTCTTGAACCCTTTGGCCTCAGCGCGAACTGTATACTTACCCGGCTCCAGGTTTGGAGCGTTGTACTCCCCGGCGTCATCTGTGGTCAGCGTTCGCGAAACACCTCTGTCGACGTCTAAAACTGTGACCGTGGCGCCGGCGACTACGCCGCCGCTCTGGTCTACAACCGTTCCGAGAATACGTCCATAATTGCCCTGCGAGAAAACAGGAACACAAATCAGAAGCAGTCCCAAAAAAGCACAGCATAGCAGCTGCTCTTCTGATTGAACTACAAATATAAATTGGAAATGTTGAATTCGAAGGAATTCATAGAAGCACCCCCCTTTGCGGACTTCGTCGTTCGAAAACTGCTTACTCCCCAGGAAGGGGCCCAATAGCTATGGCCGGAACGCTAGGACGTTTAGGCGGGAAAGTCAAGGATTTTATGTCGTGAAACGACTTGGATCGCCAGGATTGTTTACAAATTGCTTACAAAATCGGGTACATCCCTGTGATTTAAGGCGGCTGATGCCTTGAAGGCCGCCAATGTCGCGCGCGCGGGCCGTTGTACGGCTTGCGTCCCGCCCATGCTTCTGAATTTAGCTTCGAGACTTTTTCGAATCTGACTCGCCGCGTTATCATGGGCGCATATTTCCTGGGTGCATGGAGGGCGAAATGTCGAACTCAAGCCGCCGTGAATTCACAAAGAAGTCATTGCTGCTTGCCCTCGGGCCCATCGCGGGAGAAAACGCTTTCTTCCTCTGCTCCTCGATCGGCCACGCGTGCGGAGCCCCAAAGTGCTGGCAGCGAGTTTTTCCCCGGTTTCAAGCGCGAGCAAATCAAGACGGCCGGCGCAACGATCAACGTTGTCTACGGCGGCAAGGGTTCGCCCGTGCTCCTCTTGCACGGCATCCCGGAAACGCATGTGCTATGGCGCAAGGTCGCGCCGGTCCTGGCGCGGAATTTCACATTGGTGATCGCCGATCTTCGCGGCTATGGCGATAGCAGCAAACCCCCGGGCGGCGACGATCACTTCGGCTATTCCAAGCGAGCCATGGCTCAAGACCAGGTGGAAGTCATGGAACATCTGGGATTCCGCCAATTTGCGCTCGTCGGCCACGATCGCGGAGGACGCGTCGCCCATCGTCTCGCTCTCGACCACCCGGACCGCCTCACCCGGCTTGTCATCCTGGATATTGTGCCCACCTATAAGTGCTATCAGGACGTGAACAAGGAGTTCGCCACCATTTTTTTCCATTGGTTCCTGCTCGTTCAGCCGCCTCCATTCCCTGAAACGATGCTCGAAAATAGCGCCGAGCTTTTTCTCAAAACGATGTTGTTTCGTCTGGGCGGCGAAGAGCCTCGGAACGATATTCCTCAGTGGGTTGGCCAGCCTGCTTATAACGACTACCTTCGCTGCTTCCGTGATCCAGCCGCGATCCGCGCGCTCTGCGAGGATTATCGCGCCGCTGCTTCCATCGATTTGGCCCACGACGCAGCCGACCTGAACAAAAAGATACAGTGCCCGCTTCTCGTGCTGTGGTCCGAGAAAGGCCCGTTCCACCGGATGTACGACGTCCTGCAGACGTGGCGGGATCGCGCGATCCAGGCGAGCGGCAAGGCGCTTCCCGCCGGCCATTTCCTGCCGGAGCAAGTTCCGGAACAATTGATCGGCGAGCTTAAACCGTTTCTCGGAGCTTGATCCGGACCTCGAATCTCCGCCGCCCGCTACTGTCTTGGGGCACACCCGATCCCTTGCGAACCCGATGGCCGAAAACCACCACTCCGCGTGAAAACCACCGCCGGCGTCCAACCTGCCAATAGCCGCAGAAGAAATTCTTTTTCAGAAATGTTGATAGTGAATCACTTAGTAATCTTCATGGCGAGGTGCTGCTTTGGCATGGCTCTTGCTTCCCGTAGGGAGCGTGAGCACAGAGCACGAGCTCAAACTGAGGAGTTGCTCGAGTGAGTGAGGAGGTCGTTATGAGTCGGTATTGGAAGTTTGCAGGGATGGCAGTGTTGGCGGTGGCGATGCTGGCACCCGCAGCATCGGCGCGTCCACCCTTTGTCGGCTTTCGAGGCTATTTTGGGCCAAGCTTCTATGGACCAGCCTTCTACTACAGCCCGGGAATTTACGGCTGGTATGCCTTCGGGGCCTACGGGCCAGGTTGGTATGAGCCATATGGGTTTGTCCCCGGTCCCGTAGCCGGTAAGGTCAAGATCGACGCCGCGGCAAAGCAGACGGAGGTATATGTTGACGGTGGATATGCAGGAACGGTGGCGCGGCTCGGAACGTTCCCTCTCAAGGCTGGAACGCATGATATCGAACTGCGCAGTCCGCGACGGCCAGACGATCTACCAGCAGCACATTGACCTGATCGCCGGGAAGACCATCACGCTCAAGCCGTAATTGCGGACCTTGCAGTCTCCAGGGGCCGGATGGCTTCGATCATCCGGTCCCTATATTTTCGTCGACCTGGGATCGATTTCCGCAGTCCTCAACGCCGCCTAACAATGGAATCGAGGTAACCGACGCTCGATTAATTCGTCTGGGTCGAGGTGAACTCGATTGTAGAAATCCATCCCGCGGATGCTGACTATGGTTTCCAAGTTGTTCCGCACATAGTTATTGCTGAGGCTGAATTTGGAGTCAGACCGGGCGTACAGGATGATGTAGGCATCGCGGATATAGGGCAATTGCGCGAGCGTGGGGTTTTCTACTTCCGCTGACACGGTCACCGGCGCGATCCGGCGTTCAGGATGTCGTAGAAGAGTTGCAGATGCTCCACTTGATCGCCGACGGCTGTCGCAGGCTTCAAGTTCACCTGGCGCATGAGCTGAGGCCGGGAGGGGTTGGAATTGTCGACGTAATAAGTGATCATCCAGACCCGCGTGACGGTAGTCACAGGAAACGTTCCCGATCCCGCCGGAGACTCTATGTTCGAGATCGTGCCGTGAGTTTGTCCGGAAGTATTCAACCCGAAGGCGTCACCGGTGGAAAAGGTGATCGAATTCGCGGCTTGATTCACGCTGGAAATGGTCATCAGACAAACGGCCCCGGCGGTGCTGTTATCGACGGAGGCGTCGCTCGCGGTCTGGGACATACTCCCAGTCGTGTTGTTGTTTTGCAGCATGATCAGGTCGCCGGGTTGGAGGCCGGTGTTTCCGTTGTTGATGACGATGCAGGTCGAATCGAACGCGATGGTTACGGTGGCGCTGGACCCGCTCCCTGCAGCGGTGATGGTACCTTGCGGGCCAGGGTTAGGGTTAGCGGCCGCGCACCCGGCGGTACCGGACGTGCCCTTGATGGGATATTTGTTGAGCCAATTGCCGTTGGAGTCCACGAGGGAGGTATCCGCATACAGCATCGTGACCATGTCTGTAGCTACACCGGAAGTGGTCGTGGTGGCTCCCGCCTTGATATCCCGCAGTGATGGCCGGAAGCACCGTCCACGTATTCGGGAAGTTGCCAAAACCCGTTGGCGGTCGCGTCACAGCAGAAGTGGGTGAAGCTCCACCGGTATTCGGAATCGTTATTCCGCTCTGCGGTATGCCGTTACCCGCTTGCATGATGTCCCGGACCATGTAGTTCATTCCGGCGCGGAGGTTTTCCTGCGTATCGGCCATCAACGAGACGAATTCAGTCGCATGGGTGGCATCACTCAGAGCGCCCATCACAGCCGCCACGACGATGAGCATCAGGGTCATGGCGACGAGAGTTTCGATGAGAGTGAATCCGGATTGGCGTTTCATCGCTCGTTTCCTCAAGAAAAGTTGGAGATCGCTGCTGTCAGCGTGTACGACCGTTGCGGCCAGCGTCCTGCCCGATAGATTTGTCAGCAGACACACCCCGCGTTCGGACCCCTTCGAAGTGTCCGCTGTTTCGGAATGAATCTCCGGTTCCGGCGATTTCAGGATCCGAAACTCAGCGGGAGATTAAGCCTAAAACGGCCTGGGAAACGACTCTTAGAGGTTCCATAGATTACCTTCGCAGCCCGAAGGGGAAAGAGGCCGGGGACTACGCCATGAAGACGAGCAAGCCCCCTGCCATTCAGGCAAGGCAGCCTCGCTTGCTCCTGTTTTCCGCATGGCGGCGGGGCTGCCCCCAATTCAATGACGATTGGCTGCCCGCGTTACAAGTTCATTCTGGGAACGATTTGCCTTCAACGGTGCCGGATCAGAACGGCTCTTACAGCGGAGGCTACGAAGTACATAATTGACTTGGCGAAACATCTGGGAGCCGGATAGTCCTCGCCTTAATTAAAGGCTTTGGTTTCGCGCTGCGGATGATCCCTCAGGAACAAAATCCGCTGGAGAATAGTGACACCCGTTCAAATCTCGTTTTCGCGGGTGGCCTGGAGAACCCCTCCGAGAGTCGGTCCGCAGCGACTCGCCCGAATTTCGCGGAGAACGTAAAAGAACGGCCGCCGCTCGCATATCGACGGAAGTCACACCGGATTGCGGCTATTGCGTTGGGGAAGCTCCTGCTTTTTGCCCGCGAACCCACGCCTCCATGTTCTTCCAGTCAGGGTCATCCTTGGATCTAAATTGCCGCCCTCCCTGGTGGGTGTCGGCGAGGCCGCCGGCCTCAGGCGCCAGCGGCATTTGCAGAAACAGGCTGGAAGTCGGGTCGCCGGGGATCACCAATTTCGAGACGACTTCGAAGTTGTGCCGAGACTGGTCCTCGGTCCAAAAGCTCGCCCCGGCCGGAAGCGCCTCCAGGCTCAAGGGGCCGCCGCCGTGACGGCTTATCTCGTGGCAAACGTAGCAGCGGGAGTGGTCCGGCCACCGCTTTTTAATGAAGATGGGCTCGACGCGCTGCTTGAAAAACTCATAGTCCAAAGACGCCTTTGACGACGAGGCAGACTGCGCTTTGGACCCCTCACCGGATTGCCCCCGCGCGAATCGAACGGGCGCAAAAACCGCAACGACCAATGCTACAACCAGGCTGGCGAAAATCGCCTTCGGACAAAGATTGGAAACCATAATCTCCTCCACCATTCGCAATGGGCACTCGCGATGCGTGTCCGAATTTGCAAAATGCGCAAAACTTCAGGGCAGCGCTAGCGTGCTGATCCGGTCGGGCATCTCCCCCACCGGGATGCGAGCCAGTTCTTTCATTCCCTGCACATCGATGGCGGTCACCGTCTTGATCCCACAGCTTGAAATGTAGACGGTCTTGCTGTCGGGGCTAAAAGTAACCCACGCCGGTGAGCTTCCCCGGTTCGGTTTGCCCGGTACAGGCTGCTCCGGCAACGAGACATGCCCCAAGAGTTTGATATCCGGCAGCGAGTAAGCAAAGGCGGAATTGGCCGTCCTGCTGTTGACCCACAGAGTCTTCTGGTCCGGAGAAATGCCGATGCCGTGGGAGATGGCTTCGCACCCGTTGCCGAACCCTTTCGGCTCGTCGGGGACCTTGATAAAAGCCACTTCTTTGCGCTGCGCAAAGTCCACCACCGAGAACCCGTTGGTGGGGCCAAGTTGCACGAAGATCCGCCGGCCCGAGCCGTCCGGATTATTCTCGATTACGAGGGGATTTACGCCGTAGTCGTAGTGAACGCGCCAGGCGATTTCCATCTTCTGAAGATCAAAGACGACCACGAAATGTCCGCCCGGCGCGCCGGCGGCCGCATACTTGCCGTCTCCGGTCACTGCGATATCGTGCAGACCTCTTTCCACCGGGATGCTCTTGACCCTTTCCAGCGACTTCGCGTCGATAATATCTAAGGCACCCACGTCCTCCACCGTGGTCGCGGTATTGCGAATGCAAACTAAAATCAGCTTTCCATCCTTGGTCGTTTGGGCTTCATTCGGCCAACCGCTGAGCGGCACTCTCTTGATAATTTTTTCGCTCTTGCGATCCATGACGAGGAGCTCGTTCGCGCCCCGGTAGGGAATGTAGAGCCGGCTTCCGTCGGGAGAGAATCGCACCACTTCGGGCGATTCGATATTGCCGATGGTGTGCACAACCTTGTTCGTTGCGGAGTCGATCACATCAATGGTGGTTCCACCTCTGTTGGTGACATAGATCCAGGCCGTACCCGCCGCTAGGGGCATCGCCAGGAAAATCGACAAACCGATCAGGAACCAAAACCTTTTGGCAATCGTTAAGCTCATGGGTAGGAGTTCCTCCTTACGTCACGCTGTGAGACGCATTATATGGAAATGCACCTTCAAGTGATAGTGATCCATGCGAGCGTCGACGAATAACGGCATCGCTTTCATGGCCGATACCAGCACAACGCAATGCCCACTGGAAACCGGCGCAGTCCCACTGTGGCGAATTAGCTCGTCAGAGTCATTTGGGCCTTCGGACCGGCGATGCTTGCGCGGAGTTGCGGGTTGTCGCCTTCGACGACGGGGAGGTCGAGACCGAGGAGAGCGATTTCCCTCGAGAGAGCCTTTGGATCGGGCGATGCGGCTTCGAAGTGCAGAAGCGAGCAGCCTTTGGGAGAGTCAGCCGAGGGATGAATTGAATCGGCAGACCATTCGATGAAGAAGGGGAGGAGAGAAGCGGCATTCTCCTTCAGCGTGAGAGTCTTCCATTGAAGAACGCGGCCGTCGGGGCGTCTGCGGGAACCGGGAGTGGGGCCATCGGCGGCGAGACCGGATTGCGCCAGTTTTGCGGCGAAAGATTGCAGATCTCCCGGATGAGCGGCCCAGCTGATCAGGCGAGGCTCGGTCAGTTTAGTAATTATGGGGTACTGCTGCACGCCGGATTGCTTGGGGTCCGGGGCAATGATTTCCAGATACCGTCGTGTGCCGAGCGACAGTAGGGCGTTTTGCGTGCCGCGCCCGGGATGGACGCCGCCAAACGCAGCGCGAACGCCGGTTCGTTCCGCGATGAAGTCGATGCCGCGGTCGAGGTCGCTGCAGCCTAGAAGAATGTGATCGATCAACGTGGGCACCCCATTCGCGGCCCAGAAGAATTTTGGTGCGGCAAGTGCGCTACCGGCGAGGCGGAGAAAAGTCCGGCGAGAAATAAGTCTCGACACCAACGGCTCCTTTACAGACTGATGGTAGCGCCGTTCTGGCTGCTTCTGCACACATGAACGTAACTAAAAGCGTGCTGTGCGTGATCATGGCGTGATTTGACTATCCACTGAAGATTGGACGAGGTCGATGGAAGCGCGGCCAGTTCAGTACCCAGTCGCCGGATGGATTGTGTAAATGTGCTCTCCAGCCGTCGGCTTTCCCGCCGCGCGAGTGCGGCCAGAGAGTGTCTAACAAATCGTCCAGGCGAACTTGTAGCGGCGGCCCTGTCCGCCAGTCCACCCAGATTCACGCTTTTACTGTTTCTGGGGCCACTGGTTTCTTCACCTTCTCTTGCTGCGAATCGACCGGCGTCACTTCGATACCCGCGAGGGTCCTGTCGCTGTCGTCGATCACAAGGTAGACGGTGCCCTGCAATTTCTCCACACCAGCATTCTTATACTTCGCCTTTAGACGGGCCACATGTTCATTGTTGCTGCCAAGGCCATTCAGCCATGCAAAAACGTCTTTTACGGTTCCCGCTGAATACTTGAATGTTGCCATCGTCGCCTCCAATCCCATTTTCCGCGTGTAGGCGGTGCATGGCCAGCGGCGCGCGGAGGCACCGTGCCTTACCCGGCGATGATAGGTTGGGAACCGCGGGGGGGCGAAGGGTGTTGCCGTCGGTGCCGCATTGCCTGGCCATCATAAGCCGCGATAGAAGATTGGCAGCTAAACCCGCCGCTCTTCCCCAGGCTGTTACTACCGCAACAGTGGGCACCCAATGGTCCCCGTGGGCCAGCGTGCGGAGGCGTACCCTCCTGGCCATGGACGCTTGCTGCGAAGAATGAGAAGCAGAATGCAGATCGCGTGCTTTCTCAACACCTTCTCAACCTTCGAGTTTCCTCGAACCGAAAGTGGGTCGTTTTACGAGACCCTAAGGCTTAACACATTCATAATCTCGGGGTAGTAATTGGCCGCCATGGGCGCATGGCCGAGTCCATCCGCATCATCCTGGGTGCGGCAGGCATGAAGTTGCGAAGGTGCGTCGTGTTGGAAATCGTCTCCGGTCCGGCACCAGCCCGCTGATTCTCTGCGCTTAAATAACCGTTGCGGTTAAAACATGCACACCGAACACCGTCGCGCATCCCGCCATCTCCTCGGAGGAACTGTTGAGGTGACTGACTTGGAATCGGAAAAGGAAATCGTAACAGTGGCCCGCAATCTCAGCCTGTTTGGTTGTTTTGTGGCAACGGTCCCTCCTTTCGTTACCGAAACGAAGGTCAGATTGCGAATCACACACCGGGGCGCAACATTCGCAGCCTTTGGTTGTGTGGCCCATGCCTCAGCCTCCGAGGGAATGGGGATTGCATTTGGCGAAATTGAAACTAAAGACCGAGCGATCCTCGACACCTGGCTAGGCGAGCAGGACGGGTGACAAGCTGCGACAGAAGATTGGCGGTAACGTACGCTTTTGGGGGTCGAAGTCCGCGTCTGTCTGATTTTGGCAGGCGCATCTAACTTCCTAATTCCAAATTAGCCCCACGTGCTCTTTAAGCGTGGGGCTTTCCTTTTATCTCGTCTAAGCGCTGGCCGTCGCCGTCGCCATTCCAACAGCCGCACGCCGAGGCATTAGAATCGCCAAAACTACCGCCACGAGAATCAGCGCAGGAACATCTCCAAATAAATGACCGTGCTCCGCTGGCATATTTATCGCCTGCACAGCCATGATTCCGGCGTGGACTAGACTGGACCAGACCGTGAACCAAATCAGACTGCGATGTTCCAGTGGATTTCGGGAAGCAACGAGGAGAAAGACGCCCAACGTCGCATAGACTCCGAGGATCATTTGTTCGTACTCAGGCTGATTCGGTTGCCATCGCCATCCCGAAGGCCACAATGACATCATTAAGGGATAGACGCCTACAAGGAAAATCAGCCCAAAAACAACCAATGCAATGCGGAGAAAACGTAGCCGTGTAGCTGGGTTCACGATGACCTCCGGGTGCTCAGGTCGAGCTATTGGGCCGGGATGCTAGTCGTTACGTTCAGGAATGTCAATCAAAAGGGTTCAACCGTTGAGGCCAAGTATTCATCGTGCCACTTTCGGAGCTAGAATCGGCGCGGGTACGTTTAGGACGACTCGGGCATGCGCCTGACCGTCAGACTTGCGCGTGATCAATTTTAATCAAGCGTTTGCAGAATTTACGACAAGTAAGGAGCAAGACTGCGACATCGCTCCCGATTTGTGCCACCGAGGGCAGGCGGAAATATTTGGGCGTCTGCCTCCACGATCGCGCCGCAGTGCAGTTCTCAACATGAGCCAGGCCGGAACACCGCAGGCATGTGGCGATGAAAATTTCCGGCCACACAACAGCAAGTATGTTTCAACGCTACAACATTGTGGCTACCGACGATCTACGGGCGGCACTCGAACGGACGGAGCAATATCGCGCCGACGCAGCCGCGAAGCAAAAAGTCGTGGCGATGCGTTGAGAACACGGACAATTCAAAAAATAAGGGGCTTGCTCAGTTCGGGCAAGCCCTCTTTCTTCCGTATGATAGCTGGCGCGCCCGGAGGGATTCGAACCCCCGACCTTCTGGTTCGTAGCCAGACACTCTATCCAACTGAGCTACGGGCGCGTCTTTTTCGCAGCAACGTCAGTTTACCGCAAGTAACAAGAGCTTACAGCAAGCTCCGGCCTTGCTCAACGCCGGATTTCCTGCCTCGACCCGCCTCTACTTCTAATCCTCTTCGGTCATTCCTACACTGCCGAGACGCTGAGCGCCGCGATGTCCAAGGGGACGGAAGATACTCTGTGGGCAAGCATGCGTGCCTTGGAGGAGAAAGCCCAGCCGCTCCGCCGCATGGCGGCGCGCTCAGAGCGAAAAGCGGCGGCGAGTTACCAGGAGGAAGCCGAGATGCGCGCTAACCATTCCTCGGCCATCCGCGAAAAGGAAATTTTCACGGGAAATAGATTTCGTATTCGATCGCCATCGCGCCATCATTCCCCGCCGCGCGCGCTACTGGCAATGCGAAAACTCAGGCTCAGGGCTTCGCCGTTCCTACCGCTGCATCTCTGATTTTATCGTTGAAGTGCTCCTCTTCAGACGGCACGCAGAGCTCCTCAAAGATCGCCGCTTTCGCGCGCACGAATGTAACCGTCTCGCCCACCCACGGCGCCGTATACACCTTCGGGTCGGTGATGGTCATGTCCACGGTCAGCGTGTCGGCATCAGGATGCCGCCATTTCTCTACCAGGACCATCTGATCGCTGTGCGGATTGCCGAAATGATCGAGCCAGGTTCTGTCATCGTAGCCCGTTGAGGTGATGACAAAAGTATCGCCGTCCCATTTGGCAACCGAGTACCCCATCCAGGCTGCATCGGGATCTTTGGGAAGCTCGCGGCCATCGGTCCAAACCGTTCGCCAGATGTCGTGGTACTGCATGTGTACCAAAAGTCTGTCGGCCGCTTGAACGATCTCGAAGGGCCGCAGATTTGCCTCATATAGATCGCGCGGATATCCCATCGGATCGCAGGTCGACACTGCGTCATTGCCCAGCCCCGGAGGAACCGATCGTGGCCCATAGCTGGGTTTCGTCGCTTCAAACTTCTCTTTGGCCGCTGGCGTCATGGGCGGAGGATAGGTTTGGGACCTCATCTGGTCCGGAATGCTCTTGTCTTTTATGTCCAGCCACTTGTCGTTAAGCGCATGCCTTTCGAAGTAACCCGCTTTGGTCGGAGAAGACCAGACTCCGTTGAGATCGTGCGGGTTGTAGGCCTTGGGCTTTGAGAGATCCTTCGGCAATTCCTCCGGCTTCCAGGCCCCCGGCGAATATCCCTTGGTGCCATACGTCTGGCCGAATGCAACCCCCGAAAACGCCACCGCCATTACCAGCACAGCGAGCAAATCCATCATACGATTCCGCATTTTGCAACTCCCTCCCGTGGATAAACCGCCCAGCCGCCCGATCCGCTTCCGCTCGCCGCGCCGCACTGCGATTACTGGCCGGGCTCGTCTGTCAGAGTGGCGCCGTTTCCTTTATGACCCTTTTCCGGCAGCGTTCGTCCATCGGCCATTGTGAACTGCTGCATCTCAATGCGTGGTGCGCCGGATTTGGCAGGATGCCCGGAAATGGTGATCTTGTCGCCGGGCTTCAGGATGTCCTTGCTCAAGCCGGACATGGAGAGCGCGTGAGGATTTCCCAGCTCTGCACCCCAATGCTCGACGTTACCCTTGTCGTCGGTTACGTCGAATAGAATGCCGCAATGGGGGTTGGCCCAAATCCATTCGGTTACCGTTCCTTTGAGATTTACGATCTTTTCCGTGTCGTATGCCACACCCGTTCCATGGTGTGCGAAAAGCGGCGCGCCGGCCAGCGCAAGGCCGGCAACTAAAACCAAGTAGGCTAGAGGCTTAACCTTCATCCGAGTCCTCCCTACACCCGATTATGACGTATACATGGCTATTAACACAGAACGATCAGGTGAGGCAATAGTCGGGCCAATGTAGCTCCGCCCAATGCGGGATAGCGCCTCACCGGAAAAAGCGGATCTACGACCAACCGCAAGTAAGCCGCTCAGAAGCGCAGGATCATGACTTCGGTGGATTTGATGAGCGCGGCAACCGTCTGGCCCCTCTGCAGGCGCATCTCGCGAACGGCATCGGCGGTAATGATGGACGTGATGCGCTGACCGCCGATCGAGATCGTCACCTGAGCCATCAACCCCATGGTCTTGATATCGGTGACGCGGCCGATCAGCTGGTTTCGTCCGCTGATCCTGCGGAAGCCGCTGCGCCGCTCGCTCACGTCGCCCGTTTCCGCGGCGCGATATAAAAACTTATCGATTTGCTGTTCGGGAACGCGATGGTGGCCGCCGGCGGTCTTCACCGTGCGAATTTTCCCTTTGTAGATCCACTGTTTAAGCGTGGGATAGCTGACGCCCAGCACTTGGGCGGCTTCTCGCGGCGAGAATAGCTTTCCGGCTTTCACTGTTGTTTGCCGTTTTTTTCGGCGAGATCGGCAGAGGAGGACGCCAAACCTTCAGGCCGATTGCAGAATTACGCTTTCCAGGGCCGCTCGCAACTTCCCGATGTCTGCCTCAACATGCAATCTTTGCTGCGCCAGCTCCCGCTCGCTGCGCCGCTTGATGCCGATCTCGGGATCCTTGAGCTGATGCCCGGTAAGCACGGCGACGACGTCGGCGCCCTCCGGAACCTTGCCGGAACGCACCAGTTTCTGAATTCCGGCGACCGATGCCGCCGACGCGGGCTCGCAACCCACTCCGTCCTTCGCCAGCGCCGCTTTCGCCTCGAAAATCTGTTCGTCGCTCACCGATTCGCACAAGCCTTCAGTCAACCGCAGAGCGCGAAGAGCTTTCTTCCAATTGACGGGGTTGCCGATGCGAATGGCTGAAGCCTCGGTGCGCGGCTGAACGGGAGCGATCTCGGCTGCGCCCGTCGCGATCATGGTATAGAAGGGGCTCGCTCCTTCCGCCTGGACGACGACGAGGCGCGGGAGCTTATCGATCAGTCCGAGTTGCCGAAGTTCCTGCAGCCCTTTTCCGACGGCGGAAACATTTCCCAAATTTCCGCCCGGCAGAACCAGGTAATCCGGGACCTGCCAATCGCGTTGCTCCAGAATTTCAAAGACGATGGTCTTCTGCCCTTCCAGCCGGAACGGATTCAGCGAATTTACCAGGTACAGGCCGAGTTCATCGGTGAGCTCGCGAAGCATCTGGAATGCTTGATCGAAGTTGTCGCCCATCTCGATGACCACGGCGCCAAATTCGAGAGCCTGAGCCAGTTTCGCCGTGGAGATTTTGCCAAAGGGAACAAAGACCACGGCTTTCATTCCGGCGCGCGCGGCGTACGCCGCCATGGAAGCGGAGGTATTGCCGGTCGAGGCGCAAGCCGTCACACGGCTGCCAAGAATGGCCGCCTGTGTCATGCATGCCGTCATGCCCAAATCTTTGAACGAGCCGGTAGGATTGTTGCCCTGATGCTTGATCGCCAGCCGCACACCGCCGGCCCATTCGCCGGTGCGGTTCACCTCGATGAGAGGCGTACGCCCCTCGGAGAGGCTGATCACCTCGAAGCCGGCGGGTACAAAGGGCAAGAGGTCACGGAACCGCCAGACGCCGCTTTGGTCCACGATGGCGCTGCTCATCTTTCGCTGCTGCCATAGCTTTCGCAGCGACGACGCGTCCATTCGCCCAAAATCGTAGCGCACGTCGAGCAGGCCGCCACATTCCGCGCATTGATGTTCTTTCGCATCGAGCGGGTAGCGCCGCTCGCACGCTTGCTCGATGCATTGAAGGAAAGCGGAGGTCATGGAATTGGCCAGTAAAAAACGAGATTAGTGGTCCTCCCGCGGCGCTATTTGCGCGCAAATCGCGCAATGGACGCAGCGGTCTGAAGATTATACGCGGCGGGATGTAAACGGCAAACCTGCGATCGGAATTCGTGTGGCATGCGCAACAAGGCGCGCTACGAAACCACTAGGCGCCGGCGCGGCGACGTAGTAGCCGAGGATGCGCACTTCCCTTGTCCGGCGGCGCAACTCCTCGAGCGCGGCCTGCGTTGCCCGATCTTGGGGCGCCGCCATCAGGTCCAGATAGAAACAGTATTCGAAAGGATGGCCCACGATCGGCCGGCTTTCGATTTTCACCAGATTGATATTTTCTCTGGCCAGAGGCTCCAGGGCCTTATGCAGGGCGCCCGGCTGATGCAGCAAAAAAACGACCAGCGAAATCTTGTTGGCTCCCTTGGGCTCGCCGGGCTCAGGGGAGAGAAGTACAAAACGCGTGTAGTTCTCGCGATGGTCTTCGAGATGGGATTGCAGGATCGATCCGCCATAGATTTCCGCGGCGCGGCGGCTGGCAATGGCCGCGCGCTGGGGATCGCCGGCGCATACCACCTCCCGGACGCTGCCGCCTGTGTCCTCCGCAGCCACACGCGTGATCAGTGGATGAGTGTCGAAAAAGCGCGTGCACTGCGCCAGCGCCACCGGGTGCGATTGCACGAATCGCACTCGCTCGATGGTTGCGCCCGGGGGCCCGATCAGATTGTGTGAAATAGGAAGAATCACCTCGGCAATGATGCTGAGCTTGCTTTCCAGCAGCAGGTCGTAGCAGCGATAGACCGAGCCGGCCAGGCTGTTCTCGACGGGGGCAAGCACGAAGTCGGCGGCGCCATCGGCGATGGCTGCAAACATGGCTTCGAAGGTTGGCCGCGGGACCGTCTCGATTTCGCCGCCAAGGAGCTTGACGGCGGCCTCTTCGCTGAAGGCGCCGGGCTCGCCCTGGAAGGCCACGCGGCGTTTTGCCTGAGACGCGGTCAAGAGCGATGCTCGCGCCGCGAGGAAACCTGCGCGTTGCGCGGCTTCAGCCGGAATGGCAGCAGCGCAGGAACATGCTCGGCATACGCGGCATAGGCCGGCCCGAGCCTCGCACGCAGCTCGCGTTCTTCAGCGCGAATCGTAAGCAGCGCGAGAAGCAGCCACACCACACTGGCCGCCCATAACGGCCCCGATGCCACAATGAGACAAGCTCCGAGCACGCCTGCCATCATACCCAGATAGCGAGGATGGCGCACGCGCGCGTAGAGCCCCCGCGCAATCAATTCGCGGCTGCCGGCCAGTTCGGAATGCCCCACGATGCGGCGGCCGCCAAGCATAGCTTCCGATGTGGAGAAGGCGAACACATCGAAGGCAATCAAGGCCATGCCCACAAGCGCCGCCCTAAACGAAATCTCATGGCGAAAGAGCTCCAGCCGGTACCGGTAAAGCAGAACGTCCACAATCCCCCACGCTGCCAGCACCGCCAACGGAAACGCCGCTCGCCTGTGTCTGCGCCAGAACGACACCGGAAGGTGCAAAGTGAGCCAGTAGATGGGAACGGGCATTTCGAAAGCCAGCACGGCAATGGCGGTGAAGCGGATGGCCCTTTCGAAAAAGCTCGTCATCGACAAGTGGGCGGCGGGCATTGACGCCGATCGCTCTTTCGGGCGACGATGCGGAGATTATCACAGTCCCGATAGCGAAGGGGGCCATAGCGGAGGGAAAGATGGAGAAGACTTCCTGGGAAAAGCTCGAAGGCGAGCAGCTTAATAAGCTGATCTCACGTCAAATGTTGAGTGGCGATAACGCGACCGTCGCCCGGCTGCTCATGACGCGCGGCGCCGTGGTGCCGCGGCACTCCCATGTAAGCGAGCAATTCTCGCTGATCTTGTCCGGAGCGCTTAAGTTCGTATTTGATGACCGCGAGGTGGTCGTGCGTGGCGGCGAAGTCCTTTACATCCCCGCCAATGAGCCGCATTCGGCGGTGGCATTGGAGGATACCGTGGACATCGATTTCTTCGCCCCTCGGCGCGAAGATTGGATTCGCAGAGAAGATGCCTATTTGCGCGAACAGCGCGTCTAACGAGCGCCCGTCATTCGGAGAGTAGAAATGCCTGAAGAAGGAAACCATCGATCATTCGTCAATTTGAGGCCAAAATCGCTCGCGCGCCTTGCCGTCACTTTATTTCTCCTGCTCGTTTTGGCGGCGGCGATCGCGCCTTGGGCCCGCGCCGACGAGCCCTTTGCCCGCAGCCGGGACTATGACTTGCAGAACGCGCGTATCGAATTGCGTTTTGATTTGGACCAACGGCAGGTGATCGGCCAGGTCACCCATACGCTCACCACTCTAAAGGATGGTTTGCGCGAGCTGGATTTCGATTCCGTCGGATTGACCATTCTCAGCGCCCGCCTCGATGGCCAGGACGCTCACTTTTCCACCGATGACGCGAAACTGCGCGTGGCCCTCGCCCGCGCCGCAAAGCCGGTGAGAAACACGAGGTGGTCATTCGTTACCAGGGCAGCCCGAAGAAGGGCCTCTACTTCATTCTGCCGAACAAGAGCGATTCCACTCAGCCCAAGGAAATCTGGACCCAGGGAGAAGCCGAGGACACTCGCTATTACATTCCCATCTACGATTATCCCAACGATCGCACCACCACCCAGATGATCGTCACCGTTCCACGCGACTGGGTCACCGTCTCCAATGGCAAGCTCGAGAGCGTTGTCGACGCCGGTCCCGGAATGAAAACGTGGACCTGGCGGCAATCCCAGCCGATCTCCACGTATTTGATTTCCCTGGTCGCTGGGCAATTCGACGAGAGCAAAAAGACCTGGCGCAATATTCCCGTCGAGTATCGCGTTCCGCGCGGTGAAGCAGACCGCATCCAGCCGACGTTCGCGCGCACTCCCGATATGCTGAGCTTTTTCTCCGACCGGCTGGGCGTCGTCTATCCCTGGGATAAATATGATCAGACCGCGGTCGATCAGTTCACCGTCGGCGGAATGGAAAACGTAAGCGCCACCACGCTCACCACTCGAGGCCTGCTGCACCCGGAGCTCGCCCGCGAGAGCCTGGAAGGCGCCGACGGTCTGATCTCCCACGAGATGAGCCATCAGTGGTTCGGCGATCTGGTGACCTGCAAGGATTGGGCGGATTTGTGGCTCAACGAAGGATTCGCCACGTTTATGGCTACCCTTTGGGAGGAGCACCAGTACGGCGCCGACAATGCGGCCTATGCGCGCTGGCGGGCCCAGGCGGCTTGGTTCCGGCAGCGGCGGCTGTTTGACGTGCCCATCGTGACGCACGATTTTCGCGACTCGCTTCAGTACGCGGGAAATATCTACGGCAAAGCGGGTCTCGTCATCGAGATGCTCAGGGAAGAATTGGGCGACGACGCCTTCTTTCATGCCTTGCAGCACTATCTCGAAGTCAATCGGCTGCAAAACGTCGTCACCGCGGATCTGATCAAAGCCATCGAGGAAACCACGCACGTCGACGTCGACCGCTTCTTTGACCAGTGGATCTACGGCGCGGGTGCCCCGCGTTTTGCTGTGAACGCCAGCTACGATGCCGCCGCGAATCAAGTTCGCATGCAGGTGAAGCAGACCCAGGATGTGCGTGGCCATGTGGGCCTTTTCGCCACGCCGGTAGACGTGGCCATCACGACCGCTGCGGGCACCAAGAGCTTTCCCATCACGGTCACAAAGGCGGACGAAACATTCTCTTTTCCCGCGGATTCAGAGCCTTTGCTGATTTTGTTCGATAAAGGCGGCAAAATTCTGAAGTCCGTCGAATTTCACAAATCCGCGGCGGAGTGGATCTACCAACTGCAGCATGCGGAGGACGTTCCCGACCGCGCCGACGCCGCGCAAGCACTGGGCGACATAAAAGGCAACGAAGCGGCCATCGCTGCGCTCCGCGAAGCGGCGGCCCACGACCATTTCTGGGGTGTGCGCGTGCAAGCGCTCACCGCCTTGGGCAAGCTTGGCGGAGCACAAGCGGAAAATGCTGTTCTTCCGGGCCTCGCCGACCCTGAGCCCTGGGTGCGAGAAGTCGCCGTCGAACAGCTCGGAAAGTTTACCGATGATCCGGCCCTCGCTGCGAGGCTTACGGAGATTTCAGCCAAAGACAGTGCCTACCGCGTGCGCGTGGCCGCTCTGCTGGCCCTGGGCCAACGCAAGGCCGAAGGCGCGCTGGGCACGCTCGAAGGCGCCGCAAAGACCAACTCCCCGGACGATGTCACCCGCCGCGCGGCCCTGCGCGCCATGGGCGAGCTTGGCAACGATCAGGCCGCACCGCAACTGCTCGAGTGGCTGGAGCCTGGGAAACCGGTGCGGCTGCGCGCGGCCGCCATTGGCAGCCTGGGGAAAATCGCCAAGAAGGACGAATCGGTCGAATCGCGCCTCATCGCGATGTTGAACGATTCGGACTTCGACATTCGCTTTGCGGCTATCTTCGCGCTCGGCGAACGCGGTGATCAGGCCGCCATCGAACCTCTCGAGAACTTGCGCAAGAGTGGCGACATTCCCTCGGGCGAGGGCCCCGTCATCGAGCAGCAGATCGCGCGTATCAAGAATCCCGAGCGACAGGACCGCGGGACGCAGGCCGCCGAAAATCCGGCGAGCTCCCCCGCCCCGAATGGCGCCGAACGGCAGGATGCAGGCCGGCAGATTGTTGAACGCTTGGATAAGATCGAGCAGAATCTCGTCGAAATGAACGATAGGCTTAAGAAAATCGAGCAGCAGCAGCCGAAAGCGACTCCGTAATTATTCCGCCAGCATGATGCGCAGGTCCCGCAGATTGTTTCCGGTGGGCCCGGTCTCCACGTCGTCTCCCAATTTGTGGAAGAAATTATAGGAATCGCTTCGCGCCGCGAACTCTTCCGGATGTAAATTTGCCGCCAGCGCTCTTTCCAGCGACTTGCCGTCGGCCGCGGCTCCGGCTGCGGGGCTCGAGCCGTCCTGGCCGTCGGTTCCCGCGCTAAGCACGGCGATTCCCCTCCCCGCGATCCTTTCCACGCACTCCAGCGCAAAGGCCGAATTCCGCCCGCCCATGCCATTACCGTGTACGGGGGAACTGACCTCGCCATCCGCGATGAGAGCCACGCGCCGGCCGCGATTTTCTCGCGAGAGGCGCTCGAGTTGACCGAGCAAATATTCGGCGGCTCGCGCGACGGGCCAGTCGTCGGTGGCGTTATCACACTCCGTAATGAAACCGCGCGCCTCGGCCGCCTGATGCGCATGGTGAAAAAGATCGTGCATGCCGAGCAGCAGCGAAAACCGGGCCCGCGCAAACGTGGCATCCTCGGCCTTTGGCGTTTCCGGAATGGATTCAGGGTGCGCGAATTTGGCTCGAACGGATGCAGGCAACTTCGAACCAAGATCATATTTCTCGATCACCCGGCAGGCGTCGGCGACAGTAGTTGGATCGGGCAATGTAGGCCCGGATGCAAGCGCCGATTCGCATCCGGGAGGGACGTCGGTGATGCCGAGAGATAGCTTCATCGAGTCCGGCGCCAGCGCAGCCAGGCGCCCGCCTTTGACCGCGGATAGATGCTTCCGCACCGCATTGATTTCGCCAATCGAAGCGCCGCAGCTGACGAGCAGGCGATTCAGTCCCTGGAGATCATCCAGGCCAATGCTGGGATCAAGCGGCAATTCCACGAGCGACGATCCGCCGCCCGAAAGCAAAAAAAATATCAGCGTGCGCGAATCGCAGTGCGAAAGCAGATCGATGATCGCCCGGGCCGCGGCGATGCTGTGTTCGTCGGGAATCGGATGGGCCGCCCCCATGGCCCGAAATCCCCGCACTTCAGCCACGCTTTCATGCGGTGCAACCAGAATTCCCTCAAAAGCAAAGTCCGTGGCGAGAAGCTCGGCAAATCCGCGCGCCATGGCCACCGATGCTTTGCCAATCGCAATGGCGGCGATGCGTTCGTAGGCGGCGAGATCGATGGCCTCGCCTTCGAAATCGATACGCGTCCCGGCGCGCGCCAGTTTTTGGCGCATGGCCAGGGGAATGTCGATGCCTGCGAGCGTTTCTTGGAAGATTTCGCGCGCGAGTTGCTTCAGGTCAGACACGTTCGAGCGCGCGGGCGCCGGCCTGGGCCACGTCGACGTCTTGGTCCTCGGTGCCGTTGCTGACGCCGATCGCGCCCGACGCAAATGCCTTCCACCAGCAAAGGAAGGCCGCCGCGCACCGGTATTTGGCGTCCCTGAGTGGCCAGGGCAAGTCCCATGGAGAGCACCACGTTGACCTCGTCTCCGGTACGTGCAGGCGCGGTGGGGAGCCGCCGAATGGCTGCGCCCTGCGCTTTTCGAATGGCAATCTCCACGGACGAAAGTTTCGCTCCATCCATGCGCGCAAAGGCGAGCAGATGGGCGCCGTCATCGACGACGGCGATATCCATGGGAACTTTGATCTCCACGGCGCGCGCTTGTGCAGCGTTGAGCACCAGCTGCGCGCCTTCGAGCGTCAATTTGGGATTATTGCGAGTCAAGGCCGGCACAGGTCCCTCCTTTTTCACTTCTTCCATACATCCGGATTCACAATGTTTGGCGGACGGCGGCCCTCGAAGAAAGCGATGGTGTTCTCCACCGCCATCATGGCCATGCGCGTGCGCGTTTCGAGCGAAGCCGACGCCAGGTGCGGCGCCAGCACCACATTCGGCCGCAGCAAGCCGTGGCCGATCTGCGGTTCGCGCTCGAAGACGTCCAGCGCCGCGCCGGCAATCTGCCGCCGCTCGAGTGCCGTAATCAGAGCGGCTTCCTGCACCACCGGCCCCCGCGATGTGTTGATGAGGAACGCGGTCGGCTTCATCAGCGCCAGCTCGCGCGGACCGATCAGGCCGCGCGTCTCCGGCAGCAGAGGCACATGCAAACTCAAAAAATCGGCCTCGCGCAAAACGGCGTCGCGCTCCATATACTCGGCTCTCAATTCGCTTTCGATTTCACTGGGCGCGCGAACCGCGTCGTTGTAAATCACGCGCATGCCAAAGCCGCTCGCGCGACGCGCGACTGCCCGACCGATGCGCCCGAAGCCCAGAATGCCGAGCGTTTTGCCCCAGATATCGCCGCCAACCAGCTGATCGAGGTTCCAGCCTTTCCACTGCCCGGACCGGCACAGCGCATCGCCTTCAATCAGGCGCCGCGCGACCGCCATCAGCAGGGTCCACGCAAAATCCGCGGTGGTTTCATCGAGCACGCCGGGCGTGTTGCTCACCGCCACGCCCCGGCGCGTGCATGCGTCCACGTCGATATTGTCAAATCCCACGGCAATATTGGCCACGGTCCGCAAACGCGGCGCCGCGCTCAGAAGCTCGTCATCGATTTTTTCCGTGAGAAGGCAGATCAAGCCGTCCTTGTCCGCCACGCGCCGCAGAACTTCAGCTCGCGGCGGTCGTTCCGAATCGCTCCAATATTCCGCCTCACAAAGTTCTTCGAGCTTCGCCCGCGGCCCTTCGAACAAGCGATGCGTGACCAGTATTTTGGGACGATCCATTCATCTCTCGCTTCGACTGCCAGACGAAAGACGCGAGATTAACACATCTGCGCCTCCGCACAGGAATGCTCGCCAAGGACAGGGCGAGACAGCTTTTACTAGCGCCTCTTTGCTGGCACAGCCACTCCTGGCTGCGCACGCAGGCTTCTGCTCTTTTTGTCATTCTGAGGTCGCCGCCGCGCACATCTTTTGTGCGCGGCTTCTCCTTCGGCGACCGAAGAATCTCTCATGAGCTCGCGCCTTTCAGCACTGTAGCCAGAGGCCCCGCGCGGTGTGCCGCGCCTGGGCTGAGCGCGCCTCGCGCGAAGAATCTCTCCTGTTCCGGCATACCGGCGGTTTCCCGACATGCCTGCTTGTACTTGTGTGCCTCGGGAAGTTATAACGTTGACCGCCAAACCGATCAGTCGGGCCCTCTGACACACATCGACTCTGGTGTTAGGCGGATTGAAAGGAGATCGGCGCCAACATGTTCCAGCAGACGCTCAATCCGTTAGGGAATTTGTGGCTCACCGTATTTGTCGCCATGGTCCCGTTCGTCGCCTTGCTTTACATGCTGGCTGCGCTGCGCCTCACCGCCTGGCTCGCCACGATCATCGGAGGGGTCGTTACCCTTCTTCTCGGCATCTTGGTATGGCACGCGCCTGGGGTGACCACGCTGAAATCTTACTTCTACGGCGGTCTCACCGGCTTTTGGGCCATCGACTGGATCACGTTCTGGGGCCTGATCATCTTCAATACCTTGGTGCTCACGGGGCTGTTCGAGAGATTCAAAAAGTGGATGATTCACCACGCCACCGCCGACATCCGGATCCAAACGATCATGCTGGCCTGGGCTTTCGGCGCTCTCCTCGAAGGACTGGTGGGATTCGGTTATCCGTGGGCCGTCGTCGTGCCCATTCTCGTCGGCTTGGGAATCGCGGACCTGGACGCGATCCGTGTCGCCGCCTTGGCGAACAATGCCCCCGTCTCTTACGGCGCGCTCGGAGCGCCGATTCTGGGCCTCGCCGCCGTGACCGGCCTTCCCTTGATGGCGCTTTCCGCTTCCGTCGGA
This sequence comes from uncultured Acidobacteriota bacterium, assembly GCA_963761945.1. Taxonomy (GTDB): domain Bacteria; phylum Acidobacteriota; class Terriglobia; order Acidiferrales; family UBA7541; genus Palsa-189. The sequence continues at coordinate 198,931 of CAVXIM010000008.1, read as the reverse complement.
AGCATCGTTGCCGTTCTGGCCCTGCTCCCTCCCTGGATTTTGATTTATCTGGTGAGTGGATGGGATGGAATGATCGAAGCCTGGCCGCTGGCCATCGTGGGCTCTCTTTCTTACGTCCTCGGCCAGTGGCCGGTGGCGCGTTACCTGGGTCCCTATCTGCCGGATTTGAGCGGGGCGCTGGTCTCTTTCTGGATTCTCTTCCTGTTGGTCAAGGTTTGGCGGCCGAAAACGATTCGTGGCTTCGGTGGCGCCCCCTTGGCACTCGCGGAAAACGCGCCCGCTGCGGCTTCCTTCGACCTGGGCTCGCCGGCAGAGGCGCTCTCCGTATGGTTCCCCTATATCGTGCTGATCGCCGTCGTCGTCTCCTGGACTGGTCCGTGGTCGCATCTGACTGCCGTCAGTTGGTTCCGCTGGGCCGTCTCGGCCAACTCTTCGGTCACGCAGAAGCCCATCCAGTCGGTTTTCAACTTCACTCCCTTTGCCGGCGGCACCTCGATTTTGGTGTCTTGGATCGTGCTCCTGCTCATCTTGCGCCCGCCGTTGCAGCTCCTCCGTCAGGTTTTTTCCAAAACGTTCAAGCAGATGTGGGGCGCGCTGCTGGTGGCTTTTTTCATCTTCGCCCTCGCTTATGTTTTTGTGTTCACGGGAATGGCCAATTCGCTGGCCTACGGACTCTCCAAGATCGGCGTGTTTTTCGTTGTCCTGGCGCCGATTCTCGGCTGGATCGGCGTCGCGCTCTCAGGCAGCAACGCCGCGACCAACGCCATGTTCGGCCCGGTGCAGGCGCTCACCGGCAATCTTTTGAATCTGCCGATCCTGCTCCTGCCCTCCTTCAATTCCGTTGGCGCGGAAGTGGGAAAACCCATCGCGCCGCAAACGGCCAGTGTCGGCGTTTCCACCAGCAAGCTGGTGCGCAGCGAAGGCCAGGTCATCCGCCACAATATGGGCTGGACCCTGATCATGCTCGCCTATCTCGTCCTCATCTCCCTCGTCTTCTACTTCTTCTTGTCGCGGTGGATGTCGCTCTAGCCCCGCGAATTTGCTACACCGTCACGACAATTTTGCCAATCTGCTCGTTCGACTCCATGTAGCGGTGCGCTTCCACGATCTTCTCCAGCGGAAAGACGCGGTCTATGCGCGGCTTGAAGTCGCCCGCCTTCAGGTGATCGAAAACATACTGCTGCGCCTTCGCCCTCAGTTTCGGGTCGGCAAACACCTCCCGGAGCGTGTATCCACGAACCGACAGCCCTTTGCTCAACGCAGTAAATAAAGGAAACGGTGTCGGCTCGGGCGCAAGCGCTCCGTACTCGAAGATCGTTCCCTGAAAAGCCGCGGCCTTGGCCAGCAACTCGACGCCTTTGCCCCCAATGGGGTCGAAGATCACGCGCGCCCCTTTGTCACCCGTGATTTCCTTCACCCGCGCCAGAAAGTCTTCTTCCTGGGTCGCAATCACGTGCGTCGCTCCCACCTCTGTCAGCGTGGCTTTCTTCTTGGAGCTTCGCGTGGTTGCGATGCTGATCGCGCCTTCCGCCTTCACCATTTCAATGGCGGCAATTCCCACGCTGCTGCTGGCCGCCGTAATAATTACGAAGTCGCCTTTTTTAATCTGCCCGTACGTGATCAGCGCTCCATACGCTGTCAGATACTGCATCCAGATCGACGTGCCCTCTTCCGGCGACAGATTCTCCGGATAGACCGCCAGCGCGCTGGCCGGAACAATCGCCACTTCGCCATATACACCGTAGTTCGTCATAAGAAACGCCGGCACCGTGCTGGCCTTCTTCCCCAGCCAGCTCTTGTCCACATCCGGCCCCACCGCCGCCACCACGCCCGCCGCCTCATAACCGAGCTTTGACGGCAGGCCGGGAGATTCCAGGTATTGTCCCCTGCGGAACATCACCTCCGCCCTGTTCAGCCCAATGGCTTTCACATTCAGCCGAACTTCGCCTTTCCCCGGCTCGGGAATTGGTTCATCCTGAATCTTCAATACTTCCGGTCCGCCTACCGTGTGGAAGCGAACAACTCTTGCGGTTCCAGTCGCCACTTTTGCCGTTTCGGTCGCCATGTCAATCTCCGTTCTGCTGCATGATCATTTGGAATGCGAAGACTCAGATGCGCATGTCTTCTCCACGAGTACCGCGTGCCATTAGCATCATCTTCCACCATCGCCGGGCAAACACGAGAGTTTCGTATGGCTCGAATGCTCCGTACAATGCAGGAGCAACGCGCGACTTGCCCTTGTACGGGAAAGCCCTTGTACGGGAAATAGAATGACCAAAGTCAACTGAAGGAATTCAGAAAATGGACATCAAGAGAATTGGCTCGCAGCCTTCTGTCAAAGGATCGTCGGACTGGTTCACTGGCACCGTGCGGATCGATCCGCTTTTTCAGGCGCCCGATCCGGCGCTTGTTCAAGGCGCCAGCGTTACCTTCGAGCCGGGCGCGCGTACCGCATGGCACACGCATCCGCTCGGTCAGACTCTCATCGTCATGGCTGGCTCCGGCCTGGCACAGCGTTGGGGAGGTCCGATCGAGGAGATCCGGCCCGGTGATGTGGTCTGGTTCTCGCCCGGCGAGAAGCACTGGCATGGCGCAACGCCAACCACGGCCATGACGCACATCGCCATTCAGGAAAAGCGCGACGGCAAAGTTGTCGACTGGATGGAACAGGTCAGCGACGAACAATACCGGTCCAGGTGACACATGACCGTGCTCGCCGCCTGGGCCAACTTTTACGTAATCGTCGGGTCCGCTGCCAGGTGAATTCGTGTCCGCCCTGAATTTGCGTCGGCCCGAATTTGTGTCAGAACGAATTTGCGTCAAAACGACCGGCCCGCTCAAAGTGTATTGTCGCTCTCGCCGCGCCATGAGTTACGCGCGCATTTTTATGATTTAATTGTTGGCATGGAACAGGCAGGAATCAGTCCGCGCCCAGTCGTCGGAGCGATCGTTGTAGTCAGCGGCCTGGCCGTGTCGTTCCTGCTCTGGCTGCTCTACGTGCACCACGCTTCCGCCGATTTCGCCGGGCGCTGGATGTTTTTGCCGGCCCTCAACGCGCTTCTCAACGGATTGTGCGCGATCGCGCTCTGCACGGGATTGTATTTCATCAAACATCGCAATCGGGAAGCGCATCGCGCGAGCATGCTGGTTGCCTTAACACTCTCTTCTATTTTCCTGGTCAGCTACATCGTGAACCACGCGATGCACGGCGACACGATTTTCCCCGGACACAGCCCGGTGCGCACGCTCTACCTGTCGATCCTGGCCAGCCACGTCATCCTTTCCATCGTCGCGCTGCCCATGGTGATCACCACGTTCTTTTTCTCGCTCACCGGCCGCTTCGCGATGCACCGCCGAATCGCGCGCTTCACCTTCCCCATTTGGCTCTACGTCTCCGTCACCGGCGTCGCCGTCTTCGTCTTCCTCAAGGCCTACGCCTACTAGCCCCGCAGCGGGCTACAGATTCGAAGAAAGCATTCTGGTATAGTTCGGTAACCCAATGGCAGGAAAGATTGACAGAAGCATCAGTGCCGTCTCGCCGAGAGTACCTGAAGAACGTGGATTTCGAAACTATTACTGCTGCCCATATGATGGCACGTCATGGATCGCTGAGTGGAGTTGTCAGTGCAATGACACATGTCCAACTTGCCGCGCTGAAATCGAACCCTGCGATAGCGAAGATATCGACATCGAACAATAATTATTGGTTCTCCCGGAATGAACCTTCAGTGTAGGTGTGAATTAGCTTCGAGCTATAAGTCCGGGTCTCAGATTGCGCGTGTACTCACTGAAGAGTGGTGCGTTCGCGAACTATATTGTCCAGCTTGCACCTCTGATAGGCTGTCCCCATCTAAAGTCAACGCACCGGCGATTGACTTTGTCTGCCCACAGTGCAGGCAGCTTTTTCAGCTCAAGAGTCTAAAGAATTGGAATCCGAGGAAAATTGTCGATGCCGGCTATGAGTCTATGCTCCGATCGATTCGGGCTGACGATGTTCCTAATTTTCTCGTCTTGCAATACTCGGTGGATTGGCTTGTACGGAACCTCCTGCTAGTGCCTAGGTTTTTCTTTTCCGAGAGCGCCATTGAAAAGCGCAAGCCCTTGAGACCAGAAGCGCGCCGTGCCGGTTGGGTGGGCTGTAACATTCTTCTGGGTCAAATACCATTAGACGGAAAGATCGCCATGGTTTCGGCCGGGCTGCCGGTTCCCCAAGGCCGAGTCCGAGAAGAGTTCGCACGCACACGTAGCCTTGCCAAAATTCCACCCGCAGTGAGAGGTTGGACCTTGGACGTCCTAAACGTAGCTCGCCGCTTGGGCAAGGCGCGATTTACGCTCAAGGACGTTTACAGATTTGAGGATGAGCTACAGGGAAATCATCCCCACAATCACAACGTACGCCCCAAAATACGCCAACAACTTCAGGTGCTTCGAGACCTAGGCCTCGCAGAGTTCATTGGCCGCGGAGAATACATTCTGCGAGCACCAATTTAGTTACCTTACCTCGGAGCAATTTAACAGTATTCGCTTTTCTACACCGGGAGACAGGGGCCTCCGAGCAGCCATCAGATCGCCTGATAGGGTTGACCCTCGCGGTAAAATAGATATACGCCTGTTCTACGTGAAGTCTCGGGGGGCCTGCCCGATAGGTTTGGGCGCGCTTCTGTTGAAAATCTCAAGGCGCAGGCGTCGTCGCGGTGTTGCGGACTGTCAGCAAAAAATTAACCCTCCTCGACCGACCGAACTCCCAGATGCCGTCAGTTCGAATGAAATGGCAGCCATTTTCCATTTCATTGGTTCGATTACCAGCCCGACCCGAAACCCTTTCGCCTCTAACGTAGCGCCGTGCTCGTCCTGAGCTGCGAAGGCGCTTCAGCCCGGCATCCGTACCGGCCACAGCGTCCCGCCGCGCCTACGTCACCGCGCATGAAGCTTCCCCTTTCGAGGCTCTGCTTTTTGCGCCCCGGACGATTCTGCGGGGCACTGTTTTCGCACGAGGTTCGGAGCCTCTGAGCAGTGCAAAGCGTAAGTTTTGTGAAGTCAACACTTGCGGAATCGAGGAAATTAAGCCTTTTACAATCAGCACTTCCAAAACAAACGGGTTAAAGCCTCCTGAAATGAACACTTACGCCAAAAAATGTAGAGGGGAGTGCACCCTTTGCCGCTCAGCCGGTTTTATAGGTTCCAGCCCGTCTTGTAGCTCAGGTCGTCCCGCCCATTCTTTCCCGGGCGGGAGACCTGAGGCTTTTGGTTTCGTTATCCTCTCTCTGTGGACTCTGTGCCTCCGTGTCCTCAGTGTCAATTTCGGGGGCGATCGGGTGCCTTCCTGGCTGGGCTGCCGGGGCGGCATTAAACGATCACCGGATAAGCCATTTAGAATACGCACTTACGAAAAATGGCCGGGGGGTGGCCATCAGGATTCCTCGAATTCAATCAGCACGATTTCGGCATTCGTCCCCACGCGGAAGGGAGGCCCCCAGGTTCCGGCGCCCCAGTTCGTAAAGACGAGCATCCGGCCGAAGCGATGGAGCCCATGAACATAAGCGCCATAAATCCGGGAGGCGATCCAGCTGGCCGGCGGGAACTGCCCGCCGTGCGTATGTCCGCAAACCTGAAGCGAAATTCCCGCCTCCTCGGCGATGCTCAGCCGATGGGGCGCATGTGCCACCAGCACGCTCGCGCGCTCGCTTGTGATCGAGGCCTTTCGCAGGATGGCCCGAAAACGCTCCGGGATCGACGAATTCGCGGTAGTGCACTCCCACGATTTGCAGCCCCTCGAGCTCGATTTTCTCGTTGTTCAGCACGCGAACGCCGGCCTTCGAGACAGCTTCCAGATATTGATCGCGGCTGGTGAACTCTTCATGATTGCCGGTCACGTAGAATGCGCCCAGCGGCGCGGAGAGCGCAGCCAGAGGTTCAGCCAAAGCTTCCACGTTGGCCGTTGTGCCGTCGTACATATCGCCGGCGATCAACACGACGTCCGGCCGCAGCCCATTCAGCCTGGCTACGATTCGCCGCATGAATCCGACGTTGCGGATATGGCCCAGATGCGTGTCGCTCACCAGCGCGGCCACGCGTCCACGCCAGGCGCTTGGCAAATTCGGCAGCTTAACTGTGATTCGATTTACGCGAACGCGCGCCGCATTGATCAGGCCGTAAAGCCCCACAACGAATGCCGCCGCAAAAAGCGCATCTGCGATTTGATTGGGCGCGATCTGCAGCCCCGCCAGCCTCGCCACCGCGAGCACAACCCAGCATCCCGCTGCCGCAAAGAGGCCAAAGGTCATCAGCCCCACCCAAACCGCGGTGATCACGTAAAAGATGCGCACGACGGAGTTGAAATAGTTCCACGCCAGCACCGATGCGGCGACGAAGCTCACCGCAGCCACCAGGAATGCGATTCGCAGGATGGCGTGCGTCGTGGGATCGAGCGAAGGATGGAAGCTGATCCACGTCGCGTAGAGGAACCAGTTCGCAAGAAGCAAGATCGATTGAACCACGGCCAGCAACGGCCAGAACCGGCGCAGCCGCAGGCGGGAGAATTCTTCCGAAGTTGGCTTTTCAGCTACCGGCCGGGGAGGCGAAGCCGCCGGTGAAGGGCCTGAATTGAGAGAAGCGTCCGCGTCGCTCATAAAGAGTAGAATAAACGGATGGGAGCGTAAAGCAATGGCAGTTGCAGGCGCGCAGAAGCGAATCATTGCCGCGGTAGGTGGCTGGGAAGAGGTCGAGATTCGGCCGCACCGCTATGGCGGCCAGGAATTCCGCCTAGGGAAACGCGAATTGGGCCACATTCACGGCGACGCGCTCGTCGATATTCCCTTTCCCAAGGCCGTGCGCAACGAGATCGTCGCGGCGGGCCAGGCGGAACCGCACCATATCTTGCCGAATTCGGGTTGGGTCAGCCTCTTCCTGAAATCGGAGGAAGACGTGGAGACGGCGATTGCGCTCCTGGAACGCTCTTTTCAGTTGGCCCGCGAGCATCGCAGAACTGCGGCGACGCGATAATCAGCAGGGGTTTGCCAGCCGCGCATTAGCTTGCCAAATTTCGAGCGCGGCCGGCTTATTGCTGCGGCTATTTCTTTCCCCCCAAAAGGCCGCCGAGCTTACCGGCGGCTTGTCCGAGGTCTTTGCCACTCGACGGAATTGCAGACTTGGCGCCGTTCGTAAGCCCGCCTGCGAGCCCGCCGACCATTCCTCCTACGTCGGGAACAATTTGAGGATTGGAGGCCGTGCCCTCAACCCTGAACGGTATGCCTCCGCCGCCCGCGGAGGCCTTGGCCAGGGTGGTTTGACCTGTCGGAGCGCTCTGGTGGCCAAGATGCGCGATCATCTTGAAGTCGAGTTTCTTGTCCGGGGATACGGTGCCGTTTCCCGTCATTGCGCCGATCGACGGGACCACCACATTGAGATTGTCGCAACGAATGCCCTCCGGCGCGACGCGAACATCGCTGCTGAACGTTTGAATCTCCGTGTCGCCGCCCACACTCTTGCTCATGCCGGTAAGCGCGGAGAGCGAACCCATCTTCGACCCAAGATCGAAGCCGGTCAGCTTCGCGTTTGATAGGTTGACCGGCCCGGTGATTACCAGCTTATCCACGGGACCGGTGATCGCCAGATTCGCGTTCAGACTGCCCTCTTTGAGGGATGCTCCCGAGGGAAGCGTCACTCCCAACGCCGGCAGCACAGACTCCAAATCGGAAGCGGGCATATTCTGTCCGGTCAGCTTCATTTGCACCGCTGCGACTGGTCCGGAGTTGTTGAAGTTGCCGGTGAGATCGGCGGCAGCTTTGCCGATGTGCACGGCGCCCCGCTTCAGATCGCCGGTCTGCGGCTTCAATTCGTAGGTGGCTTCGTAATCGACGTCCACGGGCTGAGCGGCGGGCGATCCCGCGGGAACCAGTTGCAGGTGTGTTGCCATGACTTTGCCGGTGGAAGTCGCCGTATGTCCGTCAGAATTCAATGAGCCGCTGAAATCGACAACGCCCCCGATTCCGGCGGAAGGTTCGATGAAGCCGGTCTGCTTCACATCCAGATTTTTAATATCCACGCTTGCGTTCAAAGGTGTGGCAGCGCTGTCCTGCGCATTCAGCGGTCCTGCCTTGCCCGTGAGTTTGATCGTGCCGTTGCCCGGAGTTCTTGCGGTCATCTCGAATGGGAACTGCGTTGTGTACGAGAGATCCGAGGCCTTGATGTTCACTTGGTCGTAGGTATGCGTCCGCGCATTATTGCCGGTGTTTCCGACGACCATCGTTCCGTTCTTCAGGGAAAAAGTCCGCACGGAAAGATCCGTGCTGGAACTGGAGTTGCCGCTGGGAGCCGGGCTCGCCGCGCTGGCATTTTTGCTTTCCGTTTGGTTTGCTCCCAGGGTGGAGAAGTTCCAGGTTCCAGCCGGGGAGCGCAGCAGCGTCACACTTGGCTGGTCGATGGTCAAACCCGTGACGTGAATGGCCCGCGAAAAGATCAGCGGAAGCAATTCCAAATTCACGCTGAGCGATTTGGCCTTCAGAAATGGACCGTTGCTAAAAGACGGATCGTCCGATATGGCGATATTGTCCACGGTGACTCCGCCCGAAAAGATCGACAGGCGGATATTTCCAATATCAACTTTGCGATTTAAAGCGCTATTCAACGAAGATTCGATTTCTGGACGGAATCGATTGGCATCGATCACGAAGGGCAGCAGCGCCGCTACCAGCACCAGAACGACAACGACGCCTCCGACAATATAAATCACTTTACGAGCCATTTTCAGCCTCCAGGCTCACGCTCAATCAAGCATGTGTCCCTTTAACCTGCATCAAGGATGTGTCCCTTCAAGCAAAGCGTCGATACACGGTTACATGCATTGTTGGGCACCGTATACCGAAAATATGCTAACGCAATACAGTATCAGCTTGATATGTTCCTCCTACTAGCCCCGAAATTATCGGAGGTCACAAAAGAAATGCCTCGAGTAAGCTTCTCGCCGTGGATTTGTGTCATCGCTCTGGTTGCCTCGTTTGGCTGTGGTTCTTCGCAATCCGGCAGCAATCCAAGCGCCGCTGCAAATAGCGCCAACCCTGCCGCGGACCAGGCCGCGCCGCCCAAGCAGGAACAGGCGCCTCCCATCGTCATCCCGGCCGGAACCACCCTTAGCGTCATCGTGGACCAATCGGTGAGCTCCAAGGACGCCGACGCTGGAGCGCGCGTGGCAGCTTCTCTCGCGGATCCCATCATCATCGATGGGCGCGGCGTGATTCCGAAAGGCGCGAGAATTTCTGGGCGGGTGACCCAAGCGAAATCGGCAGGCAAATTCAAAGGCAGTGCTGAGCTGGGCATCACGCTCACATCCCTCGAAGTCGGGAGCCAGAATTACACAATCCATACCAGCACGTTCAGTGAAGCGAGCAAAGGCCGCGGAGAGCGTACCGCGATTGGCACTGGCATCGGTGCCGGCGCCGGAGCGCTGATCGGCGCGCTCGCCGGAGGCGGCAAAGGCGCTGCCATCGGAGCCGGCGCCGGTGGCGGAGCCGGGCTGGCGGGTTCGGCGATGACAGGCAATCGGGACATCACAATCGCGGCCGAGACCACACTTAATTTCAAATTGACGAAGGCCTTGGAAATCCCCCAGAACTAAACACCAAAACTAAAGAGAAGATCTGCACGGAGAGGAACCGGCCGTTCCCTTTTCGCAAAAGCGAAGGTCACGCATTCAGTTCGAACTTTAGCCCCAGCTTGTTTAGCGGGCCAGTGCGGTATCCCCAGGCGTATCGGGCGAAAAACCGGTCGGCCTCGGCCGGTATCCATTTCTCGTTCGGATGTGGAAGTTTTTCGCCTTCTCGCCGACCAGCTTCACGGTGATCGTGCGCCAGCCGCGATTCGGATTTGGCTGAGGATAATAGCTCAAAGCATACAGGTGGGAGAGATCGTCGCGAACGGACTCGAAAGCCTGTTCTTGTTCCTTCCAGTTCTTCGCAAAGTAGGCCTGCCCGCCCGTGCTCGCGCTCATGCGCTCGAATACCGCCGTACTCATGGGATCTTTGTTCGTTTCCCGGGTGCTGATCATATAGATTGGGATGCCTTCTGATTGCGCCAGCTCTCCCACGCCTTCGGGAGGAACCATGCTGGCGTTGTCCGGACCGTTGGAGAAAACGACGATCACCTTGCGCCCGGTGTACTGGCCCGCATCTCTGAGGACCAGCAATAGCGCGTTATAGAGCGCGGCATCGGCGCCGGCCACCGTAGTGCGCACGCCGCGCAATACCTGCGAACGGTCCGCAGTGAGCAAAGCGTCGCGGGCCACGTCCCGGCTGTAAGAATAAAAAGCAATTTTTGAGCTGGGATCGAGCGAGCGAACGAAATCGGAAATGGCATCCTGCGCGAAAACAAAACCCCGGTACATGTAGTTGCTAGTGTCGAAAAGAATAAACACATTCGCGCCTGACGAGTTGATCTGCTTCGATGCCGCAGCCGTCCCCGAATCGCCACCGCTCGAATCGGAAGGACTGGGCGCCGAAGCCTGCTGAGAGGAATTCAGGAGCATGATGGGCTCCTGGTTTCCTTCTTCAAACGTGGCCAGCTTTTGCGTAATCGTGTCCTCGACAATTTCAAAGTCCGAGGGGCGCAGGCTGGTCACATAGTTCCCTTTTTTATCGGTGACCGCCACGTTCAACTGCACCATATCGACGTTCACGCGGAAAACCGTATCATTATCGATGTCCGATGAATTGGGAGCAGGCGGAGGCGGGGCGCTTTCCTGGCTGTGTACCCTGAAACTGAGCCCGAGAGCTAGGAATAGAGCGACGCACGCTGCGATTAACTGATGTCCTCTCATCATCCCTCCGAGGCGCCTGGGACTGGCCGGGCGAATATTAACTCGATATGCCTTCTCGCAATTGTAAAAACTAAAAACCAGAAGCGACCGCGCTCTTCGGCAACGGGGCGACCTTTCCCTGCCGGAATTCTTCGCCCGTTTGCTTCATGGCGCGTAGCACCGCCGGCCAATCTTCAAAGTGCGTGGCAAAGATCTTCTCGATCATTCGATGCGTCAATTCCGGAACCAAGCGATTCAGCATCACCGGCGAATAACCCAATTCGTCCGCCAGGCGAGCCCAATAGAGATTGTTGGATTCCCAGGACTCCGCCATAAGCCGGCTGGAATATCCCATGATCGCCGGGAATGGCTTAACGTTCAGCAACTCGCGAGCATAGGTTTGCGCCAGGGCCGGATGCGGCACACCAAAGTCCTGAGAGAGCCGCTCCCAACCGACTTCATCGGGATTTCGGCTGGCCAGCGATTCCAGCTCCCTGCCCGACGCGCGCCAGTAGCTGTTCTCCCCGGGGTAGCGCCGCCGGAATTCCGCCGTCAGATAAAAACTCTCCGCCGGCGTGACCTCGGCCAGAACCTGCTGCACGGCGCCGGCACGCAGCTCATTTCCGATCAGCTCCTGTTTTTGAGGCAGAATTCGATCGGAAAGAATGTCCAGCACGCGCTGCCGCAAATCGGCATTCTCGCCCGAGGCCGAAAGCAGCTCTTCGCCGGTACGCTGGTAAAGCGTGACGGCGTGCAATTCAACGGGCGTCACACGCCACCAGCGCGGAAGGATGGCGCTGGTGAGCAGGCTGGGGACGAGGTCTTCCCAAACGAGCGCCTGCACGTTTTCTGGAACGATGAAATCCTGTTCCGTTTCGGCAAGCACGTAAGGCAGATCGGCAAGCGATCCCACCAAATGCGCTCCGCCTCCCGCCGCCCAGCCGCGGCCGAATAGCAGCGGGGTATGCCAGGCTTGATCGGACGATACGACGGTCAGCCCGGCGAAATCATGGTAGCGAACGAAGAGGGGATTATTGTGGAGCATTTGAGCGCCGGGTGGCTCGTAGTAGGCATAGTTCAGCCCCACCAGGGTGTCTCTCAGGAATGCAGCGAGCTGCCCGCGAGCCTCGGCCGGTTCCTGCGGAGTGCGCGGGGACTGGATGATCTGAGCGAGTGTTCGCCCTGTCTTCAACTCGGCATTGCGATTGTCATAAAGGCCGCCGGCCCACGCCGTTCTTTCGCGATTGGTAAACAACGGCCGCGGCATCTCGAATTCCCGTAGCTCGTTGGCCAAAGGAACCAGGGCCTCCGAGGTCGTCTTCCCCTGTGACAACTGATTCAAGCCGTTGCCGAGCGAAAAGAGCGTGTCCAGCGAGGCCAGCCGCTGCGACTCCATCACCGCGCGCATACGGTTAGCCAGCAGTTGCCGCACCTGCCTGCCATCGGCGCTGGATTGCTCGGGTCCGGCGAGCACAGCGACCAGCTCATTTTCGGAAAGGTTCGAAGAACCTGTCGCGTCATGAACCACTTCCGTCAACGACGCGCGCCCCGCATCGTAAACTTGCACGGACGTGGCCGCGTGAGAAAAAGGATTCAGCAATCCTTGCCAGGAGTCGTTCAGACTCGCGGCGGGAATTTGTCCTTGTCGCGCCAGGATCTCCCACAGGCCGATGTTGGCTTGCAAGATGCCGATGGCATTGGCCCGCACGGTGCGATCGGGAATGCGGTCGAGCTCTTCGGCCACAGTCAGAAAATGCGCGATAGCGGCATCGTCGAGCTCGTGGAATTCGGAGAAGATCAGATACTGGTCGTTGAACTTCGCGAATTTGTCCGCAAGCAGGCGCACGGTTTGCGGGCTGAGGCGTCTATCGGCAGGGCGGCTTCGGTCAATTTCCGAAACGGTAAGGAAAATTTGCAGCGGGCTGCTGTTGAGCGCCCTGGTAAGTCCGAACATCCCCTCCACAACTTGCTCGGAAGTGTTCCAGCCTCCGGCCTTGTGGGCCCACTCTGCGGCTACTTTCGAAGTGGACTGCCGGCGCACGATATCCTTCCAGACCTGAACATTGCCGGGAATGAGCGGCTCGTCCTTGGAATTTAACTGAAGTCGCGTCACCAGTAGCGAAAGCCCGGGATTGGGACGAAATACCAGGAACTTGGCGGGCCCGGGATGAGGGTCGTTCCCGCGGAGAGCCTGATAGAAACGCGGCAGCCTGCGCGCATCGGTGAAATAAGCGAGTTGGCTTTGCTTGAGGCGGGAAAGCGTGTCGAAATAAGCCGCCAGCCATCCTTCATCTCGTAACCACAACTTGTTCAGGAATTCCTCGGGCGAGTCCGGGCTCGCGCCGACCAGTTGCTTCCAGGCCGGTTCTGCGCCCGTCCCCCCGGGCACCACCACGCGGCCCCCGTGAATGGAGAGTTCCGCGCCATAAAAGTCGAGCAGGGGAGTAAAGGGCGCCAGCTTCGGCAATCCCGGCTTTTGTCTCAGAAATTCGCGCGTTTCGCTATCCATGCGCGCGAGCGCCCAATACATACGCGCCTGCATGGGATCGTTGATCAGTGCGGTGGTGAAGTCGCCATTTGCGTTCTCGCCGTTCTTCGCGATGGCCTTCCAATCCTCGGTTCTGAAGATCAATGGCACCGGCGAAGAAGGATAGGGATAGACAAACGGCTTGGATTCGCGCAGGGCCTCCTCGAAATCCACAATAGGAAAACCGGAATCGTTGGCTATGAACGCGCGCTCAGGATCGGCAGCCTCCAACTCGCTCTGCGGTCCGCACCCCTGCTTCAGCCGGTAACCGATAATTGCGAGTGGCGCTTCTGCTTCACTACAGTTGCTCACGCGGATCACTTGCTGTGCCCCCGCGAGTGTTTGCAGCTCTTTGGCTTGTTGCAAGTATCGTTTCAGCAGAATAAGGAATTCGGTGGGTTTCGGATCCTTATCTGGCGCGCCCCGATAGCCATCGATCACCACGTTGCGTGCCAGCAACGGAAGCACTTCCTCTGGCGCAACTTGCTGGCTGATCGCAGCCATCCGCAGGAAAGGCTTGAGAGGGCCGGGAATGACGATTTGAGATGGCCCTTCGGCGGACTGCGCCGCCGGAAGTGACTTCTGCTCCTGGGGCTGATCAGCGGCAATCAGCAGAGTGGTGCTAAAGCACACGCATACGCACAGAAAAAACTTTGGAAGGAATGCAGATCGGCCAATCGAAAATTCCATGGCCCGAACCTCCGGGTGAGCAGCTGGAGCTACTCGCCGACGGGCAAGGAGATTCGAGCCAATCGCCTGCCACCTATTCCAAACTGCCGACCTGGATCAATAGCCTTACGGGTAGTTCGCGCCCGCAGTCGGATTTTTGGCCGAGTGGCCGGCTGCCGAACCCTCGCGGGCCGCGCGCCGCCCATTTGTGGCCGGTAAGGTTAGACCAACTCCCCTGATCCGGTCAATCCGTTCGAACCCGTAACGCCACAGGTAAGGTTTAAGGAGTAAGTTTTTGAGGAGAAGGATTCAGATCACGCGCTGACGGGTGTCTCCACCGGAGCGCGCTCGACAAAGCTGCGCCCGCGGCGCTCGGGTCCCGCAGCCACGGCAATGGCTAAAATCACGATCGTGAAGATTTCGAATCCCGCCAGCGCCCAGCTGTAGCCGACCCGGTTGCTCAGGTTATGTTCCGCCACCGGGGTGCGCGCGGCCAGCACAATTCCAAGTTGATAAGCGAGCCCGGGAACGAGCCCCCGTGTGGAATCGGCCGAAAGCTCGCTCAGGTGCGCCGGGATGATTCCCCAGGCGCCCTGCACACCCACCTGCATCAGAAAGGCGCCGATCGCCAGGATCGTGAGCGAGCTTCCGAAGGCCCACAAGGGGATGACGGCCAGGGAAAGCAGCAAAGCTGCGATCAGGCTTAGGCGGCGTCCGGCAGAATTCGAGAGTTGGCCAAAAATAATGCCGCCGAGCATGGCGCCGATATTTCCCAGGATCACGATGTAGGAAACAATGGCCACGCCGGCGTGATGCTGCGATTGCAAAAAGTCGGGGTAAAGGTCCTGAGTGCCGTGTGACAGGAACATCATGAAAGTCATCAGCAGCAGGAGATAGAGGCACAGCTTCCATTGCTGCCCCACCGCCCGCAAGACAGCACCTGTGGAGGGCGCGCGATGATGCTTCCAGGCTTCGGACTCCGGCACTTTGGCGCTGATGTAGAAGGCCAGCAAAGCGGGTATTCCGCCGAGCCAGAACATCGGCCTCCAGCCCCAGGCGGGAAAGGCGAAGCGGTAAGCAACCGCGGCGAGCAGATATCCCACCGCGTATCCATTCTGCAGGATGCCGCTCAGCACGCCGCGCCAGCGGCTCGAAGTCGCCTCCATGACGAGCGATGTGCCTACGCCCCATTCGCCGCCCATGCCGATTCCGTAGAGAATTCGCAGAATGAAGAAGACCGTAAAATTCGGGGCAAAACCGCAGAGAAGCTCCACGACCGAAAAGAAAACGACATTGGCGATCAACGGAATGCGGCGGCCGTAGCGATCCGTCAGCAGCCCAAAAATCACGGCGCCCACCGGACGCATGAGCAGCGTCCAGGAGACCGTGGCGATGATGTCTCCTTTGGTGACGTGAAATTGCGCCGCCAGGGAATCGAAGAGGAAAACGACAACGAAGAAGTCGAAAGCGTCCAGCGTCCAGCCGAGAAATCCGGCGGCCACGGCGTGGAACTGAGCTTTACGGCCAGCGTTCTGAGCGGCGGACATGGGCGATTTGCCGCACAGTTTGTGCGACGCCCGTGCATGTGTCAACTAATTCCGGGCGAGAGCTGGCGCTAAGGCCGTGCTGTCTGGCAGGCGGAAGGCAGTGAGGTCGTTATGCAATTCGTTATGCAATAAGGAAGGCCCCGGGACCGGCAGGGGGTACCGGAACCGGGGCCTCTTGGGGGTTGTGCTGGGCCGGAGTAAAGTCGTTTCAGCTTCCGTTGTCCGCCGCTAGTCGGCAGAGCCGGTATAATTCCGCATAGGTGAAGATCAGTTGGGTGCCGCCGCTCTCTTGATCCAGTTGGCCTAACCCGGATTCCGCGGAAAGGCGGCGCAATTTCTGTGTGCTCAAGCCCAACAAAGCAGCCGCCCGGCTTTCGTTCACCTTTCCCTCTGACCGTTCACGTGATTCCGATTCCATCACTTGTGCCCGCATCAGCCGCTCGTCGCTAATTGACCAGGACGCGCGCCCAGCGGTCCTGCTCCACCGCCAGGATCATGCTCTTATAGATGTCGATGTCCCAGGTTTGCTCTACGCGAAAGCGAATAAAGTCGTCTGTCTCCCCGATGATCATCCCGCGCAGCGGGACGCGTATATCCGCCGCCGCTAGCTGCAGGATCACTGGCTGGCCAATCCAAACTGCGTAAGCGCTTTCCATGTGCTCCCCCTCCGCAGTTCTTAGTTGCTCGTCGAACAGGTGCCATTGTGGGTGTCGGAGCAGTCGCGGCCAATGGTACGCAGGCGTCATAGTTATGGGAAAAAGGTACTGTTGGTTGATCCGGCACACGCTGCCGGTGCGGTTCACCGCGGCGGTACTTTGGGTGGATTGTCGCCTGCTCTCGCCGAACCCATCATGTGCCCATGGCGACGGCATCCATGCTCGAAAGGCCCCTGATCGAAGCTATCGCCTCTGGCAGTGCCAGGGTGTTGCGCGTTACAGGGGTTGCGGAAATAATCTCCGCGGCGCGCCTGCTCTCCTTTGTTGCCATGCTGAATCTCTGGTGGCTGGAATGTGCCCAAAATCCGGCGGTTTTCTGCTACCGTATTAGTTGGGACCTGCTGGCTCCTATCTACCGGTCGAAGTTTTACCGGTTGGGGCGCGGCGGGAACCCGCCGCCGCATGTTCGAACTAATCCGAAGCCTTCTGCATAACCTCTACAACGTCCAGGGACTAATCCAGTGGGGAGGAACCCTGCTGGTATGCGTGATCGTGTTCGTCGAAACCGGGCTGTTTGTGGGTTTCTTCCTGCCGGGCGATTCGCTGCTGGTGACGGCGGGTGTGTTTAGCGCTGCCGGGACGTTGAAAATCGGCTCTCTCGCCCCTTTGGTCACGCTCTGCGCGATTGCCGGCGATCAGGTGGGCTACTGGATTGGCCGGCGTGCGGGCCAGGCGCTTTATGGCCGCCAGGATTCCACTTTCTTCAAGCGTCGCCATCTGGAACGTGCTCAGGCGTTTTACGAAAAATACGGTGGCAAGACCGTGATTCTGGCGCGCTTCATGCCCATCGTACGCACCTTCTGCCCTCCCGTGGCGGGTGCCGCGCAGATGCGCTATTCGCGTTATCTGGCCTTTGATGTTGTAGGCGGATGCTGCTGGGGCGCCGGCTTGGTATTGACGGGCTATTTCCTCGGCACGCTGGTTCCGAATATCGGCCAGCGCATCCACTGGGTCATCGCCGTAGTCATCATTCTCTCGTTTCTTCCAGCCCTCATTGGCGCCCTGCGTGCGCGAACGCGCCGAATCTCGAGATCAGACGCCTTGCCGCTTGGCCGATCAGCGCAGGAATAGTCGCGCATGCCTGAAGGAACCGTCGCCCCCTTCGGCGACCGCACAGCTTCCCAACCTAAAGCAATAATCTTTGATATTGGCCGCGTGATCGTGCGCCTGGATCTAAAGCGCGCTTTCGCGCCGATCGCCGCAGCCATCCGTGACACGCGAGGTCGGCCCGCCAAAAGTCTTTCCGCCGAAGATACCTGGGAGCTCATTCTGGCCGACGAGCATTGGCACGATTGGCAGGAAGGGCGTATCTCTCCGGTTGAATGGCATCAGCACCTGATGCGCCGCCTCAACCTCTCTCTCGACTATGCGGAATTCCGAGAGACCTGGAATAAGGTGCTCGACCCTGAAACAATCTTGAGCGAGAGCCTCTTCATTCAGCTTGGAGCACGTTGCCGCCTCGCGCTTCTTTCGAATACGGATCCAATTCACGTCGAATGCCTGGAGCAGCGCTTCGCTTTCGGGCGTCACTTCCCCATTCGCGTCTACTCCTGCAGCGTAGGAGCCAGCAAACCATCGCCGGCGATATACCAAACGGCCTTGGAAAGGCTGGGCGTGGCAGCCCGCGAAGCTCTGTATATCGATGACATTCAAGAATTTGTCGACGCGGCAAAGCGCGTTGGGATGGATGCCATTCGCTTCGAGACAAGGGCTCTTTTGGAAGACGAATTTCGGCGGCGCAATCTGGTCTGAAGTACAGGCCGGACGACTGCCCCCTTTGGTCAGACGGGCCGCTGTCCCCTCAGGTAAACGCCTGAACCTGCAAAGTTTCCAGCCGACGAAAACGAAGTGAAAACTACGAAACTACGTAAAGATTTCTGGTTTTAGTACTGGCCCTTGGGCCGGTGTCGCGCCGCCGCCATTATCACAACCCCCTTTAATTCCGTGATACTAGCTCCTTCAACTGCGCTTTTTGGACTTGGCGCTTCACGTGCTTATGTGCATATGGGCTTTAGCCCAGGGTGAGGATAGTTTGACGGGGAGAAAGGCTTATGATCGATAATTCAGATCAAGTTGTAGAAGAAAGTCACGGGACACCAGGTTGGGTAACAGCGGCGATCGTGATTCTGGCGATCGTTTCAATTGCCGGCCTCGGATTAGCCTGGCACAACTCCACGGAGTTGCAACAGGCGCAGCAAAGCTTTAGCGGGCAAATAAAGACCATTTCACAGAATGATAGCCAGCAAGTAGCCGCGCTGGAAGAGAAGCTGACGCAGGCAAACACCACGAGCACGGGATTGCAGAGCGATCTCGGAGTCGTGGAGAAGCGGCTGCGAGTAACCCAGAGCGATCTCAAGAAAGCGCGCGAGGACGAGGCCAAGATTCACGAGGAACGCGACGCGGACGCACAGAAGCTGGCCCAGATGGATACCGACGTAAAAACCCAGCTTGCCACCAAGGCCACCACGGATGATCTCAACACCGTGAATGGCAGCGTCAACAACGTGAAGACCGACCTCGAAAGCACCAAGAACGATCTGAAGATGGCTCGCAGCGAACTGGGCACTTTGATCGCTCGTAACCACGAGGAGATCGATGTGCTCCGCCGCATGGGTGAGCGCGATTACGTCGAATTCACCGTCGACGGCAAGAACAAGCCACAGAAGGTGGGCGCCTTCACAATCGAGCTTCGCTCGGTGGATACCAAGAAGAACAAGTTTACCGTCGCCTTGACGGTGGACGATACCCGCACCGAAAAGAAGGATCGCACCGTCGATGAGCCGGTGGTCTTCTATCCGCGCGGCTCGCATCAGGCAGACGAATTTGTGGTGAATTCGGTGTCCAAGGACAAAATCAGCGGATACATCAGCATGCCCAAGAACCCGCCGGCCACCACGGCAAACGCGTCAGGCAGCTAAGCTCTTCATTTCAGGGCAACGCACATAAGAATGGCGGCGAGGATGCTCTCGCCGCCATTTTTATTTCCGCCCTCTTATTTCCAGACGCCCTTTCCCGCCCGCGCTAAACTTCTCCCCATATGCTTGCGCCGCGGGTAGTCATCTTCACGCCCTCCGATCTGCTCGGTTCCGCAAACAGCCTCGCGCAGCCTGCCGCGGAAGCGCTGCTCGAAATCGAAAGGCGCCATGTTCCCTTAGTGCTCTCTACACGCGGCACTCGGGCTCAACTCGAACCTTTGCGGCGCAAACTCGAGCATGCTCATCCCTTCATTACCGAAGGCGGAGGCGGACTCTTCTTCCCCGATGGATACTTCGCCCTGCGCCTGGAAGGCGCCCGGCGTGCTGCCCGCTATCTATGTGTCCCCTTCGGACGTTCCTCGCAGGAGGCCGGCGCAGCCGTCGAAGACATCGCACGGGAGGCCGGGGCCGAGATCGTCCGTTATGCGGAAATGAGCCCCCGGGAGATTGCGCGTAATACCGGGATGACCGAACGCGATGCCGAGGCGGCTCGCGAGAGGGAGTTCAGCGAGCGCTTCTTCTTCGCTGGAGATGCCGGCTCGGCTGCCCGGTCGTTCGAAAAGATAGCCGTCGACAATGGGTGGCAGATTCGGCGCTCGGGGCTCTTCTGGGAACTCTACTCCGGCAACGACGAAGGCAAAGCCGTCCGCTATCTCATGCGGCTCTATCGGCAAGCGCTCCGATCGCGTATCCGGTCGGTCGCGATTGGCGCATCCTCCGAGGACCTCTCCTTGTTAGCGGCGGCCGATCAAGCTTTCCTCCTGCCGATAAGCGGCAGCCGCTTCGACGATCAGTTGCTTTCTAAACTGCCGAATTCCGCCAAAATCACGGTCCCTGGCGCCGCCGGATGGAATCAAACAGTGTTAGACCTTTTGAGCCGCACTTGAATGGGTTTAGGGGATTTTTCGATCAATTCACAGGAGAAAGAGCAATCTTTTTGCGCTTCGGGCCAAGCTTGTTTGCCATTGGCTGCGCGTAAGTACCGCGTATTGTTGTAGTTCGTGAGACGAGCGGATTATGTCCCGATGGTGCCAAAAATGCGCTTCCTGAATTGGGGTCAACACACTTGAGATTTCTTCGCCGCCTAAGCGTCCCGGCATCAGAGTCGCAACTCGCGCTTACACTTGCGCTGTCCTTGCTCTTCATGGCTGTAATGTTGCTCGGTCTGATCTGGCAGGCCAACGTCATAGCCCTCCAGCGCGAGATCATCCATTCGCTCTCTGGAGTCTGAAAACCGTCGCTTGAGCGCCCTCCGCGCCCTTCCGCAGGAGTAATAGCCCGGAAAACGCTCTGAACTCTGTGGCCCAAAAAGGGAACGGGAGCCTGGCGGCTCCCGTTGCCTTACTTTGTTTTGGGCTCGGCAAACCCGATCAGGCCGCCGGCCGAAAGCACCGCAGCAGCGGTGCTCTTTAAGTTTGTTCGTGTTCTAAAGCCGGTGGATTCATTCTCCCTCCCGCTCTAGAGCCTGATCCCCTTGTAGCGCTGTTTGCGACCGGAATCAAGAGGGGATATCAGTTAAGACTGCCCCTCGGGGTGCTGAAGTCTATTTAACGAAAACGCCTTCGCGCAATTGATCGCGGCTTACGAAAGTCTTGGAGGTGCGAAACTTCTCGAAGAGCTCTTGTATCTCGCGATTCTGATAAACGTGCCGCGGCCGAACGAGCGTAGGCACCGGCACCAACTCCAGGTTGTGCGCGTCCAAAACGCGGTAGCGCTGAAATTGTTCCGGCGGCCGAGTATGGAAAATCGCCAGGATCGCTCCGCCATCGCGCATCAGCGAGGTAATCCGGGGCAAGAACTGCTGGGCGGCCTCGCGGTCCATGTAATCGAGCACATCCCATAGCAGGATGGCGTCGAAGCTGTCCGCGGGATAACGAAGGTTGGAAGCCAGGAAACGGCCGGCCTGCGCCGCCGGTGAGCTATCGGGCCGTTCGGCTTCGGGTGGAAGTGAATGAGAGTGCGCAAAGTCGAGTTCCAGGAACGCTCCCCAGGCGGCCAGCAGATCTTCCGTATAAACCTTGAAATTGCGTTCGATGAAATACGTCACCGTGGCCTGAGAGACAGCGCCCAGATCAAGAAGACTCCCTCTGCCAATGTCTTCGATCTGCCAGAGGAATTCCTTGAGCCCGTTGGAGAATCGGCCGGAGCTTTCTTGGGCCGGGCGCGCGGGCGTGCCATTTGGCGCATGTAGAGGAGCCGGCGGAACGCGGAGATTGCGCGCGTACGCCGGGCCGGTGCGCCGCCGCGGAAGATGTGTTCGAGACTGAACCTGCGCTTGCTACCGCGCTGACGGCCCGAAGTTTGCTGATAAAGCTCATACGTGCACCTGAGAGACCTTTTCTGTCGGGGGAACTTGAACTTTGCTTTCCGCCCGCGATTCGCTTCCCGTAACACCGGCCGGGCGAGGCCGCTCTTCTCTTTCCAGGTTCACGCGTAAACCGTGTACCTGCGCCCCTTCTTCAATCGCGATGGATTTTGTGTTGATCTCGCCTGCCACTTTACCGGTGGCTGCGATCTGCACTCGGTCGCGTCCCTTGATATTGCCTTTCACTTCTCCGCGCACGATGACTTCAGGAGCCTCGATATCCGCCGTAACACGGCCGTCAGGCCCGATGGTCAGTTTGCCACCGGCCAGCCGAATCTTGCCGTGTACCTCGCCGTCGATGACGAGGTCATCCTGGCCGGTAATCTCACCTTTGACGACAAGCAAACGAGTCAGGCAGCCCGGCTGAGCGGAATTGATCGGCGACGTCGTTGCGGACGTACTCTGATCAGGAGGAAGGGTTTGCGGACTGTTGCTTGCTGTTGGCTTCGTCTGTGCGCGCTGAGAAGGAGCTTGGGGCTCGTCCTTTCGCCACATAAGCGCCTCCTTGCAGGCGATTAACTGCTGTAGTTGCCGTGGATTTGTACTTCTGGCTGGGACGGCGACTATAGTACAGGATTTTACCGATGTAAACTGAAAAGCGCTTGATTTTCGAAGATTTAGGTGATCTGCAAGTCAATAAGGCCGGGAAGCCCGCTCATGGCGCCGTAGCCGCCGAGGGCGTCCCGGATTGCCGCCGATTGAGTTCCCAGACGGCCTCCAGATAGGCGACCGTTTCCAGGAAAAAGATCTTCCGCGCGCGTCGCGTTTCCCACCACGCGGCAGGATTAAAATCGGAATCCGGAGCGCTGGCGACTTCCAGACGCACGTTGCCGGGCAACACTTTGCGAAAGATGTAGCGGGCGCGGCGCGTGTGGTAATTCGACGTCACCAGAAGAATTCGGCGCCAGCCTTTTTGCTCCGCCAGAACTCCCAGCCCTTCGGCTTCTTCACGCGTGTTATCGGCCCGATGGGAAAAGCGCAGGATTGCCGACGCGGGCACGCCCTCCGATTGCAAATCTCGCGCCATGTAATCCGCTATCGACGCGTAGGGCCGCAGCATGCGGCCGCTGGCGAGGATTTGCGGAGCCCACCCGGCGTGAAACAGCGCGGCGGCCTCTTTGGCCCGATCCGCGGTGAAGTCGTCATCCCCAATGACGATGATAATGTCGGCGGGTTCGATGCGGTCCTGCACGATCCAGAAGCTCGCCGCGGCCCGCAGCAAGGGATGCCACGCAAGATAGATCACTCCTACAACAGCGCAAATCGCTAGAAGCGACAGAAGGCGGAAGATGATGCCGCCCCGCTGGCCCTTCATCAGGTTTTTGAATCGAGAGCGTTTGGATCAAGCTGACGAAGCTTTTCGGCAGCCTGCTCGGGCATCAGCGCGTTGAAGTAGACTTCCTTGATGCTGTAGGACTTGCTGCTTCGCTCGATGACGGGAAGTATTTCGATATGCCAGTGGAAATCCTCGGCCAAAGTGCCCCAATACGAGGCCAGTTCGCCTTTGGGATGAATCGTATTGGGCGCGGTGTGTAGCACCAGGTGGTAGGAGCCGGAAACCTGTGTCAGGCGGCGCAGCGTGCGCCCCAGCAACGCAGCCAGATGCCGCATGTTCGCGGCCGCGTTCGGTTGTTCAAACAGATGACTGTGCTTCCGCCACATCAGCCATACTTCAAAAGGCACGCGTGAGGCGTAGGGACAAAAAGCCACGTAATCGCCCTGCGAATCCACGATGCGCCGGCCCTGCTTTTCCTCCTGCCGGAGAATGTCGCAGAAAACGCATCTTTCTTTCTCTTCGAACCAGGCCATCGCGGAGCGCAGTTCGTAGAGAACTCGCCGCGGCACAAAGGTGGTCGCGGTCACTTCCGAATACGGATGCTCCCATTCCCCGCCCGATAATTTGCCTTTATTTTCGAATACGGTAACGTACTTGAAACGCAAATCCCGCTTCAGATCGGCGACGCGCAGCGCATAAGCCTGTAACACGCGCTCGATCTGTTCGTCGCTCATGCGCGCCAGAGTCAGGCGATGATCGGGCGATTCAATGATGATTTCGTGCGCCCCGAGCGGCCGCATGCGATCGTAAATCCCATCGGGCATCCGTCCGGCCTCGCCCTCGATGCGATAAAGCGGCTGAAAATGGGGGATTACGCGCACTTGCGCCGTCCCGTTGGCCGGTAACTCCAGCAAAGGCTTCAGGCTGGCCGAATGATTGGGGCAGAGGGGGCAACCTTCCTGAGGGTGAGAGTCCTCGCGATGTCCTACACGCACCCAACTGCGCGTAATCGGGTCCTTACGAAGTTCCATACGGGAGACTTAGAGGCTGCGTGACATACAGCGTATTATTTATAACGCACGCACCGGAGGGGCGCAAGGATACCGCCGGGTGTGTGCGCGTTGAAGCAAGGGCATCAGCGGACGTAACGCGCCGGCGTCGGCCCCACTTCCAGCCGGTGCCGGTCCCAGATCGCTCCTTCGCGCGTGTACGTGGCCATCTCGAAATCCTGCGTCAGTTCCAGGCAATCGGTGGGGCAGGCGTCCTCGCAAAGTCCGCAAAACATGCAGCGCGAGGTGTCGTAGGTAAAGGTCGTCAGGACTTTGCGCCGGGTCGCGTCGTCGCGCTGCCAGCCCACCACAATCAGATTCTCGGGACACGCCAGCGCGCAGAGATTGCACGCGATGCACAGCGTTTCCCCCGTCTCCGGATTGATATTGAGCCGCGGCGCGCCCCGATAGCGCTCCGCAACCATCGGCCTTTCCAGCGGATATTGCTCGGTATAAATGTACTTCGGATTTTGCGACCGGAAGGTCAGCAGCAAGCCCTTCCAGAAATCCACCATGAACATCCGTCGAAGTATTTCCATCATAAGCAGTTTAGTCTGTGGCCCCGGTATCTGTTTGTCAAGGCAGAGGGCGCTAAAGCCTACTGCCTGCCGCTGTTTATTGCAACGCCCCCGTCGATGGGATAGATCGAAGCGATCGCCCTATGTGATCGACCGAAGCGATCGCCCGATGCGATCGACCGATGCCATCAATCAATAATCGATGACCATGGCCCGCCGAAAATCGTCAGCCGAGCCCCGATTTGCTTACTCCCGATGATAAAATCTCACCATGGCTACGGCCCCGGAGCGTGCTCATCTGAATATCCGGCCCGCGCGTGAAGAGGACGCGCCGGCTCTTCGCGAAATCTTCAACGACGCCGTGGAAGACGGCCTCGCCACCTTTGACAGCGCCTTGCGTTCCATCGAGGACCAGAAGCGCCTGATCGCCAGGGCGGAGGGGGATTCGCGGCATCCCGTATTTGTCGCCGAAGTCCGTAATTTGGTTTGCGGCGTGGTCTGCATCGAGCCCCACGAGGAGAAACTGCATCTCGGCGAGATCGGCGAAGTGAGCGTCTTTGTGCGGCGCTCCTTTCGCAGCTATGGTGTCGGCCGCCAGTTGATGCGCGTGGCCCAGACCGAAGCCTCCAGGCGCGGATACCGCAAGCTCATCGGCCGGGTCCTTTCCGATAACGAAGAGAGTTTGCGTCTGTGCAAAGTTACCGGATGGCGCGTCGTCGGCACTCACGAACAACATGCCCGCCACGGCAATCGCTTTCGCGATATCACCGTGGTCGAATATCTTCTCCCGGCTGTTCCGCGAGCCGAGTGACTTTGCCGACTCCTGTGGTCGCTTAATATGGACGATCTCTCCTGCATGCAGGTGGCACTCGCCGAAGCGCGAGCCGCCGCGGAACGCGGCGAAGTGCCCGTGGGCTGCGCCATCCTGCTCGGCGACCGGCTCCTGGCGCGCGCCGGGAACTGCACCATTTCCGCTTGCGATCCATGCGCCCATGCGGAGATCGTCGCTCTGCGCGCCGCCGCCAGGGCCATCGGAAATTACCGTCTGAATGGCGCCTTCGTTTACGTTACCGTCGAGCCCTGCGCCATGTGTGCCGGCGCCATGATTCAGGCGCGAGTCGCGCGCCTGATATATGGCTGTGACGACCCCAAAGGCGGCGCCGTGCATTCATGTTTTCAGATCTTCAGCCATCCTGCGCTCAACCATCGCGTGGAAGTTCTCGGCGGCGTGCTGGCGGAGGAATGCGCCAGCACCATGCAGACCTTTTTTGCCGCGCGCCGATAACGCCGCCAGCCACATCCCCGAAGCCGCATTGCTGAAAACCTGACCCTCCGTTAAACTTTCCGTCGGGAGAGGTGTCTGAGCGGTTGAAAGAGCCCGCCTCGAAAGCGGGTAGCCTGGCAAAACCGGGCTCGTGGGTTCAAATCCCACCCTCTCCGCCATCTTCTTTCTCAAATAAATTCGTACTGACGACCTCGTGCCAGTGCCCTGAGTCTTGCCTTCAGCGCGCCGCCGGTGGCTCCTGGTCGGTCGAAATTCCGACGAGGTGGCGATGGAACGCAACGGCCCGGTTGACCCAGGAACGGTCATTTCCCGCGATCAGCTGGTTGGCGTTCTTTCCTGACCGCATGATGCTGTAGTACCGCCAGACGTTCTGCGATTCGCGATCGAAAAAGTAGATCGACTGCATCTCGCCCGGGCGAAGGATAGGTATGAGGAAATAGCGCATGGTGCTGACGTTCTCGACGTCGAAGACGAACCGGTCCGCCGAAGCCTGTGCAATGTGCATTCGGTAGATGGCCTTGCCAGAAAGGTTATCGACCTGTTCAAAGTAGAGTACCTTGCCTTCCTTCATCTCATCGGGCGTAAAATCTTGGCGACGTTGACCAGACTGCAAACCGGTCAGAGCATAGGCGTCAAAAATTAATGTTCGCCACTGTTTGTGAGTGGTTGACCAGTAGCGTATGCCCGCAAGTTCTGAAATTGCCCCGATGTGGCGAAGTAAGCCTTCCGCTTCCGAGGTATGGCGAAATCGCGCGACCGTGGTTACCAACGTCGTAAAGCCCACCGCAGACCAACCGGTGCACGCCGGCGGTCTCCAGTCGGGGCCAACATCAGACTTGCTCCATGACTTCACTATGGCCGAATCATCCAGACCAGGATAGGGCGGAATGGGTTCGTTTCCGCAGGGCGGCTGAGGTCCTGACTGCGCATAGCCGTGCGCCTGGCAGAGCAGCATTGCCAACAGTACAAACTGAACTCGGTGCCAGATCCAAGTCCGGACAAGCATCGCATGACGCGGATCTGCGATCATCTTAACGATCATAGTTGTTGCAAAGGACCTCGGCCAGAACGCGTTTCGTTGCAGACACTCTTGGTTGAACAGTATTGCGTCCGTCAGAAAGCTTCTTTCGCAATCTCCGCAAGGGCGGACGTCACGAGCGCCATCTCACGTTCCAGGACGGAGAACGCTTCTGCGGCACCTTGGAGTTGTCCCTGCCGTCCCATGGATTCGAGCTTTTGCGCAACCTCAACAGCTTTCTGGGCGCCAAAAGTGGCCACCGAGCCTCGCAGCGAGTGCGAACTATTCGCGATCCGGTCAGGATCGCCAGCTGTTATTGCGGCCCGCAGTTCCGCCAGCTTTCCCGGGCAGTCGGCGAGAAATATCCCAATAACTTCCCGAAGCAACTGCGGATCATTATCCAAGGTTTCCAGCAGGGCTGTTTTTTCAACGACCACTCTAGTCATAGGCTCACGCGGCTGCGTCTCTCGTTTCAGAAGCGGCGTCATCAAAAAGGGCGCGCATTGCAATCCGGCTAGCTGTTGCGCGTTTTGGAGCGGGCCAGCAGAGCTTTAACACGAGCCGCGAGCCGGCGCGGCTCAACGGGCTTAAGGATGTAGTCATCGGCGCCCAGAGACAAAGCCAACGTTTCGCTGTCGACGCTTCCCTCGGAAGTGAGCATTAAAATCGGGATGTCATGCGTTCGCACGTCAGCCCGGAGAGCCTTCACCATGGCCATACCGTCCATGCCGGGCATGTTGACGTCGGTTACGATAGCTTGGGGCGGATGGCGCTTCGCTGTCTCCAAACCAACTAATCCGTCCGTTGCGATGACAACCTCAAATCCTTCGAGTTCCAAAAAGTACTTCACCACGGCGGTTATCGTTCGATCGTCTTCGACGATAAGCACTTGCGCCCTGCCGGTTTCACGTGACACATCGTTCGGCGCAGGGTCGTTCGGCGCAGCATTATTGTCCAATACACCTTCAGCTACCGGCGCACCATCGGGTGTCGCAACTTTTAAAACCGCTTCAAGGGTCGTCAAGCCCTGAGCAGCCTTGGCAATGCCGTCTTCGAGCAGAGTTCGCATGCCGCCCGCGCGTGCCGCCATTCGGATTTCGTGTTCCGGCGCGCGCCGGGTTATGAGTTCGCGTAATTCATCGCTCACTTGTAGTAACTCGTGGATCCCCATCCGTCCTTTGAAGCCCGTTTGCCCGCATTTTTCACAACCGGATCCGGCTCGCCATTGGCCGTTTGCAGGCAGGCGTTCAGGGCCCCCAATCTTTTCTATACTTTCAGCGCTGGGTAGCTGAGGAACCGCGCAAGAAGGGCAGGATCTTCGGACCAGCCGTTGGGCGAGAATCCCTATCACGGACGAAGCAACAAGGAAAGGTTCAATACCCAAATCCACGAGGCGGCTTATCGTTCCGGGGGCATCATTGGTATGCAGAGTGCTCAATAGCAAATGCCCTGTTTGAGCAGCCTCCAGGGCAATTCCTGCGGTTTCTTGATCGCGAATCTCCCCCACAAAAATAATATTGGGATCTTGACGTAGGATGGATCGCAAGCCGCCCGCGAAAGTCACGCCGGCCTTGGTATTGATTTGTACTTGGTTTACGCCTTCCAGCTGATATTCAATGGGATCTTCAATGGTGATGATATTATTCGTCCCTGACTTGAGCCAGTTAAGCGAAGTGTAGAGCGTGGAACTCTTCCCGCTCCCAGTGGGCCCGGTAACGAGAATCATTCCCTGGGGCCGGAGTAATAATGCCTGCCAGACCCGTAGATTCTCGGGGGTGAGATCGATCTGGTCCATCGTCATCTGCGCTCTTCTCTGATCGAGGAGACGCACGACAACTTTTTCGCCATATTGAGTGGGCAACGTGGAAACGCGCAGATCAATTCGCTTGCCCTCGAAACGCAACTGGCTCCTGCCGTCTTGAGATCGGCGATGATCCGCGATATCCATCCCAGAGATAATCTTCAACCGAGAGACCGTGGCGTCTTGCAGATGCTTGGGGACCTTGAAAACCTCCTGAAGCAGCCCATCGACACGTTGACGAACGAGCAGATATTTTTCTTTCGGCTCGATGTGGATGTCGCTGGCCCCTTCCTTGGCGGCACGGCTCAGGATCAGATTAACAAGCCGGATCACTGGAGCGAGTTTCGTATCTTTTGCCAGCTTGGCCGCATCGATGTCCTCGTCAGTTTCTTCATCAGATACAATTTCGCCTTCGGGGTTCTCGCTTGTAAGCATTTCGTAAATGTTCTGGCTCTCGATCGTGTCGGACTGAGTCTGGCCCAGCAACGAAAGGACCGCGGATTCGCTGGCGGCTACTGCGATAACCTCTTTGCCGGTCCGGAATATGACATCTTGGATCGTCGGGTAATCCAACGGGTTAACCATGGCCAGTCGGAGCGAATTGCCCTTTAGGCTCAAGGGTACTACCAAGCGCTCACGGCAGAAATCCATGGGAAGAAGGCCCGTGGGCTCGGGTAGAAACTCAGGCAACCCCAAGTCGGCCAGGATCTTACTCAGAGAGCCGCCGCTCTTCGATTGAATCTCCAGAGCGCGTTCGATCCCTGAAGAGTCAATGAGTGCGGCCCGCGCTAGATGCTCTTCGACGGACTTGTTCATATTTTGTTCCCTACTTCCAGAATTTCGGCGGTGCCTCTACCGGTGTCGCTAAATGACACCGCGGTCGCAGCCTCCGGCATCGGATTGACCGGCTAGAGAACGGCTGGCGCTCACCACTGACGGACTCCGTTAAGGCGCGCAAAGTCGAGCGCGAGTCCAGCTTCGACTGGATCGCCCAACGCCAAGATGCAGGAATGCTCGATGGAAGGGTGACTCTAGTTAACCGCGGAAAAACCATGGCGACAAGGGCGCTCACGGAGGACCGTTCTCATAGAACAACCAAGCGAGTTGCGCCTCGATCGAACGAGCAGGATGAGGCACCTCGATTCGTGACGATTAAGCACCGCCTCAACCTCCAGTTGGTCGGCCTCTCGGAAGCAATTCACATGATTGTCTTCCGTTAGGGTCCGCAACGGGAGGATAATCATTGCCAATTACCCATTCCAAGGCGAGGAGAGGCTGATGGAAACCAAGCGAACCTTGCTTATCGCAGGTGGCATTCTTGCCGCCATCCTTATTCACACCGCGTCCGCGCGACTTCGCGCAGAGGTTCAGACGGCACCAGCCTTGAGCGGGCAGGTCACCTCCGCTGAGGAAGGTCCCATGGAAGGCGTGGTGGTCAGCGCGAAGAAGGATGGCTCCACAATCAGCGTCAGCGTTGTTACCAACGGTGCGGGCCGCTTTGCCTTCCCGGCAGCGAGACTCGAACCCGGACATTACACATTGAAAGCGCGCGCGGCCGGCTATGAGCTGGACGGAGCCTGCGCCGCGGACGTCGCCTCAGGCCAGGAAGGCAAGGCTGAGATCAAGCTCAAAAAAGTTAAGAATTTGTCCGCCTCTCTTACCAATGCTGAATGGTTAATAAGCATGCCGGGTACGGACGAGCAGAAGCGTTTCCTGCTCAATTGTACCGGCTGCCACACGCTCGAGCGCATCATGAAGTCAACACATGACGCTGACGGCTTCATGGAAGTTATCCAGCGGATGAGCCTCTATTATCCTGGCAGCACCCCCCTGAAACCGCAGCGGCTCGTCGGCACTGCAACTCGCGATGTGGAACGCGGCGGTAACGGCCGGAAGACGGCGGAATGGCTCGCCAGCATCAACCTGAGCGAGCAGTCGACCTGGGCTTTCCCTCTCAAGACCGAGCCGCGGCTCACGGGCAAATCCGCGCATGTGATCATCACCGAATACGACTTGCCGAATCCGCTGATCCAGCCGCACGACGTGGTGCTCGATCGCGAAGGCAACGTCTGGTATTCCGACTTCGGTCAGATGTTTCTCGGCAAGATGGATACGAAGACCGGCAAGGTGACGCAATATCCGATCCCGGTCGTCAAGCCGGGATGGCCCGAAGGCACGCTCGATCTGGAATTCGACAAGGACGACAATCCCTGGGTCGGCGTGATGTATCAGAACGCCATCGCGAAATTCGACCGGAAGACGGAGAAGTTCCAGATGTGGAGCACCCCCAAGGAATGGGACACCGACGGCGGCCAGCTCGGCCATCTCGCAATCGAAGGCACTCCAATCGACAATAAGGTATGGATCAAAAACTCAGACGTCGGCAACATCTATCGGCTCGATCTCACCACCAATAAGATGGAGAATCTTGGCAACTTCAAAGATCCGCAGACGGGCAAGCGGATTGGGACTTATGGGATCCATTCGGACCAGCAGAACAACGCCTATCTGCTGGACTTTTCGGCCGGCAATATCGTCAAGATCGATGCGAAGACCAAGAATGCGACGGTCTACCAGACTCCGACCCCGGACTCCCGCCCGCGGCGCGGTCGTGTGGATCGCGAAGGCCGCTTGTGGTTTGGCGAATATCAGGGCGACGCCATCGGCATGTTCGATCCCAAGACCGAACACATGACCGAGTGGAAGGTGCCGACGCCGTGGAGCGCTCCTTACGACGCCGTGTTGGATCGCAACGGCGATGCGTGGACCGGGTCGATGCTGACCGACCGTGTTGCCCGCCTCAATACGAAGAGCGGTCAGTACACGGAATACATGCTGCCGCGCCCCACCAACATCCGGCGCGTCTACGTCGACGATTCGAAGAATCCCGGCACGCTCTGGGTTGGCAGCAACCACGGCGCATCGATTGTTAAGGTCGAACCGCTGGACTAGAGGTCGTTCCGATTTGCCAGGTCGGTGTTTCGGGATGGCCTTCGGACTTAACGCCTGAGCCCCCAGCGAATGCAGAGCGAGCTTTGAGGTCTCCGCGCGTCGGCAACGAACCTTTACTCATGCCCGTTTCTACGAGCGCCCCACACCGGTACAGCTAAAACTGTAGGCTCCCTGGGTGCCTACGGATTCGCTAGGGACATCCTGAGTTAAATCCCGTATTGCCAGCGCTTTTCGCACCCTCGTATTGTCAAATGCGCCCGGGGCGCCGTGTTGGCAGGTCTCAGGTCATAAATCGGCTGCTCGGGGCCAATCTCTGCACCTGAATGTGTACGCTAAAAGAGCACACATGAACCGGAGGTGATTTGATGGCGCCTTTCCGAATCCTCTTGGCTGATGATCACGAAGTTGTTCGCGCGGGACTTCGCGCTCTACTCGAAGAACAGCAGGGATGGGAAGTCGTGGCCGAAGCTGTCGACGGTCGCGAAGCTGTAGAGAAGGCCACCAAGCTTAAGCCCGATGTCGTGGTCATCGACATTGCCATGCCCTCGCTGAACGGCCTGGAAGCCGTTCGCCAGATCGTCAAGGCCGTGCCGCATTGCAGAGTGCTCGTGCTCACCATGTACGATTCCGATCCCTTGATTCAGCAGGTCCTCCAGGCCGGCGCCCGAGGTTATCTCCTGAAATCCGATGCTGGGCGAGATCTCGTTTCAGCGATCGACGCGCTGCGCCGTAATAAGACTTTTTTCACTCCCAAGGTTAGCCAGATGGTGCTCGAGGGCTATCTCGATAAGAGCCCCAAGGAAAAAGAGCCGGAGAGCGAAGCGGAAAGCCTGCGGCTCACCAGCCGCCAGCGCGAGATCGTTCAGCTATTGGCGGAAGGAAAGAGCAGCAAGGAAGTGGCCGCCGTTTTGGGACTGAGCGTGAAAACTGCGGAAACGCATCGCGCCAATATCATGCGCAAGCTCGATTGCCACTCGGTGACGGAACTCGTTCGCTACGCCATCCGCAATCACATTATCGCGGCGTAATTGGCGTGTCAGTTCTCCTGCGAGCCCGGCAGCCGATAAATTTCTCCAGACGAGGCTTGTAACTTCAGGCGGTAGCTGCGCTTTCCCGTCCTAGGCCCGAAGCCGAGCTTCTCTCCATCAAAGCTTGCAATCGTCATTCTGAGCGCAGTGGCCGCGAATTTCCCCGGCCCGGTTTCTTGGGCCGCGCGGCCACGAAGAGAAGCATCCCTCATCGGATTGGTCGAACGCGCCGTTTCGATTCCACAAAGACCCCCCGGTACCATCTTTCGGGCCAGCAAGCGTGCGTTCGGAACTATTTTTCAGATCAATCGTCGCAGCCTTTCCTCCCGCTGGGCTTTCTGCGAAACTCTAATGATTCATGCTACCGCTCGAAGGCGTCAAAATTGTCTCCATTGAGCAGGCGGTGGCAGCTCCTCTTGCGTCCCGCCACCTGGCCGACTATGGGGCCCGTGTTATCAAGATCGAGCGGCCCGAGGGCGGCGACTTTGCTCGTGCCTACGACGGCAAGGTGCGCGGCATGTCCAGTTGGTTCGTCTGGCTGAATCGGTCCAAGCAAAGCCTCAGCCTGGACCTCAAGCGCCCCGAAGCCCGTGAGATCGTGGAGAAACTCACCGCGAATTGCGACGTATTCTTGCACAACCTAGCGCCCGGCGCCGCCGGCCGGGCCGGTTTGCAGAGCGAAGATCTGCTCTCCCGCAATCCCAGACTCATCGTTTGTGAGATCAGCGGCTACGGATCGGACGGCCCCTATCGCGACAAAAAAGCCTACGATCTGCTGGTGCAATTCGAGACCGGCGTGGTCTCCATCACCGGAACCCCGGAATCGCCCTGCAAGGCGGGAATTTCGGTAGCGGATATCGCCGCCGGGATGTATGCCTTCAGCGGCATCTTGATGGCTTTGTACCGGCGGCAAACCACCGGCCGGGGCGGCATCGTGCAGGTCTCGCTCTTCGACGCGCTCAGCGAATGGGTTTTGCCGGCGGCATATTACGGCGCATATGGCGGCACCCCCCCGCCCAGAACCGGCGCGGAACATGCCTCCATCGCCCCTTACGGTCCCTACTACACGGGGGATGGCAAGCAGATCAACATCGGAATCCAGAACGAGCGCGAGTGGCGGCAATTCTGCTCTTCGGTGCTGCTAAACAGGGAACTGGCGGCCGATCCGCGCTTCGATAGCAATTCGCGGCGTTCCGAAAATCGCAAAGTATTGCGCACCGTAATCGCGGAAATTTTCCGCACTCTGACAACGGACGAGCTTGTCGATCGGCTGGAGCGCGCCGGCATCGCTTACTCTCGGATGAATTCGGCGGAAGAGCTCCTGGCGCATCCGCAGCATACCGCCAGGAAACGCCGGCGAAACGTCGCTTCTCCGGTGGGCCCGCTGCAAGCCCTCATGCCGCCCATCCTTCTCGACGCCACGGAACCCCGCATGGAGGCGATTCCCGCGCTTGGCGAAAATACAGACGCCATCCTGGACGAGCTTGGCTACACGCCCGACGAGATTCAACGCCTGCGCCACGAGGGAGTGCTCTGAATCGATCGATCAGTACCTTGTCGCCCGGCGCGCTCACCTCCTGGGCGCCAAAGCGATACATTGAAAATAAAGCCCCGACCGGCCTAGGGGCTTGAACGGTGGGCGCGGGGTACTGCGAAGGGTCAGGGGTCGTCACTTTGTAAGATTGCTGCAGCGTCGAATGTGTGGACAATTGGAACATTGGCTGTAAGGTACGGCGGCGCGAAATCCTGTAGCGATCAACTCACAGTCACTGTAGAGAAAGCCAGCGCAAGACGGCGCGTTCTCCGGACTTCAGAAAAGTGCCGCGACGCGAACCCTGCAGTGATCAATCACGGTCACGCTGATAATTGCGCGGAGGCTGACGTCAGCCCGGCAGCGTCGCGCACGCCAGCCGATGCATGGTGGGAATAAGCCGCGAGCCCATCTCTTCCTTGGGCAGGAAGGCATTGGCGCCGCAGCGATCGGAAATTTGCTGATACGAGTTGCTGGGTATGGCCGTAACCAGCACCACGATGACCTTTGGCCATCGTTCCCGGATGGCGGAAGTGGCCTCCAGCCCATTCATCAGCGGCATGGCAATATCCATGAGAATCAGGTCGGGCTGCAGGTTCGCCGTCAGACTGATGGCCTGCAGGCCGTCGCAGGCCTCTCCCACCACCCGAATTTGCAGGTCGCCTTCGAGGAGGTCCCGCACAGCCGCACGGAACTCCTGATTATCGTCGACAACCAGCACTCTGATCATCGCTGATCCGGACCCTTAAAAATTTATTGGACTGGGCACCAAGGCCGCTGGGGGACCAAGGCCACTCGACCATTCGATGCTGGATGGCTCGCTAACAGCCACCTGCGAGGGCGCCCGCAAGCGGCTCCGGCGACTCCGGCTTAGCCCATCTGGCTGAGTCCCCTGCCGAAGTAAAAGGTCGTGGGAGTTTGATCGTCCCAGCCCACATTGCAAAACGGAATCGACCATTTCTGAACCTTGGTCGGTTCGAGGACAGGCTTGCCCAGGGCTGGGGTTGAGAGGCAATAGGTGCCGTCGTGCGTGCCGATCCAGATCAGGTTGCGATCCCACTCGATAAAGACGTTTTCCGTGGTTCCGCGCCACCACGTTATGTACTTGTCGATCTCGCCATCGCGCGGCGGAACGAACCAGGCTACTTCTTTGGGAGCCGTGGGATCGGAAATATCGAAGATGCGTACGCCGGCATTGAACCAGGTCATCGCCACGATATTTGGCTTGGGAGCGCCGGGTTGCAGCCAGCAATGCGTGTTATGCGAACCAAACCGCCCGCGAGCAAAGCAGAAATCGGTGTAAGGAGCGTCCGGCGGAGCCGCTGGCCGGGGGAAGAAGCCGATAATTTTGGGATTTCGTGGATCTTTCACATCCATGACGTAAGGCGTGTGGTAATTCTCGCGGCAATCCGCTTCCACGGACTCGTGCGTGGCCACGACGATATTTTGTAACCGCGGATGCGCCGCATCGGACGTAATCGGCAAGCAGGTGTGAAATGGAATCGTGCCGAAAGCATCGAATTCGTACTGCACATGCCCGTATGGCTTGGGATGCCGGATGTCCGATAAATCCATGACGTACATGCCAAAGGCGCCGAACCCGCCGTAGCCCACATTGCCGCCGTCTTCTACGCGCTTGGGAACGGTGATGGCCCCATGGTTCCCCGTCCAGGAAACATGGTCGCCCGCAAAGCGATACTTTTTGTATTCCTCTTCCTCACCCAGCCGTTGCCCTGGCACCCACCACTTCGACACCTCTTTCACGTTGGCGGGATCGGACATATCCACAATCACCAAGCCATTGCTATAGGGCCGCTCGAGATTCTCCAGGCGCAGTTGATCGTCCCAGCCGCAATCGAGATAGGCATATTGGCCGCCATCGTAGAAATTGTGGTGCGTGCCGTTGCCCTTCACCCCGGTGTTGTATTCCTGCAAAAGCTTGGGATTCTTCGGATCGGTAACGTCGTAGTTGCGAATGCCCCTCAGGCCCTTATAGGCCAGAATTTTGTCGCGCAATTCCTTGTCGTATTGGCCGTGCGGATATTCGGGAACCTCCATGGTCAGCGGCTGAGCCGCGGTGACCATCATGATCCATTTTTTGAGTTTCGTACTGTAGGTGCAGCTGGCAAAGGAGCTGCTGGTAACGCCTTTATTCAAGACCACTGGGTTCTTGGCCTCGCTGATATCCACAAAACCGGCGCCGCCCGGCAGCAATCTCTGCTTGCCTCGCGCCCACATAACGCACAGCGGCTCGCCGCCCGTGATCGTGGTGCCGGGAAGATGCGCGTGAATTTCCATATTGTGGATGTATTGCTTCCGGTCCAGATAAGTGAGGGAGCCCATGGGGAGAGGAATCTCGGGGGGCTCGTTGGTGGTATAAAGTCCGCTCACCTGCCCGCGCATCCCCCGCACGCCTGTTAATCCCATGGCGGCGGCGCCCAGAGCGGCTCCCGCCGCGCTCTTGAGCAGCGATCTGCGGCTAAACCCCTTGGTTTCTTCAGCCTGCTTACGCTTGTTTGCCAGAAATTCGGAATTTCCGCGCGATCTGGACATACTCATTACCTCTTTTTCTGATTCAAGATCACCCGGCAGGAAAGGCGTCTCGCTATCAACTAGGCAGTACCCGATGTGATGTGCCGCTCTTGCGCATACAAACGGCATGTATCACAACAGCGGAGACGCTGTCAAAGAAAATGGACGCACCTCCCGCTGCACCTCGGTTGAGTTTTTCCCATCTCATGAAAGGGGATCGCCAAAGGGGTGGAAGAAGGACTCTGCCGATGCTCACCATACTTCTTGTTATTTTGATCCTGGCGCTATTGGGAGTCTTGCCGACTTGGCCGTACAGCCATGCGTGGGGCTACTACCCGACCGGTGGACTGGGGATTCTCCTGATCATCGTGATCATCCTGATGCTGCTTTGAACCGGGCAGCGAAGCGGATTCTCGAATCAAGAGCGATTGGGTGTCCAACCCAACCTGCATCCCCCTGTTGTCATCACGAGCGCCGCAACCGGGGTCCCCGACACGCGTTGGCCCAGCGCGAGGGCGCTCGCGCGTTTGAAACGATGTTCGCGCGTTGGGGTGGGGAGCGCGGGGCATCTGCTTTTGCCTTTTCTAGCGCCAGCATCCCGGTTTGGCGGGCGCCGCACCGATGTGCTTTGAGCGCGCTAGCCCGCCCAAAATGCGTGTCAT
The DNA here is from genome assembly GCA_963761945.1 of uncultured Acidobacteriota bacterium. Classification (GTDB taxonomy): domain Bacteria; phylum Acidobacteriota; class Terriglobia; order Acidiferrales; family UBA7541; genus Palsa-189. The sequence continues at coordinate 161,691 of CAVXIM010000008.1, read as the reverse complement.
CCCGAGCGAGCGGGATTCCAGGACGCGGCCCTGCGCGGACTGGAATGCGAGCGAGGGATCTGCTTTTAAGGCTGTTTTGAGTCCTTGCCCCGGTCTCTTCTTAGCGCAGATTGCCAATCTGGTAATTGAGTGCTGAGAGCTGCGCCTGATAATCGTACGTTGCGTTCACCTGCTCGATTTGCGCCTGCGTAAGATTCAATTGGGCCTGGGTGAGTTCCACGATCGAACTTAGCCCCAGTTGATAACGCGCCTGCGCCAGGTTCAACGCTTGCGTCGCCTGATCCACCAGTTGCTGCACCACCGATAGGCGCTGGTACCCCGAATTCGCGTCCAGCCACGCTTTATTCACATCGCGAACGATTCGATCCTGCAAATCTCGCAGGTTCTCCTGCTGCGCAAGAGCGCGGGCCTGCGCCTCATTGCGTAAAGCGCCGAACGCGTGCCCATTGAAAATCGGGATATTCACGTTGAACCCGGCCGCGGCATATTGGTCGTTGAGACCGTTGGCATTTACCGTTGTATGGAATGGAATGAGCCCGGCGGCGCCTGCTACGGAAACCGTCGGAAACCAAAGATCGCGCTCCGCGGTGGCGAAGCTCTCGGCGGAATTTACCTCGAATTGCTGGCTGATGAAGTCAGGGCGGTTCCTTATCGCTTGTTGAATGAGCGTGGGAAGATCCATCGGTGGAGGCGGACTCTGTGCCTCTTCCATCAGGTTGTAGGTTCGCTGATCGGCAAAGCCCAGCGCTCGCGTTAGATCCGCATACGAGGCCTGCACATTGTTTTGGGCCTGGATGAGCAAGAGCTGCGCTTGCGAGAGATCGACATTCGCAAAAGTCACGTCCAGCTGCGACTTGAGCTGATTCGCCGCCATCTGCGTGACTTGATTGGAAACGAGCTGCCGCTCGCTGGTCGTCTGCTGGGCCACCCGCAGCAGGGCCTGCGCCCGCAGGACGCCGAAATAAGCTTGATCGACCTGCAAGAGCACGTCCGCGCGAGAGGTCACCACGTTTTCTTCCTGGGCTCGGGCGTGCAGCGTGGCGCTTTTCACAAACTGGTGTGTGCGCCCGAAATCGGTAACCAGCTGGCTGACCGCGAAACCATTCGCGTATTTATCGAAAATTCGCGGGTCGTTCAGGGCTCCCGCGCCGATTCGGTTCGAATCCACCGCTTCCGCGCCGGTCAGGCTGCCATTAACGTTGGGATAATAAGGAGCGCGGACTTCCCTTCTCTGCGCATCTGCGGCAGAGGCCAGAGCCGTTGCGGCCTGAATCTGCGGATGATTCTGAATGGCAATCTGTTCCGCCTGCTGCAGGCTGAGAGTCTGGGCGGTTTGAGCAGTTTGAGCCGGCGCCGGCGTTGAGACGAATGTGATCGCAGCGGCAAACAGCAGAAGGCGGGATGCGGTTCTCATCGCGCCTCCCCCACTGGCGCCAGCATTTGGCTCTGTTCTCGACGGCGGTAAATCAAAAGGTATGCCGCCGGCACCACAAAGATGGTCAGCACGATGGAAGAGAGCAGGCCTCCGATAATCGCGCGCGCCAGCGGAGCATAAGCCTCGCTTCCGGCTTCCAGTTTGAAGGCCATGGGTAGTAAGCCGACGACGGTCGCCAGTGAAGTCATAAGAATCGGCCGCAGCCGGATGCGGCAGGCGCGAGCCACTGCTTCAGCCGCGCCGTGGCCCTCCCCGCGAAGCACATTCGAAAAATCGACGATCAGGATGCTGTTGGAAACCACCATGCCTTGCAGCATCACAATTCCCATGAGCGACTGAATGTTCAGCGTGGTGCCGGTCAAAACCAGTGTAAGGATCACACCGACGATACCCGTGGGCACCGCGAGCACGATAAGGAATGGATCGATGAACGATTTGAATTGCGCGACGAGAATGAGATAAACGAGCACGATGGCCAGAAACAACCCCAACCCGAAACTCTTGAACGATTCGTTCATCGTCACCACCAGCCCGCGCAGGTCGATTCGAAAATTAGGTGGCAACTTGGTGTCGGCGATCATCTTGGAAATTGCCTTGTTTAGCTTGCCCAGGTCCTCTCCTGTGGGGGCCACATAGATGTCAAAATTCCGCTCCAACTGGTAGTGATCCACTTCCGTGGGAGTCAGGATGGGTGTAACCGTCGCAACTTGATCCAGATAGGTCGGCATTTTCAAATTAGGCGCTCGCAATGGCATGGCTTTCAGGGACTCGATGCTCTTTACCTGATTTTCGGGATACTGCACGGTCACGAAGTAGTTATTTCCGGAACGAGGGTCGACCCAGTAGCTGGGGGCAATCATCTGGTTCGAAGTGAGCGCGGTGATCATATTGTCGATCACCTCCTTCGGCTCCAAACCCAATTCACTGGCGCGGGCGCGGTTCACATCCACTTGCAATCCGGGATAATCGATGTCCTGCGGGATGAAGACGTCCGAGACTCCAGGCAGGCCCTTGATTTGCTGCAGCAGCTTCTGGGCAATTTGATTATCCGTGCCCATATCAATGCCGCTCACCTGAAGATCAAATGGCGCCGGCACGCCTTGATTGAGCACCGCGTCTACAATGCCGCCGGATTGAAAGTAGGTGCGCAGTTCCGGCATCTCCTGTGCGATCCGGTTGCGGACCTCATCCATGTAAGCGAAGCTGCTCACTTTGTGATCTTCCTTCAGTCCCACTTGAATGAATGCCGTATGCATTCCGGAGTTGGGCGTAAACAGTGAGGAAAGATCGGGCATCACCCCGATATTGGAGACCACCGTTTCCAGGTCGCCGGGCCGGACGACCTGCCGCACGATATTCTCGACTTTGGCGACGTAATCGTTTGTGATCTCGATGCGTGTGCCCGTAGGTGCCTTGAGATTGATCATGAACTGGCCCGCGTCCGTGCGCGGGAAAAACGACAAACCGACAAACGGAATCAGCAGGAAACACGCGAAGAAGCAGGCCAGGAAGCCCAGCACGGTGGTCCATGGCCGGTCCAGCGCCCTCCGCACCCATTTTTCGTAAAAATTCAGCATGACCTCGAATTTGCGATTGAATCCCGCGTGAAATCTCCTTCCCCAGGATTGAGCTTCGTGGCCCTCGCCGCCATGATGTTCGGGCTTCAGGAAATTGGCGCAGAACAATGGCACCACGGTCACAGCGTCAAAGTAGGACGCAAACAGCGCTATCACCACGCCCAAAGCGAGCGCTGTAAAGAGATACTTGCTCACGCCGAAAAGAAAGGTCACCGGGAAAAATACCACCACCGCGACCAGCATGATGGCCAGCACCGCCAAGGCGACTTCATTGGTTCCTTTCTCCGCCGCCACCCGCGGCTCTTCGCCCAACTCCATATGTCGATGCACGTTTTCGATCACCACCACCGAGTCGTCGATCAACCGCGAAAAAGCCAGCGCCAGGCCGCTCAACACCATGGCATCAATCGACTTGCCCATCATGTGCAGCACCGTAAAAGTAATCAGCACGGACAGGGGAAGAGATAGAAAAATGGCTACCGTGGCCCTGAAGCTGCCCAAGAAATAGAAGAATCATCAATCCCGTAAGGAAGATTCCGATGCCGCCTTCGCGAACCACAGTGGAGATCGCTTCCCTCACGAATACCGACTGATCGAAAACCACGCTGGCCTTCAAGTCCGCGGGAATATCTCTCAGTGTCTGGATGGCTTTCCGGATTCCATTCACCACCGCGATCGTGTTGGTGTTTCCACCCTGCTTCTGAACGCCCACATAGACCGATTTCTGCCCATCCACCCGAACGATGTTGTATTGCAGATACGAGCCATCCACCGCCTTGCCCACATCGGACACAAACACCGATTGCTGCCCCTCGGTCTTCAGAGGAAGTTCATTCAGCGCCTGTGCATTGGGAACTTGCGCGTTGGTGTAGATGTTGTAATCCATGGGCCCCATGCGCACGTCGCCGGCCGGCAAAATTAAATTGGAAGAATTGGTCGCGCGCACCACGTCCATGGGGCTCAACTCATGGGCCTGCAGCTTTACCGGGTCCACGTAAATCATCAGTTGGCGGTACTTGCCGCCGAATGGCGGAGGCACCGTGGCGCCCGGAACGCCCGCGATCTGGTTTCGAATCTGATATTGCAGGTAATCGTGAAGCTGCGTTTCATTCAGGTTCGGATCTTGCACGGTCAGCAGGACCACCGGCTGGCTGGAAGCGCTCACCTGAAGCACAACTGGCGGCAGCGTGCCTTCCGGCAATCTCCTTAAATCCGCCATGGCCAGATTGGATACCTGCGTGACATCGGCATTGGCATCGGTGCCCGCCTGGAAATAAATCTTGATCAGGCTCACGCCGGTCAGCGAGCGTGATTCCATGTGATCCACGCCGGCGGCCAGTGTGAAGAACCGTTCGAAGGTGTCCGTAATGTCCGCTTCGATCTGCTGCGGCGGCATACCGTTATAGAAGGTCGCCACCAGGACCACCGGAATATTGATCGGCGGAAACATATCCACGGGCATCTGCGCCATGCTCGTGACGCCAAGCACCACTACCACCAGACAAAAAACGATAATCAGATAGGGATGTCGAATGGAAAATGAAGGCATGGCTTACTGCTCCATTTCTTGTGCCTGCACGACTTTCGGGGAGACCAACTCACCCGGCTGATACTGGCCCTGAGATCCAAAAATCACCCGGTCGCTTTCTTTCAGGCCCGAGACAATCTCCACTTGTGTTCCCGTCTGCAGGCCTAGCGTGACGCTGCGTCGCTCGATCTGATTGGCGCTGTCTACCAGCAGGACCGTCCCCTTATCGGGCCCGTTAGGCTGAACAGCTTGCATCGGCAGGGTCAGCGCCTGCTGCGCTGTCTGCAAAGGGATCTCCGCGGAGGCGTACATTCCGGGGACGACTTCATAACTCGGATTGGGCACTTCCACTTCGGTGTGCATGGTGCGGGTTTGCAGGTCGATTTGATCGGAGACGCGAATGATCTTGCCGGTGAACGTCTTCCCCGTCCCGGATACTTTGACGTCGATTTGTTCACCCAGGCGAAGATCGGGCACGGCTCTTTCGGGTACCGGGATTACCAGCCGAAGAAGATTGTTTTGCGATAGGCGGCAGAGCGCCTGAGTGCCAATGTTCGAAGAGGTGCCCCCGGGCAAAAGGGCTCCCTTGTACGCGTACAAACGGGTCACAACGCCTTCGAAAGGCGCGACTATATGAGAATAGGAGTAAAGCGCCTTGTCTTTATCCATCGTCGCTTTCGATGCCGCCAGCGCCTGTTCCGCCGAAGAGAGGGCATCCTTGGCGGCGGAAACCGCGGCGCTTGCTTCCATGTCCTTTCCTTCAGAAATGTCGATGTCCTCCTGGGCCACGAGTCCAGGCTGGGATTTCTGCACGTCGGCCAGGCGCGAATAAGTCAGGTGCGCAACTTTATATGCGGAGTTGGCTCGGTTGAGTTCCTCGTGAGCGCGGTCCAGTTCACTCTCATTGCGGTGAATGGTCGCTTGGTCTTCCTGCAGTTGCTGTTCTAATTCCGGAATCTCCAGGTCCGCCATGGGCTGCCCTTCCTTGACGTGGGTGCCCCAATCCACGTAGAGCTTCTGGATATATCCGGAGACTTTGGCGTAAACCTCGATTTCCTGATAAGGCTCGAATTCGGAAGCAATTTCCAGCGTGTTGGCAAGGTTGTGGCGCTCCACCGTGACCACGGCGGCCACCGGCGCGCTGGCGGCGGCATCCACTTTGCCCGTTCGCGCGCAGCCGGATAAAAGCACCGGCGCCATCAGGAATGCCAGCAGAGGCCAATGAGGCAGTTTGGAAGCGGAGATCATTTCGCCGGGCTCCTGCCGGACATTCTCGATAGGCGACGCGTCTGGTTTCGAATCGGCAGCGCTATTCATACATTTGTTTCCTCTTCTTGCTTTATGACCTGTTGAAGCTTCTCCAGGGAAAACTCGTGGGAGCGGCACACGTCCATCAGCCGCTTTCTTCTCTTCAGAATCTCGCGAGCCTTGGCGGGAACTTTCTCCGCGATTTCCAGGGGTATCGTTTGCACTCCATGAACATCGCCTTGGATCAGTTCGCCCGGCGAAATCTGCAATCCCCCTACGTGTACGGTGCTTCCGAAATCAAACGCGTGGGAATATGCGTGCGACACTGCGATGTTAGAGGCGAATAGCTGAAACCCAGTTGGCCGGATGTCGGTGACGTCACGCACGCTTCCGTTCGTCACCACCGCCACGCACCCCAGAGCTTGCAGGATAGCGGCGTGGACCGCGCCCACGAACGCTCCCAATCCCGCGGGTTCGTCCAGATCCTCGATCACCACGATGCGAGGGGCGGGAATGGTGAGGATCTCATTCCACCAATCCGGGCGGTCATAGTAAGAATAGCCCCGTTTGTCCATGGGCGGATTGGTACAGCGGATGCGCGCCGTGGCCGCGTAGCCCACTACCGGCGGAAGTTCCTCGAATATGCAACCAATGCTGGAATTGGCGAACCCCGCGTTATGCATGCGCACACCGAACGTCTCAATGGCGCTTGCCGTCACGCATGTGCTGAGCTGGCGCAACTCCTCGAGCTGGGCCCCGGTCAGGCGATTTGCCTTTATCGTTTGAACCATAGGCGGCCTCTCTAAGCTACCTGGGAAGAAGCCAGGTGCCAGTCCCAAACGTTAAACTACTCTAAAAGAAGGGCCGGAACGCTATAGGGGTAAAAGGGGAGGAGATCGATGCTGCAGCGAGATGATCACACCTAAGGAGGGCTTCGGAGGCTCCCAATCTGCCTCGCGAATGTGCCGCGCGGGCGGCTGTGGCGGCGGCTCCAACTTCGCCGTCGCTTGCAAGGGCGCCTGGTCAAGAATTACAGCGCAATGACGCACCTGCATCTTGCTCGCGATGTTCAGATAATGACCGGGATTCGACTGCGGCAGGTACCAGCTGTTTTTGGCCAGGGTCGTCAGCGTGGGCACTGCAAAAAGGAGCAACGCCAGCATAGCGCCTTTCACCAAAGGCGCCAGCCACGTTCGCGGATGTAAGGAAAGCTTAATCGCTTCTCCTTCGTCTTACAGATCCTTCCGCAGCACTTGATTAAATTTTACGGTCGCCCCTCGTTGAAATCAAGCAAGGCCCTGCCTGTTTCGGGATCGCAGATATCAATTGCCCGAGGAAACGCGCTGCGCGTAATAACCCGTGCGGGTTCGCGCCGAAATGGCGCCGCTTCCGGCCGGAGGGACTATCTGCACGCGCACAGAGCGAAAAGAGCCATCCTTGCGTGAATTCGTCGGATAGTAGGCCAGCGTGTACTGATGACGAATGTCTCGCGCGATTTGCGTGCAGGTTGCTTCCACATCCTCTAGATTCTCCGGGAAGAGGGCCGCCCCGCCTGTAGCGCGTGTCAATGCCAGCAGCGCCTGGCGGTCTCGTTCTGCGGATTCCGGCTTTTCCTCTCGAAGCAGCCCCACCGCATAGATCAAGGCGCTGGATCTTTGGGCTTCTTGCAACGCGGCATCCAGGCTGTGATGGCTGGAATTATCTTCGCCGTCGCTCACCACCAGAAGCACTTTCTTGTCCTTATAGCCTCTCTTGAGGCGCTCCAGCGAGTTGGTGGTCGCGTCATAGAGAGCCGTGCTGCTGCTGGGATCGGCTTGCTCCAAAGCCTTTTTCAATTCGCCGATGTCATTGGTGAAGTCGCGGTCGAAATAGTATTGGTCGTTGAAGTGCGCGACGAAAACTTCGTCCTCCGGGTTGCTGGTCTTCACGAATGTCAGCGCCGCCGCGTTTACTTTGTCGCGCTTATCGAACATGCTGCCGCTGTTATCGATCAGCAGGCCCATGCTGACAGGCGCGTCCTCCTGCCGCATCACTCCAATCTTCTGTTCGGAATTGTCCTCGAACACGCGGAAATTTTCTTCCTTCAGTCCCCCAACGAACTGCCCCCGCTCATCCGTCACGGACACGTGCAGCACGACCAGGTCAACGCTTCTTTGTATCGTGTATCCGCTTTGCAACGGCGGTTCCGGAGCGCTCTGTTGGAACTCGGCAGGAGGCGGCAGCGGGCGCGCCGGGTTGCTGCGCGCGCACGGACGTCAACGCAAGAGCAATCAGAAGCAGCGCCGGGAAAAGCCCGGCAGGCCGCAAATGGGAGCCGGTATCATGCCGGCGGATATTAGGGGTTCGCATTTCGTCTACTATTCTGATGGCTCTCTGTGCCTTCGGGGATGGGTTTGTAGGCTTAACGTGTCATACAGAGAACCTGTCCTAACGTCCCAATGTTAGCAGCCGGCCGCTTCTCCTGCCCTGATCGGCCGCCGGCTATTTTCCATTGGTGACTGCTCGATGAGCGATGACCGCCCATCTCCATCACCAATGGGTGATGTTGCGCAGTAATGAAGACAAGCGGAAAGAAGATACGCGCTAAGCGCCGCCATGTGAATGTGCTATTTTTCCTGGTCTTAATGTTGCGGATTCCGCAAAAATCATCTTTCCGGAGGAGACATGAACCTGCGAAATGCGGCGGCGTTGATCACCGGCGGAAGTAGCGGCATCGGGCGCGCCATCGCCCAAACACTCGCTTCGAGCGGAGCCCGCGTAGCCATCACGGGACGCGACAAAAGCCGGCTCACCGAAGCCGCTCAGGCTCTCAAAGTTCTGCCCATCGTGGCCGACGTGACCCAGGAATCGGATGTTGAGCGGACTTACCGCGAGGTTTTCAAAGCCTTCGGCGAGCTGGATATTTTGGTGAACAATGCAGGCATCGGCGTATTCAAGAACCTCGTCGACCTCGACCTCTCCAGCTTTGAATCCGTATTTGCCACTAATGTGACGGGGGCCATGCTCATGGCCCGTGAAGCGGCTAAGCACTTCATCCCGCGGCAGCGCGGCAATATCGTCAATATCTCTTCGACCGCCGGTTTGCGCGGCGCCTCAGGCGGCACCGCCTATTATGCGAGCAAGTTTGCCTTGCGAGGAATGACGGAGTGCTGGCGGTCCGAGCTTCGCCGCTACAATATTCGCGTCTTCCTGATCAATCCCAGCGAAGTCCTCACAAACTTTGCCGCCACCGCCGGTTTATCCCAAAACGAAAATCCCAGCAAACTGAGGAGCCAGGAGATCGCCTATATCGTAAAGGCGGCCCTGGAGATGGATGATCGCGGCTTTACGCCCGAATTGTCGGTCTTCGCTACAAATCCGAAAGATTGAACCCGGCGGACTAGCTCAGGGATGACTAGCTCACGATGATCGAATCTTGATGTTCGGCGAAATCGGAGACCAATTTCTCGAGGGAAACAGAAGGATGCCAAAGAATTGTGGGCGCCGGAATCGCCTGAACTTCCAGGCTGGGTTGCTCTTCCCGGCGTCTCTTCTCCCGGCTCTTCCGCTGTCTTTTAGCCTTCATACCCAGGACTGTATGGCTTTCCTGCCGGGAAGGCCATACGGCAACCTACTAACCGGGCGTGGCGAGAATAACTAAAGCCTTGTCCCAGAGGCATGGCTCTCCCACAGCGCCTACACCGAGTCGAAGTCCCTGTACCGAGTCCGAAGTGCCCGTACTGAGTCGAAGTCACCTGCCTCGTCCGCCCCTGCCGCGCGCTTGACAGGCATTTGACAAACAAGAGACGCTGCCGCGACACTCCGTTTTCTTCTCCAAGCTACGCTGGCAACTCACGAGCATCGGAAGACCACGCGTCGTGGCGAACCCTTGTTACGCCCCGATTATTCGTCCAGCGCGCGGGCTTCCGATAGCTCGCAAATTTTTTCCCAGAGATGGGGAGGGTGACCGATGAAACTTGTGCCGCTTCATTGCGCCTGGGCTTGGCTCTTGCTCTTGCCCTTGCGTTCCGGTGTTCTTCTTTTGGCGCAAGCGCTACGTACAAACCAATCTCGTTACGGACTGGCAAATCGCCGGGCGTCACCGCACCCGAACACAGACGCCACTGCTGCAACCCTTGGGGATCACGCGCAGCGCCACATCGCCTTGGTGGGTCAACGATAACATGCTCGGGGTCGGCCACTTTCTATGATGGAACCGGAACACCACAGGCACTTGAGTCGTCACGATCCCTCACCGCCGAGAAACAGGCCGGTCTCGCCTTTTCTACTGCTCCAAACGGCCCTGGCACACCAACGGGAATCCGTTTTCAACGGTTCGCCGACGGACCCCGAGGTTGACGGCACGCCCGGCGAATTTCATTTTTGCGACGCTAGACGGCACGATCAGCGCCTTCGCTGGGGGCGCGAACAGAAACCTGGCGGTTGATCAATTGGACAACTCGCCCAACGAAGCAAGTTAACGGGCTTGTCCATCAAAGAACTGCACCGGCGGACGACTTTATACGCCGCGACACGCTAACAATCATATCGATATGTTCGACTGCCCTTACGCGGCCAAATCGAAGTTTGCGATCCATCGTCCAAATCAACTTCATCTGTATCTGGCTCCAGGACATCGACGGCCAGCTTTACGTCACGCATGCTATGTCGAACGGGAGTGCCGACGGCTCCGTAGACCGCCTTCAAGGAGGATGGCATCCCTCGTCGGGTCGCTGATCCAAGAGTGCCACTAAATCAGCCTTGGCGGCAGCCTTATCGTCGCTTACCCAGCAATTTTGGGCCGCTGAGCAATACGATGCTGGTTTCCAACAGATTCCGACCGACGGCACCATCAGACACTTTCAATCCCAAAACCGGGAAGTTTGGGGACGATCAGGCACCAGAGCGGAGAAGTGGTCTCCAAGCAACCCTGGGCCATTGTCTTGGTGGCCCGCGCGATTTACAATGGCGAACAAACGAGCAGTTCGTCACCGTGGTCGGGAATTTCGGCAAAGTGAAAATTGCCGGTATCTTCGCATCAACTGCTTCAATCCGGCCACTTCATCGGATTCATGATGGACTGCAAAATAGGCGTTTCATCCATGATCGTAATCGATGGGCTTTGGTCGCTGACATTCGGAAACGGAGCGTCCGCCGGCCCCTACAATTCCTGTTTCTTCACCGCTGGTATTAACGACGAACTGGGCGGGCTTTTCGGCACCCTGACGGCGGATCCCGCCGAACAGGATGGCGACGAGGAATAGTGGCAGCACTCGCCCCGGGGAACTGAAGCTAGAACCGAAGCTAAGACGACGACGGCGGGGCTCACGCTCCGCCGTTCTTGTTTACCCCTGCGCGCCTGAGCTCCGAGGTCATGTGCCAATTCCAAAAATGTCATCCCGAGCGAGCGGTACGCCATCGCGCGCTCCTGCGGGTGATGGCGTGCGACCGAGGGATCTGCTTTTCACCACCCCTCGTCGCAGTTTCGTAGCTCAGGTCGTCCCGGCGTCGGCGCGCGACCTCCGGTCTCCGGGAGACCTGCGGCCTTCATCAGCCCATAAAACGAAAAAAGCGGCCCGCTAGGGCCGCCTTTTCGTGGAAACAAAGCCTGCGAACTTACTGCTTCGAGGGCGTCGCAGTCTTGGAGTCCGTGGACGACTTGGCCTTCTTGCTCTTCTTGGCCTTCGGCGCCTTCGTGGTCTTCTTGGTGCTGGACGTAGTGGTGGTCGTCGACTTGTCGGTCGAACTCGTGGTTCCCTGCGCCAATGCCAGGCCGGTGCCCAGCATAAGCGTTACAACCAACATCAGTAGCTTCTTCATGCCTTCTCCTTCAAAGATTTAGAGTTAAAAACAAAGCCAGTGTCCGGGCGAGCTGCTCTCGTCAGCGTAGTAAGATCGTCTCCCCGCGGCAAGAAATTTCCAGGCCCCCTGCCTGCAATTAGTTAAGCCCTACCGGCTCACAGGCTGGCTGGCCGCCGGCGCGGCCGGTTTGCCAAACTTGGCCGCGTCGACGGGCACATTCGCCTGAATTTGGCTCAACTCCGTCGTCGCTCTCCCGTCCGTCCACGTCGTCGTCAGCCGGAAGGGCATCTTCACGCCCGAAACGTCTCGATAATCCTCATAGTCGGTCTGCGTCGGGTTGAGCCCCACCGGCGAATTCGTATAGCGCACCTGGCGCAGCAGTAGCCCCGATTCCTTGTCGAAATATAGCTTTACCGGGAAATCCCCGCTGCTCGTTCCCTGGACGACTTCGACGTCGCGATCGTTTATGGTGCTCGGATAACCGACGCGCCATTGGCTGAAGTTCTGCTTGATCCGCCCTGGAAAAGCGAGGTCCGCGTCCACCTTCACTGATTCCAGGAACTGGCCCGTCAGTTCCAATAGCGGCACCGGTCTGCCCGGCTCCGCCACCCAACCGACCCGCCCGTCGTAGCTTGTCGTCCAGTCACCATTAGATGTGTGAATAACCGTGGTACGTTGCCCCGGAGCCTTGGCCATGATTTCGATAGGACTTTTTTCGAGCTCTGCGTAACCCTGATAAGTGCCCTTGGCGATGAAGCTGTTAATCGCAGCCAGCCGCTGCGCGCCGCCCAGCGCCTGAATGTACTTGTCCAGAATTTGATCCGCTGACGGCTCTCCTTCAGCCTGTTCGGTGATTACGTCCGGCTGTTCCACCACCGGTGCGCTGTACTGTTCCGCCAGATTTGGAGTGACCTTGGGAAAGTCGGTGCCGCGGTGGCAGGAGTAGCAGGTCAGCTTGCGAGCGCCGCCAAAATAGCTCTTATTGATGGCGTTCATCATCAGGACCATTTTCCGCGCCGTCTGCTTGTGCTCGTTGTCTTTCGCGTAACCCGCCCAGCTGGTCTCGTCGTCGTGGCAGAATTCGCAGCTCTCCCCGATCGACGCGGAAAAGAAACCCATGGTCGATAGGAATTGATTTTCCGGGATTCCTCTGAGGACTTGGAGATTTTTATAGACGTCCTCCGCCATCAATTCCTTTTGTGCGGGCGCGCCCTGAGCGGGTTTTTGCTGCCCCGCCTGCGTGCCAGCTTGACTGCCCGCCTGCGTGCCAGGCTGCGTGCCTGTTTGCCCCCTCGCGGGTGCGCCTCCCAAGGCTATGCCCAGAAGTAAAGCGGCAGTTATCGCGCGCATGGTTGTTTGCCCCAAGGAGAATTTGGATTTACTTGGCGGAATCGGCATTGCCACCGGGGTGCCCTATGATGTTCATGTAAGCGATGCCCTCGGAGGGCACGCACAGCTGCTCTTCCAGTTCCTGATTCGGAATCCACTTGAACGTGACGTTGGTGAGTTCTTCGAATGGCGACGCGTACATTTTGGGATCGTCGACCGTGACGCTCATGTGCATCGTGTCATGGTCCACTCGCGTGTAACGTTCCTGCACACGCATGTCCGTGCTGTGAGGATGGCCGGCTTTGTCGAGCCATGTCCGTTCATCCATGCCCACGCTATCGACCGCAAATGTGTAGTCGCCGTCCCAGTGGCCCACCGAATAGCCATACCACCGCGAGGGCGCTCCGTCTTTCGTGTCGATGCTCTTGGGAAGCTCTCGCCCGTCCGTCCAGACTTCGCGCCACACTCTTTGATACTGATACAGCACGATCATGCGGTCCGGCAACTGCGCAAAGCGCATGCCGCGCGTCTCGTTGAGGACGTTGCGGGGAAACCCGAGTGGGTCGCACGTCGTCAGCGGATCGTTGGTGTTCGCCAGGTGATATATCGGCTCGGGCTTATTCTGCTTATAGCGCTCCTCCCCGAGCGGAGTGAACGGCGCAAAATTACGTCCCACAGAATCCACCGGACCAGCCCATGCGCCATTCAAATCATGTTTGGGAGCCGGCGCCGATGGTTTTTTTTCGGCATTCAATTTTTCGATGAGGCTGCGGCTTCCTGGCGCCTGATTCGTCTGGTCGTCGCGCGTTTGGCCCCATGCGCCTGCAGCTAAACACGAAAAAACCAGCAGAGCCGCCGGGCCAGCCACCACCCGGCGAATTATTCTTCCCATTTCCATGCCCCTGGTTCGCCCGCCCAAATAGGTTCGCCCGCCAAAATACGTTCGGCCGCCAAAAATGTCGTCTGCCAGTCGCAGAAATCTATGCTTCGCGGCGCAACCCGGCCTGTCTCTGAAAGCAGGACCTCGGCAGCTCCCGCCGGCAGCGCAAGATGCTACACCAGTTGCCCGTGTATGAGGAAGAGGGCGAAGACTCACTTCTTGATTGGGATGCTCTGGCTGGCTTCTTTTCCGGCTGAAGTGGCGGCAAGCTCTCCTGCGCTCCCGTTCAGCACTTGCCGAATCTTCTTGGCCAGCGCCTTCGGGCGATAGGGCTTCTGAATGAAAGCGACGTCGGGATCAAGAATCCGCTGGCGGGCGATGGCATCGTCGGTGTAACCCGAAGTAAAAATAATCTTCACGCCGGGGCGCAGCGATGCCAGTCGATTCGCCAGCTCGGGCCCGCTCATCTCCGGCATCACCACGTCGGTCAGCAGGAGGTGAATTGGCCCCGCAAAATCCTTGGCCCGCTGCAAAGCTTTTTCGCCCGAAGCCGCTGCGATAACCGTGTAGCCAATGCTCTCCAGATATTCCTGAGCCATCTCCCGAAGAGACTCGGAATCCTCCGCCACCAGAATCGTTTCCGAACCTCGCATTTCCTGCATTTCCGTGTGCTCTCGTTCCACAAGCGGAACGGCCTTACCCATGCGAGGCAGATACACATTGAAGACGGTGCCCTGGCCGACTTCGCTGTACACCCATATATAGCCGCCCGTTTGCTTCACGATTCCGTACACCGTCGCCAGACCCAACCCCGTCCCTTTTCCCACCGCTTTGGTCGTGAAAAATGGATCGAAAATTCGCGCTTGCGTCTTGAGATCCATTCCGCAGCCCGTGTCTTCGATGGACAGCATGACGTACTGTCCGGGAACGACGGGGTCGTGCTTTTTCTTGTCGGATCCGTCCAGTTCGACGTTGCTCGCGCGTACCGTGAGCCGGCCTCCTTTGGGCATTGCATCGCGGGCATTCACCGCCAAATTCAGGAGCACCTGTTCGATTTGGCCCGGATCCGCTTTGATCGATCCCACGGAATCTTCCATCAGGACTTTGAACTCGATATCATCGCCGATGATCCGCTCGAGCATCGCCTGGGTGCGTTCGATGATTTCCCGCACATCGATCACCAGCGGCTGGACCATTTGCTGGCGGCTGAAGGCAAGAAGCTGGCGAACCAGATCGGCGGCAGACGAGCTGGCGTTTCTGATCATTTCCAGTTTCCTCGCCTGAGCATGGCCGGCGGGAAGCTCTTCGGCAATGATGTCCACGCATCCCATAATAACTGCCAGCAGATTGTTGAAATCGTGGGCGATTCCGCCGGCAAGCTGGCCGATCGCTTCCATCCGCTGTCCCAGCCGAAGTTGTTGCTCAATTTTCTTGCGTTCCGTGATGTCTACAATGGTGCTCGACACCAGCGTTCCATTTTTCGTTGCCAGCGGCCCCAGGCTGACCTCCACCGGGAACTCCGTTCCATCCTTTCGGCGCGCAAACAATTCCATTCCGATCCCTATCGGTCTCGCGAGGGGGGATTTGGTGTAGCCGCCACGATGCCTTTCGTGTGAGCCTCGCAGACGCTCCGGCAAAAGTGTTTCGATGCTTTGCCCCACAAGCTCCTCACGGCCATAGCCAAACATCCGCAGCGAGTTTTCATTCAGATCGGTAATTTTCCCCTTTTCGTCTGCAATGATGAGTCCCATGGGCAGGCTTTCTATCAGCGTATGAAATTTGGTTTCCGCCCGCTCGCGCACTTCCACTAAGGTCTCCAGCTTTGAGCCTTGCTCGATGCTCGCGTTGCCTCCAGATGGGGCTCGAGATAATGGACTGGGATTGGCGTCAAGCCGCATGGTTGGGATTCCGGGAAGGATATTTCATAGGCCGTCCGCCCGGATCACTCTCATCGCTGCGTTCGCTCGGCCTGTCAGCAATTGCGGCCTGAGCACTACGCAATTGTCCTTGCGGAATTCCAGCGTGTAGACACCTGAACATCGGTTACAGAGCCAAAAGTGCTGCAGCGAATGTGCGCTCTGAGGAGCTTGCATGGCATCGTCATGGAGGCGAAATCGAAAAAACCGTCCCCCTTCGTTGAAACGCGCGGAGCACTCCGGATTTGCGCAAATCATGAGCATGGGCTTTTCCTCCGAAATAGGCAGGGTGCCTTCCCCAGTCCTAGCACTACGTGTAGCAATCCCAAAACCAAATTAGAGGCGCGTAATTTCGCTGGATTCAGTCACTGGCCCCTCGTGCAATTCGCGGATGGGTCCCATTTCGGGAAGGCCGCGTCCAAAACGCGGAATCAAAGCGATGTAAAAAGCTGCCTAAGCAAATGGTGACCCCGGTCGGAATTGAACCGACAACATTCAGCTTAGAAGGCTGACGCTCTATCCAATTGAGCTACGGGGTCCCGCGGTTTTTTGACTATAACATTTTTTGCTGCACCGATCATTGACGCTTGGCGTCAAACGTGCTCTTTTACCTGAGTTCGGATCGCTTACCCCTCCCTTCCGCCGAACCCTGAAATCGACTTCACCATCAAGTGCAATCGGCTCCCAACCAATCGTCTCGGGAGCGAAAGAATCGGGGAGGGTCATGACCGAAATCACCGCGACCATCATCGAGCTCCTGGCTACCTCGCGGCAAATTGCCGAGAGCGCCCAACGTATTGCCCTCGTGGCCGGCGAAACCTCGGCCGCTGCGCGAACCGGCGATCATGCTGCCCGGAAAACGCACGAATCGGTCAGCGGCATCAAGCGGCAAGTGGACTTGATCGTGAACCACATGCTCGATCTTGGCAAACAATCGCAGCACATTGGCCTAAGTCTCGAAATTATCGACGAACTGGCCGAGCACACTAATCTTCTGGCTCTTAACGCCACGCTCGAGGCGTCCGGCGCCGGAGACGCCGGAGAAAGCGTCGCCGTTGTCGCCGAGGAAATCGGCAAGCTGGCCGGCCGCGTGAGTGGTTCGATGAAGCAAATCCGGCCCCTCATCGAGGAAATTCGCGCCGCGATCGACGCCAGCGTAATGACTGCCGAAGACAATTCCACAGCCGTGGACATCACCGTGCGTCAATTCGTGGATATGACTGCGGCCCTGCAGCGCCTGCTCGGGACTCTGCCGTCCCCGTGCGAGATATTGAATTTGCCACCAGTGGGAAGTTATTGCCGGGACTAGTCGGCCTCGCGATCGCCGGCGTTTCCGAAGCCGGCCAGGGTTGAGGCAAACTGACTGCGGCAAAACTTACTGCGGCGAACTGAAACTGATAACTCCTTGTTGGCTGTTCTTATCCAGAATGTCCCGGATTTTTCGCGCCAGGGCTTTTGGTGAATAGGGCTTTTGAAGAAGTAGCGCCGCGCCGCGAGATACCAGCGAGCTGAGCATCTCCGACATTCGCGGTCCGGTGTCCTGAGGGGCTTCGGCCCCTGAAAATTCGCGGTAGAATCGCGCATCATGGCCTCGCTTGCCGCTAATTTCAAACAGAGCACCTACCTCGGTTATCTCGCCCTGCTGCGCATTCTCATTGGCGTTTTGTTTCTTCTGGTCGCCTGGCCAAAAGTCTCCGGCCGGTTTCTCGCTGGCCGCGCCTTACAGCAGCAATTGCTCAACGGCATACAAAAAGATCCCCTCGCATGGCACCGCGCCTTCATCGGCGGATTTGTAGTCCCCCATGCGCACTTGTTCAGTTATCTTTCGGCTTTCGGAGAAATCTCCATCGGAATTTCCTTGCTCGTTGGCTGTCTGGTCAGGATATCTTCTCTTTTCGGCGCCCTATACAATTTCAACATTCTCTTTTCGGTTGCCTACGCCGCCGGCGGCGGAACGGTGAACTACAACCGCGTGCTCATCCTTCTGCACCTCATCTTCGTTTCATCCTCCGCGGGCCGCGCTCTGGGGATTGATGGCCTCTTGAAACGCCGCTTCCCCCGTTCCTGGTTGTTTTGAGGCGCTAACGATGTCTGCCCAACTCACCGCACCGGGAATGACCTCGTGGCAACGATGGGTTCACCGTCCCCAGCGTCTATGGATTCGCCGCGCCTTGTTTCAGGTCCATTTGTGGGTTGGCCTCGGCGTTGGCTTGTACATCGTGGCCATCAGCATCTCCGGCAGCGCGCTCGTTTTCCAGCCACAGCTCAGAAGGAGCTTTTCGCGTAGAAGAGTAGTGGTCGCCGCGTCCGGCTCTCGCCTGAACGTCGAAGAACTGGCGCAGCGTGCGCAACGCGCCTACCCGGCCTACGAAGTCGATAACATACGCGAGGGACAGGCGCCCGGCGAGCCCGACGAGGTTGTATTGGAGCGCGCCCACAAACGAATCGACCGCCTCTTCGATCCCTATACCGGCTTGGATCTGGGCTATCGTTATTCGGCCGTCGAGCAAATTGTCGCCTGGCTCACCGCCCTGCACGATGATCTTTTGGGTGGACCTACCGGCCTCCTCGTGAACGGCATCGGCTCGTGCTTCCTTACTTTGCTTGCTTTGACCGGCGCTGTTCTCTGGTGGCCCGGAGTCAAAAATTGGCGGCGCAGCACCAGGATTCGTTGGCAGGCGCGTTTTCCGCGGCTCAATTGGGACCTGCACAGCGCCATCGGCTTTTGGTGCTGGTTGTTTGTGTTGGTGTGGGGAATCTCAGGTATCTATTTCTGTTTTCCCGCCCTCGCCTTCAACCCACGGATTCACGTGATGGGCGGCGCATCTCTTTCTCTGCTCAGGCAACTTCATTTTGGCAGGTTCAATTGGCTTACCCAGGCGCTTTGGACCGTCTTGGGACTCGTTCCCGCCGTCTCCGTGGTTACCGGCGCCCTGATGTGGTGGAATCGCGTGCTGCGCAAAAAATTCCGCCGCCCCTCTTCGCGCGAACATGCGGCCGGACAAGCTTTCGCGCGTCAACAAAATTCGCGCCCCTGCGCCCGATAAGGTGGTGATTGCCCGTGACTGACAGCGCCCGTCCTGCGGCGTCATGTTTTGCGGAAGCGGTTTGCGATGTCATTCTGAGCGGAACGGCCGCCTTCTTCTTCGGCCCGCTTTTCGGGCGGTGCGGCCGTGAAGAGAAGAATCCCTCTTCGCTCTTGTTGCAAACGTGATGCCGCGCCGGTTTTATGACGTTTATTGTGCCAACACGTCCTTGAAAAAGCGCGCCATCGCCACTTTGTATTCCGCATCCGCGCGCTCTTCCGAAGGATTCTGCGGGTGCGTAAACCCATGCGCCGCGCCGCTGTAGAGTTGGAGCTCGAAGTTCACCTTGGCGGCGCGCAGCTGCGACACCAAAATGTTCACTTGCTCCATCGGCGCCACCGGATCTTCGGCCCCGTGCAGAATGAGCACGCGGCCCTTGATGTTCTTGGCCCGGTCCGCCGTGAAGTTGTTGAATGCGCCGTGCACGGAGATGAATCCCAGAAGCGGAACTCCGGTTTCAATCAGCTCGACCCCGGTGGTCCCCCCAAAGCAGTAGCCCACTCCCACAAGCTTCGCTGGATCGACCATCGGCTGCGCCTTGAGGACTTCGAAGCCGGCCACCGCGCGCTCTCGCATCAGCGGACGGTCATTGTCGTAGATCCCGATCAGCTTGGTCATCTCCGGAACGTCCTTGGGCACCACGCCCTTGCCGAAAATGTCTTCGGCGAATACCACATAGCCAAGCGCGGCGATCATCCGGGCATCCGCAAGCGTGCCCTCCGAGAAGCCGGACCGTCATGAATCATCAACACGCCGGGCCGGCGCCCTTGCACAGCGTCGTCATAAATGAGGTAGCCCGATAGCGCCGTGTCGCCTTGCTTGTAGTCGATCCACTTGGTTTGCGTGGCAGCTTGCGCCGCGCCGGCCTGCAGCACGATCGCCGCGGCCACCAGCACCAAAGACGTCAGAAATCTAATTTGTGTTCGATCCATTTTCGTGGGGGCGATTTTCATTGGCTCCTCCGAATGTGTTTGCATAGCTGCCGCATTGTCCGCGTTTTGCCCGCCCCCGGCAAGCCCCGCCCGTCACCTGCCCGAGCTTTGCTTTTGCGGGTGTTGTAGCCCAGGGTGCCCCGACGCTTTCGGTCGGGGGCCCTGGGGCCTTTTTCGCATCGCCGTCTTTACTTGGCGCAGGCATTCCTGCCTGTGCCTCTCGTTCGGTTTTACGCGTGCCCCATCCTTTGCGCTTTGAGCCGGGCGCTACTAGGGCACGCCCCAAGAGTAGGCAATTCCTCAGCCGCACCCTGACGCTGTCATCCCGAGGTCGCCGCGGCGACCGAGGGATCTGCTTTTTCCTAAGGTTTTTCGACTAGGGGGTCGGAGCTTTAGCTCCGACATTCAGTGCTCCGGAATCTGAGGGGCTTTAGCCCCTCAAGAACTTCTGCGATCCATTTGTAGCTCAGGTCGTCCCGCCGATGTTTTGCCCGGCGGGAGACCTGAGGCTTCTGCCCGTAAATGCAACCGCGCGTGTCTCCTCAGCCGCAACAACGCTGTCATCCCGAGCGGAGTCCCGCGCGTTCTTGTCACTTGCCGCGTAAAGCGCGGCCGCGGGACGCAGTCGAGGGATCTGCTTTTTCCTGGCTCTTGAGAGATAATGCACCCATCCTTCAGTCCTACGGATGCGGTAATCCAATGCGCGAAAACACCATCGATTTCGATACTGTGCGTGATATCGGCCTTGCGTTGCCCGGCGTGGAGGAAAGCACCGCCTACGGCTCTCCTGCTCTCAAGGTCCGCGGCCAACTCCTTGCATGCGTTCCCGCTAATCGCTCGGCCGAACCCAATTCGCTTGTCGTTCGCGTGGATTTCGATGATCGCGCCGAACTGCTTGCCGCCGATCCGGATGTTTATTATGTGACCGACCACTACGTCGGCTATAGCGCCGTGCTGGTTCGCCTCTCGCGCATCAATCGCGATGTGTTGCGGGACCTGCTCGGCATGGCCTACAAGTTTGTCACCCGCAACGCCGCGCCTCGCTCGCCCGCGCGCACCCGCCAAACGCCTCCCGGCAGCAAGGTTCGCAAACGCTGACGCCGCCGACGTAGCGCCCGTGGCGCAGCCCCGGTCAGGGGCGACAGAAATTAGCCCAGCGCGGAAGCGCGGGGTACCTCAGACACGCGCTGTCGACGCGAGATTCGCGCATGCAGGAAGCCGCGCGTGCTAGCGCGGTGGAAGCCTCCGAAAGCGTAGTGCGATAGCATTAAGCCTCGTTAGCCTGCCAGTGCGTGGGCGTCGGCGAAAGGGGCGACACAATGAGCGGGAGCACCTAACGATCGCGAGTCGTCGGACGCGAAAAGGCCGTGGCCATCACGGCCCTTTTCGCGCATAAAAACTGGCCGGAAGGGCAGCACAATGCCGGCTCACGCCAACCGCTGCTCGCCTGAATAAATGATGAACCGCCTGCCCCGCAGAAATCCCACCAGCGTCAAGCCCAGCTCTCGCGCCAAACGCACCGCCAGGCTCGAAGGCGCGGACACACTGGCGACCAGCGGAATGCCGGCCGCGAGCGCCTTCTGCACGATTTCGAATCCGCCGCGCCCGCTGACGAGCAGCGCGTGCCCCGCGAGCGGCACCTTTCCCTGCAGCAGCGCCCAACCCGCCACTTTGTCCACCGCGTTATGCCTGCCGATATCCTCCCGCAATACGACGAGCTCGCCGTCGCCGCGGAAAAGGGCCGCCGCGTGCAATCCGCCCGTGCGTCCAAAGATCGCCTGCGTGGCGCGCAGCTTTTCCGGCAGCCGGCAGAGCATCTCCGCATCGAATCGCGAATTCGCATCCGGAGCGCGTATTCCCCGGCGGCGCACTTGCGCGATGGACTCCTTGCCGCAAATCCCGCAGGCCGATCCCGCCGAAAATCTGCGGCCGCCAAGCGCCGCAAGCCGCACGCCCGCCTTCAGCTTGATGCGGGCGATGTTGTTTGTGGCGCCGCTGCGTCCGGCTGCATCGCCGGGCGCTTCGATTGCCAGGATTTCTTCGCGCTTCGAAATGATTCCTTCGGTGAAGAGAAAACCTGCCGCCAGTTCGGCATCGTTGCCGGGAGTCCTCAGCGTCACGCCCAGCCGCTGCCGCCCGGACCGCATCTCCAGCGGTTCTTCGCCGGCAAGATAGTCCTCCACGCGCCGCGTCTCGTTGTTATTCCACTCCAGAACCTGCGTGATCTCTATGCTGCGCGTCGATGGGGCCGCTATCTTCACGTGAACCTCGTTAGTTCCACGAAGCCTTCGATTCTCGCTTCGGCTGAATCGCTAAAGCGAAGCGGGCGCGCTATTATTGTACTTCCGCCGCCCCAGCCGAATGTCTGCGCTAAGCGGCTAGGGCCATCCCCGTGTCCGTGGTTCTGCCATCCAATCGGTGAGCGATGCTTTCGGGCCCGTACAGCAAATCGATGACGCCAAAGATGCCTCTCTCGGACTCTCTAAGGCGGCGCCAGCAAGGCGAGAACTCAAAATCGTGACCACCGGCCTTTGGGGAATCTGTCCGCGAAGCATGAGAATGGCCAGTCATCGCTCTCTTGCTGGGCGCATTTCTCACGACCCCCGTATTCGCTCAAATTTCCGAGCCCGCATCGATACTTCCGAGGCAGTACCCGCTCAAATTCCCGACCCCGCATTGTCCCAAATTCCCAAAGAAGACCAGCAGCGCGAAAACGCTCAGGCTTCCGCGTCGCAACCGGCATCGGGAAATGATACGGCCGATCCGAAAGCACCCGCTGGCCCGCCCGCCCCGGCCGATCCGCCCGAAGTGAAACCGCAATTGCAAGGCCGGCAGCCCAAGCGCATCCTTTGGGTCATTCCCAACTATCGGGCGGTGAGCGCCAATACGCAGTTGCCGCCGCTCGCTCCCAAGCAAAAGCTTTGGCTCGCCACAGAGGACAGCTTCGATTATTCGTCATTTGCCCTCGCCGCCATCGTTGCCGGTCTCAGCCAGGCCACGAAGGGCACCCCGGAGTTCGGTCATGGTGGCAGCGCTTATGGGCGCTATTTTTGGCATACCTTCACTGATGAAGCGGTGGGCAATTACTTCACAGAGGCTCTGCTGCCAATCGCCACGCACCAGGACCCGCGCTACTATACCCTCGGTCCCAGCGGTGGAGGATTCCTACACCGCACGGGCTATTCGCTCACACGTCTCCTCATTACCAGGACCGATTCCGGCCATAACACCTTTAATTCCTCTGAAGCCCTCGGCAATTTGGCGGCAGCGGCGATTTCCGATCTCTATTATCCGCGGCCCGAACGCACCTGGGGCCAAACCGGCCAGAAATGGGCCCTGCAACTCGGAATCGACGCTTTCTTCGACATGGCCAAAGAGTTTTGGCCGGACATCGACCAGCACATCTTTCACGGCAAATACGGCTCCGGCCGCCTCTGAAATTTCAGTTCGGATCTCCTAACCTCCCCTCGAACCGCCCCCTTTGCCGCGCCCTAGCCATTCGGCTGATGTGAAGCCCCTCGCAATTTGCCAAGATGACCGCGAAGGAGACTTATGGAAACCGTACTCAGCAGTTTTTCCAACGAATTGAGCAACTTGGTTCAACGGATCAGCCCTTCCGTTGTCGCCGTTCACGCCCGCCGCCATTTTCCCTCGAGCGGCGTGCATTGGGGCCCCGACCTCGTCGTCACCGCCGATCACACCATCGCGCGAGAGGAAGACCTCCGTGTGACGCTTCCGGACGGGAAATCCGTTGCCGCCTCTCTGCTTGGACGCGATCCCGGCGCCGATATCGCCGCCCTCAAAGTGCCCGGCCTGGGTTCCCCGGCTTACATCTTTACTCACGAGAAGCCCGTGCTCGGCGAATTCGCGTTGGTCGTGGGCCGTTCGCCCGATAGCGGCGCGAACGCCAGCCTCGGAATCATCGGCGCAGCTTCTGGATCATGGCGCACTTGGCGCGGAGGGCGCCTCGATCAGTACATTCGCCTGGACGCCATGCTTTATCCGAACTCCTCCGGCGGCGCCGTGGTCAATTCTAGCGGCAGCTTGCTCGGAATCGCCACCTCGGCCCTTTCCCGCGTTGCCGGGCTGGCCATTCCCGCCGCGGACGTCTCCCGCGTCACGCAACAGTTGATGGAAAAAGGCTATGTGCCCCAGGGCTATCTCGGTATCGGCGTCTATCCTGTCGCCATACCGGAAACTCTGAAATCCAAGCTCGCGCTGCAAAATTCCACCGGCATCCTCATCTTGAATGTGGAAAAGGGCGGCCCGGCCGAAACCTCCGGCGTCATGCTCGGAGATTTGCTCGTTTCCCTGAACTCCTCGCCCATGGAAACGGTCGAAGACCTTCAGGCATTCTCCGCTTCCGGCGTAATTGGCAAACCCGTGAACGCCCGCTTCATCCGCGCCGGGGCGCTCATCGAAAAGAGCATCGTCGCGGGCGAGCGCCCGCAGAGAGGCCGGTAAACATGTTTCCTCCAGGATTCGGCGAAGTCGCCGAACGCCTCCGCAGGTCCACGGTGCACGTCAGCAGCGGAGGCCAGGGCCATGGCTCGGGTATCATTGTCAAATCCGACGGAACCGTCGTCACCAATGCGCATGTGGCTCGCCCCGGCAAGTCGGTCGTCACGCTATGGGATGGACGATCGTTTCCCGCCGAGATCGCCGCGCGCGATCCGCGGCGCGATCTGGCGATTTTGCGGCTTCCCGCGTCCGATTTGCCCGCCGCGCCGCTGGGCGATTCGAACCGCTTGCGCCCGGGCGAGCTCGTCATCGCCATCGGCAATCCTCTCGGTTTCATGGGCGCTTTGACCGCCGGCATCGTTCATGCCGTCGGCCCGCTGCCCGGCCTTGGACCGAGGAAGTGGATTCAAGCCGGCGTTCGGCTGGCCCCCGGCAATTCGGGCGGGCCGCTGGCGGACGCCTCGGGAAACGTAATCGGCGTGAATACCATGGTCGCGGGACGGCTTGGTCTCGCGGTGCCCAGCAACGAAGTCAGCCGGCTCCTGCGCGGCGAAAACCCGCAGCCGCTCGGCGTCACACTCAGGCCCATCCCCGTCACCGCCGAGGGAAACGAACGGCTGGGCCTGATGATTCTCGAACTCGCGCCGGAGAGCGCGGCGAGTCGCGCTTCGCTGCTTCCGGGCGATATTCTAATTGGCGCCGAAGGGCGATTCTTCACCGCGCTCGAAGATCTCGAAGACGCGCTGCTGGCGAACTCGGGCCGCGTTTTGCGGTTGCAGTTTCTGCGCGCGGACCCGAACAAGATCCGAACCGTCGCGGTCCAATTGGGAGTGAGCGATTCAGTGGCGGCCTAAGCGAAGCGCAGGTCAGCCCAAGCGAAGCGCATCAGATGATCGACGTTTTGGTTGAGGCCTCTTCGCCGGATTTGTACTCCGAAATCGCGGAACTGCTCCGCGATCGCTCGCAGATTCGCCTGATCGAGAGCGCTCCCGGTGCGGCGAATCGCATAGCCCTCTGCCGGCAACCCCGCCGGCAGGCGCGGAAATCCCTTGATAACGAAGACCAGCCTCAACCTGGCGTTGTGCTGGTCGCTACGGGCTCGCAGAGTGCGGCCGCCTTTGAATCCTCAGGCTTGAATACCGCCGCCTGGAATGCGCTCGGCGTCCCGCTCGTGCTCCTGGCGGATAATCCCGCGCGGTGGATGGCCGAAGCGCTGCCGCCGGGAGTCCGCGCGGTCCTGCCGCGAAACGTCACGCCAGCCGAACTCGTTGGCGCAATCGAGGCCGTTGCCGCCGGCTTGTATGTATTCCATCCCTCGGAAGCCGATTCCCTGCCGATGTTGCGTCCTCGTGAACCTGGCGTTGCCTCGGAGCTTGCTCCGCAGCTTGCCGAGCCCTTTGCCGAGCACCTCACGCCGCGCGAGGTCGAAGTATTGCAGTTGTTATCCGAAGGACTTGGCAACAAGGAGATTGGGGCCCGCCTGAACATCTCCGAGCACACCGCCAAGTTTCACGTGGCATCGATCATGGGAAAACTTGGCGCCACCACCCGCACCGAAGCCGTGACGCTGGGCATACGCCGCGGCCTCGTAATGATCTGAAAATGCCTTTTAGGAATAGGGGGGCGCGGCTTTAGCCGCGACATTACCGATTCAATATAAGAACGGCTTTAGCCGCTGAAGTCCCCGCTCGCTTTTCTTCCAGAGCCCGTGCGGCCAGCACCTAGTTCTTCTGCGACACCTTCGTGCCCTTGTTTACGATCACCTCGCCGATGCGATTCATGCCGCTGCACGCGATCCACAGGTTCCCGTCCGGAGTGTGCACCATATTCCGCACCACTCCTCCTCCTGATGGAATCGCCCAGGTCTGGAACTTCTCGGTCTTGGGATCGAAGCGCACGATCGTATTCGGCTTGCTGTTCGATTCGCTGTACCACACCATGCCGTTCACGATGGTGATCCCATAAGGCTGTGACTTCGGCCCGCTCGGCGATGGCCATTCCGTCATCTTTCCGCTCTTGATGTCGTAGCGGCCCAGGTATCCGCGCGAGTAGTCCGAATAATAGATCACGTCATCCGGTGTAATCGCCACGCGCCGCGGACGGCTCTCTTCGTGCGGCAAATTGATTTCGTGAATCTCCAGCGTATCGGGATCGATCCAGGCAATCTTGGGCGCGCCAAATTCCACGAAATACGGAATGCCCTTCGAGGTGATGACCATGCCGTACGGATTCGATTTCGGCGTGGGCGAAGTGTTCAGCTTTACCTCGCCGGTCTTGGGATTCACCCTTCCCACCATATTGGCGCCCTGCAACGTGAAGTAGAGATTTCCGTTAGGCGCGAAAAGCGGCGTATGGGGATCGCGGGCCTTGGGATCGGGCATGGGATATTTGACCACTTCGCCGGTCTTGGGATCGAGCTTGCCGACATAGGCCGCGAAATTCGCGGTGTACCAGATGTTGCCGTCTTTATCGGGAGTCAGCCCGTGCGGACCGGATTTCGGCGGCAGCTTGTATTCCTTGAAGGTCTCCGTCTTCGGATCGAAGTGCCCGAGCACGTTGGCCATCTGCCCTGAGTACCACACGGTCCCGTCCGGCGCGAACATGGGATCATGCGGCCGCGAACCCGGCGTCGGCACCATCCATTCCTTGATAGTCACGTCCACGTTCCCCGCGATGATCTGTGCGGGAGGCTGCGGCTTGGGAGGGAAATTCTTGCTCAGGTAATCGACCACCGTATTGAACTGATCGTCCGGCACCGGAGCGCCCACGTTCACCATCATGTGCAATACCGTGGTCCACTCTTCCTTGTCGTGCCCGGAGTTCGTCACCTGGTTCATCGAATGGCACACGCTGCAGGCGGCTTGAACCGTGGCCTTGCCGTCGCCATCCGGCAAATTCACTTGATCCTGGTTTCGATTTTGTCCCCGGCTCGGAATCACGGCGCAGACCGCCGCCAACGCGATTAGTGCGAGCCAGGAAAATGACCTCTTCGACATAGCGCCTCCTCGGCCACAGGCAAACGTCAATCTCGCCCCAGCATGGCCACATTCTAGTGCCGCCACTCGATCTTTTGCAATCTCCGCTCAGGCGATTCGCAGTTGGCCGCCGAGCCTCCTTGACATGGCCCGCGAATCACTCGCGTCTCTGCTATGCTCGCCGTCCCTGGATGCCCGTTAGCGCCGCGCCCATTATTGTGTAAGTGTTCATTGTGAACGACTTTAAGTTCAGCATTCGTGGATGTGTTGATTTCACGTGAGTTGCAGAGAAGTTGCGGATGTGTTGATTCCAGATGAGTTTTTGGCGGCGGTGGGCTCTGACAGCGCGTGCGAAACAGCGGACGGAGCATCAAGGGACGGACGGGTGATGTGGGGCAAAGATTCCTCGGAAGTGGGCGGGGCATTGAGAGATTGAGATTCCTCGGTCCGGATTGCCGCTCGGAATGACGGTCCGGGTTTGGCCGGCGGCTTCGTGTTCGGATGGGCGTCGGACGACGGGACGACTTTTTCATGCGGCAAAAGCGCTGGAGACGCCCCTCGCTCACGATCGACTTTGTTGACCGGCGAAAGCTCCTGATGCCCATGACTTTCGCCGGAAGACGGGACGACTTTGTTATCCGCGAAAAGCGCATCCTGTGGGTAGCCTTTTCGCGGAGGACTGGCCGGATCGGTGCGGGCGGCGGAGATGCTTTGCAGCAGGAGGTGGCCGAGTTTGGCGAAGGTGGCGGCTTCCTGGCGAGAGATGCGGCGTTGCGCGAGCAAGCGGAACACCTGGGCGAGAGCGCGGTTCACGCCGGCGGCGGTGGTGAGATCGCGGCAGGCGGAATAGAGTTCGGGAAGATCGAAACCGGCGCCGACGACGCTGCCTCCGGATGACGGAGTGCCGAACAATTGGTCTTCTCGTTCGGAATGATACGGGCAAAGGGAGGGATGAATCTCGGAGCGGCCCATGGTGCACTGGCGTCCGTCGGAGAACATGAATTGGCAGCGCTCGGGCAACGGGAGTGCGTTTCCGGCGGCAGGTTGAGAGTGTCGTCGTATCGGTAGGAGTGCGGTTTGGGAGCGTAGCGTGTGGGCGGAACGTGGTAGGCGTTTGCGGGGAAGGTTCCGTGACTTTTTCATGCGCCAAAAGCGGCGTGATTGGCACGCCCTTTTGGCGCTCGACAACACCATTACCATGTTGCGCGAATTGCGAATTGTTGTTGTTGGGTGAATCCTTGCTCTGATTTTCCTCTTGCGAGTCTGGAAGGGAGCAAGGAGGCGGAAAGACGCGATGGCCGTTGGTCGATTCTTGTGCAGTAGTCATATGCAATGTTATCGGCAGAGTTAACTACGGTCAACGGGGGTACTATGTGGATAACTCCGGGCCTGTGGAAAACGGTCATCCCTTTACAGTTCATTCGAACAATGACGGGCGTTCTATAAACTAAACGGCAATATAGCGGCGATCAGAAGTCCCGTCAGGGACGACACAGATAGCCCAGCGCGGAAGCGGTGGGTTCGGATGGCGCATCGGAGAGCCCGGGAGGGCGACACAAATCTAGCCCAACGAATCTAGCGCATCATAATTAATGCCCTGCCGCCTCAGAATGGCACGAAGTTCCTCTTCGAAGGTCAATTTGCGGTGATGCTTCTCCTGGTTTCGCACATAACGAATGACCGAATCGAGGTTCGATGCGCTGACACTGAAAGCGCCGTATCCCTCCTGCCATGAGAATTCCGTGGCTTCGCCAACCCATTTGGATGAATTGGCTTTCAATAGGAGCACAGCCTTGGCCAATGCGAGCTTCGGCGGCAGATGAAACAGGAGGTGGACGTGGTCTTCAGTTCCGCCGATAGCCAGCATATTTATGTCATGGCTCTTCGCAATTCCCGCAAGGTAGGCCCACAGGCGAGGCCGCAACTCCTTCGTGATTATTTTATGGCGATCCTTGGTGCTGAAGATCACGTGCACGCAAATTTTGGAGAAGGTGTGCGGCAATGTGTCGCCCCTCATGCCTACCAGCATGCGCAGGAGCGCATGCTGGCAGGCTAACGGGGCTTAATGCTATCGCACCACGCTTCCCAGGGCTTCCACCACCCCAACACGCGCAAAGTCGGCGCGTGTTGGGGACCCCGGTTCCGCCCTGGGCTAAATTGTGTCGCCCCTGACGGGGCTTGAATCCGGCAAGGCTCAGTTATGCCCGAATCTGGCAACGTGCCGTCGAAGCTTTCCCAGCAAGGAATACATCGGCAGGAAGACCTGAGCTACAAAATCTGTGTCGCCCCTTCGGGACTTCGGATGTTTATTTATGGCCGCGATCCCAGGGCTTCCACCACCCCAACATGCGCAACTTCCTGCATCGCGCGAATTCTCGCGCTCGAGAAGCGCATGCTGAGGACCCCGGTTCCGCGCTAGGCTAATTTCTATCGCCCCTAACGGGGCTTCAGTCGTCGCTATGTTGCAGTCTCTTATAGAACGGCAGGAGACCTGAGGCTTTTGCGGGTGCCCCATCCTTCGCTCCCCAGGGCAAGCTTCGCGTGCGCGTTAGCAGAAGTCGCGAAGGGTGGTTATGATCTTCCGATGATTCGGGAGCCGCGAATATAACAGCGCGGCGAAATGCAGGATTGGCGATGCAAGCGCTCACAAAACTCAACTTCATCGCCGCGGCTGTGATTGCTTTTGCCGGGTGCGGGCTGGCTGCGACGCGATTATCTGCGGCGCCGGCTCCGCTCGCGTCCGCCGACGCGCGCGGCGAATGCCTGTCGGTGCCCAGCCGTATCCTGGGGCGCTCGGTTCCCTACTGCGTGATCCTGCCGCCCGGCTATGGAGACGACGCCACGCGCCGCTATCCCGTGGTCTATTATTTTCATGGACTCGGCGATAACGAGCAGATGTTCGTGCGTTCCGGCGGCTTCAATCTGATCGAGGAGCTTTGGGACCGCCGCGAACTGGGCGATTTCATCATCGTCACGCCGGCCGGCTACTCCAGCTTCTTCATGAACTCGCACGACGGCCGCTTCCGCTACGACGATTTCTTCCTGCAGGAATTCATGCCGGCGATCGAAAATCGCTACCGCATCGCCGCGCGCCGCGAATCCCGCGGCATTGCCGGCATCTCCATGGGAGGCTATGGCGCGCTGCGCATGGCGTTCCTGCACCCGCAGCTTTTTGGCTCGGTGAGCGCGCACAGCGCCGCGCTGATGGAGAGGCTTCCCGCCGTTTCCGTGGGCGATTCTCCGGCGGCCGGGCGCTTGCAGATTTTGGGGAACGTCTTTGGCTCGCCGCCGGACCGCTTATTCTGGGACCGCAACAATCCGCTGAGTATCGCCCGCACCGCGGAGCTCGCGGGAATGAAAATCTATTTCGATTGCGGTTCGCAGGACGATTATGGATTCGAGGCGGGCGCGCAGGCGCTGCACAACGTGCTGGTCTCCCGCCGCATCGCGCATGAATTCCATCTCTATCCCGGCGGGCACAATTGGTCTTACTTTGCCGGACACCTTCCCGATTCGCTGCGGTTTGAGTCCGCTGCCTTCCGCCTGAGCGACCCCGGCGCGAGCTCACGGCAAGCAGCCCGCCAAATGAAAGATGCGGTGAAGAATGCCCCCGCGTTCAACCAGGTGTTCGATGAAAACTGCACGTTCTGCAAGATCGTTCGGGGCATCGTCCCCTGCCACAAAGTTTTCGAGGACGATCTTTCGCTGGCCTTCCTCGATCATCGCCCGCTGTTTGCCGGCCATACGCTATTCATCGTCAAGAGCCACATCGAAACGCTGCCTGAGCTCCCGGAGGCGGCCGTGGGCGCGCTCTTCAGAAATGTGCAACTCCTCTCGCAGGCGGTGATGGAAGGGATGAAAGCGGAAGGGACTTTCGTGGCCATCAACAACCGGGTGAGCCAGAGCGTTCCTCATTTTCACGTACATATCGTGCCGCGGCGCAAGGGAGACGGCCTGAAAGGCTTTTTCTGGCCGCGCCGCGCTTACAAGGACGCGCAAGAGATCGAATCCACCTTGCAGGCCCTCCATTCGGCAATCGCAGAGCTGCGGGATTCGTGAACGTTCCCGACCATGCGCCTCGGAAACATCTCGCGCGCGCAGGGCCCGCCTGTCCGCATGGCCAGAGGATTAGCATTTGAGGCACGCAGGCCAAAATAGATCGCGCAAACGATCGAATTACCGATAAGTTACTAGATGGGTCATTATCCTCCAGGGTCCTTTCAGAGGTCCGTATGAAGATTTTTGACCGAGTGCACGCCGATAACCTCGAGCGTCGCGAGCTGCACCTGAGCATATTCGTCGCTGTAATCGTGATGATGCTCGCGGTGGGCACCGGCTTTCTCATGTACCCGGTGGTTTTCTCTTACCAAGGCCCGGGCGATCGCACCATGCACATCGCCTTCTTTGGCTATTGTGGCCTGTGCATCCTGCTCACGATGTATCTGTGGGAGCGCCACGCCACCATCCGCCAGCTGCGCCACGAGATGATCGAGGGGCGCCGCCAAATCGCCGAGACTCGCCGGCAGGCCAGCGTCGAATTGCTGAAAACCATGCCCAACCTGAGTTCCTTCCAGGACCGCCTGCCCATGGAGTTCAGGCGCATGGTCACGACGACTCAAAAGCTTTCCATCGTGGTGATCACCGTCAAGTTTCCGGCCGAGCATTCCAGCCCTTCGGAAACCTCTTCGGCGCTGGGCGATGCCGCCAAGGTCATCGCGCGAAAGATGCGCGAACAGGATTCCATCTACATTCTGGCCCCGGCATGTTTTGGCGTGGTCTTGCCCGGCGTGGACCTGGAGACGGCCGAGCGCGTCCGTGCCCGCGTAAGCGAAGGATTAGCGGATGCCGCCGGGGCGAGCCATCGGTTTCAATTCGAGCTGAAGATCATCAACTACCCGACGCATGCGGCGTCAGCACACGAACTGCTGCAAGCTGTCTCCGATATCGCCCTGCTGGATGATCTTGTCCCGGGAATGGCCGAAACCCTGCAGTAAATCCTCAAAGATACAAAGATGGATTGGATTATGTGTCGCGCGGCGGCCTTCCGCTGCATCGTGCCCGTTATTCCAGCCACTTCCTGGGTTCGCGAATCGCTTCCACGAGATCGTTCATAAACAGCGCGGCGCGAGCCCCATCGGCGACGCGGTGATCGGTGGAAAGCGTCAGCGACATCATCGGCCGCACAGCGGGCCTGCCGTCGACGGCTACGACGCGATCTCCGACGCGCCCCACAGCCAGAATGGCGGCTTGAGGAGGCACGATAATGGCGGTGAAGGCATCGACGTTGTACATGCCCAGATTGCTGATGGTAAAGGTGCCGCCGCTTATGTCTGCCGGCTGCAAGCGGCCCGCCTTGGCGCGTTCCGCCAACTCCCGGCGCCTCACGGCAATCTCTTCGATCTTGCCGGCGTTGGCCTTATGCAATACAGGCGCGACCACGCCCTCTTCGACCGCAACCGCCAAGGCAACGTTGATCTCGGCGTTGTGACGAATGCCTTCGGCCGTCCAACTCGCATTCATCCTGGGATGTTTTGCGAGAACGCGCGCGACCAGCGCGATCAGCAGATCGGTGAGCGTCGCTTTGATGCCGCGCGCTCTCTCGACTTCAACTGCGAGCCGCCCGTGCGTCTCGAGCAAACCGCCGGCATCCGCATCGCGGGTGACGAAGAAGTGAGGAACGGTTGTCCAACTCTGGGCCGTGCGTGCGGCCATGAGCCGCCCGACGGTTCCCAATGGCTCGATCTCTCCGGCAGCGGCTTGCGGCGCGCTTTGCGCGGCAGCCGGAGCGGCCGGCGCCGCCGCCGCTGGGGCGGGCGGTGCGCCGGAGCCTTTGGCGGCGTTCATGACGTCTTCGGCGAGGATCTCTCCGCCCGGTCCCGAGCCGCGCAAGCGCGCGAGGTCCACACCGTGTTCGCGAGCGAGACGCCGCGCCTTGGGCGAAATCCTGATTTCGGACGGCGCAGGCGCGGCCGGGCTGCCGGCGGCTGCGCTCGCTGCGCCAGAAGCGGCGGAGGCGCTGTCCTGGCGGCGTCCCGTTTGTGCCGGCGCGGTCACGATCGGCGGCGCTTCGCCGGGAGCGAGCAGCCAGGCAATGGTTTGTCCTACGGGAATTACGGCGCCTTCGCGGGCCGAAACCGCGGAGAGGATGCCGTCGCCGGGCGATTCCACTTCGACGACGGCCTTGTCGGTTTCCACTTCCAGCAGTGGCTCGCCCTTCACCACCTGCTGGCCTTCGCTCTTGCGCCAGGAGACGACCTTGCCGGTCTCCTGCGCCATTTCCAGGGCGGGCATTACGACGCTGACGGCCATAAGCGAGATTCCTCAGAGCGCGGCCCATGGCCGCGACGCACAGAGCAAAATCCTCAAGGATTCCCACCCGTAGAAACGACGGGTGGGGCACCCGGAAAAGCAAATGCCGGAGGCCGCCTGGAAGGCGGCGCTACAACGAAAAACTGCTTAGCGGACGCCGACTCCTTCCGTCTTGGCGCCGGCTTCCACCATTTCGAGCACTCGCTGGCTGGGAGCCGCTTCGCTTTCGCGCGTGGTGGGCAGCGGGCCGTTTACCGTGAAGTAGTGCGCGCCCGCGACCAGCAGTTCCTCGGCGGGGAAGCGCGTGATCACTTCGTGACCGGTCTCGGTGACCACGATCTCTTCCTCGATGCGCGCCGCGCTCCAGCCGTCGGTGGAAGGCCAGAACGTCTCGAGGGCAAAAACCATGCCCGGCTTCAGTTCGTGCGCGTGCTCGAGCGATACCAGGCGGCTGATCACCGGCTTTTCCCAAATCGCCAGGCCGACTCCGTGGCCAAACTGCAGTGCGAACGCGGCCTCTTCGTCGGGGAATCCGAATTCCTGAGCTTTCGGCCACACTGAGGCGACCTGCGCGGTGGTGCGGCCGGGGCGAATGAGTTCGATGGCTGCGTCGAGGTATTCACGGCAGCGTTTGTAAGCGTCCACCATGGCATGCGAGGCATAGCCGATGGTGAAGCAGCGGTAGTAGCAGGTGCGGTAGCCCATGTAGGAATGCAGAATGTCGTAGTAAACGGGATCGCCGGGCCGCAGGATGCGATCAGAAAAGACATGCGGATGCGGATTGCAGCGCTCGCCGGAGATCGCGTTCACGGCTTCGACGTATTCCGAGCCGAGATCGTAGAGAACTTTGCTCACCAGGCCGACCGCCCGGTTCTCGCTGAAGCCCGGCTTCATGGCGCGATAAAGCTCGTCATAGGCCGCGTCCACCATCATGGCAGACATATTCAGCAGCGTGATTTCGTCCTGCGTCTTGATTACGCGCGCGTCGGACATGATCTGCTGGCCGTCAACGACTTTTATTCCTTCGCGCTGCAAGGCGAAGAGAATGGGAGGCTCGATGATGTCCACGCCCAGCGGCTCATTTTGCAGGCGGCGCTTTTCGAGTTCGACCTTGATCTTGCGCGCCACGTTTTCCGCGCGCCCCATCTCCGGCGACATGGCGCCGCGGAGCAGAGGAATGCCGGCGCGGGAGCGTTCGCCGAGCCAGGGACAATTGAGCTGATGGTGCTTGGCGGCCGAACCGAAGTCCCAGAGGATCGGCTCATCGTTCTGGGGTAGAAGCGTGAAGCGGCTGTTCTTATCCTGTGCCCAGGTGCCGATGTGCGTGGCGGTGATATAGCGCACGTTATTCATATCGAAGCAGAGCAGCGCGCCCATTTCGGACTTTTGCAGCAGCGCCCTGGCGCGGGCCAGGCGCTCGCGGCGCAAGCGCTCGAAATCCACGCGATTTTCCCAATCCACCGCCATCGTTCCGTAGGTTTTCAGTCCCATGGGATGCCTCCGAATTTCTTTATGTCCGAATCCTAACGATAAATGCGCTGGCCGCGGTGTGCGAAGAGAGATTCTTCGTCTAGCGCTCAGAATGACACCGTCAATCGCTTTTTCCACAAACATGAAGCCGCGACATACAAGGCAAAAACCCCAGGGCCCCGCAAATGCGGCGGGCGCCCTGGGCTACAAACGAAAAGCCGACGCAGCATAAGCCTCAGGTCTCCGGGACAAATCGGCCCGGGACGACCTGAGCTACAAAACCGGCGCGGCGTCAGGATTTGCCGCAGAGAGCGCGGGCGGCTTCGAATACCTGCTTTTCGCTGGGCACCGTGGCGTCTTCGAGCGGAGGCGAAAAGGGAATCGGCACGTGCATGGCGCCGATTCGCTTCACCGGCCCGTCCAGATTGTAAAATGCGCCCTCCGCGATCACCGAGGCGATTTCCGCGGTCACTCCGTAGCGATGATAGCCTTCATCGATGACGATCACGCGCGAAGTTTTCTTGGCCGACTCGATCAGAGTCTTTTCGTCGAGAGGCCACATGGTGCGCGGGTCCACGATCTCAGCGCTGATTCCGATTTCCTCGAGCATTTTCGCCGCGCCCAGGGCGACCTGCACCATGCTGCTGGTAGCGACCAGAGTGATGTCGGTTCCGGCGCGTTTGACGTCCGCGAGTCCGAGCGGAATCGTATACTCCTCTGAAGGCACGGGGCCCTTCAGCCGGTACATCATTTTGTCTTCAAAGAAAATGACGGGATTGTCGTCGCGAATGGCGGTTTTGAGCAGGCCTTTGGCGTCGTAAGGCGTGGAAGGCAAAACCACCTTGAGGCCGGGAATGTGGCTGGGCCAGGCGTGCAGAGACTGCGAATGCTGCGCCGCCGAACGCCGCGTCGCGCCCATGGTGGTGCGCAAGACCATGGGCACTTTCCACGTCCCTCCGGACATGTAATGGATCTTGGCGGCCTGGTTCACGATCTGATCCATGATCAGCGTCAGGAAGTCGCCGAACATGATATCGACCACGGGCCTAAGACCCGTCATGGCGGCGCCGACGCCGATTCCCGTGAAGCCGGGCTCGGAAATCGGCGTGTCGATCACACGTTCCTTGCCGAACTCTTCCACGAGTCCCGAAAGAACTTTGAAGGGCGTGCCCGCTTCGGCGACGTCTTCGCCGATCACGCAGACTCGCGAATCCCGGCGCATCTCCTCGGCGATGGCTTCGCGGATGGCTTCGCCGAAAGTGAGCTCTCTTACTTTGGTTTGAGTGGCAGTCTCAGGCATAGACGTCCTGCTCCACCTGGTCGACGGGGGGATAAGGAGCGGCAATGGCGAATTCCACCGCGGCATTCATCTCCGCTTTGACTTCGGTTTGAATCTTCTCGAGTTGCGCGGTATCGGCGAGCTTCTGCTGGATGAGCCAATCGCCAAGGATCTTGATGGGATCGCGCTCGGAGGACCAGCGCTGCTCTTCCTGCTTGGCGCGATAGTATTCGCGATTGATGTCGCCCACGTGATGGCCGCGATAGCGGTAGGTGTTGCAGAGCATAAATGCGGGGCCGGCACCGGCCCGCGCGCGCTCCACAAATCGAGAGGCCAAGGCATGCACCGCGCGCACGTCCTGTCCATCCACGCTTTCCGCCGGGATGCCGAAAGCCGCCGGGCGGGCGAGGACTTCGCCGGAAGTCGTCTCCGAGTAATGGGTGTATTCGTTGTACATATTGTTTTCGCAGACGTAGATCACGGGCAGCTTCCAGAGCTGGGCCATGTTCATGACTTCGTAGAGGACGCCCTGCCCGAGCGCGCCTTCGCCAAAGAAGCAGATGCAAATCCTGCCGTTGCCGAGCTTCTTGGCCGAAAATGCCGCGCCCGTGGCAATGCCTGCGCTGCCGCCGACGATGGCATTGGCGCCGAGATTTCCTGTGGCGGGATCGGCAATGTGCATCGATCCGCCCTTGCCGCGGCAGTAGCCGGCCTCTTTGCCGAGCAGCTCGGCAAACATGCGATCGGGCTTGGCGCCTTTGGCGAGGCAATGGCCGTGACCGCGATGCGTGCTGGTGATGTAGTCGTCGGGCCGCAGCGCCTCGCAAATTCCCACGGCGACGGCCTCTTCGCCTTCGTAAAGATGGGTGAGGCCGGGCATGAGCGCTCGAAGATAGAGATCGTTGGCGTGCTCCTCGAATTCGCGGATCGAGTACATCTGCCGGTACATGCGCAGGAGTTGGTCTTTATTTAACGCGGCGTCAAGCGCCGCGTTGCCTTCGTTTCTAGCGGCAGCGGTGGTGGTCATCGGGATACCCCAGACATTTTGGCCAGCGCGTCAAACATGACGGCGAAATCCTCGTGAACCAGGCCGATGGCTCGCGCGCTGGTGAGCATTTCATTGGCGGCCGCCGCGGTGGGAAGAGGAACGTCGACCTGACGCCCCAGTTCCAGCGCAAGCAGCATATCTTTCTGCATCATGTTTACATCAAACCAGGCCGTTTCTGGAAGCTTCAGCACAAACGGGCCGCGGTACTGCACCATGGGCGAGGCAATGGCGCTGTGGGTCAAGACGTCGACGGCCGTTTTGCGCGGAATGCCGCTTTTTTCGGCCAGCAGAACCGCTTCGGAAAACGCGAGCATCTGCACGGCAAGATTGGAATTGGTGGCAATCTTCATCACCAGCGCCAGCCCATTCTCACCCACGTAGGTTACTTTGGGCCCCTGGCCTCCGGCCGCGGGTTGATCGGAGAAGTCTTCGAGGATCGGCTTGACGCGATCAAAGCTCTCGCGCTTGCCTGCGACGATGAGCGACATCCTCCCGACCTTGAGAGTGGCCACACTGCCCGATACCGGCGCGTCCATCATATCGGCGCCTTTTTCGCGGGCTTTGGCGGCGAGGGCGCGGCTCGTGGCCACGCTCACGGTGCTCATATCCACAAAGAGTTTGCCCCGGGTCAGTCCGGCCAGAATTCCGTCCGGGCCCTCGGCAATCGAAGTGAGCGCGGCCGAATTGGCGACCGAAGAGAAAACCACGTCCGCGGCTTCGGCCACAGCGCGCGGCGTGGGGGCGAATTTCATGCCCTTGTCGATGAGCGGCTGCGCTTTGGCGCGGGTGCGGTTATAGCCGGTGAGGCTATGCCCCTTTTCGAGCAGCCGTTGGGCCATCAAGCCGCCCATCACGCCCAGCCCTACGAATCCGAGATTGGCCAAAGGATGGAGACCTCCTTCGTTTGCTAAGTTGTGTCGCCCCTACACGGGGCTCAGGAATTTGTTGTGGCTGTTTCCCAGTGCTTCCGCGCTGGGCTAATTTCTTTCGCCCCTCACGGGGCTTCGTGAATCGGCGATCGCTTCGGTACTCCCGGCAACTTGCCGCCGAGACTCCACCCGACTGCTTCTGCCTGTGCGCTCCGCTCGGGATGACAGACAGAAATCCGGCCTCAGTTTCCCAGTGCTTCCGCACTGGGCTAATTTCTTTCGCCCCTCCGGGGCTGCCGCCAGCCCAATGCATGACGCGTGATATTGCGCTGGGAAATCGCTTACTGAATCCAGACGGTCTTGACGTCTGTGAATTCGCGAATGCCGAAGGTGCCCAGTTCGCGGCCGTAACCGGACCATTTCACGCCGCCAAAGGGCAGGCGCGGGTCGGAGGCTACCATGCGGTTGATGAACACCATCCCGGATTCAATCTCGTTGATGAGGCGCTCGCGTTCCTTTTCGTCGTTGGTCCAGGCGCTGGCGCCGAGGCCGAAGCGGCTGTCATTGGCGATACGAATGGCCTCATCCAAATCCTTGGCGCGAAACACGCTGGCTACGGGGCCAAACAATTCGTCGCAATGCGCGGGCGAACCTCTGGGGATTCTGCCGAGCACCGTTGGGGCGTAGAAATTGCCGGGGCGATCGAGCGGCTTGCCGCCGGTCAGTAGTTCGCCGCCGGATTCCACCGTGGTGCGCACGGAACGATCGAGGGTTTCCACGCCGTCTTTGGTGGCCAGAGGGCCGAGATCGGTTTTTTCGTCGAAGGGGTCGCCCACCTTGAGGGCCGCCATGGTGGAGACGAATTTGCGTTGGAATTCATCGGCGATGGGTTCCGCGATGATAAAACGCTTCGCGGCGATGCAGGATTGCCCGTTATTGGAGATGCGCGCCTTGACGGCGGTGGCGACAGCCTCGTCCAGATTGGCGCTGGGCATGACGATAAAAGGATCGCTGCCACCCAGTTCCAAAACGAC
Source organism: uncultured Acidobacteriota bacterium (assembly GCA_963761945.1). Taxonomy (GTDB): domain Bacteria; phylum Acidobacteriota; class Terriglobia; order Acidiferrales; family UBA7541; genus Palsa-189. The sequence goes on along the minus strand of CAVXIM010000008.1, from coordinate 122,534 downwards.
CTTCTTTACCTTTCGGGCCGCGCCCATCGCGACTTGAACGCCCGCGCCTTCGCTTCCCGTGAGCGTGGCGGCGGCGATCCTCGAATCGCCGAGTATGGCTTCCACTTTGGGGGATCCGATCAGGAGCGTTTGAAACACGCCTTCAGGGAAACCCGCTTCGCGGAAGAGTTCTTCGATCAGCAGCGCGCATTGGGGAACGTTGGAGGCGTGCTTGAGCAGCATTACGTTACCCGCGGTCAAAATCGGCGCCGCCGCGCGGATCACCTGCCAGAAAGGATAATTCCAGGGCATCACGGCGAGAACAGGGCCGAGCGGCTGATAACGGACGTAACTTCGCGTGGCGGGCGTGGACACGACGTCGTCAGCGAGAAAGGCTTCGCCATTCTCGGCATAAAACCGGCAAACCCAGGCGCATTTGACGGCTTCCTCGACCGCCGAGCGGAACGTCTTGCCCATCTCGGTGGTCATGGTGCGCGCAAAGGCTTCCTTTTTGCTTTCCAGGATTTTGGCCGCACGCTGCATGAGCGCAGCGCGTTCGGCAAAAGTGGTTTTGCGGTATTTCAGAAATGTATCCGCGGCGATCTGGAGTTTGCGGTCGATTTCGCGGTCGGAGAGCTGCTCGAACGTTTTCAGAGTTTCGCCGGTTGCTGGATTGATGGTCGCTATGGGCATCCCTAACCTCGTCTCAGGTACGTAAGGTCACGATACCATGCCACCCCACCACGGGCAAAAGCGGCCGTGCGCGTGGTGCCGGGAGGCACCAACTCAGGAGTCGCAGATGCGGCGTCAAGAAGCGATCGACGCGGCGCGGCTGCAACGGCCGCAGAAACGCGTTTTGTGTCGCGGGTATCGTTGTTGTATGGTGAGACGAATGGCCGACGATCGATTCCGTCTTCTGGGCGTGAGCGGGAGCCTGCGCGAAAAATCGCGCACGGCGCTGGCGCTGCGCCTGCTGCTCGATTTTGCGGAGGAGCACGGGGCCGAGACACGCATGCTCGACCTGCGCGCCATCGAATTGCCCTTATATCGTCCGGATGGACCGGGCGGCTCGGCCGCCGAGCTTCGGCTGGGCGCGGATATGAAGTGGGCTTCGGGGGTGGTGCTTGCGTCGCCCGACTATCACGGATCGATGTCCGGGACGATGAAGAATTTCCTCGACTATAACTGGGAGGAGTGCGCCGGCAAAGTCTTTGGGTATATCTGTTCTTCGCACGAAAAGGGATTGACCGTGATGGACCAGTTGCGCACCGTGGTACGCCAGTGTTACGGCTGGAGCATGCCCTACGGGGTGTCGTTTGACGGCAGGGCCGATTTTGATTCCGAGGGCAAGCTGAAACACGAGAAGGTCGAAGCGCGGTTGCGGATGATGGCGCGCGATCTGGTGGTTTACGGAGCGCTGATCCATCAGCAATTTCTCTCCGATGTGGCCGGGAGCGATGCCCGGACGTTCGCGGCGGCGTATCGCTAGGCGGCGTGCGCGACCAACGGGAAAAAAGCAGATGCCTCGCTCCTCGTAGGCTCAAGCAAATCTGGGAGGTTCCCCTAGGGGACGTATAGAACTTTTCCACAGATTTTCTTTCCCAGATATTCAACGGGCGATAGTCCAACACGCGCGCGCAGGCTCATCCAACTTATTGAGGTCATCGGTATGCGAATAACAAAACCATCTCGAAAAACAAAATTGGCTGGCGGCCACCGAGGCAGACGCGCAAGAACGAAATCGCGGCAAGTGCCTGAGACGATGCGTGCCGTGGCCATCGACCGATACGGCGGGCCCGAAGTTCTCACCGTGCACGAACTGCCGGTTCCTGAGCTCAGCCCGAGCGAGGTCTTGATCGCCGTACACACCGCCGGCGTGGGCGGCTGGGATGCAGACATTCGCGACGGGTGGTCTCCCGGAGGGGGGCGGATTCGTTTCCCGCTTATTTTGGGCACGGACGGTTCCGGGACGATCGCGCAGTTGGGTTCGCGGGTACGCAGATTCAAGACCGGCGATCGCGTTTACGGCTACACCTGGAGCAACCCCAAAGGCGGATTTTATGCGGAGTACGTCGCGGTGGACATGGGCCACGCTGCGCACATTCCCGATCCGCCGCTGGATCTAAAACACGCGGGCGCTGCCGCGGTTATCGGGCTGACGGCGCTCCAGGGAATCGGCGACCATCTGGACGTTCAGACCGGCGAGTACGTCATGATCCACGGCGCATCGGGCGGCGTGGGCAGCATGGCCATTCAGTTCGCCAAGGAACGGGGCGCCAAGGTGATAGCTGTGGCATCCGGAAAAGATGGCGTGGCGCTGGCAGAGCGCCTGGGAGCCGATCTTGCGGTGGACGGACACAGCGACGATTTCGTCGAGGCGGCATTCGCTTTCGCGCCCAAAGGCGTGGACGCCGTGCTGATTCTGGGGAGCGGGGAATCGGTGCCGCGCTGCCTGGACGCGGTTCGCCAAGGAGGCCGGCTCGCTTATCCAAACGGCGTCGAGCCCGCACTCGAAAAGCGCCGCGGCTTGAAAATCATTGCTTATGACGCCGAGGCGGGCGTTCGCGAATTCGAAAAACTGAACTCCGCGATACGGAAGGCGCGCGTGAAGGTGCCCATCGCGGCGGAATTTCCGCTCGAAGAGGCCGCCAAGGCACACCAACGCATTGAGCACGGGCACGTGCTCGGCAAAATCATCCTGCGCGTCCGGGAGTGAACGGGGCAGGCCTTTTCGCGTCCGACAAAACGCTACCGGACCTCAATACCGCCCACTTTCGCAGGGGCCCTCGCCGAGGGCCTTACCTGGAAGCAGATAATTCTGGACGTAATCGCGCACGGAGTCGCCGAGCGGGGTAATCGGCTGCGCGTAGCCGAAAGATCGCAGCTTATCGATTTTCGCTTCGGTGAAATATTGGTATTTGTCGCGAATCGTTTCGGGCATTTCGACATATTCGATCCGCGGCTCGCGGCCCAGGGCGCTGAAAAGCGCGCGAGCCAATTCGTTCCAGGTGTGCGCCTTTCCGGAGCCGATATTGAAAATGCCGGCGGCCTGGGGATTCTCGGCCAGATGCAGGGTCATGCGCACGGCGTCTTTGACGTAGAGAAAATCGCGGCGCTGTTCGCCATCCCGATAGTCCGGGCGATAACTTTTGAACAGACGAATGACGCCGGTCTCGGTCACCTGGGCGAAGCTTTTGTTCACCACGCTGCGCATGTCGCCTTTGTGGTCTTCGTTTGGACCGAACACATTGAAGTATTTCAGCGACACGATGCGATCGAGCCAGCCCTGGCGCCAGGCATGCAGGTCCATGAGGTGCTTGGATTCGCCGTATAGATTCAGGGGCTTCAGCCGTTCGAGATTATCGGGACTCGCGTCGTCCATGCCCGCGCTTCCGTCCCCGTATGTGGCCGCCGAGGAGGCGTAGACAAAACGCGTGCCGGCCGCGAGGGCCCAAGCCGCGAGATCACGCGAAAATTCGAAATTATTGCGGTAGAGATACTCGCGATTGGTTTCCGTGGTCGAAGAGCAGGCGCCCAGATGAAAAACGCAATCGAACTTTCCGAGTTTGCCCGCAGTCAGCCAGGATAAGGTCTGCGGCGGATCGATGTAGTCGACAAAAATCAAATGGCGGAGGTAGCGGCTCCGCTGGGCTTCCGGCGCGGACTCCGCGATGATGACGTCGGTACAGCCGCGGCTGTTGAGTTCCCAGATGAGCGCGCTGCCGATGAATCCGGCGCCACCGGTAACCAGCACACGGCGTCCCTGCCATGCGTTTTGTATTTCGGCAGCCGGCATATTCTTGAGCTTTGCGCAGCCCTACTATACAGTACCGGCCTTTCAGCCGGGCAGGCGCGTTGATCGCGCCGCTTTCGGGGCCGCGTGGGGCAAAGCCGAAAAGGCCTCAGGTCGACTTTTCGTGGCGCTAGCGAAAGCTCATCCTGAGCTACACTTTCGCCGCGCGAGACTTCGGGGACGACCTGAGCTACAAAATTGCTGTTAGCCCGGGGGAGCGATTGTGAAAACGGCGCATGAATCCGAGCATCTGCGAATTTTGCTTCGCCGCAGCGCCATCGAGCGGCGGGTGCGGCAATTGGGGCGGCAAATCAGCGCCGATTTCCGCGGCCAGCGGCTGCATCTGGTCGGCGTTCTGAAGGGCGCCTCGATCTTTCTTTCCGACCTGATCCGCGAAATTCAACTGGAAGTCTCGCTGGATTTCATCTCCGTGGCGAGTTACGGGCAATCCACGCGCAGTTCGGGCCAGGTGCGGCTGACCAAGGATCTGGATAACAGCATCGAGGGCCTGGACACGATTTTGGTGGAAGACATCCTGGATACCGGGCGTACGATCAATTACCTGCAGCGGGTAATCTCGCAGCGCAAGCCGCGTTCGCTGCACGTGGCCACGCTGCTAAGGAAATCGGGCACCGCCGTGAAGCAAGTCCATCCGGACTACGTCGGTTTTGAAATTCCCAACGAATTCGTAGTGGGCTACGGCCTGGATTATGCGGAGCGCTATCGCAACCTGCGCGATATCTGCATCCTGGAATTGCCCGGAGACGTTAAGCCGAAGTCGCGACCCGTCCATCGCTGAACTCGTCCATCACTGGGCGTCATCGCTGGACGTCATCGTGGTAGCAAAGCTGGTCCGGAAAAGGCCTCAGGTCTCCCCGACAAACAACGTCGGGGACACCTGAGCTACAAAATGCGAATCGAACTGGGCCGGCGCGCATGGCGTGGGCGGCGGAGACTCCGGTTTGGAAACGCCGGGAACGGGAACCTCCCGCGGCTGCTGTTATACTGTTGGACCCGGCAAAAAAGAGAGAATCGCGTGGCGAACGTGGAAACAAGGCTTACCCAGGAACTGCCCGAGAGTGTGCTTGCCACTCTCGCGGAGATTGGCGAAGAGATCAATGCTTCGCTGAATCTGGACCGCGTTCTTTCGAAGATGGCCACGCTGGTCAAGCGCCTCATCGATTATGAGATTTTCACGGTGATGCTGGTCGATGAACGAAGCCACACGCTCTTCAGTCGCTTTGCCGTCGGATACAGCGCGGAAATGCTGGAAAACTGGCGCATTCCGCTGGGCCAAGGGATTTCCGGAGCCGCAGCGGCCGGGCGCCAGCCGATCCTGGTGGGCGACGTTCGCAAGGATCCGCGCTACATCAATGCCATTGACGGCGGTCCGTTCCGAAATGGCTGTGCCATTGGTGTTCAAGAATCAAGTGATTGGCGTCATCGATATGCAAAGCTCGCAGGTGGATTACTTCACCCCCGAGCAAGAGGAAATTCTGGTACTGCTGGCCAGCCGCTTGGCCACGGCCATCGAGAACGCGCGGCTTTTCGAACGCGCCCAAAGCCAAGCCGATACGCTTTTGCTGCTTAACGAGGTCGGGCGGGAAGCCAGTTCCATCCTGGATATGGAAGCGCTGCTACGCCGGGCGGCGGAACTGGTGAAGCGGGTGATCGATTACCAGATCATGAGCATCATGCTCCATGATGAGGTGACGAACCTTTTCGTCCAGCGGCTGGCCGTGAAATATGGACAGAGCACCCAAGGCAAGCTGGCGGTGGGCTTCGGGGAAGGCATCATCGGAGCGGCGGCTTCCAGCGGGCAGCCCGTGCGCGTTCCGGACGTGACCCAAGATCCGCGTTATCGCATGGTCAATCCCGAGACGCGTTCGGAATTGGCCATTCCCATGACGCATAAGGGCACGGTGATGGGCGTGCTCGATCTGGAGAGCCCGCAGCTCAATTATTTCACCGAGGACCACGTACAGGCCCTTTCCATCCTCGCGGCGCAACTGGCGATCGCTCTCGAAAATGCCCGCCTCTACGAAAAAGTGGCCCGAGACGAGGCGCGCATGGAGCGCGAGTTGCAAGCGGCTCAGCGCATGCAGGGCGCCTTGCTGCGGCCCGTTCCGGAGGAGGATTTTGGCGTGGACCTGGCGGCGCGAATTCTCTCGGCGCGCGAAGTGTGCGGCGACCTTTACGATTTTCTGCGCTATGGACCGACGCGAATCGGCTTTGGCCTGGGAGACGTGAGCGGCAAGGGCTCCGCTGCCGCCCTTTACGGCGCCGTGGCCATTGGGATTTTGCGCAGCATTGCGCCGCAGAAGCTTTTGCCGGCCGAACTGCTGCGCCAGCTGAATCAGCTGATCTGCGAACGCCGCATCGAAGGGCGCTTCATGACCTTTTGCTATGCCACGTGGCGAAAGCCGACACGCAAATTGCGCATCGCGAACGCCGGCCAGACCCAGCCCATGCTCTATAGGAAAGGCCACTGCGAGCAACTCAAAATGGTGGGGTTTCCGCTGGGAATTTATGACGACGTGACGTACGAGGAATGGGTGCTCAATCTCGATCCGGGAGACATTCTGGTCTTCCAATCCGACGGCCTCTCGGAAGCCACCGATCCGGAAGGAAATTTTTTCGGCATTCAGCCGATCGCTTCGCTGATCGAGCGGAACGCAGGGCTCACGTCGGGCGAGCTCGCCGATCGCTTGCTCGCCGAGGTGCACGAGTTCACGCGAGGCGGCCCAATTGCCGATGACCGGACGCTTGTGGTCATGAAAGTCCAGTGAGCGCCTCGGCGGCTCGCCGGATCGCGCCCCGGCGCTCGAACAACTCCGCGCACGCAGCAACAGACCCCACCTCTTATACGCCCGAATTTTCCTGGCGTGGCAACGACCTGTATTGCGAAGGCGTTCGCCTGGAAGAGATTGCCGCGCGCGTCGGAACTCCCGCCTATGTATATAGCTCCGGGAGCATCAGCGGCGCATATCGCAAGCTCGACCGGGCGCTGGGAAGCCAGCCGCACACGATTTGCTATGCGGTGAAGGCCAACTCCAATCTTTCCATCTTGCGGATGATGGCGCGGCTGGGCAGCGGATTCGACATCGTTTCCATCGGTGAGCTTTTCCGTTTGCAGCGTGCCGGAGTGGATGCGGAAACGATCGTTTTCTCCGGCACCGGCAAGACGCGGGACGAAATCCGGGAGGCTTTGCGTGCGCGCATCGGCCTCTTCAACGTGGAATCGGCAGCCGAACTCGAGATACTTGCCGCCGAGGCATCTCGTTCGGGCATTCGCGCGCCTGCCGCAATCCGCGTGAATCCTGACGTGGAAGCGGGAGGCCATCCGCATATTGCCACCGGCCACCACAGCCATAAATTCGGGCTCGATTGGGAGAACGCGCTTCCGCTGTATTTGCGGCACCGGGATTCGCGCTGGATCGATTGGCGCGGGATCAGCGCTCACATCGGCTCGCAGATTCTGAGCCTTGTTCCCTTCCGCCGCGCCCTTACGCGCCTGGCGCGCCATTTCCGGGAACTGGCCGATTCCGGAATCAAGCTGAAGTATCTCGATTTCGGCGGCGGGCTGGGCGTGCGTTATTCGCAGGAAAAGCCATTCTCGGCGAGCGATTACGCAAAAACGATCACGGGAATCCTGCGTCCGCTGCGATGCCATCTGCTGCTCGAGCCGGGACGTTCGATCGTCGCTCCCGCCGGCGTTTTGCTGATGCGCGTGGTGTACACGAAGGAGAATCGCGGAAAGACGTTTGTAATCGTAGATGCGGCGATGAATGACTTCATCCGGCCGGCGCTTTATGATGCGGTGCACCCGATAACCCCCGCGAAGCGTGCCGATGGGCGTTCCGATTCCCGTGATGGCGAGATGCGCGTGGATGTGGTGGGGCCGGTGTGCGAATCGGGCGACTCTTTTGCCCAGAACCGACCGCTGCCGCGAGTGAATGCCGGGGATCTGCTGGTGCTTTGGGGCGCGGGCGCTTACGGTTTCGTGGAGACATCGAACTATAATGCGCGTCCGCGTCCGCCGGAGATTCTGGTGGAAGAGAGCCGCTTCAGGACCATACGGCGGCGGGAGTCGCTTTCGGACCTGATACGGGGGGAGTAACCGCCAGACCTCAGTCGTCCGGCGAACGCTCACGCCTGGCGACCCGGTGTTCAACCGGCGATGTGGAATTCGATCTCCGTGCTTCCGCACGCGCCAGCGAATGCCTCAGGTCTCACCGAAATCAAGCCGCGCTTTGCGAGTCTTCCGACGCCGGGGTTGTCCTTGCCTCTCAGATGTTCGTCGCTTCCCTGCGCTTCACAAAAGCACGCTGGCAAACCGCCGCGTGCCGGAGCTGACCCTCAGGTGCCAGCGCTCGAGCTACGATGTGTTCGTCTCTGAACGCTTCTGGACTCGATGAGGCCTCGTTATCGTTCGCCCCATTTGAGCTTGTCGCGGAGGACGCTGAAATAGGTCTTCTCCTGGGGGCGGACCAGGCGGAGCCTTTCGGCTGCGGCGCTGAGAGCCACCACGTCGCTGGCATGCAGCTCGACTCCAATCTGGCCATCGAGGGTGAGATAAATGGGAGCTTCTCCCGCCGCGAATCCGATTTCAATTTGGGCGCTGTCTGGAACGACCAGCGGGCGGTTGGTGAGCGTGTGGGGACAGATGGGCGTAATCACAAATGCGGAGACCAGCGGATACATAATGGGGCCGCCGGCTGAAAGCGAGTAGGCCGTGGAGCCCGTGGGCGTGGCCACGATCAGCCCGTCGGCCTTGAAGTTGCTTACAAACTCGCCGTTGACGCGCAGCTCCAGATCGATGATTCGCGCCAGCGCCGCCTTATTCAGAACGGCGTCATTCAATGCGCGCGCGCAATGGAAAGGCTTGCCCTTCCGCATCACCCGCGATTCCAGCAGCACGCGTTCGCTATAACGCGCCTGCCCGTTGATGGCCTGTTCGAGCACGGGATAAAGATCGTCCAGGGTCACGCTGGTCAGAAAGCCCAGGCCTCCCAGGTTCACCGGCAGAATGGGGACTTGGCGTTCGCCGAGCAAGCGAGCGGCGGCGAGGAGCGTGCCATCGCCTCCGAGCACGATCAGCAGATCAGAGAGCGCGGGAATTTCTTCGCGCGCCTTTACGTTGCAGGAAGAGGAGATACACTCGGCCGTTTCGCTATCGCAGAAAACGTTGAGGCCGCGCTCCTGGAGCCAGGTGAGCAGCCCCGGCGCAACCGCGGAGATATCCTTTCGGCGCGGCCGCGAAATAATGCCGACCGCCTGAACGGCGCGAACCCCCGACGTCGCTGTGCTTTGCATATGGTTCAAGCAGACAGGGCCGCTTCTTTGGCTTGCAATTGCGCGGCGAGTCCCGCCTGGTCGTAGTAAATGCGCTCGGCAACGAGTTTCGTGGTGTCTTCGTTGAAAAGATAAAAAGCCGCCAGCGCGATGCGAGCCTTCTTGCCAAGTGGCTGGAGGCCCATGTACTCGCCTGTATGCGTGCCGGTGATGACCACTTCGCGAATGGAGCAGCCCGGCACGTCATATTCGGAAACTACTTGGATGTGCATATCGGGAAAGGCGGCGGCGATGGCCGTGTAGAAGCCCTTCACGCCTTCGATGCCCGGGAATTTCGTTCCCAGCGGCATCACTTCGTAATATGCGTGTTCGTCCTGCACAAACGTGTCGAAAACACCGGGCCAAAGGTGTTCATTTTCGCAGCGTATATGTTCGGCGACGATGGCTCGCTGGCGTTCGATGATGGAATCCATGGGTCCTCCCCGAACGCGTAGTATAGCGCCTAGCTGCTGGTTTTGACGCTTGGGCCTCGCAGGGCGTGAAGGAAAAATTCGAGGTTGCCCTCGGCTCCCGGCACGCGGCTAGGCTGCACCCCCAGAACGCGGAGGCCACACGCCTCCGCCGCCTCGCGCACTCGCTCGATGGCTCGTTCGCGTAGTTTCGGCTCGCGAACGATGCCGCCGGCGCCCACTTCGCCCTTTTCCAATTCGAACTGCGGCTTGATCAGCAGCAGGAATTCGGCATTCTCGCGGGCCGCCGCGGCGAGCGCCGGCATGACTTTGGCGAGAGATATAAAGGACAAATCCGCGGTAATCAGCGACGGGCGCTCGGCGAGGTCTTCCGCCTTCAGGTAGCGGACGTTCATTTCGATTGTTGCCACGCGGGGGTCGCGTTGCAACTTCCAGGCCAGTTGGCTGATGGTGACGTCGACGGCGTAGACCTTGGCCGCGCCATGTTGCAGCAAGCAGTCCGTGAATCCTCCGGTCGAACTGCCTGCGTCCAGGCAGATTCGACCCGCGGGGTCCACGCTGAAATCGCGGAGCGCGCCTTCGAGCTTCTCTCCGGCGCGGCTGGCGTAACGCGGAGCTCTGCCGACGAGCTCGATCTGCGCGTCGGCTGAAAATGTGGCACCGGGCTTATCCGCGGGTTGTCCATCGACGCGAACTTCACCGGCCAGGATAACTGCCTGAGCTTTCTGGCGAGACGCCACGAGACCGCGTTCGACGATCAGCACATCGAGGCGTTTCTTGGGTGGTTGCGGGTTGTTTTTCATTAACCTTTTGCTACCGCTCTGAGTCTGTTTGCGCCACCAAATTAGCCTTTCTTTGTGTCGAATAAGGAGGGATTCTGCGGCGCGGCGCTCCTCAGAATGATCGCCGTTGGGGCGAGAAGCCGATTCGAAAGGTTTGTGCGGGCGATGGTGAACCTACGGTTGCTTCAGGCGCGGCGCAAGACGAGGAATTCGCCCAATTCGCGCAGATTGGCGGCCGGCGCGCCAAACGCTTCCAATTCGGCCAGCGCCTGCGTGGCCAGATCGCGCGCGATTTGGTGGGATTTCTCGAGGCCGAAAAGCGCCGGATACGTGGCTTTCTGCTGCGCTTGATCCTTGCCGGCGGTTTTGCCCAGGGACGCGGAAGATTCCTCCACGTCCAGAATGTCGTCAGTGACCTGAAAGGCCCAGCCAATCAGCCCGCCAAACTTGCGCAGCCGCTCCTGATCTTCGCGCACAGCTCCGCCGGCAATGGCGCCGGAAACGATGGAGGCTCGGATCAAAGCCGCCGTTTTGGAACGATGAATGTATTCGAGCATTTCCGGCGTGACCTGCTTGCCTTCGGCCTCTAAATCCGCCACCTGGCCGCCGACCATACCGTCGCGCGTGCCCGCCGCGGACGCGATTTCCCGGACCAAGCCGACGCGTTCGGCGGGCAGCAGCGGAGCGCCGGCAAGGGTTTCGAATGCCAGCGTAAGCAGCGCGTCCCCGGCCAGAATCGCCATGGCTTCGCCAAATTTTTTGTGGCAGGTAGGCCGGCCGCGGCGCAAATCGTCATTGTCGAGAGCCGGCAGGTCGTCATGAATCAGCGAATAAGTGTGGATAAATTCGAGCGCGCAGGCCACCGGCAGGACCGCGGACGTATCGCTGGAGAATATGCGATAGGCTTCGATGCACAGAATCGGGCGAACGCGTTTCCCGCCCGCAAAGACGCTGTAGCGCATGGCCTGGTGGATCAGCGAAGGACGCTCATTCTCCGCCGGCAGAAGGCGCTCCAGTTCGGCGTCGACGAGGCGGCGATCTTCTTCAAAAAAGTGGGGGAGTTTCATCCTGTGGGGGGCGTTCAGGTCTCCTCTTCGCTTTCGGGTTCGAACGGCTGAGCGGACATTTCGCCGCCGGCCTTCTTCAGCAAAATCTCCACACGCGCCTCGGCCTGCTCCAATTGCTTCTGGCAGTCGCGGGAGAGCTGCATGCCTTCTTCGAAGAGCTTCATGGCTTCATCCAGCGGCAAATTGGCGCTTTCCAGCTTGCGCACGATCTCTTCCAGGCGGGCCAGGGATTGCTCGAAGGATGGCTTTTTGGCGGGCTCAGGCTTCGCCGGTTCCGGTTTTTTCCCTGGAGTCGAATTCACGCAGGTATCCTCGCGCGCACGCGCGGCATTCTAATGCACGGCGCGCGGCGGGCACAATGGGCGTTGCGCTGGTTTTGCGCGGGAGGGTGAAAAGCAGATCCCTCGCTCGCACGCCATCACGCGCAGGAGCGCGCGATGGCGTACCGCTCGCTCGTGATGACAGCTTTGGAATTGACACATCGCCAAGCGACCCGCAGACAAAGAAGAGAAAAGGCCTCAGGTCTCCCGGCGACTTAAATTCGTTGGCGCTTGCGCGCCGGCGCCGGGACGACCTGAGCTACAAAATGCGTCTTGGGCCCGGGATGACGGCTTTGGAACTGGCAGATCGCCAGACGGCCGTCACGGAAGCCGCGCGGACGAGCCGCGAACACTGCGCGACGGTAGGACCGGCGCACTGGTAAAATCGGGAGACATGATCGGCCTACGTCTCCTGGCCGTACTGCTGCTCGTGGCAATCAACGGCTTCTTTGCTGCCGCGGAGTTCTCGCTGGTGGCCGTGCGGGCCTCGCGGGTGCGGCAGCTCGTGGAACGCGGCGATGCGCGGGCGCGCATCGTGCAGCAACTGCTCGGGCAGCTCGACCGGGTTGTTTCCGGCGTGCAGGTGGGTATCACGCTTACCAGCCTGGCCATCGGCGCTTTGGGAGAGCCGCTGCTCGCTCAGCTCTTCGCGCCCATGATGGATTGGCTGCCGGGCAGCCGCGCGGCGCTGGTGGCGCACACTTTTGCCGTCGTCCTGGCCTTCGCATTCCTTACCGTTTTGCATGTCGTCTTTGGCGAACTGGTGCCCAAGACCATCTCGCTGGAACGGGCCAGCCGGGCTTCGCTCTTAATCGCGCGGCCGTTTTACTGGTATCTGACAACGTTTCGGTGGGCGGTGGTGCTGCTCGAGGGACTGAGCAGAAAAGTCGTGCGCGCGCTGGACGTAAAGGGGCTGGTGGCCGGACATACCATGGCGCACTCAGCCGAGGAGTTGCAGGTGCAGATTCGCCAGGCCGGCGAGCACGGACTGCTCGCGCCGGGCGAGGAACGCGTCATCCTGGGCGCCCTGGACCTGCGGCAGCTGCGCGTGCGGGAGATCATGATTCCGCGGCCGGATGTGCACGCCTTGCCCGTCGAATCCGGATTCGAAGAGACATTGGCGCTTTTCGCCAAAACCCAGCGATCGCGCCTGCCGGTGTATGAATCGACTCTCGATCACGTGCTCGGATTCGTGTACGTGAAAGACATGCTGGCGGTGGTGGCGGAGCGCGAAAGCCGCTCCGCAGCGGATGTTTCGCCGCAGACCGGCTCGCAAAGCGTGGCGCAAAATTTCAGCCTGCGGCGGTTTCTGCGCGAATTGCTGATCGTGCCGGAGAGCAAGCTCGCAGGCGAATTGCTCATTGAGATGCGCGCACGCCGAATCAGCCTCGCCATGGTAGTGGACGAATTCGGGAGCATCCTCGGGTTAGTTACGCTGGAGGACGTGCTGGAACAGATGGTCGGCGAAATTCACGACGAGTTCGACGTCGTGCAGACTCCTCAGATCGTCGGCACGGGACCGGAGATGGCCATGGTTTTCGATGGCGGCGTAGGACTGCGCGACCTGGAGACACAGTATGAAATCAAGCTCCCCGAAGACCCCGCCTACTCCACGCTGGGCGGATTTGTGCTGACCCATCTGGGCTTCATTCCGCACGGAGACGAGAGCTTTGATTTTGGCGGCTATCGTTTCACGGTGCTGGAGATGGAGCGGCGGCGCGTGGCCCGCATCAAACTGCAGCGCATAGTTCCTGCGGACCAGGCGAGAGGAGTTCCCCAAGAATCAGCGCAAGCCGCCCCGCAGCAGGCGGCGCACAGCGCGCCCCATAAGCCTTAACTTTGTTGCGCGCCAAAAGCGCCGTGAGGACTTGTTGACCGCGAAAAGCTCATCCTGTTGGTGACTTTTCGCGGAAGATGCCTTTTGGCGCCCGACAACCCCATTAGTGCGCGATGGCGTACCGCTCGCTCGGGATGACAGCTTTAGAATTGCACCACGGGATGATTGCCGGGTGGCGAAGGATACTAACCGATGTCGAGGGTGACTTCGGCGCCGCGGTTGGCACCCAGCACTCGGGCAGCGTGGCCTTTGTTCACCACGATTTCCACGAAGCCGCTGGAGCCGACGATGGCCAGCGGCTCGCCGGCGGCGCCCTGCGCGAAGGTCTGCGCCAATTTTTCGACGGGCTTGCCTGCGACCTGGAGCTTGATTGTGCCGTTTGCGCCGGCGGCTTGCGGCAGATCCTCGGCCGTGAAGTTCGTCACCAGATTGCCGAACGAGTCCACGCGCAGGACCAGGCCTTTCTTGGCCGTTCCCGCAGCTTTCGGGCGCGGCAGAGCGAACTTGACGTAATCGCCGATCTCTTCGCCCATGGCTTCGGTCTGGTAAGTCTTCGCCATCCAGGCGGCCACCGGCGCAAAAATATCGCGTCCGTGAAACGTGGGGCTCACGGGGCTCAGGAAATGATGTTCGGCGGTGATGTGACGAACGGAAACCGTTGGTTCGCGCTCGTAAATCAGGGACAGCACTCCGTTATCCGGGGCCACAAAATAGAATTGATCGGCGCTCACCAGGATTGGGCGTCTGGCCGTGCCTACGCCGGGATCCACGACGACGAGATGCACGGTACGCGGGGGGAAATAGCGATAGGCCGACGCGATCGTCAGGGCCCCGTCGAGCACGTCAAAGGGCACGACGTGATTATTGATGTCCACGATAGTGGCGTTGGGCAGGATGCGCAGGATGACGCCTTTCAGCACGCCCACCAGGTGGTCGCTCGTGCCGTAATCGGTGGTCAATGTTATGACAGGATTGGACATGCAGCGCTCAGTTTCGGGCGCGCCTTGCGTGAAGGCGCTGGGAAATTATACCCGGCTGTAAACGAACGCTCGCATCGTTATGAACGCGGCGTGTCCGCAGCGCAAACACCCGCGGGCCCCGCGCGGCTGCCCCCTACAACTCCGCGGCGGTTTTGCCCTATACTTATGTTTCCTGCCCAATCGCCCAAAGCAGAGGATCGGAATCCTATGAAACAAAGCGTGCGCATCGCATTATTAGGCGACTTCAATCCGGAGTCGCATACCCATTGGGCCACGGAAGCAGCTCTCTTCCACGCCGCTTCCTGGCTTGGCTTCGATGCCGAACCACGGTGGTTTCCCACGGAGATATTGGAGAGCCATGATGCCCAGGACAGACTGGCTCACTTCGATGGAGTCTGGGCGGTTCCGGGCAGTCCCTACCGCAGCTTCAGCGGGATGCTGCGCGGGATCGAATTCGCGCGGCGGCGGGACTTGCCATACCTGGGAACCTGCGGCGGATTCCAGTACGCGCTCATCGAGTTCACGCGCAATGTGCTCGGCCTGAGCGATGCGGACACCGCGGAAAATAATTCGAATTCCACGAACATCGTGATTACTCCGGTGGCCTGCGCCCTTCCGGAACGCAAGCCGGGAGGGCCGAAAATGCACGGCGAAGATGCCGTGCATCCGGTGAAGGGCACGCTGGTGCATGAGTTGTGCAGATCGGATGGCATCCAGGGCCAGTACTTCTGCAATTTCGAAACGAATCCCGAGTACGTGGCGCGATGGGAGGCAGCCGGTTTGCGCGTGGCCGCGCGCGGACCGCGCAATGAAATGCGCGCCTTCGATCTGCCGGGCCAGAACTTTTTCCTGGCCACCCTCTTTCAGCCACAGCTTTCCTCGCGGCCGGAACAGCCACACCCTATTGTCCTGGGATATCTGCGCGCCTGTGCCGAATTCAGGGCCAGCAAAAAAGCCGCGCTGGCGCGCAGCGTCTGAGGGCGGGTCCGCTACCACACGGCGAAGAAAGGCCTCAGGTCTCCGGCACAACTGCCACGAGAGCGGTGGTGAAAAGCAGATCCCTCGGTCGCACGCCATCGCGCGCAGGAGGGCCGATGGCGTACCGCTCCCTCGGGATGACAGCTTTGGATTCGGACATTGTCAAGCATCCGCACACAATGAACAGAGAAAGGCCTCAGGTCTCCCGACGCCTTTATTCCAAGGGCGCTAGCGCGCCGGGCGTCGGGACGACCTGAGCTACACTATCTGGAACTGCAATGCAGCGCATTTACCTAGACCATAACGCCACCACGCCGGTGCACCCTGCCGTGCTCGAGGCTATGCTGCCGTATCTGGGGGCCGAATTCGGCAATCCCAGCTCCGCTCATCGGTTCGGCCAGCGGGCAAGCCAGGGCATCGAAGCGGCTCGCGAAGCCGTCGCCGCGCTGATCGGCGCGCGTTCTTCGGAAATCGTGTTTACCAGCGGCGGAACCGAGGCGGACAACACGGCGATCTTTTGCGTTGTAGGGGGCGTTGGGGGCGTCGCGGGCATGCGCTGCGGAGGCGAGGAAAATCCGCGGGCGCGCCGGTGCATCTGATCACCACGGCCATCGAGCACGATGCGGTTCTGAACGCCTGCCGCGCTCTCGAAGAGCGGGGCGTGGCGGTGAGTTATGTTTCCGCCGGGCGCGACGGAATCGTGAGCCCGGAGGCAATTCGCGCGGCGATACGCCCGGAGACGGCGTTGATCACGGTCATGCACGCCAACAATGAAATCGGCACCGTGCAGCCCATCGAGGAGATGGCGAAGATCGCAGCCGAAGCTGGGGTGCGGTTTCATACCGATGCGGTGCAATCGGCGGGCAAAATTCGGGTGGACGTGAACCGCCTGGGGGTGGACCTGCTGACGATTTCGGCGCACAAGTTTTGCGGGCCCAAGGGAGCCGGCGCGCTCTTTGTGAGAAGAGGCGTGGAAATGGACTCCTTGCTCCATGGCGGGCAAAATGAGCGTGGCCGGCGCGCGGGCACCGAAAACGTCGCGGCAATTGTTGGTTTCGGGAAAGCGTGTGAACTTGCGGGAGGTGGTTTGGCGGAGAGATCGGCCTACGTCTCGGAGCTGCGCGATCGGCTGGAAAGCGGGCTGCTCGCGCGCATTCCCGAGGCCCACGTGAATGGCGATCGGGCACGTCGCGTGCCCAACACTTCGAACTTGAGGTTCCCCGGCGTGGAAAGCGAGTCTTTGATCATTGCGCTGGATTTGGCGGGACTGGCTTGTTCGGCGGGCGCGGCATGTTCGTCCGGGGCCGTGGATCCCTCGCATGTGCTCACGGCAATCGGGTTGACGCCGGCGGAGGCGCGAACCAGCGTGCGGCTCAGCCTGGGAGCCACGAATACAGGCGAAGAGATCGACAGGGCGCTGGAATTGATTCCAGCGGCGGTGGCGCGGCAGCGCAGCGTGGAGGTGAAAAGAGCAGGGGCGGCGAAGCTAGAAGTGGCGGCGCCATGAGTTGACAAATAGGAGAGTGGGATTTTGACGAAGGCGCTTGACAGAGACGCGAGAGAGCTGACGGTAGTGGCGATGAGCGGCGGCGTCGATAGCTCGGCCGTGGCGGCCATGCTGCACGAATCGGGCGCGCCGGTGGTCGGCTTGACCATGCAGCTTTGGAACCAGCGGCGCCTGCCGGAACTCGTGCCCGCTGCGGCCCCGCGGCAGCGCTGCTGTTCGGCTGACGACGTTTACGACGCCCGCCGTGTGGCGGAGCATATCGGCATTCCGCATTACGTGGTGAATTTCGAACGGCAATTCGAGGAGACGGTCATTCGTCCTTTCGTCGAGGATTATCTGGCGGGCCGCACGCCGATTCCCTGCGCGGCTTGCAACAACCACGTGAAATTCGACCAATTGCTGGTGACGGCGCGGCAAATCGGCGCGTCGCGCATTGCTACCGGCCACTATGCCCGCGTCGAGCGAAATTCGCAGACGGGCCGCTGGAACCTCTTCCGCGCGGCGGATCACTCGAAGGACCAGTCCTATTTTCTTTTTGGATTGACGCAGGAGCAGCTGGCCTACGCGGAATTTCCTTTGGGCAAGCTCTCCAAGCAAGAGGTGCGAGAGATGGCGCGGCGTTCGCATTTGCCTGTGGCGGAAAAGCCGGAAAGCCAGGAAATTTGTTTTGTGCCTTCGGGAAACTACACAGATTTCATCGAGGCTTACCGGCGCGATCAGGGCGTTGGCGGGGCTGGCACAAGCAGCAGCGAAGCGGGCGAGCTCGTTGTCACCTCCGGCGAGGTGGTTGGCAGGCATTCTGGGGTGCAGCATTTCACGGTGGGGCAACGCCGCGGGTTGGGAATTGCGGCGCCGCGTCCGCTCTACGTTTTACAGATCGATCCCGAGGCGAGGCGTGTCACGGTGGGGGAAGAGAAAGAGTTGTGGCGTGACAGCCTGGAAGCTCGGGACGTCAATTGGATTGCCTGGCCCGCTTTGGATGAGCCGATCGAGGCAATGGTGAAAATACGCTATCGGCACGAGCCTGCTGCGGCTCGCATCGAGCCGGCGGGCGAGGCGAGCGTGCGCGTGCGGTTTGACGCGGCACAGCGAGCGATTAGTCCGGGGCAGGCCGCGGTTTTTTATCGCGGAGAAGAAGTGCTCGGCGGGGGATGGATCCGCTGACACGCGGGGCTAATGCTACTCGGCGAGATTTGCAGCCGCGGCGGTGCGTAATTTTAGTCCCACCCTTGCGAATTCTTACAGCGCGAGAGTTGCTGGCGCTGGAGACGCAAGGGTGGGGCACCCGCAAAAAGCCAGGAAAAAGCAGATCCCTCGTTATTCGCCCGCATGAAGACATGCGGGCGAATTTCCTCGGGATGACAGCGTTGCGTGACTTGTGAGGGGGTTGCAAATCAGTGTAGCGCAATGACTCATAAGAATTGCGACGCGTAATCGCAGCGTTGGGTTGGGGCTGATACGAAAGGCCGCAGGGCCTCCGCACAAGAGTGGGGAAAGACGCGGGCTAGATGAAAAGCTCTTCGTCCTGCTCGGTGACGCCGTCGGCTTGGCGGCGGCGACCACGATAAAATTCCAGGCCGGTCTGAATTCCGCGCACCAGCGCCGTGACGGATTGCACCGGGCGCCACACGGAACTGCGGAGACGCGCGCCGGTCTCTTCCACGGTCTCGAGCGCTCCGGTGAGGATCTGGTCGGCATGCACGAGCTGCATGCGCAGGCGGTCCACGGCTTCGGTGACCATGCGATCCACGCGCTGCACCTGGCCGCGCGCGACGTGGGTGATTTCAGCGGCGTCTGAAATCATGCTGGAGATGCGCGGCTGGGCTTCTTCCACAATCATCTGCAGCCGGGAGATGACCGGATTGATGCGCCTCTGCAGATCGTCGGCAATTTCCTCCATGCGCCTGCTGACGCGGCGGATCGTCAGGAACATCGCGCCGAAAATCAGCATCTGGACGAACAGAGAGACTGCGGCGACGATAACGAAAAGGGGCATTACCCAGCTGGCCATCTAATCCGCCTACATCTCCTTGGATTTTTCGCGTTGATAAGCGTCGCGGCCGGCGTCTACCGCGGCGGAGATGGACTCTTTCTGCCTGGCGGCAACCTGCTTGCCGCGTTCGACCATCTCCTCGGCGCGCTCGCGCAACTCGCGAGCCTTGCGCTGGGCATATTCCTTGCCTTCTTCGGCCCGCTGGGTCAGATACTCGCGCGTTTCTTCGCCGGATTTGGGAGCAAAGAGGATGCCCACCAGGGCGCCGATCCCGAGGCCCACCATGAAGTAACTGACTTTGGATCCGGTGCTGTCGCCCATTTGACTTACCCCCGTTTCGTCAAGCTAGCACACCCGCAGGTTCGATGCAACAAACCGGCGCGAGGACACATCAGGCGATATATCAGATCATAACGGGTCATATCGGGTCATGTCAGGTCGTCTTGGGCCGCAGGATCGGATTTGGGCGCGTCGGCCGCGTGATTGCCATGGAGATGTTCGGCGATTCGCGCGGCCACTGGCCGCGATACGACGCGAGAGAGGTCTTCGGCGCTGGCGAGGCGCACGCGGGCGACGCTTCCGAATTCGCGAAGCAACTTCTGCACGGTTCGCGAACCGACGCCGGGGATGTCGTCGAGTTCGGTCTTCAGGATCCGGCGAGAGCGGCGCTGACGGTGAAAACCGACGGCGAAGCGGTGGGTTTCGTCGCGGATTTGCTGGATCAGGTGCAACAAAGGCGAATGCTTTTCCAGGCGAATGGGCTCGTCCTCCTGGCCGAGAACGAAAAGAACCTCTTCCTGTTTGGCGATGGCGGCAACCGGCTGGTTGATGATTTCCAGCTTCTCCAAGGCTTGCGCCGCGGCGTGCAGTTGTCCCAGGCCGCCATCGATCAGGATCAGGCCGGGCATTTGTTTTTGTTCACTTTGCACGCGGCGATAACGGCGTTCGACGGCTTCGCGCATGCTGGCAAAATCGTCGTTGCCCCATTCCCCGCGAATGATGAACTTGCGGTAATCGGATTTGCGCATGCGCCCGTTTTCCCAGACCACCATGGAGGCGACCGTATCGGTGCCCTGAAGATGGGAAATATCGAAGCTCTCGATGCGCTTGGGAGGAGCGGGCAGATTCAACGTGGATTCCAGCGCGTCGGCAATGGCCTTGGAATTGGGCTTGAGAACGCGGAAGCGCTGCTCGAAGGAATGACGCGCGTTTTTCTCCACCAAATCGAGGAAGGCATGTTTCGGACCGCGCTGCGGCACGGCAATTTCCACGCGGCGGTAGGGCAGGTCGAGGGTCTCGGCGCGTTCGGAGAGGATATCCTCGAGCAAGGCGCGATCCTCGAAATCGCGCATGACGTGAATGGCGCGGGGGAGATAGGCGGCGTCGAGATAGAGTTGCTTGAGCACGGCGGGGAGGAATTCGTCGGGATCGAACTCTTCCTGGTCCTCCCAATAAAAATCGCGGCGATCGACGACGCGGCCGGCGCGGATATGAAAGAGATTGACGGCGACTTGGGGAGGCTCGGCATACCAGGCGAGCACATCGGTATCGTCGCCGGCGGCAGCGGCAATTTTCTGGCGCTCTTCGATCTCGTCGAGAGTGCGCAGGAGGTCTCGGTAGCCGGCGGCCTTTTCGTAGTGCTGGCCTTCGGAGGCCTGCATCATGCGCTCGCGAAGGCTGGCCAGAAGATCGTGGCGGCGGCCTTCCAGAAACGTGCGCGTGTCGCGCGCCGCTTCGGCGTACCTATCATCGGAGACCAAACCAGGGACGCAAGGGCCCCAGCAGCGGTGAATGTAATACTGCAGGCAAGGGCGGGGATGCTGCCGGGTCAGGTCCACGGTGCAGGAAGGAACGCGAAAGTGTTTGTGGATGAAGTGCACGATGCGATAGGCGAGGCTATGGGGAAAAAAGGGCCCGAAATAAATTGAACCGTCCTTACGCAGCCGGCGCGTCACATAGACGCGCGGATATTTTTCGAATGCGGTGAAGCGGATGTAGGGGTAAGTCTTGTCGTCCCGCAACAGCACATTGAATTTCGGCTGGTACTGCTTGATGAGGTTATTCTCGAGGGCCAGGGCTTCGCGTTCATTATCGACGACGATGTAATCGACATCGGCGATTTCGCGCACCAGCGAGCCGGTTTTCGCATCCGCCCATCTCGTTTCCAGGAAGTAAGAACGCACGCGGGAGCGCAAAGAGCCCGCCTTGCCGACATACAGAGTGGTACCCAGGGCGTCCTTGAAGAGATAGACACCGGCATCACGAGGAAGATTGGCGACCTTTTCCCTGAGTTCCATGTGCGGAGTTACAATTGCGGCAGAGGGAGTTCCCGACGGCCGGGAAACTCCCGCCCCAACGCACGCGACTTCGTTTAAAGCGCGAGCGTTGCTCGCGCTGGGGGCGTGCGTCGAGGACCCCGGGTGCCCACCCCAACGCACGCAAAACCAGCGTGCGTCGAGGACCCCGGGTGCGCGCCGCAGGCAACATTCATGATAGCAAAGCGAATCACACCTGCGAAAAGCATGGGAACAGCGCGTAGTGACTCAGTTTGCAGTTCCGGGCCGCGACCCTCGAAACTTTTTGCCTTGGGCGTCGTGGTCCTACTTTCCTGTATCGGCGCATGGCCTGCGGCTGCTCAGGAATCCGCGCTGGACAGAGGACCCGCGCCACCGTACGTGGAACCGGCGCCTCCGCCGGCGCCAGCCGAGCCTACCTACGACCCGTTGCGGGCCAATAAGAGCGTGGAAATCGGCACGTTTTACATGAAGCGCGGAAATTACGATGCGGCGATCGAGCGCTTCCAGGATGCCACGCATTTTCAACCGAAACTGGCGCGCTCCTACGCTCTGCTGGGAGAGGCTTACGAGCGAAAAGGGGATATCGACAACGCTTTAACGTCCTACAGGAAGTATCTGGCCGTCTATCGCAACGCGCCGGACCGGGACAAGATCCTCAAGCGCATCGAAAAACTGGAGAGCCAGTCGGGGCACACGCAGTCGAAAGAGAAATCAGGGTAAGCGGTCGAGAAATTTCCTGGCGCGATCGTAATTGGCATACCGTTTTTCTTCATTCCGAAATTTCAGCGAATGGGCTTCGATGCCGCAGCGGGCGGCACGCAGCGGATGCTTGACGTGCAGCATTTCGTGGAAGAGCACGTATTCCACGGCATAGCGCGGCACCGAGGGGCGATCGAGCCAGCGGTTCATCACGATTTGATCGAGCGCCGGATCGAAACAGCCGAACTGGGCGCGCCAGGTGCGGCTGCTCCAGCCGAGCCTGGGACGATGCAGGCGTCCGCGGAAATACCGCCGGTTGAGCCGGGTGAACATGGGCGCGAGATCGTAAACCGACCCGTGCGCTCCGCTCTGGACGCGGCGGCCGCGAGCGCAGCGAAGTTTGGCGACGCGGCGGCGCGTGCGGGGTGAGAGAACAAATTGGCGATAGGCGCTGAGGATTTCGCCCGGCGCGCGCCGGCGATAAATGCGCGACAACAGAATCGCCGCGGCCGACTCCAGAACCGCCAGGGGCGCTCCGCGCAGCGCATCTGACACGCGCACGTAAGCCGTCTCTTCGCGCACGCGTATGGTGTGCATGAGATTGGCATAAGGATAAAACTCCACTTCGAATCGCGGCGGGCGTCCCCGGCAGCCCAAACGGGTATAGAGGCGCTGGAAAATCGCGGCGCCACCGGGAACGGGGCTGAGAGGATCAGAGGCGCGTTTCATTGCGGTCTGCGACGCACCGGAGGCGGAGCATTTTCCTTGCTGGCCTCGGCCGTATCCCTGATGGCGTCGTTGGTGGCGTCGATGGCGTCGTCCAGATTGTCTTTATAGGCCGCGGCGGCCGAGCCTTTGGCGGAGATTTCTTTCAGGTAGGCGAGGAATTCGGGCGCGTGGGTTTGCATATCCTTTATGGCGTCGCGGATGTCCTGCTGCTTTTCGACGCCGAGTTGGATCAAATCGGAAGCGTCATCGACGCAGCCGGCATAGGCATTGATCAAAGTATTGATTTTTTCGTCGCGGCGCAATTCGCCGGGATGGGCGAATTCATATTGCAGCTTCTTGATGCGATCGGCGGCGAAGGAGATAAAGAGCTTGATGCGCTCCGCCGTGGTTTCCGCGTCACGAATCTTGTCGGCTTCCGCCTCGCTCAGGTAATCCTTTTTCTGGGCGAACGCCGGAGGAGCAGCCGTAATCAGCGCGGCGGCACCGAGAAAGGATGCAAGGACGAGCGGCAGAGCTCGCATGGCGATTTTCATCATGGATCTCCTTTCTTCGATCGTTTCTCGCCCAAGGTCGGGAAAAGCGCCTCGATGAGGACATTCTGGGACTTGGTCAAATCCGAACGCACCGCCTGGAACCAGGGCCTCTTATCGAGCGGAAGCTGGAGAATCAGTTCATCAATGTGGCGAATCGTTTCGCGAAGGCTGATCTGCAGCTCCTTGAAGCCGGAGGGGTGCTGCTCGGCATTCACACCCGTGGCGGAGAGGGCCTGGACGACGCTCTCCACCTGGTCGCGATAGCGTTCGAGATCGGCGAGGGACTGTTCGTCCTTATCCGCCTTCAGATCAGAGTGGGCCTGCTCGATTTCGAAGTGGCCCAGCTTAGCGAGTATTTTGGCCTTGGCCACGGGATCGTGTTCGAGTTGATATTGCGCTTCGTACTTCTCGCGCGTCTCCTGCGCGGCAGAGGTGACGCTCAAGCAGGCGCACAGGGCCATGCCGCTCATAACGAAAATGCGGGCGACAAATCTGGATCCACGGTTTGGATACCGAGCCATTTTCGCCGCTGGAAGGCAGCCTTTTGGCGACGGGAACGCGTTCGCAGCGAAGAAGGCGCCTTTCGCTTCCAATTTATTTCCCGGAACTCCTGCCTAACTCGCGCAGGAGGAGTTTGAGCCGCGCCTGTGCCTGAAATTCCTGATCGGGACGCTGGCCTCGATCCATTTCGAGAAACTTTTGGTAAGCGGCGGCTGCTTCAGGTCTCCGCCTTAGTTTATCGCAGGAGAGGGCGCGAAAAAACCAGTCCAGCGCAGTCGGTGTTTCCCGCTGGGCGAGAAGGTCGAGCGTTGACACCGTGACTTCATACTGCGCGGACAAATAATAGACGCTGACGAGCTCGCGCAAGGCATCGGAACGGTCCGGCGCCAATTCGAGCGAACGCCGCAATTCCTTTTCCGCCCCGGCGTAGTCATGCAGTTCCATTTTTGTTTGGCCCATCCAGAGATGTAGTTGAGCATCCGCGGGAGACGCCGCCAGCGCCTTCTCGAAGGCGGCCTGCGCGTCGCTCCATTTCTTCTGTTGCATGTAGATGCTGCCACGAAGCGTAGGCGGATCGGCGCCGAGGGATGCGCCTTGATCGAGCTTGTCGAGCTGGTCGAGATGGTCGAGCTCGACAAGGGACTCATCGGAGCGGTTCAGGTCCTGCAAGGCCACCGCGCGCTCGAAGCGGGCGTGGCGGTCGTCGGGAGCCTCGAGCAGATAATCGCGGAGCACATCGACGGCTTCGGCGGTCTTGCGCTCGCTAAGCAAGGCCTCGGCCAAGCCGAGCTGGGCGGGCGCGGAGTCTGGCTTGAGTGCGAGCAACTGGCGAAATCCGGATTCTGCCGCAGCAGACTGTTTATCGGCGAAGAGCGCGCGGGCCAGCGCAAAAAGAATGACATCGTCTTTGGGCGTAATCGAGGCGGCGGCGCGATATTGTTCGATCGCTTCGGAACGCTTACCGCTGCGTTCGAGAGCTTCTCCCATTAGATACACGGGGCGGGCCTGGCCGGGCAGGAGTTTCGCGGCGCGCTCGAAGGATTCCGCCGCCGCGGCGGGATCGGAATCGAGCAGCGCAATTCCCAAGTTCATCTGGGCGGGAGCGAGATTCGGATCGAGCGAAATGGCGCGCCGATATTCGGCGATGGCTTCCGGATTTTTCTTCAGGCCGGAATAAGCAAATCCCAACTCGAAGTGAGGCAGGGCGTCAGAGGGTTTGGCGTCGGCAATTTTTTGAAGCAGGGGAATGGCCGCAGCGAAATCGTTGCGATCGAGCGCGGCTTGCGCCTGAGCGAGGAGCGGGGCGAGGGGGTCGGCGCTGGGAGCGGAGGGAGGTTGGGCCTTCGATTGCGAAGATTTGGAATTGGCTGGTGCTCCCGGCGAGGCTTGGGAATACCGGGCCGACGCATGTGGCAACACGAAGGCAGTGATAGAAAGTAGTGTGACAAGATTTCTGCGAACGATTTGCGTCATGCGACTAAAAGCACGGTCCATGTGGATTCGTACAATCTTATTCTCGTTCGGTCCTGTTTGGAATGAGGGCGAGAAGAACGCTTCAGCGGCTGAAGCCGTTCTCGCTTCCAAACGGCTAATGTCGCGGCTGAAGCCGCGACCCCCTGGCTCCGCGCAAACACGGCCTGAAGCCGCGCGACCGAAGAGCGCACGAGCCTCAGGTCTCCGCCGGGAAGGCACCGGCGGACGACCTGAGCGACAAGGTGCTCTAGGCGGCTTCAATCGTTGGCAACTGTGTTGGTCTTCGAGGGAACGCGGGCGTCGGCTCGACCGTTATTGTGGTTCTTGAGCGCGCGGGCGAGATATTTGCCGGTGTAAGAGTGGGGATTGCGCGCAACCTGCTCCGGAGTTCCCGAAGCCACGATGGTCCCGCCCTGCGCGCCGCCTTCAGGGCCCAAATCGATCACCCAATCGGCGGATTTGATCACGTCCAGATTGTGTTCGATGACGATCAGCGAGGCTCCGCCGTCCAGGAGTTTGCGAAATGCCGTCAGAAGCTTCTGAATGTCGTCGAAATGCAATCCGGTGGTGGGCTCATCGAAAATGTAAAGGACGCCGGGATTAGCGGTGTGAATCAGGTGCGCGGCAAGCTTCAATCGCTGGGCCTCGCCTCCGGAGAGCGTGGTGGCGGATTGCCCCAAGCGCAAATATCCGAGCCCTACCT
Source organism: uncultured Acidobacteriota bacterium (assembly GCA_963761945.1). Taxonomy (GTDB): domain Bacteria; phylum Acidobacteriota; class Terriglobia; order Acidiferrales; family UBA7541; genus Palsa-189. Next base: position 96,598 of record CAVXIM010000008.1, on the reverse strand, counting down.
CATCGAGAACCTTGAGTTTGGAAATGACGCGCGGCACGCCGGCGAAGAATTGCAGGGCTTCACGGACGGTAAGGCCGAGGACCTCGTGGATATTTTTGTCGCGATAGCGCACCTCCAGAACGGCGCTCTTGAAGCGAGTGCCCCGGCACTCTTCGCAGATGAGTTCAACGTCGGCCAGGAACTGCATTTCGACGGTGACGGTGCCATCGCCCTGGCAGGCTTCGCAGCGGCCGCCGGGAATATTGAAGGAAAAGTGCCCCGGGCCGAAGCCGCGCCGTTTGGCGTCCGGTGTGGCCGCGAAAACGTCGCGTATGGAATCGAAGGCCTTGAGGTAGGTGGCGGGATTCGAGCGCGGCGTGCGGCCGATCGGAGATTGGTCCACCAAAACAATCTGATCGAGAAGCGAATCGCCTTCGATATGGTCGCATAGCTCTTTGAAGCTGACGCCAGCGCGCTTGGCTTCGAGCGCCTTGTAAAGCACGTCGTAAATCAAAGTGGATTTGCCGGAACCGGAGACGCCGGTAATGGCGACCATGGTGCCGAGCGGGAACATGACGTCGATATTGCGCAAGTTGTGCGCACGAGCGCCAAAGATGCGCAGAAAACGGCGAGAAGGTTTGCGCCGCAGCGAAGGAACGGGAATGCGCAGTTCGCCGTTGAGATAGCGCGCGGTAAGCGAATCGGAAGACTCGAGCAAACGCTCGCGCGGGCCGCAGAAAAGCAGCTTCCCGCCCAATTCGCCGGCGCCGGGTCCGAGGTCAAGCACGTAATCGGAGGCGGCGATGGTTTCGGCATCGTGTTCGACGACGAGAATGGTATTTCCCAAGTCGCGGAGGCTCTTGAGAATTTCGATCAGCCGGTGTGTATCGCGGGGATGCAGACCGATGGAGGGCTCATCGAGCACGTAGAGAGCGCCGACCAACTGAGAGCCCAGCGAGGTGGCCAACTGAATGCGCTGCGCTTCACCACCGGAGAGCGTGGAGGTGAGTCGATCGAGCGTGAGATAGTCGAGCCCGACTTCATCCAGAAAGCGCAGCCGCTGCTGAAGTTCCTGCAAGATTCTTGCGGCGATGGCCGCCGCTTCAGGCGCGAGCTCGATGGAGCCGAAAAACTGGCGCGCCTCGGCAACCGTGAGCGAGCAGATCTCGGTAATCGACTTTCCCTGGATACGCACGGCGCGGGCTTCGGCGCGAAGCCGCGTGCCTCCACATTCCGGGCAAGTGGCGTAGCCGCGGTAGCGGCTGAGGAAGACACGCACGTGCAGCTTGTACTTCTTCCTTTCGAGCCAGGCGAAAAAGCCTTTGACGCCGGGAAACCCGGCATCGGCATCGCCCTCGACAATGAGGTCGCGCTGCTCGGCGGTGAGTTGCCGGAAGGGCACATCCAAGGGAACCCCGCGTGTGCGAGCGAGTCGCTTCAAGTCCTGCCAGAGCGGGCGATAACGCGGCTTGGTCCAGGGCTGAACGACGCCTTCGTTTATGGATTTCCCTCGATCTGGAATCACCAAATCGATATCAAAATCGATGGTATTGCCGAAGCCCTGGCAACGAGGGCAGGCCCCATAGGGATTATTGAAGGAAAACAGGCGCGGCTCAGGCTCCTGATAGGCGAGGCCGCATTTTTTGCATTCGAAGCGGTCGCTGAAGACGATGCGCTGCGTCTCGGGATTCGTATCGGATGGTGGAAATTCGAGGATGGCCTCTCCCTTGCCTTCGCGATAGCAGATTTCGACGGAATCGGCCAGGCGGGAGCGGATTTCCGGAGATATTGCGAGACGATCCACGACCACGTAAATGGGTTGCGAGAAATCGAGATCGAGAAGGGTTTCCGGTGAAGAGAATTCGTGGACTCGCCCGTCCTGATAGAGGCGATTGAAGCCGCGCTTCTGCAAATCGAGCAGGGCTTGCCGCACGCCCTCAAGCATCGGGGGCGCGGGGCGCGCCGACTTTCGCGTGCCGGGCTTTTTGGCGGGTTCCGGGATGGCCAGGCGGAAGAGCACGTAAAATCTGCGGCCCGGTTCGAGGGCCAGGACGCGCTCGGTGATGGAGTCGATGGTGTCTCGGAGGACTTCGCTGCCGCAACGCGTACAGAAGGTACGGCCGGCGCGGGCATAGAGCAGGCGCAGATAATCGTAAATTTCGGTGGCGGTTGCTACGGTCGATCGCGGATTGCGGGTGGCGTTTTTCTGCTTGATGGCGATGGCCGGAGCGATGCCGGAAATTTCGTCCACATCGGGTTTTTCGATGCGCTCCAGGAATTGCCTGGCGTAGGCGGAGAGCGATTCGATATAGCGGCGCTGGCCTTCGGCATAAATGGTGTCAAAGGCGAGGCTCGACTTTCCCGAACCGGAGACGCCGGTGACCACGGTGATGGCGTTGTGAGGAATTTCAAAGCTGATGTTTTTGAGATTATGGACGCGGGCGCCGGAAACGGCGATGGACCCGGGCTCGTCGTTGATTTCAGGTCTATTGGTCACAGGGTTCTGCACAGCCGGAATTTCGGGGGCAACCTAAACGAAAAATTATACGTCGCCAACCTCAGGGCGGCAAATGGCAGCAAGTTCGGCGGCTGCCAGCTGGGTTCTGACAATTCATCCGCATATGAACCGGTGAACCCGCCCGCCTCACTGGTAACGGTCCGCATAACTATTTTGCACATCTGATGTCATGCGCGGGAGTTGCGGCGTAAGCGCCCGAGTCGCGGCGGGGTACGAGTAGCTGGCACAAAGTCCAAGCGAATATGTGGAAAGAACTGCTCTTTCGATTCCTGATCGGCGGAACCTTGGTCTCGGCGTTTGCATTGCTGGGCGATCTCTTCAAGCCCAAGAGCTTTGCCGGACTATTCGGAGCCGCTCCCTCGATCGCATTAGCCACTCTGGGGCTGGCCATCGCCAAACAAGGCCGCCCATATGCGGCGATAGAAGCGCGTTCGATGATGGCAGGCGCGGTGGCGTTTTTTCTTTATGCGTGGTGTGTCAGTTGGCTGATGATGCGGCACAAGGTTAAGGGCTTGGTAGCAAGCAGCGCCGCCATGATCGTGTGGGGCGCGGCAGCTTTCGGACTGTGGTTCATTTGGCTGGCCAGGGCGTGAGCAAGATCAGCGTAGACCTTTCGGGGGTGCGCCAGACTACCTGGCAGCAGGGCGCGACTCGTTTCGTAGTTGGCGGGGCCATCACCGCGCTGGTGGGAATCATCGGCACGAAGTTTGGACCCGGCATCGGCGGCCTTTTCCTGGCGTTTCCAGCGATCTTCCCGGCGAGCGCCACCCTGATTGAGAAGCACGAACTGCAAAAGAAACGACGCGCCGGCATGAATGGCGAAAAACGCAGCAGGCAGGTGGCTGGAGTTGATGCCGCCGGAGCAGCGATGGGGTGTGCGGGCTTACTCGGCTTCGCCTTTGTCGTCTATAAAATGCTGGTGAGGCATCCAGCCTGGGAAGTGCTCGGCGCTGCGGTGCTAACCTGGGCGGCCATTTCGGCGCTGGTGTGGAGAATTCATAAAGCGTGCTAATGCCAGGCCGCCCGGCAATTTGCAGTCGTGTTTACTCTCCGAGCGATTTACCCGCATTCTGTACTAGTACCTATTAGGCACAATCGAGTACCCCGGTCCCATTGTACCGAATTCACCCTGTTGCTATATTCCCCGCCGAAGAATCAGCGCGCTTTCTACTAAGTCGCTTGTTTGCACGAGGCGTCCTTAGCCCGGAAAGGCCGGCATTCTGAAACTCCGCACGAAGCTACTCTCTTCGCTGGTCCTTGTAATCGCAGGGCTTACCTGCGCGACCTTGCTCATTCTGCGCCACAGCGCGGAAATGCAACTGGAGCGAGAGGTGGAGGACGAAGCCCGGAATGTGATCCTCACATTTCAGGTGATGCAGCAGGAGCGGCAGATCGCTCTCAGCCACAAGGCGGATTTATTGGCAACCGTCGCCTCGATGCGGAATGGCGACGTGACCACGATCAACGATGCGGGTGAGGACCCCTGGCAGTCTCCGGGCCGCGACCTTCTGGCGCTGGCGGACGCCAATGGACGCATCCTCGGCATGCATACCACGGCAGGGGAATTCCCGTTTGCCACAGCCGAAGCGATGTTGCGCCGCTCCCGCCGGGCGGGTGAGGTGAGCGGGTGGTGGTACAGTGGCGCGCAACTCTATCAGATTGCGATCCAATCCTTCTACGCCGACCCTCCCTCGAATAAGGTTCTCGCAGGCACGGTGATCGCCGGCCGGGGAATTGACGCTCAGGAACTGCGCGATCTCGGGAAGATCTCATCCGCGCAAGTGGCCCTGCGCTATGGCGACGATATCGTCGTAAGCACAATTCCCGCCCTCAAGCAGGCGGAACTGGCGGCTCAGCTTCGCGAGCAGGCGGCGCCCGAACAGTTGCAGATCGATGGCGAACGATACTGGGGCAGCCTGAGGACGTTGACGCCCGGGGTGAAACCGCCGGTAAGCCTGATCGTGCTGAAATCCGATCAAGAAGCGCTGGCTTTGCTGGCCCGCTTGAATCATCTGCTCCTGGGTCTGGGTCTCGTCGCCGTACTCGCCGGAGGGGCCCTGGTGTTTGCGATTTGCGACCGGTTCACGCGTCCGCTGGGCAGCCTATTGGGCGGCGTGGGCGCATTGGAAAAGGGAGATTTCGACTATCGATTGAACCCGCGCGGAAGCGATGAAGTGGCCCAGCTTACGCGCGCTTTTGGCCGCATGCGCTCAACCTTGAGGAGCAATGAAGCGCAGCGGCAAAAGCTGGAAGACCATTTGCGCCAGTCGCAAAAGATGGAGGCAATCGGAAGGCTCGCAGGGGGCGTGGCGCACGATTTCAATAATCTGCTGACGGTAATCAAAGGACACACGGCCCTCATGCTGGAACATTTGCGGCCGGGCGACTCGCTCTATTCCGGAAGCCAGCAGATCGAACAGGCCGCCGACCGGGCCGCATCCCTCACACGGCAATTGCTGGCCTTCTGCCGCATGCAGGTGTTGCAGCCGAAGATCCTGGACTTGAATGCGCTGATCTCGGACATGGCCAAAATGCTGACGCGGCTCATTCGCGCGGACATCCTTTTCAGCTTCCGGCCGGACGAAGGGCTGGGCCGTGTAAAAGCGGATCCCGGGCAGCTCGAACAGGTGATCTTAAACTTCACGGTGAACGCGGTAGACGCGATGCCCAACGGCGGGACGCTTACCATCGAGACCCATAACGTGATTGTGGACGAGAACGTGGCGAGAAACCGGCCTTTGGTGCCGCTTGGCTCCTACGTGATGCTGGTGGTCACGGACACCGGCACCGGAATGGACACGCAAACCAAAGCGCGGATCTTTGAGCCCTTCTTCACTACAAAGGAACTGGGCAAGGGAACGGGCTTGGGGTTGGCAACGGTCTACGGTGTGATCAAGCAGAGCGGCGGATGGATCTGGGTAGATTCGGAGCCGGGAAAAGGGACTCGCTTCGAGGTTTATTTGCCCCGCGCGGTTGAAGCCAGAGCACTCGCCGTAGCACCGGCCAAAGTGGCGCTGCCCGGCAGCCGGGGAGAGACCGTGCTCATCGCCGAGGACGAAGATGCGGTCCGAGATCTGGCATCTCGATTCCTCAAGTCGGCAGGATACACGGTGTTATCCGCCGGGGGCGGCAGCGAAGCACTGGAAGCAGCAAGGCGCTGGGGCAAACCGATTGATTTGCTGCTTACCGATATGGTGATGGCACATATTCGCGGAACGGAGCTGGCTGCGCTGCTGAGGCGCTTCTATCCCGTCGTAAAGACAGTGTACATGTCTGGATACCAGGATTATGGCGCGAGCGAGCGCGGCCCGGAGAAAGGGTGTTTATATGTGCAGAAGCCCTTCTCGCGGGATACCCTGCTGGAGGTGATCGCGCGAGCACTGGAGGCAGATCGGCTGGAGGAACGCGCCGAGGAACAGGATGAACAACGGGCCAAGGAACAAGCTCAGGAAGAGGCCTTATCGAATGTTCAAGCCATGGTGACGGTGCCTGTGAAGGCGCGGCGCAAGGCTTCGCGGCGCAGCCGAAGGCCTCTGGCGGTCTGAGTCAGAATTCAGGTCTTCTCGAGGCGAAGCTGGTCGGTTCCGGAGGCGCCGAAAAAAGGCTGATCGCGAAGCAGCGAGCTGATGGCAAGCGGCAAACCCGTGGGGGCGTCTGATTTCAGCAGATATCCGTCAACGCCGACAGCTCTCATTTTAGTGAGAAGCGGGCCGGCATCGTGCATCGTTAGAATCAGGATTTTCATCCGTGGGCTTCGCTCGTGAATCTGGCGGGCCGCGTCCAATCCATCCAAGCCCGGCATGCTGATATCCACCAACGCTATATCCGGCTCGAATTCCTTGGCCAAACTCACCGCTTGCAGGCCATCCTTGGCTTCGCAGACGATGACACAATCGGTTTTGAATTCGATGATCTCGCGCAGGTTTTTGCGAACGAGTTCATGATCATCGGCCAATAACAATCGACACGGCATATTAGAGTGCCTCATGTATTTCACAATACGACACGAGTTCCTATCCGTGGTTTAACGTAGGAAAGAGATCAGGTAAAGCTGAGACTTTGCCGAAGGAGGAAGTCGCGGCGCGGCTCGTCCTCCTCTTTGGCGCCTGAAGGGGAGGCGTTGTCGAAGAAAGTGCCTCCCGCAAGCAGGCGCTCCAAGGCGTCTATGAGATCGCGGGCAGCTCGCGATTTGACAACGTAGCCATGCGCGCCGGCGCGCTGGACGGAGGGGCCCAAGCTTTTCGATTCGTGCATGGTGAAGATCAACACCCGGGAGGGGAGCTGAAGCTTGGCAATCTCCTGAGAGGCTTCCAGCCCGCTCATATTGGGCATGGTGATGTCCATGACGATGACGTCGGGACGCAGTTGTGTGGCCAGGCGGATGGCGTCGCGTCCATCGACGGCTTCGCCGCAAATCTCCCAATCGGGACGCGCCTGCAAGATCGCGCGAACTCCCTGACGCACGACCTCATGATCATCGGCGATTAGGATCCTGGCTGGCATTTAGTACCTCCGCCTTGGCACGCGCCGCCCACACAGATAGCGGAAACCTGAAAGAGGAGCACACACGCTTCCGAGCGCAAGCCGCGCAATACGCCTTTATAAAATATCTCCACGATAAAGCACAAGGCGTTTCCCATACAGAAGAAGCTGTAAGACAACCCGCCGGCGCGCATTCGAGGCGAAAGCTGATCCGCGCACTACGACGGCACGAAACCTCACTCCGTGGTGGACCCTCGAAAAGCTTGAAAATCCAGAACGGATGTATATGATGTCTGTTCTCTTTGTGCTGCAATCACGCTGGCGCGCCAAGAATAACGGCCCAAAGAGTGAAAGCAAAGCGTTTTGATTCGGGGCGGTCCGGCTTGAATGCGGGTGGAGGATGATGAGGAGAAAAGGCGGAGAACAAGGCTCGGCTGCAACAGCGTTCACCTTGGCCACTTTCCTTGTAATTTTCACGATCGTTACCGTTTACCTCTTTCTGGCTAAAATCTGGTGGTTTCCGCCCGCGATCAGCGAGTTTGGGACGCAGATCGACGCGCAGTTCCATCGCACCCTGATTATTACCGGCATTGTTTTTGTCGTCGCGCAACTCGGGCTGGCGCTGGCCATATTCCGCTCCAGGGACCGAGGCCAGAAAGCGAGCTTCTTCGAAGGAAATTCGGCGATGGAGTTCATCTGGACGCTGGCCACCATCGTCATGTTCGTCGGGCTGGGACTCTACGGCGAGCATGCCTGGGCCGAAGCCCACTTTCAGGGCGCCGCGCCGGGAGCTTTGCAACTGGAGGTGACCGGCCAGCAATTTGCCTGGAACTTCCGGTACGCCGGCCCGGACGGCACATTTGGCGGAACAAAGCCGGAACTGGTTAGCGCCTCCACCGGAAATCCCTTGGGACTGGACCCTCGCGATCCAACGTCAAAAGACGACGTGGTGTCGCCAGTGGCGTACGTTCCGGTGGGCCACGAAGTGGAACTGCTGATCAAAACGCAGGACGTCACGCACAGCTTTTACGTCCGGGAGTTGCGGCTGAAGCAGGATGCGGTGCCGGGGATGATCATCCACATGCACTTCAACGCCACGGTTCCGGGTGAATACGAACTCGCCTGCGCGGAACTCTGCGGATTGGGGCATTACCGTATGCGCAGCTTCGTAAATGTCGTCTCCCAGGAGGAATTCGATAAGTGGATGAGCGATCAAGAGGCGGCTTTACGGCAGCAGTAGATCGTGGAAAAGGGGACCGGAAGGTCCCAGGAGCGACTCGATGGTGACCCACGAGGGCGGCGGCCATCACCACCCGCCGAGTGGTTTTATCCGCAAGTATATTTTCAGCCTCGATCATAAAGTAATCGGAATTCAGTACTACTTCCTGGCGCTTTTTTCGGTCTTTGTAGGGATGGCGCTGTCGCTGCTGATGCGCATCCACCTGGTTTGGCCCACTGCCAAGATGCCGTTCACGCCGGGCGGCCAGATGACGCCGGAACAATATCTGGCGCTGATGACCATGCATGGGTCGATCATGGTTTTCATGGTTTTGACCACCGCGCCGCAATCGGGCTTTGGCAATTTCGCGCTGCCGATCCAGATCGGCGCGGAAGACATGGCCTTTCCGGTGCTGAACATGCTTTCCTTCTGGACCACATTTGTGTCGTTGGTGGTGCTGGTGTCGGCGTTTTTCGTGCCCGGTGGAGCACCGATATCGGGCTGGACTGCGTATCCGCCACTGAGCGCGCTGGGGGAGATCGTCGGGCCGGGACAAGGCGCCGGGCAGAATATGTGGATCATCGGCGTAGCGATCTTCTGCATCGGTTCGCTGCTGGGTGCGCTTAACTTCATCACCACGACGGTCGACCTACGCGCCAAGGGAATGACCCTGGGACGCATGCCGCTCACCGTGTGGGCCTGGCTGGTTACGGCGATCCTCGGTTTGCTGGCGTTTGGCGTGCTGCTGGCGGCGTGCCTGCTTTTATTGCTGGATCGCCTGGCGGGGACGAGCTTCTTTATTCCGGGCGGGCTGGTGGTTACCGATACTCCCATCGTGTCGCATACGGGCGGTTCGCCGCTGCTTTGGCAGCACCTATTCTGGTTTTTCGGCCATCCCGAGGTTTACATCGCCATTCTTCCCGGCATGGGAGTGGCGTCGCATGTGCTTTCGACGTTCTCGCGCAAACCGGTGTTTGGGTATAAGGCGATGGTTGGCGCGCTGGGCGCCATCGGCTTCCTGGGCTTCTGCGTGTGGGGGCACCACATGTTCATCAGCGGAATGAGCCCCTACTCGGCATTCGCTTTTTCGCTGCTGACGATGACGATCGGAGTGCCTTCGGCGATCAAGACCTTCAATTGGCTGGGCACGATATGGGGCGGAAGGATCCAGTTCACCACGGCCATGATGTTCGCCCTGGGTTTCGTGTCGCTATTCGTCACCGGCGGCCTTTCGGGGCTCTTCCTGGCGCAGCCCTCGATCGACCTTTACCTGCATGACACCTACTTCGTGGTGGCCCACTTTCACCTGATTATGGGTGTGGCGGCGATCTTCGGCATATTTTCGGCGACCTATTTCTGGTTCCCGAAGATGTTTGGACGCATGCTGAACGAGACCATTGGCAAGGTTCATTTCTGGTTCACATTCGTGGGCGTTTACAGCATCTTCATGCCCATGCATTTCCTGGGACTTGCCGGGCATCCGCGCCGCTATGCGGATACAACCGGGGTTAATTTCCTCGCCCCCCTGCACTCCGTGCATTATTTCATTACCATCGCGGCCATGATCACGATCACCGCCCAGTTGATCTTCCTATTCAACTTTTTCTACAGTATGAAAGCGGGAGAAAAAGCGACCGAGAATCCCTGGAACGCGACCACGCTGGAATGGAGTATTCCTTCTCCGCCCCCGTTCGATAATTTTGCCGGCCACGTCCCGGTGGTCTATCGCGGGCCTTATGAATTCAGCGTTCCGGGCGCGACGGACGATTACATTCCGCAACACCTGACGCCGGAGAGAGTAGGCAAGGCGCACTAACGGAGTACGGTTATGCCGGGCACGATCACGGATGAAATCGAGGTAATCGGCAGCGGGCGCGGCGGGGGCAATGACGTTCCCGCCGGTGGAGATGACGACGGAGATGGCTCCGGCGGCGGCTCTTCCGGCCTGCCGCAGCGAGCCTACTTCACCGTGATTCAACTGGGACTGGCCGGCATCGTCATGTTCTTCATGGCGCTGACGAGTTCGTTCATGGTGCGCAAAGGACTGGGGAACGATTGGGTCTCCTTCAATTTTCCGCGCGTTCTCTGGCTGAATACGCTGATTCTGCTGGCCAGCAGCATCACCATTCAAAAGGCGCGCCGGGAATTGCATGGCGACGAGCGGGCGGCCTTCAGACGGTGGTGGAACATCACCACGGGGTTGGGAATTCTCTTTTTGGCGGGTCAATTCATGGCCTGGCGCCAACTGGCGAGCCAAGGCGTCTTTCTGGTCACCAATCCGAGCAGCAGCTTCTTTTACGTGCTCACCGCGGCGCATGGCTTGCATCTTTTCGGCGGAGTTGTGGCCTTGCTCTACGTGTCCCGGCGAAATTGGCAACGGGCCCGAATTTCGCAGATTACCGCCACGGATGTGGCATCGATTTACTGGCATTGCATGGATGGCCTGTGGGTGTTTCTTTTCGCGCTTCTCTATCTCGGACGGTGAATCGTGGCTGAAATGAAGACGGCAGTGGGCGTACCGGTGAGCTCCCCGTGGTCTGGGGGAGGCTCGCCGTTTGCCATCAATTCGAAGAAATTCGGGATGTGGCTTTTTATCGTCTCGGATACGCTGACGTTTTCGGCGCTGCTGCTGGCGTATAGCTATAGCCGGCTGGCGAATCCGAATTGGCCGCGCCCATTCGAAATTTATCCCGCGATAGCCAAATCCACTTCCATGACGCTGATCCTGCTGGCCAGCAGCTTGACCATGGTGCTGGGAGTGGCTGCCGCGCATCGCAATGATCGGGCCAAGACGGTTCGCTACCTGCTCTTGACCGCGCTTGGCGGGCTGGCGTTCACGGTCCTGCATTTGACCGAATGGATCAATCTTTTTCGCGAAGGCTATACGCCGTGGAGCACTCCGCAGGGCGTTCCGCTGTTTGGGGCCACGTTTTTCGGCATCACCGGCCTGCACATGACCCACGTCAGCATCGGCGTGATCTACCTGGTCATCATGGCCATCGGATATGGAAAAGGAAAATTCACCTCGGATGACGTGGAAGTGAGCGGGCTTTACTGGCACTTCGTCGATCTGGTGTGGATGTTCGTCTTCCCCATGATTTACCTGATGTCGGTAAGTCTCACGGGCTAGATTTCGAGTGAGGAGCGCATGAGCGCACACGATAGCGGTTTGGAAGGTCACGCCGTCGGAAGCACCAAGCTCTTTGTGATGGTGTGGGTCTGGCTGGCGGTAATCACGTTCATCGAAGTCTTCCTGGCCTACGAGCGGCTGCGTCCGGAGCTGATGCTCACGCTGCTGGTGGTGCTGTCGCTGGTGAAAGCGGCGCTGATCGTTTCCTACTTCATGCATCTGAAGTATGAGAAGATCGGTCTGACGCTATTGCTGATTCCGTCGACGATCTTCTGTATTTGTATGATTATTATTTTCTTTATGCCCGATGGCGCGCGGCTTTTACAGATGCGGCAGGGACACTGAGGCTGCCGAGGGACGGTGAAAACATGAAGTTCTCTTACAGATCGGCTCTGGCTTTAGGGGTGGCGGCGCTTGGGTTCGCGCCGGGCGCATGGGCGCAAGGCTGTGTACTTTGCTATACCTCTCTGGCCTCCAGCGGCCCGGGGGCTATGCATGCGTTCCAGATGGCTATGTTTGCGCTGTTGATTCCGGCGCTGCTGCTGTTTCTGGCTGTGTTCTTTTTGGTTTTCCGCCGCGCACGGACCACACCCGCGGCCGGCGCTGTGTCGAGCGGCCGCGCCTATCGCGTGCGCGTTTCTGCCAACGCCAAGCCGCTCGAAGGGCGCGCTTAGCCCCGAACGCAGCTCACAACCTTCCGTTCGCGGATCCTCAATCTTTTCCGTGCTTTCCCGTCCGCTTGTTTGGTGTTGACCACACCCGTTATTTAGTGTTGACCAGACCCGGAGATACGAAGGGTCAGCTTGCGAGTTGATTGTCGAATGCGGCGGCGTTCAGCGCAGACGTCCGGGGGGATCGGCGGGTTCGGGAATCAGGGGGTGCGCCGGAGGCTCAGCGTTGCTTGGAGCAATTTTTGAGGGGGCGGGCTGCGGAATCCCGATGCCCTTATTCAGGTCCAGGTGTTCTTTCGCGCAGCGCGGGCAATAACCTTTTCCCGTATCCTCATCGCGCAGGCTGGCCAGTTCGTAGCATCCGTGAATGCAATCGCAGTAGCCCGTCGCCGATGCGGTCTTGATGGGGACCAATGCCATGTGTGCGTCATCCCTCCGGATAAGGAGGAAAATACTACCTTCCAGCAGGGCTTCGCGCAAGCACAGCGGCCAAAGCGACTCGTCAAACCAGCACGGCGGACGTCGTCAAGCGGAAATGCTGCTGGGCGTTTTCGCGCAACTCGCGCCAGATGGATTCGGGAAGGGAGAGAAAGACCTCCACCACCTTGGGATCGAACTGCGTGCCGCTGCAGCGCTTCACTTCCTGGCGCGCATGATCGACGCCCAGGGCTTTGCGGTAAGGGCGATCGGATAGCATTGCATCGACGGCGTCCGCCACGGCGAAAATTCTCGCGCCCAGCGGAATCTTTTCTCCGCGCAAGCCTCTGGGATAGCCCGAGCCATCGTAAAATTCCTGGTGCGAGAGCACGATCTCAGCGGCTTCACTGAGAAAAGGGATGCGCAGGAGCATTTTGTAGCCGATTTCGCAGTGGGTGCGCATGATGGCGCGTTCTTCATCGTTGAGCGGCCCTGGCTTTTGCAGGATTCGATCGGGGATGGCCATCTTCCCGATATCGTGCAAAAAGGCTGCGCGGGCGATCTGCGGAAGCGTTTCCACCGGCAGATTCATGGCCTTGGCCATGACCATGGTGAAGGCGGTGACGCGCTTGCAATGGCCCACGGTTTCCGAGTCCTTCAAGTCCAGCGCTCCGCCCAGAGCCTCGAGAGTCGCATCGTAGGACTGCTCGAGTTCGCTCAGGGCTTTTTTGAGCTCGGCGGTACGCTGCGAGACCAACTGTTCCAGGTTCCGCTGGTAGTGGCGATTTTCAAGGAGCAGACGGCGATGTTCCAGCGCTCGCCGGACGCTGAGGAAGAGTTGGTCCTTCTCGAAGGGCTTCAAAATGTAATCGTAGGCGCCGCATCGAATCGATTCGAGAGCGGTGGAAACGTCGTGCATGGCCGTGACCATGATCATGGGGACCTCTCCATCATGGGAACGCAGCCAGGAAAGAAGTTGCAGGCCATCCATTTCCGGCATGAGCATATCGCTGAGCACTAGATCGGTGGAATTTCGCTTCAGGTGCTCGACGGCCAGCCGGCCGTTCCCTACCGCCGAGCATTCGTATCCTTGGGTTTCGAGCAGGGTGGAGACGACCTCGCGGATCGCCTCTTCGTCATCCACGATAAGGACTTGCGCTTTGCTCACTTCGGGGCCCCCCGGATGGACGCAGCAGACATTATAGAAGTCGAATGCGGGCGGCCCTACGAGAGTTCGGCCAGGGGTGCCGAAATTGCCAAGTGGGGTCCATGGGCGAACCATAGGAGAACTATAGAGATAAGGCACCGGCCAGCGGCGGCAGTCGGGCCTGCAAGCGCCTCTACGGTATACTTACAGTGTTGTCCGGCAGCATCTCCTTTAATCTTGCCTTAGGGAAGAAGGCTAAGTTCGGCTAACCTATCTCCGTCACCTGTGGCGTCACTCATGGAAAAAAGCCGACAAATCGTCGCGGTCGTATGCCTATTCGCCGCGGCAGCGCTGCCCTGCTGGGCGCAGCGGGAAAGTCCGTCCGGCGAGCCTCCTGAAGCTTCGGCTACGGCGAATGCGGAGTTTCTGAAGGCTGCCGATGAAGTCTTGGCGGAAATGAGCAAGTTGCTCTCGCTGCCAATTCGAGAACCGCTGAAGAAGAGTGTTCGTTCGCGCGAGGAGATCCGGCAGTTTCTGCTCCGCCAGATGCGCGACGATAAGGACGATGCCAAGCGTTATGCGGACCAGAAGGCCCTGGAGGCGCTGGGCCTGATTCCCAAAGGGTATCCGCTGGAACAGAAATTGGTGGCGTTGCTCACCGAACAGATTGCCGGACTTTACGATCCCAAACAGCGCGAATTCTTCATCGCGGACTGGACCCAACCGGCCGAACAGCGCCTGATTATGGCGCACGAATTGACGCACGCCCTCCAGGACCAATATTTTCACGTGGAAAAGTGGGAGGACGAAGTCAAATCGAATGACGACGCGCAACTGGCGCGAGAATCGGTATTGGAAGGATCGGCCATGGTGGCCATGATCGATTACCTGCTGCGCAATACCGGCAAAAGCTCGAAGGATATTGAGGATTTCGATCCCTCGCTGCTGGTGGGCGACGTGAACGATAGTCCTGAACTCGCGCAGGCGCCCATGGTCATACAGGACGAAATCACCTTTCCCTATATTCCGGGGGCGGCCTTCGTTCAACGCGCGCTGAGGATGTGGAACGGCTGGCCCGATGTGCACCGGCTCTTTGAAAATCCGCCGGCTTCCACGCAGCAAATTCTGCATCCGGATCTCTATTTCCGGGGAGTGATGCCCGCTCCGGTGGACCTCGCGCCGCTCACCAAAGCGGTTCCGCGCGGCTGGAAGAAGCTCGATGAAAACGTCATGGGCGAATTCGCGGTCACCGAAATCCTCAAGCAATTTATTGGCAAAGATCAGGCCGATGCCATCGCGCCTTCCTGGGCGGGGGATCGCTACGCCATTTATCAACGCGATCCGGGGACGCAAATTCTTCTGCTGATCCGCATCAAGCTCGCGGACGAGGCGGCGGCGACTAAATTCTTTGACGCTTACGGCAATTTGCTGGAGAAAAAGGATGAAACGCGCACCGCCGAATCGCGGCGGCAGAACTTTTTCTCCTTCAATACTCCCGACGGCGGAGTCTTCCTGCGCTGCTATGGCGCCGAATGCCTGATCGCGGAAGGGGCCTCCCAAGCGATCTTCGATGCCATGACCAGCGCCGTTCACTGGCCGCCGGCGCCTCCGGCTATTCCGAAGTCCGACAAACCGGCCATCACCGTGCAGAAGAGAGCCGCGTCGCCCGCGAACGCGGCGTTTCGAAACGTCGCTGTGCCGCCGGGCACGAAGACTTCGATCCCGGCATATTCGCTTCACTAACTCAAGATTGCGCCATGAGTTGGCTTGACCTGCCTCGGCATCCGGAACCTGAGGTGATGGACGATTCGAGCGAGGTCCAGGCATATTCCTCCGCCGCGGCCGACGCATACCTCAGCAAAATCGACGATAGCTTCGTGGAACATGCGCTTCGCCTGGCCGGCGCTGCCCCCGGCTGCGCTCTGGACATCGGCTGCGGGCCGGGCCAGATTCTGATGAAACTCTCGGCGCGATTGCCGGAGTGGAAACTATTTGGCATCGACCGGTCGCTTACCATGATCGGCCGCGCCAGAGAAACGCTAGATTCGCGCGTCAACGCTCTCGAGCGAGCCGCGAAGCGTCACGCGGTCTGCCGGGAGTCTCGACTTTCTCGCTGGCGATGCCGGCTCGCTGCCGTTCCGCGATGGCAGCTTTGACCTGGTGCTTTGCAATTCCGTGCTGCATCACATCGCCGACCCTGCGCGCTTGTTTGCGGAGATTCGCCGCGTCGCCAAACGCGGCGCCGCCATCCTCGTGCGCGACCTGCGCCGGCCTTCGCGAATTGGCTTTCCCTTTCATGTGCGCTGGCATGGGCGCCATTACCAGGGATTGATGTACAAGCTCTACTGCGATTCCGTGCGCGCGGCTTACACGGGCGAAGAGCTTTCCGGCATGTTGGAGAAGGCGGGAATTTCAGGCGCGCGGCTTTTTACGCGCGGGTCCACGCATCTGGGAATCGAGCGCCGCGCGGTTACCCCTAGCTAATCCGCTTACCGATTTTCGTTCGCCTCGCGCGAGGATGCCGAGTCCGCGTCTTTCGGAGCTCACGTTTGACGAATCTGGCAAGCTCCATCTGAGCTTGCGAGGCCACCGAAACGGGCAGTCCGATTTCCAGAGCGCATTCGCAATATCGCCGGGCGATTGCGTGATGACCGCGCCTGCCGAAAAATCGCGCCATGCCATACAATTCGAGCGCCTGACGATCGTTTGGCGGCGCGGCCTCGTCGGTCAGGGAAAGCATCTGCAAAATCCGGCCGGCCAGCGCGGCCAGCCCTCGCAAGTCCATGCGATTGTGGCGAAAGACGCCCTCCAGCCGGTGGGATCTCCCGCAGACGTAATCAAAATAGATTCCGGGAATGAGCGCGGAATCGATGTCTTCGCGCCGCGACCAGCCCAGCGACTCGGCGCCCAGCACGCGCTCTTCGAGATGGCCAAGCTTTACGCTGCCGATTTGCAACTTCCAGATTTCGCGCGCGGGATGAAGGAAATCGAGATGCGCTTTGAGGACGGGAACCTCAATCGCCCGGGTCATCTGAAATCGGCTTACCAGCAGCGGCCAATCGAAGCTCTTGCCGTTGAAGGTGACCAGTACGGGACGCTTCCGAAGGCGTCGCGCAAGCTCGAGCAGGATCGAATATTCCTCGGCGGCATCGCGCATAAAAAGCTGTTCGATTTGAATGCCGCCGGAATCCCACCAGGCCAGGCCGATCAGGAAGGCCAGATTCCCCGCGCCTCCGATGAATCCGGTGGCTTCGGTATCCAGAAAGAGCCATTTCTCAGGATCGCAGGCATGATCGGCGCGAAACTGCCGGCCGCGGCGGCTCGAGAGCGAAGGAGAAGCTCGACAGTCTGCGCTTGTGGTTCGTACATGGCGGGAGTTGCATACCACTGGCGCGCCGCGACGTAGTCCCCGAAGCGATTTCGCGCGATCTCCGCGCCGAACACCGGCCGACGAAATCATCTGGTATCGAAGGATTCGCCAAGGCTTCGCGCTGCCAAGTGAAACGAGACTGGGGTTGGAGGAATGGCGCCATGTCGAGGCGAAATCAGCCGGGGCTATTCTTCGCCTGATATTCGCCTAGGAACTTAGCACGCTTTCAAGTCCGGCGGCAATGGCTAATCGCCTGCCCCGAAATCAGTAGTGGAAGCGGTAGCGCAGCTCCGCATAAACCTCGCGCGGATTATTGAAGTGAAACCCGCCGAAGGTATTGCTGTTGTCGATGAGCAAATGGCTATTCGTGACGTTCAGTGCATTTATGGAGGCCGACAGCCGCTCTCCCAAAGACTTGCCCACTGAGACATCAACTGTCGTGTGGCCGGGGAGGTAATCGGGCGGTGCCTGACCGTTGTGAAACCCCGATCCGTAATAGACGTTCCCGGAGACAAAGGCCGTGAATGGAAGCGTTACATCAAATCCGACATTCAATGTGTTTCGCTGGTCGTGATCGAGTGGGGCATAGTCCGGCTGAAATGAGAAATTATTCAGCCCGCCGGTGATTGCC
This sequence comes from uncultured Acidobacteriota bacterium, assembly GCA_963761945.1. Lineage (GTDB taxonomy): Bacteria > Acidobacteriota > Terriglobia > Acidiferrales > UBA7541 > Palsa-189. The sequence continues at coordinate 79,034 of CAVXIM010000008.1, read as the reverse complement.
CCTCTAAATTCCGCGATTTGGTTTGAATACGCCAGATGCATCTGGCCTCTGCGCCAGAGGCGAGGAGACCGCAGCGTCAGCTCCCAGCCTCGGATCAAGGCGTCTTGCAGTGGTCAGGGGAAAGAAGATATTGGTCGAAACCACGTTCCCCGCGAAGTCATAGTTCACGTTGCCGTGATCCAAGAAATTGTGGCTGCGAGTCCGGAAGTTATCGATATCCATGGACCATCCCTTGTATGGCATGGTCACGCCGAACTGATACTCCGTGTCCCGCTCTCCCAGCAAAGGAATAAATTGCTGAGGGTTCACAAGATCGCCGGGAGTATTCACAAGTCCGAGAAGCGGACCGCCGACCGTAACGAGAGGCGGCGCCTGATAGAACTGCCCATAGAATCCGCGAAAAACCCAATTGATGCGCGGAATGCGAACTGCGACGCCGGCACGAGGGCTGGTCGGATTTTCGGTGACGTTCGGGCCGGAGAAGTGCGTCTGGCGAACGCCGCCACTCAACGTCAACCAGGGCGTGACGGCGAACTTGTCTTCCACGAAGACTGCCTCCATGTTTCCGGTTACGATCTCCCGATCCGCAAGTGGTGAATTCGAGCCGTCGTTAAACAAGCACGCCAAAGAATTGGTTGTCGTGTTGCCAAAAGCCGTAGAAGCCGCCTTGGATGGTGTTTCGAGCCATGGTGGCGCTAAGCGTGGTCTGAGCCCCAACGTAGCTGGAAGATCGGTGATCCGTGATGGCATTAGGGAAATCGAAATCGGCGCTGTCGTAGTTAGCAGCATTGAAGTGATAGAAGGGCGAGACGGTCAAAAGCCCGTTGTGCGCAAAGGTGCGAACCCAAGAGAAGTTCAGGTATCCGTCGCGCTCCCGCTGCGCGTCAACTTGAATCACGCCGTTAGCTATATCCGCTGGATCAACCGGCATCTGGTAGAAATCTCTACGTAAGGAACCAACCAGGCGCAATTGATTTTTCGGGTCAGCATTGAAGATTAGCGAGCCGAATCCCCCATAGCCGTTTTCCGCGTCGTGCACAATCTCCGATACCGGCGTCTCCAAGCCTAAGTTACTTCGGTTCCCGTTCAGGCTTCCGTAGTAGGCAAGCCGCTGGCTGTGACCGCCACAATTGATCTGGTCGTTTGTCTGATAGTAGCTCCCATAGCTCAGGACGAGATCGCATTCCCGGTCGCGCTCGAAGCCGGTACGAGGTACAGCGTTGAAGATCCCATACGTGCGATCGCCGTAATCGGCATCGTAACTGCCGCGTTGCACTTCCACATAGTCGAGATCCTTGGGATCAACCTGGGGCCCCACGTTGCTGGCGATATTGGTATTCGGGACGGGCACGCCATCGATCAGCCAACTGTACTGGTGCCCGCCGCGAATATGGAGCATGTCGTGAACCATGTAGGCCCCCGGGACGTAGTCGGTGATCATGGCCAGGCTGTTGGATCGGTCGGCGCCCGGCGTGAGCTGAATATCCTGACGGCTCAGCGTGGTCGTGGGCGTGACGCTATCGGTGGGGGCGCTGATCGCTTCTCCCGTGACAACGGTCTTCTGTGTCACGCTGGCCAGCGCCAGCTCGAAATGCAGAACCGGGCTGCTGTCGGAGCGCACCAGAAAGGCCTGTTCCTGCTGCTGGAATCCGTCTCGAGTCACCGTTACCGTGTAGTTGCCGATGGGCACGGCGCCGAATTCGAATTCTCCGTTATCGTTCGTTTTTTGGACTTGCGTCCAGTCGGAGTCTTGAGCTTTCAGCGTCACCGTGGCGCCTGGAACGGGCAGGTGCTGAGAATCGTGGACCACGCCTCGCACCGTGCCGAAAATCGTGGCGTGAAGCGCGGCCACTTCCAGCAAACAGAAAATAGCTATAGCAACTCTTACCGTGCGCATAAGCCCCCTTTTAGTAGCCGGCGCGCCCCTCGTTATGAGAGGCGAATAGAGAATGAGTTGTGGGGTCGAGTACGGCTACGCTGTGCGCTGCAAAGCGGGGAGGAGGAGATTCAACGCGGCGTTCTGCGTCGGGGGAGGAATTTGCCAGGAAGGCGACTGCCGGTTCGCTTGGGGAATCGTTGTGCAAAATCGTTGGAGCGAGCAACACAAAGACCAGGGCGCCGGTGTAGCGCGCGTCGGATTGCCTTGGGCAAGGTTGCAACGCGGCGCTCGGATGATGCTGATCCATACTGCAATTCGTCTCATGAACCGGCGCAGGATGCATAGGGCACATGGTCCCGTTGCAGCAGTCGAGCGCATTGGCGCCGAGGCCGCTCGGCACGATGGTAATGGCGAGCGCCACGATTCCGAGGATTGCGGTAAGCCTTCGCATCGCGCCTTCTAGATACCCGAGGCGTTATCTTAATCCCTTTGCGGAAACCAGCGCAATCCCGAGCCCGGGTTACGACATTCGCCGGCGGCCTGGCGAATGAAAGCGCAAGGGAGAGCATGGCACCAGTAATGTGCGCGAACACTTGACAGTCGCGAGGTCTTACCGATATACAAAATCCATGGCTCAAACTTTCCTTATTTTTGACTTTGGTTCGGATGAGGAGTTAGCGCAGCAAGCACGGCACAGGATCGATGGCTGGAAGCAGGGTTTCCGGCTCGACAAGAAGGTGTTGCTGAAATTCGATCGCAGCGAGACAGCCCACGGCGAGGGCGAAGGCGAAGAGAAAGCGACCGCAAAAGCTAGCCGCAAAAAGGGGGCCAAAGCCGCCAAGGACGAAAAAGACGATAAAGAGAACATCCAGCTGATCATTCGACTCGATTTTTCGGATCATGAGCGGCTCTCCCATCAGAGATGGCTCGAGCGCATTCCTTCGGAAGCTCCTTTCAAGGACACGCAGACAAAGGTAATCCGGCAGAATGACGCTGAATTTGCGGGCACCGCCGAGCGATTTGAATCTTTGCCTGACGATCACTTAAAGAGCAAATATTAGCCCAGGCATAGGTCCGGGCGACCCGGGGATCTAGGGTTAGTTCCAGTGTGATTCTCGTGTAAGGGCCCGAATCTGGGGATTTGGGCTTCGGTTATAATGAAGTTTCGGCGGTTCTCCCCCAATGGAGGTGAAGCTGCATGGCTGTGCAAGCGCACCCAAAGACCGGCGCCCTCCACTCCCAGAAGTATCACGGACTTCAACCCGCCGATCTCATTCGAATGTACCGGTTGATGTACTGCTCCCGGCGTCTCGATGACCGCGAAATCCAGCTGAAGCGCCAGCACAAGATCTATTTTCAAATCAGCGGCGCGGGGCACGAGGCCGTGCTGGTGGCCGCGGGACAGGTTCTGAAGCCCGCCCATGATTGGTTTTTCGCCTACTACCGCGATCGGGCGCTCTGTCTGAGTCTGGGACTCACGCCCCGGGAGATGCTTTTGCAAGGCGTGGGCGCAAAGGACGATCCCTCCTCAGGCGGCCAGCAGATGCCCTCGCACTGGGGCAAGCCCGAGCTGAATATTGTTGCCCGTTCATCCACGGCTGGAATGCAATGGCTGCACGCCGTGGGCGCGGCTGAGGCTTCCATCTACTTCGAGCAGCATCCGCAGGCGGTCGATCAGGCGCGGAAAGCTCCGCTGGGACAATCGGTGGGGCACAGTCCGGATGAAATTGTGTACGTCTCGGGCGGAGAAGGCATGACCAGCCAGGGAGAATTTTTCGAAGCGCTGAATGCCGCGTCTCTGAAGCGCCTGCCGGTGCTTTTCCTGGTGGAAGACAATGGCTGGGCCATTTCCGTGCCCGTCGAGGCGCAGACCGCCGGCGGCAGCATTTCGCGACTGGTGCGCGATTATCCGCACCTGCACGTCGACGAAGTCGACGGAACCGATCCGCTGGCGAGCTATGACGTCCTGCGTCGTGCCGCGGAATACTGCCGCGCCCGCAAAGGACCGGCTCTCGTCCACGCGCATGTGACTCGTCCCTATTCGCATTCGCTCTCGGACGACGACAAGCTTTACAAAACCGCTGAGGAGCGCGAACGGGAAGCCCACCTCGATCCGATCCCCAGATTCGGCCTCTTTCTCGTACGTGAGGGCATTCTTGACGAGCATGAGCTGGAACAGCTCGAAGCAGAAGTGGACCGCGAGATTCTGGAAGCTACGGATTTGGCGCTCGCCGCTGAACTGCCTCCGCAGGAATGCATCCTGCAATGGGTCTATTCTCCCGACGTCGATCCCACCTCATCTCGATTTGAGTCCGAGCCGAAACTGACGGGCGAACCGAAGACGATGGTGGAAATGGTTCCCGCCACTTTGGCGGACGAGATGGAGCGCGATGCCCGAATCCTGGTTTTCGGCGAAGACGTGGCCGATTCCAGCCGCGAGGAAAATCTGGAGCAGCTCAAGGGCAAAGGAGGCGTCTTCAAAGCCACCGCCGGGCTGCAACGCCGATTTGGATCCGATCGCGTCTTCAACACGCCGCTTGCGGAAGCAGCCATCGTGGGACGCGCCGTCGGCATGGCGGTGCGCGGATTGAAGCCGGTCGCCGAGATTCAATTCTTCGACTACATCTGGCCCGCCATGATGCAGATCCGCGACGAATTGACCGTGACGCGCTGGCGCTCGGGCGGCCACTTCAAGGCGCCGGCCGTGATTCGCGCGGCCATCGGCGGTTATCTGACGGGCGGCGGTCCTTACCACAGCCAATCCGGTGAGGCCATCTTCACGCATTTGCCCGGGCTGCGGGTGGTCATGCCCTCCACGGCGCTGGAACTTTGCGGCCTCTTGCGGACGGCGATCCGCTGCGACGATCCGGTGATGTTTCTCGAACACAAGCACCTGTATCGGCAGCCGTATAACCGTTCGCCCTATCCCGGGCCTGACTTCATGATTCCTTTCGGCAAGGCTCGGCTGGTTCGGGAAGGCGCCGACATTAGCATCATCACCTACGGCGCCCTGGTACATCGCGCCGAAGTGGCCGCGGCCGAGTTGCAGCGCGAGGGCATCGGGCTCGAGATTCTGGACCTCAGATCGCTGTCGCCGTACGACTGGGAAGCCATCGCGCGTACCGTGGCGAAGACCAACCGCGTGATCGTGGCTTATGAAGATATGCGCTCCTGGGGTTATGGAGCCGAAATCGCCGCGCGCATCGCCGATGAGCTTTTCGAGGATTTGGACGCGCCGGTGCGACGCGTTGCCGCCATGGATAGCTTCTGCTCTTACCAGCCGCAACTCGAAGAGAAAATACTGCCGCAGAGCCGGGATATTGTGAGCGCGGCGCGGGACCTGGCTGCCTTCTGAGGCGTCCTCTTTGACCTTTGGCTTGCCCCGTGGCCTGCCCTTTTGCTGGTAGCACTTACCGCCGTAGTTCTCTGAATTAAATAAGCCTCCTCTGCCACGTAAATTCCCACCGGATTGACATATCTGCCGCGTACCCGAACGCGCCTAGTCCGAGGGCATGGGCGAGAGGCTGCAGGACGCGGGCTACAAGGGGCGGCGAATCCCGTGTATTCTTGACCGCTTATGGCCAAACGACCAAAACCGATCATTTTGACTGTGCTGGATGGCTGGGGTTTTCGCGCGGAGAGCAAGGGCAACGCCATTGCGCTGGCGCGCAAGCCGAATTACGACCAGCTGCTGGCGCAATTTCCGAACACGCTGATTCACACTTCGGGGCCCTCGGTGGGGCTGCCGGAAGGGCAAATGGGCAATAGCGAAGTGGGGCACCTGAATATCGGGGCCGGGCGAGTGGTGGTGATGGATATTACGCGCATCGATCAGGCCTTCAACAGCGGCGCGCTCCTTCAAAACGAGCTATTGCTGGGCGCCCTGAAGCGCGGACGCGAGCGGCAACTGCATCTCCTGGGCCTGGTGAGCGATGGCGGCGTGCACTCGCATATCGATCACCTTTTTGCGCTGCTGCGCATGGCGCAGCAGAACAAAGTGGAGCGCGTATTCGTACATTGCTTCCTGGACGGGCGCGATACGCCGCCGCACAGCGGCATCGATTACCTGCGGAAATTGCAGCAAACAATGCGGGAGCTGGGCGTGGGGCGGATAGCGTCGCTGGTGGGCCGCTACTACGCGATGGACCGCGATAACCGCTGGGAGCGCGTCGAGCGCGCCTACCGCGCGGTCGTGCACGGCGAAGCCGAGCGGCGCTCGGCCGATCCCATCGAGGCGGTGCGCAAGAGCTACGAGCAGGGCACCACGGACGAATTCGTCGAGCCCGTCGTGATTACGACGGGCAACGAGCCGGGCGCTACGCCCGTCGGGCCGATTCGCGACGATGACGCGGTGATATTTTTCAACTTCCGCGCGGACCGCGCGCGGCAGATGACGCGGGCGATCGCGGAGCCGGGCTTCGATAAATTCGCCGACGCGGCGCGGCCGAAGAATCTTTACTTCGTGGCCATGAGCCGATACGACAAGACATTTTCCTGGCTCAAATATCTATTTGGTCCGGAAAAACTGGAGCACATACTGGCGCAGGTATTTGCGGAAATAGATTTCCGCAATCTGCGCGTGGCGGAGACGGAGAAGTACGCGCACGTGACCTATTTCTTTAACGGCGGGGAGGAAAAGCCGTTTGGCGGCGAAGAGCGCATCCTGGTGCCTTCGCCGAAGGTGGCCACCTACGATCTGAAGCCGGAAATGTCTGCCGAAGGGATCACCGACACCGTCATTCAGGCCATCGAGAAGGGCGCATTCGACGCGGTGATCATGAATTTTGCGAATGCCGATATGGTGGGCCATTCGGGGAAACTGGAGGCGGCCATCCGCGCCGTGGAGGCGGTGGACGCGTGCCTCGGCCGCATTTATCAGGCGCTGCGGCCACGAGGCGGCGCCTGGATCATCACCGCGGACCACGGCAATGCGGAAACGATGATCGATCCGGCGACTGGCGGCGCGCACACCTATCACACGACCAATCCGGTGCCGTTCATCCTGGTGGGCGAGGATGGACCCGCGCGGCTCAAGCCGGGCGGAGCGTTGCGAGACATCGCGCCGACGATGCTGGGTGTTCTAGGGATTCCGCAGCCGAAAGAGATGACGGGGAGCGATCTGCGGGTAATAGCGAAATAACGGATCGGAATCCCACCCTTCGCACAAAACGCGAAGGATGGGGCACCCGCAAAACCTAAGCATGAACCCGCCGAGCCCTGCCGAGACGAAGCTCGTCATCTCCTCGTATCACCGGTTCACGCTGTGGCGCTCGCCGCCGGAAATGGCGACGGCGGTGCGGGAGAAGTGGCCGGAGATGCGCGTGGTGGACCTGCCGCATTACGATCGAATCACTCCTGAGCTTCCCGACACGGATATTTTCGTGGGTTTGGCGCTGCGGCCGGAGCAATTGCGTCAGGCGGCGCGGCTGAAGTGGGTGCACACGACCTCCGCCGGCGTGGGGCAGTTGATGTATCCGGAATTTCGCAGCTCGGGGATTATTCTCACCAACGCCAGCGGCGTGCATGCGCCGAACATGGCCGAGCACATCGCCGGAATGGTGGTGGCGATGGCGCGCGATTTTCCGGGAGCGATGCGCTTTCAGGCGCAAAGGAAATGGGCGCAGCAGGAGATTTGGGATGGCCCTGCGCGGCCGCGGGAATTGAGCGGCAGCGTGGCTCTGCTGGTGGGCTTCGGCGCAGTGGGGCGAGCCGTGGCCGAACGGCTGCGCGGCTTCGGGATGCACATCTGGGCGGTAACGCGTTCGGGGAAAGCGGACGCCTCGCTTGCCGAACGCGTCTTTCCGGCCACGCAGCTCAATGCAGCGCTGCCGGGGGCCGACTACGTGATTCTGGCGGCGCCGGAAACGCCGGAAACACATCATCTGATCGGCGCGGAACAGCTCGCGGCGATGAAGCCGAGCGCGATTCTGGTGAACGTGGCGCGAGGCTCGCTGGTGGACCAGGCGGCGCTCATCGCCTCGCTGGAAAAGCGCGCCATTGGCGGCGCGGCGCTGGACGTGGCGTCGCCCGAGCCGCTGCCGCCGGAGAATCCGCTATGGTCGCTCGAAAACGTCTTCATCACTCCGCACACGAGCGGCATCAGCGAGCGCCTCTGGCCGCGAGAAACGGAGTTGCTCATAGACAATCTGGGACGCTGGTTCCGGGGCGAGCCGTTGCGAAATCGGGTGGATTTGGAGCGCGGATATTAAGGCGCTGGGGCGCGTTGAGGATCCCGGCTGCGCTCGGGATGCCATCCTCTAACGAGGGGCTATGTAGCGCGGTTAGTTGACGGTGCTGCTGGGGGCGGTGTAGCCCTGGCGGGCGTATACCTGGAATTTGCGCTTCTTGCCTTTTTGATCCAGCACGGTCAGCGGCCCGCCGTCGTCTGCAACAACCTCCACCTTGAGCTTGCGATATTTGCCGTCGTGGTTTGAGTTGGTGGAGATATAGCCGAGGCTGTATTCGTTTCGGAGGCTGCCGGCCACGTCGGCCATGATGCCGGGAATCTCGCCATCGAATCGCGGAAACCAGGTGCGGCCGCCGGTCATCTCGGCAAAAGTCTTGAGCTGATTCTGAGCTTGCAGATAGGTGAGTCCGCCGTTGTTGATAGTTCGAACGAACATCTGCTCGGCGACGCCCACGCAGTAGACCGTTACGTCGGTTTGCTTCAATTTCGCGAGGGTCTTGTCCAGGGTGAGCCTGCTGAAGGTGTCGATCCCCGACGCCAGAACCAAAACGGCCTTCTTGCCCTTCACATCCTGCAGGCGGTCCGTAACATCGATCAGCGCATCGAAAATATTTGACTCATGGAAAGGCGGGAAATAAAGCGACACGAGGCCCTGCTCCACTTCACGAGGATTATGCGTAAAGTCCACTTCCACGTTGGAGCGCATGTTGAAGGATTCGAGGGCCACCCAATCGTTGGGCTTGAGCTGGTGCAGAAAAACATCGGCCCACCTGACGGCGTTATACAGGAACCAGCCGTAACCGAGCTGGCTGAATTCGACGAGCAAGACCACGGTGATGGGGGCGTCGGTGGTGCCAAAATTGGTGATGGTCTGGGGCGCGCCGTCTTCGATGATGCGGAAGTTTTCCTTCTTCAGGCTATTGAGGTAATTGCCGTCGTTATCGGTGACAACGACATCGACGTTAACCAAAGGTACCGTGGTGGAAATGGCGAAGCCGGGCTGGCCGGATTGCTGCTGGTCCTGGCCTTGCGCGGGCGCCTGGGACGGCGCTGCCGGCGGGGTTTGCGGAGCCTGTGGCTGTGGCGCTGATTGTGAAGGCGCAGAGGGAGCCCGTTGAGATCCCTGATTCTGCGCGAGGGCGAGCGGCGGCCCATATGCCAGAACGGCGACCAGTGCGTATGCGAGTATCAGTTTTGTCATAACAGGCTTTTCATCACACTGCGTTTGAATCATGGCCGCCTCATAATGCAGGAGGGCAGCCGACAGTCACCCGGTAGCTTTGATGGTGCCACGAAATCAATGGATGTACAAATTGCAAGAGCAAATTTCAGTGATATCCGAATGGAATTGTTGATGGATACAGGGTCTCGGCCGCTCCGCGGGCCATGTTAGTATCGAGGGCTTCGCGCAAAAATGCGAAGGCGGAGCCTCTCGGAAAAGGAGAAGGAATGGCGAGGCAGATTCCGTATATTCTCAGCCTGCTTGCCGCAGTCATCCTGCTGGTTTTGCCGCCAGCGACACTGCAATCGCAAACGCCTGCGCCGGGGATGCCGCCGGACATGCTGCAGCTGACCGCTGAGGCACAAACCTGGCTGACCGATCTGATTCGCATCAACACCACGAATCCTCCCGGCAACGAAATGGAAGCGGCGAAGTATATCCAGAATGTTCTGCAGAAAGAGAACATACCGGCGGAAGTTCTGGAAATGAAGCCGGGGCGAGGCATTGTGGTGGCACGGATGCAAGCCGGACCTTTGCCGGATTCCGCGCGGGCGCTTCTGCTGATCGCTCATCTCGACGTAGTGGGCGTGGACCGGGCCAAGTGGAGCGTGGACCCTTTCGCTGCCACTCAAAAAGACGACTACATCTACGGACGCGGCGCTATTGACGATAAAGGTATGGTGGCGGCGAATCTGGCGGCCTTCATTGGCCTGAAGCGCTCGGGGACGCGCCTGAGCCGCGACGTCATCTTCCTGGCGGATGACGACGAGGAACAAGGCGGCGACGCCAGCATAAAGGCGGTGATCGACCGCTATTGGGACAAGATCGCTTGCGGCTTTGCTCTCAATGAAGGCGGCAACGTGGTCCTGCAAAACGGCAAGGTGCAATACGTGGGCGTGCAAACCAGCGAGAAAGTGGCTTACAACGTCACGGTAAGCGCCACGGGAGCTTCCGGTCATGCTTCCATCCCACAAAAAGATAATCCGGTGGTGCATCTGGCGGCGGCGGTGCAAAAAGTGGGCAGCCTGGAAACGCCATTGCACCTGCTGACGATGACGCGGCGTTATTTCGAGCAGCTTGCTCCGGTAGAAGACGAAGACATCGCCAAATGGATTCGCGCGCTGGACACTTCCGATCGGGCGGACCTGGCAGCCCTGCGCCTGGCGGCGATGAATCCGATGTGGAACGCGATGCTGCGCGACACCATCGCGCCGACGGAGTTGACCGCGGGCGTGCGCGCCAATGTGGTTCCTCCGCAGGCTTCGGCCAACCTGAATATCCGGCTGCTTCCGGGAAATTCGATCCAGGATGTGATCGAGCAAATGCAAAAAGCCGTAAATGATCCACAGATCAAGTTCACGGTAGAACCGGACGCCGGGCCGAGCGCTCCTTCTTCGTCCATCACGTCGGACCTTTACCAGATCATCGAGCGCCTCGCGCCGCAGCAATTTTCGGGCGCCGTGGTCGTCCCCTACTTATCGCCCTGGTACACGGATTCCTCTTATCTGCGCCTTCATAATGTGCAGTCCTATGGCCTCGTTCCCTTTCCACTGACTGAGCAGGATATCTTGCGCATGCACGGCGACGACGAACGCATTCCCATCGCCAGCTTCCGCACGGGCGTCGACTTTCTCTACAAGGCGGTTCATGAATTCGTCACAAAATAACTGGAATGCCACCCAGGTACGCCGGGCCAAGATCGTTTGCACGCTGGGGCCGGCGAGCCGTTCGCCCGCGATGATCGATCAGTTGATGCGGGCCGGCATGGACGTGGCGCGCTTGAATTTTTCTCACGGCACCCAGGAAGAGCATGCGCGCACGATTACGCTGATACGCTCGACCTCGGGACGCCAGCAAAAGCCGGTGGGTATTCTGGCCGATCTGCAAGGACCCAAAATCCGCACGGGCGCGCTGGAGGGCGGGCGCAGCGTGACGCTTCGCGCGGACAGCCGGTTCACCATCACCACGCAGGACATAACGGGAAACGAGGAAGGCGTTTCGATCAGCTACAAGCGACTGCCGTCGGAAGTGCACAAGGGCGATCGAATCCTGCTGGCAGACGGGCTGATTGAACTGCGCGTGCTATCGACGGCGCGGCAGCGCATCGTGTGCCGCGTGGTGAATGGCGGCGATCTCAACGAGCACCAGGGCGTGAACCTTCCGGGCGTGAAGCTGCGCATTCCAGCTCTCACGGAAAAGGATCTGGCCGACCTGCGCTTCGCGCTGGAATGCGGGGTGAACTACATCGGCGTGAGCTTCGTGCGCACGGCGGACGACGTGCTGGCGGCTAAAACGGCCATGGACAAGGCCGGCAGGAAAGTTCCGGTGATCGCCAAGCTCGAAAAACCCGAGGCCATCGACAATCTCGACGAAATTCTGGAAGTCTCCGACGGAGTGATGGTGGCGCGCGGGGACCTGGGCGTGGAAATGAGCCCGGAACGCGTGCCCGTGATCCAGAAGATGGTCATCTCCCACGCGCGCGAGGCCCGCATTCCCGTGATTACCGCGACGCAGATGCTGGAATCGATGACGCACAATCCCCGCCCGACGCGCGCGGAAGCGTCCGACGTGGCCAACGCGATATTTGACGGCAGCGACGCGGTGATGCTCAGCGCGGAAACCGCAACCGGAAGGTACCCGGTGGAATCCGTGAAGATGATGGACCGCATCGTTCGCGAGGCGGAGGCCAGCATCACCGAACAGCTTCGCCCGCATCGCCGTTCTCTCTTGAGCCTGGCGGAGACCACCGCGGAACTGATTTGCCATGCTTCCGAGGAGCTGTCCATGAAGGTGATCGCTGTTTTCACGGAAAGCGGCTCCTCGGCGCGGCTGATTTCAAAGCACCGGCCTCGTCCGCCGATTATCGCCTTTTCGCGCAGTCAGGAGACCCGCCGGCAGGTCACTCTACTTTGGGGCGTGCTGCCACGCAAAGCGGCGATGCTGCGGGACATCGACGATATGGCGCAGATCGCGGAACGCCGCCTGCTCGAAGAGGGTTTGGTGCGGCAGGGCGATTTGGTGGGGATGGTGGCGGGCACTCCGCTGGGCGTCGGCGGTACTACAAATTTCATGAAACTTCACATCATCGGCGGCGGCGAGCAGGTGTGGCGCTAAAGCTCGAGGCCGGAAAGCCAGGACGGCTGGCGGTCAGTTGACCCAGTGGTCGGGGCGGGAGGGCGGCTCGTCGCGGTGCTTGCGCATGTAGACCTCGAATTTGCGGCGCGCGCGACGCCGCTGCCAATCCGAAATGCCGTTGCGCGCCCGGAAGAACCAGGAGCCGCGACGCAAGTAGAGATAACCGACCAGCATGCCGCCGAGATGCGTCACGTGGCTGACGTTGTCGCCGGCGCCCGAGCCGAGCGTCAGGAAAAACTCGATGGCCCCCGCGCCGATCACGTAGATCTTCATCGGTATGGTGACGGGGAAAGGGATGAGCCAGATCTTGCGGTCCGGAAACATCACTGCATTGGCCAGCAGAATTCCGTAGATCGCGCCTGAGGCTCCAATGGTAGCCACCGCCGCGGTTCCGTAGCCGTGCGGGTCGATGATCGTCTTCACCACGATATTGATGACGCCGGCGCCGACGCCCGTAAGGAAAAAATACTGGTAGAAGCGGTGCGTGCCCCAGGTGCGTTCGAGGTCCACGCCAAACATCCAGAGAAAAAGCATGTTCAGCAGGATGTGCCACAAGCCGCCATGCAGGAAGATGTAGGTCACCGGCTGCCAGAGACGGAGCCCGTGCGTGAACGCCAGCGGCACCAGGCCGAATTCCCGAATCATCACGCGATACGCGGCCGGATCGAAAAGCTGCGAGAAGCGTCTGAATCAGAAAGACGCCGACACAAGCGAGCACAAGATTGCGAATGGCGGGCGTGACGAATTCACGCCATTGCGACCTCATCCGGGGATATCGCGGGAAAGAACCCATATCGGAAAGAGTCTAAGCGCAGCCGCCCCGCCAGTCAAAGCCATGCCGGGGTAGGCTATACGGACGGGAAAAGTGCTACACCTGTTGCGCGGGCCAGTTTCCGAAAACCCGATTTTTCGAGACTTCAAACCTGTTTGCCTGATACGCGCAAGTAAGCATTCGGTCGAAAGTCCTTGGCTGGTGTTCCGCCATCTTTTGCACCATGCTTTGCTCAACACCCGAAGGGGCACTGGCCGTATGTACCGTGATTTCCTGAGAGGTTACCAAATCTCTCATTTCGCATGTGCATCTGAAACGGCATCGATCTAACTACCAGTGTTTAAAAGACTTACCGGCGGGCACTGAATTGCGTTAGTTTGATTGAAGGCGACAGGACCACTGTACCATTGCTGCTAAACGTTCCATGCCGGAATACTAGTACCTTAAGGTTAAGGGCGCCAGAATTGGCGCAAAAGTAACTATGAAGTTTACTCAACCCAACTCCAATCCGCGTGAAGCCATTTTGCCTATCCGTGGATTTACGCTGCTGGAACTTATGGTCGTGGTGACTGTAATCTTCGCCATCTTTGCAATTTCGGTACCCCAGTTTATGCAAGTTTTGTACAACGCCCAATTGCGCTCTGCGGTCTCTGAGGTTGCTGATCTAACGCAGCAAGCCCGAATGAGGGCTGCAAGGGCCAATGCCACGTCCCCGATTCGTTTTCAGATGAACGGCGCCTTCCAACAAGCTTATATCGATCTCAACAACAACGGCGCCCTCGATGCAAACGAGCCGTTTATAGATCTTCCTCAGTTTGTAACCGGAGCCTCTAGCGCTCCAAACGGCAGCGCTGGGCAACCTACGGCATACACCCTCGTGGGTGACACTTCATCGGGGACACCCTACGACAACTCTAACGTTTTGGCTTATTCGCCGAGGGGCCTGCCATGTGAGTACAGCGCCCCACCTACGTGCACAACGCCAGCACCCACTTACTTCGTTTTTTATTTCACAAGTAGCAGGAGCGGCATGTGGGCGGCGGTTCTGCTGACGAAATCGGGAAGATCCAAAGTGCTGATGTGGAATGGTGGAGCATGGAAATAATCTTCTCATCGCGCAGGAAAGCAACGGCACGAAATGAACAAGGAACGAGCCTTATTGAATTGATGATCGCAATGCTGGTACTCGCGATAGGAATCATCGGCACCATGCCTCTCATTGGCGTTGCCATGGGAAGCAATAGTCGCAGCCGCCAGCAGAGCAATTCGGCCGTACTTGCACAGATGCTTACGGAGAAAATCTCTAGCGTAAAGGCCAGCACGTCGCCCAATCTCACCATTACCGATTGCGCGGGAAACAGCTCTACGATCAGCACTACCGCTCCCGGCGGCAGCGCCCTAACCAGTTCCGGCGACGTGGACTATACACAGGCACCGGTCACGAATTATCAGATGCTTTATACGGACTGCGCCACTGCGGGCATGCAATTCACTTACGATGTGCGCTGGAATATTACGCAGCCGTCAAGCTATGTAAAGCTACTCACCGTATCCGCGAGAATGCAAAATGCAGGTGGGGACGTCAAATTCTACTCGCTGCCCGTGACCATTAGAACCCTGATTGGACAGGGGACCTAGCCGATGAAACTGCGACCCAACCACACTTTTTCTAAAGAATGCGGTTTTTCTCTGCTGGAGATGATGCTGGCCGTGCTGATTTTGATTCTTGTCATGGGCGTCGTCTTTCGGCAGTTGAGTGATGTGCAGTATCGCTCAACAAACGACCAAGCCAGGCTTGACGATTTTCAAGAAGTCCGGGACTTCGTTGATCAGTTTTTTCGCGACATCAACCAGATCGGGGATCCGAATTCGCGCATTTTTGACCTTTCGGGTGGCAGTTGGTCACCGCCGCTCCAGTCGCCCGTGATCAACGATAGCCGTTTCGCCGTGGGACTAGTGAAAATAGACGCCAACGCGATCCAGTTCGAGCCTCCGTTAACGGCACAAGCACAGTGCAGAGCATCACCTACATGGTGAATGGATCTGGCAGTTGCACGCTCTGTATGCAACGAAGCCAAGTCACCAAGGTAAACGGAAGCCCGCTGACCGGTCAGACGCCCAATTGGGGCACAGAAGTAAATGATGTCGTGAGCAATCCAATCTTCAAATATTTCGACACGACGAACGCAAATCACTAGTTTGCCCGTAGACATCAGCACTACCGCGGCGCCAATACTATTGCCACCGTTAAGACCATTCAGATCAATCTGCAGGTCAATGATCCGACCGTTACTGACCTACAAACAGGGAATCCAGTTCAGGGTGTCTTTGAGGGCGAGGTATCTCTGAATAACTGTTCGATGGCCTCAAGTGGGCAAGCGATGAGCTGCTAGGAGAGATGAAAATATGATCATGCTGACACGAGAACAAAAGATACGGCATCGCGAGGGCGGGATCGCTTTGTTAATGGCAATGATCGCCTTGCTCCTGATTGGCGCGATCGCGGCCGGCATGATCATTCTCAGTGGCACCGAAACCAATATCAGCGGCAACTTCAAGGACGAACAACTCGCATTTTTCTCGGCCAAGGCCGGAGTTGAAGAGACCCGAGATCGGATGCGTACTGCAGCTACCAATACGCTTCGAACAGCTTCCCTCCCGACCACGCTCCCGGGGAACACCGGCAGTGTCCTTTACATTCTCAATCCCGCGAATGGGGAGACTGTGGCTCCTTGGAACGGCAGCAGCGCTACAACGTATCCAGATGACGAACTTTGCAAAGAGACCACTACCGTCAGCTCACATAAGCATGCCAAATCTGTCCAGTTGTAACAGTTGGTGCGTTTCGACCACCGCCAGCAGTACCTACGCAGCTTCCCCAGTCTTGCCTTGGAAGTGGGTGCGGCTCATGCTCAAACAGAACAACGCTCTCACAGCCTACTCCACAAACGGCAACAGCAGTTCCGGCTTGCAGGTTTGCTGGAACGGAACCAACGAAGAGACCTCAAACTGTAACGCGCCCAATCTGCCTGTCTATACGCTAACCGCTCTGCGTAACACCGAGCGGGTCGCGGCGCATGGTACAGGCCGAGATTGCGGAGGATAGGTTGAACTTTAGTGCGACAAGTGCCTTGAATTTGGATGGCACCGGCGATACCTATGGCGCTCCGAATAGTAACAATTTCAATGTAAACGGAAACGATGCTACAGGCTGCGGATCTACGACAACGGGCCCGCCAGTTCCAGCGATCGGCGTCAGCGATAATACAGACGTTACAACGGTTACGGGCGACATTCCTAACAACCGCAAGAACAACTATACGGGTAGCGGCGGTTCGACCCCTGATGTCGAAAACATTTCGTCGAGCTTACCGCCGAACCTTCAAACCGTCTCTTCCCTTCAAAATCTGACGGCGAGCATTGAAACCATGGTTACTCAACCCATAATTACAGGCCCGGCTTCCAGCCTTTCGAATCCTGGCACCGCATCCTCGCCCCAGATTATCTACGTAAACGGTAACCTATCACTCAGTGGCAACGTAACCGGGTACGGAATTCTCGTTGTCACCGGAACCTTCTCAGCCGGCGGAAACGTGGGCTGGAACGGTGTCGTGATGGTGGTCGGGCAAGGTGTCTTCAACGGAAACGGCGGAGGCGGCAACCAGTATAATGGCGCCATATTGGTCGCGAAAACGCTCGACTCAATGGGTAACCCATTGAGCAGCCTCGGCACCCCTACATTTAACTTTAGTGGCGGCGGCGGTAATGGCGTACAGTATAGCAGCGGGTGTATCGCTCAAGCCACTACCCTCAGTACATTTCACACCATGGCGTTCCGCGAAATGCTGGACTAGTTCTGGCTTGGTATTTGCTTATCGCTAACTTGTCACTCCTGTGCTCGAACTGAAATTGACGAAGGGTGCAGTTTTGTCAGGGCGTCCGGTGCGATAGGTCCTGAGTAAACGGGATTCTCGGCAACTGGCTTTTTGCGTCTCCGCCGGTCGCCAACTCGGGAGCGGCTCCAGACGCTCAGAGAATCGAGCGGGGCCGAGGAGTTCGCCAGGGACAGACGCTGAGGACACCGATTCCGTACGGCAATTATGAGATTGGAGCCGGTCGCGCACGGCGCGAAGCCCGAGGATTCCCCACCTCGCATCTAAAAGGAGTGAGCGCGCTACGAGCTTCGGGACGGGGATCTGGCGGCGAGGCCATTCGGACGCTGCCACCTAACATTTGGACCCTGCCACTTAAACTGTTCGCCTTAATCGCATTCCTTGCTGCCTCGCAGGTAAGGCCAGCTTCCGCAGAGACGATACCTGTGCGGCAGGCGGAGGGTCCGACTCACGGATTTCTCGTGCTGCAAACGCTTGATGGCAAGACCATCGCCGACGGCGAACTGATCGAAACGCTGAAGGGAACAACCGTAAGAATTCAAACCAGCTTTCACTTTCATGACGGCTCGTTCTATGAGGAGACCACCGAATTCTCGCAGCATGAACAATTTCGCTTTTTAAGCAATCACCTGGTGCAAAAAGGCCCTTCCTTCAAATACGCCATCGAGCGCTCGATCGACGGCTCCACAGGCACCGTGATCGTTCACTATACGGACGACAAGGGCAAGGAGCAGACGGAGTCGCAGCACATCGACCTGCCGGCCGACATGGCCAATGGCATGTTCCTGGCGCTTATCAAGAATATCGATCCGAAGAGCGCGCAGACGACGGTAACGGTGGTCGCCGGCGAACCCAAGCCGCGCCTGGTTAAGGTGATTATCACGCCGGAAGGAAAAGCGCCCTTCCTGATTGGACGATCCAAGCGCGAGGGAATCGAATTCGACTTGAAGGCGCATGTCGAAGGCGCTGCCGGTGTCATCGCTCCGCTCGTAGGCAAGGAAACCGCGGATACGCACATCTGGGTGTTCAGCGGCAATGTCGCGGCAGTTCTCAAAACGGAAGGGCCCCTCGAGCCGGAAGGCCCCGTTTGGCGCATCCAAACCGCGGATCCCGTTTGGCCCTCGAACTCCGCGCAGAAATAGCGCGGAATTCCGCGAAAACGCAATCCACCAAACTGCCGAGCTCAACTTCCATGCGGACTGGCCCGTTGCGCGGGCGCCGATGCGTTCATTTCATGCCCCGACCGCGCTATACTTTGCCCACTTGAAACAGTCGCAAGCCTGCTGATGGAGTGGAGGACAACATGTCGCACCAGGAACTGGGGACGAATCGTTGGCGTTGGCGCCGATTCGAGGCGGGCATCGGTATCTTTCTTTTCGGGCTCTGCTTGCTGGCTGCGACTCGCACCGCTGGACAGGACGTCGCGCCGGAACGCATCGTTCATGCCGCGAAGGAGCCGCAAAACTGGCTGACGTTCTACGGAAATTACCGAGCCTGGAGCTACAGCCCCCTCAATCAGGTTACCCGCGACAACGTGCACCGGCTCGTGCCGGCGTGGACTTTTCCCACCGGCGGGCGCGGCGGTCTGGAGTCCGCACCGATTATCGCCGACGGCAAATTGTATCTGGTGGATCAGAATAACAATGTGTTCGCCCTCGACGCCGTCACGGGAAAGCTGATTTGGAATTACGCGCTATAAGCCGGCCAAGGACGCTCGCGCGGGTAACGGAAAGGCTCGAGGGCTGGCGATTGGTTTCGGAATGCTTTTCATGGGCACGAGAGAAAATCACCTGGTTGCGCTGGACGCCAAGACGGGCAAGGAAGTCTGGAATATAGAAATTGAAAATTCCGCGAAGTGCGGATGCGGGATCAGTTCCGCTCCCTCTGCTGGTGAAAGACAAGGTCATCACCGGCGTGACTGGCGGCGAGAGCGCGCATCGCGGCTATATCAGCGCCTTCGATGCAAAGACGGGACAGCTTGCGTGGCGCTTTTACACGATTCCGGAGCCCGGCCAGCCGGGTTCGGAAACCTGGACGGGAGATTCCTGGAAGCTGGGCGGAGGGTCGAGTTGGTTTACCGGTTCCTACGATCCTGAGCTCAATTTGATCTTCTGGGGCGTGGGCAATCCCTCCTCGGACCTCTACGGAGGCGACCGCCTGGGCGCGAATCTGTACACCGATTCTCTGGTGGCGCTGGACGCGGACACGGGAAAGCTGCGCTGGTATTTCCAGGAGACTCCGCACGACGTTTACGACTACGACTCAAATCCCGAGCCGGTGCTGATCGACGTCGAGCAAAACGGGCAGATGCGCAAGCTGGTGATTCATTCGAGCAAAAATGGATTTGCTTATATCCTCGACCGTGAAACGGGCAAGTTCATTCGCGGATTTCCTTACGTCGATACGGTGACCTGGGCCAAAGGCTTGGATAAGGACGGAAAGCCTTTGGAGCCGGTCGCGCCGGAAGCGGGGAAAGATTACTTGTTCTGTCCCGGAACGATAGGCGGCCGCAATCGGAACCACTCGGCGTACAGCCCGCTTACCGGCTTGTGGTACACAAGCTCCACGGAGGCCTGCTCGCACATTACGCCGCACAGGCAGGAAGTAAAAGAGGGGGAGAGCTTCTGGGGCGGAGATAAAGAGGAGCAATTGAATCCCAATGCGGTCCCCCACATCGCCGCTTTCGATCCGCTGACCGGGAAGAAAGCGTGGAGCTTCCCGACCCGATACTTCAACGCCTCGTCGCTTTTGGCGACCGCTGGCGGCTTGATTTTTGGCGGCGATATCGAAGGAAACGCCTTCGCCCTCGATGACAAGACGGGACAAAAACTGTGGTCGTTCAGTACCGGCAGCCGCATTGCGTCTCCAGCGGTCAGTTATTCCGTGAACGGCAAACAATATGTGGCTATCGATTCCGGAGGCGGTTCGCTGATCGAAGCGCGAGCCCCGCTGTATTGGCCGGAAGCGAAAAATCACATTGGGCAGGAAGCCTCCACGATTTTCGTCTTCGCCCTGCCGGACGATAAATAAGCACAGGCCAAATAAACGCACGCCGCTGACACGCGGCGCCGATTAATCCGCTCGGCGCCGACACACCCGCACGCCCGCGCCGGTTCCAGCCGGGAACAACCTTATTCTTTGCGCTTGCCTCTTATACCTTGATTAGGGTAGTATCGTACTACGATATACTTACGCTGAACACCCGAGGAGCTTCTCTCTAAGCCCAGATTGAGGAGGATCGAAATGCGAATTCGCTTTGGCAACGCAATGCTGTTGGGCCTCGTCGGTTTTCTAGTGGTAAGCGCGGGGTGCAGTCACAAGGTGGCCAATAATCCCCCGGCGCCTCCGCCTGCCGCTGCCCCGCCCGCGCAACCTACGGTGACTCTGCAAGCCTCACGCAACGACATTTCGCGCGGCCAGTCCGTCACCTTGCGCTGGTCGGCTACCAATGCCACTTCCGTGAGCGTGACGCCGGAGGTAGGCAGCGTCGCGGCGGAAGGCACGACGAACGTCGCACCGGGACAATCGACCACCTATACCGCAACGGCCATGGGCCCCGGCGGTTCCGCCACGGCAAGCGCGCGCGTAACGGTAACAGTTCCTGCGCCGGCCGCGGCCACGCCTCGGCAGCCCTCGCTCGAAGAGCTATTCACCAAAGAGGTGCAGGACGCATTCTTCGATTACGACAAAGCCAGCATTCGCGACGACGCGCGCTCGGCTCTGGCGAAGACGGCTGAATTCCTGCGTTCCTATCCGCAGGTCGCGGTTGTGATCGAGGGCCATTGCGACGAGCGCGGCTCGACCGAATACAACGTGGCGCTGGGGGATCGCCGTGACGATGCGGCCAAGGAATTCCTGGTGTCGCAGGGCATCGCCGGCGACAGAATTCAGACCGTGAGCTACGGGAAAGAGCGCCCCTTCTGCACGCAGAGCAATGAAGCTTGCTGGCAGCAGAATCGGCGGGCGCATTTCCGCATGGCGGGAACGAACTCCAGTCAACTGAGCGGCAACTGAGGAAGTCGGCCTTGATCAGTGGCGGGAAGCCCCGGGCGTGCGAGCCCTCGCTTCCCGCCGTGCTCTCGGCAGGCTAATCGGTAACCACGGCCATCGTGAACCCGTCGTATCCCTTGCCACCAACGGTCTGGATGACCGTTGCGCTTACGCGCGGCTCAGCCGCAACTAATTCGTTGAAGCGGAGCACACCGGGAACTCTCGGATCGTCGCTGGCGCCGGGATTGAGCACCGCGCCCTTGCGTATCACGTTATCGCCGATGATTACGCTGCCGCGGCGGGAAAGCTTGAGCGCCCAGGTGAAGTAATCCGCGTAGCTCGGTTTATCCGCATCGATAAAGATCAAATCGAATGGGCCGCGGCCCTCGGCAGCCAACTGCGGCAAGGTATCCAGCGCGCGTCCTAAGCGCAGTTCCACGATGCCGGCGAGACCCGCCCGCGCGATATTGGCTCGCGCGATTTCCGCGTGCTTGGGATCGGCCTCCAGCGTGATCAGGCGTCCGCCGGCAGGCAGCGCCCGCGCCAGCCAGATGGTGCTGTAGCCCCCAAGCGTGCCGATCTCCAGAATTGCGCGCGCCCCCAAAGCCCTTGCCAGCAACTGCAAAAACTTGCCTTGCGGCGGCGATACGTTGATGGTCGGCAAACCCGCCGACTGGCTGGCCTGAAGCGCCGCAGTCAAGGCCGCATCGGGCGGCACAAAGAGATCGGTGATGTAGCGATCGACTGCCGTCCAGATTTCCTGAGTCATGAATGATCCCCGCTTTTAAAGAATGACTTCGCAGATGACTACACAGAAAAGGGTAACCCGATTTTGAGCGAGGCGAAACGAAACTGCAAAGCGGATCGATTCTGCCGCTATTTCGCGGGCGGCGAAGAGACGGTGCGATCCATGATGTTTTTCTGGAACGACTGGTCCTCGGAAAGAGAGCACATCGTTTCCCCCATGGGGAAAGAACTCAGCTTGAACGTTTTCTTGGAGGTAAACGACTGCGTGTAGGCCTTGGGATCTTCGATGGTGAGCTGGAGTTCGAGAGTATCGTGATCCACGCGGCGCAAACGCTCCACGGTGTGCAACTGATCGCTGTGCGCATGGCCGACCATGTCCAGCCAGGTCTTATCGTTGTAACCGACGGTGTCGATGACGAGCGCATCGCCGTCGTAGCGGCCCACTGAATCGCCGAGCCAGGTGGAGTCCAAATCCTTGGGATGCGGCTGATTCATGCTAACCACGCGCCAGACGTGGAGGTATTCAAAGAGCAGATAAACCTGCGCCGGAGTCTGCACGATAGTGAACTGCCAGGGGTAAGAGTACATGCGCAGCGTGCCAGGCGGATCGCAATATCTCTGGTGCGGATCATTGGGGTCGAATGACTGATTGGCTCCAAAGGGAGGCTTGGCGGCCCTGAGCCGTTCGAGGCCCCATGGAGTCATCGGGAGCTGCTCGGGTTTGGCGCCGTTGGGATCAGACGGATCCCAGCTCGTGCCGCCCGGCCGGATGGCCCAATTCCCGGAGAGGTCCGGCACGCGAGAAGAAGCCTGCGCGGCTGGTGTATTCGCGGGGGTCCGCGGCGCGGGGGTCTGCGCGAGCAGCGCCCGCGCGCAGCAAAGCGCGCAAAGGCTGAGAGCCAAATTCTTGGCCGAGCTAATCCGGCGATTCTGCATCGTGTAACTCCTCAGGTGACGCAAGGCCTAAGCGACGCCGCGCCGGTTTTCACTCGCGAGGCGGCTGCGCGGGGCCCACCACGGGCAGCGGCGTGCCGTTGACGATAAACTTCAAGATAAAAGTAGCCGTGCCGCTGGTGCCGACCGGCGCGCCATTTTTTGCGGGATGAGTCTCCGCGACGAGCTGGTCGCCCGACTTCACGGAATCTTTTGTCCATCCGAAACGCTGCATGAGAAGCGGAGCGGAAAGCTCGAGAGTCCAATGCTGCAGGTTTCCCTGCGCGTCCTTCGCATCCATGTAGATGACGATGTGGGGATTGGTCCAATCGACCTTCGTCACGGGACCGGTCAGCGTGACGACTTTGGCCATGTCATATCCCGCCGTCCCATGATGCGCAAACGCCGGCGTGGCAATGAGCAGCCCTAAGGCGAGGGAAAGAACCAAAAGACATTTTTGCACGACGCCACCTCTCTCGGTCTTTCGGAAACTACCGCTTTCTCATCAGCCGCGCAAGAGTTTGAGTCGCCTCAACGGCCGCGCGCAGTGACATGCCCCCGGCGGCTACTCCATCTTTTTGCGGGCAAAGTAGAACTGCGATGCGGCCAGCAGCAGGAACATGACAACGGCGAAGACGTGGCTATCGGCCAGGCTGCCCATAATCTTCGGACCAAACTGGAAGAGGCCGGGGCGGAAAATGTGATAGCGGAACTCCTGGTCCTCGAGCAAAGCGACGACGATGCCGAGCAGGCCGAAGACGCCGCCGCCGGCAATCAGGCCGCTGGCGTAGAGCGGGCCGGGACCGACATCGTTTCCCGCAGCGGCTCCGCGGCTGCGTTCCACGAGCCAGCGCACCATGCCGCCGGCGAAAATGGCCATGGTCGTGGCGATGGAAAGATATGCGCCGGTGGCAAAGGGCAACGAGCGTATGCCGAGCAGTTCCACGGTAAAGACGAGAAAGACTCCCAGCAGCACGAGCCTCCAGGGAAGCTGGCGGTTGAGTATGCCGTTGATGACCGTGGCCATGAGCCGGGCCTGGGGCGCGGCGGCTTTGTCGCTGCCGATGCCCTGCACCCACTGAATCTCCACGCGATGCGTATCGGGATCGTAGAGGTATTTGCCGTCGGGCACGACGCCGGAGCCGAGCGCGTTGATCAGCGTATAACTCTTGCCCTGGTAGACGTAATTCGGGTTTTCCACTTGCACGCCCGTCGGCAGATGCGCGATATCCACTTCGATTTGTATCGGCTTGTATTCGGCCAGGCCCAGATTCATCAGCTTGAGCGTTCCGCCGATGACAAAGACGGAAGCCATGGCGCCGATGATCAGCGCGATCTGCTGCCTGGAAGGGGTCGCGCCAACGAGAAAGCCCGTTTTCAAGTCCTGCGAAGTGCCTCCCGCATTTGCGGCCGCGACGCAGACCACGCCACCAATGGTGAGAGCCAGCGCGGAGTAACTTCCGCCGGTCCAGCCGGCCAGCAGGAAGATGGCGCAGGTGGCCATCAGCGTCGCGATAGCCATGCCGCTGATGGGATTCGACGAGGTGCCAATGAGTCCGGTGATGCGCGATGAGACCGTAGTGAAGAGAAATCCAAAGACGAGCACGAAAATGGCCGCGAGGAAATTGGCGAAAAGGCCGGTCTGCGCGCCGGGAATGGGACGAAACGTAAGCAGCACCCAGATCATCGCGGCAACAGCCGCGGCGCCGACAACCACGAATTTCATGGGCAGGTCCTGCTCGATGCGGCTGGCCACGCGCGCGTGGCCTTCGCGGTTGGCCTTCATCTCTTTGAGTCCGGTGGTCAGCGCCGACCAAATAGTTGGCATCGTCTTCGCCAGCGTGATTACGCCCGCCGCGGCCACGGCGCCCGCGCCCATCGGCCGGATATAGCTCGCCCAAAGCTGGTCGGAGGTCATCTGCGGAATGGGTATCGTGCTGGGATAGAGCGCCTGATTGGGGGCCAGCGAGCCGAAAAAGCGGATGGCCGGCATCAGCACCAGCCAGGAAAAAACGCCGCCCGAAAAGAGAATGCCGGCGATGCGCGGACCGATGATGTAGCCCACGCCGAGATATTCCGGTGTGATATTCGCGCGGAAGGAGGCGCCGGGAAGCCAGTTGGGGTTGTAGGTGGGCGTATCGCGCCAGGCTCCGATCGTATTCATCAGCACCGAGTAAAGGCCGCCGAGGCCGAGACCCCAGAAGACGCGGCTGGCGAACGAGCCTCCGCGGTCCCCGGCCACGAGCACGTCGGCGCAAGCCGTGCCCTCCGGGTAGAGCAGATTGCCGTGTTCCTTGACGATGAGCTGGCGGCGCAGCGGAATCATGAAGAGCACGCCGAGCCATCCGCCAATCAGCGCCAGGAAAAATACGCCCCAGTATTCCAGCGGGAAGCCCAGGAAAATCAGCGCGGGCAGCGTGAAAATCACGCCGCCGGCAATCGATTCGCCGGCCGAGCCCGTGGTCTGCACGATATTGTTTTCGAGAATGGTGACTTTGCCAAAAGCGCGCAGGATGCTGATGGAAAGCACGGCGATGGGAATCGACGCGGAAACCGTGAGGCCCGCGCGCAAGCCCACGTAGACGGTGACCGCGCCAAAAAAAAGGCCGGCCACGATGCCGGCCAGAATGGCGCGCAGGGTGAATTCGGGAACGCCTCGCTCCGAATCGATGTAAGGGTGAAACTCTTCAGGGGGCGCTGTAGAGCTCCACGTTTTCGTCGCCAAGCGTCACCTCAGGAACGGCCAGTGGCAGCGTCAACGCGAGCGTAGCGGCTGCCGCGCCGCGCATTATCGCCTAAAACATGCATGGGGAGTAGGGGATTGGCGCGAAGAGGTTCGCGCGGAGGTATTACCGGCGGCTCGGCCGCGAAGACACTCAGTGACGGAGAGATTCTTCGCTTCGCTCAGAATGACATGAAATTGCCGCAGGCTGTGTGTTGCTACCAGACGTGGTAAAAGCCGTCGCGGCGGGCCACGGTTACAGGCACGCCGAAAAGCTTCTGCAACCGTTCTTCGCTGAGCAATTCCGTTTTCGGGCCGTCGGCAAAAATTCGCCCTTCACGCAGCATCACGACGCGATCGATCTCCGGCAGGATATCGGCCAGATGATGCGTGATGAGCACGATGCCCACGCCGTGCTGCGCGAGGCGGCGCAAGCTCTGGCGCAACTCGCTTTGCGCGGCGAGGTCGAGCGCATTGCTGGGCTCGTCGATCAGGAGCATCTCCGGATTGTGCACGAGCGCGCGCCCGATCAGGACGCGGCGCATTTCCCCGGCGGACATCTCGCCGACCGGCTTTTCGGCCAAATGACCGGCTTCGAGCTGACCGAGCACGGCGGCGGCCCGCTCGCGCATGGCTTGGGTGACGTGCAGTTCGGGCCAAATCGTGGAGCTGGAGAAAAAGCCGGTGATCACGGCGTCGCGCCCCAGCGTGTGCAGGGTTCGCTCGCTGGGGAACTCGGCGGCGACCACGCCAAGCCGTTTGCGCAGCTCGAAGACGTCCCAGCGCTCGCGGCCAAAGATGCGAGCGCGCACGCCTTCGCCGGCGATAGGGTAACACTCGCAGGTCATGGTCTTGATCAGCGTGGATTTGCCGCAGCCGTTGGGCCCGAGAATAGCGATATGTTCGCCGCTGGCGATGCGCAGCGAGATATCGTGCAGCACGATTTTCTCGCCGCGAGCCACCGAGGCGTGTTCCAGCTCAACGAAACTGCCGCGATCTGCAGTCATAACGAAATCACTGAAGGTAACCGAAAGCGCGGCAGTTGTCATCCTAAGCGCCCGCACGTGGGCAGATGAAGACGACCCGCGCGGCGCCGCCGATGGCTTGCAGTTCTTTGCGCATGGCGCGCGGAGCGAGCGATGCGGCGGCCGCAGCAAGCCGGGCGCGAGCCTCTGCGCTGAGATCGAGCCCGTAGAGATCGGCGCGATGCGCAAAGGAATAGCCATGGTAGGTCACGGGAGCCGATGCCGTTTCGGCGAGCAGCGCGTCCCAGAAGCTAAGGCGTCGAAATAGCCGCCTTCGCGAAATCGCCGCCTTTTGAACTTCGAGTATAGGCCGCGGCGGCGTGGCGCCGGATTCGATGGCAACGAGAGTACAGTCGGCGCTGCGAAATTCACGCGAAGGGTCAGGATCGGGAAAGCGAGCCAGCAGGCCCCTCAATTCCGTTTCCTCGACGTCGAACCCCGTCCACCAATAGCGGTAGAAATGAAAGACGACCGTGCCGGAGCGAAAAATTTGCCTGATGCGCGCCGCATCCTTGCCGGTAACGCTGAGGACCATATCCAGCAGTTGATCGGGCCGAAAGCTCTGCCGCACCACGGGACGGAAACTGACGTAACCGGCTTCCTCTTCGGTGTAACGCACGAGAATGGCTTCCGGCAGCGGCATAGGAGGATCGTAGCGCAGACAGAGCTTGGCGTGAAACATGCGGGCATAAGGTGATAATGTCGCGCGGCTCCGGATGGCTCCGCGAATGCCGTCCCGCCTGCCCCGAATTGGTGTATATTCACAACCCTCGGACGCAAACGAAACACGATAACGGAGGAACTATCTCATGCGGCCATTTCGCCTGGCATTTCTCCTTGCAGTCGCGGTCTCGATGGTGGCATCGCTCGGCTTGGCCCAGGATGGCCCGGCCACAGGTCCTTATAAGGTGATGAAGAAAGCCAAAGTCGGCGGCGAAGGCGGTTTTGATTACATTACGGCGGATGTCGAAAACCGGCGTTTGTATATCCCCCGAAATGGGCCGATGGGACAACTCACGGCTTTCAATCTGGATACGTTGGAACCGGCGGGTACGATTGCGAATGTTAAATCGGGCGGCGCCGCCGTCGATCCCAAATCCCATCACGGTTTCTCGACCACAAAGCCGATTACCATGTGGGACGCGAGCACTTTGCAGGTGATCAAGACCATCGATGTGGACGGGCGTCCCGATGGCATTATGTTTGATCCCTACAATGCGCACGTGTGGGTGCTGAGCCACATGCCGCCATACGCGACAGTGATTGACGCAAAACAAGGCACTGTGGTGGGGACCGTTGATCTGGGCGGACAACCGGAGCAGGCTGTGAGCGACGGCAAAGGGACGGTCTACATAAACATCCTGGACAAGGCCAACATTGCCGTGGTGGACGCGAAGAATTTGAGCGTGACGAAGCACCTTGACCTCAGCTCAAAAGGCGTGGACGCGGGTAGCGGCCTGTCGCTTGACGCAAAAAATCACGTTCTCTTTTCGTATTGGCGCCTGCCTACACCCGTGGTGCTGATTGTGAACGCTGAAAACGGCAACATCATTACCAGTTTCCCGACCGACGTGAACGTGGATACCGTAGGGTTTAATCCCGCAACGATGGAAGCCATAAGCACGGCAGGCGCCGGCTCGATCGTGGTCATCAAGGAAAATAGTCCCACCAGCTTCGAGGTGGAGCAGAGGCTGAAAACGATGGTGGGCGCCAGGAATATGGTGCTGGACACAAAGACGAATCACGTGATCAGCATGGCGTTCGAGTATGGTCCCCTTCCGGCTAACGCGCCGGCGCCAGTGCCAGGTCGCCTGGCCTTGGGACCTCCGTTGCCGGGTTCGTTTACAATTCTGATGGTGGGTAAGTAGCGGATAGCGTGCTAAGGCCCTGGATGAATTAAAGCGTCCGCTGGCGCTCGGCTGGGAGAATTCCTTAGCTGCGGACCTCCCAGCCTTCGTGATCAGCCTTCGTGACTGGCCAGCTTGGAACTTGTAACTCTACCGGCTGCTGCTCTTCGTGCCCGATGCAACTCGCGGAACTGGCTTGCCGTAAACTTCAATCCAGTCGAGCCGCGAACCTGGAGCTCCGTGACCGCCTCCCCTCATCAGGTCGGTGAAACCGATCTCCTCCACCCGGCTCAGGTTCGGTTTCTCCACCCAGTTATCGCCCCGCGCTTCGATAACATCTTCGATGTTGAGGCTCCGCCAGCGCACGTCAACCAGCTGGATTTGTGATTCCACCCAGTCCGTGGAGTAGCCGGTCGCATGGTCGCCCACGAGCCACGTTCCGTCGGCCAGCTTCACAATGGGATGGAGTGCATGAAACCCGCTGATCTTGGTGCGCCAGCGGATGGTCGCCAATCCGGTCAAATCCACATCATTCTTTTTATCCCTGAGCGTGATCGCGCAGTTTGACGTGCAGAGCAGCGTCATCACGTAGGTGATGTCATCGTTGTAGGTCTGTTTGACGGCCACAGGGCCAACCTTGTCGCCGTAGAGGTGCACTTCCAGATTCGGGTTCGCGACGTCCCCTTGAACGACCGTATGCTCCGGTTCCTGCGGAGTATTGGTGTTGGGCAAGCCACCCGCCAGCGTCCAGTCTTCTCGGAAAAACAAGGGAGGGTATTGGAGCCTTTGCGGCGTCGCCGCCTGTTGTGCCGCAGCCTGCGGTGGCTTGCCTGCCAACCACCCAGGTCCGGCCAAACACAGACTCAAGAGTGCCAACACGGATGCAGCGGGAATAAATCTCGGCATATACACCTTCTCTCTTTGCATTGCCAATCGGGAACCGCCGGAATTCAGGCGGGGCCCGTTTTTCAACCCTGGGTCGCAATCCTAGTGTGTTAATGGCGTTTAAGCTGGCCAGAGTATAAATCAGGCGGTCGAAATGCCAG
This sequence comes from uncultured Acidobacteriota bacterium, assembly GCA_963761945.1. Lineage (GTDB taxonomy): Bacteria > Acidobacteriota > Terriglobia > Acidiferrales > UBA7541 > Palsa-189. The sequence goes on along the minus strand of CAVXIM010000008.1, from coordinate 49,636 downwards.
AGCAAAACTTGGAGCAAAACTTAATGAGGAAGAGCATCTCCAGGCTTTCAGGCGAGTGCGTCAGCCCGTGCGCGAAAGGCGCTCGCGCACGCGATCGGAAAGCGCTTTGCCATCGACGGTTTTACCTTCCAGGCGCGCCCGCGCCGCCTTGATGACTGCACCCATCTGCTTCGGAGAATTGGCCGAGGTCTCGACGATGGCCGCTTCGATGGCACGATCCATGTCGGCTTCGTTCGCGCCCGCGGGCAGGTAAGTTTCAATTATGGCGATTTCGCGAGTTTCTTTGTCGGCCAGATCGGCTCGGCCGCCGCGTGTGAATTGTTCCACGGATTCCTTGCGTTGCTTGACCAAAGTCTGCAACACCTGAAGGGACTCGGCGTCATCGAGCGGGCGGATTTTTTCGATTTCCTTGTTTTTCAGCGCAGTTTTCACCATGCGCAGGACGCTCAAGCGCAATTCGTCCTTCGATTTCATGGCTTCGGTGAGCTCTTTTTGAATGCGATCGATGAAAGACATTGTTGCTTTGTGCGCTTCCGCTCCGGAGCGCAACTATAGCATATGCGCTTATTTGACAGCGGAACCCCTGGCCGCTAGGCTTTTGGGCCATGAAAATTATCGTTGCCGACAAGATCAGCGAACACGGCGTCCAACTGCTCGCCGAGCCCGGCTGGCAGGTGGTGCAGCCCGCCGCTGCCGCGCTCGCGAACGAATTGGCCGAGGCCGATGCGTTGGTGGTGCGCAGCGCCACGCGCGTGACGGACGAACTGCTGAGCCACGCGAAGAAGCTGCGCGTGATCGGACGCGCCGGCGTAGGCGTGGACAATATCGATCTCGAAGCGGCCACGCAGCGCGGGGTTCTGGTCATGAATACGCCTGGGGGCAATGCGCCGAGCGTGGCGGAGCATGCGCTCGCGCTGATGCTCTCCATGGCTCGCTCCATTCCGCAACTAAACGCCAGCATGCACGCCGGCAAATGGGAGAAGTCCGGCAGCGCCGGCGTCGAGCTGCGCGGCAAGACGCTGGGCCTGATCGGTCTGGGCCGCGTGGGCGCGGAAGTGGCTCGCCGCGCGCGTGCGCTGGAGATGCGCGTGGTGGCCTACGATCCTTACGTCAGCGCGGAACGCGCGGCGGAATGGGGCGCGGAACTGGTGGCTTTGGCGGAGCTTCTTGCGCAATCGGATTACGTCTCCCTGCATACGGCGCTCTCGCCGGCCACCGAGCGCATGATCAATGCGGAGACGCTGAAGCAGATGAAGCCTGGGGCGCGCCTCGTCAACGCAGCGCGCGGCGAACTCGTGGACGAAGCGGCGCTGGCCGAAGCGCTGCGCTCAAAGCATCTGGCCGGCGCCGCGCTGGACGTCTTCGCCGAGGAGCCGCCGCGCAATTCGCCGCTGCTGCAAATGTCCAACGTGATCGCCACGCCACACGTGGGCGGATCGACGGCCGAGGCGCAGGAGGAGGTGGGCGTGCAAATCGCGCAGCAGGTGCGCGAATACCTGCAAGACGGCACCATGCGCAACTCCGTCAATCTGCCGCCGATCCCGCCGGAACAATATCGCCGTCTGCGGCCCTACCTGGATCTCGCCGAACGCATGGCTTCGCTGGTGGCGCAGGCGGCCCCATTCCCCGTGCGCCGGCTTCGCCTGGCCTGCGCGGGAGAACCGGCGGAATTGGGCACGCGCGTATTGCGCAGCGCGGCTTTGGCCGGCGTCTTGAATGCCGTGCTCGACGAGCACGTCAATCTGGTGAACGCGACGGCGCGCGCCGCGGAACGCGGCCTGGAAATCGAGGAAGGGCGGCGTCCCCGCGAGCGCGGCATCGCCGACGTGCTGGAGATCGCAGCGTATTCGGCGGGCGACGGCAAACGGCGCGAATTCTCCTCCCTGGGCACCATTCTCTACGGCACCACGCCTCGCGTGCTGCAAATCAATGGCATCGCCTGCGAAGCGCCGCTCGAGGGCAACCTGCTGGTGATGACCAACCGCGACGTCCCCGGCGTGATCGGCCAGGTAGGAACAACGCTGGGCAGCCAGGGCATGAACATCGCAAGCTTTGCCCTGGGGCGCCGGGAGGCGGCCTTGGGCGCCGAAGCCCTCGCCGTCGTGCAACTCGATGGCGACGTTCCCGAGACGATCTTGCCGCGCTTGCGTGCCATTCCCAATGTGATGGAAGCGCGCATCGTGCGGCTGCCGCGCGCGGCAGCCGTTCTGACCTCCTCCGCCGACTGAACACCTCGCGGGAACATCACTAACGATGTCATCCTGAGCAGGTGCGGAATTTGCGTGCCGAAGAATCGCGGGACGCAAAATGCGAGCTACGCTCCTCAGAATGACAGGTCTGGCTGGTGCGTCGCGGCCTAAAGCCGGCCGCGAAACTCAGGCTTATCGTGAAAACGAAAAGCCCGGCGTCCTTTGACGCCGGGCTTTCTCCCTAGGGGTTGAGGTTTACAGTTGCTCTATTTGGGCGATATGACTACGTAGGAACTGCTCCCGCCGCGATTGATGAGCAGCAGCAAGGGCTGGTTCGAAGCGCCGCGAACGGCCGCACGGAACTGCTCCACGTTGTTGATCGGCTTGCGATTCACTTCTTGAATCAGGTCGCCGCGCTCGAGCCCGGTTTCGGCGGCAGTGCTGTCCGGATCCACTCGGGTGATAACCACGCCGCGTGTGCCGGACGGCAGATTCAGCTGCTGAACGATATCCGGGGTGAGATTTTCCACCTGCACGCCGTCGAGGACCGGAGATTCACCCTGTGGTGAATTCTCAGCGGCTTGCGCCTTTTCCGGGAATTCGCTCAGAGTGGCGGTCATTTCCTGCTTCTGGCCGTTCCGGTAAACCTCCATCTTTATCGACGTACCGGGAGGCGTCTGCGAAATGCGCAGGCGCAGGTCGTGGTAATCGGCGATCTTTTGGCCGTTCAGGGCTGTGATGATGTCGCCTTTCTGGAGTCCCACTTTGGCGCCGGGGCTGTCCGGAGATACGTCGCCAACGAGCGCGCCTTCCGCCGAGGGCACGTTGAAGGCTTTCGCGATGTCAGGCGTCACTTCCTGAATGCTTACGCCCAGATATCCACGGGTGACCTTCCCGGTCTTCAGAATTTGCTCCATGACCGTGCGTGCCATATTGACCGGCACCGCGAAACCGATTCCCTGATTGCCACCGCCTCCGTTGCTGATGATGGCGGTGTTGATGCCAATCAGTTCGCCGCGCGTATTGACCAAAGCGCCTCCCGAGTTCCCGGGATTGATGGAGGCATCCGTCTGGATGAAATCTTCGTAACCTTCGGGGCCCTCCAGCCGCAGATCTCTGCGTCCGGTGGCGCTGACGATGCCCATGGTTACGGTTTCGCCGATGCCAAAGGGATCGCCGACGGCGAGCACGATATCGCCGACCCTGGCCTTGGCGGAGTCACCCAGGGTTACCGTCGCCAGACTGGTTGCGGGAATCTTCAATACCGCAATGTCCGTGCGCGGATCGGTGCCGACGATTTTCGCCTTCAACTGCCGCTTGTCGCTAAGCGTAACCTGGACGTCGCTGGCCCCATCCACCACGTGATTGTTCGTGAGGATGTAGCCGTCCGGGTTCACGATCACGCCCGACCCCAGGCTATGCTCCCGCTGTTCCCGTGGCTGCTGTTGATCGTCGGGATTTCCAAAAAATTGGCGGAAGAAGGGATCCTGGGAGAAAGGGTTCTCGCTCTTCTGATTTTTCACCACTTTGGAGGTCGAGATGTTGACCACTGCCGGAAGCAGCGGTTCGACCACCGACGCAAATCCTTCGTTTAAATTCACTGGACCCGCCGGCGCATTGCCGGCGATTCGCAGCATCACCGGACTGCCCGCCCCGAGCACAGTGTGCCCGCTTGAACTGACCACCCAAGCCAGCGCGCCACCGACCACCAGAGCCGCGGCCAGGGAGACCAGCGCTACGGAACGTCGAATCTCAACAAGTCTGTTATTCATGACCAATGGCCTCCTGCCACTCAATGAACTGAGCCCTCCCCGGCTGCTGGCCAGGGTCGATCGACGGCATACCTTGAATTAAGCCTATTGGGGAGACGATGTCAATCGCGGCGCTCTGCACCCGCTGCGCCGTTCTCGAGCAACTCTTTAGCGTAAAGTACGGAGCGCCCGCTCTCATGTAGTTTAGATGCCACCTGCCGCCACAAAGAAACATTACTTTGGCGAGCCGTCCGCGCCATTGCGACGCGAACAGCCCGGAACAGCCCCCATTATATAACGCGCCACGGCAACATAGGGTTGCGCGGTTTTTCCTGCGTGCACGACTGATTAGACGGGCTAATTACAAAAATGGCCTGTGACCTTCGGAACGAGACTACATCCAAACCATGTCTCCTTCATAGACAGGGGCGCTTCTGGGAGAGTCGAGGACTTGGCTGCACCGATCACCGATACGCCACAGAGCGACCGATTTTTGATTCCCATGCATTTTGCGACTTGACGATTTCGCCTGAGGGGCTAGAATGGAATGTAGACTAACTTAGTCAAGATTCAGTAGAAAGCGGGATTGGGACCAGGAAGCCAAGGAAAGCTGAAGAAAGCTCAGGAAAACGATGTTTCGGCTGAATAAACTTACCGATTACGCCGTCGTGCTGATGAACTACATCGCCAGCACGCCTGAACCTTCTTTGCATACGGCGCGAGAACTCGCGGGAGGCACGCAGTTGCCGCTGACTACGGTGGGCAAGGTTCTCCGCGGCCTTCTGGACCATCATCTGGTGACTTCTCACCGCGGCATGAAGGGCGGTTACGCCCTCTCGAGGCCGGCGCGAGAGATTTCCGTGGCTGAGATCATCGGCGCTTTCGAAGGACCGATTGGCTTCACCGAATGCAATACCACTCCCGGATGTTGCGATCTCGAGCCTTCCTGCACCGTTCGCTACAATTCGGGCGTTATCGGGAAGGCCCTGCAGCATGCGCTGGAGGGCATCCGGCTGTCTGACCTGACTAAGCCGATGCACGAGTCGGGCAGGAGAAACGGCGGCACCGTTTCCATCACTTTTGGCTCAGGAGCGAATAATGAGCACGACCAACACCACCATTCAAGACCTCACCAACCAAGAATATAAGTGGGGTTTTGTCACCTCGGTTGAAGAGGACACCATCCCCAAAGGTCTGAATGAAGACGTCGTCCGGCTGATCTCTGCAAAAAAGGGCGAGCCGGAGTTCATGCTGGATTGGCGGTTGAAGGCCTATCGCTATTGGGATTCGCTAGAGAAGTCGCATGCGGAACCAAAGTGGGCCAACATTAAGTTCGGGCCGATCGACTACCAAAACATGGTTTATTACTCCGCGCCCAAGAAGAAGCCTAACTTGAAGAGCCTCGATGAGGTCGATCCCGAGGTGCTACGAACTTACGAGAAGCTGGGCATCCCTCTGCTCGAACAGCAAAAACTCGCCGGCGTCGCGGTGGATGCGGTCTTCGATAGCGTCTCGGTGGCTACGACCTTCAAGGAAAAGCTGGCCGAAGTCGGCGTGATCTTCTGCTCGTTCTCGGAAGCCGTACTGAATCATCCCGAATTGGTGAAGAAATACCTCGGCTCGGTCGTTCCTTACACGGATAACTTCTTTGCCTCGCTGAACTCGGCGGTCTTCAGCGACGGTTCTTTCGTGTATGTGCCCAAGGGCGTCCGCTGTCCCATGGAGCTTTCCACCTACTTCCGCATCAATGCGGCGGAAACGGGGCAATTCGAACGCACTCTGATCATCGCCGACGAGGGCGCATACGTCAGTTATCTCGAGGGATGTACGGCGCCGATTCGCGATGAGAACCAGCTGCACGCTGCCGTAGTCGAGTTGGTGGCGCTCGAAAACGCCACCATCAAGTACTCCACGGTGCAGAACTGGTATCCCGGAGACAAGGAAGGCCGCGGCGGGATCTATAACTTTGTCACCAAGCGCGGCAAGTGCGCCGGACGAAATTCGAAAATATCGTGGACTCAGGTCGAGACGGGATCGGCCATCACCTGGAAATATCCAAGCTGCATTCTGGTGGGTGATAACTCGGTGGGCGAGTTCTACTCCGTCGCGCTGACCAATAATTATCAGCAAGCCGACACCGGAACGAAGATGATCCACATCGGCAAAAACACCACCAGCACCGTGGTTTCCAAGGGCATCTCCGCCGGCCACGGGCAGAATACTTATCGCGGGCAGGTGAAGATTCAGAAAGGCGCCACGGGAGGACGCAACTACACGCAATGCGATTCGCTGCTCATCGGCGATAAGTGCGGCGCGCACACCTTCCCCTACATCGAAGTGCAGAACTCCACCGCCCGCATGGAGCACGAGGCCTCGACTTCGAAGATCGGCGAAGACCAGATCTTCTACCTGCGGCAGCGCGGGCTGAGCGCCGAAGAGGCCGTCTCCATGATCATCAACGGATTCTGCCGGCAAGTCTTCCGCGAATTGCCGATGGAGTTTGCCGTGGAAGCTCAGAAACTGCTGAGCATCAGCCTGGAAGGAAGTGTCGGATAACTCATATGAGCCTGCTAGAAATCAAAAACCTGCACGCGAATATACACGGAAACGAAATCCTCAAGGGCGTCGATCTGACCATCAACGCCGGCGAGGTGCACTCCATCATGGGCCCGAACGGCTCGGGCAAGAGCACGCTGGCGCAAGTGCTGGCGCGGCGCGAAACCTACACGGTCACACAAGGCCAGGTGCTGCTCAATGGCAAGGACCTGCTGGCCATGAAGCCGGAAGAGGCCGCTTGCGAAGGATTGTTCATGGCCTTTCAGTATCCGGTGGAAATTCCCGGCATCAGCAACGCGTATTTCCTGCGCGCCGCTCTGAACGCCATTCGCAAATATCGCGGCGAGGAAGAGCTGGACGCCATGGATTTCCTCCCGCTGCTCAAGGAGAAAATGCGCCTGCTGGAAATGGACGATCGCTTCTTGAATCGTCCCGTGAACGAAGGCTTTTCGGGAGGCGAGAAGAAGCGCAATGAAATCGTACAGATGGCCGTGCTCGAGCCGCGCATGGCGATCCTGGACGAAACCGATTCCGGATTGGATATCGACGCGCTCAAGATCGTCGCCAAGGGCGTGAACACCATGCGCGGCGCCGATCGCGCCATTCTGGTCGTAACCCACTACCAGCGCCTGCTGGACTATATCATTCCGGATTACGTGCACGTGCTGGTGGACGGCAGGATCGTGAAGTCCGGCGGCAAGGAATTGGCGTTCGAGCTGGAGGAAAAGGGCTACGGTTGGACCGAGCCTGCCTCGGCGGCGGCGCGCTAATAAAGGGATCCATCGAGATGGCCACTGCGGCAACAGAAAGACTTCGGAATTACCTGGAGGCATTCCATCGGCTCGGGATCGATGCGGCGTCGCAGCCTGCATGGCTGCGCGCTTTGCGTGACCGCGGCTTCGCGCGCTTCTGCGAGGCCGGATTCCCGACCACAAAAAACGAAGATTGGCGCTTCACCAACGTGAATGCCATCGCCCAGACGCCCTTTCAACTCGCGCGCGATGCGCGCCAATTGGGCGCCATTTATGGCGACACGCTGGATGCGTGCCGCATTCCCGGCGCGGCCTGCCAACTCGTATTCCTCAATGGCCGATTCGCTGCCGAATTATCCGAGTTGGGAAGCTTGCCGGAAGGCGTGCGGGTCGAGAGCCTGGCGCAGGCGATCGCGCACGACGGCAAATCTCTCGAGTCCCATTTGGGCCATTACCTCAATATCGAACGCGATGCCTTCGCTGCGCTGAACACCGCATTCATAGAAGATGGCGCATACGTCTACTTGCCGCGCCGGACCGTGCTGGAGGCGCCGATCTATTTCCTGTTCATCTCCATTCCCACCCAGCATCCCGAGATGACCAATCCGCGCAATCTCATCGTCGCGGAAGACGCCACCGAAGCCAGCATCGTGGAAGACTATGTCTCACTGGGCAGCGGCATTTCCTTTTCCAACGTGGTAACGGAACTGGTCGCGGGCGAAAACGCCGTGATTTCGCATTACCTGCTCGAGCGCGAAGACCGGCAGGCCTTCAACGTCTCGACTTTGCGCACGCAGCAGGGGCGCAGCGCTAATGTGAGTTCGCATTCGGTGCTGCTGGGCGGAGGCCTCGTACGCAACAACGTGCATCCGGTGCTGGCCGGCGAAGGCGGTGAGTGTCTCATCAACGGCCTGTTTATCGGCAACGGCAGACAGCATATGGACAACTACATGCTCGTCGAGCACGCCAGCCCGCATTGCAGCAGCCGCCAATTCTATAACGGCATTCTCGACGGCCACTCTCACGGCGTTTTTCACGGGCGCATCATTGTTCACAAAGACGCGCAAAAGACCGACGCGAAACAAACCAATCGCAACCTGCTGCTCTCCGATGACGCGCAAATCGACACCAAGCCTCAACTGGAGATCTACGCCGACGACGTCAAATGCACCCACGGCGCCACCATCGGCCAAGTGGAGGAGAATGCTCTCTTCTACCTGCGTTCCCGCGGCATCGACGAAGCTTCCGCGCGCTCGCTGCTGCTGCTCGCTTTTGCCAACGAATGCCTGGACCGCATGAAATGCCTTCCGGTTCGCGAGTACCTGCAGGAGTTGGTGCAGGGCTGGTTGCCCGGAATTTCCACGCCGGCAGGCGACACCACCGCGGATACCGTGGAGATCGCCAGACGCTGGGAGGAAGTGGGATGAGCACCTCCGCAAACACAGCGATCCGGCCGCAAGCGGCCGCCCAGGCGGATTTCGACGTGTATAAAGTGCGCGCCGATTTCCCGATCCTGGCGCGAGAGGTCAATGGCAAGCCCCTTGTGTATCTCGATAACGCCGCGACCACGCAGAAGCCGCAGCGGGTCATTGACTCAATGATTCACTACTACACCTTCGAGAATTCCAATATCCATCGCGGCGTGCACACTCTTTCCGAGTTGGCAACGGAGAGCTATGAGCAAGCGCGCGCTATCGTGCAGCGTTTTCTGAATGCCGCCGAAAGCCGCGAAATCATTTTCGTTCGCGGTGCCACCGAGGGAGTCAATCTGGTGGCGCAAACCTGGGGGCGCGCCAATATCGCCCGCGGAGACGAAATCGTCATCTCGGCCATGGAGCATCATTCGAATATCGTTCCGTGGCAGATCCTTTGCGAGCAGCAGGGAGCCAGTTTGCGCGTTGCTCCGGTCAGCGACGCCGGCGAGCTTCTGTTCGACGAATTCGAAAAGCTGCTCGGGCCAAAGACGAAGCTGGTAGCCATGGCACACGTGTCGAATGCCTTGGGCACGGTGAACCCCGTGCGCAAGATCGTGCAAGCCGCGCGCCGTGTTAATGCTCGCGTGTTGCTGGACGGCGCCCAGGCGGTTCCGCACATGATCGTGGACGTGCACGCGATCGATTGCGATTTCTACGTCTTCTCCGGCCACAAAATTTATGCGCCCACGGGCATTGGCATCCTGTATGGCAAGGCCGAATTGCTGGAGGCCATGCCCCCATACCAGGGCGGCGGCGACATGATCAGTTCGGTCACCTTCGAAAAGACTCTCTACAATCGCTTGCCCTACAAATTTGAAGCGGGCACGCCACACGTCTCCGGCGCCATCGGATTGGGCGCCGCGATCGAATACGTGAACTCTATCGGCATCGACCGTATTGCCCGGCAAGAGAAGCAAGTGCTCGCCTACGGCACAAAGCGTTTGCTGCAAATTCCCGGCCTGCGCCTGATCGGCACCGCCAGGGAGAAGGAAGGCATCCTTTCTTTCGTGCTCGAGGGCATTCATCCCCATGACGTGGGCACGATTCTCGATCAGGAAGGCATCGCCATTCGCACCGGACATCACTGCGCGCAGCCCTTGATGGACCGCTTCGGCGTGCCGGCCACGGCGCGCGCCTCTTTGGCGCTTTACAACACCATCGAAGAGATGGATGCGCTGGCCAGCGGAGTGGAAAAGGTCAGGGAGGTCTTTGCCTGATGGCCGATCTGCGCGATTTATATCAGGACATCATCCTGGAGCACAGCAAGCGGCCGCGGAATTACCGCGCGCTGGAAGCCGCCAATCGCAAGGCCGAGGGTTTTAATCCGCTCTGCGGCGATCATTTCACTGTGTATCTGGAGGTTGGAGACGACGGCCTGATCCGCGATGTCTCATTCCAGGGCTCCGGTTGCGCCATTTCCAAGGCGTCCGCTTCGATGATGACCCAGGCAGTCAAAGGAAAGCGCATCGAAGAGGCCGAGGAGCTTTTTCAGAGATTCCACCACGTCGTTACGGGAAAAAACGGGACAGAGGCGAACGACCTCGGCAAGCTGGCGGCGTTTGCCGGAGTTTCGGAGTACCCCGTGCGCGTGAAGTGCGCAACTCTGGCCTGGCATGCGCTGCACGCGGCGCTACAGGGCGAGCAGCAGGCCGTATCAACCGAGTAAAAAGTCATGCAGAGCAATGTGATTGAACTGACTCGCGACTGTGAAGCCACCGAAGTGCCCTACGGCGGCGTGCAGATACTCCCCACTGGAACAAAAGTAAGAATCATGCAGTCGCTCGGCGGCAGCTACACGGTGGCCACCGAACAGGGCTCCATGGTGCGCATCGAGGCCAAGAACGCCGACGCGCTCGGATTGGCTTCGGAGCCAAAAGAGGCGCAGGCGGCGCCGGCCCAGTTCAGTGAAAAGCTTGTCTGGGACCAACTGAAGACCGTCTTCGATCCCGAAATTCCCGTCAACGTCGTCGATCTCGGGCTGATCTACTCCTGCCAGATCACGCCGATTGAGGGCGGCCAGAAAATCGAAATCAAGATGTCCATGACCGCGCCCGGCTGCGGCATGGGAGACGTGCTCCGCGCCGATATCGAACGCAAGCTATCGCAGTTGCCCGAAGTACGGGAAGTGCACGCCCAGATCGTTTTCGAACCGCCCTGGAATCCCGGCCGCATGTCCGAAGCCGCGAAGCTGCAATTGGGATTGGATCTCGATACCGGTTCAAATCTCCCCATGTATGGCCGCTGAGGGCTGCGCCGCGACCGGAGAGCGTTACATCGTTTCTTCCGCCATCGATTGCATGGAATTATCCGAAGGCAATAAAGCCAGCACTGCCTCTTGAAGTTCGTGCGCGCTCGATGCGTTTGCGGGCCAGTTCACAATATTGATCTTGTAGTCAAAACGACTGGTCGCGCCGGCGGCATCGGATAGACCCTCCGCCACGCGGTCGGAGATGCGCTCCGCGATCGGGCGCGTAACAGTGGGCAGGATGGTTCCAAAACAATGCGGCCGCAGAACGTAAAGCGAATCCTCCCCGCGCAGCTTGCGGGAAATTGCCTTGGCTGCGTCGCTCAGCAGAGAGATGGCAATGGGAGTGGACGAGACATCTTCCGGCAAAAGCAGAGTGATTACCAGCACGGATAGGACGTGGTTGGCAGCCAGTGCCCGGCGGTACTCCATCGCCAGGCGGTCCTTGAAGGAACTCATGTTCGGTATGGCGTTCAAGAGTTCCGCGCTTGCTTCGATCTTGCTTTCCGCGGCGCGGTTGCCGGCGTCGGTGATTTCGCGACGAAGCTGCAGGATGGTGAACTGCCGGTCCACCAGATAGACAGCGAGCAGCGCCGAGAGCCCACAGAAGCCGTAAAACCCATTCCGCAACAGAGTGCTCGAATAAGAAAACACCAGCGGATACATCATCAGGGCGAGTCCAGTGCCTAAAATCAGAATTGAGGAGCAGGCTAACAGGGTGAGCTGCAGCTCGCGGCGATCCAACTGATCCGGACGAATTTTGTCGAAAAGGCGCACCGGCGATCCTAGTTGAGAGAGTATTTTTCCTTCGGTTTGCGCTTATGGCTTGGAGCACACCACCTGCCACCGACACCGACGTGCAACTACACGAAATCAGCGAGTTACGCAGGAGTTGGCAAGGTAAAGAGGTAAGGTCGTCTCAATCTAGGCTGGCCCGTTCCAAACTTGTTCCAAAATGGGTAAAGTCATCGCGGCGCGGGCGTTACCACGTCTGGCGCGAGACTCGAGGATAGGAAGGTTCCGCAGTACGCTGCCTGCAGTGCGATTGACTTGAAACCGGTCAACCCCAGATAAGTCTAGATCTTCTTGCTTTCCTTCAGCTGTTCCTTTCGGAAGCGAGGCGGCACGGCGTGCGCCCACGCCGGTCTGGCAATGATGCCTTCGATTCCGTCAGCGATCCAACGCGCCACGTGAGAGGCGCCGGCCTCGCACCACACCACGATGCGTTCACTAGCGCGATCCAAAAGAAAAAGAACCACGATAACGACGAATATCGCTGCGAATAGAACCGAGAAAATCATCAGCGCGGCGATCATCTCACGAACGTAGTAGAAGTGTATTGTTGGCGCTGCCGCGAGGCCGAAAACAACCCACCTCCACTTTGTAGCTAGCAGTTTGTGCGACAACTCTTTGAACGAGATCACGGGCTTGAGTCCTTTGGGGATTCATCCCCTGGGCTACTTAGATGCCGGGATTGCCCAAAAGACACATCACGCGATCACCAGTCGTTTTTGCCGAAGGGACGATGCGGCTGCCGGCTGGTCAATGACAATCAGGCTGGATGCGTATCGGAAATCGAATCAGTGGTGGGGACCGGCCAATTCGCGAATGATATCTCCCACGAAGGCTTTGGCATCGCCGAAAAGCATCAAAGTGCGATCGAGGTAGTAGAGCGGATTATCGATGCCCGCGAAGCCCGGGCTCATACCGCGTTTGACGACCATAACCGTGCGCGCCTTATCGACATCAAGAATCGGCATTCCGTAAATGGGACTGCCGGCTTCGTTGCGCGCCGCGGGATTGGTTACGTCATTGGCGCCGATCACCAGGGCCACGTCGGTTTGCGGGAATTCGCCGTTGATGGCATCCATATCCAGCAGCTTGTCGTAGGGAATATCCGCTTCGGCCAGCAGGACATTCATATGTCCGGGCATGCGCCCGGCGACGGGGTGGATTCCAAATTTGACGTCGATGCCGCGTTTGGTGAGCACATCGTAAAGTTCGCGCACTTTGTGCTGTGCCTGGGCCACGGCCATTCCGTAGCCGGGAACAATGACAACCTTGTTGGCTGCCGCGAGGATAGCGGCGGCTTCTTCGGCTGTGGCGCTGTGCACGGGCCGCGCTTCGGCTTGGCCGGCGGCAGTGGCCTGCTCCTGTCCGAAGGCGCCAAAGAGCACATTCGAGAACGACCGGTTCATCGCTTTGGACATATTGACCGAAAGGATGAGTCCGGAAGCTCCATCGAGCGCGCCGGCGATGATCAGGAGTTTGCTATCCAGTACAAAGCCCATGGCGGCAGCGGAAAGTCCTGCGTAGGAGTTCAGAAGCGATATGACGGTGGGCATGTCCGCGCCGCCGATGGGCACGATCATCAGCACTCCGAAAACAAAGGGAATGCCGATAATCAATGGAAAGAGGTTCACCTTTTCCGGATGAATCACCAGCGCCACGGCCACTGCTATGGCGACTGCCAGCAGCGAGAGGTTAACGAAGTTTTGCCCTTTGTAGGTGATCGGCCGCTGCGGCAGAACTTCCTGCAATTTGCCGGCGGCCATCAAGCTGCCGGTGAAGGTCAGCGCGCCGAGGATCACTTCCAGCGAAAGCACGGCCATCATGAAGCGAGGCACGGCGGGCGCGCGCAGGTAGAATTCGGCGGTGCCGACCAAGGTCACGCAAAGGGCTCCGAAGGCGTGGCTGAGCGCGGTCCGCTGCGGGACAGCGGTCATGTGCACCATGCCAAGCGGCACGCCGATGATCGAGCCCAGGACCAGCGCGATGGCCACCCACTTGTAGTCCACGATGTCGTGATTGAGCAGCGTGCCGGCGATGGCCAGCAGCATTCCGATTTCGCCGGCGCGCACGCCGCGCCGCGCCGTGACCGGCGAACTCATCCATTTCAGCGCAAGAATAAAAAGGGCGGTGGCAACCAGGTAAGTGAATTCGATGAGGTTCGCGGCGCCCGGCACGATATTCATGATTTCTTCGTGCCGCTCGCCTTGAACATCCGGAGCATGCGATCGGTGATTAAAAAGCCGCCCACCACGTTGCTGGTGGCCGCAATGATGGCGATCACGCCCAGCACCGTTGTGAAGGTGCTCTTGTGCTCTCCCGCAAGGAGGATTGCGCCGACCACGGCGATGGCGTCTAGCGCATTGGTGAGAGACATCAATGGGGTATGCAGCAAGGGCGAAATGCGCCGAATGAATTCAAAGCCGATAAAGGCGGCCAGCATGAAGACGTAAAGGCTGGTCAGCAGGTCGAGCTTTGGCACGAGCCGTCCTCCTTTGCGCGGTTAGATTCTGGGTTCGTTTCGATTTAAGTGTGGGCGGCGAGCGCCGGCAACGAGAAAAAATCGCGCACTCTTTTGTTCACCACTTCGCCGCCCTGAGTCAATAAGGTTTCGCGGACGATTTCGTCGTCGGTGTCAACGCGAAGCTTGCCATCTTTCACCAGGTGCAAAAGAAAAGCGCTGAGATTGCGCGAATACATCTGGCTGGCGTGATAGGGCACGGAGCTGGCCAGGTTGAACCGGCCGATAATGGTGACGCCGTACTCGACGACCTCTTCGCCGGGCCGGGTGAGCTCGCAATTTCCTCCGCGCTCCGCTGCCAGATCGACAATCACCGAACCGGGCGCCATGCCCTTGACCATATCCGCGGTGACCAGCAGCGGCGATTTCTTCCCCGGAATTACGGCGGCGGTTATGACCACGTCGTTTTCGGCGATTACTTTTCCCAGCAGTTCGCGCTGCCGGCGGTAAAAATCTTCGCCCTGCGCTTTGGCATATCCGCGCGCATCCTCGGCATCCTTGGCCTCGATGGGGAGTTCGACGAAGCGCCCTCCCAGGCTTTGCACTTGTTCCTTGGCCGCGGGCCGCAGATCGTACGCCGAGGTGACCGCACCGAGCCTGCGCGCTGTGGCAATGGCCTGCAAACCGGCGACACCCGCGCCGATCACCAAGACGCGTCCTGGCGTAATCGTCCCGGCGGCGGTGGTAAGCATGGGGAAAATTCGCGGCAGCGTGTCCGCGGCGATGAGGACCGCCTTGTATCCGCAAATCGTGCCCATGGAGGAAAGGGCGTCCATGCTCTGCGCGCGCGTGCTGCGTGGCACCAATTCCACGGAGAAGGAGGTCACACCCTTGGCTGCAATCTCCTGCATCGGCCCCAGCGCGCCGAGCGGCCGAAGAAATCCGATCAGCACCTGGCCGCTGTGGAAGAGCGGCACGTCGGCCTGGCCGGTGCTGTCGTTCGAGCCGTAAGACAACACCTGAAGCACGATTTCAGAGGCAGCGAAGAGATCGCGGCGTTCCGGGATGATCTTTGCGCCTTTGGACACGTACTCCGCGTCGGGATAGCCGGCCTGAGCGCCGGCGCCGGCTTCGACGATCACTTCCAGTCCACCCTTTGCCAGGATTGGAATGGAGCCTGGCACCAGGGCCACGCGCCGTTCCCCGGGAAAAGTTTCCCGTGGGACTCCCACGATCATGCGATCCCTCCGCTAGTACGAAGTGAAGTCCAGCCGAGCAGAATAACAAAAGCGAGGAGGTGCCCCACCTCTCTTTTTTCGCAAGTGTTCATTTCAGGAGGATTAAAGTCGTTTATTTTGGAAGTGTTGATTTTGCGGGAGTTGACGTAGGACCGTCGCCGCGTGGTGATTTCAACCAAGCCGCAGAAAAGCAGATCCCTCGCTCGCACTCCACCACGCCCAGGCGGTTGTGCTGGAAACTGCTCGCTCGTGATGACAGCATTCAGGTGAGGCGCGTGCTCGAGGGAAAAAACGGAAAGACATCCGTTTCCAGTACGGATTTTTCTGCAAGTGTTGATTTCAGGAGGATTAAAGTCGTTTATTTTGGAAGTGTTGATTTGACGCGGCTTAGTCCGCGAGAGTTTGCTCACGGCGAAATTAACAGGCTTGACGGCTCGTGCGCGCAAAATGGAAGACAAGTTCCATTGTATTCGAAAAAGTGGCAGCTGGAAATTCGGTCGACCGAGCAGGGTTAAATTTTTTGCCAGGAGCAACAAGGCCGCGACGCCACCCCGAATTTAACACAGAGGACACAGAGACACGGAGCACACAGAGAAAACTAACAGCAAACCAACTCGCAGCTTTCTGCCGGCGAGTCCGAGTTTCACGCCGGACATGTCCTGCCCTCTCCATCCGAAGCAGGCGTATATCTATTTTACCGCGAGCGTCAAACTCTCTGAGAATCGGTCGTGACTCAGTTTGCTTATTAGCGTCTGGGATTACGCGAGCTGAATCATTTATGTGCACAGCCCCCCTCGTTCCTCGAGGCAAGCAAGAGTGGCTGTGCCACTGGCAAACGGACTATTTCCAGCCGGGGAGGTGCTGCGCCTTCAAAACGCGCAGCGTGGCGAGTGCGTCGTTGATCGCCCGCCGTTCGGGTTCGTCCGCTTCACGCAGAGTGAGTTTTTTCGATCTGGAAAGAAGGGCCGCCTCGGCGCGTGCAATATCTTCCGGGACTTGTTCCGGATCGCTTTGGGAGATGGCCTTCTGATAGAGCTTTTTCCACTCTAGTGCTTTTTCAGCTTTCATCTGCTGCGCTCCTCCAACTGCATCAGGAAACCCGGGGGGACTGAGCGGGGGAAGGCAGCGGCGAACCTCATCCATTCTCGCCACCTCAATGACAAACGAGAATAGGGTCATGCATCCAAGGTTCAATGAAGGTTAATTTATGAAAAAAATCGGTGCCGTTACGGAAAAATGGCACGAATAGGGAGGGATGCACGGGAAACGAAGGACATAACCCAAACTCGCTCTATGTAAAATCGCCGCCGGGATCGGCCGCAAAGGTCGCGATCTTCGAGCGGGGTCAAGCCAGTGGCAGGGTTAGTTCGACTTTTCGCCGTGAGAGACCTTGGCTTCGGCCATGATTTTCTCGATTTCATCCACGCGGCGCGGCAGCCGCGCCGTCAGGAGCTTGTAGCCGGTGGGAGTGATGAGCACGTCGTCTTCAATGCGCACGCCGATCTTTTCTTCCGGAATGTAAATGCCCGGCTCGTCGGTGACGACCATGCCGGGTTCGAGCGGACGATTGGGATCGCCGGCATCGTGTACCTCGAGGCCGATGTGATGCCCCAACCCATGAATGAAGTAGCGGCCGAGGCTGCGCCCTTCACGATCGGAGCCGTGCGTATCGATGTAGTCGTAGGCGATTTTGAAAAGGCTGTTGGGACCTTGGCGGCCCAGCGTAGCTCCCGGTTTCATTGCGGCGAGCACGGCGCTCTGCGCGCCGAGCACGATTTCATAAATTTCTCGCTGACGAGCTGTGAAATGGCCGTTGGCCGGGACCGTCCGGGTGATATCGGCAGTGTAGCCGGAATACTGGCCGCCGACGTCCATCAAGACCACATCGCCATCCTGAATGAGGGCGTCCAGCTCGTTGAAATGCAAAATCGTGGAATGCAGGCCGGTCCCGACGATGGGGGCGTAAGCTTCGGTCTCGCATCCGCCAAAATCATGAATCTCCACCATGCGAGCGGCGACCTGATATTCGTATAAGCCCGGCCGAACCATGCGCATGGCGGCAAGCTGGGCGTCAACAGAAAGCTCAATGGCCTTGGTGAGCAATGCGATTTCGCCGGGAGACTTGATCTGACGCATAGTGCCGATTGCCGGGGCCGCATCGCGCACCGTGATTGCCGGCGCCGCCTGGGTGATCCAGGCCGACCATTCGCGGGCGTGCGGATAGCCGGTGTCTTCGGCGTGCGGCGTCAGGGTCCAAATCTCATGGTAGGTTTGCGCCAAGTCCGTAAGGCGCGCCTTCAGAGTCGGGAAGGCTTCGACGGCGGCGAAGCCGGTCTTTTTTTGAATATCCGGATCGGCCGGGCCCATGCGGGGACCGTTCCACTTTTCCTCTTCGGGATTGCGGGGCGGCAGAAACAAGATTTCGTTTGCCCCCTGCCAGCCCTTTGCCCCCGCACCCGAGGGAACGAGCAAAACGGCAGCGCCTTCTTCGTTATGGCCGGTCAGATAATAAAAATTTGGCTCCTGCAAAAAGACATAGGAAGGCGAAGAGTTTTCGCGCCCGGTGTAACCGAATAGCAGCACCGGCGCATTGAGTTGCGCGACGAGACGCGCCCGGCGGTCGGCGTAAACGCTATTCGGTTCGCGCTCTCGAGCCGCGAGGGTAACGGCGAGCGGGGCCGACAGCGTTGCAAGCACGACTGCAATCACGGTGATGGCGCGGATTGCCCGGCCAAGTCTCACGGCTTTACGCATGGCGCGGCTCGCGAATTGGAGCGGCGGGGCTCACGACTTTTTTTACGGGCGAAAGCTCATCCTGTTGGTGACTTTCGCCAGGGGACGCCAAGCGTTCAAGGGCCTCACCGGTTAAGCGAAAGGTGGTCCATTCATCCATAGGAACCGCTCCAAGATCTTGATAAAACTCCATGGCTTGCTCGTTCCAGTTCAGCACAGACCACTCCAGGCGTCCGCAGCCGCGCTCGCGGCCGAGGCGCGCGAGAGTCACGAGCAAAGCTTTGCCGATCCCACGGCTGCGAAATTGATGCTCCACGAAAAGATCCTCGACGTAGATGCCGGGCTTGCCCATAAAGCTGGAAAAAGTGAACGAATAAACCGTGAAGCCGGCAGGCTCACCACCGACGTGAGCGAGCAGAGCTTCGGCGACGGGGCGGGGGCCGAAAAGCGCCGCGCGAAGGTCCGCTTCGGTGACGGTCGCCTCGCTCGAGATATCTCCGTACTCCGCCAATTTCCGGATGAAATCGAGGACCAGCGGCGTATCGGACTCTTTCGCGGGGCGGATTTCCAGACGCGGTGCATCAGCAACCATAGGTGGATTCTCGCAAAAGGCTTGGCCGGAAACCAGCCCCCGGTGGCGCCGAGAGGGCTTTGGCCGGGTGTGCTCGCGGGATGAGTGCGGGAATTTCCTGCACGCGGGCAGGCCGCGAATATGGTCCAGGCGATCAGTCTTCCACGAACGATTTCAACCTGGCCAGCGCCTGATCCCACTGCGCGGAGACGACATCGAGATAATCCTTAATGCTTTCGATCGGCTTAGGATCAAATTCGAACAGGCTCTGGCGACCCGAGCGGACTGCGCGCACGATGCCGGCGCGTTCCAGAACCCGAAGATGCTTGGTGATCGCCTGACGGGTGAGCCGGGAACCCTCGGTGAGTTGAGAAATCGAGGCGGGCTGCCCACGGCACAGCTTGGCGACCAACGAAAGCCGCGTCTGGTCACCTAAAGCAGCAAAGACGGCCGCAGGCGTACGAACCTGGCTCCGGGCAGGTCTGAGGCTACGGGTTCTGTGCGACATAACTTTCAATACTTTTAATCTGCTGGGTCCAACCGCCTTCGTTCATGCGAAACGCTTCGGGGCGGCGGCCGGCGGGAATCTTGTCGAAGCCGGACTCGGTGACCGTCAGCAGCGTGCCGGCGGCGGTTTTTTCCAGCCTGAACTCCACGAGCGTGGGCGGCTCTTTCGAATAATCCATTTTGGGATCGACGGCATAAGGATGCCAAGTGAAGGAAAAGAGCCGTTCCGGCTCCATTTTCTGCACGACAGCCTCCCATTTCAGGTGCTCGTAGCCCGGGTAGGTGATCCAGCCGCGCGACACCTGGCCCGGCACGAATGGGCCATCCAGCTTGACGCGAAACCACAGGCCAAACTCGCGATGGTCGGTGAGGGCGCGCCAAACACGGGAAAGCGGCGCCTTGAGTTCGATGCGCTTTTCGATACGATCATCCGCCATAGGCAACCTCCAGGTTGCATATTAACGCCGGGTGACATCAAAAGCAACCCTTCGGTTGCGGTTTGAACGGCAGGGCTGAAAGCAGCTAATTCGGAGTTGATTCGGATCGGGGCGAAAAGCAGATCCCTCGGTCGCCGCGGCGACCTCGGGATGACAGCGGCTGGGGGAGCGGAACCGATTCAGCGGCGGGCTGACCTTTTGGTGCGCGCGATTTTGGCGAGGGCTCGCATATAAGCGGCGATGGTTTCGGGAACGGCGTGGCTATAAACGAATTGCCCCTGGCGGCGGCAAGCGATCAGCCCGGCTTCGCTCAGAACTTTGAGGTGATGGGAAACTGTAGCCGGCGTCACACCGCGCATGGAGACGATCTGGCCGCAGGTCATATGGCGCGCCGCCGCAATGGCCTCAAAGATTCTGAGGCGGGTCTCGTCGGCCAGGGCTTTGGATATTTTCTCGACCTCGGAACGGTCCATAGGCGTATCCGAAGTGTAGCCGAGCCATTGGTTTACCGCCAGAGCAGGGCTCTTTTCCACAATAGCTTAGCAAAAAGCTCGCAACCGAATAGTTAGATAGTTATCTAAATATCGAATTCAACAGAATTGCCTGGATAAGGAGAGAAATATGAAGCGACTTGAAGGAAAAGTGGCGGTAGTGACGGGCGGAAACAGCGGCATCGGACTGGCGGCGGCAAAGCGCCTGCACGAAGAGGGAGCGAAAGTGGCCATCGCCGGCCGAAGCAAGAAAACTCTAGACGACGCCGTAAAGACGATCGGAAACGGCGCGGTAGCGGTGCAGGCCGACGTATCCAAGCTGGTCGAGCTAGATAAGTTTTACGGGGAAGTTTCGAAAAGGCTGGGCAAAATCGATGTTCTTTTTGTGAACGCTGGAGTGGCGAAATTCGCGCCGCTGGCCGAGACGTCCGAAGGCTTATTCGACGAAACTTTCGACACCAACATCAAGGGGGCCTATTTCACCATACAGAAGGCGCTGCCGTTCCTAAACGATGGCGCGTCGATCATCCTGAACACCAGCGTGGCGGGCAGTACAGGCAGCGAGGGAGTCAGCGCGTATTCGGCGACGAAAGCGGCGCTGCGTTCGCTGGCGCGAACCGCGGCGGCGGAACTGGTAGGGCGCGGCATCCGGGTGAATGCTGTTGCTCCGGGGCCGATTGTTACGCCGATATTCGATAGAACGGGGCTGCCCAAGGAAGTGTTCGATCAATTCGCGAAGGAACTGATGGCGCAGGTTCCGATGAAGCGGTTTGGCCAGCCGGAGGAAGTGGCCGGGGCGGTGGCATTCCTGGCTTCGCAGGACTCCTCGTACATCACGGGCGTGGAAATAAACGTGGACGGCGGGCTAGGACAGATTTAATGACTGGAAAGCCTTTGCTTCACCCCGTTACGAACCTTTGGCGGGAGCATAACTGAGGCGACAGACTACCGGCGGCTTGCTCAACTGATCCCGGGGGGCGGCCGCCCGTTTAAATCGCGATCTAAACAGATTGGATATGAACTCCACTTGATCTCGAAATGAGAGTTTGGCTTGCTTCGGCGACGTTTCGCCGCAGTCACGCCTGAATCCGGAAACATGGTTTCGACAATTCCTTCCACGTTTCGCATAACATGGCTTACCAATCGAGCCGTTGTAATCTGGAGACCAAGTCAAAGTGGCGGTCGCGGCTCAAGAGCGGAAGATGGTATTGTCGGCATAGTGCCGCGATCCAGAGGTCGTTAGTGGGGATTGGCTTTCCTGCATGTCTCAATTCAATATTGATGGCTGCATAATGGGTCGTAGTCTGCTCGGTGATGTCCAACACTGTGCAGTCGGTGATCAGACGGTCAAGCCAATGTCCATATCTGGCCCTGTGGCGAGATTGGGCAATCCCATAGCGATACTCCCCGATAACGACAACGGGGAGTGCCACCAGCTCAGCGCCAGCCAAAATCTCGATTATCCTTTTGTGTTCCTCAGCGGCGGCTGAAAGCGCATTCGTGTCTAGGATCAATCCTTTGTCCCGGTGGCCCACATTTCTGGATCAACCTCTTCGAACGCTTCTTCAATGAGTTTGTTAATTCGGACCGTCTCCTTGCGCAGGTGTTTCAGCTTGCCCATGTGTTTCATCCATGGCTTTGAGCCAATTGCCCGAGACTCCTTCAATTTATCCTCGACTGCATCAGTGACAAACTGCCGGAAGGGTATGCCTTTCTCGGCCGCCTTCGACTTTGCCTTGCGGAAAATGCGGTCAGGGATTTCCAATGTAGTTTTCATGAAAGGAGATGTTCCCATATTTATGGGAGGATGGTCAAACCTGAATTTACCAGATGGAGTCGGAATAGCGAACAGAGGAAACTTTGTCGCGAGCGTAACTGAGGGGGTGGATGGATCGATGAGCGTTTTGTCAGGCGTAGTTTTCCGGGTGAAGTCTTCTTTTCGAACGACTTCTACCAAGAGCTTGCTCAGCTGATCGCGGAGGGGCGGGCCGTCCGTTTAAATCGCAATCTAAACAGATTGGATATGAACTCCACTTGATCTCGAAATGAGAGTTTGGATTCCCCTTGCTTGCGCTCGTGAAACACGATGGGAACCTCAATCACCCGGGCACCGTTTCGAATTAGTTCACACAGCAAAGCAGATTGGAACGAATATCCGTGGCTGGCGAGATCGGCTAAAGCGAATGTTGTGAACAAATCGGCCCTGATACATCGGAATCCCGAGGTGCAATCGGTTAGATCGTCCAGGCCTCCAAACAAACGAACCAGCCGGGTTCCGAGGAGACTGATCATCTTGCGCTGCCATGGGAACCTGGGCGTCGACCCTCCGGAAATAAATCGAGAGCCGATAATCAAACTGAATCCGTCATTGGCCAACTTGGCAAAATCCGGAAGCAAGGAAGGGTCATGCTGGAGGTCCGCATCCATTTCGAAAATAAGGTCTGCGTGAAGGTCCTTCAGGGCATAAGCGATTCCGCGCTTGTAAGCCTCTCCGAGCCCCTTTTTTTCGCCTGTTAAGAGATGAAGATTGGGAAATTCAGCCATCAATTCTCGGACGACTGCTGCCGTCCCATCGGGCGAATTGTCGTCGATTACAACCACATGCAAATCGTGAGTCGGAATTCTGATCGCTTGCTCAAATGTGCGAGGGATCACAATCTTGACGTTCTCTGCCTCGTTATAAGTGGGCAGGCACACGCACCCGATCTTCTTCATCTATTCCTCTTCACGTTTGCCTTCCTACAATAGCGTCACGTCTTCGCGTTGGGAATGATAATTCCAGAAACCGGGTGCCGCGAAATAATCTGCGCAGAGGTTTGACAGAAGCTAAGCTGGGAAATGGAGGACGTAGCGAGCAGCATCCGCCTCACATTCTGTTGCCCACTCGGGCAGTGAACGAATTGCGAGTTAAAGTCCTCTACAGTTGGATCTTCGAGAAGAGATAGCTGCCGATGGAAAGCAGAATCGACGAAGCGACGAGGAGCACGGCGAAATCGGTGACCACGTTAAAGGCAAAGGTGTGACCAAGAGCGCCCCGCAGGCCATCGACACCGTAAGTGAGCGGATTCAGACGCAGCGCCAGCATCAGAACTTTCGGCAGCCCATTCATCGGAAAGAGCGCGTCTGAAAAGAAAAAGAGCGGCATCACCAGGAAATTCATCACCAGCGGGAAACCCTGCATGTCCTGCAGGACGGAGCCGATTGCCGTTCCGATCGATGTGAACAGCAGGGAGATCAAAAACATGAAAACGATCGCCAGCGGCAGCAGCAGCCAACTCCCGATTCGGAAGCCGAACGCCAGACAGACCAGCAAGACCACGGCGCCTTGAATCATCGCGACGATGGCGCCGCCCAACACGCGCCCGAGAACGATCTGCAGCCGCGACACCGGCGCTACCAGCGTTTCCTTCAGGAATCCGAATTGGCGGTCCCAAATGATCTCGATGCCGGAAAAAACCGCGGTGAAAAGAATTCCCATGGCTACGATTCCCGGCGTCACAAAGTTGAAATAGTTTCCGGCGCCAGCTCTTGCAAAGGTCGCGCCGAATCCGAAACCCAGTGCCAACAGAAACACTATAGGTTGACCGAGCGAGCCAACGATTCGCGCGGGCGATCGAGAATATCGCTTGAGCTGCCGTATACAGAGAATGTAAATGGCTCTCATCGTCTTCGTCCCCACACTCTCGCCATCCTGCGCATGTGATCGGCCGACGAAGCTTCCTCATCGCGGATGCCGTGTCCAGTCAGGGCGATAAAGGCGTCTTCGAGGGTGGCAGAGCGGGTTTGTTCCTTGAGTACCGAAGGGGCTCCGCGCGCGACGATTTTACCTTGGTCAATCACGGCAACCTCCGAAGCCACGCGATCGGCTTCTTCCATATAGTGCGTGGTAAAAAACACGGTGACGTCGTGCTGCTTGCTCAGGGTTTGGATGTGGCTCCAGATGTGGTTGCGTGTTTGCGGGTCAAGGCCGATCGTGGGTTCGTCCAGGAAAAGAATGCGGGGTTGGTGCAGCAGGGCGCGCGCCACCTCGAGCCGCCGCTTCATACCGCCGGAATACCGCTTCACGAAATCGTTTCTGCGGTCCCAGAGCCCGACTAATTCGAGCAGCATCTGAGACCGTTTCGCTCGCTCGCGGCGCGGCACGCCGTAGAGGCCGCCGTGCAGGTCCATGTTCTCGTAACCGGTCAACTCATCGTCGAGACTGGCGTCCTGAAAGACGATTCCAAACGAGCGCCGCACCTCCTTCTGCTGGCGCACCGGATCGTGGCCGTTCACGCGAATCGTGCCGCTGGTCGGATGGAGCACGGTCGTCAGCATCTTAATCGTCGTAGTTTTGCCAGCGCCATTGGGTCCGAGGAAGCCGAAAATCGTTCCTTCGGGCACGCTAAACGAGATGTGGTTCACCGCACAGAAATCGCCATAGTTCTTGACCAGATCCTGCACTGCGATGATGTCGCTCATCGTGGATTTCGAGCCTTGGCTGCAATACGAGTGGGCCGGTTCGCCCAAGAGTGGCGGAACAGGATACGACGAAGCCGCCAGCGAGGCAATTGAACGACCAGATCAGACGCGGGCTAGTCACCCGCGATGCGTTTGAGGCCTCGGCTGGACACGGACTTCTGCAGGACCGTTTCTCGAGGGCGATTTTGCAAGCATGCCGCCGGAGCGAACGCGGTTTGAAGCGACGATCGCGCCGCCATGCTTTTGCTGCCCAAAAGAATTGCCAACGTTAGACACAAGGCCGAGCGATTGCAGACCCAAAATCAATAGACCACAGGGATCCAGTTGCCACCAATGGTGAGAATTAAGTGCAGAAGCAGGAAACGCGTGATGATTGTTGTGCCAAGAGAAGCCCAGAGAGGGCAGGCATAAGAGGGCATTGTTTCGGCTTTCGTCTCTGGTGGAATAAGGCCGGGAACCGAAGCGATGGCAAACTGAGTTGATGCTCCAGACAAAGTGATTCACAAGAAAGATGCGAACCAGGCCTCCCCATAGGAAACCCAGCAGCAGGCCTTCCCATGAATGCAGGGCAAGCGCCACAGCCCCGGCTGGAAGAAGCAATCCGCCCAGCGCCCAAAGATAATAGGTACGCGTGACTTTTCTGGCTACCTCATCCCGAAAAAGATTGGAGGCACGGCGCCGCCAGTCGGGCGGATCGAGGTTTCTGAAAAGCCAGCCGACATGCGCGTGAAGCAATCCTTCAAGAGGTGAATGAGGGTCCCCGAAGTGGTCGGCGTGAGCGTGGTGAACACGGTGAACGCCGGCCCACCAGAGAACTGAACCTTGCAGTGCCATAGATCCGAGACCCGCGAGAATGATTCGAACGGGACGGACCGCCAGGAAGGAACGATGCGCGAAATGACGGTGAAAGCCGACTTCTACCCCCACGAACGTGAGGACATACATGACCGCGCAAGATGCCAGTTCAGCAACCGCGGCGCCGTGAGTCCACGTGAAACGAGCGGCGGCCAAAACGCCTACAAACGGAAGCGCAACGGTGGCGATCGCTGTCAGGTCGGAACCGGCCCTTAACGTTCGATGGTTTTGAGCAAGAGCCTTCATTTGGTCCGTACCAACAGCCCTCGTGCCGCCTGACTTCACCTTCGCGTAAGGGAAGACAGTCGGTGCTTGAATACTAAGAGTTCTAGTACGGAAATCCCCAAGACCATTGGGCAATTCGAGGACCAAGTGCAATTTTGGGGCGAGCCTCTCTGATAGCAAAGACCTTATGTTTTTAGAGGGCGGACGGAACGCCCTTCTAAACGGAATCACCAGGGACAAGAGTAGCAGGTCATTGCCGTTTAGTGGTTATTTACCGGACTATAAGGCGCCGCCACTCAAAGGCGCGCGACTCACAAGGGTCCAGGGGCGGATTAGCCAATCAGGCGCTTGGGAGGAAAATCGCGATCAGAGCCAAAACGAAAACGACTTCCGCCAAGGCAACTACTTGTACTTCCCCATATTGGCCAGAGTACTCCTAAAACCAGAGTACGCCGAAATTTAGGTCCAATGTCCTATTGAGACGCCTGCCTGTGGGTTCGAATATCCTCAGTGAGATTCAAAGGGATGAAAGCAAAAATGATACCTAACGCCTCGCTCAGAGAAAAACGTGCCAATCAGCGTTTCTCGTTCTTCGCGGATGCCGAAATCACCCTGCCCGACGGAACGTCAGTTCGCACTCAAGTCGCTGAATTGAGCTCGCAAGGTTGTTACATGGGTGCGCTTGTACCTATTCCCACTGGGACGGAATTTCGGTTGCGCATCTCGCACGCCATGAGGACATGCGAAATGTGGGGCAAGGTGGTCTACGTACATTCCGGCAGTGGCCTAGGCATTTTCGGCCTGGGCGTGTTTATTCAAAAGATAGACGCTGATGAGCGTTGCTTAATCGACGCGTGGCTGCACGATCTCGCCCGTAAGCGACTCGCTATACCCGTGCGATCCGATTATGTTCCGCTGACCTGACGAACGCCCGCCAAGCGTCTTCACCCAAACACAGCGGGTATCTTTTTACGAAACTGGCATCGACCGGTTGAGCTGGCACGACTTATCGAGACTTGAGATTTGTTTGCCGTACCCGTTTACGGTGCCTTCGCCGCTTTCTCTTGTCCTGGAAAGACACGGACCTGCCTCCGCTTTGTCAGGAACGCAACTCCCCATTGCAGTGTGACAAAGAGCCGATTCGCAAACCCAATCAGAAAATAGATATGCACAACAGCCCAAAGAACCCAGGCCAAGAATCCCGCAAATTGCAGGAATCGAAGGTCAGCCAGTGCGTAAGTCCTTCCCACGATTGCAAGATCACCTTTGTCCCAATACCAGAAGGGCGCCGGGTCCGGCTTCCCTGCGATCCGCCGCCGGATCAGGCTCGCAACGTACTGCCCCTCTTGAATTGCGGGTTGTGCCACTCCTGGCATGGTCATCAACTGCTTCGACTTGATACCCAGCAGATTGCGAGATTCCGCTACGACATGTGCCGTGTCGCCGATCGCAAAAATCTCAGGATGGCCAGGCACTGAGAGGTCGGAGTTGACGATAATCTTGCCCGACCGGTCCATTGCAGCACCTAGCCAGAGTCCCGCAGGCGAGGCCAACACACCGGCGCCCCACAAAACTGTGCTCGCCGGAACACGTTTTCCATCGGCGACGATTCCGCCCTCATCCACGCTGGTGACTCGCGTGTTCGTATAGACTTTGACACCCAAGCTTTTGAGATGCCGTTGCGCCTTAGCCGATAACGCTTCGGGGAAAGTGGGAAGGATGCGCGGCGCCGCCTCGTACAAGAGAATCCGCGCCGATCGGGTATCGATATTGCGGAAGTCGTGTGCCAAGGCCATGCGCGACATCTCCGCCAGCGTGCTCGCCATTTCCACGCCTACCGTTCCAGCGCCGACCAGCACGAAAGTCAGCAATTGCTGAATTTCTGCTACATCGCAGTTATCGAACGCGGCCGCCTCCTCGGCACGTTCGAAGGCCGTCAACACCTTCCCGCGAATCAGGTCCGCGTCGTCCAGCGATTCGAGTCCCGGCGCAACATAGCGCCAATCGTCGTGCCCGAAATAGTTGTATCGAACGCCAGTAGCCAGGATGAGGAAATCGTAAGGTAGTTGATGTTCTTTCAGCTGAACCAACCGGCGAGCCGAATCAATTGCAGTGACTTCATCCTGCAAAACCTCCACATTGCACTGCCGACTCACGATCGATCGCAATGGCGCGGCAATTTGGTCCGCAGAAAGCAGTCCGGTGGCAACCTGATACAGCATGGGACGAAAAAGGTGATAGTTCCGCTTATCGATGAGCACCACGTTCAGTGCGGCGCCCGCGAGCGCACGCGTTGCGAACAGCCCGCCGAATCCACCGCCGACGATCACAACTCGAGGTGCAGACACAGACATCCCCACGATTGCGATTCTAACGTCTCACTCGGGAATTACCACTAAGTTCCGCCTACGTTAAACACCGCCACGGCGCCCGCCAGCAACGCAAACCTCTCGGGCTGGAACGAGGCCAGTTGGAAGCAAAACGGTCGCGGGCACAACCGGGTAAAAGCTGTAAGATCACTGGAAAGCCGAGGCTTTCCACAAGCACGAAAAAAAAGGCAAGCGATCCTAGAAATTTGATTGTTTCCTTAAATGATCATATTGGGCCAGGGCCTGAGAACGGGATTTTCGGAAACTGGCCCCGTTACATGAAATGCGCAGCCTGACATGTGTAGGCAAGTCCTATCTCTTTCACGATTCGTTCCATCGAGTACATTGCGAATACAGTTGGCCGAGCGTATATTGCGGACGAGCCGCCAAAGCCGTTATACAGATTCCGCCGGAGTCTTCAGGAGGTGCACATGAAAATGAAGATAGCAATGTGCCTAACGCTACTCGGACTGCTTCCCGTCTCGCCGATTTACGCGCATCACGGATCTCATGTCTCGTACGATATGGAAAAGCCGGTCGTCTTGAAGGGAACCGTGACGGAGTTTGTGTGGTCGAATCCCCACTCGCAGATCTATTTTGACGTTAAAGACGAAAAGGGCGACGCCGTGAATTGGGGAGCCGAAACTGCTAATCCCAGCACTCTTGCAAAGAGTGGATGGACAAGAAATAGCCTCAAGCCAGGCGACGAGATCACGGTAACGGTCTGGCCCTCCAAGGCTCACACTCCTCGTGGATTCCTCCAGAAGATCGAGTTTCCCAACGGGCAGGTAAAGACATTGGCGGGCGCTGCCCTCGAGTAAAAGGAGACTCAAGGGTGAAGAATCACCTCACAGCCATAACGATCGGGTTAATATTGCTCTCGGCCTTCTCTTTCCACCTATCGGGTCAAACCGCGCCAAGCTCGCAAGCCCCCGAAGCCGTAAAGAAGGGCCGTTCGAATAACGAAGCCCCGACAAAGGAGCAAGCACCAGCGGCTCCACGTTTTGATCCGCATGACCTCTCGGGAGTTTGGGTATTACAGCGCCAAAAAATATTCACGCTGAGCAGTGACACTCCTCCCATGACTGCTTGGGGCCAGGCCAAGTTCAACGAGACAAAACCCGGATATGGGCGCCGAGCCATTCCCCCCGCCTTCGGAAATGATCCCATCGGGAATTGCGATCCTTCCGGCTACCCGCGCATCATGTTTGATCCGGTAAGACCCATGGAGATCATTCAGCTTCCCAACAGGGTGGTACAACACTTCCAATATCACGAAGTGTGGCGCACCATCTGGACCGATGGCCGCGCGGCTCCTAAGGATTTGGTGTTACCACTGTGGAATGGATATTCTGTGGGGAGATGGGAAGGCAACACTTTCGTCGTCGAGTCCACCGATTTTGACGACAGGAGCTGGCTCGATCACTTTGGCGATCCGCATAGCGATGAGATGCGCCTGGAAGAGCGCTTCCGGCGCGCGGATTACACCACTTTACAGCTCACTATGACCTTAACGGACCCCAAGACTTATACGCAGCCTTGGGTCAGCGAAGTGAAGACCTGGAAACTGAATCCGAAACTGGAGCTTGAGCAGGAAATCTGCGTCCCCTCGGAGGAACAAGCTTTTAACAAAAGGCAGAGGGATGTCGCCGGAGGGAAAACTAGCCCGTAGCCTGCACCCACACGCGTTCGTATGGATCAAACCTATCCGAATCGAGACGACCCGATGCCAAATCTCACCGCGGTTTATACACCACGACGCCGACGTTGAAGTCAGGGTTGGCTGAGGATAACTCCCGAAAAGCGGTGCCAGCTCAATCGGGCGATGCAACACCATCTATGAATGTTTTCTCCGCGGGCGGTGTCCACGGGGCTAGACGAGAGCGTCGGCGAACTGCTGGAGGAATCCCTCCGCGAGACAACAACAAAAAGCGAATCGAGTTATGCGGCTTGCCAAAGGCGTGTCCAATTTCATGCAATGACTGCCCCGCCTTCCAATGGCACCACATCTCGGTCCGTTGGTTCACGGAAAGCTTCACCCGTCTCCTTTGCGTCATAAACACCACCTTTGCAGACCTTTGGCTATCTCACGCATCGACGAACCGGAAGCGAATCCTCGAGAGATGCCTCTCGCTCCGCTAGAGTGAGGGCTAGACGGTGAGCCGGGAGGTCACCCGCCATGGTGCCGCTCCTGCCTATCGCGCCCATGATGCGCATCACCCGGCCTGGGAGTCGGCCTTACGGCCCAAAGTGTGCCTACTGGCCATTCACGGGAAGCTGCAGAAGATCGTTGCGGGTAAACTGATCCTGGACTGGTCGCCGGAACAGATTTCCGGATGACTGAAGAACCAGTATCCCAGGGACGAGAGCATGAGCGTGTCCCACGAAACGATTTATCGCAGCCTATTCATTCAAGCGCGAGGAGTGTGGTGGATGTTGTTCCTGTGCGTTTCCACTGTTTTGTGCGTTATGCCAAGCGTTGCCGCGACTTCCTTACTTGTGCGTCCTTGGGCCAATAGCCTGACAATCTCCTTGATGCTGACCTACCCGGAACTGGGTTCGTACCTGAGACCGATCCGCTTATCTATTGGCTGGTGCCGCACTTGGCGAAGCATGATTACGAGATTCATTACCCAGGTCAACGCGGCCAAGAGGCCAAAGACCATGCAGCCGAGAACGAAGAGGTGAAAAGCGCTGAGGCGTGTCGCAAGTCTCGGGAAGCCAAGTTCCGCCACGAAGTACATCGCTGTGAGAATTGACCAGGCAGTGATGCCGGAAAGAAAACTCCGCCCGGGGGATTTCATGAACCGGCAAGCCGGTACCAACCCTAACAGCACGAAGGCGATGGCTAGAGCAAGGTTACGGTCGGAGGCAAATTGATCGAGATGCGGCACGCGGTTTGCTAAAAGGAGCCAAGCCAGACCTAGCCCGGAGAAACAGACTCCGAGAAGGATACCCAGGCTAAAAGCCGGGTTCCGAACGGACCCATTAAGGATTGAGGAGGCGCTCATCAGGTCTCTACTCCATTTTGGCGGCGACGAGTTGGTCGCTCTGGATCTGGATTTCAATCGCGAGAGGAGGACGGAAGGCGGAGCCCTTCACAATGGCCCCGCGAGCCCAGGCGCCCTTGGGCATGTCTGCCATCTGAAGTGGATCAAAAATGGCATGGCTGCAGGGATCGCCGACCATGGGATGTTTTGCGTCAAACTTGTAGTCAGACGAGAGCTTTTGCAAATCAGTGATGTATTCGAGCTGACAATTCCCGAAGAGTGGCTGCGTGGAGAAAGCCCAGTAGGAACCCGGTTGATCCGGTGGGCCTTCAGGTAAGCGAATCACCATCGAAGAAATATTCTCTTTGGTCTCCAGGCTATGAAAGACGAAAGTCTTTGAGGACCACGGCTCAGCCAGTTCCTGGACAGCAGCTACACCATTGACCACTTGGGCGGCCTGCCCGAGGCTGGCGGTTTGCGACAATCGAGCCCGGCGCGAATTGCGCAGCATGAGACCTCCCACCACGATTGCACTGACCATCAGTGCAGCAGCGAGACCCAGAAATATCCGTGCGGTCGGCGAGAGGTTTGAACGCATACCCGCGTGCCTTGGTTTGGCTGGTACTAAAAGTTTAGGAGGAATGCTCGCGGCGGCGATACTGGTCAGCGGAACAGGATTGGAACAAGTGTCTTCGCTTGCCCAGGAGTGAATGGCGAACGCTGTCTTTTGTCCCAATAATTCTTTGTCCCAATAATTCCCCAGCTCAGATGACCGGCCGGACAGGCATTCTCAATTTAACATTTCGCTGCCCCCACAGTCACAGACCCGTTCGGGGTGCCGCACCGGGGCAAGCAATCAAAAAAAGGAACCACCGACTCGCTGATGTCCGCGAGCCACTATAGATAAGCAAACTCAATCGTATCAATCTTCTATCCATCTATCCGTGTCCGCTCTGAACCCGCTTAAGGGATGGGGCAAGTTTGGGCGGACTCGGGCAAACCGGTAGATACGAGTCCTAATGCATCGACAAACCCCAAACGTAACCACTCCCCTCATCAGGCGCGAGCCTTTGCTCATCGCGTTGGCCATAGTGCCTCGTGATTGTGCAGAAGCTAACTGCCTGATCGCAAAAGAGAAACCTGAGTTCGTTTTGTAGTTTCGCTTCCTCGACGCGCAACCGATTCCTGGCGCTGACCGAAGCGCTGTTCGGTCGTTCTCTATCCTGTTATCTGGACATTAATAGGAGGTGTGACGGGTTTGGCGGAGCCGCGTCCTCTCGAGCGTTCAAGCTGCGTGCCGAAATTGAAGCATTCGGTTTGCCTTGAAAACAGGGAAAAATACAGGGAAAGCCTAGAATGCCTCCTGCTCATTTTTCCGGGCAATCTTCTGTGCGATAAGGATTTTCGGGAGATTTCCCCCGCCGGATCATCCTGCGGTAACAGGGAATTTACAGTAAATATCAGGGAACCGTAGGTCGAGCCTTTCAAACACAAAGCTAGTATTCACAAGGGCTTACACGAAAAGCGGGTTATCGAGATCTCTCCGGAAACAGGGAGCGCTTTCTTACCAACGACCATCATCGAGCGCGCGATTCCATCTCGGTCGCCCGAGAGCAAAAGTATTCGAGGCCGCCTTATCGACCAATCGCACCAACGCAGCCTCTAGTTTTGTGACCCTCTTCCGCACTCCCCCGTCAGTAATTACAATTTTTTCTTCTAAGACTTCTGTTAGGACTGTAGCAATATTGCGCTTGCCTCTCGGCCGGCCCCGCGGATTGCCCGAGGACCCTTGCTGGAATCGGCTGCGTTTCGGCGGTTTCCTATAGCCCACGTCGTAGGAGTTATTCATGGCATCGCTCGATCTTTAGATAAGAGCAGTTCATGCACATTGATTTCTTTGGGCCCAACCCGTTCGGCATTAATGTTAAGCAGTGCTGTCACCTTCGTCGGGCCAGTTCATCTCATTGGCGAGCCGCAAAAAATCAAGTGACACAGCGTAGGTTTTCGCGATTTCTCCCGACTTGGATTCGTTCTCAATCCGGAACACAGAGCGCGCACAGACGTTATGGGCCGCCGCCTGCTTACTGATGCCCGACAACACGCCGGCCAATTGCTTGTTGTCGTCCAATTTCAACAATTGTCGCAACTCTTTGTCGCTTAGCGACCGCTTGAGAACCAATGCGCTGAGGACCCGCTTTTGCGTATCGCCTAGGCTATCGATGAATTTCCAGAACAGCTCGCCGGTCCAAGAAGCGGCATCCGATTTGTCATTGCTAATCACTGACGCGATCGCAACCTCTAATACGGATCGATTCCGAAGGCGCCTCTTTTCATCCTCCGCCAGCATTTGCTGAAATACGTGGGTAGCTTCCTCCTCGGTTGCGCATTCAACTTCAATCCTTCCGTATCGAAACTTAATCATACGCCTATAGGCGTTATATACGCCATTATGCGTTATGTCAAGCTGCGTGTTCAGCGCTCGGCGGAGGCTGACATTGTCGAGCAGGCGCTCCACGCATCTCCGGGCCTGGACCAACTCGGGAAGGTTGACAGGCAATCCGGAAATTATCAATCGTTGCCACGTCCTGTCACTGAACGTAAGCGCGATTTCAATGATCACGCTCGGATTTTTAGAACCATTCAGGAGGGACTGACCAACATCCATCGTCATTCGAAAAGCTCGACAGCAGTAATACGCCTCCACCGCTCCTGTTGAAGCCTTGTGACAATTGTGATCAGTTTGCTTTCTATGTTGCTTAAGTCGATCGACAGCGTATTTGGCACTCTCACTTCGAGGGTTTCGACATGAGAGGCTGGCTCAAGAGACCTGAACAAGAACGAACGAATTGACCGCGGAGACAGCCAAAGCGTATATTCCGGCAAGCCAGTAGAATAGTCCTACCGTTCGGGCAGAAATCTGGAGGAAGACATGAAAAATGGGGTTGGGTTGAGTTTCCTCTTGATGATTGGTCTTTTGGCGGTTTCCGTTCCGGTGGTCGCACACCACGGGAACGCGTCATACGGTCATGCGAAACAACTTACTTTGAAGGGAACCGTGACGGAATGGGATTGGCTCAGTCCCCATACCTTGCTGAAGATTGATGTAAAGGATGACCACGGAACCGTAGTTAATTGGATTGTTGAGTGGAACGCTCCGTCCAGCCTCATCAACTTTGGCATAAACAAGAAGACGTTCAAGCCCGGGGATGAGGTCACGGTTTTCATGATAACGCCCGACAACGGCGCGCCGGTCGGGCGTATCCAGCGAGTCATGCTCGCCAACGGCACGTGGTTACGCGGGTAGAGTGAGGAGCCCCTCGACCCGAGGGGTCGTGCGTATTCAAGCGATGCTTTGTATGAATCCAGAGCTGAGATTTATGCCATGCAAAGGATTTCCGACATGTTGAACCGCTTCGTGATCCCGGCAGTTGTACTTGCAGCATCGATGTTTTCGCTTCTGGCACGTACTCAAAATGCTCCGCGAACGCCGTTTCCTGCGCCCGATCCAAATGCTCCGCCGGTCGCACAAAACGAGGAGAAGCATGTCGACGGCTGGTACAAGGAAGTGCCCGTGCCGCCGAAAGATCAGAAGTCGGCGCCAGCTCCTCGCCATGACCTGTCTGGAATTTGGGAACCGGCCGCGGGATGGCGGGCCGGGGTCCAACAATACGGCGCCCTGCAATACCCGTCAGACAATAAACCCGAGCATCAGTTGCCTTTTACCCCTCTGGGGGAAAAAACATGGAAATCTCATAAGCCCGGATTTGGAACCACAGAGGTTCCCATCGCGCTCAATAATGATCCATTTGATATCTGTGACCCAATCGGGTTTCCGCGCATAGAACTCTTTAACCTCAGAGCGATACAAATCCTTCAGACTGAAAAGCAGGTGCTGATCTCTTATCAAAATGATCGGACATTTCGCAGCGTCTGGACGGACGGGCGAGGGTTTCCCCCTGAGGATATTTCGGAACCACGATGGTACGGCTATTCGATCGGCAAGTGGGAGGACGATACCACGTTTGTCATCGAGACGACCGGACTCGATGAAAGAACCTGGATCGACAATGCGGGGCGTCCGCATAGCAGCGACTTGCGAGTGGAAGAGCGCTTCCACCGCGTGAACCACGACATCCTGGAGCTCACGCTAACGATCATCGATCCGAAGATGTATACGAAACCCTGGAATGCCCTCAATAAATTCCCTTTGCGGTTGCAACCAGCCGATTTCGATCTCCGGGAGATGATCTGCTCACCCTCAGAGCAGGCGGAATTTGACAAGCAGGTGAGCCGCCCGGCCATAGCTAATTCAAGAAAGAAATAGAGGTCTGCGGTTCGAGCCCGCATGGGCCTACCATATTTTCAATAGTTTAGCCGGAGAGTACAACTGTGTGCCGTTTGTAGAAGAGCTCATGTACGGGCACCTTCGCAAGATCGAGCCCACTCTGACTTCCCCCGGGCGAAAAAACGAATGATGAGACCCGCCTTGGGGCAGTGAGCGGCCCCGGTATTTTCGATCCACGCTGAGACTGAGTTTCCGGCAAAATCTAACACCCCAGAAGGGAGATTTGCCGTGAAACAGAAGCGATTCACTGTTGAACAAATCGTGGCGGTTCTGAAGCAGGCAGAGGCAGGCGTTCCGCTCGCGGAACTGATCCGGCGGGTAGGGATTTCAGAGCAGACCTTGCGAATTGCGCGAGCAAAGCAACGCGTCCTTGGTTCTGTCTCTAACAGTTTCCGTCGTTTACGAAAACCATCGTTGGCTGAGGTTACCTTTTTCTCTTACTTAACCGGCACGAACCTCTGCACCCTCTCGCCGTTGAAAACCTCACCGGTATAGATGTTGCCTTTCGAATCGACGGCGATCATGTGCAGCCCGAAGAATTGGCCGCCGTTTTGGCCCATGCTACCGAGCGTGCCCACGACTTTGCCATCCTCGCGGTTGAGGAACCATACGTGGTTGTTTGAGAGATCGGAAATGAATAAGAACTGCTGCTGCGGGTCGACAGAGAAGCCCACGCCACCGGCGGAACCTTCCTTGCCCGTGTTTGGGAGCGGGTGGTCCGGCGGCGGAGGCACCGCCGTAGACGGAGCCAGGATGAATTCCTTCGCGAACTTGCCTTCCTTCGTAGTGACATCGATGCGGTTGGCTCCCCGGTCGGCGGCATAAACCAGCCCATCTTTTGAGATGTTCAGCGTGAGGTGGTTCCTGAATTCCTTCGGCTCGGGCCCGTTGGGGACGTAAGCACGGTCTTTGTCATCGGTGGTGATTTCCGACAGCTTGTGCCCATAAGCGCCCCAGCCCCGTTTGAACTTGAACGTATCCAACTCAAACACCATCACACGTCCGCCCAGATAATTATCGGCCGTGTAAAGCTCGTGAGCAGGTTCGTCAAGCCGAACCTCTTCGATGCCACCCACGATCATCGGAGTCGTCGGAGGATACTTGGCGCGGAAGGCTGCTACGGCTGCCGGATCGGCTGGCTTGGGCGGGTTGGAAGGAAATGTTCCGCCGGGACCGGGGCCGCCCTTGCCCGGTGTGCGCTCTCGGGACGCCCCTCCGCCTCCGCCTTCTCCACCGCCGCCTGGCGGCATCTCCGGCGCGCGAGGCAATTCGGCGAGCATTTTGCCCGTTTTTGGATCGTATTTGCGGACGTTACCTTTGCCGCCAACAGCGTTTCCGATGTAGACGAATCCCTTGCTGTCCACGGCCATGCCGTGCCCTTGAGGCGGATCGAAGTAACCGATTACATTACCCTCTTTGTCGATGTGGATCATCGAGGGAGGCCGGGTGCAGCAGTCGGTCGAGGGAGGGTTGGTCTCTGCATCGAGTTCGATATCTCTCAGGTCATTGGGACGATCCAGCACCCAAACGTTATCGTCCTTGTCCACGGCCAGCCCCGTCACGCCTCCCATCTTCCACTTGTTCGGCAAGGGTTTGGGCCAGTCCGGATCGAACTTGTACTTTGGCGCGGTTTGCGTCTGCGCGCCCACGCCAACACACAATGCCAGCAAGCAGAGGCCGGCCAAGGCGCCGAATGCCTTGATCCATAGGTTCCGATCAATGGTGTTTTTCATGGGAGTCTCCCTGAACTCGCAGTGGGTTGCTCTCAATCCGCGCGGAGTCTAATCCTCGACAAAAGGCGTGTCAACAAACCACCAGGAAGTGCGGCCACTCCGAATCGCAGTTAATGGGATGGTCCGCCGCAGAGACTATCGAAGTGTGTAGAGTGCGGTAGTGGATCGCACTTTCTGGGGCGGGAACAAGGGCACGAGGTGCGCTTGATGCCGGCGCAGTACGTAAAGCCTTAAGTGCAGACCAACAAAAGCGACTACCTCGATGCGGACGCCATTGCCGAAGCGGTGCAACGACCGCGGATGCGCTTTGTGCCCATCAAGACCGAGGACCAACTGGACCTGCAATCGTTGCATCGGGTGCGGGAGCGTTGGGTAATGCGACGCACGGCGGTGGTCAACCAGATCCGCAGTCTTCTCCTGGAACGTGGATTCACGTTACCCAAAGGCCGACGTTATGTGGATGAGGCGCTTCCCAGAATTTTGGAAGACGCCGAGTTGCCGCTGTCCGGTTCGTTCCGGCTGCTGTTGTCTCAACTGAAGCTGGAACTCGAGCAACTCACAGCACGCATTGAACAGCTGGATGTGGTCGTCCTGGAAAGAGCCAAAGAAGATGAGGGCTGTCAGCGACTCACCGCCATCCCAGGCGCCGGCCCAGTCACCCGCGACGGCGCTGATCGCTGCCGTTGGTAACGGAAGCGCGTTTCGCAAAGGGCGAGATCTGGCGGCCTGGATCGGGATGGTTCCGCGTGAGTGCTCCAGCGGCGGCAAACAGAAGTTACGGGGCATCAGCAAACGGGGCAACACCTACTTACGCAGACTCTTCGTGCAGTGAGCACGCAGCGTGATGCAACAACGACACAGGACTTCTGGTCTGAGTTGCTGGTTGGCGCAATTGTTGGCGCGCAGGCACCAGAACGTGGCCATCGTGGCCTTAGCTAATAAGGTGGTCCGGATGGCATGGGCGGTGTTGTGCAAGAACGAACGATATCGCGCCCCCGCTCTGGCTGTGTCCACCCTAAAAGCTGGGTTTAGAGAAACAGTTCCTGTCAGGTTTGCTGGCGGAAGATAGAGATGGCAATGGGTCGATCCCACGCTTTCGAAACCTGCTTCTCAATGTCGCGGGGATCAACACCTCACCGCTCACCAACGTTGACGCGCTCTGGGTTCTGACACTAATAAATCCCACCACGTGAGAAGAGATTCCCACCGAGCTCGCGGCGGGCACTTGGCAATTGAAAACGCGCCCTTGAAACGGGTGAAAACAGTTGAGCTTACACCATCGCAGCGAACTCGTGTCCTTCAATGCGATTCCTTACTCCGCCTTCAGTTCGTCTTTTTTGTGCTTTGCCCAACGAGCTAGAGCTGCTCTGAGGTCACTTCTTAAGCAATGCGTGGAACAGAAAGGCGACCGAGAAGATCGCCAGGCCAACTACCGCGAGCCAATTCGTCCACGCCCGAAGCGCCTGTGAACTGTGCGCGAGAACGACTCCGATGATACAGCCTGAGCCGACGAACTGAAGAACCGTACACCAGGTTCTTGCTCTGCCCAACAGGACCGCCGACCCGGCGAAAAGACAAACCGGTATCAACACGCTTAGCGCCCGCAACCAAGTGAAGCTCATGGGAGCAATACGTTAGCACATCGGAAAAGCAACCAGGCTGGTGACACTTAAGGATATGCGACGGTCCCCAGACCTTTTGCCAACTCCTGAAAAACGGGATTCTCGGAGACTGGCTCCCAGATGACGAGAACCTGACTTATCAGGACTTGGCTGTTTCTAAGTTAGAATGCGCCCATGGTGTTAACCGGCGTGTGGCTCTATCCAATTTTGGTTCTGCTGGTGTTATGGTTGCTTTCCTGGCCAGAATATTTTGGAAACTGTTAAGAGCGCATAAGCCTGGAACAGGTCCCTACGAAACCCTTCGAACTCGGCTGACGATGGCCGGGATGGGGTTCGCGGCGGTAGCCGTCGGAGCGTTGTTCCTTCTTAATTTGACATGGACATCCGTCGAGATTTCTCAATATCTTGGTTCAGCAGCCGTAAGAATCCTCTCACTGCTATTGATCTTTCCGAGCGTGCTGGGGTTCCTATTTAGCTCTCTAGGATCTGGAAGAATGCGTTTTCTTGGAGTTGGCACTTCCTTCCTAACAGGATTCTTTTGGTTCAGTCTAGTCGTGGGAGCGGCAGTCTCCATGGGGCCGTCGATTGCCCGCCACCCACTCGATTTCTCATTCCTGATGGATATGTTGGCTGGGTGGAAGTGAAATATGGTGACTCGAATGCACCCGCATTTCCCATGGACAAAGGAACGCTAATTTGCAGAATCCCCGACAGTGGACTACTTGTTACGTCGTCTGTGCTCCAAGAAGGCTGGGCCAAAGATGAATATTTCTATTACTCCCAGGATGGCTCACTCCATGCTCTGCGAGAAACGGGGTGGGGGGCCGGGGGAATGATCTGGGGCAGCACTCACAAATGGCAACAATCGCAGAGCCAATCCAAGCCGAGGCAGATCGAGGCATATGTCTATATCGGTACGGAGGAACAATATAACCGCGCCGTATCCAGCAACGAAATCCGTCCCTTTGACGAATCCAGGACTGAAAGGGTCGTTCACTAGTCTCGGGTGATTTTCTGCTTCCCAAGTCCTGAGAAACGGTGTTCTCGGCAACTGGCTTTTCGGCGTGGCCAGGTTCCGAGAACGGGACTGCTGGCCCGGAACAACGAATTCGCCGTCAACCGCCCACAATCGGCATCAAGCTACGCGATTCTTACGCTTGGGCGCTATATCGATTACTAGCGCATGGTTTGCGGGCTCGTAATTACCAGCTTTCAGCATGTCGTCCGCACTGATTGTCCATCCAGCGTCAGTGTCTCCGAGGTATTTCCTGCATGCGGTTTGGATCAATCCACCGCCAGCGAGTCTAACATCCTCGATCTGCCGGTAGTTTCGATGGGATCAGCGGAAAGGAGGACGATTTCTTTGCATCAAAAGAGCATCATATTGCCTACAGACGCCGCGCGTCTTCCTGGGGCGCCCGCGGCAGGATGGTTTGACCCTCCATATGACACTACACAATAAAGACTTACGGATTCTTGCGTTCCAGGATGTTGACGGTTGATGGCAGTTCGCGTGCACATGTCACGTCGTTAAGGCCAGGATAAAGTTATCTCGGCCACCAGCGCTTCAAAGCATGATCAAAACCTCTGGGCTTTTCGTTTCACCCGTCGCATTCTTTACCCTTCTGATGTTGGCTGTTTTTTTACCTTCCACCGCGCGAGGACAAACTTTCGTTCAGGCAAACGCCGCACTGCCGGCCTCGGCATCGCAGGTGGTGGCGACATACACATTGGCGCAGGGGTCGGGAAACCTGAACGTCGTTATTGTGGGATGGAATGACACAGCGACGACGGTGACAAGCGTGACGGACACGAAGGGCAATGCCTACGCGTTGGCTGTCGGGCCGGCCTTCGTCTCCGGAACGCTTAGCCAATCGATCTACTACGCGCCGAACATCACGGCCGCCGCAGCAGGAACAAACACGGTAACCGTGAAATTTAGCGGTGCGGCGAACTATCCTGATGTGCGAATCCTGGAATACAGCGGCCTGGACAAAAACAATCCGTTGGACGTGGCGACGGGAGCGACAGGTAGCAACGCAACCAGCGACGCCGGCCCCTTGACGACAACGAATCCGAACGACCTGCTCGTTGGCGGGAACATAGTGGTTTCGAGCACGGCCGCCGCGGGGACCGGATACACAAAGCGAATCATTACAGACCCCGATGGCGACATAGCAGAAGATCAAGTGGTTACCGCCACGGGCGCATATCACGCAACTGCTCCACTGGCGAGGGCCGGGACGTGGATCATGCAGATTGTCGCATTTCGCGCAGCGGGCTCGGCGCCGACCCCGACTGCTCCGGCGAACCTTGCGGCGACGGTGATTTCCAGTTCGCAGATCAACCTGTCGTGGACCGCGTCGACCGAGAGCGGTGGAACAATTGCCAGCTACCTGGTGGAACGTTGCCAGGGAGCGGGCTGCACGAGTTTCAGCCAAGTGGGTACTTCGACAGCTACCGCCTTCAACGATGCGGTGCTCATTCCTTCGACGAGCTACAGCTACCGCGTGCGTGCAAAAGATACAGCAAATAATCTGAGCGGATATTCGAACACGGCGACGGGTGTGACACAAGGCGTAGGAATTCCGACCCCCACGCCTCCCACGAATCTGACCGCAATTGGGGGCGCTCCAGGCCCGGTGGCCGTTGCCACTCAATCCTATGTCGGCGGGACGTCGCTGACTTCGCACACGACGGTGCCATTCGACAGCACCGGAGCAGATTTGATCGTGATCACCGCGTCATCGCATGCGGGCGTGAC
The DNA here is from genome assembly GCA_963761945.1 of uncultured Acidobacteriota bacterium. Classification (GTDB taxonomy): domain Bacteria; phylum Acidobacteriota; class Terriglobia; order Acidiferrales; family UBA7541; genus Palsa-189. The sequence continues at coordinate 8,077 of CAVXIM010000008.1, read as the reverse complement.
GATGACACCTTCGGACAGTTTCGGGAACGGCTGGACTTCCGCCGCGGGACCCACGAACACGACTCACGGCGACGACTTGCGTACGCAAGTCTGGTACGCGAGATTTCCGACCGTGGGAGCCGGACATACAGTGACTATCGGTCTTTCGACGGCAGATTCCCTCGTGATTTCGGTTCTGGCCGTGAAAGGATCAAACATTTCCACACCTCTCGCGGCGATCTCCGCCATCGGGGACGATGGGGGCACGCAATCGCTGGGCGTCGCGAGTCCGAACATTACCACCAGCACGCCTGACAATCTTCTGATCGGATTTGGGAAGAGCGGCTTGAGTACGACATGGACCGCGGGAACAGGATTCGCGAATCAAAACGGGGCGTCTTCGAATTACCTGGATGCGGAGTCGGCATTGGCGGCAAATCCCGGAACCTACAATGCGAATTTTGCGATCTCTGGTTCGACGACCTGGCAGGCCGTAGTCATGGCGGTGAATCCATCGCCGGCAGCAGCTAATCCGACGCAGGTAAACCTGGCGTGGACCGCCTCGACGGAAATCGGCGGAACGGTAGCAAACTATCTAATCGAACGATGTCAGGGCACAGGATGCACGGCATTCTCGCAGGTAGGGACGTCCGCGACTCCGGTTTACGTCGACACGAATGTGACCCCCGCGACAACTTACCTCTATCGGGTCCGGGCCATCGATACCGCTAATACGGTGAGCGCGTACTCCAATGTGGCGGCGGCCACAGTGCCGGCAGGGCCGGTTCCCACGGCTCCCGCAAACTTGGCAGCGAACGCGAGTTCCAACACGCAGATTAATTTGACATGGACCGCTGCGACAGAAGCGGGCGGGACAATTGCAAATTATCTGATCGAGCGCTGCCAGGGAATGAGTTGCTCGACTTTTACACAGATCGGCTCAAGCGTCTCGACGGCGTTTAGTGATACTGGATTATTGGGTTCGACGAGCTACACCTATCGCGTGCGTGCGGTGGATACGGGAAACACTCCTGGGGCGTATTCGAATACGGCCGCGGCCACAACGCCGGCCCCGACGTTTCTTGCGCCAGCAAACTTGACCGTGACCGGAACGACCAACACCCAGGCGAATTTGACGTGGTCGGCGGCAATAGAAACCGGGGGAACGATCACCAATTATTTAATCGAGCGCTGCCAGGGAACGGGTTGCTCGACTTTTACACAGATCGGCTCGAGCATCTCGACGGCGTTTAGTGATATGGGATTGTTGGGATCGACGAACTACACCTATCGCGTGCGAGCGACGGACACAGCGAACAACTTCAGTGGCTATTCGAATACCGCGACGGGAACTACAGCGGCTCCAACGTTGACGGCCCCGACAGGCTTCACAGCGGCGGCCGTTTCAAACACGCAGATCAATCTGTCGTGGACGGCGGCGACTGAGACCGGCGGCACGATCACCAATTACTTGGTCGAGCGGTGCCAAGGGGCAAGCTGTACGGCCTTTGCGCAGATTGCCACTAGTGCTTCGACAACGTTTAGTAATACGGGATTGCTGGGGTCCACAAGTTACAGCTATCGGGTACGGGCCACCGACGGGACGAATCCGGGCCCATACTCCAGCACGGCCAGTGCGATGACGCAGGCCCCGATTTTGACGGCCCCGGCGGGCCTCGCGGCCACGGCCGTTTCGAACGCGCAGATCAATCTGTCGTGGACGGCGGCCACCGAAACCGGCGGGACGATCGCGAATTACTTGGTCGAGCGTTGCCAGGGCGCAAATTGCACGACCTTTGCACAAATCGGCACACCCACAACGACGACGTTCAACGACACGGGGCTCGCCGCATCGACGAGCTACACCTACCGCGTACGAGCGACAGACGGAACCAATCTGGGACCGTACTCGAGCACCGTGACCACTGTGACCCCGGCGGGACCGCTGCCTTCTGCGCCGGGGAATCTGACAGCGGCGGCCGTTTCAAACACGCAGATCAATCTGTCGTGGACGGCGGCGACTGAGACCGGCGGCACGATCACCAATTACTTGGTCGAGCGGTGCCAAGGGGCAAGCTGTACGGCCTTTGCGCAGATTGCCACTAGTGCTTCGACAACGTTTAGTAATACGGGATTGCTGGGGTCCACAAGTTACAGCTATCGGGTACGGGCCACCGACGGGACGAATCCGGGCCCATACTCCAGCACGGCCAGTGCGACGACGCAGGCCCCGATTTTGACGGCCCCGGCGGGTCTCGCGGCCACGGCCGTTTCGAACGCGCAGATCAATCTGTCGTGGACGGCGGCCACCGAAACCGGCGGAACCATCGCGAATTACTTGGTCGAGCGTTGCCAGGGCGCAAATTGCACGACCTTTGCACAAATCGGCACACCCACAACGACGACGTTCAACGACACGGGGCTCGCCGCATCGACGAGCTACACCTACCGCGTACGAGCCAAGGACACGGCGAATAATACGGGACCATATTCCGCCACATCGAGTGCAACCACTCTCACTGCTGCGCCACCTCCCACGGTCGGTTTTGTGCAGGTGAACGCGACATTGCCGGCTTCGGGGCAGACCCTGACAGTGCCCTTTGCGCTGGCACAGAGCGCAGGAGATCTGAACGTTGTCGTCGTGGGGTGGAATGATACGACCGCCACGGTTAGTTCGGTCACGGACACAAAGGGAAATCTGTACACGCTCGCGGCGGGACCGACTGTGGTGACGGGCACATTGACGCAATCGGTCTACTACGCCAAAAACATCGCGCCGGCAGCCGCGGGCGCAAATACCGTGACGCTGAAGTTTAGCGCCATCGCGAATTACCCGGATGTGCGAATCGCCGAGTACACGGGGCTGGATAGGAATAATCCACTGGATGCGGCGGCGAGCGCTACGGGAAACTCTGCCACAAGTGACAGCGGAGCGCTGACCACCACAAACGCAAACGACCTCCTCGTGGGCGCTAACACTGTCGCGTCCAGCACCTCTGCCGCGGGAACAGGTTATACAAGACGGATCATCACAAATCCAGACGCGGATATTCTGGAAGACGAAATCGTCTCCAGCACGGGTTCTTACCACGCAACCGCGGTGCTCGCGCGCGCCGATGTGTGGATCATGCAGGTCGTGGCATTTAGGGCGTCGGGGGCTATCCCCGCGCCGACCGCTCCGGGTAATTTGGCGGCAACGGCTGCGTCGAGCACGCAGGTCAACTTGTCGTGGACAGCCTCAACGGAGACCGGCGGAACCGTGGCAAATTATCTGATCGAGCGCTGTCAGGGCACGGGATGTTCGACTTTCGCGCAGGTCGGGACCACGACGGCAACTTCGTTTGGGGATGCGGGTCTGACGGCCTCAACGAGTTACAGCTATCGTGTGCGCGCGCAAGATACATCGAATACGCTTGGCCCCTATTCGGCTGTTGCCACTACGACAACATTGCCCGCTCTTGCGCCGACAGCCCCGGGCGGCCTGACGGCGACAGCTGTATCGAGCATGCAGATCAATTTGTCGTGGACAGCCGCTACAGAAACGGGCGGAACGGTCGCGAGCTACTCCGTGGAGCGTTGTCAGAACGCAGGCTGTACGAATTTTGTGACGGTGGGAACATCGACGACAACGGCGCTCAACGATACTGGGTTAGCGTCGTCGACGACCTTTAGTTACCGTGTGCGCGCGCAAGATACCTCGAATAATTTTGGGCCGTACTCGAATACAGCGGTGGCCACGACACAGACCTCTGGCACGCCGACACCGTCGGTGCCGGGAAATCTGACTGCGATTGCGGGCGCTCCCGGCCCGGTGGTTATTGCGACGCAGGCATATATCAACGCAACGTCCCTTTCTTCACACACGACGGCGGCGTTCGATAGCACGGGAGGAGATTTGATCGTGATTTGCGCGTCGTCGCACATGGGCATGACGATGACCCCTTCGGACAGTTTTGGCAATACGTGGATTTCCATCGCTGGGCCGACCAGCACAGCGCTGGGCGATGATATTCGTACGCAGGTGTGGTATTCGCGACCGTCCGGGGTTGGCTCCGCTCACACGATTACGATCAACTTGTCCGGTGCCGATTCGCTGGTGATCTCTGTGATCGTGGTGCAAGGATCGAATGCGGCGACGCCGATTGCGGCGGTTTCAGCGATCGGCGATGACGGGGGAACCCAGACACTCGATGTAACCAGCCCGATTATCACGACGGCCACAAGCGACAACCTGTTGATCGGATTTGCGAAGAGCTCGCAGCACACAACGTGGGTCTCCGGTGCAGGGTTCACGGCTCAGCCGGGAGCAGCTTCGAACTTCCTGGACGCTGAGACCGAGTTGGCCGTAACGCCCGGAAGTTACAGCGCGACGTTTGGCGTGGACGGATCCACGACGTGGCAAGCCGTGGTTGTGGCTGTGAATCCATCGGTGGCTGCGGGAAATTCGAACCAAGTGAACCTCAACTGGACCGCGTCAACGGAAACGGGCGGAACGATAGCGAACTACCTGGTCGAGCGCTGCCAAGGCGCGGGATGCACGGCATTCTCGCAGATCGGGACGCCGGCTACGCTTCTGTACAATGACAGGAACCTGACGCACAGCATCACTTACACCTATCGCGTACGCGCTGTCGACGCTGTCGGCACCGCAGGCCCCTATTCGAATACGGCATCTGCAACTCCATAGTCGATACACCCAAGGGCGGCGCAAGATCGCCCCGCGAGTTGCACGACAGCGCCGGCCAGTATCTCGCCGCTGTGAGCATGGCGCTGGCTAGAATCCAAAACGATGCCAAGGACCTACCCGTTCCGCTTACAGAGAAACTGGACGAAGCTGTCGAGGTCACCAAGCAATGCATCTCCGAGATTCGAACCATGTCGCAACTCCTGCATCCGCCCTTGCTGTAAGAATTGGGACTGGCCTCAGCGGTTCGCTGCTATGTCGATGGCTTCGTAGTCCGCAGTGGGATTCGGGTAGAAATGAAAGTGCCGGAAGAGATTGGACGGCTTGGGGAAGATGTCGAGCTGGTTCTGTTTCGAGTTCTGCAGGAATCGCTGACAAACATCCATCGGCATTCGGGCAGCAAGACCGCCATCGTCAAACTCGGTGCGGACGCACAGCAGGCATGGCTGGAGGTAGAAGATCACGGTAAAGGTAAAGGCGACGCCGTTGTCTCTTCAGGAGCGTTTCAACCGGGCATTGGCCTCACGGGAATGCGCGAACGGGTGAAAGACCTCGCAGGGGTATTGGAATCCAGTCCGGCCAGAACGGCACTCGCGTGAAAGCAGCTCTTCCCTTAATAGCTCAACCTAATAAAATCCAAACCAACACGAAAACATTCTCGGCAACTGGTTAGTTTCAAGAGATTCGTTGCAAGAAGCAAACCGGCTAAGTGGCACAACAGAGCCTTTCCACATTGGGCCTACAACGGTTTTGCCGCTACGCCTTGGGTGTAGCACTTTTCCAGTCCGTATAGCCTACCCCCTCACGGCACTGACACCCGATTATGCCGAGACTAGACTTGCTGCACAGGTGGGGTACTTTTGGCATGCTCGTATAACACCCCCTAATACCTTGAGGGGGTAATACCACTTGAGGGGAAAACGCTACACCCTGGGGCGGGGGGCGCGGCGGGCCAGTTTCCGAGAACCCGGGAGGTCTCAAGGGGTCGACGCAACACTGGCTTGCAGTCTATCTGCTGGAGTTTGAAATCCCAACGTTTGTCGTGGCCGGGCATTGAGTCGCAGAGCGATCTCGTCCAGCTCCGATTGCGAAAACCTGGACAGGTCGGCGTTCTTTGGCAGGTATTGCCGCAGTAGGCCGTTTGTGTTTTCGTTTGAGCCACGCTGCCAGGGACTCTGCGGATCGCAGAAGTAAACCCGCATATCCGTCGCCATCGTGAAGGTTTTGTGTTGGGCCATCTCCAGTCCGCGGTCCCAGGTCAGCGAGCGACGCAACTCCGCCGGGAGTTGGCCCGCGTGCTGGATCAGGGCGGCCACTACCGTAGCCGTATCTTTGCCGGGCACCTTCACCAGCATGCAGAAGCGCGACTGACGCTCCACCAGCGTAGCCACGTGGCTGTTGCGCGCCCCGCGCAACAGATCGCCCTCCCAATGACCGGGAATGGCACGATCTTCGACTTCCGCGGGTCGTTCCCGGATGGAAATGGCATCGACGATCCGGCCTTGGGAGTGCCCGTGAACGCTGGAGTGCCGCGAGCGACGGATCCGCCGCTGGGAGCGCAGATGCCTCACCAGCTCCTGTTTCAGCGCCCCGCGCGCTTGGATGAACAGGCTGCGATAAATCGTTTCGTGGGACACGCGCAAGCTCTCATCATCCGGATAGGACTGCTTCAGCCATCCGGAAATTTGTTGCGGCGACCAGTCCTGCATCAGTTTACTCGCGACTATCTCTTGCAGCTTGCGGTTGGTGGCCAGCACGCACGGTTTGGGCCGCAGGGCCGACTCCCAGGCCTGCTGATCGGCTTGGTTGGCGCGATACGGCGCGCGCCCGCCATGGCGGGCGACCTCTCGACTAATCGTGGATGCCGCGCGACTCAGACGTTTCGCGATCTGTCGAAGCGAGCCACCGCCAGCGATCCCTCGCGAGATGTCTTCGCGTTCGGCCAAGGTGAGTACCCGCCGCGAACGGCGACGAGCAGCCGGAGCGATTCCTCCGTGGCGCGCCAATAGGAAATGAATGACGTGTTGGTCCTTGCCCAGCGCTCGACCAATCGCATGTAAGGACTGCCCCGCTTTCCAACGGTTCCACATATCGGCCCGCTGGGCCGAAGACAGCTTCCATCGTCTCGCGTGCAACATGAACACCACCTTTAGAGGAAAGATTTATACCAGGTGGTGTTGCATCGACCGGTTGAGCCGGCACGACTTTGCGAGACTTGGCCCAAGGTAACCTGTCAACAGGTGCAAACCAATCAGACTCAGTGCATCTTCTCGGGCAAGCTGAAATTAGATTGGCTTCTCTAATATCACGTCCCCAAGACGGAAAGGCCACGGTGGAGGGAATCGGCGGAGAACCATTGACGCCACTTCTTTATAATCAGACGGAATTTCAAACGTGCTTCCATCTAAGGGTAGCAGGCGTTCCTCCGCGTGTTCTGCCGGGCTACTGTCGTCTAGAAATAACGCAAATGCTTTGCACTCGGTGTACGCCGGGGTATGTTCGTGCGGATACGGTTGCCATATATATTCTTTGCTTTTGGTGTCGAGAATGACCATCTTGTTCCAATCGGGACGCATAATGACAACGCGAGAGTGTTCTGGAAACTCAAAGCGCATCCAACCCAACTTCTCGACTGTTCGGTATGCTGCACAGTGACCCCAGACGAAGCACTTCATTTGACCTTCAGACGGCGACCAAATACCGAGATGACTGATCACAGCTTGCCTACTTTCGCCGTAACCCGGAGAGCATTCGGGGCAACCTGAATACGGCGGCAGAATATCATCAGTTAAAGCCGATATGGCCAAGTCTCGAAAAACGGTGTTCTCGGATACTGGGGATTTCAGGCCGGCCCCGAACCAAAATCTTCTTTCTCACCGTGGTCGGACCCGGTGAAACTGCCGCTGGCGCTCGGATGCTTGCGGACGGATACGTCTCGAAATCTGAGGCGGGAAAGGAACTGATCCCGGCGCTGGAGCGGCTTCTCCCAGGCTTACCGAAAGAGCAAAATTAACCTCAGTCCGCGAGGCGCGCAAAATCCCAGCGAGCGAACCTGCTGCAGTCGATTGGCTTCGGCGTCTTGTCGGTGATTGGGAATGATCCGGCCAAGACCTTGCTCGCAGTCGCTCAGATACGAGCCGAGGACCTCACGTTCTTTACGCTGGGTCATGCAGCCCCAAGCTCCAAGCGAGAAGAAATGGTCGCATGGCTCAGGGCGCATTACGCGGGCGTGCGAATCATCGCTTTGAATCCGCCAGACGAACAAATACCCATCGCCGATTACAACGCGCCCCACAATGGGCCATAGCTGCCCATTGTGAAGAGCGTCAGGGCCTGAGTCGATGGCTATACTCCACTGAGCATCCACGCGGGTACGCCGGATAAGAATTCCACCATGTTTTATGGGCGTTCGCT